>CAYXYK010000008.1:0-15034 GCA_964469335.1 uncultured Candidatus Saccharibacteria bacterium | reverse complement strand
GCGATGATTCTGCGTATCCAGATGCGGGGGGTTGTTTCACTCCAAAGTTGCATTCTCCAAAGGGCGCCACCGCAAGCATTACACTTGCGGAAAATTTGCCCGATATGAATATTTTAGCAATATTTCTACACGTTGATTGCTGAGGAATATCAAATGTGTGAATAAGTAAAATGTTTTTTTGTAAAAAAAATATTTTACAAGGTACTGCTGCTCTATGCTTACCTAACGCTCAATTTCGAACGCAGGTGAACGTAGGATGAAATAATGCTTCCCCCTCGCTCTTGTTTTTTGTAACCGCATTAATCAGGCTAATGGCTCAAGAAAAAAGAACGTGGAAACGATAAAACAGAAAAATACATCTGTAAAGACAAAGTCAGGTGTTCCCTTTCACTCGCGCGATCATCGCAAGCGGGCGAGCGACCAGAAAACCGACACAAAGACCGAACAAAAGCCCGACCAAGACATCCGTGGGCCAATGCACACCTACTGCCACACGTGCGACGGCGATACAGATAGCCGAAACAAGGTACCACTTCCAAGCATGGAATTTATTTCCTAACATCGCTCCAGCAAGTGCACCGAACGCAGCCGAATGTCCGGACGGAAATGACCCAAACGGATCAGAGACATCGATAAGCGGGACGATACCTAGGTCTCCGGTGAAAGGCCTCCCCTCGGGATGAACGAATTTGATCAGCGTGACGATGAACCAAGCAAGGAGGGCGGGCAATAGCGTACGAATGATGCTCGGGATGATCTCATGCTCTTTGTCACTTGCGAATATTTCATACAGCACGACTGAGCAAACGACGAGATACGGGAACCACTCTGCGAAAAAGACTGCAAGTCCTGAGAAGAATGCATTGCTCGTCGCCACACCATAACACGCGAGCAGTAAATCAAGATTGAATGACTCAAGCATCCCGACATTCTACCACTGTGTCGCACAAATCACTCATTCTTCATTCGCTCTTTTGCGAGTATGCAAAGATTCTTGAAGAGCATCGCAACTGTAACAGGGCCGACTCCTCCGGGAACAGGCGTGAATATGTCTGCAATCTCACCGGCATGTGGGTCAATGTCACCGACGACTTTCCCCCCTGACTCGCTCGTTCCCGCATCTATGAGTACGTGCGTCGGAAGTACCATTGCCCGAGTGATGAGCTTCGGTGAACCTACCCCACTGATGACGACTTCGGATTCTTTGACCAACTGCGCAAGGTCAGGAACAGGTCTGTCGATGACTGTCACATGAGCACCATTATGTCGCATCAAGATCGAAACCGGTTTGCCGACAAGTCTACCGAAACCGAGCACAAGTACTTCTTTGCCGACAACATGCTTGTTGCAACTATCGAGTATCTCTTTTACTGCCCCAGCAACTGGTGGAATGATTTTGGCCTTCTCGTCTGCGAACAATGCGATGGCATGGGTCGAGAGCACGTCGACATCTTTTTCAACAGGAATCACGTCGAGAATCGCCTGCACATTGATCTTCTCTGGGAGCGGCAGCTGTACGAGCAAGCCATCACTTTCTTCAATACCGGCGATCTTTCTGATTTCTTCTTTCAGCGTATCTTCGGTGACCGCATCCGAGAAACGATGCTCAATCATGGCTATATTGAGCCGCTGCGCAGCGCTCTTTTTTATTCTGACAAAACTCTCAACTACGGGATTATCTCCTACGATGACAATATCGACACGTGGAGAACGCGGGAACACAGCTATCGCGCGTGCGAGTTTTTCATAAACAGACTGAGCGATGGACTTACCGTCGATTGTCATGGGTTAGCGTTTGCGCGGGTCTTTCCGAAGCACACTGTCGATCTTTTTTGCAAGCATGATCATATCTTTTTCTTTCTTTCCTCGTGTTGTCTCTGCGGGAGTACCGATACGGATACCTGAAGGGTCTGTTGGTTTACGCGTATCGAACGGGATCGTGTTCATGTTGACGATGATGCCCGCTACTTCAAGTCTCTCTGACGCCTCTTTCCCCGATATTCCATTCTTCCATGTATCGACAAGCAGGAGATGGTTGTCGGTGCCACCAGAGACGATTCTCCAGCCGAGACGAGAGAGCTTAGAGGAGAGTGCCTGAGCATTCTTTATGATCTGCTTTGCGTATGTTTTGAATTTGGCTTCACTAGCTTCTCGTAATGCCACTGCAATAGCGGCGATTGCGTTTTCATGAGGACCGCCCTGAAGACCCGGGAACACCGCTTTGTCTATCTTCTCATCAAGTTTACGTTCGTCTTTTTTTGCGAAGATCATCGCCCCACGTGGACCTCGAAGCGTCTTGTGTGTTGTGGTCGTGACAATATCCGCATACGGGAACGGTGACGAGTGTGCTCCCCCGGCAACAAGTCCCGAGATATGGGACATGTCCACCATGAGATACGCCCCGACCGTATCTGCAATATACCTGAATTTTTTCCAATCGATCTTCCTCGAGTACGCAGTAAAGCCGGCAACGATGATGTGAGGTTTCTCTTTCTTGGCAATACGTGCAAGCTCGTCATAGTCGAGTCTTTCTGTTTTATTTGATACGCCATAAGGTATCTGTCTCCAGAACTTTCCGGTTGCAGATACTGCATGTCCGTGGGTAAGATGTCCGCCGTGCGCAAGACTCATTCCCATGATCTTCCCTGTTCCGTCGTGAGGGAGAAGGGCGGTAAATACAGCAAGGTTCGCGGGTGATCCAGAGAGCGGCTGGACGTTCACGTGCCAATGTTTTCCCGAAAGTCCGAATAGCTTCAGTGCTCGAGACTGGGCAAGTTGCTCTACTTCATCGATGACCTGATTGCCTCCATAATAGCGCTTTCCAGGATACCCTTCTGAATACTTGTTTGTCAGAACCGAACCCAACGCGCTGAGCACATCCGTCGAGACGAAATTTTCGGAAGCAATAAGATTCACGACCTTACGCTCTCGTTTTATTTCTTGTTCGATGAGTTTTTTGATCTGCTTGTCCTTCATGTCGTTTATTTTTTATTTGGAATTTTTTTCCATTCTCCTGTGCGGAGATTGCCGAGCGACACGTCTCCGGAACGCACACGCTCAAGATAGTTCACCTTATTCCCAGTCTTTCCTGCCATGCGACGGATCTGACGATTCTTCCCTTGGTGGAGTATGACGCGATATCGTTTGCCTTCTTTGGTGATTTTGTCCGCGCGTGCGATGCCGTCGATGAGCTTCATTCCCTGTTTCCACATATTCATTTCCATCTGTGAGAGTGGAGTCTCGAATTCGACGATGTACTCTTTTTCGATCTCGAATTTCGGATGTTTACTGCGGTAAAGGAGAGCACCGTCATCGGTAAGGAGGAGGAGTCCGCATGACTCCTTGTCGAGTCTTCCGACTGGACGAAGATGTTGAAGGTCATCAGGGAGTAGCTCCATGACTGTCGGAGAGCTGGTCTCATCCCGCTTTCGCGAAGTGATGTACCCCTCCGGCTTATTCAGCATCACGGTGGTAGGATTGAGCTTGGTGTTGACCAGTACTTCTCCACGATATTGCACGACGTCTTTTTCTCCGACTTGGTCACCGAGTTTTGCCTTGTTCTTCCCGATACGGACAAAGCCTCCTTCGATCTCCTTATCGGCTGCACGGCGTGAAATACCCAATACCTGTGCCAAGAATTGATTGATGCGCATAGTACGCATACTCTACCTGAAAATCGCAAAAACACCACCTACATACCGGTGCGAGAGACGAGGGTCTTTATCGTCTTGAGGACGATCTTGATGTCGAGTGCAAGCGAACGATTCTTGAGATAATAGAGATCATAAGAAAGCTTGTTGCGTGTCTCGACGACGTCCGCAGCATGATGCGGATGATTCATGTGATGCACTTGTGCCCAACCCGAGAGGCCTGGAGTGAGTAAATGCCGCATGTTGTAGTACGGTATCTCGCCGGTATAGACCTTCACTAATTCAGGGACCTCAGGACGCGGACCGATGAGTGAGAGATCCCCCATGAGTACATTCCATAGCTGCGGCAACTCATCGATGCGGGACTTGCGGAGGAACTTCCCAAAACGGGTGACGCGATGCCCGGATGGGTCATTCTTCATGGTCATAGTCCGTAATTTCAATATATGGATCGGTCTATTCCCTCTCCCGACACGTTCCTGGCGGAAAAAGATGGGGCCCGGCATTGTCGCAGCTGAAATGATCGCAACAAAAGGAAGGATGATGACGGTAGGAATGATAAGAATGAGTGAAAGGGTGATATCGAGTGTTCGCTTCCAGACGTCGTAGCCGAAATGCGCGCGAGATGAGACATTCTCAAGGAACCAACTGTATCCAACCAAAGAAAGCGGGATGCGGTCGAAGATGTCTTCATAGATACGATACTGATCGACAAAACGCACATGTGAGAAGATCAGATTATACAGTTTCGGCAGAATTGGAGAAACCTTCTCATTTTCGATATCAACAACAATGAGGCTGACCTCCTCGCTGTAGATGCGACTGAGCACCTCGTCATCGAAATCGATACCGTCAAGCTTCTCGAGATCTACCCACGTGAGGAATTGCATCGGGTAGAAAGGACTGTCGTTCACCGCGCGGTATAGTTCGTGTGTCTCAGTGCCTGAACCGATCAGTGCCGCGTGTTCCTTTGTACGCAGTTTAAGAAATTGTACTCCGAATATGCGCCACGCTGAGATCAGTGCGAGGGAGACTGCAAGATATAGGAAAAGCATCGTCTTCGGAGCGATTCCGAAAGCGGGGATGAAATAGAAGAAAAGTACGGCAATCGTACTATTGACGGCCTGAGCATTCAGGATCACCGCGGGGATGCGGGACTTGAGTACGACAGTATGAGGCTCATACAGGTTCGCGACATAGAAAACCAGTACCCACACAACAAAGAGATACGAGAACGGCACGGCATGGATCATAAATAGCTCCCGACTGGGCAGCTCAACATAGCGGAGAGCCAGTGTTACCCAGAGCGAAAGATACAGAGCGACTAGATCACCAAGAAAGATCAGGAATATCTGCGGAGAAGGCATTTTTCTCATATGGAAACGATAACAAAATAGGCACCCAAAAGGAAGCGACCTACAATTTCATGACCGGAGGGAGATGAAATTGGAAATACTCTTCGTGGCACAAGACGACTTATCAGGGAATGGTATAGTTATAGGCATTCATGGAGGAAAACGACAATAAACTCAGCATCTTGTATCTGATCACCAAGTCGAACTTCGGGGGAGCCCAGCGTTACGTCTTTGACCTAGCAACCAAGCTCCAGAAAGAGGGGTGCAGGATTACCGTCGGATTCGGCGGCGAAGGAACACTAGCAAAAAAGCTGAGTGTGGAAGGCATCCCAACAGTAAGTCTCACCGGCCTTGCCCGCGACGTAGATCCGTTCCGTGACTTACGAATCTTTGCAAAGCTCTTAGGGTTACTCCGCAGATGTGCTCCCGATGTCGTTCATCTCAACAGCTCAAAGATCGGTGGGATCGGTGGAGCGGCGAGCAGGATCGAGAACGGTCGTATCCATATCATGCGCATATTTGGAAGCAAGCGTAAGCCGATCCGTATCATCTTTACGGGACACGGCTGGGCACTCAATGAAGAACGTCCGGACTGGCAGCGCTTCATGATAGGAGGGGCACACTGGGCGACCATCATGCTAGCACATCGTACGATTGCAGTATCGGAACGAACAAAAGAAGAAGTGTCTGTACTCCCTTTTGCGCGAAGAAACATGTCCGTCATCTATAATGGGATAGGCAAACTCAAACTTCTTGCAAGGCATGCTGCGCGCGCCGAATTGTTCGGGGAGCAAACAGCTGAAATCATGTCGAAGAAACCTCTGGTCATCGGAACGATTGCGGAACTCCACAAGAACAAAGGCCTTTCCTATGCCCTTGAAGGACTTGCGCAACTCAAGAAACAGACTGTGCAACCGTTCATTTTTGTTGTGATCGGTGAAGGTGAGGAGCGCACGTCGCTCGAAGCACAGCGTGAGACGCTCGGGCTTACAGGCTCGGTCTTTTTTGTAGGGTTCAAAACAGATGCAAGCACACTACTTTCAGCGTTTGATATTTTCCTTTTCACTTCCACAAAGGAGGGGTTCCCATATGCTATTCTCGAGGCGGGAAACGCGGGACTTCCGGTCGTTGCCACCGCTGTGGGTGGGATTCCTGAAGTGATCGATGACATGCACTCGGGTATCCTGATCCAGTCAAAGAACTCCGGAGAAGTGGCGCGTGCTCTCTCATACCTTATCGAACACAAAGACCGGCGTGAAGAGTTCGGTCTTGCGATCAAAGAACGGATCGAAGGAAGATTCAACATCGAGACGATGGTCAAGGAAACATTGACTCTCTATCGACAGGGCTAGCGTCATTTGCCCACTTGAATAGTTGCAAAAATAACGCCATCGATGGTACTGGCAAGCACATTTCCGTAAGGATCGATGATACTCGAGGCCCCGCCCTTATTTGCTCGAAGCAAGTACGCACCGTGTTCGATTGCGCGCATCAGTGCCATGATCTGATGCATTGGAGCGGCGTATTGCCCTTCGAACACACTGTCGTTCGAAGGCGCAATGATAAGCGAGACACCCTTCATGTTGATGTTCGTGTCTGCAATTTCCGAACAAATGAGCGAGCCGGAACGAATGCCGTTGAATATAAAGTATTGCTCGTCTTCCCCGTTGCTGAATCGAATCGGGAGAGAGAGTGGGAGACGAAAAGGAACATATTCAGTGAACGGAACTAGCATGCGTTTCCTGTAATACCCGATTGGAGCACCATTCTTAATATAAACGACCGAATTGAAATAACGACCATGGTGCATGGTATGCATTCCTACTGCGAGCGTTGTACTGCTCTGCGCACGCGAAAGTGCCAAGAGGTCAGCATAGAGGTCATTTCGATTCGCGAAGTTGACCAAGGTATGATCTACAAGAGTTCCGTCTTCTTCATTCAAGACAAAGTACGGGAACACATTCTCGGGAAAGACGATCAGTTCTGGGTTCTCCGTAAATGCACTGACCAGTTGTTTTCGATATGATCGATATCCTGCTTCTGTGACGCTCGCTTCTGTAGAAAGGGAGCTGCCAATCACCGCAACTCGGACTGGTGTGCCATGTATCGGCGTATGCACCCTGATGAAGCCGAAACATGACACCGATACAAGCAATAGGAGTATCGGGGCAATAAATCTCAGCAATTCCCTATCAGTTTTTTTTCGTACGGAAAAGTATGTCGCGATCACACTGTTCACCAACACCACCAAGAACGAAAGGAGATAAACGCTGCCGAACGATGCGACGTGCTTTTCATACATGGTGTTAATGAGCGAGTACCCCAGTGCTCCTGCGCTATACCCCCATAGTCCGTATGTCGCGAACGCCCACTCAATGAGCACCCAGCTACTCGCGATGACGATCGGCCCATATCGTATTCTCACAAAACGTCTCGCGATGAATACGATCGGAAGGAAACAGAGCGCACGCCAAAGCGCTGCAATGACCATGCCGATAGTAAACTGCATATTTTCATGAACATATCTCTCTAGCTCATGCGTCCCGGCCCACCACATGCCCTCAATGTGCATCAGAGGATACGCGACAACAAGCATATGGCAGAACAACACGACCCCCCCAACGGAAGATGCGCGAATGAACGAAACTCGCGGGTCGGAAACAAACAAGAGCAGCGGAACGAGAGCGACCCACACAAGAAAAGTGAATCCTACCCAAGGAAGAGCAAGTGAAAGCAGGAGTCCAGCGACAAGAGGAAATGCGAACGAATGACTATACTGAAGTGCGCGCATGGGGTTAGTGTACATCGACAACGATCACGTCGTTCATATTTTGCAGTGATGCAAGTGGACGGCCATAAGGGTCTATGACGCTCGATATTCCTCCCCTGGTCGATCTGAACATATACGCACCGCTCTCAAGAGCACGCATACGGGCATTACGGTCATGCATCTCTATTACCTCATGACCGTTCAACGCTGAGTCATTCGAGGGAGAGAGAATGAACGCAGCTCCGTACGTTCGGAACGGAATATGATCAATTTCTGAACATATCGCCGAGTCAAAAGCCGCCCCATTGATCATAAGTGTCTGTCGAGGTTCTCCCCTGCTAATGTATTCAAACAACGACAACTTTAGTCCAAGGGGTGCATATTCAGTGAATGGGACAGGGTAACGCTTGTGATATGTCCCTACGATGTTTCCTCCCTGATAGATAAGGATGCTATTGAATGTATCCTTATCCCGCTGCGTGTGGGTCGGAACGACGAATGTGGTACTCGCATGTGCTTTCGAGAGTGCCACGAAATCACCGAGCAGCGCTTCGGCTTGTGGGATCATAACTATCGGATGCTCAACAATGGAACCTGTATGCTCATCGATGATGAAGTATGGGAACACATTCTCTGGGAGCACGATGAGATCGGGTTCTTTGGCAAGCGAACGAAGCAACAGATTACGATACAGCCAATATGATTCTTCGCTGATGCTTTTTTCAGTCTTTATTGTCGAAGCAATGACTGCAACTCTCATTGGAGGTACTGATGGCACACCCTTTATTTCACGGACTGCTCCAAAAACGAACATGGATAGAAATGCGAGCACAACAAGCAATGTTTCTCTCCTTTCCCATCTTGAGCTCGCTATCGAGCGGATTCGTACGAAGATATTTCCTTGTAGCGAGAAAAAACGATAGAGCAGAAGTGCGCACCACGACGAAAAGAGCGCCGCTACGAAGGTCAGCCCAAAAACACTTGTAACTGCTGCGACATGTTTCAGGTAGGTCGTTTTAATGAGTGCATACCCCATCGTTCCGAATGTGTACCCACCAAAAAGGATCATTGCGCGCAGATAATCCGCAAGTGCAAATGATAGTGAGAAGATGAGCGGAGAGAATATTCCTTTTCGTCGCAACGGTGCATAAGTGATGATCGGGACAAAGTAGAACAATGCAGCAGCAAGTGCGATGGTGAAAATTCCTACAGGATAAGCCACCATACTCGGCATACCGAGTATAGTACTTCCTTTCGTCCACCATGTTCCCGCCAAATGAAAGAATGGGGCCCCCTCCGCTAGGCAGTATGGCACAGCGAAAAGCAACGTCCCGAATATGATCTTCACCACTCGTTCTGATGCCAATACGAAAAGAAAATACGGAATGAGCGCAACCATCATAAGTTGCCAAACATCGAACATCGGTGATGTCAGCACAAGCAATACCCCGGAGAAGAGCGGGAAGAGTAGCGACGACGAATACTTCAGAATCATATTTTGATATTATACCGCATCAAGCATCCATACTCTTCTCAGCCTCGCCTAGACTAAGACGCAACAATTGTGATTTGATTTCTCTTTTCGATGAATCACGAGGCAACAACTCTTCTGTATTTAGTCCAGTTTGAGATGAGATGCGAAGTCATAAATGCACAGTGCCCAAAGAGTTGTAGTCTCCCTACTACTCTTTGGGTCGAGCACATTTATGACAAGTAGATCGCTCAAACTGGACTAAATACCCAGAAATTCGTTCTTCATGCGTTCTGGATGTGAAACCCGTGCATATTTCCTCATCCCCATTAGGAGTCCGATACCAGCGAACTCGGTGACGAGATGCGACCCACCGTAGCTCATGAACGGGAGAGTCTGACCAGTGACCGGAAGAAGCCCCATATTCATACCGATATGGATCGAAAGTTGTGTCATAAGGAATATCGCAAACCCGAGAGCGAACAATGTTTCGAAATTGGTCGCTCCAAGTGCAGCATTCGCAAGTATCCTCCAGATGATGACCCCATAACAAAGCAAGAGGAGGAGCACTCCGACAAATCCCCACTCTTCTGCGAATGAAGCGAAGATGAAATCCGTCTGATATTCCGGAAGGAACTTAAGTCGTGACTGAGTTCCGAAACCGATACCTTTCCCCAATAGTTCGCCCGACCCCACTGCTATGGTGGACTGGTACGCGTTGTACCCTGCTCCTCGGATATCAGTAAGCGGATTGATGAATGTCTTGATTCGAGCTTTTTGGTACGGTTGGAGCACGAATAGCCACATGGCCAAAAATGCGATGACTCCTACCCCGAACACGATGAGCAGATGCTTCTTTGATATCCCTGAGACCACCGTCATTCCGAACCATATCGCAAAAAGGATGATAGCGGAGCCGAAATCAGGCTGAACAAGTACAAGCAAGAACGGCACCATCGCATAGAGTCCTGACACGAAGATATGCTTGAAGTGGGCGATTTCAATATGGCGGCGTGAGAAATATTTTGCCAAGACCAACACAAGCACCACTTTCATTGGGTCAGCAGGCTGGATCGCGAAGAATCCGAGATTGAACCACCCCCTTGCGCCCTTAAAAACACTACCAACAAGAAAAAGGAGGAGGAGCGCTGAGCAAAAGGCCAAGAAGATGCCGAGGATAATATTCGTTCTTCGTAGTGCACGGACATCGAACAGCGAGATCCCAATCGCAACAAGAAAGGAAATGCCGATCCAGAACAACTGCTTTTCGAAATAGTTGTTCTGCCCGATGAATGCATACATTGAAATCAGCCCAGCCCCTAGCACCGGTACTGTCGCCAGTAGGAGAGGCCAATCAAGGTGTCTGAGGCGTTGGAGTAACATTGTTGATACGAGGGATTATTTCAACCACAGAAGGATTCTTCTTGCAGATCGCCGTTGATATCTTCTGATACACCGTCGAGAGTTCTGCCCCCGACGCCGCCTGATAGAATTGCTCCGGCGCTGTGGCAATATCTTCTAGTAGTTTTGTATTGAGATCGGAACCAAGGCCGATGGTGTAGAGCGAGATATTCTGTGCCTTAGCGAGCACGGCAACATCAGCGGCAGCCTTTGCTGCGTAGGCTTCATTCTCTTTTTTGTCGGGGGCTGTCGGTCTTGTCGGGATGCCGTCTGTGAGCATCACGATGATGGGTCGTGACTCCGCCCGATGACGCTGAGTCGCAAGCTCATCGATCGCGCGACGAAGTCCGTCGGCGATATTCGTATACTGTAGACCATCAGTATGGATATTCGCGGCAGCAATGGCAGTTTTAAGGCGGGTCTTGTTATCAGAAAGCGACTGGTCGGGAGGATTCGATGCCTCAGTGGCGAATGTCACCACGGCTGCCTGATCTTGAGATGAAAGCCTATCAATGAATTCTTCCGCGGCGGATTTTGCCTGTCCTATCTTATCCTCTTCACGCATCGAGCCGGATCGATCAATGACAAGAACTACGTCAACGGGAGCATCGCATGATTCCGTTTCTGCTACATAATCGAACGCGGACGGCCATGTAAAGATGAGATTCTGTGTACCTCCGCCGTCGATCTTCTCGACCGTGGTATTCGAAACCCCAATGGGATTATTCTTGCTGTCATAAATGACCGCAGAAACATCGACGTAACGATAGAGGTCGGGAGTGAGGTTGTGGATCATTGCAGTGAGCTTCGGCTTCTGATCTGCTCCGACCAATTCCTTATCTGTGACAGAGAAAAGCGTCGGTGACTTGACCGTACTGATCCAGTCGAAATTCTGGCTGATCTCTATGCTGCCATTCTTTGCAACCTTGTCACCAGTGAGCAAGCCGCCAGCAAACAACACAAAGCGCTCACTCGGACGAGCAAATCCTTCCGCATCACGGCTTGCGACAACTGCCCCAGACTCATCGTACAGTCTTGTTGTGTAATTGAACTTCTTGATGCCGATCTCAAAATTCGGATTCTCAACATACGCAACGACATCGTATTGCCCGGCTCGGATGGGAAACACCTTGGTCCAGATAACCTTAAGGTCTTTCGCTTCTGCCTTACAGAAGATAGTGCATGGTCCCCCACAGTCTATCCCGTGTTCACCCTGATTTTGTTTGCCATCAAAACAGGTTGGGATCTCGCGATGAGTGTACGCGAATGGAATGATCACCGTTATCATAAAAAATGCAACGATGACACCAACGATAGCGAGTCTCCTGCGAATTGCCCACATATATGGAGCATCATAGCAAAAAAAAGCTACCCGAGCGAGTAGTGTTTCGTGTGAGAAATAGCACTATTTTACAGCACGATAGCATCGCGCACTCCGATTCTCCCGCCAAGGAATGCTGATTGCGGATATGGATGCGGGTATTCCCAAGCAAGGTTACGGTATGTTTGTTCTCCAAGCACAACGTCGTAGCAGACAGCATAGCCTTTATCCGGACAATGTAGCACTTCATTGTTTTTTATGAGCATAGCGGAATCGAACGAAGCCCTCGGGAAATAACACTCTCTTCCTGCCTTGATCACATCACTGCTTTCTGCAATCACGATAGATCCTAGTACGATCTTGTGGGTTTTCATATGTTAATAGAAATCCGCGTTTATAGTTGGTGTAAATGACAGCGAAAGATCTTTGCGAAGGAGGACGTATTGGAAGGAAAAATGTTGAAAAAGGATGTCGGGAGACACAAAAAAAAGACAGGTCGCGAGCATGTCTGCAAGGAGCGTGGTGTCGGCAATGACCCAGGTTGCAAGGATTTCTGTAGGGGAAGCGAGTGTCACAGGGTCGATAATATGCGTAAAATTGCCCCATGCGCGTCGATTTCCTGCCGACCCACAGATACTCTCATTTCCGAGCTGAACTACCCCTATGACCTTATTTACATCAAGCGGGTGCTCGAGCCCGACCTGAGCAACTTGCCCTTCGGCATTTCTATGGATGATGTCACCTCCGGCATCGATGATATATGAATGCAGTCCGTGCTTTTCGAGCACATCGGCGACTAGGTCGATCAGATACCCTTTCCCTGCCGCTCCGACATCAAGAAGCGCGGGCTTTTTGAGTACGAGATCCTTGCCGTCAAAGGCCAACACTTCATCCCAAGTGGGTGGCACATGCATCTCTTTCGTTGTCAGTGAATATGTCTTATCGTAACCTGATTCTTCCATTACACTACCTATGAGTGGAGTGACCTTACCCTTCGTGATCGCGAACACTCGTTCGTAAAGAAAGAACAGCGCGGCACCGTCAGCGGGAAGTCGATAGAGCCCTTCTTTCTTCGCCATCTCGGCTACCATCGAGTCGTCTCGAAAACGTGAGTATACGAGATCAAAGGCACGGATGCGTTCCATGACTGATTCAATTAACACAGAACTGGCTTCGGAAGTGAGTTTCTCGGACAATTGAATCCTCCAGTGCGTACCAATCGCTTCGAAACGGAATGTAGTACCTATCATATTTCTGATTATACTGCCGCTTGCGACTTAATGCTTTGAGCGGCGGCATTCCAGCCGTTCCAGCAAGCGAGGAGTCGGGGTCTGCATGCAAATGCATCACATCATCACACATGTCGGGAAATGCATGTTCGGTGCACCAAAAAAACAACATATCAAACTTGATATGTTGTTTCATGTGAGCGGAATGATTACGCTTTTGCTGCTGCTTTAATCGTCTCGAGGGCTGCGTTGAACCCCATAGGAGTAAGTGATGAGCCTGAAACATTCGTAAGTTTCAATTCGTCAATACTCTTGCCGACGACCTGAGCTTTGTAATTGGTAATGAACTTCCCTTGATACTGTTTTGTTTCGCGATTCGTTGCAGTACTCGTCACTGACGAATCAACAACAATGTCGTCTTTAAGCGTCAATGAAACCGAGATCGATTCTGCGCCCGAAGGAGCACGGTATTCACCGGCTGCATTATAGGTACCATCTTTATACTTTAAGGTCACAGGGCTAACGACAGCGTCAGTGGGGGTTACTTCTGTCGTTGCAACTGGGGTGACCGGGGTAGTCTCTGCGACAGCTGCCTGCTGACTCTTTCCGCTACCGCTCGCGATATATGCACCGCCAGCGATCCCGGCGACGACGACAGCAAGTATGGCCAGATATGTTTTTGTTTGCATGGGAATTGAATACTGATTAATTTTCGAAGCAATATACCTATAGTAGTGAATCTTGATACTCATGAAAATACGTACCAGCGGGTAACTTTGGTGCATAAACAAAAACCACCTATTCACAGAAACGTGAATGGTGGTGGTCGGGGTGAGAGGATTCGAACCTCCGGCCTTCGGATGGTATCCGACGCTCTACCAGGCTAAGCTACACCCCGACAGAAATAAAAACAAACTGCCCCCAAAAAGTGGGGGCGCAGCTGATGGGCCTCGAACCCATGACCTCTCCCTTGACGGGAGCGCTCTCCCACCTGAGCTACAGCCGCTCTGACTTCGAAAAAGAACTTTTACTGATCCATACAGTTATCGTGGCAGCTACCTACTCTCCCCACTTTGTTGTGAGTACCATCGGCGCAACCGCATTTTACTTCCGGGTTCGGAATGGGACCGGGTAGTTCCACAGCGCCAAGCCACCACTATAACTAAATACATCAGCATTCAGGATACAAAACATATTTTGTTTTTCAACAAAATTCAAAAGGTATGATCATCGAGCAACTATCGTACAAAACGAAATGTTGCAATTGATTTTTCTTGAACCCTTACTCTTCTTCCCGACGGAAGAGAGGGAGAAAATCGCAAATTTTTCTTGCGATACGACGACTTGGACGGAGATAGTGTTTGAGGAGCTGTACAAAAGTACTGCTTCCAAACCTATCGACGGAAAGTCGAGTAGCGCTGGAAAATTTTTGATTTTCTGGGTTCCCAATAGGTCGACAAATTAGTACTTCTCGGCTGAACACATTACTGTGCGTACACCTAAAGCCTATCACGTAGTCATCTCCTACGAGTCTTAACGATTCCTTATCTTAGAGTTGGTTTCGCGCTTAGATGCTTTCAGCGCTTATCCATTCCCGACATAGCTACCCTGCGGGTGCCTTTGGCAAGACAGCAGGTAGACCAGAGGTCAGTTCACTTCGGTCCTCTCGTACTAGAAGCAAATCTCTTCAAGAATCAACGCCTGCAGTAGATAGGAGACCGACCTGTCTCACGACGGTCTGAACCCAGCTCACGTATCTTTTTAATTGGCGAACAGCCAAACCCTTGGGACCTTCTCCAGCCCCAGGATAAGATGAGCCGACATCGAGGTGCCGAAC
>CAYXYK010000007.1:0-42827 GCA_964469335.1 uncultured Candidatus Saccharibacteria bacterium | reverse complement strand
CTCAGAACTTCGGTTTCAATGTCGGCACCACTACCTATCTCGCAGGCGGCACCACCACCGCACAGAACGGTATCCAACTCCAAGGTGGCTGCTTCGCAATCGCAGGCACTTGTCTCTCTTCCGGTGGCTCAGGGGCATCCACTACACTGCTCGCCAACAACAACACCTTCTCGGGACAGAACATCTTTGCGGACATTCTTCGCAGCACGACTACCAATAGCACCAGCACGAACCTGTTCGCATCGCTCGCGTCATCTTCGAATCTCTTCGGTGCGATCGCGCAGTTCGGCACACTGCTCACCACCGGTTCCACGACCCTCCAGAACTTCACCGCGCTCAAGAGTACCACCACCAATGCGACCACCACCTCACTCGCGGTCACCGGCTCTGCAACCTCAACCTTCGCAAGTGGCATCCAGCTTTCCGCAGGCTGCTTCCGCGACACCAGTGCTACCAGTACCTGTATCGGTAAAGGCCAAGCTGCCACCTACGTCGTCGCCGCCTCGAACTCGAAGAACAAGCAATACGCCGACTATATCGCCGACGGTACCGGTGATCAGAACGAGATCCAGGCTGCCATCAATGCGGCATACACTTCCTCTCGTGGTCTCGGCGGCAAGGTCTACCTCCTCGAAGGTGACTACTCGGTGAACGGTTCGACGACCATGGCGACGGGGACACAGCTCATCGGTTCAGGAGAGGGAACCGTCCTTACCCTTGCGGCATCATCCCCGAGCAATCTACCGATCATCTCGCTCTATAAGACCCAGAATGTCACGGTGTCGAATCTGGCGATCAACGGTAACGCAGCGAACCAGGGAGGTGCGATCAATCAGGACGGTGTCGGACTGTTCTATGTGTCATCTTCGACCATCCGCGATATTGCGGTCAAGAATACGACCGGAAGTGGCGTCGCTGTCCCTCCTAATGCATCGTTCTCGGATATTCACCTGTTCGGGACGGTGATCGACAACGTGAGAGCGGAAGGGTCAACCAATGGCGTCGGAATCTACGTCGACTCTGCGGACTTCGTGACCATCATTAATTCAACGGTGCGCACCAGTCCGAATGAGGGTATCTACGTGGCGCATTCCGCAGGTATTGTCAGTGGTAACACCGTCATCAATAACAGTGGATCAGGTATTTTCGTCCAAGGAACAGCGGTCAGCGTCAACAACAATAATGTCTACGGAAACGGACAGAACGGACTCACGGTCGCATTCTCCTCTGGAATTGCGGTTGTCGGTAATATCATTGAAGCCAATGTCGGATCTGGTATCAGTGTTAGCGATACGATCGAGAGTACCTTTGTCGGAAATACCCTTGAAAATAACGCGCAGTCTGCCGGGACTGCAAGCATCTTGTTGGCTAATTCTTCTTCGCGCAACACCATCACTGGTAACACTCTTTTCGGATCTGTTGCAGCGAACACCTACCCGATCTATATCGACAATCTCTCGCTCCTCAATGTTGTCGCTTCCAACGTCCACAGTGGACATGGCACCGAAATCATCACTGATTGGGCGACCTCTTCTACCCGCTACTCGCAGTGGGACAGACTTACGCTTGATACCCGTACCTTCGGCACGGTCGCATACTCACCGCTCTCGATCTTCGCCTCATCCTCCGCCCCACTCGCATCCACCACTCAGATGGGCACAGGGAAGATCCTTTCTCTCAACAATTCAACCGGAGAGAAGTTCACCATCTCGAACCTTGGTGCCGTCGGTATCGGCTCCTCCACACCGTCAGCACTCTTCGGACTCTCGACACTCAATCCGCTCTATGTCGCGTCCACCACTGCCTCTTCGACCTTCGCGAACGGTATCAACCTCACGGCGGGATGTTTCTCTATAGGCGGTACCTGTCTCTCCACGGGTGGCTCGGGTGCATCCACTACACTTCTCGTGAACAACAACACCTTCTCGGGCTTCAATACTTTCATCGGAGCTTCGACCACCCTTCAGAACTTCACTGCACTCAAATCGACTACGACCAACGCCACCAGCACCTCCCTTGCAGTCACCGGTAGCGCGACCTCAACATTTGCGGCAGGAATCAACCTCACCAACGGCGGCTGCTTCGCGGTGGGTGGTGCTTGTATCTCCGCGGGAGCTGCTGCTGCAGCGGGTGGTACTGGGGCGGTACAATTCGCGGTTGGCGCGATCATGTCAGGTGATAACACCCAGTTCTTCTTCGACAATACCGCAAAAGCACTTGCGATCGGTACCACGACCGCATACGCGAAACTCTCCGTGCAGGGCGCAAGTGGATCGATCCAGAACCTCTTCGACATCGCATCGTCGACGAACGCGTCAGGCTCAGCAACCACAAGTCTCTTCCGTGTCGCATATGACGGACGCGTCTCAGTCGCAAGTTCGACTCCATCGCCCTTGTTCGGTTTCACTGTCGGAACCACCACACTCCTCACCGGTACCACCACAGCAACGAACGGTATCAATATTTCGTCCGGCTGCTTCGCGATCGCCGGAACCTGTTTGACCACTGGCGGCTCGGGTGCATCCACCACACTGCTTGCAGACAACAATATCTTCTCAGGACAGAATATCTTCAATAACATCCTGCGCAGTACCACCACCGCAGCAACAGCAACGAACATCTTTGCATCGAACATGATCACCGCACTTGGACAGATCATTATGGGTACCTCAAGTGCTCTCGCAGAGCTAGCGGTGCAGGGCACATATGGATCGATGATGCCACTCTTCGACATCGCCTCATCGACCAATGCGTCAGGAAGTGCCACTAGCTCACTCTTCCGCATCATGGCCAATGGTACTGTCGGCATCGGCTCCTCGACTCCATGGGCGCAACTTTCAATAATGGGCACAAGTGCGAATAATGTGACCCCGCTTCTCGCCATCAGCACCTCAACAGGAATCAACAGTTTCCCTCTGTTGATCGTTCAGGCGACGACGACAGGAGCTCTCGACTATGCACGTGTAGGAATAGGCACTACGTCTGCATGGGGTAATGGTGGCCTTCGTGATCAACTCACGGTCTCTGGTCGCATCTACTCGACATGGAAGTATCTATCCTGCGACGGCCCTGGTTCGGGGCGCGTAAATACAACCGCGATAACTGCTGATACTGCCAATATCTGTGGCGACTTCAACTTTGATGCTCTACCTGGCACGACTGACGCAAATCTGATTGCGCAAACATCCGCATACCCGAATTTCTGGCGACTTCGCGCAGGACTCACTACGACGGCAATCGTAAATGAAGCAGCAGCGTTAAGAACTTTTGCGACACTCGCTCCCGCATCTTCGAACCCCGTCTTCGAGGCACAGGTTAAGGTTCCAACAAATCCTGGTACTGCAAATTCAGTGATGTGGTTCGTCGGGTTCACAAATAGCGGTCAGAATAATACTACTCCGGGCACGCTTCCGACCAATGGCGCATTCTTCGCCGCGTCGTCGACCAACTGGGTGGCAATCACAAGAAATGCCAGCGCAGAGACGAGAACGGTCACAAATATCAGTACGTCGACATCGTTCCAAAGGCTCCGAGTTGAGGTTTCGTCATCGCGTGTCGAGTTCCTGATCAATGGGACAGTAGTCGCAGCACACACAACGAACATTCCTTCGGTGAATCTCGCCGCTCAAACAATGGTTACGTTACTCACGACGGGAACGTTAAGTACAAATGATATGGATGTCGCATCGATGCGCCTCTGGGTCGATGATGCGCCACCCATGGACGGTCTCACTTTTGCCACAACGACTTCATATAGTACGAATTTCGCGAATTCGGCGAACTACGCAGCGTGGTACCCGTCAGCATCAACATCGATGGAAAAGAATGCGGGGACGATCGTCGGATACACTAATGCCTCTCATGGTGGGCCAACTTCTTCGCTTGCAGTCATCCCTGTCACCACTCCTTATGATCGGAATATTCTGGGAGTAGTCACTGATTCCGCAAAAGACTATCTTGGCGAGGAAACAGGTGATCTGCCTGTAGCGTTTGAGGGGCGTGCACTGGTCAAGGTCATCTCGGCAAGTAGCACGATTGCTGTAGGCGACCCTATCACTTCGTCGAATGTCCCAGGAGTAGGAATGAAAGCAGTTCGTGCAGGATATGTCCTTGGGCATGCGATCGAGGCATTCGACCCCGTAAATGGAGTCGGTACTTGTGTCACAGGCACGACCTCGACTGATTGTGTCGGAGTCATCGCAGTCCAGCTTTCACCAGGATGGAGCGAGGGCAGCACGAACATCTTCAGTGATATCACTGAGACGGTCACCGATGTCGCTCAGGCTGTCACTGACCTCGCAAGTGATGTGTTCACGAAGGGCGCAGAGTATACCAAACTCACTATCGGTAAGATCGTCGCCCAGACCGCAGTAGTGAAAGACTTCTTCGCGGTGGTATTCAATATCCTCCCAGGCGGATCGATCAATGTCCCGTCAGGCGCCAACCAGATCGCCGGCTCGGATACGCTCCCTTCGGGCGCTACCACCTACTTCGTCGCCAACTCGGGGGTCACCGCCGGCGCGAAGATCTTCATCACTCCGCGCACCATACTCGCGATGCCGATCGCGGTCACACAGGTCACCCCGGGCCAAGGATTCACCGTCACACTCTCAGGCCAGGCCGCGACGGATATCCCGTTCGACTGGTTCATGCTCTCGACCTATGATGCCAGCGGGTCGCAGGCTGCCGCGGTAGGGAATTCGAATCAGTCGCAGGGTGGGGGAGCAACTCCACCAGCACCGGCGCCTGCGCCGACACTCACACCTGAGATTCCTCCAAGTGACGGCGGCACCGGCTCATCTACTCCTGACACCAGTTCGAGTACACCTCCCGTCATTCCAGATACCTCAAGCAGCACCACTGACAGTGGCACAGGTACAAGCACGGTCCCATAATCTGATGACCAGTTCGTTCACTAGTCTGTTATCGATGGGTTGTCTTCCCAGGTAATTTTTGAGATTTCAGCAATGATATTCTCAAGAGACTGAAAATCACTACCTTCTGTCATTACACAGAGTATGTATGGATTATCTTGGCGATAGATAATTCCGCAATCGTGCAGTTCGTGCTTGACCGTAGTTTTTGTTGTAGGGTCGATTTGTGTTGCTTCGCCAAACTTGTGTGCGATTTTCGTCCCAGCTGGGACACCAGACACTAGGCCCTCCTTAAAAGTCGAAGAAGAAAGAAGTTCAAGAATTTTTTCTGAATGCTCGATATCGAGATAGGATGAGTTATAAAGAACTCGCAATATTGCTGCATATGATTTTGGCGAAAAAAAGTCTGCATGAGTACCACCTTGGTCCGAAAGTGGGATATTCACTCCAAGGTCGACAAGAACCTTATTATAGAAGCTTCCATCGATACCATTTATGAGGGTAGGTACCACGGCATTGTCTGAGTCAATGATGAGTCGAGAAAGAAAATCGCTCACACTATAATTCCCACCAACGATGAGTGGTTTCGCAGAATTGAAATGTTGAAGCGAGTTTAAATCATTGGGTTTATCGAAAACAAATCTCATTTGAAGAACGACAGGGTCTATTTCACTAAGCTTGAAATAGGTGATTGCAAGAGGGAGTTTCAGTAAACTTCCAGGTGAAAAGGTCTGATTTTCGTTTATACCGTACCATTTCTTTGTTTTAAGGTCGCGAAAGAAAACAGCGATTCGAGTTGCGTCACCTGATTTGATTTGTGAATTAACAAAGGTGCGCGTGTTTTCTTCGCTCTTGTTTATGTTTGCATAAGCAATATCTGTGTTTATGCAATCAAGTTCAGGATTAATGTATTTATGTAAGTTCGTGTGGCACTGACTCACACCAGGCTTCTCGTTGTCAGGAATACGTAAGGTAAAAAAAAGAGATAGTACAATGAAGGCAAAAAATTGTAACAACAGAACTACCAATATCTTTCTTGGAGTGCTACGATATAACGAATTTAATTGGGTAAGCAAATCCATACGTATCTCCTCGACTTAGAGCGATCTACATTGTTTCTGTTAACGGATATAATGTATACGCCCACGGCATTCTTCATATTAGTACCATTGGTGTTTTTTGTATAGAATATAGAAGGTATAATTACTATTACTGCGGTGGCCTTAGTGTCTGGATGACCTCCCAAATACTGAATTTATTGTATTCGTCCTATGTCATCTCGAGGTTCTGGTGGTCATACGCACGAAATATTGCAGGCCAAACTCGATATATCCTTGAATTTGAGTGATTAGTGGGACATATTTTATGACTGACTGGTTCATGCTCTCGACCTGTGATGCCGGCGGGTCGCGGGCTGCCGCGGTAGGGAATGCTGCCCAGCTGGATAGTGGAGGAACCCCCCCCTGCTCCTGCAGCTGCCCCGGATCCTGCCCTTGCGGGCAGTGGCACCGGCTCATCTACTCCTGACACCAGTTCGAGTACACCTCCCGTCATTCCAGATACCTCAGGCAGTAGCACGGATAGCGGCAATACCACGACTACCGTCCCATAATGTGCCACCATTACTCGAAAGGAGATACCGTGTGAGTACGCGACTTAGCTTCCAAATTTGTCGCACATTGGTATAATTATTCTATGTATTTTAACTTTATGAAGAAAAGCAAAAGAGGTTTCACACTCATCGAGATACTTCTTGCTATCGGCATTTTGGCGATTCTCGCCACTGCGGCGATCATCGCTATCAACCCTGCTCGGCAGTTTGCACTTGCACGCAATACGCAACGTTGGAACGATGTGAATGCGATTTCCAATGCTGTCTATCAGTACAGTGTCAGTCATAAAGGACAATTTCCTCAAGAAATATATACGGGTGATAACATGTCGGATATTTGCGTTACTGGGGTGGGTAGTTGTGGGGGCATCATCTTGGATAGCCTCACATCCAGTTCGACCTACTTGACGGCTATCCCTGTCGATCCATCATGTGCTGGCGAGTGTGCTTCAGGGTCATCAGGGTACATGGTTGCGATCAATAATGAAGGAAGGATACATGTCCAAGCCTCTCACGCAGAATTAGGAGAAACAATCGAACTTATTCGTTGATCTGATGGTGGATCGATATGTCATTAGTGTGAGCATTCGAACAATGAATATATGAAAAAAATTTTCCTGATCGAGGACACGGAGGAATTACGAAGGATGTATACGAGAGCCTTAGAGTTGAGTGGCTTCGAGGTCGAAGTTGCGTCTGATGGAAGGGAAGCGCTCGAGAAATTATCACGGATGAGCGTTCCTCCCGCGGTAGTGCTCCTTGATGTCATCATTCCCGAAGTGAGCGGGATAGATGTCTTAAGGAAGATCCGAGAACATGACGATCTCAAGTCTCTGCCGGTCATCATTCTGACCAATTCGTTCGTTTCGGAAAATGCCGCGCTTTTCCTTTCGCTCGGGGCGAATATGTACATCACGAAGCTCGAACATGACATCGACTACATCATCAAAAAGGTGAATGAATGCATCTCCGGGGCATGTGTCATGTCCATTGCGGACATCGGAAAGAATGAACCCGTAGGGAATAAATATGCAGAATAATAAACTGATCTATTTTTCAGAGGATGATCCCCTTATGACGCGTATGTTCGAGCGGATATTCAAGCTGGGAGGATATACCGTCATGACGTCGAAAGATGGCGATGAAGCGGTCGCGCATCTTGATGGTCTTACCGAGAAACCAGCGATATTCGTACTCGATGTCATGATGCCGAAACGTTCAGGATTCGAAGTACTTGAGTGCATCAAAAAGCGCCCAGAGTATGACGGCATCCCAGTGTTGATGCTCTCGAATCTTGCCGGTAAGGAAGATGCAGAGCGAGCGCTGCAGATGGGTGCAGTGGCATATTTAGTGAAGAGTCAGTATGAACCGAAAGAGATCGTCGCAAAGATCTCAGAAATAATCGAAACTCACACGGATCCTTCTCCTTAATGCTTGCAGGCAAGGGATAGGGGGGGGCGAGTTCGGAGTGTGATAATATGTAATACATAAAGAAGGATATGGATGAAACTGTTCCAATAAGAAAAAAAATTCTACTTGCCGACGACGATGTATACATCTCGAGGGCATATACCTTCGCACTCAAGAAAGCCGGCTATGAGGTCATCAACGCGAGTAATGGCGACGAAGTGCTGGAGAAGATCAAAGACAATACCCCCGACCTTATCCTTCTTGATCAGATGATGCCAAAGAAGAACGGTTTCGAGACGTTGATGATACTGAAAGGCGATGCGGCACTGAGGCTCATTCCGGTCATCTTCTTCTCGAATCTCGAGCAGGACGCCGATGTGGAAAAGGCCAGACAGCTCGGTGTCGTCGAGTATGTGATCAAGTCGGAGATCACCATGAAGGATGTCATCGAGAAAGTGCGAAAGTATGTTCCTCAGTAATTGATCATCATGCAGATCCCTACAGAAAAGCTGATGGAAATTCTTGTCGATCCGGGGCATATCGACCGACAGGGATTCGATGATGTGGTGCAGAAAGCGAAAGAGCTAGGAATTTCACCGGACAAGTACATCTTCGATTCCGGAGTTCTTGACGATGAGAAATTAGGAAGAGCGATCGCAGATGGGCTTGGTTTCCGCTTCGTGCGGTTGTCAGCACTCCGTGTGCAGAACGATGTGCTCAAGCTTCTTTCAGAGGATTTCATGAGATCGAATGAAACACTCGTTTTCAAAGTGACACCTGAAAGTCTTCATGTTGCGAGTGCAAACCCTGATAATACTGAGCTATTCAGCACGATTGAGAGGGATTTCTCGAAGAAGGTGGAGATATACTACACCACACCGGCGGAGATACTCGCGACGCTCCGTTTCTATAATAACGTGCTTGACGCAAAGCTCGCCGAGATCATTGGCAGCTTAACAAAGGATCCTGAGAATACGGAGAATATCGTCGTGTTCCTCGACGCGCTGCTGGAGTATGCCCATGATAGTCGCGCGTCAGACATTCACATTGAGCCGCAGGAGGACACTGTGTTTGTGCGTTTGCGTGTCGACGGAGTGCTTCATCATGTCGCAACATATCCGAAAAAAGCACATGAGCATGTCGTTTCACGGGTGAAGATCCTCTCGCGCTTGCGCACTGATGAGCATGCAACACCACAGGATGGTCGCTATGACTTCAAGAACGATAAGGTGCATTTCGAGGTCCGCGTCTCGCTCGCCCCAGTCACTGGAGGCGAGAATATCGTCATGCGCCTACTTGAGGCACATGCAAAGAAATTGTCGCTCATCGAACTCGGTATTGGTGAGGCAGATCTTGAAAAAGTGAAACGTGCGATCGAAAAGCCGTATGGAATGATACTCTCTGTCGGTCCGACCGGTTCCGGGAAAACCACGACACTTTATGTGCTTCTCGAATTGTTGAACAAACCCGAGGTGAACATTATGACGATCGAAGACCCAGTCGAGTTCGATATCGAGCGGGTGCAGCAAATCCAAGTCAACCCTGCAAAAGAATTACTGTTCTCGACGGGACTGCGTTCCATCGTGCGCCAAGACCCCGACATCATCATGGTCGGAGAGATCCGTGATAATGAGACTGCTGATATCGCCGTTAATGCTGCGATGACGGGTCATATCCTTCTTTCTACGATGCATGCAAACGATGCTGCAACGGTCTTTCCTCGCCTTGTTGAAATGGGGGTGGAACCGTTCCTTTCCGCATCAGCATTGGTGGTCATCATAGCGCAGCGTCTCATCCGTCTCATCTGTAAGAAATGTCGAGTGAGTTATCAAATGACCGCCGAAGAGCTCGCTTTGTTCCGTGCCGACGAGGAGTTCTCGAATACACTGAGGATCATATCCGGCAAAGATGATTTCAGGGAATTGACCCTATATCGTGGTGCGGGCTGCGACATGTGCGGAAATACCGGATATCTGGGAAGAGTCGGGATCTTTGAGGTCATGGAAGTGAATGAGGAGTTGCGCTCACTGGTCGTAGCAAACAGCAATGCCGATGAGATCGGTCGTGCCGCACGCAAGGGCGGGATGACGACGATGCTCGAAAACGGCATGCAGCAAGTTGTCCGAGGAAGAACGACGCTTTCTGAGGTATTACGCGCCATTAAATCATGATGCACCGACACACATTCGACGGATGGCTCATTCCCACAGGAGAGAAGGTGGAATTCATCAAGAATTTAGCCATGATGCTCAAGAGTGGAGTGACTGTGAGTGAATCGCTACAGATGCTTGCTGGGGATACGGAATCACCCGCGTTCAAACGTGCACTCTTTCGGATCGCGCACGACACTGAACAAGGGTTGTCGCTTTCAGACGCCTTCCACAAAGAGGAGTCTGTGTTCGGTCGGGTGAGCGTAAACATGGTCCGAGTAGGAGAGATGTCAGGCTCGCTCGATGAGACTCTGTTCTTCCTTTCGGAGTACCTTGAGCGGGGGTATGATCTGGAACAGGAGGTGAAGGGGGCACTTTTCTACCCCAAATTCATCATTACTGTCACTGGGATCATCGGCATATTTCTTGTCAGCACGATACTCCCAAAGCTTGTCCCGGTGTTCAAGCAGTTACATGTCACATTGCCGCTCATGACGAGGATGCTTTTAGGGATATCGGTCATAGCAAAGAAATATTGGATAGAGATGGTCATGTCGATCGTGGGAGTGATCGTGCTCTATATTGCGACGAGAAACATCCCAAAAGTAAGAAGCGTGATCGATTATCTCAAGATCACCATACCTGTATCGAGTGGTATCACTCGGACGTACCAACTTGCGCTGTTCTCTCAATTGTTCGCCGTGTTGCTGAAGAGTGGAACACCGATAAACGAAGCACTTGGAGTCACTGCTGAAGCTGCAATAAATGTGCATTACCGGGAAGCGCTGCTGCGGATCAGAGGAAGGGTAGAAAAGGGAGAGTCGTTGTCGTCAGCTATCCGTACTGAGTCTGGATTATTCCCACACAAAGTTGCGATAGTTGTTGGTGCAGGTGAGCAAAGTGGTTCACTGGGGCATGCACTTGAATCTCTATCCGAATATTATGCGAAAGAGGTCAAGATAAAGACGAAGAAACTTCCGGTCCTCATCGAGCCCGCACTCCTGATCTTCATCGCATTTGTCGTTGGGTTCATCGGCCTCGCGATCATCATGCCTATTTATCAGGTCACTCAAGGTGTGACGCGCTGATCTGGACCCAACAGTCCCTTCCATGGTCAATTCGCACATATCAAGGGGAACATACGCCAGTAGTAGAAATGCTGGTTTCAGTATGCTCGAGCTCATACTGGTAATTGCGATTGCGGCGTCGCTTGTCGTTACGATGATCCCAATGAGTATTCGTTATTACCGAATGGAAGTACTGGATGAGGCCGTTAATGTCCTGGCATCGGACATGAAACGAGCTGAAGCGTATGCTTTTTATGGAAGGCTCAGTAGTGATTTCGGGTTGAAGTTCTTTCCAGGTGAGTATGTGCTTTTCCATGGTTCGACTTACGGAGCAAGGGTCGCACAGTATGACGAGGTCATTGCGCTACCGGAAGGCGTCACCTTGTCGGGTCCCAATGAGATCGTATTCGCACACGGCACAGGAGTTCCTACCTCACCGGGAGGTATCATTGTCCGGTCGGCAGATGATGAGTCGGTGATTACCCTCCGATCGAACGGTCTGGTCGACCTCGAATGAATGATATGAAGAAAATGTCACCCCAAAGAGGACAGAGTTTGCTAGAAGTGGTGCTTGCAATCGCCCTCTTCACTTTGGGGGTGGTGGCGATTGGAAGCATAGTGCTTTCTACTCAGATCGCTGCCCGGAGAAGTCTCGAAGGGTCACAGGCAATCTTTCTGGCAGCAGAAGGGATCGCCGCTTCGAGAGTTATCGGGTACGGTGATTTTGACGCACTCACAACCGGTACGCACGGACTCTTGCTCCAAAGCAGTAACTGGTCGTTCGTGGACGGAAGCGATTCGACGCAACAGTTCGTACGAGTCATCACCGTCGCGGATATAAGTGTTGAAGTGAAAAGGGTCATGAGTACCGTCTCGTGGGAGTTCGAACCCTCAAGGGTCGAAGCAGTCACATTAACAGAAGATATCGCTCGTGTGCATGAGTGACCTTACTATGATAAATATGCACACAAAAGGCGTCACTCTGATCGAAATGATCCTCTACATCGCTATGACTTCGGTGGTTCTCGTTGTTTCCGGAGCACTCAGTACGCGGATCTTATTGGACAACGCAAGGTTGCATGCGATGCAAGAGGTCACCGATAATGCGAATTTCGCTCTCGGACGCCTTTCCGCGGCGATACGTAACGCTGAAGCGGTCGCTCTCCCCGAGGTAGGGACTACTGGTCCGGTACTGTCACTTTTCGAGAGTGGCGAAGTCGGTAATGCTCTTGATTTCAGTGTGGATTCAGGCAAGCTCTTGGAGCAGTCGGTGCTGCCACTGACTTCGAATCAAGTTCGCGTTACTCTGCTTGAATTTCAAAACGTCGGGAAAGTCGGTGGCCCAGCAGCCATTCGTATTCATCTTCGGCTTCAGTACTTCAATCCAAATGGTCGCCCCGAGTACTCGATCGAAGAGGACTTTTACACCACTGAAGTCATCACACATACGCCACAATGAGATCCACTCTCCCTCACAACAGAGGTTTTATCGCACTGACGTCTGTGCTCATCGCTTCAGTCCTAGTATTCACGTTGGCGATCGGAGCATCCCTTCGGTCGCTCAGTGGATCAGAAATGCAACTCGCGCAGATGGCATCTTTCGAAGCCTTTTCCTATGCAAGGTCGTGTGCAGAGCATGCGTTACTGTCGGTACAGGATAACCCATCGTATCCCGGGAACGAAACACTTGTGATCGGTGACGGCATTTGCAGGGTGGGTGATGCAACAGGGGACGGATTGCCGTTGAAGACGATCCGAGTGGAAAGTACAGTTGGATCGTATACTCGAAGGATTTTGATAGAAACAGAGGCTTCGAGCACCAAAATGCTGATCAGGTCATGGGAGGAGGTCCAGACACTCTGATCGCCGTTCGGATCCCTACTGTGCGCACAGGGCTACGGCGGCCACGGTCCTTGCTGGTCGTCAGTTATCCCCAGCTAGAACATCATTCGAACTTCGCTAAGTTATTTTTGTTATAATATATGTATGAAAAAAGTCAAAAAAACCTCTCAATTCAGAGGAGGATTTACGCTCATTGAGATTCTCCTCGCTATCGGGATACTCGCGATTTTGGCGACTGCGGCGATCATCGCGATCAACCCCGCACGTCAGTTCGCACTTGCGCGCAATGCCCAACGCTGGAACGATGTGCATGCGGTCATGAATGCGGTCTACCAGTATTCCGTCTCGAATAAGGGAGCATTACCTCCCGAGATAACAGTAACCGTGACGGAGATGTGTCTAACAGGAGCATCAGACTGCACAAATCTTGCGAACATGATGAGTCTCACCGACGGTTCGATATACCTCACTTCTATACCGGTCGACCCCTCCTGTCCGACCAACTGTACTGCGAACGGCACCGGGTATCTGGTTTCTTTGAACGATGAGGGAAGAGTAGTCGTGGAAGCGGCGCATCCGGAGCTCGATGAGGATATCTTGCTCATTAGATAAGATTAATTGAAATACGCTATATATGAAAATCGAGCAACGGCTTTGGACCAAAGAGAACGGCTGGGAGATCGTCACTCCACAGGAATTCAATCAGCCTCCACAGCTCGTCCTCGTGTTTGGGGGCCGAGAATTGATAGAGAATGAGGAATATTACAACAATATCCGCGGATTTTACCCCGAAGCACATGTAGTCACCTGTTCAACCGCGGGGGAAATATTAGCGAAACGGGTGAGAGACCACTCCCTTTCAGTCACTGCGATCTGTTTCGAGAAGAGCACACTGCAATTCGCTGAGATCGATATCGTGAATGCGGAGGGAAGCGAAGAAGCGGGAAAAAAACTTGCGCAGCTGATCACCCATGATCAGCTTGTCCATGTGATGGTATTTTCTGACGGCACTCGCGTGAATGGGACTGCGCTTGTCAGCGGACTCAACCAAGTACTCCCGAAAGGCACTTCTGTGACCGGAGGGCTGGTGGGCGACGGAGCAGAATTCAAAAAAACTGCAGTTGGCCTCGATCATGCCGGAATGGAGGGAAAGATCATCTTGATCGGATTCTACGGGACTGATCTTAAGGTTGGATTCGGATCCCTTGGAGGGTGGGATCCGTTCGGAGTGGAGCGCATGATCACTAAGTCGAAAGGGAACGTCTTGTATGAACTCGACGGAAAACCCGCGCTTGAATTATATAAGACATACCTTGGAGAGAAAGCTTCAGGTCTACCTGGGACAGGATTGCTTTTTCCTCTACGACTACGACTGAAGAATGCTGACGGCTTTGACGAGGTGGTGAGAACGATACTTGCAGTAGACGAGAAGGAGCAGAGTCTGACTTTTGCGGGTGATATGCCCGAGGGTGTTCCCGTCGCTCTCATGAAGGCGAACTTCGACCGTCTCATCGATGGTGCGTCGGGCGCAGGGAGTAAAAGTATCGAGCCATTCGGTGCTGTGAAACCCGAGCTTGCTGTCCTCGTCAGTTGTGTTGGCAGAAAACTGGTGCTGAAGGATATGGTCGAGGAGGAGATCGATGCGGTGCGTGGGGTCGTTGGAGGAGCAGCACTCACCGGTTTCTATTCATACGGAGAGCTTTGTCCGACTGCTGCACAGAACGGACAGTGCCGTCTGCATAATCAGACAATGACCATTACGGTATTCTCAGAAAACTGAACATTGCCATGCATAGGTTACTTGAGCGACAACTTCGACATGCATTTGGGGACCCGCCGGTCATTCCGGAGGGATTGGGACAGTTCTTGGAGACAGTTTCCAAGACCTATTCGAGTTTCGATGAAGATCGGCTTCTTTTGGAGCACTCCTTGGAACTGAGTTCGAAGGAATTCTTTGAGAATAGTCAGAAACTCAGTGATGCGAAGGAGAATATCGAGAAAATAGTCATTGAGCGCACTGAGGAACTCACAGAAGAGCATGCGAACCTCCTTGCTTCGATCAATAGTCTCTCGATCGGTCTGCTGATCGTCGACACAGAAAACAATGTCGTGATTGCGAATCGTGCACTATCGACGATTTTGGGACTCGCACAGACTGATGCCCCAGCTCGATTCGAGGACGTCGAGCGTGCGCTGCAGGGAGCGATGTTCCTTCGTAATTACTATCGGGAATTCCCAAAAGGAGGAGGAAAAGGAGACACGAAGGAGTTCGTCTTGGGTGACAGATATCTTCGAGTACTACTTGCGCCGATCACACTTCCCGAATACCCCGATGAGGTCATTGGTACCGTGATGACCGTCGAAGACACCACTGAAGCAAAAGTCCTAGAACAGAGTCGGGAAGAGTTCTTTTCGATCGCCTCGCATGAGCTTCGAACGCCGCTCACGGCGATCCGCGGCAATGCGTCGATGCTGCTTGATTACTACAGTGAAAAGCTGGTCGATCCTGACATGCATCAGATGGTCGAAGACATGTTGACGTCGAGTGTACGCCTCATTCGCATCGTGAATGACTTCTTGGACGTCTCACGACTCGAGCAGAAGCGAATGCAATTCCACTCGGAAAAGTTCGATGTCGCCCAGCTTGTTCAAAATTCAGTGGAAGAGTTGCTCGGGGTCGCACAAGCTCGCTCCCTGTCACTCGAGCTTGCTCCGGTTAGCGAGAAGATCGAGGCTTATGCTGATCCCGCAAGAGTGAAACAAGTATTGATGAACCTGGTTGGGAATGCCGTGAACTATACACAGAAAGGAGGGGTGGTGATTTCAATCACTCGAGCGGGTCAATTCGTCAATATCGCTGTCAAAGACACGGGAATAGGGATTCCCCGTGATCAATATGCGCTATTGTTCCGTAAATTCCAGCAAGTAGGGGAGAAGATCCATTCGCGTGATGTGATGTCGACCGGGCTCGGGCTCTATATCTCAAAACTAATGGTCGAAGGGATGGGGGGCGAGATCGGGCTTGTGCAAAGTGTCCCAGGCGAGGGAAGTACTTTTGCCCTCACACTTCCGGTCGAGCCACCACTTCTGGCGGCAGAAGATACGAAACCAGAAGTACCCCAACAGGTACTTATCGTCTGATGGAGTGGTGACAAGGAAGAGAGAATAATAGAGACTAACTACTCACTCTCGTAGACCATCTTTGAGATGTCAGAAAGGATCATAGCAAGGGACTCATAGGTTGACCCTTCCGTCATGACACAGAGGATGTAGGGATGGTCATCCTTGTAGATGATTCCGCAGTCATGTAACTCCGCGCTGACTACTTTTTTTGTGTTCAAGTCGACGACTTCACGCTCACCGAATTTGTGAGCGACCGGAGTGTGTGTAGGGACCCCGGAAGCGATCCCTTGGGAGAACGACGTTTGCGACATGAGTGAAAGGAGTTTCTGGGAATTGTCGGCATTGAGGTACGATGCAAGATAGAGCGCACGCATGATCGAGGAGATACGCTCGACTCCGACGAAATTCTGTTCGCTGCCCCCGCTTGTGGGAAGTGTGATATTGAGGTCGCTGAATACCTTGTGGAGGAATCCTTGATCGATCGAGTCGTTAAGTAGGAGTGTCACATCATTGTCCGAATCTTTGATCATGCGTTCGATCAGTGATTCTACGGAATACTTTTCTCCTGGAACAAGATTGTTCTTCGGCTTGTATTTTTCCATGTCATTCATACTGACCTTGCTCGGCGCGTAGATGACCTCTTGGGTGAGGATCTGCGGCTCGATCTCAGAAAGCTTGAGGTAAGCGATGGCGAGCACCACTTTGAGCATCGAGCCTGGTGCATAGCGTTCGTCTTTGTTTGCTGCTGCCCAGCGACGAGAGGAGAGGTCGCGGAAGAACACCGAGACGCGGGTGACATTGCCGGCGTCCTTCTGTCTGTTGATGTATGAATTCAGTCCGTCTTGGATCCTGTTGACGCGAGCATAGTCTTCATCGACCGCATTGCAGTCAAGATCATTGCGAAGGAAAGAATACTTCTTTGCGCATTCTTCGACCGTGAGCGCATCTGGGGAAGCAGGGAGGAGGTATTTGGTCGCAGCGAAACCGACCAGGAGCGATGCGACCGCGACCGAAGTAAGGAGAATAAGCGGCCGTTTACCTCTCTCATTATTGCTCATTAAATAGAATTGTGCGCCATTTTCGCTTCAGGTGCAATAGCCTTCGACTGGCCTAGAAAATATCGACGAAAAAGGTATAATTGAGAAAATATGGCGCTATTCGCACGAAAGAAAGCATCGATCGATCTCAGCAGAAAGAGCGGAGACAAGCTTGCGGTGTTAGGCAAGTTCGGGCTTAAGCTTGCAACCGTATTCGTGGTCGGATTCTCGCTACTGCTCGCATTGCACTATTACAGAGTCGCGAGCGATCTGCGTCAGGTAGTAACGAAACCATCTCTTCCAGGACAATCTACCGATCCGAGCACCGAAGCGATCCTTTCGGTGGAGAAGCACCTCCTCCTTCCGCAGGGCGAACAGCCACAGATTGCACGCGTCACAGACTTGAAGGCACTTGCGAACATCCCATTCTTCGGGAATGCTTTGGTGGGTGATCAGGTGCTGGTGTACTGCAAGTCGTCACTTTCGATCCTATATTCGCCATCGCGAGATAAGGTGATTGAGGTCTCACGTACTCCAGTGGCCGGCTCCTGCTCCAAATAGTACGGCATTGATAGAAGGGGGGGCCGGCTCGCATTCAATCTTGGTGGGGCATGTTCATTCCAAGAGGGATAAGTAGTGGTATAATATTTTGAGCATGAACACCACTGGGCTACCACAGCAGCTTCCAACCGGTCTCACGACGCGACAGGCTGAGATAGCGCGTGCGACTTATGGCGAGAATACCATTTATCACAAGAAACGACTGCGACCGATCATCGCATTCGTGAAGAAATTCAATAGTCCACTCCTCCTCCTTCTCATCGGTGCTGCAACACTGTCATTCTTCCTCGGGCAGCAGGTGAATGCGATCATCATCCTTGTAATGGTGCTGCTCTCGGCCGTGCTCGACTATTTCAATAGCCATAAATCCGAACAGGTCGCGGAGAAACTCATCGCTCAGGTCGCATCGACCGCGACGGTGTTTCGTGACGGAAAGAAGGTCGAGATCGCGTTCACAGACCTCGTTCCCGGCGACGTGATCGAGCTCTCGGCGGGGGACGTGATCCCTGCAGATGCGACCGTGCTTACCGCCGATGACTTCTTCGTCAACCAGTCGGCGCTTACCGGGGAATCTTTCCCGGTAGAGAAGAAAGCGTGCGCGGCTCCTCCCGAGAAAGTCGGAGTCTCACTGTCGCTTTCCGATGACACTGCAGTGTTCATGGGCACGAGCTCGGTCACCGGCTATGCGACTGCTCTCATCATGCAGACCGGCTCACGTGCCGAGTTCGGCAAGATCGCCGAGAAACTCTCAGAGAACGAAGATGAGACCAGTTTCGAACGCGGACTCAAGGACTTCAGCGGTTTCATCATCAAACTCACATTCGTCATGGTATTGGTGGTGTTCCTCATCAATATGTATCTCGACCGACCGGTGCTCGACTCGTTCTTGTTTGCGGTCGCGATCGCGGTAGGCCTCACCCCGGAGCTTCTGCCGGTCATCATGTCGGTCTCCCTCTCCCACGGCTCCTTGGTGATGGCGAAGAAGGAAGTCGTGGTGAAGAATCTCGCCGCTGTGCAGAATTTTGGAGGGATGAATATCCTCTGCACTGATAAGACCGGCACGCTTACCCAGGACAGGATAGAACTGGTGAAATGTGTCGACGCGACAGGGGAAGACTCAAAAGAGGTACTTCTCTATGCGTATCTCTCCAGTGTCTTCCATACTGCCCGTAAGAGTCCCCTCGATACTGCTATCCAGTCGCACGGTAAAATGGACACACATGAATATGCGAAAGTCGACGAGATCCCGTTCGATTTCGAACGCAGACGCGACTCCGTAGTCGTCTCACACGGAAACACAAGGATGATGATCGCAAAGGGTGCCCCGGAGAGTATTGCGTCGGTCTCGACCAAATTCCAAGAGGCGTCGGGGAAGGTCGTCGCCATGACCGATGAGCTCAAGAAGAAGGTGCGCGAAGAATACGACCGACTTTCTGCTGACGGATTCCGTGTGCTTGCTGTCGCAATGAAAGATATCGCGAGTGACGGTAGGGCAGTCTATAAGAAAGAAGAGGAAGAAGAGATGGTATTCCTCGGTTTCGCTGCATTCCTCGACCCCCCCAAGGAAAGCGCTCGTGCTGCACTCGAAGAACTCCGCGACCTAGCGATCGAACTCAAGATCATCACCGGTGACAGTGAGATACTCACTAAACGCATCTGCAGCGATCTTGGCATCGAGGTGAAAGGGATGCTCACCGGAGCGGACCTCGACAAACTCTCGGACTCACAGCTTGCAAAGAAAGTTGGCGGCGTGACGGTGTTCGCGCGCGTTTCTCCCGAGCAGAAAGAGCGTATCGTGATGATGCTGCGAAAAGCGGGGAATACCGTCGGCTACATGGGAGACGGTATCAACGATGCACCGGTCCTCAAGGCAGCTGACGTGGGCATCTCGGTCAACAACGCCGTCGATGTCGCCAAAGAGACCGCCGATATCATTCTCCTCAATAAGAGCCTCCATGTACTCAAAGATGGTGTCGTCGAAGGCCGCAAGACCTTCCAGAACACACTCAAGTACATGAAGATGGGATTCAGTTCGAATTTCGGTAATATGTTCTCGATGATGGGTGCGTCACTGTTCTTGCCATTTCTCCCGATGCTCCCAGCGCAGATATTGTTCAACAACTTCCTCTACGATCTCTCGCAGACAACACTCCCGTCGGACAATACCGACAAAGAAGCGACACGGGAGCCCTTGAAGTGGAACATGAAGTCGTTCTCGAAATATATCATCGTCTTTGGTGTCGTCAGCTCGGTGTTCGACTTCGTCACCTTCTATGTGCTCTACAAGGTCTTCCATATGGAGAACGCGAGTTTCCAGACCGGCTGGTTCATCGAATCGATCGCGACCCAGATCCTCGTGGTGTATGTGATCCGCACCAAACGCTCTCCCTTCTGGAAGAGTCTGCCGAGTAAGTATGTGGTTGGAAGCACGACTGCGGTCGTCGTTCTCGCATGGGTACTTCCGTTCACGCCGATTGCGGCGATCCTTTCGTTCACTCCTATTGCCTGGACGCTGCTTGCGGCGATCGCAGGCATCGTTGTGCTCTATGTCGCTGGTGTTGAGTTGACCAAGCATTTCTTCTATAAAGCGTATCCAAAGTCAGCATAAAAAACACTCCGCAGAATTGCGGAGTGTTTTGCTCATGTTGATCCCTCACATCGTGATCTCACGGAACTCGTCGTGCGGCACGCTGAGGTGTTGCAGGATCGGCTGCCCTGACTTGTGTTTCAGTCGTAGGAATACCGCTTCTGTCCCGCGTTCGAGTCCGACGATGTAGCGATAGATCGGCAGCGAGACAAGAGAACCGGGGTCATCGCTGTATGAAGTGCGGAAGCTCCGAATTTCGTTCTCGCCGGCCCGAGGCGGGAAGAATCTCCCCCTGCTCAAGGTGAGCGTCCCGATCTCATCGACAACGAACACATGCATCGATGAAGGAGTGCAACCCGCAAGTCTCTGGCCTTCCACGAGGAATATCCTTCCCGTGAATCGTTCAGAAACTGTGAAGGTATGTCCTTTTGCGGGGGATGAAAGTGTCTGAGTCTGGGCGGTGATGTTGAAGATCAGCTTTCCCGAATTTTCAGTGTCTTCACCGATGACGGGGATGATATTCGAGTGCGTTCCTCCATGGGGGAACGCGACGATCTTGAACTCAGGGCGTGGTATCACGGATTTCTCCTCATATGTTGTGGGCGAGTGCTGCTCTATTCATTTGAATACCACTCTACGATTGTTTCGTCAAACTTTATGCTGCCTTCTTTGCGCCGAGATAGAGGAAGAGTGGGAACTCTTTGCGTGCATCGTTCTCTGCTTTGGCGCGCGGCCCCGAGTCGCTCTCCTTGTGTGAGGTCCACTCCTCGAGCCGCTCGACGACGAATCCTGACTTCTGCAGTAGTTTGAAGTAGTACTGAAGCGGACGGTGATATGAGACGGTCTGCGGCGAGTTCGCCTTGCCGGGATGCATGTCGATCGCGCTTCTTGATTCGGAGAGATACTCTTCGACGCGGCGATACTGCACTTTCTGCTTCTCGTCGTATTCCCACGAGCTGCGCTTTGGGATACGGAATGCAGGGTGGTTCATCACGATATGAAGCACGCCGCCCGGCTTGAGAACGCGTGCAGCTTCGGCGAATACTTTCGCAGTGTGTTCGATGTTTTGGATCGCGAGCACGATTACAACCTTATCTTTGGACTCGTCCGAGACGATGTCGAATTTCTCCGCTGAGCCGACGTGGAACGATACTGAGGGAGCGTTCTTCCTTGCGATAGTGATGAGCTCTTCGCTTACATCGATGCCGGTCACTTGTGCCCCTTCTTTAGCGAATGCTTCAGAGAAGAAACCGTTCCCGCATGCGAGATCGACGACCGATTCGCCGCGCTTCGGTGCTACCAAGCGGATGAGGTTCGGGAGCACGACTTTGTTGTGGTAGGTGTTTTCGCCAGTAAGGTGCTTATCGTACCACTCGGCGACGGAGCCCCACGAGTCGGTCGCGTCAGCCTTTGTGGGGAAACTTACCTTCACGGTACGTGGAGGTTTTGGAAGCTGGATCTTCTTCTTGATCGTCGCTGCAAGGGGTTTTTTGCCCGGAAAGATGAGTTTTCCCATGGGGCGAAGTGGCGTTTGTCTGCGGGTCGTTTTGAAGGGTTTTTTGGGGGGAATTGCCATATAGCTCTAGCATTTTCGCACATCTGAATGACCTCCGCAAACAGTAAACTTCCTTGTTGGCTTCGGTTGCGAACCAGCCCAACGGACTTAAGGCACATCTCGCTGGAATCGCAGCCTTGCCTCCTCGAATTTCATCTGTTTGCGGAGGTCATTTTCTGCCTTGAGTAACTATTGCGGAAAATGCCAAAATATATTATGATATCAACACTTTCGCTCGCATGTGCGAGTGTTTTGTTTCCAGAATTATGAGGCCAATCTGGACTAAGGACTCAGTTGAATCTATAAGCTTGTAGATTTGGATGAAGTTCGAGGCGGCAAGGAGTGATGTCGGTGAGATGTATGAGTTATACATCGAATCGACTCACGACGCAGACAACGAAGAAATTAGCCAAATATACAAGTTTATTTTATGGAGATCAGAAACATTGCGATCATAGCTCACGTCGACCACGGCAAGACCACCTTGACCGACTCACTCATGCGTCAGACTGGTATGTTTGCCGAAGGGGAGAGTATGGACTCGAACGCACTCGAACTCGAGCGCGGAATCACCATCTACTCGAAGAACACCTCTGCGATGTACAAGGGGACCAAGATCAACATCGTCGATACTCCGGGCCATGCCGATTTCGGTTCTGAGGTAGAGCGTGTGCTCCGTTCGATCGACTGCGTGCTCCTCATTGTCGATGCGCAAGAAGGTCCGATGCCGCAGACCCGATTTGTCTTGAAGAAGTCACTCGAGCTCGGTCTCAAGCCGATCGTCGTCATCAATAAGATTGATAAGCCTGCAGCGAATCCTGATCTTGCGGAAGAGCAGGTGCTTGAGCTGTTCATGGACCTCGGTGCGAACAAAGAGCAGCTCGACTTCCCGGTCGTCTATGCTATCGGTCGCCAAGGTATAGCGAAGCGTAAGCTTGCAGACGAATCATCTGACCTGACACCGATGCTCGATCTTATCCTTGAGCATGTTCCGGTCGCGTCTGTTGAAGGTGCCGCCGCGAAAGCACTGCGTGCGCAGCCGTTCAATCTCGCTTATGACAATTATCTCGGACGTCTCGCCATCGCGCGCGTCACCGAGGGTACTATCAAATTGAATGACAACGTCGTCGTCCTAAAGGGTGACGGTGTAAGCTATAAAGGTAAGGTGACCAAATTGTTCACCTTCAGGGGGATCAAGCGTGAGGAGGCGACAGAGATCGTCGCGGGTGACATTGGCATCATCGCGGGTATCCCCGAGATCTATATCGGTGAGACCATCGCACATAGCGCTGATGTCGAAGCACTTCCTGCAATCACCGTCGACGAGCCGACCATCGAACTCAACTTCCTCGTGAACAATTCACCGTTCGCAGGACGTGAGGGGAAGTTCGTCACATCCCGTCAGATCCGTGAGCGTCTTGAGAAAGAACTCGAAGTCAACGTCGGCCTCCGAGTCGATTTTGCCAGCTCTTCAGGCGACACCTTCAAAGTCGCAGGGCGCGGTGAGCTGCATGTCGCGATTCTCCTCGAGAATATGCGTCGAGAAGGATTCGAACTCCAAGTGTCACAGCCGAAAGTCATCATCAAGGAGATCGACGGAGTGAAACACGAGCCGTTCGAAGAGGTCACCATTGATGTCCCGAGCGAGTCACAGGGTGTCGTCATCCAGAAACTCGGTGAGCGTGGCGCACTGATGAATCACATGACCCAGACACATAACACCATTCGCATGATCTTCGAAGGACCTACTCGCGGACTTCTCGGTTATCGCAATCAGTTCATTGTCGATACCAAAGGAGAGGGTATCATGGCGTCACGCGTGGTCGGCTTCAAGCCGTACGCTGGTGTCATTGCACATCGCGCAGAAGGTTCGATGATCTCGATGGCGACAGGAAAGGCGCTCGGTTATTCGCTTGCAAACCTACAGGAACGCGGCGAGCTATATATCGGACCTAACGTCGAGGTTTACGAAGGTATGGTCATCGGCAACACTGCGAAAGGTGACGAGATGCCGGTCAATCCTACAAAAGGAAAACAACTCACCAACATGCGCGCCTCTGGCTCTGATGATGCGCTCAATCTCGTTCCTCCGCACCCGGTAGGCATCGAGAACGGACTTGAGATCATGGCAGACGATGAATACCTTGAGATCACTCCGAAGTCAGTCCGTCTCCGCAAACAATATTTGAGCGAAGCCGAACGAAATAAGAATAAAAGAAAAGATTAGTTTTGCGAAAATAGAGAATCGCCCCAGATGGGGCGATTTTTGCATGAGACCGAAACCTGGTCAGCGGAGCGTGATGCGCACGGTCCCGTAGTGTGGGATCGACCACGAATCGACATAGGTATCGGGGAAGGTCGATTCGAACAGAGACACAAGGTCGCGTCCCGCGATCGGAGGGCAGCCGTAGTAACCGTACCCGTAGAGGGTGTAGTTGCTATGACCTTCCCATACGATGCATGACTCTGGGTAGCCATTGACGGGTACGATCACTGCGGGGGAGGTGATCACCACCGGCGGGACAGTGACATAGGCAGTGAAGACGAGGTTTCCTCCGGAGTCGACCTCCACCCCTCCGCCGCAGGCAGTGAGGATGGCGGCCGCAGCAAGGACGAGAGAGTGGATGATTCTGAGCATCGGGAGCCTTTCGAAGGTAAGGGGGGATCCATCAATATAATGCAATTTATATGACGAAAGTCAAGTTTTCGCGATCGATCACTTTTTCAAAATCCTCCGCAAGCTTTGACTAGTTTAGTTCTTTATGCTAATATGTAATCCTCATAAGAATTCCTCTTTTCCGCCCTGTCACATACCGAGGCGAAGAAAAAAGTAGAGACCACTACAACGGTAGTTACGGAATGATTGTGGGGTCCTATTATTTGCTGTCTTTCCAAGAGAAAGCAGTGCTAACATATTTGTATTATGTACGATAAACATCAGGGTTCTTCCCGTAGTGGAGGAACGCGCCGCGCAGTAGTTTTGGGCGGCATCGGCGGTGGATCTGGCCAGTACCAGCCTCCCCGAAAATCATCCGGCTCACGCGGCCCGGGTATCTTTACCAGTGGCGAATCCCGCGGTCCGTCACGAGGTGGATTCGGCGGAAATCGCGGCTCTTCCTCACGCAGCGGTGGTTACGGTGGAGGAAGCTCACGCGGTGGATTTGGCGGCGGACGTCCATCATTCGGTGGTTCGCGCGGTGGAGGTCGCGGTGGAAATCGCAATCCCGGCGAGAACATCAACGCATCACGCTTCGTCTCGAAGGCAGTGGTCGTCGAAGAGGAAAAGCCGTATATCCCGACTCACCAGTTCGCGGATCTCGAAGTCGATGAGAAACTCAAGAAGAACATCATCACGAAAGGCTATGTTACGCCGACCGCGATCCAAGACGCGTCCATCCCGGATGTGCTCAAGGGGCGTGATGTGATTGGTATCGCGAACACCGGTGAAGGAAAGACCGCGGCATTCCTCATCCCGCTCATCAACAAAATGATCCTTCACCCCAACGAGAAAGTCCTCGTGGTCATTCCGACCCGTGAACTCGCGCTACAGATCGATGAAGAGTTCATGGGCTTTGCTCGTGGGCTTGGCATCTACTCTGTGCTGCTTGTCGGTGGTGCGTCGATCAACATGCAGATCGAACGCCTGCGCCGCAAGGTGCGCATGGTCATCGGTACTCCGGGTCGTATCAAGGATTTGATCGAACGCGGCGAACTTGATCTCTCGGGATTCAAGAACCTCGTCCTCGACGAGGCTGACCGCATGCTCGACATGGGATTCATCCATGACATCAAGTATCTCATCGGGATGCTTCCGAAAGAACGCCATACGCTGTTCTTCTCAGCGACATTCTCACGTGAGATCGAGTCGCTTGCCAATACGCTGCTTCATAACCCACTCAAAATTTCCGTTAAGAAAGCAGATACAGGTAAGAACATCGACCAAGATGTCGTGCGTGTCTCGAAAGACGAGAAGTTCCCAACGCTCTGCAAGCTCCTTTCGGAGCCTGAGTTCAAGAAAGTCCTCGTGTTCGGACGCACCAAGCATGGTGTAGAGAAGATCGCGATCGCCCTCGCGCGCGAAGGATTCAAAGTCGCGTCGATCCATGGCAACAAATCACAACCACAGCGCCAACATGCACTCAAACAATTCAAAGATGAGAAAGTGCAGATCATGGTCGCTACCGATGTGGCAGCCCGCGGACTCGATATCCCGAATGTCACACACGTGATCAACTACGAACTTCCGTCCACCTACGATGATTATGTACACCGCATTGGTCGTACAGGACGCGCAGGTAAAAAGGGAATCGCATTGACGTTTGTCGATTAATCGATGAATGTTTACAAAAAACACTCACACCAACCGGCGTGAGTGTTTTTTTGTATATCAGCTGCTCGGTGCCCATCCCGAAGCGACCTTTTCAAAGTTTGATAACTTGGTTTGTAATGTGATCGTCGGGTGGGGGACCGGGGAGCCGATTCCTCCATTCATTATTCGCCCCTCAGGAATCCCTGTCAAAAATTTTCCTGTGGAAAGCTACCTAAACCCGTGAAAATACGCTAGGCTTCGGATATATGGCAGGAAAGGAGCGTCTCGATAAAGCACTCGTACTTCGCGGTTTGGCGGGTTCCCGCGGGCGCTCGAAGGAGCTCATCAAGGAAGGGGCAGTATTGGTCGGAGGCATCGTCACTGTCGACCCGTCACTCCTCGTCGAGGAACATGACGTGCTCTCGCTTTCTCGTTCGGATATTCCGTGGGTATCGCGTTCTGCACTCAAGCTCGAGCATGCACTCGAACATTTCGGAGTTGATGTCACGGGAAGATATGTCGTCGATATTGGAGCGTCGACCGGTGGTTTCACCGAAGTGCTGCTTGCTCGAGGTGCGGCGCATGTCTACGCGCTCGATGTTGGCCATGGCCAGCTTCATGAGAAACTCAGGTCAGATAGACGCGTTACGAACTTGGAAGGGGTCCACATCAATGGGATCTCCCCAGACGCTTTTCCTCCCGGAGTAGATTTGGTCACGATCGACGTCTCGTTCATCTCACTCACCAAGGTACTTCAAAAAGCCATGTCCCTGATTCCGAAGGGAGGACGGATCATCGCACTCCTAAAGCCGCAGTTCGAGGTGGGGAAGGAGGCGATCAACAAGGGATTGGTCAAAGATGAGAAATTGCGGCTTCGCGCAGTCGCAGAAGTTTCGCTTTATGCTCGTTCTCTCGGACTTGTGGTTAGCGACGCGGAACCGTCACCTATTTTGGGAGGAGATGGAAACCAGGAGTATCTGATACTGCTCACGAGATAGCTCAACGAGCAAAAGGTCACTTGCGGACTGGCGTCTCCATTACCTTCTTCAGGATCATTTCATGGTCATCTGTGATGACAAACAGATCGAGATCTTTTTTGTTTATGGTTCCATGTGATTCAAGCAGTGCCTTCTTGATGTATGTTTCGAGTGGTTTCCAGAAGTCGGTACCAACGAGAATGACCGGGTTCGCATGGATCTTGCCAGTCTGAATCAAGGTAAGTATCTCGAACAGTTCATCCAGTGTACCGAATCCGCCCGGATAATAGATGTATGATTCACACGAGAAGGACATCGTTGTCTTGCGTGAGAAGAAATAGTAGAACGAGAGTGAATCGGTCGTATACGGGTTGAGGATCTGCTCGCTGGGCAGCTCGATATTGAGTCCGATTGAGTTTCCGCCCGCTTCCTTTGCTCCGCGGTTCGCCGCTTCCATGATCCCCGGTCCTCCACCGGTCACGACCGCATAACCTGCTTTCGCGAGTTTGAATCCCAGGTCGCGTGCATCCTTGTAGTGCGGATTGCTCGGTTTGAAACGTGCGGAACCGTAGATAGTGACCGATTTCGGGTATTTTTTGATGAATTTTAGTCCGTTGTCGAATTCGGCAGCAATACGTGATGCGCGTTTATTTTTAGCGCCGAGTGCGAGTTCTTCGACCGTATGTGGGTCCCGCATGGTCTTACTTTCCGGGATGTTGATGCAGACGAGTGTCTCTTGGACAGGCGCCGGTGTGGTTTTTTCTGGTGTAGGCATGAAGGAATGATAGCGCAACAAACGGCTTCGGGGAAGCCGGTTTTCCCATGGTATACTGTGCGCTATCAAGACATATCTCGTATCATGATCGATCGATCGATAAAATTCCTGAGCATTCTTTCCACCGTCTTCACGGCACTGTTCTTCCTGCTCTTATATGCGATGTACCAGGGATTCGACCCTGGTCCGTATCTTCGTGGAGAGCTTGCATCGACGAAGCTCAAAGAACGCCCGGCAACCACGACTCCTCTCGCTCGAACGGTAGTTGCGACTTCGACGTTCGGTACCACTACTCCCGCTACCCTTCAACCGAAAGCCACCAGCACGACCTTGAAGACTGACGCAACCTCGAAGCCGGTTGCTCCCGGGGTGAAGAAACCCGCCAAGGCAAGTCCCGTGGTCGCAGCCCCGCCTCCACTCATCGTCGAGAAGCCTGCCCAAAAGCAGGATATGACAGTCGGGGTAGCTGCTTCCTCAAGCGAGCCGGGCATCCCGAACGGCGAGGGAGCGCTCAATCAACGTGCGATCCTGGATATCGTGAATCAGGAAAGGAGTAAGGCTGGACTTCAGCCGCTCGGTTTCAATGTCAGGCTATCTGCAATCGCCGAAGGGAAAGCGGTCGACATGATCAATAAGCAGTATTTCGCGCATGTGTCACCGAGCGGCATAGATGTCGCGCAACTCGCAAAGATATACGGATACGAATATATCTTCCTCGGTGAGAACCTTGCGATGGGGGATTTCTTCTCAAGCAAAGACGTGATGGAAGGGTGGATGAATTCTCCCGGACACAGGGCGAATATCCTCAATAAGAACTATACCGAGATAGGTATTTCGGCGCTTCAGGGGAACTGGGAGGGGCGAGTAGTGTGGTACGCGGTGCAAGAATTCGGTAAGCCGCTGTCGTCTTGTCCGTCTCCGAACAGTGCGCTCGAGTCAACCGTAGCGAGCGAAGAACTCGAAGTTGCTTCCATCGAGGAGGCCCTCAAGACCCTTCGCGCATCGATCGACCAGACCTCGAATAGTTCGCCTTCCTATAATGCGAAGGTGGAAGAGTACAATGCGCTTGTCGACAGCTACAATCTGCTTGTTGCCAAAACAAAGGCGCATATCGCAGAGTTCAATGCGAGCGTGCTGGTGTTCAATGCCTGTATCGGAGCGAACGCGACTTCGACTCCGACGATCGAATAACTTCCGCAAGCTATCTTGTATCCTTGAGGCCGATGGGGAAATAGAGCGCGATGAGCATGATGAGTCCGAGCAGAATGAACAACCCGCCCATGTCGACCGCTTTGAATTGCAGCAGAGCTGTTGCAAGGAGCGGAGCAACGATGAACGCCATCGGACGGGTGCGTCTGAATGAGCCGATGTATGAGGCGTTGTGCCCGTCGATCTGCTTGAAAAAATAGACTTCTGCCATCGTCTCGACAGTTGATGCCCCTGAACGACCGATGAAAAGGAGCGCCGCCCACCACCAAAGCCCGAGATGGAACGATGCAAGATAGGGGATAGCGAGGCAGGAGATGCCCATCAGGAAGAATCCGATCACGAGCATCTCTTTTTCCCCGAGTAGCTTGTCCGCAAGCCAACCCTGCGGCGTCGGAAAGATGACGAATGCAGTGAGCGCGACCGCCATGATCATTCCGAAATCTTGGTATGAGACACCGATGACATCATGGAAATAGAGTGGCGCATAGATGATCATCCATGCATAGAAGAATTGCAGGAAGAACTGCACCCAAAGGATGCGTGCAACATCCGGCTTTCGTTTCTCGTCTGAGGGCGTGAGTGCGATCGTTTTGGCGTCATAGCGCATGTCTTTGAATCCGGACATGTAGAGCACCATGATGATCACCGTGGGGATGATAAGGAGTGCTCCGGTGAGGTAGATCAGCGAGAATCCGTAGTGGTCGACGATAATGCCGGCGAAGAACGGTGGTGTGAACCATGCGATCGACGAGATGGCGATGAATATCCCTCGAATGACGCCGGTGTTCTCATCTTTCGAGTAGTGTTCGAGGAATACGTCGAAGTTGAAATAGAGAATAGAGGTGAGTGCAGACTCGACCATGAAGAGTGGGATGACCAGCCATGCGGTATTCGAGAACGCCAGTCCAAGGAGCAGGAGCATGTGGACGATGAGTATGGAAAGTGTCCATTTGTAGTTTCCGAATCTGCGGAGGATCCTTGGAGCTAAGATCAGGCCGAGGAGCGTGATGAACGATGCGATCGTATAGAGTGCACCGATGACATTGTCTGGGTTCATCCAAGAATGCGTGTCGGCGAATCCCGGTGTCGTCAGTATCGTGCTCTTGAGGTACGAGGAGTCGACGTACATGTCGAGTGATACCTGCGCCGAGAAAAAGAACATCAAGATCGAGAGAATGATGAAGGCGTGTTTCGCCGAGAGCGGCGTCCCGCGTTTCCAGAATGCAAATGACATATGTGTTCATTATAGCGCAGAAAATCGTGACATGAAGAAGAATGCCCCCACGGTGTGGGGGCATTGTACGGTTCATGCGAATGCGAGTCGCTGGTGGAGCACTTGTCCTGCAAGATACAGTTCCGCTCGGCGATCAGGGTACACCTTGAAGAGGGGGATGATGCTGTAGCCATCGTCACCTTCGTGCTTCTCGTCGACCGCAAGGATCGGCTTGTTGATCGACAATGCGATCCGTCCCCAGAAGTCGATGCGTTCACGTGCAGGAAGCCTGTGGTGCGCTGACACACGCTTCACCATATCGTTTCTGCCGATCATCATGAGTGCATCGCGCAGTTCGACGTGGCCGTAGAAGAGTCCTGTCGTGTAAATGAGAGTTTGCTCCGGAGCGCGCACCACTTCGTAGAAATAGGCGATCCAACCGGGGAATTCCGCGAGCGCTGCGCAGTCCTGTTCAGTAAGTCTGTCGATCGTAAACATGTCGTCTCCTTGGGAGATTGGTTGTCTTTGTACATATTGCTATAAAATCCATATTTGTCAATCGTCTCTGGGTGCCTGAGGCTTTGCTATACTTTGCTGATGGAACAACAAGATCACGAATACTTCATGCGACTTGCCATCGAACAGGCAAAACTCGGGGTTGCCGCAGGTGGCGGTGCTATCGGCTCGGTCATCACCAAAGATGGGAAGCTGGTCGCATCAGGGTATAACGAAGAAGAGATTATCCATGACCCTACTGCTCACGGTGAGATCGTGACGATTCGAAAGCTTTGCAAGGAGTGGCAAACCAGACACATACCCGGCTGCACCATCTACAGTACATTGCAACCATGCGGGATGTGTACCGTTGCATGTATCTGGGCGGGCATCAACACCATCGTCTACGGAGCGGAGCGCAAGGATGTGAACAGTATGTATTTCGATGAGCGTCACAATAACACTATCGACCTTGTACACGATGCATTCAGGAACGATATCACGGTCATCCCGGGAATCCTTGAAGTAGAATGCTCGGCACTCTATCTTAAATAATTGGATGAAAAAACAGCATATCGATCGATATGCTGTTTTTTTGTCAGTTAGATCCCCAACAGAACCGGGATCACCATCGGCTGTTTGGATGTTTTTTGGAACAGGAACAGTCCGACCTTGTCGCGCACGTCTTCCTTGAGGAATTCGAAGTTGACGCCCTTGGTGCCTTTTCCGCAGGCATCCTCGACGGTCTTCTTGATGATGAGTCGCGCCTGATTGAGAAGGTCCTGCGACTCGCGCACATATACGAAGCCTCTTGCGATGATGTCAGGGGACTTCATCAGCTTGCCGGTGTGAAGATCAACGGTCGCGACCAGGACGACGATACCGTCTTCAGCGAGCATCTGGCGATCACGGATGACCACTTCCTGCATGTTGCCGATAGCAAAGCCGTCGACTGCGACCATTTCGTTCGGTGCGGTGACCGCGAGGTGAACGATCTTCTGTCCCTGCTCCCTGATCTCAATGATCGATCCGTCGTTCGGGATCACGCAGTTCGCAGCAGGAATGCCGGCTGCAAGCGCGATGTCGACGTGACTGCGGAGCATGTAGTGATACCCGTGGAGCGGTATGAAGAATTTCGGGTGGATGCGCTGAATCAGCCAAAGCGATTCATCATGGTAGGAGTGTCCGGATGAGTGCACGTCACTGGTCTCATAGTGGACGATACGTGCACCTTGGCGTGAAAGCAGGTCCTTGAGCTTCTGTACCGCGCGTTCGTTCCCCGGAACGACCGATGAGGAGAAGAGTACGGTGTCACCTTCCCGGATCTTCAGTCCTTTGTGCTTCTTGGTCGCCGCACGCATCAGGACCGCGAATGGGTCTCCCTGTGCACCGGTGACGAGCATGACGATCTTGTCCTGCGGGTAATTTTCCATCTCGTCGATGCCGATCAAGGTTCCTTTCTTGTATTTGAACAGACCTGCTTTCTGTGCGAGTTCGATGTTGGTCTTCATACTGCGTCCGTCGACGACGAGTTTCTTGTTGTGCGTATCACAGAACTCAATGATCTTGATGATGCGTTCGAGGAGCGAGGAGAAAGTGGCGATAATGACTCGTCCGTGCGAGTTCTTGATGAGTGCCTCGACGGTATCGTGCACGACCGGTTCGGGGATAGAGAAGCCTGGTTTCTGACAGTTGGTGGAGTCACTCATCAGCATCAGCACGTTCTCCTTGTCGAATTTCTTGTAGTGCGCGATCTCTTCGTCGGTAGGGATTCCGCCTCTGTGGTCCAGCTTGAGGTCCCCGGTGTGGCAGATGGAGCCGTACGGAGTTTCGACCATGACACCCATAGCGTCAGGAATGGTATGGGTGACCTTGAAGAAACGCACCGCGAGATCACCGAACGAGATCCTGTCCTCAGTCTCCACGATCTTCATATCGATCGGAGGCAGGTTCGGGAATTCGTCCTGGCGTTTCTGGATCAGAAGCGCAGTCAGGTTACGCGCATAGACAGGTGGGTTGCCGATACGCGGAAGGGTATAAGGAAGTCCACCGATGTGGTCGAGATGCCCGTGGGTGATGAACACGCCACGGATGCGATCCTTGCGCTCTTCGAGATACTCGGTGTTCGCGAGGATGTAGTCGACACCCGGATGATCTTCATCCTTGAACATGAACCCGCAGTCGATGACGACGATATCGTTCCCGTATTCGATCGCGGATATGTTGCGTCCGATCTCTTCGACTCCTCCGAGAATGAGGACACGCACATCGCCCGGCGCAAGAGGCGGGATCGTGACCTTCTTTTTCTCTCCTTCGTGCCGTTCACTCCTCATCTCTTCGGTACGAAGGCGAGCGTCCTCGAAGTGCTTCCCTGAGAGACCGCTGGTCCGGGGTTTACGGATCTGCTGCGGGCGGCGTCCGCCTCGCTCTCCTCCGCGTGCAGCTCCTCTACCACCCTCACCGCGATTCTGAGAGCCTCTTCCAGGATTGGTGCGTCCAGCAGGAACTCCTCCCCGGGTAGGGCCTCCTGGGCGTACGTAGCTCTGTGTTCCAGTTGTGCGGAGTACTGGTGCTCCAGGTTTTGCAGGGGCTCCGCCTGGGCGCGGCGTGCGTGGAGCGCTCGGCCTTGGGAAAGGTCTCCCTCCGTTTCCTCTGCTGTCGTCACTTCCGTTTGGTTTTCGTTCGATCATGTTTTTCTGTTAAGTTCTTTCGCTACGCTTCGTATCGAAATGAGTAATGTTGCTTGATAATGATTTCTTATGGAACACGTTTCATCCGTTCTGCGATCATCTTCCATACACGCTCAGATTGGATGTACCAATTCTCGATGCCGATGAATCGCTCGGATTCCGTGGTAATGAGACCGATATCGATCCCGTGCACCTTGTTCGACGTGGCATAAAGGAAGTCAGGACTATAGAGGAAGATGGCGGGGGTGTCGGCGTTTATTGCTTCTACGAACTGCGTGAGCAGTATGTCTCGTGAAGCAAGATCGCTTTCTTTTCTCGCACTCTCGAGCAGTTTGTCGACATTCTTGTTCGCATACAGTGCGACGTTGAGCCCGGGGGCGTTGCGCTGCGAGGAGTGCCAGTATGGGTATGGGTCAGGGTCTCGTCCGATGATCTGTCCATAGAGGAGCACGTCGTACTTTCGAGGGGACAGTACATCCCCAGCGAAACTCGACTGTTCGAATACTTTGATGGTGACATCGGCACCGAGTTTCTCCCAGTCACTTTTTGCGAGTTCAGCGGCGTTCCTGAGCTCTGGGACATCGGGAAGCGCGACCGAGAACTGCAGGAGTGTGACGGTCTTCTTTTTCTTATCCACTTTCTCGTAGATATTTGCTGCATTCTTCGTCCATCCAGCTTTTTCGAGTATCGACTTTGCTTGAGCGATGCGGTCTGCTTGCAGTGAAGGGGTGTTCGTAGCCGGAACCTCAAGGAACGGGAGCGGACCGTCTATTGTTTTGCCGTATCCGTCGAGGACCTTTGCGACGATCATGTCTTTGTCGACTGCCAGATTGAGTGCCGTTCTGACTGCTTTATCGACGAGTACCGGCTGCTGATTCTGATTGAAATAGAATGCAAAGATACGGGGGAGCGGGGTTTTAGCGACCGGCCGGCCTGCACGCTCGAGTGCCTTGCCTGCTTCGGGGGTCAGTGCGTGCATCTGGTCAATCCGCTGATCGCTGTATGCTTGCGCGAGCTCATCATTGTTTCCGAAGAATTGCATACGCAGATTCGTGATGTACGGCTCTCCGCCGCGGTAGCGTTTGAAGGCAGTAAGGTCATAGTAACGGGGAAGTCCTTCCGAGTCGCGCACGAGTCCTTTCACTCGATATGGGCCTGAGCCGATCGGGTCTATATTATAGTAACTGACATCGAACTCCTCATCAGGAACATTCTGCCAGATGTGTTTCGGGATGATTCCCATCGTCGTATTCTCCAGAAATTGTGCATACGGTTGCTTCAATTTGAAGATGACGGTCATTGGGTCAGGAGTGGACACATCTACTCCTTCCCAGCCCGCACGTCTCGGACTTTTGATCGCAAGACCTATGTCGCGAACCTTGCTCACGGTGAACGCGATGTCATCGGAGGTGATCGAGACTCCGTCGTGCCACACGACCCCGTCTTTGAGGGTGAATGTGTAGGTGAGTCCGTCCTCGGAGATTGTATATGCAGAAGCGAGATCGGGAACGAGTGCTCCTTCTGGGGTTGGTCTGAGTAGGCCAGAGTAGACAAGCGCGGTCATGTCACGGTCAGCATCACTCTTTGCGATGACCGGGTTGATGAAGCGAGGTCTCCCGATGATTCCTTCTGTGAGCATCCCCCCGTGTCTTGGGATTTCGACGAGTCTCGCATTGATCAGTTTAGCGCCGATCGAAAACGAGGCACCGAGAAAGACGAACAAGGCGACGGCAAAGACGATCTTGAGCGGCGAAGGAAGGAGAGTGAGGCGGGCGAGGATCGTGCGCTTCATGCTCTCTTTCTGGATGTACGTGTTGTGTTCCTCCACAATGGAATAGTCTATGTTGTGAGTAATCGAAACGATTGCTGAGGTGATGACCTCGCAAAGAAAATTCAGGAATTATATACGCATGGAAACAGTCTTGCGGGGTTTTGGCGTCGGCAATCCTTGAGATCGGTAAGTAGCTCGAGTGCTCGAGCTTGCACGAATGATGTGGAGACAGTCCTTACAGAGGAATTATTTTCCCAAAAGGAGCGCACCAAAGTTGACGGCGATGAACAATGCGCCGCAAACGATAGTAGCGATGAAAAATACTCTCTCAAAACCGCGTCGGGTGTAGAGGGTGCCTTGACCGGCATCGCCTCCTCCGAACGCACCTCCGAGCTCAGCACCGCTGCGCTGAAGGAGGATGAGTGCCATAAGCACAACGGAGAGTATGATCTGTATCCACGGCAATGCGTGCTTCAGTAGTTCCATGTGGGATTATCCTAGCAAACAGGGGAAAGAAAGTCAAAACTTCGTACTGCAAGGGAGTAGGCCAAAAAAGAGAGGCGCCACATGGGTTTTGTGGCGCCTTCGGCTGGGGATAAGCGAGCAGCTACTCCCTGGTGAACTTTTCCCATTCTTCTCTGTCGAACGTGTCTGGCTGGTGCGGGTTGAAATGGGTGCTGCGCGGCTCGGCATAGAGTGTGTCGGCGACATACTCTATATGGTGGAAAAGGGAGGGTTCCACCCTTATCACTTTCGGAGCCTCACCGAGCGCTACTTCGATGCGCAGTTGACCGATACTTCCACTCATATCTTCTGAGTGGAAGATGATCTCTCCCAGAAAGACGATGATGTATTCCGGGTTCTTACTCGGGTCATCGCCCTTGTGGAAGTGGTGGCCGCTTTCCGTGCCCCGCTTTCGGAAGTAGGTTGTCAGTTGCATGCCGGAAGGCATCTTGAACTCCCAGGTCGTCTTGCCTCGCTCATTCGCGTCGTTGGCAGAAGGGAGGGTGCTGATGGAAACCAATGTACTCACGTGATGCTCCTCGAAGTCGAACTGTTTTCTCTGAACTTTGAATACATTATCATATCATTTTTGTCAATTTTTTGACTGGCCTATTTGTTGTCCATATAATGATGCTACTTCATACTCTTTTTCATGCGATTCATTTTGGAGTCGTGTGACATTTGATATGTATGAAGAGTAGTATCTGTATTATGAGCAGTTAATTTATGCATATGGCGAAAGAAACTAAGAAGAATATTCAGCCACTCGGCGACCGTTTGCTTATCAAACCGCTCGAGAAGAAAGGCGAGGCGACCACCGCTTCGGGAATCATCATTCCAGGAAAAAGCACTGAGGAAAAACATGAACGCGGAACAGTCGTCGTGACCGGTCCGGGGCGACTGAACGCAGACGGCAAGCGCGTCGCGATGGATGTAAAGAAAGGTGACGTCGTCTGGTACAAGCGCGGCTACGATGCCGAAGATGTCGAGGTGAACGGAGAGGAGCACATCCTCACTTCCGAAGGTAATGTATTAGCAATCGAGAAGTAATTCCAAAACATATGGCAAAGAAAATTTTAAGCGGTGAGGATGCGCGAAAGTCGCTCAAGTCAGGCGTCGATCAGGTTGCGAACGCGGTCAAGATTACTATCGGTCCGCGTGGGCGCAATGTCGTCTTGGACAAGGGCTACGGTGCTCCGACCATCACCAATGATGGTGTCTCTATCGCAAAGGAGATCTCGCTTCCCGACAAGATGGAGAACATGGGCGCGGAAATTGTGAAAGAAGTCGCCTCGCGCACAGATGACGTTGCGGGAGACGGCACTACTACGGCGGTCGTGCTGTTCCAAGCGCTCGTTGCCGAAGGAATGAGCCGCACAGCGATGGGTGCCAACCCGATGGGGGTACGCCGCGGAATGGAGGCGGCGCTTCGTGATGCAACCGAGGTCTTGAAGGGGATGGCAAAACCGATCAAGACTGATGCGGAAATCGAGCAAGTCGCGACCATCTCAGTGGAGTCACCAGAAATGGGAAAGAAGATCGCCGAGACCATCAAACAAGTAGGGAAGGATGGTGTGGTCACTGTCGAAGAGTCACAGGGATTCGGTATCGACTCTGAGGTCGTCGAAGGAATGGAGTTCGACAAGGGATACGTGTCCGCATATATGGTCACTAATACCGAGCGCATGGAGGCAGTATTCAAAGATGCCTACATCCTTCTGACCGATAAGAAGATCTCAAGCATTCAGGAGATTCTTCCTCTTCTCGAGAAGCTCGCATCGACCGGGCATAAGGAACTCGTCATCGTCGCTGATGACGTCGACGGAGAGGCACTCACGACCCTCGTGGTGAATAAACTGCGCGGAGGATTCTCAGCACTTGCGGTGAAGGCACCTGGCTACGGTGAGCGCAAAAAGGACATGCTAGCGGACCTCGCAGTCGTTACTGGTGGTGTCGTTGTCTCTGACGATGTCGGCATGAAATTCGAAGATATCACCGTCGAGATGCTCGGACGTGCTGGTCGCGTTATCTCCACCAAAGACAAGACCATCATCGTCGACGGCAAGGGAAAGAAGGCCAAGGTCACGGAGCGGGTCGAGCAGATGAAGAAGCAGCTCGCGAACACCGATTCGAAATACGATAAAGAGAAACTCGAAGAACGCATCGCGAAGCTCACCGGAGGCGTCGCCATCCTGCGCGTCGGTGCGGCGACAGAGACCGAGATGAAGTATCTCAAACTCAAGATCGAGGATGCGGTCAAGGCGACCAAAGCAGCGATCGCAGAGGGTATCGTCCCGGGCGGCGGCTCTGCACTCGTTCGCGTCTCTGCCTCACTATCAGAGAAGATTGCAAAGAGCGATGCATCAAAGAAAGGACACTTCGATAAACAGAATTCGGAGTTCCTGATTGGCTACCACATCGTTCTCGACGCACTCGTTGCTCCGTTCAAGCAGATCGTGATCAACTCAGGGCGTGACGATGCGGCGGTCTTCATTAAAGAGATATCTGAAGCGAAAGGGAATGCCGGCTATAATTCATCGAAAGATGAGTTCGTCGCGGACATGCTCAAGGCAGGTATCGTTGACCCGGTGAAAGTGACTCGTACCGGGCTCGAGCATGCGGTCTCGGCAGCGGCGATACTTCTCACCACTGAAGTCGCGATCTCGGACATTCCAGAGAAGAAAGAGGCTCCGATGCCGGGGGGAGGAGGGATGGGCGAAATGGGTTACTAGCCCAAGGACTTCATGATCTGATTTCACTCAAATCATGGATCGCTTCTATTCTAGGAAAAGACACCCACGCGGGTGTTTTTTCTTGGCGTCCGAACTCCTTGACAGTAGCTCTATATATGTGAAAATAGGCTCGCTCGAGGATAGAGCAAAGTTCTTCATAAACCAACCGATACTTTTGGAGTAGAGCGAATGCAAAAAGATGCGATGACCCTTTACAAAGGGCTCCGAGAAGCAGTGCATGGCAAGTGCACGGTTCAGCAGATGATGGATCCGAAGATCCACATCGACAAGCATGCGCGAGGGAACGGCTTCAAGGTCTCTCGCCCCATGGTCGACCAGGTCAAGGTCGTGATCCGTGCGGAGGGCATGTGGATGGAGGTCAGCATCACTGTCCTCAAGGAAGTCATCCGGTCCGTCATGGCCGTGATCAAGGACTGGTGTGCTGCAACGCTCGGTGCGACCGAGCTGGACGAGGTCCCCGACTGGGACAACGAAGCGGTCAGCTTCGCCTGAGGCCCCTAGTTCGGGCAACGAGAGCCGGTGCGATGCACCGGCTTTTTTTTGCTCGGAAAATACTTCAGTGCGATATTCTCACATTTCCATTTCTGATTTGTTATACTATATATAGTCATTACATAAGCTCAATAATTATATGGAACCAAAACACACGAAATTCACTCCGAAGAAGGTCGTCATGGGGATACTGTTCGTTATTGCGTTCTTCTTCCTTTATTCGTATTTCAGCAGCAACATGCGACCGATGGGAACGCTCGGTCTTGCTGGGGGAGATGCCTCCGTCTCGGCACCGTCGTTCGGGTACATGATGGATTCCGGCGGTTATGCCGCGCGCGAGATCTCTGCGAAGAACATGGCTGTGCAGGTGGCGGCTCCGCCATATGATATGATCTCGGATTCATATGCACCCTTGCCGGCTTCCCCCGCAGCCCCCGCTGCAGTGTCAAAGATCGTGAAAAACGGCAATCTTTCGCTCTTGGTGAAAAGTGTCGACGAGGCAGCGCTCTCGATCGGACAACTCCGTGTCTCGCTCATGGGTCAGCCGGGAAACGAAAATTTCTCACAGTATGGTTCAGGCGGCAAGCGTGGTGATATCACCATTTGGGTCCCGTCGGACAGATTCGAAGAGGCAATGATCGCGATCAAGAAGCTCGCGCTCCGTGTCGACAATGAGAGTGTGAATGTGCAGGACGTATCGGCACAGTATGTCGACCTAGAGTCACGACTCAAGAATCTCAAGGCTGCAGAGGCACAGTATCAGGACATCATGAAACGATCAGGGAAGATAACCGAAGTACTCGAGGTCACTCGTGCGCTCAATGATACGCGCGCCCAGATAGAACAGACTCAAGGACAGATGGACTACCTTTCACGTCAGGTCGCACTTTCGTCCATCCATATCAATCTCACACAAGAGGCGATTCCTGGAGAAGTCGTTTCGAATGAGTGGCGTCCTTTCACTGTCATAAAGGCGGCATGGAGAAGCACGCTCTCTGATCTGACAGATTCGATCGACATGTTCCTTGTGCTCGTGGTCCGACTCCCGGTCTTGATTATCAATCTTGCCTTTTGGGCGCTCGTGATCTGGGGATGCTACCGCGCAGGAAGGGTGGTCTATCGCAAATTCTCACCTACTACCGTCTCATCGAAAGACAGCGTATAATTGTGCGACTAACCGATTAACTACACACCTATGGGAATGATATTACTTGTCGTCATTGTGGTGCTCGCACTGTGGGTCATCAGCCTGTACAACAGACTCGTGTCACTCGTGCAGCGTTCGAAGGAAGCCTCTTCAGATATCGAAGTGCAACAAAAACGTCGCTATGATCTAATCCCGAATCTCGTCGAGACGGTGAAGGGGTATGCGACTCACGAACAAGGAACTCTCACGAAAGTCGTTGAAGCTCGCAATGCTGCTATGGCAGCGGGGGGAGGAATGGCAGAACAAGCGAAAGCGCAGAACATGATCACAGATGCACTCAAGTCCGTTTTCGCGCTCTCCGAGGCATATCCTGACCTCAAGGCGAACCAGAATTTCCTTGAGCTACAGCGCGAGCTCACTGACACCGAAGATAAGATCCAAGCGGCACGACGTTTCTACAATGGGAATGTTCGTGATCTCAATACCGCGATCCTCGCATTCCCCGGGAATATCATTGCCAGTATGTTCCACTTCGAGAAGATGGAATTCTTCGATCTGCCGGACAATGATGCGTCGGCACAGCCGGTCGCAGTGAAATTCTAGCCGCATTCCAATTCACGCGCATTGCGGCGTTGTCATCGACCGCGAATTGCCCCAACGTACCACGCGTACGTCTCAGCGATATCGCAGTCTCGCCGCCTTGCACTGCGCTGTGAATTGAAACGCTTAGACAAATGTTATCCATGAAATCAATTTCTCTTCTTTCAAAAACATTCGTCGCGACACTATTCGGAGTGAGCATGCTGCTCACTCCGAGTTTTGTATCCGCGCATGGAACTGAGCGAAGTTATCTCTATGAGTCGATCGTGCAGGACTACACCGTCAATGCGGACAGCACAGTGAATGTCGTCGAGTCACAGACATATACATTCATCGGCGAGTACCACGTCGGCTGGCGCTCGATCGCTCTCAAGGGGGTTGGATTCATCGACGGAATTTCCGTGTCTGACGGGACGACTGGCGAGCCGCTCACATACAGTAGCGACCGCCTCGACAAGCTCGATCCAAAGAGTTGGGGGAAATATACATATTTTCGGGAGAACGGGCATATGAACATCGAATGGTACTACAATCTCGACGACACCACGCATGTCTTCGTGCTTTCCTATCGGCTGCACGGGGCGCTAGGCTTCTATCGCGACCACGATGAACTCTATTGGAACCTTGCCACAGAATATTCGGTACCCATCAAGCACATCGCCGCGACCGTTCATGTTCCGGAGGGAGTGGGGGAGAGTTTGCATGGCTTTTTCTATCTCAATACTGCACCTGGGATTCCAGTCGCCGCACAGGAGCAGAAGACGATCTCCTTTTCTGCTGATTCGATCGCACCGTACGAAGCGGTGACCATCGCTGCAGGTTGGCAAAAGGGAGTCGTGTCAGTCTCCGCGTATTATAAGGAGTTGTTACGAAGTATGTGGGGGTGGTTGCTCGGACTCGTCGCAATCATTATTGCTTCTGTTTGGGTCTATTATGTCCAAGTGATTTCAGTGAAACGACTCGGAAGGGGAACGATCATTCCGCAGTATTCGCCGCCCGAAGATCTTTCTCCTGCCGAAGCGGAGTATCTGACCAAGGAAGCGTTGACCGCGAAGGCTTGGCCCGCAACGGTCATCGATCTTGCGGTACGAGGCTTTGTGACGATAAAGGAGGAACAGAGCAGTTTGCCGTTCATGGGTGTTGCCATACTCACGGTCATACTTGCTGTGGTCGCGATCACTGCGGCGAGTTTCTTCGCGCTTTTCCTCTCGATCTGGGCGGGTTCGAATGTCACGTTTCTTATTCTTGCTGTGGTCATATTGAGTATCGTCTACAAAGTGGCGAACCTCATTCGTTCAAAAAAGGTTCCTGAGAGTTTCATCTCAAAAGGGTATGTCGTCACTGCTACGGACAAACAGAGAAATGAACTGAAGCCGCACGAGTCGAAATTCCTTCTGGCTCTCCTCCCTGGAGGGCAACCGTTCTCAACCATCGCAATGAAGGGAGACCAGAAGAAAGCCAGGGAACTTGCACTTGGAATAAGCAAGATTGAGAAAGAATTCTATGGCGAAGTTGAGACGAAAACGGGTGCGTTCAGCGGAGGGAGGGCACGATGGATGAAAGTGACGATTGTTACCATCATCGTCCTTGTCATCGGCGTACAATTCGTCGCACCATTTGTTTCAGGAGCGGCATCACACTTTCCTCCCCAAGTGGGTCCGTTCATGCTCTGTCTCATCGGAGCGCTCGCGATAGCGGTCATGGGGTGGTTCAACCCGCGCCTCAATAAGAAGGGTGAGTTACTGAAAGAGGATTGGCTTGGTTTCAAGATGTACCTTGAATCAGCGGAGCGGTATCGTATGCAGCAGCTCACCCCTGATCTCTTCGAACGATATCTCCCGTATGCGATGATCTTCGGAGTAGAGAAGGAATGGGCAAAGTCGTTCGCGTCAATCACCATGAGTCCTCCGGGGTGGTATAGCGGTTCGACCGTGGGAGGTTTCTCATCAAGCTCTATGGGCTCAGGTTTCTCCGCAGGGGCGTTCGCGACGGGGTTCAGTACAAGTTTCGCTTCGTCATTTGCAAGCTCTGGTGGAGGAGGTTCTTCCGGCGGTGGTGGAGGTGGTGGTGGCGG
>CAYXYK010000006.1:0-51823 GCA_964469335.1 uncultured Candidatus Saccharibacteria bacterium | reverse complement strand
TCGTAGCTCAGTTGGTAGAGCAGCTCGCTCTTAACGAGACGGTCGTAGGTTCGAATCCTACCGGGGGCACCATAAGAAAAAACCGCTTCAAGCGGTTTTTTCTTATGGTGCCCAGGAGCAGCCGCCTGCGCGGCTGCGTGTAGGATTCGAAAAGGTTGAGTATATTTTGTCTGCAAAATACGAAACCTGTACCGTTCCCGTAGGGAAAGAATCCTGGGTGCTTGCGTGTAGGATTCGAAAGATTGGCGATGTTTCGTCCGCAAAATCACCGATCATGCGCCGTTGGCGAGAATCTTACTTTTTTGCTCAAGAGAGGACTTGACCCTTACAGGGTCAGTATCCGTTTCCCATTTGCTCAGCATCAGAATGCTTCACAAATATGGGAGAATGGCTTCAAGCCCTCTCTCATGACTGACTCAAGTCAGTCATTCTGGGCACCATAACAAAAAACCGCTAAAGCGGTTTTTTGTTATGGTGCCCAGGAGAGGACTTGAACCTCCATGTCTTGCGACACCAGCTCCTAAGGCTGGCGCGTCTACCAATTTCGCCACCTGGGCATAGCAAGCACTATAACTCAACCAGTTCAAAAAAAATAGTTAGATATACTCGGGGATACGATTTGCTTTTTTTGCTTAGGTGCTTCAGTATGTGCAACAGAATTGTCTCTCAACAACCGGAGCACGAAATATGAATGAAAAGATCGTCCCCATCGGCAGCAGCGATTTCGCTGTTGTCAGAAGTGACGCCAGAATGCCCCGCACGACGCCCACGGACAAGGGTGAAACATTGGACGCAGCCAAACCAAGTACGAGTGGCAAAGTGACCGTTCACCCCAATCCCGGCAATCTCGGCACCGTAGCGCAAGAAAAGCGCTGACCCTCGACCACACCCGCAATGATGCGGGTGTTGTATTTTATGCCGAAAGTACTGAATTTACCCATATATTACAAAGGATTTTACCGTTCAAAATACTTGACAAATTGCAATTTTATGTGATACAATATTCCCAGAGTTCATAGGTTATTTCCTTGAAAACTTCAACTGAATCTATCTACCAATCAACTGTGAAGGAGCCATACCATGGCAAGCAATGGCTGGGACAAACTTTCTGCTGGCCTCGACGGTCTCGTGGCAGCACTGATGCTCACGAACCGCGGCGGCATGCAGCCTTCGGTCGCCGCAGGCGGCACTGGAGGCCCGCGCTTCTTCACTTCCCTCCTGAACTTCGTTGTTCGGGTGTGGGAGGAAAAAGGCGGCAGCCTCAAGGACGAGAGCGAAATGCTCGAGGCGATGTTCTCTGGCGAATTCGGGGAGAAGAGCAAGCCGCTCACCACCCCGGAACGCAAGAAGATCGCGGCAGTCCTCAAGGCGATGACCTTGGCGGAACGGAACATCTTCCGTGTCGCCATCTTCATCATGAATCCCGAAGAGAAGACCTTTCGCACCCTGGAAGTCAAGGACGACAAAGGCAAGATCACGCCCGCCACCGAGCGGACGGAGAAGACCGGTGTCGACCCCCGCATCAACGTACTGCGTGGTGTCGCGGAAATGGTGAACGATGACCTCAGCAACGTCGCTGAAGTCGCGGAAACCCTCCGTGATGCCGGGACTCTTGGGGGCAACAACAAAGCCCTCCTGATGCTCCAGCGCGTGCTGACCGCCCTGAAGCGACTCCTGTGTGATGCGTTCGGTGTGCAAAACATCGAGGACATCACCGCGGAGCTCGTGAAGCGGAAAGCACGTGAGATCGCCTCGCTGATCGAGACACCCGACCTCACGGCACCCAAAGCGAACGACACGGCTGGCCCGCTCCTCCGTTTCGGTCGCTCGATCACCCCGGGTGCATACCCGAACGCCCCTCGAAGAGAGGCCCGCCGGCAAGTGCGGTTCGTGCGCAGACTCGTCGCGATCGTCGTGGTGGCCATCACCGGCACCCTCGGCTTCGCGTTCGTGCTCGAAAAGATCGCGTCCCCCAAGGACGACTTCGTCAACAGCTATCGACCGACTGCAAAGCCGGCGATCCTGCCGGCGAAGTAGTCCTACAAGGAGAAATGCATGTCATTCATTCGGAAACTCGGAATCGGCCTCGGTGGCATCATCGCCTACGCAGGCCGCGGCATCATCGCCGCACACTACGGCCGCGCGGTCCAAGGCGCCACCGACCCGTACATCAAGTACGTGGGCGGCGGGTTCCTCGCGATCATCGCGACCATCATCGTCAACTTCACCTGCGTGATGCTGAAGCTGTACAGCGCACAGACGGCACTCGCAATCGTTCTCCCCTTCGTTGCGTTCTACTTCCTGCTCGCGCCAAAGGTCGCCATCCCGGCGATCACGATCGCGACTGCGAATACGGCGGCAACCCCGGGCGACCAGCCGAATGTCTGGCTGGTACGTGATGGTGCGAAGACCCTGGCATCGTTCATGGCGATCGGACTGTTCTGGGTCGAGGCGTACATCTTCACAACGATGCTCGCCCCCTTCGATCTGTATCCGGTCTTCTTCATGGTGCTGCACATTCCGCTCATCATGGTGCTTCTGACCCTGATGACCGGCAGGGTGAAGGTCTCTCCCGAACTCTACAACAGAGCGTTCTGGGTGAGCACCACCCTCGTCCTTGCCGGTGTCTTGGTTGTCTTCGTCTTCGGCGCTCAGCTGGGGCCGAAGTGGGCTGAGATCAGCGCCAGTCGTGCATCACGAGCTGTAGCCAGCAATGCGACCCAATCGATCCGCAAGGCCGACCAGGCCCGCGCCGACTGGGAAGAGCGCTATGTCCGCATCAGCGACACCGGCTTCCAGGTGGTCTGCATCGACAAGCAGAACAAGCTCGTCCCGAAGCACATCAAGTGCGAAGAAGGCACGATGACCGTCGATGATGCGGCCCCTTACCAGGCCGCGCAAGACGCCCTGAAGAAGGAAGCCATCCGCCGAGTCACCGGAAAGAGTGACACAAGGGGAGGAAAGGACGGCGCCGCCCAAACGGGAAAGTCTGACTGCCGTTACTGGGAGCCGTGCTACTGGGTGGGAGTCGCCCACAAGTGGTCGGAGGAATGGGGTGTCCCCCTGTTCGTCGCCGGGTTCGTGGTGATCCTGATGGTGGTGGTGCACTTCATTCCCCTCATTTGGGGAGGCAAGGTGCTCTTCGGCAAGAAGGAAGAGGAGGTCGCGACCGACAGCAAGAAAAAGAAGGAGGAGAAGAAGGATGACACCGAGAAGAGCCGGCCGCTGCTTGCGATCGTGCTCATCATCGGTGCTGTCTGGATCTTCTACATCTGGGCGACCATGACGCCGGACGGATACGCCGTCACCAAGCGGATCGTCGGCACCGAAGCCGGAGTCACCCACGCCGATCTGCGGCAGGATGCGACGGTCAAGTACGTGCGGGCACGGTTCACCAACCCGAACCATGCCTTCTACGACAAGCCGCTCGACGTGCAGGCCGGAATCCATTTCGGACAACGCCTGACGGGCTGGAATCGGATCGCAAGACCCGACGAAAACCCGATCGTGATCGTCGCGAACGACATCAACGTCTACGTGCTGCGACAAGACAGCTACGACCGAGCCACGGACACCGCAGTCGGCAGATGGGTGAACTACTTCGCGCAGGAGCACAACGGCACGTACATGATCTCCAGAAACGAAAAGACGGGGGTCCTGACCGCGAGGCTCGCGGGTGACGGTCCGGTAGAGGAAGTTGAGTTCAAGAGGTTCTTTCAATGATCGCGAAGATCATTCGCCGAAAACGGCGACGCCGGGGCAACTGCCCCGGCGTTTTTTTATACAGATATCTTCGATTCTCCTACGGTGTCGGCGCCGGAGTGGTGTCCGGGATCGCATTCGGCATAGCGGACAGGGTTCCGAGCGATGTCGCATCATTAAGACCAAGGTTGGACTGGATCCAACCGATGATACTCCAGAGCGCGATCATGACGAAGAGTGAGATCATTCCCCAGATCATCAACTGCTTTCCGTCTTCGAGCTCCTTCTCATCATCGGCATGATTGATGAATTTCACCAATCCCCAGAAGAACACGAGCACCGCGAGCGAGAGCAGGATCGGGATGAATCGTTTGAACACATTGGTCACCGCGTCGATCATGCTTCCGAGCGTCACCGGAGCGGCGAGCGCGAAGGAGGGCAAGAGCGAGAGTGCGGCGAGTTCCCAATAAGGTATTTTTCGCATAATGATTATTTACTGTTAGACATAATCCATCAGCGCGGGATCCGCACCGATAGAGCTAATGATGAACTTCATGATCCCAAAGACCGCTACCATGACGAACATGCCGATGAGGCCGTACATCATGCTGATCCTTCCCTTTTCGCGTTCTTCCTCATTGTCTGGGTCCCAGATGTATCGCGCAACTCCGTAGAAGAAGTATGCGGTCGCGACCGCAAACATGATCGCAATGAGCGGATTGAGTATCTCGGTAGAGATCTTGCCGATGAATGTCTTGACGGGAGATGGGATAACCGGAGGGGCAGCTTGTGCCGTACGCACGAAGAAAAGCGAGACGATATTTTCCATCCGTTAATTATATCGCATGGCAAGTACCCCAGCAATTAGGCTGTTCAGTACACGAACGGGATGAGCCGATATTTCACCTTCTGCATATATGCCCGATATGCGTTATCTTGCGAGAGGTGTTTCTCTTCCTCATTGATGCGGAGAAGAGTCAGTACCAGGAAGAGTCCGATCCAGCCGATATTCGCCATGCTTGCATTGAACAAGAAATACCCCGCAGTCGAGATGAAGTAGGTCGCATAGATCGGGTGTCGGACGAGCCGATAGCCGAAATCTGTCTTGATTCCTCTGTTTGCGGGGGCTATAGCGAAGCTGGTATTAAGCGAGAGCAGAGCCAAGATCTGTAGCGAAAACCCTATGGTCACAAGCATTTGCCCTCCCTGCCAAATGATTTCTCCACCCGGACGAAGGTTGAGGAGAGCAAAGGTGCCACCTAGAGCCGCTGCCCAAGCAAACGGGTCTACCGCAACAGTTTTCGGGTCTTTCCGCAACATGAAGAATAGGGCCTGAAGTGACTCAGAAAGGAAAAACAGCAGGAACGCGAACACCCCGGTCATGATGAATGCCTTGAGATTGAACCACGCGAACACCCCCCAACAGATACCAAGCGCTAAGCTCATGAGCCAATTCACAGACCGAGAATGTAGAACCTCGCCGATGGTGCGTTTCATTTCTCAAATTATATCACAGGAGCATATTGGATAAAAAAACAACCCGCGATATGCGGGTTGTTTTTTGACTGCCGAAATTAGGTAGTCGGAACGATGAATGCAGGAGGAGCAGTGGTGATGACTGTGCCACTGAGACCAAGGTTCGACTGGACCCATCCGAGGATACCCCAGAGAGCGACCATGACGAAGAGTGCGATCATACCCCAGATCATGAGGTTCTTTCCTGACTCCTTTGCAGCCTCATCAGAAGCTGAAGCGATATATTTGACCAAACCCCAGAAGAATGCGAGGACGGCGAGGGCCATCATGATAGGGATAAGGACGTTGACGATAGCGCCAAATGCACCAGCGAGGGTGTTGATTTGTGCGAGTGCCTGTGCTGACGAGAGCATCGGCGTAACGAGAAGCAATGCTGTGACTACTTTTTTCATAGAAAATTCGTACTTATAATAATTGATAATACGTTGATAATACCTAAACAATGTTATTTTCGACCAACACTTGGATACCATTTAATGATAATCCCTCTTAGCACATACCGCAACGCGTTTTGACAGATTTCTGTGGATTAATCACAACTGTGAATTTTCTCAGAATCTCTGCTGACAACGATGCAAAGTGCCGGCCAAACAGGTATCTGTGAGTAAGTATTTTTTATGAGCTTACTCGTATTATTAAGTACTGAAGTAGGGAGTCGAACATCCTATTTCAATGAATATATTGTAGTACAATTTTGCAATTTGTCAAGCATCTGCAAACCCCACCCTGGAGTTGCACCAGAGCCATAAGCTTCGAACGGAGTGAGCCGATACTACGGGATGGTGGTGCCGTTCTTGTCGACGTAATTGACCGGAGCCGCATTGATGAGGAGCGTGTCGACAAGTATGAATCTGACCAATGCCCAAAGCGAGAAAAGGACCGTGAATGCGATGATGCCCCAGAGCATGACCGACTTCCCTTTCTCACGCTCGGCAGGATCGGTCGAATTGTTGACGAATTTCACCAATCCATAGAAGAAGAACACGATCGACATGACCCAGAACAAGTAGCCAAGTTTCCCAAGGATCGAAATGATGAACAACTCAAGCCCAAAAAGGTCGCTGACTGCATAAGCAGCTGAAGGAGCGAGGAGCGCAAGGGCAATGAACGGAATGATGTATTTTTTCATATTTGAGTGGATTACGCTGGGGGTCTAATGAGCGGGATACCGGCAGTACACCACGAAAGTGTGTCACAGAATATCTGAATGATACCCCATAAGCCGAATGTCACGGCGAGTCCGATCACCGCCCAGAGGAGGTATCCTTTGATCTGTTCGCGCTTCTGCTCATTGTCGGAATTGATGAAATACAGAGCGATGCCATAGGCAACTCCGACTGAAAGCGATACGAACAGGATATTCACTGCCCCTTTGATGAGTGCGACGAATACGTTCGCGAAATCCCGAAACGTGCCTACTGCCGCAAAAGCAAACGCAGGAAGCAGTAGCGCGGCAAGGACGACGAGGGCACGAGTGAGTGTTGTTTTTTTCATATTATTCAGAATAGTGCTGCGGTGGCAAAGACCGCGTCGGCGATCACCTGTGCACCCATAACGATCGCAGCTCCGATCAGCGTCCAAAATATCCACACTTTACCCTTTGTGATCTGGACTTCGTTCCCGCCTGCGGTCAAAAGTATGTAGCCGGAATAGATGATCGCAACGACCAAAGCAGGGATCCCGACTGCCTGAATGATCTTGATGAGCAGCGCGATGAAGTCCTGCAGTGTCGCTCCCCCGCCCGGTGACGGATTCGAAAGTGTCGCAGCAGGTGCCGCACATGAGACCAGCGGTAAAACAAGGAGCAATGCGAAGGGCAGGAATGTTCTGAACTTACTCATATTACGGACAGAAATATGAACTATAAGTCGAATCAAGCGCACAAATGGTGTTTTGCACCGCGAGGGATATCGCTTTTGCCCCAAGCAGGACTCCCGCGCCGATGATCGTCCATGTGATGATCGTACGAGCGGTCTTGATCTTCGACTCGTTGTCTCCTGCTGTCACGAACACGAATCCGGCGTAGATGATGCAGATGACGATGATCGGCACTGCGATCAGGAAGATAAGGTCTACCGCTGCGAGCAAGAACTTCGGCAGCGTGTCTACGACACCGAACGAACCGGTGTACGTGATCGGATTGGTATACATGTCAGCTGTTGCAGGTGCCGGAGCAGGCGGCGGAGTTGGTGGCGCAGCATACACAGACATCGCGACGGAAAGGAACATCGGTACTGCAAGCAAGAGGCTGATGAAAGTGGTTCGTTTGTTCATGATTATTATTGGATTATATCATTCGCGATCATCCGAGGAAATTAAAGGCAGAACCGGTGCCAAGAAGGAATGTAAGCACGAAGTTGACCATCAACCACGCTGCGAGTGCGATGATGAGCCCCCAAAACACGTAGAGGAAGATATCGTGCGCCTGTTTGATCTTCGACTCGTTGCCGCCGTTGGTGACATAAGTAAAACCGGCATATGCGAACATGATCGCAGCTATGGGCGCAGCAAGGCTGAAGATGAGGAATTTGATCACTGTCTGTGCAAGCACGACGAGATCAGTGAATGTACACATGTCTGTGGTCGAACCAGCGCCTGAAGCTACATTCCCACAAGGAATGAGTCCGAGGGTATCAGCACTGGCAACAGAGGATAGCCCGAGGAGGAGCACTGCAGATGTGAGAAAGATACTGGGTCGCTTCATAAAGTTTGTGACTATTGATACGGGACTAATAGTGACTTGAGCGCATCATCGAGATTATAGAGTGACTTCTCGATGTCGACACGTCCAGATGAGACTGACTCAACGGCCTCCTTGAATGCCTTGTCGGACTCTTCTGGGCGAGGATCGAGCCAGGTTCTGCCGCGGATCGCCGCATCAAAGAGCACGGAGTTGACCGCATCGGTCTGAGGCTGCGCAAGAAGGTCACGGCGGACCGGAGGAAGATTGAATGCCTGAGTGAACTCACTCGCGAAACGCTGATCAAGGAGTCTCTGGACCGCTATGAACGCTGTCTGTTTGTTGTCCGAAGTCTTGAGCACCGCGAAACCGTGCATGCGTACGAACGTGACCTCCGTCTTGGTTCCAGCTGGCTGCGGTACTGGAGCGACCAGGAAGTTCAAGTGAGGGTTCTTTGCCTTTATCTCATTGTATGCGCTCGCATAGTCGAAATAGACCGCAAGCGATCCGTCGATGAATGCATCACGCGAATTCGGCATCGCGCGCGACCATGAATAGATATTCTTGAGCGGGTTCGAGAAATCCATATAGTAGCGGAACGCTGAGAGCACATCCGCGTCTGGTACGAGTTTGTCGGTCTTTCTGCTGACGATCATCGACTCAAGGCGTCCGCCTTGCATCGAAACGACAGGGTTGCCGACCTGAAGGAATAACATCGCAAGTATCTCCTTGGCATTCTGGACGTTCGCGTATTCACCGAATGACAGCATACTTTGCTTGATCTCGAAACTCTTCGGATCACGCTTGGTGAGTTTCGGCGCAAGCGCGAGGAATTCACTCCAATTCTTCGGAGGCTGAGTGACCGAGGCATTATCGAATAGATCGCGGTTCCAGTACATGACGATCGGATCGACGGCGAACGGGATCGCGACGACACCTTTTTCTCTCATATAGAGCTCCGAGGCCTGAATGAAGAGTGACTGAAAAGTGCGCTGGTCGAGGACGGTATACGGAAGTATCTCGATCTTGTCGGTATGCCTCAAGATAAGATCATCCGGAAGGAGGAGGATGTCCGGCCCCTTCCCGCTTGCCAGTGCTTCGACGATGTCTCGGTCAAAGCGCTCCGGGTCATGGAACTGATAGCTGATCGAAAAGGATTTCGCATATTCGGAATTGAATGCGGTCACCTCTTTGCTGAAGGCAGGATTGTCCGGGAAGGAGCCCCAGATCGTCACCTCACCCTGCGCACCAACGATACCAGGGTCACTGTTGGCATTCTTTGCGGGAGCTTTCGCGAACACGACGACTGCAACTACTGCGACGACACCGAATAAAGCAAGGAAGATCGTTTGAAATTTCATTGTTAACGCGTTACTGGGCCGACATTCGCTGGTCCGCGATAGAGGCCTTTCTTAAATACTATTCCGTAATGGAAATTCCCCGCATCGATATTGTGATCGAACGTGAAATTCATCGCTTCAACCATTTTTCTGGCTTCGATCTCGGGGAAAACCTGGTCCTTGGTCGGGCCCATACTATTGAACGATCCGGTCCAGTCAATGAGCAGGAGTGTTCCGCCTTGACGCAACACGCGCTTGACCTCATCGAGTAAGACCTTTTTATTCTCGGCCTGAAACAGTACATTCGAGACGATCGCGATGTCGACCGATTGATCGGCAAGCTTCGCTCCGCCCGCCTCTTCGAGATTCGCCCAGACGAAGCCGACATTCGAGAGATGTTGCTCACGACAAGAGTTCTCGAGACGTGTCAGGAGGTCCTTCTGGACGTCGATCGCGTATACCTTCCCTGTTCCATTCAAGGCTTTTGCGGCGGCGATAGTGTATGCACCTGAGCCTGCCCCGAAATCAGCAATGATCTTATTCGGCTCAATAGCGAGCTGGTCAATATTTTTCTCCGGAGCTGAAAACATGGGTACATTATAGCATTGTAGTGGGTGCACGTATCACGACTATCCCCAGTTATGAAGTTATGGAGATGAGAAATAGGGAGGCACGATCGTAGTCGACACCACATAGCACGTTTTCTGCTACCGCGAAGAATGGTCCGTTAGGCATACGTACTTTTCTCGAACGCAGACAGACTCACTGCGGATCATCAACAAATAAAGTTATCCACAGTGTCATGTCTTTTATGAAAATATCCAGAAATATGAATCTCTGTATGAATGTCCTTTATCAATAGTTTGCGAAAGTGTCTTGTCTGTTCTTTAATAGAATGAAGAGAATATCATCAGAATATCATCGGACTGCTGGTCGGAATAACAAAACATACATGATCAATAAACTCAAAAGAATCCCCGTCCCGGTGATGGTGCTGATATTACTTGCGCTGCTCTACCCTGCCTTTACAATGTTCGAGAAAAGCAGACTAAAGGCCCGCATCGACAATAATTGTCTCAACTTCGAAGAGCACCTCGAAGATTGTTATCTCACCTATTACCAGAAGACTGCATACACGCAGGGAACCAAGGTTGCCCTCACGCAGCTACATGATCGCAAGGAGAAAGATCAGCTGCTTGCAGTGAATTGTCATGAGGCGATGCACGAGATCGGACATGCTGCATTCCGCGAATACGGCTCGATCGGAGAAGCCTACGCGCACGCTGATTACACCTGCTGGGGTGGATACCTGCATGGTGTCGTCGAGGAATCGATGCGCGGGAGAAAGCTCAACGATATCAGCGCGGACGAGTTGAACGGGATGTGCGATGTTGTGATGAAGGGTGACGAAAAATCATTCGAACACTTCTCGTGCGTGCACGGGCTCGGACATGCGCTGATGTTCGTTTCTGACAACGATCTACCGAGCGTCATCACCCACTGCGACGGACTCCACAGTGTCTGGGCAGCAAGGCAGTGCGCGAACGGTGCATTCATGCAGAATATGTTCTCCAACTACAATGACCATGCGTCGGACTATACCAGTAAGGATGACCTGCATGTCCCCTGCAACATGGTACGCGAGGATCTCCAGGAAGTCTGTTATCAAGTGCAAGGAAAACTCATACTCGATCGGTTGGTATGGGACTTCGACAAAGCATTCGCGTTCTGCCAAGACCTCCCCACTGCTACCACGAGCGCTGCGTGTGCATCCGGGCTCGGGGCTGCAGTCTCGAATTTCTCCGCGTACAAGCCGGAGAAGGTATCGAAGTTGTGCGAGAAAGCTGGGTCGCTTGATCAGAGCTGTCTATACGGAGCACTCACCGATCTTGAAGGGATCGTCGGCGACACCAGTCTCGGCGAGAAGGTATGCGGATTCCAACCTCCTGAGAAACAGAGAAGTTGTTTCGATATGCTCCAAGAAGCGCACAAAGCGTTCCCCGGCAAAGCAGTGAACGAATGAATGCATGAAAAACTCCCGACGGTATGTCGGGAGTTTTTCTTACCTTATCAGGTATTGAGAATGGTACGGATGAAGTTGCGATCGGACTGTGGAGGGCCGTAGGTGTTCGGACCATCTGTTCCCTTCTTGAACAGCACGATGAGAGCGAAGATAGTCCCCACGAGCGGGATGAACATCAGAAGGGACATCCAGCCGCTCCAGCCGATATCGTGGATACGCCTCACGACGAGCGAGAACCCGAGTGGCAGCGTGAGTATGTACATCGCATACGCGAGATAGACCATACCATCTTCCTCCAAGCCCATATATCCGACGGCAACCCCCATGAGAAAGATCACAACGAACAGCGCGAGAAATAACAGGACACTGCTGACGAAATACTGCCAACGTTTCAACCTGCCCTCATAGAGATTCACGAACGAGTACTGTTTCGGACCGGTTGCCATCGTGGCGGCAACCGAGACCGCACCTCCCGCCATCGACGCGATCACGTCTTCTTCTTTCCACCCTTGCGCTAGGAGCGCGCCACGGATCGCCTCGTCGGTCACTCCACGTGCACGCTCACTCGCGACATAACCCAATATTGTTTCATTGATCATATTCTCCATATCTTACCAATCCTCGTGCATGCCTTTCTATCACCCTATCCCCACTGCCACTGATCGATTGCGGAAAACCATAGATGCTGGATAATAATATGATGATCATACAAATCGCGAACATTGGCGCAGGCTTCGTCCTCGCCGCTCCAAAGGTGAAAGAATATGTCGGGAAGCATGAGATCGAACGGTTCCTTCGAGTCATCGCCCCGTACCAGAATCACGTAGGACTGATCGAGCTCGGTATCGGCATCATCGCGCTCATGACACGCGCAGGTATTACGAATTTCCATATCAGTGATTTCGGCGCAAGTTACCCGCAGGCGATACCTGCGATCCTGATGGGTGCCGTCATCGCAACCGGATTCTTCGATAGATATCCGAAGGCAAAAGAGTATATAAACAAACTTGAGCCGTATCGCACCGAGCTAGGCTTCCTTGGCATCGCCGTCGGTGTCGGCTCGCTCATGTTCGGCTGTGTCCTCCCACTTGTCTGCGGACAGATGTTCCGTTAGTCCTCATGGTCATTGACACGTGTATTCGAACGCATAGTATAGGAGCGGAACAACTCTTGGAGCCCCTATGCTCTTCAGCGAAATCGAAACAGGCTGGACATTCACGGTCGACAGCGAGCCCGGTATCGTCTACGAGAAGACGGGCACTCTGACCGGATTTCGGGTCGGGCAACCGCTCGCGAAGATCGGCTTCTTCACCGAAGCAAAAGTCACCCCCGTCGTCCTCACGGACGGCAAGTGGGTCCCCGCCCCACCTCCCGCTCACTGACGCTACAGCTTATTAGAAGCGCAGTCCCGACGTGCCGATCCGGCACGTCGTTTTCGTATCTTTCGCCGAAGTCATCATATATAATTGGCATAAGAGGCCCATTGAGACCCGAATTATCATCTAACCAAACACGTATGTTTGAGATGTTCGGATTCATAAAGTATGTCCTACTGCAGGGCGTTGGGCTTGTCATATCACTCGTTGTCGCTGCGATATTCATCTACATCATCCTCCGGAAACTTCACTCACTCCGGATGACTGTTCTCTTGTTCCTCTTCTTCTTCGGAACATTCCTTTTCGTCTATGTTCCAATAGGGCTTCCGAACGGGATCGAATACCCGTTCGCACTCAAGACATACGGACCGGGACAGGATCCGGGTTTACCTCTCAAGAATGTCATGAACTTCTTCGGTCATATCAAGAGCTTCGATCGAATCGATGATATCGCACGAGACCCGAACGATATTCCTCCTCCGATCTCTCGAACACAGTCAGAAACGGTGAAGATACATCTCACCACAAAGGAAGTACTCGCCGAGATGGGTCCCGGTATCACCTTCAATTACTGGACCTTTGACGGCACCATTCCCGGCCCGTTCCTGCGGGTACGCGAAGGAGACACCGTCGAGCTCACGCTTGAGAACGACAAGACCAGCTTACATCATCACAACATCGACCTACACGCCGTTACCGGACCCGGCGGAGGCGCAGTGGTGACCGATGTCGCACCCGGTGAGTCGAAACTACTCACATTCAAAGCACTCAACCCGGGATTGTTCGTCTATCACTGCGCGCATACCAACCCCGCGCAGCACATGGCGCATGGGATGTACGGGATGATCCTCGTCGAACCGAAGGAAGGAATGCCGAAGGTCGACAAAGAATTCTACGTCATGCAGGGTGAATTCTATACCGCGAGCAAAATGGGAGTGAAAGGGCTCCAAGTGTTCGATGCGCAGCAGATGCTCGATGGACACCCCGAGTACATCGTCTTGAACGGCAAGCTCGGAGGTGTCGGGCCGGGAAAAATGAATGCTGCGGTCGGAGAACGCATTCGCATGTATTTCGGTAATGGCGGAGTGAACATGGTCTCATCATTTCACATGATCGGAGAGATCTTCGACACCGTCTACCCGGAAGGTTCGATGGGAGGCGCGCTGCTCAAGAACGTGCAGACCACGATTGTTCCTGCCGGTGGCGCAACCATAGCAGAACTTGGCCTCGAGTACCCCGGCAAATCGATATTGGTGGACCATGCACTCGCCCGCATCGATAGAGGGGCATGGGGAGTACTTACTATCACCGGAAGTTCGAGTAAGGATATCTATGACGGCGAATTCCCTCTTCCTGCTGTGACTGAGAAGATGGGGCACTGATGATCACCGTACATCGCATGATGAGCGTGGCTTTTCATTGACAGACCATTTCACTCCGCGCAGTATAGGGAAAGCCAGTCCTTCATCCACAACCGGAGGTTACATGAGTGCCATCATCTTGAGTGCCGCACACTTTCTCATCTGTGCGTGTCGCCACCACGGACAGATCATCACGGGAGGTGGCAATCGCGGTGAGCATTCGGTCACCAAGCGCCAGGCGCGTCGAGCACTGTTCGCGTTCGTCGAATCCGGGAAGGTATCTCCCGACGAGATCCCCGAAGCCGAGCGACAGATCGATGACTCGCCGCTCCCTTCTGCGAGCGACGAGCTCGAACAGCACGCCGTCAACATCGTCAACGGGATGCACGGACTCTATGACCCCGACCAGGATGTCCCATTCCTTCCCGGCGAAGCTGCACCGGAAAAACACACCCTGCAGTGACCCCCCCGACCCCCCCAAAGCCCGACGCCGCCCCAAGCCGCGTCGGCTTTTTCTTTTCAAGAATTTGGTGTATCAAGAATTCTTGATTGTCATCATTCTCGGCAGTGGAATAGCCCGGTTCGGCCACATCGTATTTATGCACAGGTGAAAATATGCAGAGATGATACAATCGAACCATGCACAAAACATTCTTAGTTGTCTCTGTTTTCTTGTACTGTGTGTCACTTTTTCTTCCCGCTCTCTACACGACACCATCACGACAACCATATGAATATGATGTTCTCTGCCGAAATATGCAGGCAGAAAATACTCCTGAACGGATCCTGAAACGCAACGGGGTCGAGATGGTATGTTTTCTAGATATAAAAGGAAACGATGTACAAGCGAAATGCACCTATGATCCAGAGGAGATCGTAAGACAACGAATAGACCCCAAATTGACTGAATTACACGGAAACGCAGCTCCATGTAAAGTCAACGAAGTACCCACCCGAAGAGCAGAACTCGGTGTTGAGGTACTTTTGTTCGGAATTATGGCGGTAATAACTCTGCAGAATTTCGCATGGCTTGCGAATCTGGTGTACCTGCTTTCGTTCACGGTTTTCCGCTATCGCAAGTCAGCCCTAACGATCTCGATCTTCGGATTCCTACTTGCACTCGACACATTCAGACTCAGTAGCCTTATGGGAACTGACGGCGTCATGTTCGATAAGATCGGCATAGGATTCTATGTCTGGATCAGTGCAATGCTTTCGCAAATCGCGTATTTCTACTACCGCCCGGCTCTGCCCGCAAAAGAACAACCGGCAAGTGCCGTTCCTCCTGTATCGAGCACTATTCCAGAGCATTCGACCGCTGATACTCACTGAAACACAAGTGCACCGACCCAAAGCGTTTGACAGTATCTTCACTTATGCGAATATGATGCCAGTCGATTTGTCGTTCAACGAAAGGAAACCTGTCATGAACGTGTACTTCCCGATCTTTGTGGTGTTTGGCTTCTTCATCCCTCCGGTGGCGTTCCTTGCCGGTACCGTCATGCAGCGCGACGGTGCATCGCTCGGACTCGGCCTCGGCGTCACGACCGCGGTCGGGATCGTCTACCTCGTACTGCTCCTCGTCTTCGGCTTTCGCGGCACCCTCCAGGGTCTCCGAGAAGCGATCGCGGAAGAGCGCGACAGTGAAGTCGTCGTTGCCACCCCCGAAACCTGATCTTCATCCCCCAACCCCGCCGACGCTGCCCCAAGCCGTGTCGGCTTTTTTCTTAGCATGCTTTCTGTTAGCATTTGAGCGGACCCGACTTCAACCGAAAGGAACCAGTGGTGAAAAGACCTACGCACGTCAAAGAACCTGTCTTCAGCCCGATGAAGGTTGCCGGGATACTGCTCGGAAACGCAGTGAAGGAGCTCAATGCTCACATGGCTGCGATGGCGACGACGCCCCGGCGATCGGCACCGAGGATCACCGGCAACATCAAGAAGCGCAAGTAGTTCACGCCCCCGCAACCCCGCCGACGCGCTCATCCCGAGCACGTCGGCTTTTTCTTTTCCTCAGTATATTTGACAGTACGCGTTCATATTGTAGTTTGATCATAGATTCACTTCCCGAAAGGTGCTTCGTGTTCGCCTCAATCGACCGATTCATGCTCTCCATCACCGAGCGCGTCGCCCACTTTGTTCAACGCAATTTCGGCATCAAGCCGCTCACGATCGCGATGATCGGAGACATCGTATTCGCCTGTTCTATCATCTGGCGATGGTTCATCCCCGGCGTGACGGTCGGGATCGTCGAAAAGATCTTCGGCGCCGCGTTTTTCTTCTTCATCTTCTGGATCACCATCGTGGTCTATCCGAGCGAAGAAGAACAGATCGACCGAGACGCTTCCCGTGGACTTTCGAATGTGAACAAGATCAGCCAGATCCAAATGACACTACGCGTGTTCTTTCTCATCCTGCTCACGATCAATCTACTCGCACTTGCCTCCGATACTTCACTCTTGAACCTCAATACGGTCATACAAGGCTCCGGCCTTGTGATCGCGATGTACTTCGCCGCATGCGACCCGCTTCCTCCAGGGCCCAGTCGCTTTCGCAAGTGGATCGAAGGCACTTTCGGGAAGCGCGCACTCGCACGCAACTGACCCCCCCCCACAATCGCCGACGCGTCTACCCCAAGCCGCGTCGGCTTTTTCTTTTCCGTACATCTATCTCCCGTTCGCATTTGCGAATACATAATGCTGCCTTTACAGAAGTTTCACCTAGAATTGTCCTAAGACTATTCTCGGAATATTTGACATATGTAAATATTATATGTAAAGTAATTATGGTTGTACACAACCCCCCTAGTCGTTATCCGTGATGGATGACGATATGTCGTCGGCGCGATGCCGATTATGAATGGATTGGAGGTCTAAAGTGTCAAAGGCACATGTCAAAGCGGTATACGAGCAATTCCCCTGGCTCAATCACGGTCGTTTCCTTCCGAACAAATCCCGCGTCGTCGATGCAGGAGTGAGCCGCATGGATCGTGAATTCCTGAAGCTTCGTGCTGGAAGTGTGATCGACGAGGTCAGCGAAGGTAGCTACTACTGGAACATCTTTCTCATTGATTCCGGCGGCTATCTCATCGCAGAAGCAGAGAAACGAGGGTTCATCCGTAGTTCGCTCAGCAGGTATCTTGGCATCGGCTCTGGATCGTTTGAGCCAGAAGGACGAAGCGTGCGCGAGACTCTCGAAACCCTTTCCATCGCCGACATCCGAAGGATCGCGAACGCGGTGATGGTCATGAACGACTGTGTCGTCACGGTGTTCAAACTCCCGGCCGATGGCGGCCTCGAAGAACTGCTCACCAACGCGCATGCAGATGACGAGCGTGCACTGGCTATCGCTCGCGAGAAAGTGGCATCAGCCTGATCGCCCACCCCCGCAACCCCAAAGCCCGACGCCGCCCAAAGCCGCGTCGGCTTTTTCTTTTCCTTTGCCACATCCATATTTCGGATGTATTGACAAATTTTTCATAATCAGTAAAACATGGAGTAGCTGCACACATTGTCATGACCAGCAGCGACCGAAGTGCGTCATTCTCTTCCATATCATAATTCACAACAATAGTGGCCGAACGAATCGTGACATGGTGTCACGAAAGTACGCCGATGGAGGAGTGCTATGAGCACAATCCGGTCAACTGAGGTAACTCCCGAACTGATTCTTTTGGCGATGACGTACCTGCAATCAGGTTCAAACGTCTTTCCAAGGAATCTCGCAGGGATGATACTCCAGCACGTTGGTCATTCTGGCGAATATGGCGGTGTGGTGAACGGGGTCTCTCCGTTCTTGATCGGGGTCGCTATCCAGCGCCTCGTATCGAACTACACTGATAATGACGATTGGAAAGTAGAATTCCTGAAAGGGCTTTTTTACAATCCGAACGTCACCATACAAGCCAAGATGAACATTGTCGTCGTTCCTGAGGACCGCTGCCTCGTGTAGTGCCTTAGTCGACGGACAACGTCGCCCCGAAGTGATTCGGGGCTTTGATTTTTCCAAAATTATATATCGGTCCCAATATCAAATAATTGACAAATGTAAAATATTGTAGTACTTTTAAGTGTCTACGTACCTTGAGGAGGAAAACATGGACTTCGGAACCTGCCTGCTCTTGCTCGGCCCGCTGGTGGTCTTCATGTGCGGCGCTCTGCTTGCCAACAGCCTTTGGCACAAAGGGGTGCTCGGCCGCATCGCAGGCGCCGCGATCGCGATCACGATGGTCGGGATGGCCTACGGAGGAGTCGAGCTCGCTTTCGATCGGCGCAATCCGATCGGTGCCGACTACGGGGTCCTGATCGTTGCCGAGTTCATCCTCGGCATCGCGATCGCCGCATACTACCTTCGCCGGAAACGAAAGTAGTGGCAAGACCGCCCCCCCACCCCCCCCAAAGCCCGACGCTGCCCCAAGCCGCGTCGGCTTTTTCTTTACACTTCGAACGATAGCGGTAGACTGAAAACAGATGCACTACAAGGAAAGTCATGAGCCAACCTCGACTCGATTTAACTGACACAGAGAAGGAGCTTCTCGACAAGTTCGCCCAAGAACTTGTGAAGAACAAGGACACAGGGAAACCGACAATCGTCCCTCCCGAACTTGTGCGGGCGATCGACAGACCGTTCGCACGTGCGTTGAGCGATGAATTGCTCGCACTCCGCAGCCGCGAACAACTTGGCTCGCGTACGCGTGCGGGAAACGAAATCCTGCTCCGCACCGTGCTGCGACATCGCCGATGATTCGACCCCCCCCCGCAACCCCAAAGCCCGACGCTGCCCCAAGCCGCGTCGGCTTTTTCTTTTCGCTTTTGTTTGATGATGAATCCCTACTCATATACAATTTGAATGTGGCAAAACAAGCTCTCATGTGGACTGGTATGTGCGGTCTATTTCTCTACGTTATGCTCTTGGCATGGATGTATGCAAACCAGCGAGCCTATATCTATCAGCCAAGCGTTGCCAACCTCAGCAGCTGTGCGCAGTCACTTGGTGCAACTGCGATCGACCAAGACGGGCTGCGTGGTATTTTCTGGAAAGGTGGTGACAAGATCGCGGTTGTCTATCACGGTAATGGCGGCTCTGCGTGCGACCGTTCGTTTTATGCATCATTGCTTGTCGAAAAAGGGTACTCGGTATTCGCCGTCGAATACCCTGGATACTCAGGCGACATAGAGCAGCCCGCTAAAGAAAAAATTCTCAACAATGTTCCTAAGGTTGCAACATTCATAGCTGCGCAGCACCCAAACAAAGTGGTGATTATCGGAGAAAGTCTTGGCTCTGGGGTTGCTGCATATCACGCAAGTCTCTATCCATACGACCGACTTGTACTCGTGACTCCATATGACACTATGACCGAGGTGGTTCAGGAAAAAGTTCCGTACCTACCTGCACAACTCATCCTCACAGAAACGTATGACGAAGCTCTGTGGGCGACACATCTCCCTGATGCTCATATCATCTACGCAACGAACGATACCTTCATCCCTCCCCACCATGCACTAACACTGTTCGCAGCAATTTTCACAACAAATAAAACAATCGTAGGCATACCTGATGCAAATCATGTAACGATCTACACCTCCCCACTCTTCACCTCCGAACTCCTCAAGGCTCTCGAATAAGCCACCCTCCTGCATTTTGCTTAAATGGTGCCTGACCCATTTTTGCACTTCAGGGCTGTTTATTTGGATATATTACTTTTGTGTATCTGTACCCCTTGGGGTCAAACTGAATATATTTAATTGAATTAGTTGGGAACGCGAAGATTTCACCACCTGTAACTTTTATTAAAATGTATTTATCATCTTGATATAAAATTTCTATAAAACCACTTCCTGTAAGTTGGATGGATGGGTCATTGAAAACTACTTTACCTACAGTCGAATGCATCCCGCCAAACCATGGGTACACGTTTTTCAAATAAGTTACTGAGAAAAAATAGAGAAGAAAAATAACCGTCATGAATGCTACCGCAAGATGGGCGATATTGGTTTTTGCTGCTAAATATCTTTTCAATGAAATTGCAGTTACAGCAGAAAACATCAGCCAAAATAGTATGAAGAAATTTAATTCACTCGTGTTTAGGTAGAACAATTGCCAAATACTACTCGATGTTTCACCATCGTCAGGAAGTATCAGTCGATTTGTGAAAATAAAGAATATGTAAAATAGTACGAGATAAAAAAATTCTCTTGAAGCAAGTTTGTATAACTTTTGTCCGAATAATTTTTTTATTCTGACAATATACGAAATTATTGCAACAGAAAAAGTTAGCGGCCACAGAAAAAGAAGTCCTGCAGAAATAAACTTGGTTTGAAAGAGCGAATATTCGAAATACCCAAATTGACCAAGGTAAATGTTTACAACGATAAAACCAACCATTGTAATAAAAAGCAGAAATATACCCGCGAGCTGTGTCATCGGGATAACTTTTTGAAATATATCTTTATTTTCTGACATCAAACACAATAATAGCTATCAAATACAATTTAGCAACGAATCTGGTTGTCTTTTCCCAGAACTCGGTTTTTGAATGCAGTGCGAGGCGGCAGCGAGGAGTGCCCTTGAGCGGTACGAGCGGGTACCGTGAATGGGTCGACGCAGCGACAACGAAGCAATGCGTCAAAAACGGAGGTCTATAGCGTAATGAGAGACGCTATACTATCGCCTTCGCGCAGTTTCATGATTCTGACCCCCTGCGTCTGTCTCCCAAGCACCGGCACCTCCTTCAAATCCACGCGTATGACCTGTGAATTCTTCGAGATCGCCACGATCTCCCCCTCCCTGTTCGGGACGATGAGTCCGGTCATCACTTCACCGGTCTTCGGTGTGACCTTCGCGGTCTTGATACCACTGCCACCGCGCTTCTGTACCTTGTATTCGGAGAGCTTACTCATCTTGCCGAAGCCCTTCTCACTCATGATCACAAGAAGTGCGTCTTCGTAGCTTTCCTTCACGACGTCTGCGGTGACGATATGATCCTTTCCCTTCAAGGTCATACCCTTCACACCACCGGCATTGCGACCCATCTCGCGCACATCGGTGTGCTTGAAGCGGATCGATTGACCTGATGCGGAGACAAGTGAGATGTCGTCCTTGCCCTCGACGAAGCGAGCGGCCAAGAGTGAATCGCCCGGCTGGAGTTTGATCGCGATGAGTCCTGAGCGGCGGACGTCCTTGAAGCCGTCTGCGGCAACTTTCTTCACGACGCCCTTGCCGGTGACCATGAGGAGTGATGACTTGGAGCTTGCTTTCGCTTCCTTCGGCATCGCGAGCATCGACGTGACCGACTCATCACCGCCGAGTGAGAGGAAGTTGTTGATCGACTTCCCCTTGGTGGCGCGCTTCCCTTCAGGAAGTTCGTAGGCCTTGATCTGGTACGCCTTGCCTCTATTTGTAAAGAAGAGAATATCTGCGTGTGTAGAAGTAGTGAGGAACATCTGTACGAAGTCCTCTTCCTTGGTGTCGAGATCGACGACGCCGACGCCGCCGCGCTTCTGGGTGCGATATTCGGAAGGATCGGTACGTTTGATATAACCGCCTGCGGTGAAGACGAGGACAGTCTCCTTTTCGGGGATGGTGTCTTCGACCGAAATGGTGTCGACGGTGCCCTTCACGATCTTGGTGCGGCGTTCATCGCCGTACTTCTCTGCGACGCCGACAAGCTCTGCGCGGATGACGCCGAGCATCTTCTTCGCGCTCTCGAGGATCGATTCGAGTTCCTTGATGAGTGACTGCACTTCCTTGAGCTCGTCCTCGATCTTCTTGCGCTCGAGGCCTGCGAGTTTCTGCAGCTTCATTTCGAGGATGGCGGTCGCCTGACGCTCAGAGAACTTGAAGGTCTTCATCAAGTTGGCATGTGCGGTCGGAGTGTCCTTGGACGCCTTGATCAGTTTGATGATCTCGTCGATGTGGTCGAGTGCCTTCTTGAGGCCGAGCAGAATGTGTTCGCGGTCCTTGGCCTTGGCGAGGTCGAATTCGGTGCGGCGCTTCACCACCGTCTTTCGGTGTTTGATGAACTCCTCGAGCATGGTCTTGAGTGACAGGGTCTGTGGGACGCCGTCGACAAGTGCGACCATGTTGTAGTGGAAGGTGCTCTCGAGCTCGGTGTGGCGATAGAGATAGTTGAGGACTTTCTGCGGAGGAACGCCCGGCTTGAGGTAGACCGCGACACGGATGTCACCCTTTGCCGACTCGTCGCGCAGGTCTTTGATCCCTTCGAGTTTCTTTTCTTTCACTAAATCAGCAATCTTCTCAAGAAGCGTAGCTTTGTTCACGCGGTACGGCAGACTGGTGATGATGATCTCGGATTGACCGAGCTTGGTCTCGACGATCTCGGCTTCACCACGGGTGACGACACCGCCGCGACCGGTCGCGTATGCATGACGGATATCGGTCTTGTTGTATGCGACTCCCCCGGTCGGGAAATCAGGACCCTGCACGAATTCAAGGAGGTCTTCTGCGGATGCATCGGGATTGTCGATGAGGTGGACGAGTGCATTCACCACTTCGGAGAGATTGTGCGGCGGAATGTTGGTCGCCATACCGACGGCGATACCGAGGGTACCATTCAAAAGGAGGTTCGGGACCAGTGACGGGAGGACGTTCGGCTCTTTGCGCGAGCCGTCGTAGTTGGGACGGAATTCAACCGTGTTCTTGTCGAGATCCTTCAGGACCTCGCTCGAGATACGCGCCATCTTGGCTTCGGTATAACGCATCGCAGCGGCGGAGTCGCCGTCGATCGAACCGAAGTTACCCTGCCCGAAGATGAGCGGATAGCGCATCGAGAATTCCTGCGCCATCTTCACCATCGCGTCATAAACCGAGGCGTCACCGTGCGGGTGATATTTACCGAGCACATCACCGACGACTGCTGCGGACTTCTTGAAGCGAGCGGAAGAGACCAGACCCATCTCGTGCATCGCAAACAGGATGCGGCGGTGCACCGGCTTGAGTCCATCGCGGACGTCAGGCAGCGCACGCTGGACGATGACCGACATCGCGTAGTCGAGGTATGCTTCGCGCATCTCGGTGACGATGTTCATCGCGACCGTATTGATGTGCGGCGTCACGGCGACTTCTGCGGCGTCTTTGTCCTTCTCTGGTTGTGATTTTTTTGTGGCCATAATGGTTTGTATTCGGTTTCCGTCTCGTAGAGGTTTTTATACTGTACTATATTCACCCGATTTCCGCATGCATCATCCGTTCGATGCACTGATCGTACCGGGCCTCGTGGGGATCAGATTCGCGGGTGGCGGAGGGGGCTGCGGAGACTTCGGGCTGACGAGCGGAGCGGGAGGTGGGACCGGAGTGGCCCGTGTTTGGGTTTCCGGAGCGGGGGCCGCCTGTGGCGGGGTCACCGCTTGCGGCAGAGGAGTGGGTTCAGGGGCGGGAGTCGGGGCCGCTACATCGGCGCTCGAGGTCGCGTTCATGAGGTCGCGTGCATCGACACGCTCGCTCGGATCCTCTCCTCCTTTCGTGCTGGTCGCTGCATTCTCTAAATAGTCGCTGATCTGTACCGGCAACTGCTTGGCACTCTCCTTCACCTGTTTGAACATCCCGCCCATCACCTCGATAGGAGTGGCGACGTTGTCGCTCGCCTTGATCACACCGCTATCGAGCGGATTGGTGAAGGTCGTCCACCATACGAGTACGATGACTGAAAAGATCGAGACCGTCGAGAAGAACGCGATGCGCTTTCTTGCACCGATCGGCTTTTCGCGCAAACGATCGAGGTACTCGAACATGATGCTTATGCGTGATTGAGCGCTTCCAAAAGCACGACTTCCCCTTCCTTCCCGTCGAGATCCTTCTTCTTGAGGGTCAGCTTGTCGACCGGCTTCGCGCCTTCGGCGCCCGCTTCCTTGAGGAAGAGTTTGAGCTCTTTCTCTCCGCTACCTTCCGGGAAGAGTGGAATGACCATCTTTGCATCGAGGGTGACCGCGATCTTCTCGGCGTCCGCAGGAGAAAGCAGGTCTCCGCCGACCGGAACGAACAGGATATCGACTTCGCCGATGCCTTCGATCTGCTCGCTCCTCAGTTCTGGTGAAGTGACAGCACCCAAGATGCAGAGGCGGATGCCTTCGAGCTCGACTGCATAAATAGTATTGAGGAGACCGTCCTTGCCATACGGTTTCTCCGACGGGAATCCCGAGACGGTGATGCCGCCGATCTCGTATTCGCCTGGACCGGAAACGATGAACGGGACTTTGTCGCCGTGCGAGAGATTGTCGACGCCGTTGTAGTCAGGAAGATTCGCCGAAACGAGTCCGATGCGTGCACCGAAGCGGATCGGTTTGTATGAGGAGCCTTTTCCGAACGGATTTGCCGCAACGACCGTGTCGCCTTGGGAAATCTTCACGAATTGTCCTCCGTGGTATGTGATGATCATGAAGCTGAGTATAGCAAGCGGGGTCAAAAAAGAAAAGTGGAAAAATATCTGAAAAATGGCTTGTTTTATATGTTTTTTGACATAGGGTGAAATCCGTGAAAAATCCTTGACAATATTCTGAAAAGGTGTATAGTAGTAGAACGATATGGCAGTTCCGCTGTGTCGTATGCGATGACCTCGCATATGTCCTTTAACCGACCAGACCAAGGAGTCCGCCCGATGAACGACCCGAACCAGAGCGCCAACCATCTGTACTACATGAAGCACATCGCCAACACCGACCCGCTGGCCGCCGCCGGCGCCCGAACGCCGCGCGCCGCCGCGACGACCATGGGCCTGGGCACCGCCAACCGCTGACCGGCCGGCGGCCTGCCGAGCCCCGCGCTCGGGTCCCCGCGTGGGACTCGCGTTTGCGTCGCCACGATGTGACGATGCGACGCCGCCGGGGCTGAATCGGCATGCCCGCCCGCCCGAGGGGCCGGCGCGATGCGCCGGCCCCCGACCCCACGGGCGCACACGATGTGCCGCCCGCTGCCGCACCGGAGGTGCAATGATCCCCGTTGCAACGGAACTGTAAGCCGTCCAGCATCGGCTCTCATCAAACGCCAAGACCAAGGAGACTCGCAGTGACACTGCACAACCACGACCCGACGGGGATCCTCCCCGCCTGATCCCCGCTCCGACGTCCTAGCGACCCCGTAATACGGGCGCATACAGGACTGCACACGCAGTATCCCCAATCGGGATGCAGACCCGGGCACTGACGCTCAGAACGACTCGTTGCGACCTCATGAGGTACGCACACTCGCGATGGGCCAACCCACTGGTCAAACTGGAAGCCCAACCACCACAAATCAGGGCAAAACGTTCACGCACGGATCGTACAACCGGCACGGCCCCGCTCTCGCAAGAGACGGGGCCTTCTTCTTTGTATATAGCATGCGCATGCGTTGACATATTAAAAATATTTTGCATAATCTCTATCAGAACAACCTGACATAGAAAGGGCACTCATGGACCACCCCCTGTTCCCCACCATCATCACAAGCCTCATTCTGATGCTCATAGCTGCCATTTCTTTCGTCGCTGCCATGGCATGGCGCAAAGAGCTTGCCATTCTTTGTGGCCGCATGTGGCTGTACTCGGTGATCCTCAAGGATGTCTGCCTCGGGAAGAGTCCCCGCTCGGACCTGCGCGACACACGAGAATACCGTGCATATCGTTCGATGAAGGCGGCGCTCGAACTCGACGACTTCCTCAGCTCCGCTGAGCTGGCTCTCTTCTCGGCGTGCAACCTGAAGAGTCGGCAAAAGTACCACATTCCGCTGTGGGAGCTCAGGGAACACTACTACTTCATCGATCTCGCATTGCGCGAAGTGAAGTGCCAAAGCGGCAATTCCATCACTGCGACCACGATCCGGGTCGTGCTCGAAGAGTTCCGGGATGTGTACCCGGACTATGACCCGTACATGTGCTTTCGGCTGCGAATCACCGACGCAATGAACATGGTTGAAGACTTCAACAAGATGGAAGACTGATCCCCCGTTTCGCCTGTTTCAAGAGGCTGCCCACCCTATGGCAGCCTTTTTCATACCTTTGACATTCCCCTCTGATTTGGGTAGTCTGTCTTCACAACTGAATATTAATAGCGCCGCTCAGGATAGCCCATTTTTGCGAAGTACCACCTTATTATCGGTACCAGCGGGAATGAACCCGAGGGGGTAGAAACTTCTTTTAGATTCTGCCTCAAGGCAGTTTTTCTTTTGTAAAAAATCAGTATGACTACTAAAGCAGTAGAAGCGGTCGCGGATGATGTGATCGTGGAAGGAGGTGAGCATGTGCTCCCGCCGGATCACCCGATGACCAAGTGGATGGCGGATCTTCCGTCACGCCCTGTCGCAGGAACCATTATCGAAGCGCCCGTCATCAAGGTGGACAAGCGTGCCGTATTCGTCGATATCCCTCCGTTCGGAGTCGGTATCATCTACGGCCGCGAGTACATGAACGCACGCGACCTCGTGAAACACATGAACGTCGGCGATGTGATCACCGCAAAGGTGGTCGAGACCGAGAATGAGAACGGCTATGTCGAACTCTCACTCAAGGAGGCTCGCCAGTCGCTCATCTGGGCAGAAGCGGAGGAGCTCGTGAAGAAGAAGACCATTCTCGACCTTCCGGTCAAGGATGCGAACAAAGGCGGACTCATCCTCGAGTGGCAAGGCATCATGGGATTCCTTCCTGCCAGCCAGCTCTCGGGTGACCACTACCCTCGCGTCGAGGACGGTGACAAGGACAAGATCCTCGATGAGCTCAAGAAGCTCACCGGCGAGAAGCTATCGGTGGTGATGATCACCGCAGTCCCGAAGGAAGGCAAGCTCATCTTCTCAGAGAAGGAGCACAACCAGAAGGAGAAGGAGGAGATCGTCGCAAAGTATCGCCTCGGCAACATCGTCGAGGGAGAGATCACCGGCATCGTCGACTTCGGCGCATTCATGAAGATCGAGGACGGTCTCGAGGGACTCATCCACATCTCGGAGATGGACTGGGGACTCGTCGACGATCCTCGCAAACTCTTCAAGGTCGGAGAGCACCTCAAGGCACAGATCATCGAGATCAAGGAGAACAAAGTCTCGCTCTCGGTCAAAGTGCTCAAGGAGAACCCTTGGAAGGGTGCAGAGAAGAAGTACAAGAAGGGCGATACCGTAAAGGGTGTCATCATCAAGTTCAACAAGTACGGAGCGCTCGCATCAATCGAGGAAGGCGTCGCAGGACTCGTGCACATCTCGGAGTTTGGCTCAGAGGAGAAGCTGCGTGCAGCACTCGAGCTCGGCAAGGTGTACCCGTTCGCGATCACCCTGTTCGAACCGAAGGATCAGCGCATGACTCTCTCATTCGGACCGGAGAAGAAGGCTGCGTAAGCACCCTCTCTCTCAATAATAAAACCGCTCACTTGAGCGGTTTTATTATTGACAGTCATTTGTATTTATGACATAATGTTATCAATTGTCACTCACATCCGATCTTAAATATTTTTGAAAGCGAGACGTTCTGATGAATCAGCCCACACCGCTCACAACCCTTGAGTTGCGTGCCAAGTACCCGCAAGACGCGAACGGTTTCGTGAACTTCGGCGACATCGCACGAGGCGAATGCAACCAGCAATGCCAGTACGCATCGGAATACGCGTATGGAGTCTGTGGCAAGCCGAACCTCGGCGAAGGGCTCCGCTTCGAGCGATTCGAAGAAGGCAAGAACAACTACCATGACCTCCGCATCCACATCGATGATGCCGCCGAGTTCGTACGTCGCTACCTTGCCCATCGTGCAGCACGTTTCGGCTGACCTGCCCGTTCTTGAAGACCCGCTTCGAGGACGGGTTTTCATATTCTCAAATGAAACGGGCGGGACCGTGAAGTCCCGCCCAATTGATTCACGGATCTGCTGTGAGTGATGTGGTCGTGAGCGTTGCAAGCAGATTCCATGCGAGGAAACGCACGCGTCCTCGCACCCAGAACTCGGTCGACTCCGGGTCGTACACCATGAACGCAGCAGTGAGCGGCTTCGCGGCAGGGATACCCGCATCGCGAAGACTCTTGATACAGCGCCTGACATGGTCGGAGTGCGCAGCTGCGTAGACTTCCGCATCGGCGCCGAGCTGATGCTCGGCGATGAAATCGTACGCCAAGATCGCGATGTCACTGGTACGCAGGTACCCGCCGCCCGGCCTCGACCAGATGGTATGGTCGACTTCGACCCGTTCGAGCGAAAGTGCCTCCGCCACCTCCCACTGCGCGATGATGACGTGATCGGCGCGTTTCCCTCTCACTTCGTCCGCGATCAGCTTCGCGATCGCCTGCGTGCTCAGGTTTGGCCACTCTCCGCGTCTCCCGAAGGAGAATCCTATGATGATCTTCAAGGTACACCTCCGTAGACGAGTTGAAACTCACTTGATACTGCCACCTGACACCCTTCAAGTCAAAAATCGTGAACTTGAAAGCGCAAATGAAAAGCGAGGCTCATGCCTCGCTTCCTTCTATGTATCGCTCACTTCATCGCGAGCTGTTCAAGAGCGAACTCGTCGACGATGGTGTCGAAGCCATGCTCGTGCCCGCAGCCGCTCTTCATGCAGACGATCTCGCCGGTCGTCGCATTCTCGGAGAGGCTTGCGACTGCGCCGCACGCCTCACAGAAACGCACCGACCTCGGACGGCGGAGCCTCACCTCGGCTTTGCCGCTCGGGAGGAGACGACTGAACTCTCCGCCCCGCCACTCGCGACTTCCGGTGATCCTGACGCGATCGCCATCATTGAATGTGCACATGGAATCCTCCTTCAGTGCCGGGGTTACGAAAGGAGCGCCCGCTCCTACCTCTATTTTCTAACTACTACAGATCGAGAGAATGTCAAATCTAGGGATCCTGCGGTTTCACCTTCTTGATCGTATTCTTGAATTCCTCGTGACCATGGGTAATGAGGAAGACGATGCGCTCTGCGACTTGAATACTGCGGCTCTTCACTTTGGTGAGTTCGTCGGGAGTGAATTTCTCGAGTACATACTCCCCCGCTTTTCGGTGCGGAGCGCCGGGGGGAAGCTCGGGTGCGATGCCGATACGGAAGCGATAGAAATCACGGGTCTTGATGGTCGCAATGATGGAAACCACTCCGTTCTGTCCGCCGGGACCACGATCACGCGCCGAACGCCAACTGCCGACGGGAAGATCAGCGTCGTCATGAATGACGATCAGCTGTGCTGCCTGCTCGGGACTTTTCACCAATGTTGCGATACTTCTGCCGGAATCATTCATGAAGGTCTCGGGTTCAAGGAGAAGTACTTCATGCCCATCGATCTCGCCCTTCGAAGCGAGCGCATCGTAGGTCTTCTTATATTCCCAGTCCGGAAAGTCGTATTTTTTGCGGAATTGCTCGAGTACGATACGCCCCGCATTGTGACGAGTCTTCGCATATTCCCCTCCGGGATTTCCTAAGCCTACGATAATCCATTTCATATGATGAGTATCTTACTTCGTTTATTTGAAATGTGACAGTTGTGCCTCTATGTTCCTCCTGATGCGCAACATGGCGATGACACCACGAACACCGTCTCGTGTCGTCGAGAGCTTCGACCGCCGCTTCGGGTAGCGGTGCTCATTCCACGTGACCGGAACCTCACGGAACGGGATACCGAGCCGCTCAAGGAGTGCGATGAACTCGAGATCGAAGAACCAAGTATCCTCTTTGGTGGAAAGGAACAACTGCACCGCTTTGCGCTTCATGAGCTTGAGCGGGCACTGCGTGTCGCTGACGCTGACCCCGACGATGGTACGGGCAAGGATGTTAAAGAGCTGCGAACTGCCGATACGCCACCATTCGCGACCAGGCATGACACTCTCGGGATGAAAACGCGAGCCGATGAGCACCTCGTCGACGCTTCGTTCAAGGTCTCGGAGCGAAGCAAGAATCTGCTCCGGCGTGATCGGCAGATCGGCATCGGTAAAACCGACGATATCGCCACGCGCCGCCGAAAAGCCAGCCCGAAGCGCTCTGCCTTTCCCTTTTTCTATCAGGGTGATGACACTGATGCATTTGTCATGCATCCCGATGACCTTGCCGCTCGTATCGTCAGTGGACGCATTGTCGACGACGACCATCTCCCATGCGGAAGGGAGTTCTCGCTCAAGCGCATCACGCAGCAGTGTGAGCGTGGGCACGATGACATCCGATTCATTGTAGACGGGAATGACGAGTGAGAATTTCATTTCGGCGAGTGCTCGGGGGGTGCTTATTTGTTATCATGGACCGGTGACCCAACGAGGAGAAGCCGGCACACATACAAAAGATGATAACACATCGGGTGGGCTACTCGCGCTCGTACTACGTCCGCTTCGTGCACTCCTCTCGTTTCTCCCCGGAGGTGCGCCGATGTACATCTACACGAAACTGCTCCGTCCGAGGCCGCTGCGTAGCGCCGCGAACCATCTGCTACGACGGATGATCCCGAAGGAATTGAACCTTCCCGAAGGTGTCCTCTTGCTCAACCAGAACGACCCGGTCGTTTCGGGAGCGCTTTCGCTCGGGGCATACGAGGTATTCTTCACGAATGAGTTCCGGGCACAACTACGCGAGCCGATGACCGTCGTTGATATCGGAGCGAACCTCGGTTACTACACACTCATCGCGAGTGCGCATGTGCGGCGGGTCATCTCGTTCGAACCAGAGAGTGAGAATGCGGCACTTCTCCTCCGGACACTCGAGCGGAACCAGCGCAACAATGTCACGCTCGTTCAGAAAGGACTCGGCGAGAAGGAAGAGACGCTCTCGCTCGCGATCCATCCCGACAACAAAGGCAAGCACACGCTTCTTCCGACCGACGAGAGTGGAGTGACCAGTACCGATATCTCCGTGACGACACTTGACGCGGCACTCGAGACACTCGGCGCTCCACGGGTCGACCTCATCAAGATCGATATCGAGGGATGGGAGGCAAAAGCACTCCGCGGCGCTGCGAGAACACTCCGGGCATCGCACCCGACGATCATGTTCGAGTACGGACCCGAGCGAATCCGCGCTGCAGGTGATGACCCGCTCCTTATGCTGAAAGAACTGCAAGCGGAGGGGTACGCCCTGTTCGTCATCGACGAGGAAAGTTCCGCACTGTCACCTATCGAGCCGGAAGCACTGATAGGAAGACCCCCTCACTCCGACGCATACGTGAATATCCTTGCACTGCCAAGCGGCATATGAACATCAAGAAGTTCCTCATCTCCCGTGACTTCGCTTTCGTCCTGCTTTTGCTTGTCGTCGCAGCATGTTTGCGATTCCCCTACATCGCACGGCCCTCCGTCACCGAGTTCGACGAATTGATCTACCGGAACTACATCGTCATGACGCTCGCCGGGCAGCCTTCATTCGATATCCATCCGCCGGTCACCAAATTATTGCTGCTTGAGGTCGCGAAGCGCTACGAGTTCCCGCTGGTGCACAGTACCGAAAAGATGATGCAACCGTTCGAAGACTTCCCGTATATACCGATGCGACGTATTGTCGCACTGTTCGGAGTACTGCTTCCCCTTCTCATCTACGCGATCGGGAGGAGGATCGGATACGGGAGCGTGATCGCATTCATCCCTGCCATCATCGTTGCGACAGACCCCGCACTCATCTTGTATTCACGGGTGATGCTCCCCGACATGATCCTGCTGGTGATGATTTTTGCCGGACTCTTCTTCGCGCTACTCGCAGCGAAATCGAACGGTTTGTCGCGACAGCTGTTCGCGATGGGCGCGATCATCCTGCTCGGTTGTGCGGTATCTACGAAATGGACCGCACTCGCCACACTCGCCACGGTAATCGCACTGTTCGCGAGAAAGAAGATGTGGGGCACCGTCGGCGCCATGTTCGTGGTCATCCCGCTCATCTATGTCGGCTCTTTCCTTGTCTTTCTCCAATACTTCCCAAGCGGCGGGAATATCGCACCGATGTTCGAGGGGAACAAGGATCCGTACAATGTCGAGTGGATCACAGGGGTCGAGTACCCCGCTTCAGGGAATGCGATACGCTCACTTTCCTTTCTCACCGACTTCCATCAGGTCATTTTCAGGGCGAATACCGACCATGCAGTGAACAGCCAAGTGTACAGACCCGAGTCGCCTCGTGACTGGCCGCTCGGGAAAAGCGATATTCTCTTCTGGCATAGCGCAGAGGGAGCAGCACTCATACGACTGACCGGCAATGTCGTGCTTTGGAGTACCGCATTCCTCCTGTTCGTCTATGAATGCTACTCGCTCACGAAGCGGCTGCGCAGAAAGGAAATCACCGGAGCGGACGAATACGAACTGCTATTGGTCGCCGGGTACATCGTCAACTATCTGCCGTTCTTCTTCATCTCGCGTCCGATGTATCTCTATCATTACTTCACCGCACTGTTATTTCTCCTACTCCTCGCGCCAATGACGCTTCCCCGCCTCCGCGATGATCTCGTGCGGATATCGGGGAGACCGAGACTTCCGTACATGCTCCTCACACTACTCCTCTCTGCTGCAGTCATCTGTTTCGTACTACTCTTGCCGACCACATATGGCTTCAGACTTTTCGGGTAATTCGGTTACACTGAACAAGACATGAAACAATTCATTCTGGCACTCAAGCGGATCGAAACGACAGCGCGAGCGGCGAAGCGGATACTATGGCAACACACCGAGCGGGACGTCGTGTGCGCACTCGCGCTCCTTGTCGTCACGGTTCTCCTTCGAGTTCCCTTCATCGGATATCCGCCGGTGACACAGTATGACGAGGTCACCTATGCGAACTATGCGATGCATCTCCTCGACGAGCGCCCATTCGTCGATATTCACCCTCCTTTGGCGCGGATGATATTCGCGGAGACCGCGCGGGCGAGCGAACCATTCTTGACCCGTGGGATCGACATGACGTTCAATGCGCCATTCGGGGATTTCCCGATGGCGAAGGAGCGTACACTGGTCGCACTGTTCGGCATCCTACTTCCGCTTCTTCTCTATGTGATCGCCCGGACACTCGGGTACTCGCCACGTGCGGCACTACTCTTGGGACTCTTCATCGCTACTGACAACGGCATGATCATCTTCTCGCGTGCGATGCTGCCGGACATGCTGCTCTTGGTGTTCGACTTCCTTGCCGTCCTACTTGCACTACTCGCAGTGAGAGCGAGTACACAAGCACATGCTCTATCCTTGGCCCTCGGCACGGGTCTTACGATAGGGCTTGCACTCTCGACAAAATGGACCGCCGCACTCGTCGCGATCGTCATCGCGATTCTTTTCGTGCTTCATAAGCGTTATGGTGCCCTCATGCTCGTCGCAACAGTCTCGGGCATCGTCTATGTTTCGATCTTCACGGCGGCGCTCATGCTGTACTTCCCGAGCGGAGGTCACTCGAGTAATTTCGCGGTCGAGTCGGATACCACCAAGGTCTGGGTGGCGAATGCGGATTTCCCGAAGATCGAAAGTGCGCGAGATGCGCTCGCTTTTCTCCCCACACTGCACGCGATCATGATGCATGCGAACAATGATCCGCTCCTTCTCGACTCGACGCTCCGCTCGCAAGGCGCATACAGTTGGCCTATCGCGAGGAATGCGATGGTGTTCTGGTCTGGTTCCGAATCAAAAACCGTGACGCTCACCGGCAACTCCAGCCTCTGGACGATGAGCTTCTTCGCACTACTCTTCGATCTGCTATGGATCGCAACAGTGACCTTCCGCACCAGAAAGTCACCTGTCTCTAAGGATGAGATCGTGCTCATCTTCGGATACCTCGTGAACTATCTTCCGTTCCTTTTCGTACACCGGCCGATGTACCTCTATCATTATTTCGCTGCGCTCATCTTCCTTGTCCTCCTTTTGCCGAAGATCGCCCCGAGGATCACCGATTGCCTCGCGACGACCACGCGTGACAGACTGTTCGCACGGGTATTCATGGCGAGTGCGATCGTGCTGATCTTCGTGAGCGCGATACTCAGTCTTCCCTCGACCTACGGTGCATGAGGTTGCGTGAAGTGGTGATGTGCGATTCGGGATATGCGCAGTACGATACGCAAAATACCCTTGTGTCAAGGCCATTTTTTCAGTATTATTGAGCGCACATGACCGACCTCAAGGAATCAGTGACCGACCTTCGTAATAAGCAAGTTCCTTCAAGTCCGTCACCCTCACAAACTGAGAAACATGAGCCCGAAGAAGAGAGTGCTTCGATGCTCGGTGTCATCTGGGAGACGATCAAATATGCACTGATCGCTGCGGTCATCATCCTCCCGATCCGAACGTTCATCGCTCAGCCCTTCGTCGTTTCCGGCAACTCGATGTACCCCACGTTCCATAACGGCGAGTACCTGATCGTCAATGAACTCGCAAAGTACCAGAGTACCTATGAGCGCGGCGATGTCGTCATCCTTCGTTATCCGAACGACCCGTCGAAATATTTCATCAAGCGCGTCATCGGACTACCGGGCGAGACGGTCACCATCCAGAACGGCGTCGTTTCGATCACCAGCGAGACACAGAAGACCCCGCTCGTCCTCGATGAACCGTATGTGCAGAACCCGAAACAGGACAGCTCGTCACGTACGCTCGACAAAGACGAATTCTTCGTGATGGGCGACAACCGCGCACAGAGCTCCGATTCACGCATCTGGGGACCGGTCCCGAGGCGCCTGATGGATGGGAAGGCATATCTTCGCCTCTACCCAGTCACCGCCGTCGCACTGCATCCCGGATCGCTCGAGCAATTCCATATCAGTTATCAATAAATAGACATGCCGAGGGAAACCTCAGCAACTTAGCAGCTTCATCATCAATTCATATGCCGAAAGGAGAAAGCAAGGACAAGAAAGAGATACCGACCCTACCGAAGGGTATGCGTGACATCTACGGGGATGAGCACCACAAATACCAAGGCTTCTTTGAGAAGGCAGCTGAAGTTGCGCTCTATTATGGATTCCAACCGATCGACGTGCCGATCATGGAACGTGAAGAGGTGTTCACCTCGACCCAAAGTGAGGACACCGATCTTGTCGGGAAGGAGATGTACACCCTCAAGACCAAGGGCGGCGATAAGCTCGCGCTACGCCCCGAGGGTACTGCCCCTATCATGCGCGCATATCTCGAGAACGGGATGATGGCACAACCGCAGCCGATAAAACTCTACTATTACGGATCGTTCTTTCGCCACGAGAACCCGCAGAAGGGTCGCTACCGCGAGTTCAAGCAGTTCGGCATCGAAATGATCGGCTCTCCGAAGTCTGTCTCTGACGCGACTATCATCTATCTGATGGCGATGATCCTGCGTGAGGTCGGGATCGAGAACATCGTCATCGACGTGAACTCGATCGGCGACAAGGAGTCCCGCACACCGTATATTCGCGAACTTACCACCTACTACCGCAAGCACATCAATCACATGTGTGCGGATTGTAAGCAACGCATCAAGACCAACCCGCTCCGCCTCCTCGACTGCAAGAAGGCCGAATGCCAGCCATTCAAGGAAAAGGCCCCACAATCGATCGCGCACCTCTCCCCTTCAGCAAAGATCCATTTCAAGGAAGTGCTCGAGTATCTCGATGCACTCAAGCTGAACTACCGCATCAATACCAATCTTGTACGCGGGCTCGACTACTACACCCACACCGTGTTCGAGATCACCGAGCTCATGCCCGAGAAGGCACCGGAAGTTTTCGCCGACAACACCACACAGCTCGAGGCGACCGAAGATGAGAAGGTGAAGAGCAAGGCCAAAGCGGACAAAGAAGAGGCAGCCAACACTCCGCTCTCGATCGGAGGCGGCGGACGCTACGACTACCTCGCGAAGCGCATGGGTTCGAAGAAGGACATTCCCGCAGTCGGTGCAGCGATCGGAGTCGACCGCGTACTGATGAGCCCGAACTATAAGGCAGTGATGCCACGCGTCGTGAAGAAGCCGAAAGTCTACTTCATCCAGCTCGGCTTCGAGGCAAAACTCAAGTCGCTCGAGATCATCGAGATCCTCCGCAATGCGCGCATCCCGGTCACCCACTCACTCAACAAGGATTCCCTATCCGCACAGCTCGGCATCGCAGAGAAGTTGCAGATCCCTCATGCGATCATCTTCGGACAGAAAGAAGCGCTCGATGGCACCGTGATCGTTCGCAACATGGTCACCCGCTCTCAGGACACCATGAAGATCGCAAAGCTCGCAGAGTTTCTCAAGGCTATGAAGTAACGCTCGGGTTCACATTTTTCAGAGCACAGAACACCCTCTCCTCTAGAGGGTGTTCTGTATCCTCGGCGAATTTCGTCAGCAGACTGACGAACCGAGCAATTCGCCTGCGGTGGCTCTGAAAAATGAACCCTCACTCGGAAGAAAATACAAATTTTGTCCTTGTGAAGCTTTAGAATATAGCGCTAAGCATAGCCACTATTGCCTTATTTTAGGCCTCATGTTAGGATGTCCCCACGTATGAAAATCATCGCAGAAGTCAAGAAACAAGGCAACGAGTCAGCAGCCGCACTGATCCGCCGTTTTACTAAGCGTGTGCAGAGTACTCAGGCACTCATGAAGGTGCGCGAGGAGCGCTACCACTCACGCAAGATGTCGAAGCTCAAGCAGAAGCGTCGCGCACTTGTCGGAATGGAGAAGAAAACCACCTATGACCGCCTCAAGAAACTCGGCAAGATCCCTGAAAAAGTCCACGGTGACAACCGCAGAGGCTAAATTCTCTCTCGCAAATACAACAAAGGACAGGATTCCACGCCTGCCCTTTTTTGCATTGAAAGAGGCGCTGATGGGGAAAGACTACGAACTTTCGATCGTTATCGTAGGTGACAAGCGATCACAGACACTCAACGCCACCTATCGGAACAAGACCTATGTCCCGAACGTACTCTCGTTCCCTCTCGATGAACAGAACGGCGAGATCTTCCTCAACCTCAAACAAGCAAAGCGAGAACACAAGGCGAGAGGTGAATCCTATGAGTACTTCGTCGCACTGTTAGTTGTCCACGGAATGCTGCATTTGAAAGGAATGAAACACGGGAGTACAATGGAGAAACAAGAAGCGCGAATACTCGCAAAGCTCGGCGTCGAAAATACTTGGAAGGTATAGTCGACCCGGATTAGCGTGCATGTTTGCTTCCGAATAACGCGAACATGAATAAACGAATAATCACTGGCATCGATATCGGCACCCACACTGTTCGCGTGGTCATCACTGAATATACCCAAGGCGGCGGACTTCCCCACATCATCGGTATCGGGAAATCAGAATCGCGAGGGCTTCGTCACGGCTATATCATCAACATCAATGATGCGGTCAAGAGTGTACGCACCGCGGTCGAGGAAGCGGAACAGAATTCCGGAGTTCGCATTCGAGAGGCATTCCTTTCGGTCGGAGGTGTAGGGCTAGAAGGTGCACAGACCACCGGTGCCGCGATCATCTCGCGCGCAGACTCGGAGATCACTGAAGGTGACGTCGAGAGAGCGCATCGCGCCTGCGAACAGAACCTCGCGAATGCCGCAAATAAGCGCATCCTCCACACCATCCCAATTTCGTATTCGATCGACGGCAAACCCGTTTACGGCAGACCCGGTGGGATGAAGGGGCTCAAGCTTGAAGCACGTTGCCTCATCGTCACATGCCTCGACCAACACTTGAATGACCTCATTCGTGCAGTCGAAGAAGCGGGTGTCGAGGTCATCGACGCATGCGCCGCGCCCGTCGCTGCTTCATTCGTCGCACTCACGAAAGCACAACGCATGGCGGGCTGTATCCTCGCGAACATCGGAGCTGAGACGGTCTCGATCGTCGTCTACGAAGACAATATCCCCATCTCGCTCGAAGTCTTCCCTATCGGTTCGACCAATATCACCAACGATATCGCCCTCGGCCTCAAGATCCCGCTCGAAGAAGCGGAGGTCGTGAAGATGGGCAAATCTGGCCACCAGATCCCGCGCAAGAAACTCAACGACATCGTACTCGCACGACTCGAAGATATGTTCGAGCTGGTCATCGCTCACCTGAAGAAGATTGGCAAGCACGAACTCTTACCTGCTGGCATCATTCTTACCGGAGGAGGATCGGGAATCGAAACGATCGAGGACTTCGCTCGCGCGGCGATGAAACTTCCATCAAAGATCCCTTCTGTTGCGCTCGACTTCACCGAGGATCCGAAATCGAAGAAACAGATCAAGGATACCTCATGGTTCGTCGCCTATGGTCTCGCTATCTGGGGAGCAACCAATGATCGACCGTCGCTTTCTGACGGTTCAGGCATTTGGAGACGAGTCAAAGATTCACTCAAGAATGTCGTCAAACAGCTGATGCCCTAGTTGAGTTCGGTAAATTTTGCGATCTGCTTCGTTAAAAATTCCGGGGGTCACTCAAAATATTCGCAATATTCCTCGTTTCCCTCCTCGTTTTTAACTCGCATCTCATCAAAATTTAGCAAACTCAAAAACTCTGTCTTGCCAGAGTAAGAATGTCGTGCGGTAAATTGCCTTTTTACCCGCCAAATGAGGATTTTCCTTGTTTTCTTGCACTCCCATGTTTGCTATACTGTATGCATTAACGAGTAATTCATACCGAGGAGACCGGTAGTCTGTAATTTTGTTTATCATGCCCAAAATAAATCCTGAGATCGAAGCGTTCGCACGAATCAAAGTGGTTGGAGTCGGAGGTTCCGGACGTAATGCGGTGAATCATATGGTGCGCTCAAAAGTCAACGGAGTCGAATTCATCGTCGCGAACACTGACGCGCAGGATCTACATAACTCCCTCGCACAGAAGAAGATCCACATTGGAAAGAATCTGACGCGCGGACTCGGCACCGGGATGAACCCGGAACTTGGACGCAAGGCTGCAGAGGAAACAAAGGAAGAGATACAGGAGGCACTCAAGGGCGCGGACATGGTCTTCATTGCGAGCGGAATGGGCGGCGGCACGGGCACCGGCGCATCTCCTATCGTCGCGAAGACAGCGCGCGAACTCAATGCGCTCACTATCGGGGTAGTCACCAAGCCATTCTTCTTCGAGGGATCCCAGCGCATGAATCTCGCTGAGATGGGCCTCGAAGCACTCGAAGCAGAAGTCGACGCGCTCATCGTCATTCCGAATGACAAACTGCTCAACACGGCAAAGGACACCACTATCCTCTCGGCATTCTCCCAAGCAGACGAGGTCTTGCGCCAAGCGGTCGAAGGCATCTCCGACCTGATCACCACTCCAGGTCTCATCAATGTCGACTTCGCAGACATCAAGGCGATCATGGCCAATGCGGGTACCGCACTGATGGGTATCGGGATCGCTTCCGGAGAGAATCGGGCGACTGAAGCGGCACGCATGGCGATCAACTCTCCTCTGCTCGATGTATCGATCAACGGCGCACGCGGAGTACTGTTCGCGATCGCAGGCAGTGAGGATATGACCATGAATGAGATCCAGGAAGCGGCGAAGATCATCACTGAATCTGTCGACGTGAATGCGAAAGTCATTTTCGGAGCGATCATCGACTCGAAGGTCAGAAAGGGCGAGATCAAGATCACCGTCATCGCATCCGGGTTCCCCGAAGCTGGACGTGCACCGAAAAAAGAACGCGTCGAAACAAGAAGGATCGTCGAAACCGTCGACGAGGATGACGAGGACGAAGAAGAGGCCGAGGAGCCGAGAGGCACACTGTTCTCGAAGAAGGAAGAAAAACTCACCGAAGCTGCGCGGAACAAAGATAAGGACGGGCTCGAGCGAGCGATCTTCAATACCGTTCCGGAAGAGAAGCCGAGAGTCGTTTCCGTGAAGCGCGAGGAAGAGAAGTTCGTTGAGGATGATGAGGATGATGATCTAGGCGTGATCCCCTCCTTCCTCCGCCGCAGTAAATTACGCTAAATTTCGCGACCTACTGCGTCGCCGCGTGCGTCGACTCTTTCGCAGTACAACTCGTACAGCTCAAGAGATCTCCTTGCGGCTTCTTGTATCTCATCGAAATTGAGCGCAATTTGATTCACATGTTTTGAATTGTTCAATATCAAATAAACTACTTTAATACTATGTACGATCTGACGATAATTGGCGGAGGGCCGGGAGGAGTGGCGGCGGGAGTCTATGCTGCTCGCAAGCGCCTCAAGACGATGTTCGTGACAGTCGATTGGGGTGGCCAGTCAGTCGTGTCCGAAGACATCCAGAACTGGATCGGCACCAAGCACATCCGCGGCGAACAGCTCGCACTCGATCTCAAGAGTCATCTTGAGGAATACAAGGGAGAAGTACTCTCGATCAAAGAAGGTGTCAAGGTGACCAAAGTCGAAAAATCCGGAGAGACGTTCAAGGTGACACTTGAAAACAACGAGACCTTTGAGTCGAAGACCGTTCTTCTCACAGTCGGCAGCATGCGCCGTAAATTGAATATCCCAGGGGCAGACACCTATGACAACAAAGGGGTCACGTACTGTGCTTCGTGTGATGGACCGCTTTATGGCGGAATGGACCTCGTCGTCGTCGGCGGAGGAAACGCCGCTTTCGAGACCGCAGCACAACTTCTGGCATATGCGAAGTCTGTCACCCTCATCCAGCGCGGAAAAGACTATCGTGCTGATCCGATCACGGTCGAGAAAGTACTTTCGCACCCGAACATGAGGGGTATCACCTGCACCGAGCTTCTTGAGATCAAGGGTGAGAAATTCGTGAAATCACTCGCTTACAAGGATCTGAATGACAACAATAAGGTCAAAGAGCTCCCTGCTGCCGGGATCTTCGTTGAGATAGGACTCATCCCCTCCACTGACATCGTGAAGGACCTTGTCGCACTCGATGAGACCGGACATGTGATCGTCGACCCACGCACACAGGCGACCAGCGTGAAGGGCGTGTGGGCGGCCGGTGACTGCACCGACGGACTCTACCATCAGAATAATATCGCGATGGGAGATGCGGTGAAAGCTCTCGAAGACATCTATATGCACATCCACACGAGGTAATCTCGTCAGATAAGCCCGACTGCTTTGTTGTGTGGCCCCCAGCGGCTCAGTCGTCGTATGCAGAATACGCCTCCTTCGTCGCCTTCCCCACGCCGCGCATTCGGAGCTTATCTGGCAAAATTACACTGCGGCTTGTCGAAAAACAGAAGTTTTGATAGTATCTCTTTACTTGGGCGGTTAGCTCAGTTGGTAGAGCGCCACTTTGACGTAGTGGATGTCAGAGGTTCGACTCCTCTATCGCCCACATATAATACAAAACACCACCCTGAATCTGGGGTGGTGTTTTGTATCTACTTTTGCGCGACAGAGGAGTCGAAAGACGGAAGAAACGTGCTCTGCTCAGCACGTTTCTGAGTCGGGGTCGCATGCACTTAGATTTTTACGAGCGAAGCGAAATAAAAAGCTTAGTGACTTGTGACCGACTCCCGCGACTTGATTTAGAGGAGTCGAAGCCGTTCTCCCATGTTTCTGAACGATTCCTATCGCGAAGAAACGGGAAACGGATACTGATGCCGTAGACATCGAACCTTCTCTATCGCCCATCCAGAGACAGAAGCACTCCACAAGGAGTGCTTTTACTATCTCAATAAGTTGATTTTGACAAATAGTTATATATATTGTAGTTTAAAAACAGACTCTAGTCCCCCACATCCCACCAAATACGAAAGGAGCACTTCCGTGCACCAAGACCCCTTCCTCCGCCTGCTGTGCCTACGGCACGGCAAAACCCGTTACACCGGAGTTCTCCCCGACCTGACCGAAGAAGGAATCGCGGCGGTCCGTCGTGCCGCGAACATCGACGTGACCTACTGGATGCGTCGCAACAAGATCGCACCCTCGGCCCTCAGCATTGTCCATTCGCCTGCAGCACGCGCTCAAGGCACCGCAATGATCATCGCGGAGACAATCCGTCATCCTCACCCAATCGTGAAGGTCGAAGAGATCGGCCCGATGGTCCAGCGTGACCCGGTACGCTGCGAGAAGGTTCTGAACGGATTCGTAGGTCGAGGCTACATCGACTACGAGACCGAGCCGGACTTCGCCGACCCGACGCTGTTCGAGACCCCGAGTGAGGTGGAGGAACGTCGCTTCGCTCATCTGGCTCGACGGATCGAGGTGGCAATGAAGGCCCCTCAACCGCAGTTCGAAGTCGAGATCTCACACTACGAGGTCCTCTGCCCGATCACGGCAAAGCTGTTCGGCGTCGTTTCTTCCGCAGAGACTGCCCTCCAGTACGTCGAGCCGATCGAACTCGATTTCTTCGAGATGGCGAAGGATGTCTGCTATGTGAGAGGTCGCTTCCGTGACCTCTCACAGGCGGCAGCCTTTAGTCTCGAGGACCGCGCGTTCTCTCCGGTCTGACGACCGACCCCGTGTGCCCTCGTGGCACACGGGTTTCTTTTTATAGAGGAATCGCTATAATACCCGAGTGAATATCGTAACCGCGCTCGAAACACTCTCCGTCGAAGGAATGGAAGGAGGTCATGACCATGTCATCGAAACCATCCTTTCGAAGCTCTTCATCCGCGGTGATGAGGTACATAAAGCATACAAGCACCGTGTCGCGGACTTCGCTGATCTCACTCATCGGGAGACGAGACGTGAGTATATCTCAGAGGATTTCTTCTGGAACAATGTCATGGCACCAGAGATATACCTTGAACTCCGACATGTTCTGCATGAGGGCGGTAAATTCGTACACGTGGATGAAGACGAAGCAGAAGACTGGTACATCGTGATGAAAAAGATCGACAGTGGTCGAGACCTGCTCAAGACACTCGAGAAACGTGCACCAGAGGAAGTGGAACTCCGTGACTATGCACGACTTCTTACTGAACGGCTACGGAAGCTTACACTTGAGAAAGGCGAGGAACTCTCACTCCATATCGACAAAGGTACGGCTCACATTTCGAGCGAAGTGCTCGGCGTATGCGACTGGGCATCAGTCGGAGCTGATCCGCATCTTACCTTCGATGAAGTGATGCGGGCAAAAGAACTGCTCACAGAGGCGCTGGCGCGAGAGCAGTATTTCAACGCTCCGATATCGCTTTCTGTCGTCATCGATACGAACCCGGACAACATCATCTTTCTCGACGAAGGTGTATCGTTCATCGATGTCATGCCTCCGAAAGATGCATGGCGTGTGCATGACCGATATTTCCCCCTTTGTCGTACGAGCGCCGACGTATCTGCACTCTCGCACAAAGACCATGCAGAGCCTCTTCACCATGAATACGCAAAAAATGAGTCACTCCCCCCTGAGACTGTACGTACGGTATACGAACTCGCAGCGGCGCTCATTCAAGTACCGTACCGGAAGATGGTCGGCCGCGATGACCTGGCTCAAAAGTATGCGGATTATGTCCGAACACGAATGTCTGACCTCGAAAAATTACTGCGCGAGCTACCGGTTGAGTGAGCATGACGGATGTGCTAGTATCTCGCTATTGAGGGCATTTGTTCGGTTCTTTCATTGTGCATTGCTAGTTGTTTTAACAACAAAAACAGGTTTGAGAAATATGGACGATTAGCTCAGTTGGTTAGAGCACTGCATTCACATTGCAGGGGTCACAGGTTCGAATCCTGTATCGTCCACATATTGCGAGAATGACTATTTGAAGGGGCTTAAACACCTACCCCCTGCATAACCCCATAGCCTCTCTTTCCTCTCCTCTGCTATACTAGAGAGAAGAGCACCATGAGTGCCGAGCGTTACTCAATAATCGTTTTCTCATGGACAGTATTCTCACTCTCTCGAGGATCCAGTTCGCCAATACTGCAGCCTTCCACATCCTCTTCCCGATGATGTCGATAGGTATCGCATTCTACCTCTTCATTATGGAGGCAATGTGGCTGTATACCGGAAAGGAATCCTACTATCGCCAACTGCGTTTCTGGCTGAAGATTTTCACACTTTCGTTCGGGTTCGGTGTCGCCAGCGGGTTTCCGATGGCATTTCAGTTTGGGACCAACTGGTCAGGATTCGCCGACTCCGCAGGACCGTTCTTTGGTAATATCATCGGTTTTGAGACCACAGTCGCCTTCACCCTTGAAGCGACGTTCCTCGGCATCCTCTTATTCGGCTGGAAACGCGTTCCGAGATGGCTGCACCTCCTCGCGAACTTCCTCGTGCTGTTCGGTGCTTCGCTCTCCGCATTCTGGATCCTCGCTGCAAACTCGTGGATGCAGATCCCGACGGGTGTACACATGGAAGCTGGAAAGGTCATCGTGGATGATTATTTCGCAGCGCTCTTCAACCCCGACACGCTCGTGACCTACGCACACAAATGGCTCGCGTGCATCGAGACCAGTGTCTTCCTGATCGGAGGACTTGCTGCCTGGGCGATATTCAAGAATCGCGAGAATGAACCGAAACGGGCATTCTTCGTCGAGACACTCAAGTACATGATCGTGATCGCACTGTTCGTCACCCCGCTCCAGCTCTGGGTCGGCGACACTAGCGGTCTCACAGTGAATGCCTATCAGCGCGAGAAACTCGCCGCGCTTGAACTGCACTACGACACCAATCAGGAGGGGGTCGGTGCGCCGCTCAACCTCATCGCATGGCCGAATAAGGAGCACACTGGCAATTCATTCGCGATCGCCGTCCCGAACGGACTTTCCTACTTTTTGACCCACTCGAAGACGGGAACGGTACTCGGGCTTAACGAGTTCGCATCCGACAACAAACCTACCCGTTCGGAATCGATCATGGTGTTCTATTCGTTCCGCGTCATGGTCGCGATCGGTGTCTTCCTGTTCGCACTCATGCTGCTTGCGCTGTGGTTCTGGAAGAAAGGCAAACTCACCGCCGGAGAGATACTCAGACATCCGAAATTCCTCTACCTGTGGGTATTCTCCATACCGATGGGGTTCATCGCCGCAGAAGCGGGCTGGATGGTCCGCGAGATCGGACGTCAACCATGGATCCTCTACCACATGATGCGAACATCGGAAGGAGTCTCGGTCGGACTGAACGCAATCGTTGTTGGAGCTGTGCTCGCCGCAGTGGTCCTTCTCTACCTCATCCTGCTTGGACTACTCGCCTACTTTATCCGCAAGACAATGCTCACGGGTCCCGACCTTGAGAGCCCTGTCGTCTAATCCACTCACCATGTTCACAGACGCAATGCTCCCCATCATCTGGTTCGCGATCATCGCAACGGAACTCGCGCTCTATGCCCTCCTCGACGGGGCAAATCTCGGCATCGGCATGCTCTCCCTCTTCCCGCAGCCCGAACAAAAACGTGCGCTCATCTTACACACGCTCGGTCCGATGTGGAACGCCAATGAGACGTGGCTGCTCGTCGCCGCGGGCTCGATGTTCGGAGCATTCCCGCAGGTCTACAGCATCATGCTGAACGCGCTCTATATGCCCGGCATGATTATCGTGGTCGGACTCATCCTTCGTGCGGTCTCCTTCGAGCTGTACGACTTCTCTGAAGCGAAAAAACTCTACGGTACCACATTCGGGATCGGCAGCCTCCTTACCGTCATCGGGCAAGGATGTCTCTTCGGTGGCATTCTCTCCGGTATCACCATCACGGACGGTCGCTTCGGCGGCTCGGTGTTCGACTGGATTACTCCGCTCACCCTCCTCATCGCGATCGGGTTCTTCTTTGCGTACGCGGTGGTCGGATATGCATATCTGATCAAGAAGACCCATTATGAACTCACGGAGGAAACGTTCCCGCGGATCATTACTGCAGCACTCGCGACCTTCCTTGCACTCCTTGGAGCGACACTCTACCTTCCGGAGACGAACTACCTGTTCTTCACAAGCTGGACAACTCCGCCGGTGTCGAACATCCTCTATCTGGTCGCGGGAGGTATCGTAGTAGCGGTCATCATGCTCGGCTACAACACCATCAAGAAGAAGCACCCTGAGCAGATATACTTCCTCTGTCTCGGAATCTTCGCGCTCGGCTACCTCGGCATGCTCGCGGCGGTGTACCCATACATGCTACCGCCAAATCTGACGCTATTTGAGGCAGCATCGCCGGCATCGACGCTGCGCTTCATGCTTTACGGTATCGGCCCGCTACTCCCCATCATCTTCGCGTATAACTGGTATCTGGCATACGTGTTCAGGAGTGAAGCCAAGGAAGACGAAAATTACGCATAGTGTCGAAAACAGCCCTATACGGGGCTGTTTTTATGCTTGACAAATTGTCACAAATCTGTATAATGATGGTAGTTGAGTGTGTTCTTCACACCACTGCAATATCCCCCGACAACCGCACAAACAAGGAGCCAATCCATGTGCCTTATCGAGCGTCTGCCCGCAAAGACCATCGACTTCCCCCTCGCCGCCTGCTGCGGCCCGAACGGGATCACCTACTTCGGCGGCGAAACCGTCTTCGAACCGATCAAGAAGAAGTCCCGCCGCGCCGGCAAGCGCCACAACCGCAAGCCGGCCACGGTCACGGCGATGCCGAAGAAGGCGCCGAAGCTGGCCTTCGTCGCCCTCGAGGCCGACATGGGCTTGCCCGCGCGCGACTCGAGCAGCGAGCGCGAGCCCTGCCGCATCACCTCGGAACAACTGACGAAGCGTGAGGCCCGCAACACCACGACCATCACCCTCTCGCAGGGTACCGGCGTCGACGTCGGCAGCGACTACCACCCCTGCTGCCGCTACACAACGGCCAAGGTGATCCGCAAGATCCACCACCGCTCGCACGGTGTCCACGGCAAGAAGAAGGCCGGCAACAAGAAGGCCTTCCTCGCCGACAAGCACTTCGGCCTGCGGCAGCTCGCCGCCACCCAGTTCGGTTTGCAGTAGCCATTCGGGCCTCGGCCCGTTCGAACGCCCTCTCCGGAGGGCGTTTTTTCATCTCTGCTTTTGTCGCATGGTAAAGACGATACGGTCTGAAGTGATATCGGTCACAGCATGCATCGGCTGGTCATTCTTGCCGTAGAACCCGATCCCTCGCATGAGAATGACATTTCCGGGCATGGTATCGAAGTACACGGGATCCATACCGCTTCGGTCTCGACAGACCGCGAACTTCGCATCACCCTTCAAAATGAATACCGCAATGAGATTGAGGCATGACTTCCCTTCTTTGTGCGGAGTGACTCCGAGCGAACCCTTGTCATAGCGTTGCAAGTTGAATTCATTGAAATGAAGCGGGGTAGCAAACTGGTGTGCTGGGGACTTTCGGTAGAGCATTTCCGCGAGGTCGTCTGCCACCTTGTGGAACCCGCTCGCTTCAGGAAGAGCATTGAAAGAAGATATCTGCTCTCGAACCTTTCCTCCAGCGAGCACTTCGGGCTGACGCACATACTCATACCCTTCTGCTTCCTTAAGTAATTTCGCCCGATACTGTGCAGTAAGAATCGGCAGCGAGCATGCCCCTTGTTCGAGTAGCTCATGTGATACTTTCTCCCAATCGAAGTCGAGCAATTCGATGCGTGAAGGGTGCCTGACTCTGCTGATACAGATACCAGGAACCGCATCATTCCATATGTCTGCTTTGCGCAGCGTGATTGTAACTTTCTCTGCAATGGTCGTTTCAAGAATCTGTGTAGCGATACGCTCGACCAGCGTTTCGATGAGTACATAGGAATTCTCACCCACCTCTTTCTGAATGAGTTTGCGTACCGGACGATAGTCGAGCGTATCACTGATTTCGGTCGTACGATACGCATTGCTGCGCAGCATGTCCATGCGGATGTCGATGATGAATCGCTGCGGTGTCTCCCGCTCTTTCGCAGTGAGTCCGTGTCTGCCGAGGACAATGAAGTCGTTGATATGTATGGTATCCATAGGAATTTCGTTAGAAATGAAAAAACTCCCGAAGGGAGTCCTGTGGCGTACCAGAAGAGACCCTTCTTAGTGGGAGGTGCTTCGAATTTCCTTGAAACCGGACCAAGTACTGTGGAGCGCATTCATGAGCATACAGGTTATTACATCGTGACCCGAACAAAAGTCGCAGGAAGGAATCATTTACGTTTTATGCTCTGTGAATTTTCTTTTATCTTGAATTTCACGATCTTGGTAATGAGTGCAAGCGGGAGAGGCTCACTGAGGGGAAATTGGATCGAACCCTTCCCTGTCTTGTATGCCGCGAGTTCCTTCTTGAACGCCTCGTTCCCTTTCGGGGTGGCGTACAAACCGACATGATTCTTGAATCCTGCGAAATACACAAGGATGCCGTTTTGCCGGTAAGCGGGCATTCCGTAACTGATATATTCCTCTGCCTTTGGTGCGGCTTTTTTGATTGCCGCTCGAAGCTGGCGGAGTTTGGGTTGTGAGGGCTTAGGCGCTGTGGCGATATACTCGGCGGTAGTGAGGGGTTTTTGCATATATAATAATGTTATCATTTTCTTATCATGAAGAAACCGTCCAAAACCACAACGACGATATTGCTGCTCATATCTGCCGCAATCATCGTATTCATCTCTATTCGACCCACAAACGACGCCGATTGGACTATCGATCAACAGATACTCCCGTCGGCAACAATTTCCGGAGATCAAGTAACCATCGAGAATGTCCGTAATTTCAGTTATGTGAGCGTAGATGATTACACTCCGAGCTACTACACGGGCACCTATGACCTGAATCGGATCAAGTCTGTCGACTACATCGTCGAACCATTCGGTGACTTCAGCGGCGCGGCACATACCTTCCTCTCGTTCGGGTTCGAGGGTGACCAATATGTCGCGATCTCGGTCGAGATCCGCAAAAAGAAAGGTCAATCGTTCACGCCATGGAAAGCACTCATTAAAGATTACGAACTGATGTATGTCGTCGCTGACGAACAGGATGCCGTCAAATTGCGCACGAATTATCGCAAAGATGCCGTATACGTGTACCCTACTCGCATCGATCGAGCGCATGCGAAGCAGCTCTTTCTCAGCATGATACACAGGGTGAACGAACTGCATGACAAACCTGAGTTCTACAATCTCATCACCAATACCTGTACGACCAATATCGTCCGCCATGTGAATGAGGTATCGGAAGTGAAGGTTCCCTTCAGCTATCGCGTGCTCTTGCCGGGGTATTCCGATAAGCTCGCCTATGACCTCGGACTACTTGATACGACCCTGTCCTACGACCAAATACGAGCGAGATACCAGATAAACGACAGGGCGATAAAGTACGCGACGAGTAGTGATTTCTCGGTGAAGATAAGGGAGTAGAACATGACTTGGCCATTCTCTGATTCGACCGCTACTCGGTCGTAGGTTTCGTGCTTGCGGATATGCTACCGAACCTTGATGACAACCTTACCTTTCGATCTCCCGGCTTCTACGTATTCCAACGCCTCATTCGTTTGCTCGAACGGAAATACTTTGTCGATAACCGGCTTGATAACGCCTGCCTCGATGAGTGAAGTAATTTGGGTAAGTTGCTCACCCTGTGCTCTCATAAACAAAAACGAATAATGCACACCAAGTTTTTTTGCAATCATTTTCACTTTTCGACTCATAAAATGAATTGCAGTTTTGAGAATCAAATTGGCTTTTATCTCTTTTGCAAAGTCACAATCGGCTGGACCAGTTATAGAGATAGCCCTTCCACCTGTTTTAAGGATGCGCATTGATTTTTCAAGAGTCTCAGGATTTTGACTGTTCAGTACAACATCATAATCTTTCAGGATCGTTTCGAAGTCATCTTTTTTGTAGTCGATGACCACATCCGCTCCAAGTCTTTTGACCAACTCGAAGTTGTCCGCGCTTGTGGTTGTGGCAACATACGCGCCAATATGTTTTGCGAGTTGAATAGCAAATGTCCCAACGCCACCTGAACCCGCTTGTATAAAAACTTTTTGCCCTTTCTTGAGGTTGGCTCTTTCAACGAGAATTTGCCATGCAGTCAGACAAACCAAAGGAACAGAGGCTGCTTCTTCCATGCTGAGATTCTTAGGCTTTATTGCAATGTCGTCTTCGTGCACAGCAACAAGCTCCGCAAAAGTGCCAGTTCTGAAGTCTCTCGGTCTTGCATACACTTCATCACCGATCTTAAACTTAGTCACACTGCTGCCTGTCTGTGTGACAACGCCCGCCACATCATGCCCCAAAGTAAACGGGGTTTTATACGGAAGGATGAGCTTGAATTCACCGTCTCTAATTTTTGAATCCAAAAGGTTCACTCCTGCCGCGTGAACTTGAATCATAACTTCATTCTGCGCCAATGTTGGATTTGCAACATCGACTAACTGCAGTTTTCCTTTTTTACCGTACTTGCCCACTTGATATGCTTTCATATTATGACTTTGCTAGAAATGCGAGAACTGTTTTGGTGAATGCTTCATGATATTGGAAAATACCACCATGCCCCGCGTCCTTATAAATGACCAACTCAGCGCCCTTGATACGATCTGCTATATCATGAGAATTTTCGCTTGACACCATGATGTCATGGTCCCCGTTCGCGATCAGCACAGGAACCATGATGACTCCTAAGTCCTGCGGAGTCTGATCGCCCCACGCATGGATCGCTTTTAACTGGCGAAGGAAAGCTCTTGGTGTGGGCGCCTTGTCTCGATTCACTCTCCGCTCCTTCAATCGTGCAAGAAATTCTCTTGCGGCCTGACGGCTGCTCTTTGAGGAGGTGAAGAACAGATAGAGTTTTGCATCGCGTAGTGTCACAAGCCCCTTGATGATAAGCGGCCACGATACTCGTCCGACTTGATTTATGCCTTTACCGCCAGCCGGCCCCGTACCTGTCAGGATAAGCTTTCTGACTAACTCCGGTGCTTTGAGTATCATGTCCTGCGCGACCATTCCCCCAAGTGAGAAACCAAAAAGGTCGATCATATTGAGCCCGAGTGCGTGGACAAAGGCGATCGTATCGTCCGCCATTTCACCGACTGAAAGTGGAGCGCTTCCACCCGAAGCGCCTATCCCGCGATAGTCCATCGCGATGACTCGGTGAGACATAGCGAGTGCGTCCACGATGTAGGGGTCGAAGTTATCGAGCGTCGCTCCCCAATGATTGAGCAGCACGATGGGAACTCCCTCACCCTGGCCAAGTTCGCGATATGCAATCGTAACTCCATTAGCGTTTGTCGTCTTCGTTGGCGCGTATCTATATCGGTGCAAATTCCCTTGTGCTGTCTTCATGTACCGTAGTGTATATAAATAAGTTGCAAAATGCAACTAATATGCTATGCTGATGTGCATAACCCGTGTATATGAAAGAACTTCCCAAACAGCACAGATCCGAATGTCCACTCAGTGGTTTCCTTGATATTCTCGGCGACAAGTGGTCGCTCCTCATCGTGAGAGACATGATGTTCAATGGAAAATGCACATTCGGTGATTTCAAAAGATCTCCGGAGGGCATCGCGACGAATATCCTCACCACGAGACTGCTCACACTGGAAGAGTACGGTTTCATCGAGAAACTGAAGGACCCCGCAAACAAAAAAGTGCCGATCTACAGATTGACACAAAAAGGACAGGGACTGAAACCAACTTTGGTTGAAGTATATCTGTGGACTGACAGATATTTCCCTATTCCGAAAGACATCAAAAAACAAATATTAGAGGTACGGAGAAGTAGGAAGAAAATGAGATCATTGAAGTGAAAATCCCCTTCGGTTGCCACTACCTACGATAAAAGCGATGCAGTATGCGACGAGCAGTGATTTCTCGGTGAAGATAAGGGAGTAGAGGCCCGTGCGGAGAGATCGACCCTTACAGGGTCAGTACAGCTTGGTGGTTTCGAGGACAAAACATCACCAAGCTTTTCGATCCCCCAAGCAGGCACGCAGAACGGAATTGGGGTCTTGTGGTCACAGATATTTTGATTGCCGCCGCAATCAAAATTCCGCGATCCCGCCTCGCGGTTTCGCCTACTGGCGAAACATCGCTCCGGCCGTCACATAGCACAAAACGCTCCGTAGGGAGCGTTTTGTGTCTGATGTGACCCCACGGGGAATCGAACCCCGATTTACGCCGTGAAAGGGCGCTGTCCTAACCGTTAG
>CAYXYK010000005.1:56427-62315 GCA_964469335.1 uncultured Candidatus Saccharibacteria bacterium | reverse complement strand
GGCGCTGTCCTAACCGTTAGACGATAGGGCCAATGGGTGACATATTAGCATGTTTTCTGGAAAAAACTAGGTATCTATGGTAGATTTTGCCAATCGCTCGAAAAAGAGTTCACGGAGATGTGGCTGAGCGGTTGAAGGCACTTGACTCGAAATCAAGCATAGGGGAAACCCTATCGGAGGTTCGAATCCTCCCATCTCCGCCCGTACAAAATACCGCCATTCGGCGGTTATTTTGTTGGGCGGAGATGAGAAAGTGCTCAGAAGCACTTTCATGGAGGATTCGAAGCCGTTCTCCCATATTTGCGAGCGGCTTCGCCGTGAACAAATGGGAAACGGGTACTGACGCTGTAGGCGTCGAAATTCCTATCCCCCGCCTTGTCTTTATCCACCTCCCCGCATATCATTCACCCACACCCATATGTCCCCAAAACTCATCAAAAAACTTGCTGATAAGAAGTACCGTATCGAAACCGGGCTTTTCATCGTAGAGGGCGAAAAGAGCATCAAGGAGCTTCTAGGCTCCGACCTTGTCGTCGAAGAGATCCATGGTACGAACATGTTTCTCGATCTTCTCGGAGAGGATATTCGCAAATACGAGAAAACCCACGGCCACTCGATATCACTCACTGGCATGCACGAGGAGGACCTGGTGAAGATCGGCACACTGCAGACCAATAATGCCGGTATCGCTGTTGTCCGTCAAAAAGAGAACGCAGACAAACAGGAGCTCGAAGCGGCACTCAAGAACGACTTCGTACTCGCACTCTCTGACGTGCGTGACCCGGGGAACTTCGGCACTATCATCCGCATCGCCGACTGGTTCGGAGTGCAGCACATCGTCGCATCTGAGAACACTACAGATTTCTATAACCCGAAGACCATTGCCGCGAGTATGGGTTCATTCGCTCGCGTGTCGGTCATCTATTCCCCGCTCGATTCATTTTTGAAAGACGCAAAGAAGGCTGGTATCCCGATCATGGGAGCAGACCTCGACGGGAAGAACATCCACGAAGGCGGACTACCGAAGCACGGTATCCTCTTGATGGGTAGCGAGTCTCATGGTATCGATGCGGAACTCCTGCCACTCATTTCAAAGAAAGTGACCATTCCGAAGTTCGGCAACGCAGAGTCGCTCAATGTGAGTGTTGCCACTGGTATCATCCTCGACGCACTCAGACGTACATCGTAACAATAAAATGAAAGGAGCCTGTAGGCTCCTTTTCAACCGACTACTGGTCGGGATTCATGCGCAGATACTCCGCGATGACCGGAGCGATGTTCGGTGATGCGTCAGAAGGAAGCGCGTCGAGTGCAAACCACTCCATGGCGAGTATTTCCGGGCCCGCGACCGGTTCTTCGTTTAGAGTCGCGATGAAGTGAATCAGCACGATGACTTCTGGAGTACTACTCCCCGTTTCAGGAACTTCGTTCCATAGTACCATCGGCTTGATGGCAGCATGGAGTATTGCATGTACGCCGACCTCTTGCTTCGCTTCCAGAGCAGCGTTCTCTTCAAGGGTCATTCCATGAACAAGTTTGCCTCCCGGGAATTTCCACTTGAGTTCATGTATCGGCTTCTCGCCATGCTTCACCAGCAGTGTCCGCAGTACTCCATCGCGCTCTTGAATGATGACCGGGCCGGATGCAATCATCGCATCGAACTGCCCTACTTTCCCAGGAATCGTATCGTTTATGCTCATAGTTTTCCTTCTAATGAGTAAGTCTCGATTCACTTTACGCGCTAGGATCATCGAGTCAAGGATATCACGCAAATAGACTGAGAACTTAGAATTTGAATTTCAACGGACCGCCCTTCTTTTTTTTCTTTGGATCCTCGTTCTCGCCTCCCCCGCTTCCCTTTGCGGTCTTTTTCTTTGCGGCATCACTGTCCTTCTTTTTCTTATATGCTTTGTAGGTGAGATACTCGAGGATAATCAGGAGTACCCGCAGCTTCTTCACTTGAGAGTCAGCCATTGTGTAGTTTCCCATACCCCATGTGTAGCATAGGTGGATGAATACGCCATGAGCATATGGTAGTATTCATGATCATGACTACATACACAGGCGGATGCCACTGCAAGAAAGTGCGATATGAAGTGAATCTCGAGCTCTCAGACGTACTCGAATGCAATTGTTCTCATTGCCAGATCAAGGGACTGCTCCTCGCTTTCGTTCCCGCCGGAGATTTCACGTTACTCTCTGGGGAAGACTCGCTGACCGAATACCGTTTCAATAAGCTCGTACTACGGCACCTCTTCTGTGAGGACTGTGGTGTGCAATCATTCTCGTACGGAGAGAAAGATGGAGTTAGTATGGTCGGCATCAATGTACGTACCATCGACGACGTCGAACTCTCTGATCTCAACCGCGTCCCCTTCGACGGAAAGAGTTACTAGCGACAAAAAAAGACCGACCTCTCGAGGTCGGTCCTATCATGATTCCCAAACGACTATGCGCGGTCACGTTCGGTCAAGCGGTGCAGGTATGCGATCAACGAAACGAAACGGTCAATCACTGCACTGATGAGCGCCCAGCTGCGTGAAAGGAAGAGGCCGATCACTTCGAGCGCGAGAACGGTGACGATCCATGTGCTGCGCAGCGGCCAGCACAGTGCCGTGAGCGTCACATACCGCACGATCGGCGTGCTGTCGTGTTGCTCGAACCCGCGCCGCAACTCCTCCCACGATACCAGCAGTGCTTCCGAAGGATACGGGGCACCATTGTGGTATTCGGGGTCTTCCCAGTCGTATCGACCGATGTCGTTCTCGTCGGTGAAAGGGAAAAGAACACGCGCGAGCAGCCGATGGTGCTTCGGATCCCGCAGCACGGCGAGTGAGCCGAGGCCGAGCGGAACTCCCACCACGATGAGGCCGATGGAATAGATGAGAAAGAGCACGAAAAGTGTCACGTTGAGTCCTTTCAATCGCCAACACGGCGTACTGTTAGTACAATAACATATAATTCATTTTTTGTAAAATGTAAGCCATTTAAGCCGTATATTTGCCTTATCTCATTGCTCTGTCAACCACAATCCGCTAGTATGCTCACATGCGTATCCTTGCGATTGAGACCTCCTGCGACGAGACCTCGCTTTCGATCCTCGAAGGTGTAGGGTCATTTCCTGACGTGACCTTCAAGGTGCTCGCAGACAACACCCTGTCACAGATCGAAATCCACAAAGAGTACGGGGGTGTCTTTCCGATGCTTGCAAAACGTGAGCACGCTCGCACACTTGTCCCTCTACTGGAGAAGACCCTCAAGGATGCCGGACTATACAAAAAGACCTCGCGTCACGTATTGGAGAACCCACTGCGCGAAGAGTTCCAGCACATTCTCGAACGAGAGCCGGAGCTATTCGGGCAATTCCTCTCGAAAGTCGTGGAGATAGACCCGCCCGCGATCGACATGATCGCCGTCACTCAAGGACCGGGACTTGAGCCCGCGCTGTGGGTCGGCATCAACTTCGCAAAAGCACTCGGCATGATCTGGAAGAAACCGATCGTACCGGTGAATCACATGGAAGGACACCTCTTGGCGCCGCTTTTTGAGAAAACCGAAGAGGGTCATAAGCTTGCATCGGTCGCATTTCCGGCGATAGGACTCCTAGTCTCAGGCGGACATACCGAACTCGTGCTGATGAAAGCGATAGGCGACTATGAACTTATCGGCGAGACCCGCGATGACGCGGTCGGCGAAGCATTCGACAAGGTCGCACGCATTCTCGGACTCCCCTATCCCGGCGGGCCGGAGATATCCCGACTCGCAACAGCCGGGCACACGGGAGTGTTCCCACTCCCCCGTCCGATGCTCCATTCTGGAGATTACGGATTCTCATTCGCAGGGCTCAAGACTGCAGTGCTCTACCTCGCCAAGAAGCTGGGGACGCTTTCAGACGCGCAAAAAGCTGATATCGCACGCGAATTCCAAGACGCTGCGGTCGAAGTACTCGTATCCAAAACTCTGCGCGCCTGCGAGGAATTTGGCGCAAAGAGCGTGATTCTTGGCGGTGGAGTATCCGCGAATATCGAACTCCGCAGTATGCTCAGTAAAAGCGCCACGGATGCCGGACTCACGCTGTTTCTCCCCTCCCGGGGACTTTCTACCGACAATGCACTCATGATCGCTATCTCAGGATTCTTCGGCAAGCCAATCGATAAACCGAATGAGATGAACGCACGAGGTAATTGGCGAATCACTGAAAAATGACCCACAAAAAAAAGACCACCGAAATCGGTGGTCTTTTTTTATCTCACATCAGTCGTTATTCTTTTGTCACGACTTCAGCTTCGATGGGTTCTCCTGCTTTCTCTTTGCGGAAATAGAGCGTTGCAAAGATGAGTGCAAGGATGAGGAAGATCAGTGTGAAGTAGATCGTTGCAGGCGAGCACTGGTTGAAGCGTGTAGTGAGTGAGCTCACGACAGAAGCAAGCATGTTCTTCGTGGTACTGGTTCCCGCAACTACACCAGAAACTGTTCCTGTTCCTGTCTCAGAGATCTCATCACCACTGGTCTCGGTATCACCCATCACATCTTCCGCGATGCTTGGAGCGGTGGCGAGGAGGTCCGCAATTGCGATGCGTCCGCGATTCTCTGGCTTATCTGCTCCGGCAGCGGTCTTCCCTGCCTCTGCATCGAGTGCAGCGTAATCAGAAGGAGTGACAGAAACAGTGACGGGGGTCGGTTTCTCGGTTGCTGCACCCGCTACGGAGCCACTCGCACCACCACTTGAGGTAGTGTTGCTACCAACAATCGGGAGGAATTCACTACCGACAGTTGTGCCGAGTGCGTTCGCACGCTCGATGAGTGCACGGAATGCGACGATCTCCGCCTTTTGATCGTCAGTGAGCGGGAACTCACGCTGGCAGTAGATCTCGTTGATCTTCTTCTTTGTAGTGTAATAGACATAGCCGGTGTTCGAAGGAAGATTCCATGCATCGAGCACGTCGGTCTTGTATCTGTCTTGGAACGCACGGACCGCTGCATCGGTAGTGGTGTCGAAGAAACCAGTCACTTCGAGGTTCGTTGCGTTGTCATAGTTCTTGAGGAAGAGCTGGAGCTTTGTGACTTCAGAAGGATTGTTGTTCACGCCGATACGCAAGTATTCCTTGAGATATTCGCATGATCCGCCTGTAGTGCCGCTTCCTCCGCCATTCACAGGAGTACGATTGAGTTCGATGCCGGTGGCAGTCTCAGATGCTGTCGCTGATACCGGACGATAGTAGGTAGCGATCGCGGACGGAACGCCGACGATAACGACCGAGTGATTATAGACATTGGTCGTGTCTGTTGCAGTCGTGAGCGGGTAGCCGTACGAAGGCTTTGCACCGATGGTCGGGACAGAAGCAAGTCCATAAACGACACGACTGTCCGAAGGAAGGTTGGTATTCCAAGTTACGGTGACCGAGGTGGTGCCAGTGACCTCAAGTTTCTCATTGCTGATCGCTAGGGGGACCGATCCGCCTCCGCCGCCTCCGCCGGGGTATGAACACGATCCGTCATCTTTATTCGCAAGGCGATTGTAGTTCGATGCGTTCGGGTCGATACAGCCGGGATAGGTGAACGTGGTGCTGCCTCCCCCGCAGTTTGCGGTACATCCCGGAGGAGTGACCGGTGCTGCGACGACATTCACGATGCGGGTCTTCGTGTCAGCAGCAAGACTCTGCGAATCCGTCGCGTTGTAGGTGATGGTATAGCTACCGATCGTATTCACGTCAACGGTTCCTGTGGCGACGAGTTTGTTGGTAATGTTGCCGTCCTCTGCATCAGCGACCGTCGCACTTGGGTCAGTGAATGCAGTACCGACAACCAACTGCATCACGACATCACCGAGAAGCGTTATTTCCGGCTTCTGGTTGATAGTGGTTCCGACCGGCACGACGTTCACGGTG
>CAYXYK010000005.1:0-56327 GCA_964469335.1 uncultured Candidatus Saccharibacteria bacterium | reverse complement strand
CGCGTCTTCGGGGTCGCTGTGGCGCCCTTCGAGTCAGTGGCGGTGTACGTAATGATATATGTGCCGGTTGCAGCAGTATTCACGGTCCCAGTTGCGACAGGAGTGATGGTTCCGTCTTCGAGATCGAATGCGGTCGCTCCTGGGTCAATGAAGACAGTATTCTGAACGATCGTGAGCGGGTTCAGACCAATGACGGTAATGACCGGAGCGGTGTTAGTCGCAGTGCAGTTCGAGGTGCAACCGCCTCCCTGCGGCACGACGTTCACGGTGCGCGTCTTCGGGGTCGCTGTGGCGCCCTTCGAGTCAGTGGCGGTGTACGTAATGACGTATGAACCGATGACTGATGAGTTTACAGTGCCTGTCGCTACAGGAGTGATGGTTCCGTCTTCGAGATCGAATGCGGTCGCTCCTGGGTCAGTGAAGACAGTATTCTGAACGATCGTGAGCGGGTTCTCACCGACAACAGTGATAACCGGAGCCTGGTTGACCGGAGTGGTCTTCAGTTTGAGCTGTGCACATACGGGATAGAGCGCGTTCGTCGAAGAGGTGTCAGGCCAAGCAGCGTGTTTCGCCATGACCATCGTGGCGGGGGTACTGAGTACGACATCACCGACATACTGTGTGCGCGATGCTTCGGTGACATTATCCGCAAGATCTCCGATCGCACTTGAGGTCGAGATCAGCGTCGTTCCATTATGAATCCGGAGGTACCACTTCTCATTCGGCTGGGTTTCAGTGCTTCGAGTCGCCGAAGTATCATATGAGAAGAGCGATACCTCATAGGTACCTACTGGGATATTGATGTCTTTGGTGACATTGGCATCAGCATGACTGCCGCTGGAGATGATGCTGCGAGCAGTACCATAATTGACGACATAGGTACCGGTCGCCGCGGTGAAAGGACAGCTTGCGCTGACCACAACAGGAGGAGGGACTACCGATTTCGCAGCATTGAAGGCAACACAGTGGTAGGTTGCTCCAAGTGAAGGATTCGCAATGAAGTCATAGTTATCATAATTGAGTACGTCAGAGTTGCAGTACATCTCCGCGCTTACCGGATTGTCGTTGACCGGATGTGCAGGGTCATAGCTGAACGGGACATAGCCGTCCTTCATGACTTCGCGCACCCATATCTTCGGTGAACCCTGAAGGTCGTATACCTTCACAGTCGCAACCCCGCTAGCATCACTCGGACCGAATGTCTTCCAGTCCGAAAGTCCACTACCGGTGTTCGAGCCGATTCCCTTCGATCCGTCTGCTTCACCGATGAAGCTGCCACCGAGATCCTTCACTCCGGAGAATCCCCACTGGAACTTCCAGTCAGGAGTGAGGACGCAGCCAGGGTGCGACGCGACATAATCTGTCGCAGTTTGTGCGGTGATATCCGGACCGCCGAGCCCCCAATTCGGAAGCTTCGATTCGTCTGAACAGACGACCTTTTGCGCAACGATGGTGACGGCAGGCTTTGCACCGTTCATGCCGTGGAAGATGTCCTTGATCGTTCCGACGTGATGGTTCTCATCGTCGTTGTTGTTGTCTTCATCGCTATCATGATGCTCGCCGAGGGATGAAGCATGCTCTTCATCATGCTTTTCCCCACGCTCTTCGCTGTCGGCATCATCATGTCGCACCGCCTCCTTCTCTCCGCGCTCACCCTCGTTCGAGTGCTCATCAGAGTCATGCTTTTCTTCAGTCTGAAGCGACACATGCTCTTCAGTAGAAGTATCGTTCGACGCCACGACAATGCTCGTCTCTACTGCTGACGAGCTTTCCTCGGTGGTGTTTGCGAAAGCATATTGTACATATGCCGCGTTCTGGAGCACGAGTGAAAGCATCAGGAATACCCCGAGTACTGTGTGACCGAAACCTTTTTTATTGACCGAAGTGAAGATGTTGGTTTTCATAATTTTTGCGATGATTAATAACGAGAGAGATGCTGATAATTGACTGCTAAAAATAATTTTTGCGTAAATAAATCATGCACTCCAAAGAAATTGAGAGAGCATGAACCACGGAAAAACAATGAGGCTTGCGATTGTTTCTGACGAAGAGAACTACAAGTGAATTCACTGATCATACTACCAAAACTTTACAAATAGTCAATATGTGGTTTATCGTGTAGCCGCTCAACCAAGCCATTTAAAGGACATTTCTTCATGTCCTTTAAAGTGTCCTTTATAATTTTCTCAACGGTAATGCTGTTAAGCCAAATCTATAAAGGACATCGAATACCGAGGTAACACCGCATCTTCATAAAGGCAGAAAAAATGCTACAATTCGCAGTATGCACGAAAAGTTTTTATCCCCATACAAACCTGGAGATACCGAAAACCGGATCTACCAATTCTGGCTTGATTCAGGCTATTTCAATCCAGACAACCTGCCAGAGAACTCAGAGAAGAAGCCATTCACGATCGTCATGCCTCCACCGAATGCAAACGGGAACCTTCACGCCGGACATGCACTGTTCATAACTCTCGAAGACATCATGACTCGTTTTAAGCGCATGCAAGGATACCGCGCGCTGTGGATCCCTGGAGCTGACCACGCGGGATTCGAAACACAAGTCGTCTACGAAAAGAAACTAGAAAAAGAAGGTCGTTCACGTTTCGGAATGGACCCGAAAGATCTCTACAAAGAGATCTATGACTTCACCATCATGAACAAGGCAAACATGGAAGCCCAGGTCAAACAACTCGGTGCATCGTGTGATTGGTCACGTGAACGCTTTACACTCGAACCAGAAATCGTTACTAAGGTTCAGGATACTTTCGTAAAGATGCACACTGATGGGCTTGCATACAGAGGAAAACGTACGATCAATTGGTGTCCCAAACACCAAACTTCCCTTTCTGAGCTTGAGACAGTGAGTGTCGAAGAAGTCACGCCCTTCTACTATTTCAAATACGGACCATTCACTATCGGAACCGTGCGCCCCGAAACCAAGTTTGGTGATAAGTATGTCGTGATGCATCCTGATGATAAACGTTATGCGGAATATTCACATGGACAGAAAATCGACCTTGAGTGGATCAATGGCCCTATCACTGCCACTGTCATCAAAGACAGTGCAGTAGAAATGGAATTCGGCTCAGGAGTCATGACGATCACTCCATGGCATTCACAAATTGACTTTGAGATAGCGAAGAGACACAACCTCGATGTCGAGCAGATCATCGACTGGCGTGGGAAGCTCTTGCCTATTGCTGGAGAGTTCGCCGGGGTGAACATCAAAGAAGCGAGAGAGAAAATTGTCGAAAAACTGAACGCAAAAGGACTACTGGTAAAAACCGACGAAAAATATACCAACGCAGTGAAACGGTGCTATAAATGCAATGCTGCAATCGAGCCCCAAGTGAAAGACCAATGGTTCGTAAAAATGAAACCTCTCGCAGAAATGGCACTTGCGTCTGTTGATAAAGGAGAGGTGCGATTCATCCCAGATAACTACGAGAAGATATTCCGCCACTGGATGGAGAACACTATCGACTGGAATGTGTCGAGGCAAATCGTCTGGGGGATACCGATACCCGCATGGCTCTGTGATGAGTGTAATACTGACGCCGCTTCCGTCGGCGACGCTGCTCCATCCTGCCCTACATGCAAGAAGCCGATGCGTAAAGATACTGATACGTTCGACACCTGGTTCTCTTCGGGACAATGGCCACTTCTGACGACTGGGTACCCAGATGGAAAGGATTTCTCGACATACTTCCCCACCGATGTCATGGAGACAGGGCACGATCTTATATTCATCTGGGTACCGCGCATGATCATCTTTAGTCTCTACCTGACAAAAAAGGCACCGTTCCACACTGTGTACCTCCATGGACTTGTGAACGACGCTCAGGGAAAGAAGATGAGCAAGAGCAAAGGCAATGTGGTGAATCCACTCGACCTGACGGAAAAATACGGAACAGATGCGCTCCGCATGGGACTCATCATCGGAAATACACCGGGGTCCGACCTCGCCCTTCGTGAAGACAAGATCAAAGCATACAAGCTCTTCGCAAATAAACTTTGGAATATCACCCGCTTTGTACTCTCTTCTACATATGACGACATGGGGAGCATCAAGAAAGCGACGTTGAATGAGAACGACCGAGCGATAGTGAATGAACTCGACGAAATGACGAAAGACATCACGACAGACATGGAAAACTACCGTTTCTATCTCGCGGCAGAAAAGATCTACCACTATGTATGGAACACCTTCGCCGACAAGATCCTCGAGGAAAATAAGGCACGTCTCACTTCGAGCGATGAAACTGATAAGCGCTCGGCACAGCTAATGTTGTATACTCTATTAGAGCGAAGCGTGGTCATCCTTCATCCCTTCATGCCGTTCATCACCGAAGAGATCTGGCAATCGCTCCCTGATCGACATGAGTCCCTTATCATCGCCCCGTGGCCTAAACATTGATGCATGATCTAACACCGACAATGGTGTTCTTCGCCCTCCTTGGCGGGATACTCCCGACGGTGTTCTGGTTATGGTTTTGGCTCAAGGAAGATGACCTTCATCCTGAGCCACGCGGACTCTTGATACTTGCCTTCCTGGTCGGAATGCTCGCAACCGCATCCGCATACCCGATCGAGAAGTTCATAGCAGCAAATCTCAGCGCGAATGACCTCACCTTGCTCACTTTTTGGGCTATTACCGAGGAAACTCTGAAATTCCTCGGAATCTACATCGTTGCTCTGAAAAGCAAGTATTTCGATGAGCCAATTGACGGTGTGGTCTACCTGATCACGATCGCGCTAGGGTTCTCCGCGCTCGAAAATACCATGTTCTTGATCAATCCGCTCGGCTCAGGTGATGCCTTGGCAACAGTGCTCCTCGGCGATTTTCGCTTCATTGGAGCCACACTACTACACGTTGCAGCAAGTGGAACGGTCGGTGTCGCTATCGCGCTTTCGTACTATGCAGAGAAGTGGGAAAAACGGGTCTGGCTATTCGTCGGACTTTTGGCCGCCATCGTATTGCACACGACATTCAACTTCTCTATAATTGTGAGCGAGGGGTCTTATCTGTACGAAATATTCATTGGTCTATGGACCTTCATTCTCGGACTTTTACTCGTATGTGAGAAGATCAAGCGAATGGCGCCCCGAAGCCACGTTGAACATCCGCATACTGGAAGAATCATTATTCCTCGTAAATCATATCTATCATGACACCAAGAAAACAGTCTTTCCTTGAACGACTCACGGGGACCCAAGTGGTCACTGACGAGCACTCGTTCGAAGAAGAAGCACCCCGCTCACGCCCCGCACAGCGCTATGACAATAAAGTAGAGGTACGTGATGAGGAAGCAGAACAAGAGGTAGAGGTATATGAAGATGACGAGGAAGATGAGGAGCCGGGACTTGCAGTCGACATCTATGAGTCGGACAACGAACTCGTACTTCAGGGAATGATCGCCGGGGTAACTCCCGAGAATCTGCATATATCTATCACCAGAAATAGCGTCACCATTAGAGGTAAGCGCAACGCACCGCAAGGTATTCCGGAAGAACACTATATCTCTCGCGAACTCTACTGGGGATCATTCTCGCGCGTGATCGAGCTTCCGTACGAAGTGGATACCGAAGGAGCCGAGGCGGTCGAAAAATACGGACTCTTGATCATAAGGCTCCCGAAGCTCGATGTTGCTCGGACACAGGAGCTCAAAGTGAAGTCTATACAGTAGAAAGAGTTATCGAGTATTGGTCAACTCAGTCTGAGCTTGAAAAATTGGCTTAATCTGATATCCTTGCAAGGCACCCAAGAATGCCGAGGTAGCTGTTTTGGTAGATAACATCAAAGCATCACTGGGTTTACGTTTTGAGCAGAATACGAAAATTTGCCGAGGTAGCTCAGTTGGTAGAGCATTCGCCTGAAGAGCGAGGGGTCACCAGTTCAACCCTGGTCCTCGGCACCAAAAGAAAAAATCCCATATGGGATTTTTTCTTTTGGTGCCGAGGATGAAAACTGAAAGTTTACAAAGGGTTGAAAGACGGAGCATGCCGAGTCTTCGAGGCGGCGAGTCGGGTCGCAAGTACTTACGAGCTCAGCGAGTTTGCAACTTGAACCAACCCTATTGAGGTAATGCCGAACGTGCGATTTTTCTTTTTTACCTCACCTTATCGAGAAGTCCCTGGAGATTCGACGGCAAGGCTTTTCCACCCTGATCCATGGTATCAAGGGCGTTCATGATCGTCTCATAACTATTGAGATACTTGGTCAAATACGGCTGCAAGAAATAATATGACCAACCGGCGATACCAAGGATGACCAGCCAGTATATGAAGGTGAAGATCTGGCTCCACAGCATTCTTCGGTGCATGGTGCGCAAGATACGATTGTTCTCGCGAGTAAGGTCGAGTATCTCATCGATCTTGTCATAGTCGAATTGTTCGGTCATATGATGATTATAGCAAAAAAAAGAACGGTGACACAAAGCCACCGTTCCGAGCGCACATGGATAGGTCACGACCGCCTAGTACGAAAAGGGTTCTCGTTGACGCCCTCTTCGACGAACCGCAGGTAATGACTGGCGAATGCGTTGCAATACTGGGTGATCTCCCTGATGACCCATTCACGATCTTCGAGCGGGATGAGCGGGTTGTTGACATAGAACTTGAAGACTTCGCTTGCCGCTGTGAAATCGATCTTTCCGGTCCGCTCTGCGGGCGACAGCATCTCAAGCAGCACACTGACGACCTCAGACCGGACGCTTCCTTTTCTCGCGGACCTTGAGAACAGGAGCTCGAGATAGACCCGCACAGCGTTCCCTTTCGGGTCCTGCTTCGCAGCGACTTTCAGTCGGTGTCCGATGTCGCCCTGGGAAAGCCTACGGACCTTTCTCTTTATCAGCTCGACATCGATGACAGCAAGCATGTTCATGTCACGGCCTTGAAGGTTGTCACCCCAGCGCGTAAGGACCTCCGTGGATACCGTCCTGCGGCGCTCTTCATCGAACAGGAAATAGGACAGATCGCGCTCGTACGGTACGTGCCGCATGGTATCGACGTCCCCATGTCGCTTCGCTTCGAGCTGGTGCAGGTCTTCGAGGGTGAAGATCTGCACTCCGTCAGAGTTGATCGACGCAAGGAATTCGAGCGTGACGAGTGGAAGTTCGGCAAATACTTCGTCACGCTGCGAGAGGTACAGTTGTTCGAGATCACATCGACCGATTTTCTTCATCAATATCGCTTGCGCAAGCAATTCGCGGACATAGCGAACACCGACGAGGCTGACGAGGGAGAGTGCCATCTCGACAGCGGATCCAGTGGGAACGCGAAGGAGGACTCGTCTCGCCCATTCGCTCGCATTCTCCCCAAACACATCCTGAGATGGCGCAAAAACGGAGGTTCCGAATGCCGCAACTTGTGTCCTGACCGCAGGCAGGCCTGGTCTTTTTTGGGTCACGTGAATCCCCTTTCAAATAACGATGGACTGCGGATATCATACATTCAACGCGGGAAGAAGCAATGTGAGAGGAATCTCGGCTACCGCCGCAGGTGGTGTATGTGGGTCACCTTGGTCACGGATAACTTTCTCACCGTCGCGTTGGGATTTCCGCGAAGAGACTCTCTGGAAAACGTACCTACAGCGAAAGAGATTGTATGGCATTGGGAGTATGGGTCACGGATAATCCCATCGCCGTCGCGCTGGGATTTCCGCGACCCCACCTCGCGGTTTCGCCTGCTGGCGAAACATCGCTGCGGCTCACAAGTAGCACAAAACCTTCCGCAGGGAAGGTTTTGTGTCTGACTTGTGCCCCCAGCGGGAATCTCGGCAACCGCCGCGGGTGGTTTTCAATCTCGATGACTCGATAATGAAAACCCTTTCGATTCCCGCACGAAGCAGAGTAGTCTGCTTGTTTGGGGCACCATATGAAATAACAGCCAAAAGGCTGTTATTTCATATGGTGCCCCCAGCGGGAATCGAACCTACATCTACTCCTTAGGACGGAGCTGTTCTATCCATTGAACTATAGGGGCAAATTTTCGTACTTATGCATTTCACTAGGACGGAGCTGGTCACTAGTCACTAAGTATATTCGAAGCAAAGCTTCTCATCTACTAAGTGCTTGCGACCCCACCTCGCGCCTCGTAATACCTCGGCATAGCTCCGGTCGAATCAATCGCAAAATGTTCCACATTTTGAGTCTCGATTGATTCCTATCCATTAAACTATGGGGGCAAAACAAAAACTCACCGGAGTGAGCTTTTGTCATAATAGGTCTTTGCAGACAACGATGCAACTTTATGCTGTCTCAACAACGCCGAGGAGTTCTTGGAGTCGAGGCTTATTGAAACCGACGACAACTTCTCCGTCGATGGTGATGACCGGGACTCCCATCTGTCCGCTCTTCTCGATCATTTCCTGACGTTTCTCAAGATCGGTGCCGACGTTGAATTCCTGATACTGAACGTTGTTCTTCTGGAAGAACTCTTTTGCGAGTTTGCAGTAACTGCATGTCTCTGTTGTGTAGATTGCGACTGGTTTCATGGTAATGAGAATTAACCGGATAATTATGCTCTTTGATGATGCTATTGTAGCACACACCCCACCGACTAAAAAAGAGGGTGATCTATAGACCCTATGGCACCGCAAAGTTACCGAGGTTAGTTCACTGCCTTGAGGTATCTCTTGTTCAGGTAGAACGTAAGGTACCCTACTCCCATCAAGAGAAAACCGGCGAGAATGAGGAGAAGTGGCCAACTAAGACTGTCTTGGAAGTACTCCGCGGTAATCTTGAAGATGTACCCAACGAGAAATACAGCCCCGAAGAACAACATCGCCCGTGACTTCAATTTCGTAGAGATGAACATCGCGCCGAAAACGTAGAGCGGGTAGGATAGTTCCCAGAACATCGACTGCTCGGGCTTCCAGCCGGAAAGCCATAGCGCCGCAGATAGCACAGCGAGAGAGCCTGATCCGTACAGCCACCATGCAAGTGGCCGGAGTCGCGTTTCTACCATACCGTAAGCGAGGAAAAGATATGCAGCTCCAAGGCCTAAAATGCGATATGCAGCGAATTTATCCCCACTGAATACCGGCAAGTCGCCAATGACCGCTGAAGAGAGGAGTAGCGTCGCAAATGTGCCGTAGAGCACCCCGAACAGCGCCAGGACTCCGCGCCGGTAGAACAGATACGCAAGCAGGTAAAGCAGCGTGAAGCCCAAGAAGATAAGCCCCGGCCCCCACGAACCGCCCCGGAAGCCCAATTCGTCGAGTGTGACGAATACTCCACCGGGGATAAGTAGTCCGGCAACGAGGTGTAGTGCATCCGGGAGGCGATCCATTTTCCCGCTCTTCGTGAGTAAAACGGCAGAAATGAACGATGCGATTCCTAACCCGAGGGTGACGAAGATGCGCATCGCGCTACCCATGTCTTCCCAGTGATTCGCTGCGAAGATGCCGATGCCGATGAAAACGATTCCCCCGCCTACGTAATACAGCACATCTGAAAGTGTCACACGGTGATCGGAAACGGCATGATCAGTGATCGGCGCCCCATCCCCACTTAAGAGTGAGCGGAGTTCCTTTTCAGTGACGGTGCCATCCCGAAGTGCACTGCGGAGACTTTCGATAAGAAGTGTCTTTTCCATATTATTTCGCTACCCAGCCGAGGAAATACTCGCCATAGTAATTCTGCGGGAGATTCAGTTCGATCTTTTTCGCAAAACTTCCCCGCTTGAGATATTTACTGTAATAGTCACCTGACCCTCCATAATAGAACGGGAAGAATTCCCCTCCATTGTAATTACCTCTCACGAGCTCATATCCGTCCGGACTTTTCGCATTCGTGTCGAGCGAAAGCTGCATTGCCGATGTGGCGTTGAGTGCTTCACTCGTGCCATCACTGACGTGGAAGCGGAAAAACTTCGGCTCGATATCAACGACAACAGTCGGAGATATCGAAGGTGCAGTCTTCATCGCCGCAGGTTGATCGAGCTCAGGTTCCTCTTTGACGATCTTGCCGTCCACGACACGATAGACGTATTTGAGTCGCGCGCCATTCGCGGCATAGGGGTAAGAGTAGTATCCTGCGCCATAGGAAGGATAGATCACTCCCTCGCCGGTCGCATAAACGAAATCGTACTGCGGTGGTGGCGTACTATTCCAAAGTTGGGGCACATAGATCACCCCTGCGATGAAAAGCACCATGAACACTGGAATCGCGAAACCTACGAATAATGATGGGTTTTGTTTTATTTTCTCAAGCATATGCATGATTTTACCATGAACAAATGGGGTTTGTGTGATGCCGCCAAAATAGCCATATGGGACAAAGGATAATGAGAAATTGAAGTTTGTCGCTTTTGTACACTTTTGGTGTTTTGCTCGATGCCGAGCTTCCCACGAATACGGAAAGTTTTTTGATTTCCCCATACAAAGAGCGCCGCAGGGCGCTCTTTGAGTCTCGTTTTGGTCACAAGTCACTAAGCAAATGCGGAATCGAAGCTTACAGCTTCAGTACCTCTTTCCGATTTGCTCAGAATAATAATTCTTCACAAATAACGGAGAAGGGCTTCGATTCTCCCACGCAAAGTGCGCAGGCACTTTGCTTCTCGCACCAAAACAAAAAACGGCTTCCCTGCCGGTTTTTGTTTTGGTGCGAGATGGGAGAATCGAACTCCCGCCCAATGCTTGGGAAGCACTAGTTCTGCCACTAAACTAATCTCGCAATTTAATTGCCTGACAAACCGACTGCTGCCTTGAACCTGTCGATGAGTGTGCTGGTCTGATTGTTGTCATCGACCGTGACGCTATGCAGCACTTCATCGTCCGGTTCGGATACTATGATAACTTTTTCACCGTCTTTCGCAACCATGAATCTGTTGCGTATCTCTTCTTCTTGCCCACGGTCGGAAGAAAGTTTGCCGATATCTGCATGAAGTTCTTGCTGATGAGCCATGAGCACATTGGCTTCCAGTACCGCCTTGTCCCTGTTCGCAAGCGCTTCCTTGCTTTTCAGATACATTCCCCATGCGCCATGCAGAGAGAGAAGCGACAAGACGAACATCGCTAAAATGGTCGGTTTTGCATAGACAAAACGACGAATTCGGGTCCTTTCTCTGAAATCTAGCGCGCGGAGCATGTCTATAGTATACTACAGCGCATTCGGTCAAGAAATATAACTATCCGAACTACCCAAGAAAAACCATGCTATTCCTCAGAAACAAGAAGCATAAGAAGCTCATGAACGCAGTATGGGGAGTGATTGTGGTCTTCATCGCCTTTTCGATGGTGGCCCTCTACATCACCCCGTTCTTCGAATAATCAGCTTCCTGATCACAATATCCCGGCGGAGAGAAATCTCCGTCGGGATTTGTTTTTATGGGATTTAGTGTTACGCTTTTTCGGGACTCTTTCCCAGCAACACAGGAGCACACATGCCATCGAAACCCGACGGAACCAATTCGGAGGTTTTCCTCCTTGCCCTCCCGGCCCTCACCCGAGCGGTCGAGAAAGACGAGGCGCTCAAGCTGACATACTTCGTGCTGATCCGCTACTGGATGGCGTTCACCGAAGAACGCTCGGCTGCACGACACAAGAGGCCGAACCGCCTCTTCTACCCTGGCGAGGAAGCCGTCAAGAAGCTGCTCCACGCAGCGCGTCTTGCGACCGAGACCCCGACCGAAGACGCCGCACTCGAGATGATCATCATGCGTGGAGCGATCGGTTTCGCACCGACAGAGTGGATGCTCGGCGCTCTGTAGCCCCCCCTGACACCGCCGCTCGCGCACACCCCAGTGTGCCGAGCGGTTTTTCATATGTACCAAAACGAGCAATATTTTTACTACTTTCTACCCTTCTCACGCCAATAACAAAAGATTATGAATGCAGTGCGCGAAGCAAAAGGCGGCGTACCCCTGAGCAGTACTCCTGTATTGTGATGGGGTCGCCGCCGTATTGCGACAAAGCAATGCGTCAGAATCTTGTGTTATTCATCGGGGCGGATCATGGCGACAAACACATCCTGCGGAATATTCACATTCCCCATCTCCTGCATCTTCTTCTTTCCTTTCTTTTGCTTCTCGCGCAGCTTCATTTTGCGGGTGATGTCTCCTCCATAGAGATATCCAGTGACGTCCTTTTTGAGTGCAGAGAGGCGTTCTGAGGAGATGATCTTGCCCATCACTTTTGCCTGCATCTTCACGACGATCATCTGACGAGGCATCGCCTTGGCGAGTTTCTTCACTGCTGCCTCCCCTTCCTCCTGTGCGCGGCGTTTGGATACGACGCGAGAGAATGCGGACACCGGCTCATCATTCACGAGAATGTCCATACGGGTTACTTCGGCGTCTCGAAACCCGCCGAGCTCATACGAGAGACTCGCGAAACCGGATGAAACCGATTTCAGCTTATCGAAGAATCCACGCATGAGTTCTCGTAGCGGCATCTTGAACTCCACCTTGAAACGATTCTCTCCGAAGATGTCGGTATTGCCGGACTCAGCTTCATGTTCGTACAGGAGCTGATTGACCGGACCGACGTAATCGGGCGGGAGAATGATCTCTCCATCGATCCATGGCTCACGGACTGATGCGATGAACGCATCATCGGGAAAGAGCGCGGGAGAGTAGATGATGTCGACCTCCTTGGTCTGTTTGTGGGTAATTTCATACGTGATAGTCGGAGTGGTGACGACGAGCTCGAGATCGAATTCGCGTTTCAATCGTTCAGTGATGATCTCAAGATGGAGCATACCGAGAAAACCGCAACGGAATCCGCGGCCGAGATTTCCGGATGCCTCCTCTTCGAACGTCAGCGATGAATCCGAAAGCTGCAATCGCTCAAGTGCTTGGCGCAACATCGAAAGATCATCCTGACTCTCCGGAAAGACCGAAGCCCATACCACCGGCCTTGGCTTTGCATAGCCGGGAAGAGCTGGTAGCTGCTCTTTGAACACGGTGACCGTATCACCAACACCCGCGACTCCCGGACGTTTGATCCCGGAGACGATGTATCCGATCTCTCCTGCCATGAGTTCGTTCTTCTCGGTCTGTGCGGGGGCGAAATATCCCACCTCGACCGCAAAGAACTTCTCTTTTGCGCCGAGGAAGATGAGTTCACTTCCTTTCTTCACACTTCCGTCGAGCACGCGCACATAAAGGATGACACCACGGTGGTTGGAGTATGAAAAATCGAAAATAAGCGCGCGGGCACTCTTGGTGCCGGCAAATTCCTCAGATGGTGGAGGAATGCGCCTCACTATCTCGTCAAGCAACTCTGGGACTCCTTCGCCGGTACGTCCGGAGACAAGCATCACTTCGCTCGGATCCACTTTGAGGAGCGAGACGATCTCGTCCCGCACTTCGTCCACGCGCGCGAGCGGTGAATCGATCTTCGAGAGTACTGGGATGATGGTGAGGCCATGCTCTCGCGCCATCTGGAGCGTGGTGAGCGTCTGTGCCTGCACGCCCTGAGTCGAATCCACCAAGAGCAGTGTTCCTTCGACCGCGTTCAGCGCACGAGAGACTTCGTAGGAAAAATCGATATGCCCCGGGGTGTCGATCAGGTTGATCAGGTACTCTTCATCCCCTTTCTTGTAGCTCATCCGTACCGGCTGCATCTTAATAGTGATACCGCGCTCGCGCTCGAGCTCCATCGAGTCGAGTACTTGCTCCTGCATCTTGCGCTTTTCGATGGTGTGGGTGATCTCAAGAAGCCGATCCGCGAGGGTCGATTTTCCGTGGTCAATATGGGCGATAATACTGAAATTCCTTATGTGTTTCCGGTCCATGACTGTTGTGGGTTCTATACTAGCATAGAACCCCGAAAATCGAGCGTGGAACGATTTTTCTGACGAATATCTAGAAACTCTCTACCTCGGTAGCGATCGGGGCTTTCTTCCAGAACTTATGATGCAAAGAATTCCAGATCTCGACCATTTCCTCGTTCTCCATCAGGCGAAGGAAGAACACCCAAGCGAGAAGCCCTATCGCTCCGGAGAATACCCCTTGGAGGAAAATACCCAAGAAGGTATTGAGGTCGAGAATAAGTGCGAATGCCTGCAACGAATGATAGGAGACGAAACCAAGCAGGACCGACGATGAGAAGCTATGCAGGAACGCTTTCTTCACCTTGATGAACAGATCTGAAAAGATCCCGCGTAGAATGAACAAGAGGATCGTAACGTTGAGGATCATTCCGAGCGAGTAGCCTAAAGGAAGCATCAGGATCTTCGTACCGCGGATATCCTCGACACGTAAGAGTGTCTCGGCGAAATATCTGAACACCGGGTGTGTGTCATAGAGCGATAGCAAGAACGATGAGATGAGAATGATGACTACGCCGCCAAAGAGATTGGCCCAAAGTGGCAACTTGGTCTTCCCCATCGCATAGAAGGCTCGGGTATAGAGGAGGACAAGATTCTGTGCGACGACCGAGATCGCGAACAGCGCAAGTGCCGCAGCGGTCAGGCGGGTCGCCGTCCAATCGAATGCGCCGGTCCCGAGTATGGTGCGGACGATCTGGGCACGAAGTACGATGAAAAGTATGATCGCTGGGAACGACCAGAACATGATGTGGCGAGTGGCGACCGCAATTTGGTGAGCGAACTGTTCTTTGTTCCCTCCTGTCCAAAGTTTTGCGAGTGTCGGGAAAGCTGCGACCGAATAGCTCATTCCCACGATCGAGAGCGGTATACTCTGCAAATTCATCGCCAATGTGAAGACGGCGATAGAGCCGACCTCGATCTTCGAAGCGAACTGGACCAAGACGATGGTGGCGATCTGTGTCGCCGAGAGTGCGATCGTACGAGGGATCGAAAGCATCACGACCCGCTTCACGTCATACCAATTTACGGAAAAGGTGATGCGCGGAACGATGTGTTCGCTGATGAGCACAGGGAGCTGGATCGATAGATGGAGCACGGCACCAAACACGACACCGATGACGACGCCGACAAGCCCATACTTGGGTAACAAGAAGATGATACCGATGATGATGCCGAGGTTATAGAGGATCGGACCTGCCGCGAAAACGAAGAACCGCCGAAGTGACTGTGTAACACTGCCGAAGAGGTTTGAGATACCGAGCAGGAACGGTGAGAGGAGCAGGATACGGGTCAGGAGGACATACTCGTCATAAGCCGTGCCGCTGAATCCGGGGACGATCGCATGCCCCCACTCCGGGATCAGAAAATAGACGAGCGTCGAAGCGGCAAGCATCATCAGTACGAATGAGGTGAAGATCGAATTCACAAATTTCTTCGCCCCTTCTATTTCTCCTACCTTCCCCGCCTTCTTTTCTCCTTGGTCCATCCGCTCCAGAAGAAACGGGATCAGCACGGTCACTGCGACGAACGAGGCGACCGACGCATAAATGAGGTCAGGGATCCGAAATGCCGCGTAATAGATGTCGAGCTGCTCCCCTGCTCCGAATCGATGAGCAAGCAGACGATCGCGAACTAAGCCGAGTGCCTGCGAGAAAAATGCAGTTCCCGCCAAGAGAAAGGCGGCCTCATGCAGGCCGCTCCATTCTCTATTGAACATTTTGAGGAGGCGCTCAACCATATCGGTTGCCAGGACGAACTAATTCGTCGTTTTGGCAGGTGTCCCCTTATTGAGGTCCTTGAGCGCATCCGAGACTGGCTGTGTCGGCGCGACATACCCAGCATCGAACGGATCACGTCCTGCTTTGATGTTCGAGAGTATCTTGGTGACATCCTTGTTGTCCGGATTGAGCGTCTGTACATCGGTGAACTGTTGCACCGCTTCAGCTGTACGATTGACACGATAGTACGATAGACCAAGGAAGTACTTCGCATCTGCGTAGACAGGATTGAGGATGACTGCACCCTCGAATTCGGGGATCGCTGACGCATAGTCGCGCTTCGCATACTGGAGGTACCCTAGAGCGAAGTGGAGCAGGAAGTTGGTGGGCTCGGCTGCGATAGAAAGTTTGAGTGCGGCGATCGCATCTTCGGGATTCTTGTCCTGAAGGTCGAGCTGGACGAGGAACGAGACCGCTTCGAGATAGTTCGGACGCTCTGCGAGTGCGCGTCCAAGATATTCCTTAGCTTTGGCATGATCGTTGGCAAGGTATTCGAGTCGTGCCATGGTGAACAACACGCGAGGACTCTTCGGATTGAGAAGGAGTGCCTGCTGGTAGTTCTGGCGCGCCGGATCGGTCGTGCCCTGAATACCAAGCGAGCCGAGCGTATCGTACACACCACCAAGCTGAAGGTAGTTCTCGAAGTTTGTCGGGTCGAGCTTCACCGCATCCTCAGCGTTGATGCGCGCGTCGGCGATGAGCTGATTCGCTTTTGCCTGAAATTCCGCCTGCGGAAGTTGCTGTCCTGCGAGCTGTGTGAGGCGAAGCAGTGCGACATTCGAAAGCGAGCGCAGGTAAATATCCCGACTGGAAAGATCGTTCGCGCGCTTGAGTGCGGCTTCAGCCTGGTCGACGTTGCTTGCCGCGATCGCGAGCTGCGCATCATGATACGCAACGAGTGACGACACCTGGCGATAGAGCATGTAGGAACCTGCGACCGTTCCGATGAGGAGTACGATGATGATCGGAGTGAATACGAATGAAGCGCGGGCACTCTCTTCGAATTTCACGTCGAGATGCTTCACGACTCCTTCGCCCGAGAGGAAAGCGATGAGTGCACCGGCGAAGATGAACGCAAGTGCGAATATCGAGATGTTCGGAAGATAGAAGAACGCAAGACCCCAGAAGTAGAGTGTCAGCACAAAGAGTGAGAATGCGAGGTAAGCGGCGATGCGGTCTTTTTGAAACAAACGCTTGATGTAGCGTGCCTTCACGAGAAGCAGCAGAATGAAGGCGAACCACAGCACCATACCAGCGATGCCGGTCGTACCGAAGTACGTAGGGATGCGTCCGAGGCCAAAATCGAATGCGGTATCCCAGAACGGAGTACGATTCATGTCCGATGACTTGTGGACGAGGAAACTTGAAGCGAAGCGGTTCGGACCTGTACCGAAGACGGGCGAATCCTTGAGTGTCCCAGCAACAACCTCATAGGTTGTTTTCGGAGTGAGCACAACTTCAGAGTATGGCGAGGCCTTGAGCGCTGAACTGACCCAAGTGGCAATCGTCGCGTTGTTCTTTCCCCACTGTGTGGTCGAGAGACCTGTTCCATAGATGAGTGAAACGACAAGAAGCAGGGTTGCGAGTGCAGGAAGATGCGAGGCCATACGCTTGTGGACAGCTTTGTGTTTATGTTCACGACCTTCTGCGGCAGCTTCGTGAGCCAAGCGCTTATGTGAAACTTCTCCTTCATAGATAGAAAGCGCGATGAGTCCGCCGACAAAGACGATGAGCATCATCCATAGTACGGTGAAATCGATGAGCAGGAGGAAGAACAACCCCGCGAAGAATAATATGTATGCGGGAATACGAATGGTCTTGTTCTGTGGGAAGAAGTAGAGCGTAGAGAGCACAAGGATCTCCAGTGCGCCGATGAGAGAGGCGAAGTCGTTCCACTTTCCTACCGGAGTTGCGACCGCCGATGTGAATGTTCCTCCCATGGTGAGGAAATCTGCTCCGAATACACGACGAAGGAGCTGGTAGACAATGATCAAGACGGAGGAAAGGAGGAATGCGATATAGAGCGAAAGTATCCTGTTGCGGTCTGTGAACAGACTCGAGGAGAGGAACATGAGGAGGAAGAGCACAATGAAGGTATTCACCGTCCCGATGTCATACCCTGAACCGAAGAACGACACGATCGGAGCCGGAGAAAGCAGCGCGGAAACGATGAACACGACGACAAGGAGTGCTGCGACGACAAGGAGGAAGCTCTTCGGGAGGATCACGCGTCCATCGCGAAGCCTACTTAATGCCCACGCGAAGGTTCCGAACAGGACGACGACCTCCAGAAGGATCATCTTCGAGAACTCTGGTGCGACCGTAGTCCCCGGAACGAAGAATACTGGGAGCAGAAAAGCTATTCCTAGCAACAGCCATTTCAGCACCGAATCCGAAAATATCTTGTGTCCGGCGACTTTGCTGAGGAGCATTTTTGCGACACCTCCGGACTTTTCCTGCACAGTGACTTCTTGTTGTTGTTCTTCCATAAATAACTATTGAATACCTATAATAAATCGAACACTGCAGTCTCGTGCGTGAACGAAAAAATATTCTCATCCACGAACGCGTTTGCAAATATCGCTCTTCCTCCAAAAGAGTTTTAGCCCATAGAGTATAACATGTGTACGGGATGAAATCGTGTGAAAAATGTGCACAATTCATAAATTTCACAATAAATCTGAGATGATGCCAACCATCATGTTTTCGTGATAAAAAATATCGAGAAAGAACCACCTTTTGGGTGGTTCTTTCATGCGCTCTGCATCTATAAGCCGAATTCTGTCCGGATACTTACGCATCCTGTGCAGTCATTTATCTAGGCGCATCGTTACCGACACGCTCAAGCGGCACTCCCTCCTTGCGGAAGGCACGGCCTTGCACCCGAGTAAGGATTTAGCCGTTTCACCCCTCATGTTGCCATGAGGACTCATCCACCTTGCGACGGATGCTTCGTTCTTTCGTCTGAAGCGTCTCTGCTCGCACCTCTATCCTTGCGGACGATGGGAATTGCCCACTACCCTCTTAACTCTTATACAGAGTGGGAGTTCAGACTTTCCTCCGTCGATGTTATAGATCGACGGCGACTGCCCAATGCAGGGCAAATGGAGTATAGCAAAAAAGACAAATTTGACAATCAAGAATTCCATTGTAATCTCAGCAAAGAACAACCCACCGAAGGAGTGCTCATGAACAAGGACCTGCACATCAAGCTCATCCACCCCGAGTGTCCGGACGGCTACGTATTCATCGGCAACATGCCGAGAAGTGCGTTCCGTCGGCTCGACTGGAATATGAAGTACGAAGGTCAAATCTGCTACGACCAAGGCGGTGAGCAGATCCCGCAGGGCGGAACGATCCCTGAACAGCGACTGGTTCCGGTCTTCGTCAGCCGAGAAGAATTCGAGGATCGGCAAGGAAAGGGGCTTTTGGTCCCGCTTGCACCGTCCGACTGAAGCAGCTTCGCCTCTGCGCCACCCTACACCAACCGGGGTGGCGTTTTGATTGACACCCTTTCGCGCGAGAGTACCATTTTACTCAGATGGTCCCCTTCACTTCGCAAGGAGTTCTGATGAATACCCGCACCCCTTTCATCCACCCCGAGACTCGTCCGGGAGAGGCCCTGCTCTGCTATTCTGACGAGTGCGTCTACGGCAAGATCCCCTACACCCGAAAACGACGCGGCACCCTGGTCTACAACGAATTCGGCGGTGCAATCGACGTTTCGCAAGCTCACCCGAAGTATCGCCGCTTCCCGGTTTTCGTTCCGGCTGCCGATATCGCCGCCGTACACGAAGCAGTATTCAACTCGATCAGCATCGAACTCGTCCCTATCTGATCCTTACCGCCCGAGATTCGGGCGGTAGTTTTTTCTCTTGACTTTCATTTTGAACTCATGAACAATAGACGATTAGTTGTTCCCCGCCCGTAACCACAACCGAAGAAAGAAGGAGCATCGATGTCATTCGCGACCGCACGACAAGAGAAGCCTGCCGCGCACCGCGGCTTTCACCCCCAAGCGGCAAAAGAGCCCCCGAAGAAGTTCTGCGAGTTCAGACACGAGATCGGCCAGCGCCTGATTGCCGGCAGCATCCGCATCGACGATGCGATCGAAGAAGTGATCGCCCATGTCGCCGGCAATCCCGATGGCTGCGCCGAGGAGTTCATCCGGCACTTGCGCGAGACGTCGCGATGGCTGCTGCACCCCGCGCTGGTTCGCAACCAGAACGAACGCAGGCGTGCGATCACGCTCATCACCCGCCGCTCGAACCGGCGCGTCTACAACGTCCACGACCTGCCGCGCTGACATCCTTCAGCCCTTCGAAAAAACCGCCCACCCGGGCGGTTTTTTGTTGGAACAAAATACTTGACTATATTAAGTATTTATGGTAATGTAGTGAGGTACCCTTCTTTCAACCAGCCAAGGAGCTGCCATGCGCCAAGCCCGCCGCCAGACCGTCATCGCCTGCCACACCTCGTTCCTGTCCATGAGCGTGAACTGGTCGCGTACCGCGATCCTCTCCATGGCCGGCTCGATCATCTTGATCGCCGTCGCCACCCGCCTGTTCCACTGAGCTCTGCTCGCTGGACAGAAAAGCCGCCCTCGGGCGGCTTTCTTCATGAACCATTTTTCTACTGACTAGGTGTTGAGGATCGCCTTGAAGACGTCGCGCTTCGGATCAGGCACACCGCCGTACTGATTCGATCCGACATCTCCGTGTTTCCAGCACAGATAGATCACGCCGAGCAAACCGAGTACCGGAATGAAGAGCGCGATCGATGCCCAACCGGTCACGTTGATATCGTGAAGTCGGCGAACACTCATGCCGACACCGAGTACGGCAAGTCCGATCGAGATGATCCAGCCGATGACGGGGATCATACTCAGTACCGCTCCAGCAACGACGCCGATGATCACGGAATAGAGAAAGTTCGTCGCATCGACTCTGCCGACGAAGAGTCTCATGAAATCGAAACCGGTCGCAGCTGCCTTTGCGCGGTCCGCGACCTTCTTGAGGTCGTCCTGTGCGGACTGCTGCGGAGCAGCGGGTTGTGCTTCTGCACCGGTGTTCGCCTGATTGGTATTCTGTTCGTCCATAAAAAATCTGAAGTTAACTTATATATCTGAGGTTCATATGACCTTCATATCACCTTCATATTTTATCATTACTTGTTTCTTCTCGGCTACCTCCCCACGACATTGCTACTTAGCCGTCGATGAACCTGGTCTCATCACGGATGAGCTTCCCTTCGCGGAAGTCTTTTGCGAATCCGAGCGGAAGAATGCGCGCATCGACATCGTGCGTGACCCACAGCACCTCGGCAAGTTCTTTTGTCATGATGCCGATATATGCGTCCGCATCACGATACTCCTTTCCATTCGTGACCTCGATGAAGAATTCGAATAACTGCTTGTTCCCGTCCATGAAGGTATTCACATACAACAGCCGTCCGAGGATCGGTTCGATACCGAGCTCCTCGACCAACTCGCGCCTGAGACACTCGCGCGGGTCTTCTCCCCACTCAAGGTGCCCACCGGGAAGCACGAGCGACTCGGGACGATGCGGATGCCGAACAAGGAGCAACTTGTCTTCGTGCATGATGACCGCGCGTGAACGTATCACGAATCTTTTTTCTGGATGTTGTGCTTGTTGCATAGGGTGATGATGAATGCTCAGTATATCACTCGCCCTACGGATATAAAAAACGAGCACCCCTTGGGGTGCTCATGATCAGCAACTGGTGCCACAGACGCGAACATGGTCACTGACGGCGAAGCGGACTGCTTCCGGCGGTGGTGGAGTGAACCGGTCTTCGTGCGGGAGCATGATGCGGAGTGCGTTTGTAGGGATCGCGATCGGAAGCCCCGGGTCGAGGCTTCGTAGCTGAAGCATGATGCCGGAAGGAGTGGCAACTACGACGAACTGACTCACGTCGAGTGCCAAGATGGCACCGTCCTTTGAGAGAGCGGCGTCGATCTCTTCGGGAGTGCGGGCAAGTGAATCATAGAGTTGCATGGCTTTTCCTTTGCGATGGAACAAATTTCCTCCCACACGTTACGCTACAAAAGCATATTTGACAATACTAGGAAAAAGTATTGAATACGCTTTGGAGTTCCCAACCATCACCAAGAAGGATCGATAATGCCCCAACTACCAGGAAATCGCGATGCGCACACACGCAATCTGCTCATCCGCGTTCTCGCAGAATGCGGAGAGAACCGCGGACCCCTCGAAGTACTTTCGCAGCTCGAGCTCATCGACTGTGTGCTCGAGAAGTGCATGTGGGACACCGGGGAGTTCGCCGCATTCATGATGCGACTCCTGATCACGGTGAACAGCGACGCTGAGATGCTCTCACTGCGGATCGAACACAGCGAAGAGGAGCGTGAGAAGCTTGCACTCCGCATTCGCGAACTCGAATCGCGGCTCACAGCAAGCGAACACGTACATGCGGTGCTGAGCCACTCGCTCTCCATGGCCCACAAGCACCCTGGCCTCGAAGAACTGCGTCGCTTCCTTGCCGCATTGGGCAGCGAGTCGTGCGCCAACGATCTTCTTGCCGCCGGTATCGACAGCATGGACAAGCTCCGCGCCGCAGCTCGCCGTCGTGGGGCACTTGCGAAGACGGGAATACACGAAGACGTGATCGCCGTCATGAGGCGACAACTCAAGAGGAAGTAGGCCTCACCACCCTGCCGCAGGTCACTCGCCTGCGGTATTTTTATTGTTGACTTATCAGAATATTTGTTGTTATCTAGATTTAGCCTAGTTCACCCTTAAGGAGCCATCCATGGCCTCAACTCGCATATTGCGGGCGATGCTTGCAGTGCTCGCCATCATCACTTCACTGTCCTTGATCGTCTCCTGTGCATCGAGTACCGACCCGATCGCACAACGAGTCCGTGATCTCAACGCATGCCAAGCGGTCAAACACTCTGCTGCACGCCCGAACGCAGACCCGAAGTTCATCAAGGTGATCGAGTCTGTCGTACGTCAACATGCCCCGAAGGGAGGAGTGCTTCTCTGTCTCATGCCGGACCAGAAACTCCCGTATGCGGAATCGGCGACCATACGCGATGACGCGGATCAGCAAACGTTGGTGCTGTGGTTCGAGCGAAAACTGCTCTACGAACTCGACGATGAACCACTGCGTTTCGTCATCGCGCATGAGTTCGGTCACCACATCGTCGGAGGAGGCTGTCCTGAGAACGAGCGGCGGTACTACCTCTACTGCGAGCACATGATCGATCGACTCGCGGCGAAGATCGTCGGACAGAACTCCGCAGTGCTCGGACTCACACAAGTCATGAAGCTGATGACGACACGGGGCGCGAACGCACCGGATATCGCACTCGTGAAGTCACGGATCGATCTCCTTAAAACTCATGCGCTCGATTGACGCACAGGAGTTCCTCGCCGCCGGTTCATACCGGCGGCTTTTGTTTGACATTTTTTCGCAGTACGCAAGAATAAGGTTGGTAGCATTCCATCACTTCGGGAGGTCATCATGTACGATGCTTGGCGCTCGTTCTTCTTCGGTATCCTCGACGGAGTGATCTCGCTCCTCGGTGTCGTGTTCTTTCTCTACAGCGGAATACCCTGGCTCCTCACCCTCACCCTGTTCGGAATCGTGCTCGCATGGAATTTCGTTCCGATCGAACAGCGGCGTATCAGGTTCATCGACAAGGTGCCGAACGCAGTGAACGGTACGACGCTATTCGGCTGGTCGCTCACCATCCTTGTCGGCGGGACGCTGTTCGTCCTCTGAATTGACACTACCGGAATCCCCGGTAGTGTTCTTTTTTGCTGTAGGTTAGAGTTGCCCGGTCGCCTTCTTCCACGCATCGAGTTTCGCCGCGGCGTCACGGCGCTGTGCTTCTTCGATCGCCTTCTTCTCGGCGTCGTTGTAAAACGGTTTGTATTCCTGAAGTACTCCGGACGCAAGCCCGCGATTGAGTGCCGCACGAGTCTTTGGACCGACATTGCCGAGCTGATCGAGTCCTTGGCGTTTCTGGAATGCCATCACTGCGGCGCGAGTCTTCGGACCATAGTAACCTGTGACACTATCTGCTTGAAGAAGCCCGAGCACCTTGAGTGAGATCTGCAGCTGCCTGACGATATCACCACTTGAGCCAACATCAAGACCTGTCTTGAAGACGTCATCGGGGCGTCCGTCGATGACATTCTCGAGTGATGCACGCATGTCGGGAGTGATACCGCGTGAGTCATTGCTCGAGCGATATGGACCTGATGCAACAATCAAACTGTCGTATGGATCGATCGCCATGCCGCTCGGGTCATGGATCTCGAAGTGGAGATGCGGCACGGTGTCTTCGGCATTACCGCTGTCCCCCACCCAGCCGATGAGCTGACCCTTGGTCACCGTAGCTCCCGTGATGATACCGGGTGCATAGGCGTTGCCTTCCCCTCCCTTGCCGTTGTCAGTACCTGGGACGTCGTTGTTCACATGCAGGTAATCATACTGATACCCATCGGAATCGATCAGGCAGATCTCATAACCCCACGACGGCTGCGGCGAGACGACAAACAGTACTTTGCCGTCGATAGTGGAGACGAGCGGGGTCATCTTTGCGGCGATGATGTCGTTACCTTTGTGTGAACGGGTTCCTCCTCCGCGTGGGTCACCGAAGTCGTCGCGGAAACTGTTGGGACCATTGACCGGGAATTCAATGTTGCGAACGGTTGCTGCCAAGGAGAGTGACGGGAGGAAGAGCAGCATGAAGCAGATGACAGCGAACAGTTTTTTCATACGTACTAGTATAACGCAGAACGTTGGGCCATGTGACATGCCGAAGTTTGACGGAATCAGTATCCGTGGTAATTTGTGGACGGAAACCCGCGCTGTGCGGACCACAGCATGCACACCTCTCACGGAGAAACTGAATGAACACCATTCTGCAGAAGTTCAATCGAGTACAGCTCGTCACGCTGCTCACCTTCATCGTCGTGATGGGCATCTGGATCGCGACGCTGAGCAGATACGATGCCTCGACCTTCGTCGTCATCATCGGTCCGCTCGTTACCACGGTGTTCGCCATCGCAGTACTGCTGGCAACGCAGGAACCCCTCGGGAAAGCGCTAATCAACTCCGATGGCCACACCAAGGTTCTCGGCAAGATGCTGAAGACGCTCACGGAGAGCCCGGGCGAGTCGCGCGAGTTCGAGGGGTTCGTATTCGCCCATCTCGTCCCGTTCATGCGGAAGCACCCCGATGACCTCGGTTCGCTCTTCGCCGGTGTCCCCTACCATGTGACCTACCGGCTGATCGACTATGTCGGCATGCTGACGAAGACCGAGGACCAGGCCTTCCGCACGCAACCGGAACCGCAGAGCGCGAGGACGTACAAGATGATCCTCTCCGACATCGAAGAGCTCGAACGACTCACATCGGCGCTGAAGCGTATCGCCGGCGACGACCTGCGCTCCGAAGAAGACAAGAACATCAGCTTCGCACCGGTCATGAACTGAAGCGTTCCGACCTCATGAGCCCCGCATCTGCGGGGCTCATTTTTTGTATCGATGCTGCTCATGGGCGTCGTTGACTCGAGCCATCGGATAACGTAGCGTTCAGACAGTCTGTTCAATATGCCCGAAGGAGGCACCATGCTCTATGCACTCGCACTCATTGCGCTGATCGTCCTCGTCGTCTGGCAAGGCAAGCGCGCACAACGACTCCTCTTCGAAGAAAAGAAGGTCCTCTACAAGCGGCCGATCTGGAACGTCCTCAATCGACAGCCGGAACCGTTGATGTGCCTCCAGATCAACCGTGAGCTGGAGAAGATCCTCTCGCTCCCGAAGATCTCGGACTCTGAACTCTACGACATCCTCGACGAAATGGTTCGAGAAGGAATCCTCGTCGTCACTATTCACGAACGTGCCGTCAGAGAACTCACTGCAAAAGTGCGGAAGTACGCAATCGCTCCCGGAAGTGACCCGCCGAAACCTCCGCGCGAAGACCCCGAAGACGCGCATGGATTCGACTTGACCCCAAAGCACACCTGAGAGCCATGAGCCCCGCATTTGCGGGGCTTGTTTTTTTGCGTGGAAAAATTGACAGTACTTTCGAACAGGAAGTTAATGAAGAGAGACGGTCCCTTCTTTGACGTAACCAGGAGAAGTTCATGCATACGCACATACGTGTTCTTGCCCGCGGCACTTTCGGTCTGTGCTTGCTTGTCATCCTGTTCGGCTGTGCCACAAAAATGAGCCAGGACACCCGCAATGAACTGTGTACGTTCAGAGAGCGTGTTGCAGTCCCAACGAATGCTTCTGTCATGAAATTCATCAACGCGATGAACGCCGAGGTTCCACCGGAGACGGAGATACTCGTGTGCGTGCTCGTGGGCGATGGGGATGTCGCTGTCACCTCCGAGGTCCTCCGCCAAGAGTCCTCACGAACACTTGTCATCTGGGTCAACGACGCACTCTTGCCACTTCCCGCCGAACCTTTCTTCCGCTATGCAATCGGCCGGGAACTGCTCCGCTATCCCGACGAAAGCGGCATCTGCGATTTCGAGGCGCTCCCCGAATACATCCCCTGCGAATTGGTGCTCGACCGGAGTGTCGCAAGACGTTTCTCATCCAGAGCGGAGACTGCTGAAGTCCTTCGTGCGATCGTCGCGGCACTCTATGCGGCGAGAAAACGCGAATTGCTGATCCGTACGATCGAAGCACGACTTTCGCTGTTCGAAAAAAGCGATGCGGAAGACACAGGAAGCTACGGTGAAAGCAACGATCGTCCCACCGCAGAAAAATGACGGTCATCTGCAGTTGACCCCCCAAGCCCCGCCACCCGGCGGGTGCTTTTTTATTGACTTTATAACAAAAATATAGTATAATTGAAACAGCTAACAGCACCTTCAAAAGTTGGCTACTGTTACACTTCACAACCGCAACAAGGAGAATTTGATGGATAACGTCCAAATGCCTACTTCCTTCTTCGGGAAGCTCGTGGTCTGGGTCATCGGCCTGGCTGTGGGACTGGCGCTTCTCGGGCTGGTGTACTTCGCCGCCTGCTACAAGTACGTCGACTCGTACCAGCTCGCCTACGCCTTCAACAAGTGGGGCGGCGGCAAGATCACCCTCGTCGAAGGGACCGGATACGTGAAAGCGATTCCCCTGATCACCGAGGTCGACACCATCGACCTGCGCCCCATGCAGGTCTGCATCAGCGCGAACGGCCGTGTCCTCAACTGCAAACTGGTTCAGTTCAACCCGAAGGGTCTCGACCTGTTCCTGTCGTGGCACGGCCGCGGCGACTATGCCGGCCCGGGCAACACGACCGTCGGGATCCAAGGCTGCACGACACAGTTCTGCGAGATCCTCAAGGTGTACGCGTACGACGACAAGGGCACCGACTACCCGTTCCTCATCATCAAGAAGAACACCAGCGACGAGGTCACGAAGTGAAGCGGCTCATTGCCGCAATGGTCGGAGGCATCCTCGTCTTCTACCTCATGTTCGTGAACTACACCGAGCCTATCGAGGCCGGCATCGCATGGAATCGGCTGTACGGAACGCTGACATTGCAAGACAGTGGTTGGCATATCAGTGCGCCCTGGGTGTCGGTGTCGGTCATCGACACCACCCCACAGCGCGTGTGCGTGCCAACCAGCGGGCGTGATGTCGGATGCAAGCTGGTCGAGTTCAAGCGTGAAGCGTACAGAGAGTTCGTCGCCACTCAAGGCTTCCGCTACTGGTGGTGGTCGAACCGCATCTCCTTCAACTTCGGTTACGACGACGAATACCGCGGGATGAAGGACATCATCCGAGGCTACGCCTTCAGCGGCAAGCACTATCCGTTCATCGAAGTGCTCAAGACCTACGGCGAGAATCCGTAGCAAAGCCAACTTCCCCCAAGCCCCGCCACCCGGCGGGTGCTTTTTTATAAAGAAGTGTTGCGATTCGCGATCACTCTTCTCACCTCAACGAGCAAAGAAGAGGGATCCTCCTCCTGCCTCTCTGCCTCGACCCAGTCGAACGGGCCGCGTACATATTTTCGCGTATCGACGATGCCGACCATAACGGGAAGATTTCGCATTCCGATCTCGTCTCCGTAATACATGACCGGAGCACCAGGGAGAGCGTAGAGAAGTTCGAATGCAGCGAGCATATCTTTCTTATCCGTGAATATACTGGCGATACGTTTCGATGTTGCGACACCCTTGTTGAAAAGATATTCCTTTGCAGGATCCAAAAAATCGAGCAATCCTGATCTCACTTCGGCAGACTCGAGAAAGCGGAGCTCGATCTCATCATGATTCCGAACAAAGGTCGCCCATTCACAAGTCTCGGGAATTCCATTTGAGAGCTCTGACATCCGTCTCGCTGCGGAAGGATTCCCATCTTTCAATGAAAGCCACATCTCAGCCATGAGCGGGAAATTATACATCAACTGACACTCATCCCCGTCGCCGAAATACGCTTTCGTCTCTTCGATGCTTTGTGCTGCTTCCCCGAGCAGCACAACTCCGCGCGGGTACTTCTCATCGAGATGTTTGCGGACACGTTTGATCATCGCATGAGTCTCCGGCAATCCCCTGCAATTCGTTCCGGCACGCTTGATGAGGAAACAAGCAGCGTCGAGCCGAAATCCGTCCACTCCCATTTCAGCCCAGAAATCCATGTTAGCGAGCATGCCTTCCACGACCTCTGGGTTATCCCAGTTGAGATCCGGCTGCTCGGGGTAGAAAGTTGCGAAATAAAAGTCGCCGGTGAGAGGATCGGCTATCCAGTTCGATGGCTTGATGTCAGGAAACGCATTGAGCGAGTCTGGGTACTCGGTTCCTGTTTCGCTCCAGAGGAAATATCCCCTTTTGGTATCATCTTTTGATGAGCGCGCTGCAATGAACCACGGGTGCTGCGAAGAGACATGGTTGAGTACCATGTCGAGGATGATATGTATACCGCGAGCTTTTGCCTGTGCGATACACTCCCGCATGTCATCGAGTGTCCCGAGCTCAGGACGAACATTGCGGTAGTCGGTGATATCATACCCCTCATCGATCATCGGAGACGGATAATGCGGGAGGATATGGAGCGTATTTATTCCAAGTGAAACGAGGTAGTCGAGCTTTGTCGTTAGCCCCTTGAAGTCACCGGCGAATTTGTCGACGTATAGCTCATAGATGGTCGCGTTCTTCCACCAATACTGAGCCTCTCCTCGTTTTGCTTCATTCATGAGCATCAGTATATCTCAGATGAGGCAAGAGTCTCAGCGTCATCTCATCCGTTCGCGTTTCGCTTTGAGTTGGCGCAAGTAACTCTCGCTCGCATTCACCGTGAGCATGAGTACTCCGAGCGCGGTTGTTAGCGCCTCTTTCTCTTCGGGACTCAGCGAGTCCTTCTCGACCAACTGCTTGAGCACCTCGATCGCCTTCTTGTCGTCCATCTACTTGATGTCTTTACCCCAGAACGGTGCCGAAAGCAGCGGAGCGATCAGGCAAAAGTTGAAAACTCCTGACGCGATCGCGACCAGTCCGAATATGGCGACAGCGTAGCCGACTGTGGTTCCCATCGTTACGCCCCACCAGACGAGCAATGCGCCGACGATCGCACGCAGCGATCTCCCTGCTGACCCTGACATAAATTTCGCGAATTTCATATGAGTGATGCTAATGATAAATTGTCCGTATTTTACCATGGCTCGTGGATGGTTTTCTTTGGCATGTTCGTAATGTACCACCCCGCTCGTAGTGCCATTTTTGCCTGCAGGAATACCAGTACTATACTTTCACGTATAGGACGATTAATACAACCATAATCACTATGCCAGAGAGACCAGGAGGCGCACTGCCGGAACATATGCTTTACGAAGAGAATGAAGGAGGATTCCGCGACCCCGAGGGTAACTCTTGGTTGTTCAACGAAGGTGAGAGCTTGGCTCATCTTCAACAGGATGGGGGCGGACGAGCAACATACGTCAAGCAACCAAATGGAACGCTCGTTCCGATCGATGTTTGGAAACAAGGAAAAGAGCAAGGTTAAGCATGAATGTCTCGCCACCCGGCGGGACATTCTTGTTATTCGGGGAGCTGAGGTTTAGGATGCAGACAGTACAACTACCGAAAGGAAGATCATGCACATTGAAAGCGGTTATGGCCAATTCGGTTCAAGGAGTACCGAATACAACACTGCCCGCAGCGGGTTCCCTGACGAAGTCTATGACTGGCTGTGGGAGCATTTCGACACAGACACCCCGCGAATACTCGACGTCGGGTGCGGCACGGGTATCGCCTCGCGCGAACTACGTGCCCGGGGCGCAGAAGTCATCGGCACCGACATCGATCCCTTGATGGTGAGAGAGGCGATGCGGGTGAATGATGGTTCGATCATCTATCTCACCGCGCCGACCGAAGTACTCCCCCTCCTCGATGCGTCATTCGAAGCAGTGACCGCGTTCAGTTCGTTCCATTGGTTCACGAACGCACGCGCAGTGGCAGAGATCGTGCGCGTCCTCGTCCCGAGCGGAGTCTTGATGGTGGTGAACAAGAACGACGAGACCGAGTTTCGAGTGGGATTTCGCACTTGCCTCTCGTGCTTCGTCGACGGACCGCTCCCGAACGCGAAGGCAAACTACGTCCCCGGAGAACTCCTGTTGGCAGGAGGATTCCATACCGTATCGGAGTTCCCTGTCCATGTCAGCGAGTGGCTCACGCTCCCCGCGATGATGGACTACCTCCGCTCGGTCAGCCTATGGAACCTCATCCCACAGGAGCGAGTCGCCGCTGCAACTGATGCGCTCGAAGCATATTGCAGAGGCTTCCTCGTCGACGGGATGATCGAGCGCAAGGTCACCGTCCGCACCGCACTCGGCATCAAACGCTGATACTCACAACGCCCCACCTGGGGCGTTTTTGTTTGTGCATCAACCAGCGGAGGAAGTACTGTCGGGTTTTTCTTGAGACGCTGCGGCACCTTTGAGCATTTTGCGCTGAAGGATGAAGTACCAAAGCTGGAGGATGAATGCCAAGATCCAAAAATAGAAACCTGGACCGTAGTAGGCGATAGAAGTAGAGCCTGAGTCATACGGAATAGCAGTCACGATGAACGACGAAAGTCCGAAGATGACAGCAAGAGCGGCAAGCGCAATCGGGGAACGATTCCCTTTTCCTTTGCCGCGAGATTCAATGAATCCAAGGAAAAAGAACAGGTTCGCAAGCCATGGTATTCCGACCAAGAACAACACACCCAACAATCCGACTGCGAGCACATAGATTCCGTACATCGATTGGCCACCCTCCTCTATTATCGCGGGAAGGAAAAGTGACACGACATAACTGACCACAGAACCAGTGAGAATGAGCCTTGGGTCTACGCTTGCCAAACGTGAAAGTGTTTCATTCGCCTCCGGCGGCAATAACTCTTTTATGCCTGATCCCAGCGCATCAGCAACTTCTGATGCGGTCTGCTCAACAGAAGATGTGACTTCTGAAATAGGACCAGCTATTGGCAGTTGATCAGCTTTGGGGATGCTGGTGCGAATGACTGCTGCTTTTTGAGCAGCTTTTTTTATCAACCGCTGAAGCGATATCACAATTATGACCGCTAGAAGAATGTAGAGGCCGAATTTGAGTAAACCGGTTATTTCTCTGTTGGAGAGCGCGTATTCGTTGCGTTCCTCTCCGCTGGCTTTATCGAACGTGAAGAGGCATGTCTCAACGGACCCAGGGAAAATGGAGACGCTGTCACAGTTATCTTTGGTATACGCATAGAGATATTTCCCTTGATTGAGATATTCGATCTTATATATCCCCCTCCTGAGTTGGAACGCTTTCCCTTCACCTGAAAAGCGGTAGGAGTTATATAATTCAGCGGGACTGTCGTAACTCTGAAACACATCAGAGACTCTGTACCACATATCATTGAGCAATTCCTGCGGAACACTTCCATCCGAAAACGCTGCTTTTATGATCAGCGTTCCTTTCGCTTCGATTTCCGGCGGTGGTACTTCCTCCGAAACCTGAGTCTCAATGACTGGTTCAGCAACCACTTCCTCTTGTGCTACAACAAACGACGGACTTGCGAACATGAGCGAAGCCACAAAGAGCACAAAAAGTGTTTGTTTCATACTTTCACTGTCTCATATCGATAAAAAAGCTCCAATACGTTATCCCCAAGGCAAAGCGGGAGGGCGAACACATCTGGATATCGGAGGAAAGGCATCGTAATGTATCGTGTCCTTACCCCGTCTCCCCCGCGAGACCCCACAACGCCCCACCCGGGGCGTTGGTTTTTATTGACACATTGAGGAAATACCGTAGAACTATATTTGGAATTTCAACTCGCTCATTGGAAAGGGCCTCATATGAGTACCAACTTGCTGCAAATGCTTTTCTTCGGTGAAGCCAGCGGATTCGCAACCCCCGCAGATGCGATCTACGTCTACGAGCACTGGGCACCTGGCATCAAGCCGGAAAAGTTCAATCCGTTCGCATTCATGCAGCGCGGCGGGTTCAGCTTCATCTCGAATGGCGATGGCGACGGCGACAACGCCCTGCGTGCCATCTCGATGGCAAGCAGCTGGATGTGGAAATGCCACGGCGCCGGTGCGAGCCCGAAGAACTCCATCATCGCGCTCGCATCCCACTTCGACCGAGAGCCCGGCATGGTCGCACTCGCCCTCGAGGTGGCGATGATCGCCGCAAAACCGCGCACGCCGCCGGAGATCGCACTCAACAGGGAGACCCACTCCGATATCGTGGACGAAGTGTTCGTGAAGAACTACGCCGGCATTCAATCAATGGCAGATCACTGGGGCATCGGCCTCCGCGAAGGCACGCGCATCGAACGCGCCCGCACCCGCTCAACCTGGCGCGAGGAGCTCGGGCACGATGTGCTCATCCACCCCGCAACGCTCGAGCCGTGCAAGAATGCAGACGGCATCCCGCTCATCTACACCAAGACCGACGGCACCAAGGAAGACGGCTGCTTCTTCTACCTCGTCGACCCCGCGACAGGCAACGCCTTCACGAGCAAGGACTACCCGTCACCCCACTGACCCGTCCCCCCGCGAGACACACAACGCCCGACAAGTTCGGGCGTTCGTTTTTTATTCAGCAGTTAACAAAAGTGTCCCCATCTCACGCGTGAGATGGGGACACGATCACAACGAGAACTCTTTCGTTGGGATCATCGAGCCAGCGAAACCCTTGCGGACTTGTCGCAGCAAGGAATCGTCGACAGCGCAGTTGCCGCGGCGGCAGCACCAGCCATTCATCATGACCTTGCTGGCTGCAACATGGCGTGGGTCGCGGAGCGCGAGCAAGCTCGCAAGCCGATACACCTCACCGATGTCGAACGGGTCGAATGTGATGAACGTGCCGCAAAAGTCGCGAGGGGTGCGCGCGGCATCGACGCACCTCTTGAATGCTTCCTCGAGGGTCGCCTTGACTTCGCATGCCAAGAGCCACTCCTCAAGGGTCTCTGGGTGCAAGTAGATCTCATGAATCTCCTGTTCCCAACCGTGTTTCCCGCCACTGTAGTTCGGATGCGTGTGACTGTGGAGCACGCTCTTGGGATCACTCAGCATCTCTTGTGACGCGACCTCGAGCCACCAGAGCACATACTCGATCTTCGGCATGGGTATTCCTTTCGCGAAATGGGGACTATGAACTGACGAAAACGTTACCATACGATATAGCTTCCGTCAAACTAATACATATTCCCCACCCGTCTCCACCGCGAGACCCACAACGCCCGACATGTTCGGGCGTTTTCGTTTCAGTATTTGCAAAAGCAAACTGCTTTGCTTTTGCCGAACGAAAACGAGTCGGAGTCATGTCACCTGTGACGACGAGACAGGGCCGGGAGCACTTGGCAGATAAGGAGCTCTGCTCCGCATATGCCTAGTGACTTGTGGCTTGGTTTTTTATTCCCCAAAATTCTCCCTCCATTTTTCTTAACTCATGCCCCCCGCCCGCATTTCCATTTATTTTACTTTGCCACTCGCTCGCGAGTGCAGATCAAGTTCACTTAAGAATTTCTTTCTATCAGGAGGGTCAATAAAAATTGTCTTATAGAAAACATGTTCCAATTCAAGTTCGATATAAGGGCCGACGTACGTATTTCGGAAAGTTGTTGAGAACATTGGTCTTGCCCAAAGCATATGGTCAACCATATTCGCTTTCACGATATTCGAGTACCGAATGGACCATATCGGGAGTATGGTGCAGAATATTATCGTTATTTTATCGGTATCGAAGCGGTACTCAAATAACTTACCAAAGAACCAGAACGCAATCGGCACCATGACCGCAATAGGAACATAGCGAAAAAAACCTTGGGAGTTTGCCGCTGCAATTCCCAAGAGTAGCAACATAAGTGCCGCCATTGAACGCTCAAGCATGGATTAACTATAACCCCACTCACTGCCCCCGTGAAGGCAGACTCAAAGCCTACTCAGAGTTCTATAGGACCGAAAACAGCAACGATGCCGAGCAGCAACCACACTCCGAAAAATGCCACCATGAATTTAAAAATGAACGTCATGTAAGGTGTCTTCCACTTCTCGGGGTTACTGCGATTGAGTGCGGCAAGTACCCCTGTGGCTTTTTGTGACTCCTCAGCTTTTTGTATATAAGAATTCTGCAAGCGTTGAGCGAGTGATTTTACGTGTGTGAGCACATACACCCCTCCGCAGAGCATTATGACTGATATCAGAATTTTGAAATACATTTCGATGACAGTATCCATAAATTCACTCTATACCCTCTCTCTCAAACCCGAAACCCCACCATACATTTTACGATTTAATTGGTGCCTGACCCCGATTCCTCGTCCTCGCAGACGGCAGCCCATTTCCTTGGATCATTTTTGATTTTGGCCAAAATAGAAACCCATTACAAAACCAAGAATTCCTGTAATTCCTGAAAATACTGACAGCAATATCGTCAATTTCTCTTGTGTTATGTCTAAAAATACGACGGCGAGAAAAATTGCAAAAACAAATAATGAAAGGAGAATAAAAACGCCCTTTGCTAACCACCCGCGAGTATCTTCTTGTTTCTCCGGTATCGACGAGCCGGCTGGCGGATTTGAATCTCCTTGTAATTCAACGTTGCTCATTTTGTATAAAGTGTATATTCAAATGTACGAAGATAAGTATCGTTTAGGGATCTAGTTACAAAAGTCAAAAACAATCCTTTTCCGTCTCTGTCTCCAACCTGAAATGGCTTTGTCGTTCCATAACCTAAAGGGCCTTGCACATTTGTGAGAATGAGTTTGGCATTTTTTTTATCAGAAGCCTCAAATGCTACTGCTTGTTTGCCATCATCATTTTTTTCAAAAATAAGTGAAAAACTAACGTCACCTAATCTCAATATGGTTACCTCATCTTCAATCACATGAAGAACTCCCGAATCAATGACTTCGAAAGCTCCTGTCTTTACTTGAAATAACATACATTAATTTTACTTATATTCTGATAGTAGTCCAGAAATCTAGCCCATTTTCAGATGCAGTACGCGAAGCAAAAAGCGGCGTACCCCTGAGCGGTACTCTCGTACCGTGATGGGGTCGCCGCTTTATTGCGACAAAGTAATGCGCTGAAAATGGGCTAGATTTCGCAGACGCCGGAGACACAGGCTAGCTCTTTCGCCCCCTGCGTCTCATCCAGCTTCTCGTAACTCACGATCTTCGAGAAATCGATATCCTCCCATCTTTTTGCGAGATCCTCATACTTCTCCTTGGTGATCTCCTCATACGGCGCGAGCTGGTAGACGTGCTCCGAGCGAGGCAGGAATGAAAGTCCTCCCACCATGTCCCAGTTCTCATACAGCCATGATGCGACGGCGAGCCATTCGTTCTCCCCTACCGAAATCGTCACGGACGGATTGTGCTCGGTGTAATTCTCTTTGATGAGCTTCCAGTGGACGAGCTGCTCGAGTGCGGTGATGTCATCCTTCACGACCGCTTGGTTCGGAGACTTGACCGGGAAGTCGATCACGTAAGTGACGGCGTTCTCTGCGCTCTGTCCGACTTCGGGTGCGAACGGAATGCCCTGATCGCGGAGCATCTTGAAGAGTGCGTCCGAGGCGCTGATGCGGATGCGGCGGATGTAGTACGGAGCGTGGCGAGGGTGCATACCGCTTGATGCGTCGACGAGCTGCGAGACAGTGCCTGAAGGCTTGACCGCGGTGACGGCTGCAGACTGGTTGATGCCGAAGCGCTTTGCATAGGTCTTGTTTACGGCGACTGCTTCGTCGCGAAGGTCTGCGAGGACTTTCGGGTCGTGGACGAGCTCCGGATTGTCCCACTGGCCGGTGATCGAGACACCAAGGAGGCGCTCTTCCTCACAGTTCTTCTTCCACTCTGCCGAAAGATACTTGAAGTTGGTGAGGGTCGACTGGTAGGTACCGAGGATGGCTGCGAGGCGCATCTTCTTCAAGAGGGTGTGCTTGGTGTCCTCTGCGCGAATGACGACTTCGGTGAGGTTGCAGAACTGCTTACTCTTCAAGATGATCTCACCGCACGGGTTGGTACCACAGGTGTCGATCCCCTTCATCAGGGTCTTCTTGCGGCGCTCCGGGATCTGCTTCTCGAGTGAACCACGATTGAAGATACCGCGCTCGCCTGAGCCTGACTTCATCAAACTTATCCATTCGTCCATGAACTCTGCAGTCGACGGGCGATGGGTGTAGACGGCCGAGTTGTTCGCCATCATGCGCTGTGGCTCGGTGACGTAGAACTGTCCGTCCTTGGCATGGCGCATCTCGTAATCGTCGAGGTCTGAGAGTGAGATGAGTGCGCTACGCCTTACGCCGCCGGACACTACGACTTCACCTATTTTACAGACGATATCGTGGACATCGAGGTTCGAGAGGCGGCGACCCTGGCGCTTGAATACCTTCTCGCGAGTGAAGTCGATGAGATTCACAAGTGGCTGCGGGCCTGAAGATTTGCCGCCCATGGTCATGAGGCGCGCACCAGCTGGCCTAAGCTGTGAGTAGTCGAATTTGATGTCCTCGCCGTTAAACCATGCCTCAAGTCCAGTGACGTAGGCATCTGCCCAACCTTCCTTGGAGTCGCCGACCACATGCACTTTGTGCGCCTTGCCGGTCTGCTTCTTGATCTGCGGAAGCTGCTGCACGGTGAGTGACTCGACCGAGTAGCCGACGCCGGTACCGCACATCGAGAGATACATGATCTCGCCGAAATCGCGGAGCTTCGACGGAGCGATGAACGAGCAGTTGTACGCGACGACGTTGGTCTTCCTTGCTGCCGGGCCTGCACCCCACATCAGGCGCATCGATGGCATCACGTCGTGGCGAAGGATCGCCTCGCGCACTTCGTCGTACTCCTTCTCGGTGAGCTTCTTGTCGAGATTCTCGCGCATGAAGTTCATGTATCTGTCGACGGTCTCGATCCAGGTCTCGCGGCGCTGTTCGTGATCGATCCAGCGTGAGTACGAGCGGTAGTAGACGAACTCCGCGAGTGAATTGCGGAAATATTTCTTCGACTCACGTGCGAGCTCCTTGATCGCCTCTGGGACGATGCCGGTGACTTCGCGGATCTTCTTGTGCTCTTCGCGATAGATGATGTAACCCTTCGCGGTCTTTGCGAAATTCTTGTAGATGAGTTCCGCTTCTGCGGTGTCCTGGATCTCTTCGACGCTCGGGATATAGCCCTTGCGACCCTTCACGATCTTCTCAAGCGCACTGACGACAGCGTGAGTGACGACATCTGCGTCCTTCTCCCCTCCTTCGCCTGATGCGAGCATCGCACGGAGGACTGCGCTCTTGATATGTTCCTTGTCGAACGGGGCGACTGAACCGTCGCGCTTACGAACCTCCTTTAATACTGAACCGGCTTTCGCCTTTACGACAACCGCCTTGGCAGCTCTCGATGTGGATGCGCTCGACATGTGGGTAATGTGAATGAAATAAATTCGCGAGAAGGCTATCCAAAAGGACAAATCTACAGTGTCTCTTTGGATAGTTTTCTACACGCGACCAGCATCATGAGATGGTAAAAAATCACGGCGTTGGTAGACACATTGTAGCTCTCAATTTTCACTGCTCCAAACTGTGGATAACTTCGGGGAAAACTGTGAAATATCAAGGAGTTTCCTAGTGGAAAACTACTATCCACATGTGAATAAATGGTCGAATATAATTACTATACTTTTTGATAGTATTGACGTCCCTTTTTTCCTGTTTCGGAGTACAGAAAATCGCTTGCAATGCGTGCTATGATTCCCCTCAAATGACACGCGAAACGCTATCGCACTGGTGGGATCGGCACCGCTATGAGTGCATCCTCTTCATTACCGGCGCTGCGGTGCTGATCGTCGAGGTGGCGGCGACGCGCATCATCTCTCCATACTACGGAAACACCATCTACACCGTCTCGAGCGTGATCGGGGTGACGCTCGGCGCGCTCTCGCTCGGCTACTATCGCGGCGGGAAAGAAGGAGCGAAGGTGCAGCATGTCGAACAGTTCTACCAGATCATCCAGCATGCCGGAGAGGCACTGCTCCTCCTCTTCTTCATCCAGGTGATGGTCCTCCCCTACGGAGGATACTTCTTTTCGCTCCGCTCGGGACCGGTCATCTGGTCACTCTTCATGTTCTTTCTTCCGAGTTATTTCATGGGCAAGCTCTCACCGGTCGCGATCGCGCTCGCGACCAAGAACGGAAATGAGGTCTCCATCAAAATCGGTTCGTTGTTCTTCTGGTCGACCTTCGGTTCGATCGTCGGTGCCATCGGGACAGGGTTCATCCTCCTCCCCCACGCCGGGATCAGGAACATCCTCTTCATCCTCACCCTCAGCATCCTCCTTCTCGGCAGTCTCGGGAGGACGACGCACGCGAAGGGTCGCGACAAAGGAAGAAGGCTCATTGATCTTGCGTTCCTCGTTGTGATCGCATCCATCATCTACGGGTTCAGCCACTATGATCGCGCGAGTGAGGTACGCTTCGTGCGAGATGGTGTCTACGAACAACTCTCCGTCACGGAAAGAGAGATGAACGGGAAGCCCGTGCGACTATTCGTACAGGACAAGACCACTTCGTCGGGCATGTATCTCGGTGATGATTCGCTGTCGGTGTTCCCGTATACCGATTTCTATCGACTGCATCGGCTCACGAATGCGCAGCCGGAGCGCGCGCTCTTCATCGGAGCGGGTGCCTACACCATGCCGAAGCTGCTGCAGCGGGAACTGCCGGACACGGTCATCGACGTCGTCGATATCGAACCAGGAATCGAGCGGATCGCTGCGGAATGGTTCAGACTGCCCGAGCGTGCGAATATCCGCACACACATCGCTGACGGGCGAAGGTTCCTGTTCGAAAGCACGACGACCTACGACCTGATCTTCAGCGACGTGTACTATACGATGAACTCGGTCCCCGCCCATATGGCTACCAAGGAATTCTTTGCGGAAGCGAAGCGGAAGTTGGCGCCGCAAGGGATCTTCCTTGCGAACGTGATCGGCAGCAGCATGGAATTCCCCGGGTCGATGCTCTACGGTGAGATACGCACCATGCGTTCGGTATTCCCCCATGTGCTGGTGTTCCCTGTCGAGTCATCGACCTCGACGATGATGCAGAACTTCATTCTGGCGGGCAGCGATGTTCCGATCGAACGCACCGACGGCGAGTATCGCACGCTCGACCCGAACGCAAAAAACGGAGTGCGCACGTACCCCCTCCATGTGAGCGTCGAGCACGCAGATCTCAGTAACTATCCGATACTCACCGACGACTTCGCCCCCACTGAATACATGGCGGCACAGCTGATGCGCAGGTTCTATGATCGCGAGTTCAATTAGTCGCGAACGAAAGCGGAGTTCCGACTCCCCAACCCCATCTATGGGTGTCTCCCGCATTCACCTCGAGTACGTAGCGAGCGGGCAGGCGCGGACGGAACAGGGTCGGATATGACTCGGGAGTGACCCCTTCGGAGATATCGACGATGCGTTTGTCCTCTCCGATCCAGATGATATCGATCGCAAAATGCATATCCGGCATCCAGAACTGATAAGTATCAGCACGGTCGAAGACGAACAGGAGTCCGCTCCCTTCTGCAAGTGACGCACGTCCCGAAAGTCCGCGCTCATGCGCTTCCGGAGTGATCGCGTACTCGATCGCGATGGTGGTCGTCCCACCCACAAGATGAGCGACCGTTGCTACTTCCCCGCGAGGCTCGAGAACCGGATGTCCATTCGCATACGACAAGTATGCGCCGAAGAGGACGGTCACAAGGGCAAGAGCTGCGGTGAGAAAAAGTGCGGTGCGAAGTGACGTGTTCATGGAGACTTAGGACGGACGCGGCGCGGGATGCGGCAACACTCCCCCGAGGAGGCGAAGTGACTTCCCAAGAAGGACGAAATCATAGATATTGCAAACGACGATCATCGTAAGAGCGCCGAGCGAGACGATGCCGAAGAGTGCCGACTTGCCATACTCCCCACCATCGGTCGCGCCGATATAGACGAGTGCGACCATGAGGAACGCTTTCGCGATGTTCACCATGCGGATGCGCAGTAGGATGCCGCCGAATTTCTTGTATGGGAACCGCATGATATAGACACCGTACATGAATGTGAGCACAGCGCCGGTAATGAGTGCGACACTGCTCGCCATCTTGAGGTACGGGTCCTCCATGCCATAGAAAGAGAGTTTCTCAATCACGTCGAAGACGGCGAAAAAGACACTGAACATCATCTGCGCGACGAACACCCAAAAGAGCGGCATGACATGGAAATGCTTCGCGAGTCGGGAGAAGCCGAGGAAGAGGAGGTAATATGCGAGGAGTAAGGTCACCGAAAAGCCGAGGACGAGGAGCGCATAGACGCCATAGGAGAGACCGAGACCCGCGAGCGACGCAGAGAGGAGCTCGAGCGTGAACGACCACCAGAGTATCCGGCGAGCATTCCTGAGATCACGTTTGAGCGTTTCGTGTGCGAACAACATATCAGCGGCAATAGATGACTTCTTGTTTCGGCTTCTTGAGAATCTCGGAGAGATAACCGCGGACCGATTCCTTGTCACCGATACGGTCGATGAGCCCGCGCTCGAGCGCGAACGGTGCGGTGAACGGTGCCCCCGTAGTGAGCTCCGGAGTGATGGATGCGACAGCAAGTCCGCGGTTGCGGCTGACAGTATTCACGAAATTGTCGAAAATGACCGCGATCTCCTCGCGGATGAGTCGCTCTTCGTCCTTGGTGAGTTCCTTGTTGGAATTGAACATGTCCTTGTAGACACCCGTCGAGATCGAGTGGAACGTGAAGCCGTCTTTCGAATTGCGTTTCGCTTGATCGACGTAAGAGGAAGTGACGCCGATCGAACCGACTTCAGCGTTCTCGGCGGCGAAGATGACATCCGCACCGGTCGCGGACCAATATGCAGCAGAGAGCCCCTCGGCGCGGATGAGTGCGACGGTCGGCTTGTCGGCGCGACGAAGCGCGTTCGCGACCTCTTCAGCCGCAACGGGACTCCCGCCAGTCGAGTCGACCTGGAGCACGATGGCTTCTATAGAACTCGATGCGTCGGCATTCTCGATCTCTGAAACAAGGTATTCGGAATCGACGATGGTCCCCGGGTTGTAGGCGTTGGGGTCGGTCGGATCGTAGTAGCTGTCGTAATAGGTCGTGAGTCCGCCATGGAGTCGGATAAGTGCGACATTGCACGAGGGGGCACTTTCGTCCGGCGTCGCAAAGAGCGATGCAGGGTCAGTCGTCCCTTTCCCGGACGGCATATTCGCGATCGAGATCCCGACAGTGAGCGCGATCAGCGCGACCGCAACATAGATGAGCTTCTGAGTACTCGCTTCGTTCATATATATAGTATAGCAAATATTTTATTGAAATTCTGAGGAATGACGTCGAGTGCAAACTTACATATTATTTCAAATTATTTTGAGGTCAGAGCGAGGCGCGCAGGAACGATGTCGGTGAGATGTGCTGACTGCACATTGAGCCGACTCGTGACGCACGCAACAATGCTATGACCCAAAATCATTTGAAATATGCCCCGAGGACGTACTGTTCGACCATGCGATGAGTATTGAAGAACGACCCGTTCACCGCGATCGCCTGTCGCATCATCTTGACCCAACGATCATGCTCGTTCTCGAAACGCGGAAGGATGACATATTCGAGCTTGCGGTACATGTCCTCGATATCCTCGTAGTTGGCATTCGGGCGCTCACCTTCTTCCGGATGCGCACCGATCGAATAGCCGGTCACTCCCTCGATGTGTCCTTCGATCCACCAACCATCGAGGATGGAGAATTGTGGCACGCCGTTACATGCTGCCTTCATCCCTGATGTTCCTGATGCTTCCTGCGGCCTCGTCGGAGTGTTGAGCCACAGGTCGACACCGGCGACCAGCCGCTTCGCCATCTTCATGTCGTAGTTGGTGAGATAGATGCACCGTACCTTACTACCGAGACGCTCCATGTTGCGCATGATCTCCTGGATGAGCAGTTTGCCGTTGTTGTCTGCAGGGTGTGCCTTGCCGGCATAGATGATCTGTATTCCCTTCGACTTCTCTGCAATGCGCGCGAGTCGTTCGACGTCAGCGAACAACATGTTGCCGCGCTTGTACTCGGTCGCACGACGAGCGAAACCGATGGTGAAGACGTCGGGGTCCATCTCTGCATTGTGCGTCTCGTTGACGTACTTGATGAGCGCACGCTTGTCATCCATGTGCCCCTGCCAGAGATCTTCGGTAGGAATGGAAAGCGCATAGCGAAGTGAATACGGATCGGTCTTCCAGCCGGGAAGGTAATGATCGTAGAGGCGTGCCATGCCCGGGCCGACCCAACCTGCCGCATAGACACCGTTGGTGATGGATTCGATCGAGTAGCCCGGGAAAAGCTGACGAGTCACTTCTCCGTGACGTTTCGCGACTCCGTTGATGAATCCCGCGAAATGCATCGCAAGTTCGGTCATATGCAGGACCCCACTCCGGAAGACGATACTTTCGATAGCGGACGGAACGAAGTGCACACCCAGAACCGAGAGTGCGAGGTCTTGCCCGAAGATGTCGTGCCCTGCGGCGACCGGCGTATGGGTGGTGAACACCGTACGACGGCGGACCTCTTCGATCGGCTCAGCGCAGGAAGCATACTGGCGATAGAGTTCAATGGTGAGTAGCGCCGAATGCCCTTCGTTCATGTGGAACTTCTGGATATTCGTCGCACCAAGAGCGATGAGCATCCGGACTCCGGCGATGCCGAGGATCGCCTCCTGCAGCAGTCGATAGCGCGAGTCACCGGTATAGAGCCGGTCAGTGAGATGACGGTCGTCGTCGCTATTGCCTTCGATATCGGTATCGAGGAAGAGAATCGGATTCACTCTCCCTCGCGCTCCGGAGAGTTTGTACATCCATGCGCGCACGTGGACCCTTCGGCCTTCAAGTTCGACGACGACTTCCTTTGCGAGCGGGATCAGATGCTCTCGCGGATCCCAAAACTCATCTTCTTCGAACTGCCAGCCGCTGTGGTCGAATCGTTGTTTGAAATAGCCCTTGCGGTACAAGAGGGTGACTCCGACGACGGGGACGTCGAGATCGGCGCAGCTTTTCATCATGTCACCAGCAAGGATGCCGAGGCCGCCCGCATAGGTCGGGACATCGCTCTCGAGTCCCATTTCCATACAAAAATAGCCGATCGAGAGTGCTCCGATTGAGACGCCCTCAAGCTGGGTCGGTTTCTTCGGTACCACCATTTTTGATGGGACCAACGCCTCAGCATGCTGGGTGACGGGTACCACGGGAGACGCGGCGGTCTGATGCGTCTTAGCCACTTCGAGCGGGATCGACTTCTCTTCGGCATGACGGGCAGTGAGTACGCGCACGTGCGGCTTGTCCGCTTTTTTCACGGGGAGGACTTTCTCCTCCTCAGCGTGAGGAGGATGTTGAGGCGCTTTTACTTCATGGTGCACAGGAGCAGCTTCGGGGTGTTTTTTCACAGCCGAACGCAGATTGATGGTGATTTTCCTCACTTGGTCACTCATGGAAAGAATCGCGCAACGCGGTAACGTTTGCTTGTCATAATTGTAACAACCTGTACCTCCTGCTCCTATTTTTTACGTGGATAAGATGTGGATACTTGGAGCTTCTGAAATCGTCTTCTCGTGACGATTTCAGAAGTCCTCAATTTTGCAGCCACCATCGCTTTGCGTGGTGGGCAAAATTGGGAACGTGGACAATCTGTGTACAACTTTCCGTATTTCTCACGAAGTGATCTTTGCGACGATCGCCTTGTGGTCACTAACTCCGTCAATCACTTCGACGTCACTCACGCTGTAGTTCGGCGTCGTGAACAGTCCGTCGACGACGTACATGAGACCGTTCACACGATGGAGGCGCTGGTCGAGAGTCGTGGCGACCTCAGGAGGAATATTGTCACAATAGGTCGCGGCAAGAGTGTCGTACAATTCGTCCCCTCTCGGGGTATTGAAGTCTCCGGTCAGGATCACACCGTGGGCATCATCGTATCTGGAAAGGAGCCCCGACATGATGCGAAAATGCGCACGCTGCAGATCATCGACACGCGCATCGGGAGTACGAGTGAAATGTGTGGTACTAACCCGATAGGTCTTTTCGCCTTCGGTGAGCACAACAGTGAGGAGCGCGCGTTCCCTTTCGTTTGATGAACGCATGCCGGTCGGTACTTCATGTGCCCTCGGATCACTGTAGTATAAGTTCACCTCTTTCTTCTCGAGCGAAAAACGCTTGTTCCACATGATGAGCAAACCCTCTTTCTTCACTGCTCCGGATTCGGGACGAAAATCCGTCATGAGCGACACAAAAGCGGAAGCATAGTCGCCGCACGACTCAAGCCGAGTGACATCATCACTGAACACTTCTTGCATGGTCACAATATCAGGGGTTCTGTCGCGCAGCAGGTTTTCTACGAGTGCGAGATGTGTGTCTCGCTCGATGTTAAGTTGGAGTATATTCACAGATGCATCCATGATCATTGGAACATACTGTAGCAGGGTATGGTAACGAAAGGAAAGTCGCCTTGTGGTAATTTCAGAAGTATTCAAAAAAAAATGAGCTTCCGAAATTGCTCTGCAATAGCAATTTCGGAAGTCCTCAATTTTTCACCATTGCGCTTTGCGCAATGAGAAAAATCTGGGGGGGTCTTAAATCGCCTCGACATGGCGATTTAAGACATCCTCAATTTTGCAGCCGCCGACGCTTTGCGCGGTGGGCAAAATTGGGAAAAACAGAAGCCGGGACCATTGACGGTACCGGCTACTAAGAACCCACAGGATTCATATACAATAGTATCGTGTTATTTTTCTACGACAAGAGTATTTCTGTGGATAAAGCATTACGACACAATGGTGACAGAGAGACCAACAAGTGACGTTACGAGATGACACTCGCGAACCAATGTGTCCTAAGTAAAAGACTCAAGTTGCTTCGCTAAATTTTGAAAGTCCTCTATTTTTCGCCGAGATACTTAAAAGTCGGAGCTTCCTGAATCGTCCCTTCATGACGATTCAGGAAATACTCAATTTTGCTGCCACCGACACTCTGTGCGGTGGGCAAAATTGGTAAAAAAAAGGCCCGTCGATCTCGTGGTGACGGGCCTGATACCTCTGAGGTGGAGTGATGGCAAGTGCTCTGTTCCACCCACATCATTGCAGAAAGTACCCTGTTTGTAAAGGCCTTTTATGAAAGAAAGCCTATATACCCTTATTTTATATGGGTTTTTTTCTTGTGACGCAATTCTTTCTTTGAGATATGCTCATCCGACCACATCCACCATTTGAGTAATTCCGGATCATGCTGTTGTTCGCTCGCGAAATAGACCGCGCAGCGAAATGTGTAGAGCACGCAGCGGTCTTGATGCGCTCCAGTCACCTGCTCAAGCTTTCGGTATAGTTTTTCCGGGTCTTTCCCGGAGAGATCATGCACCTTGCTGATCCCGATGAGCCTGAGATCTTCTGCAAGCGACTTCCCTATCCCAGGTATAGTTACTAGCTCATCAACTTTCTTTTTCATGGAATAATTCTACACCTGCGAATCTTCTAATGCGAGATTCATATCGCTTGCAATTACGGCATGATTCAAATTGAGAAGAAATGCGAAGTCATGGACTGAGGTAATGTCGAGAAGCCATAGTCATCTATGGTGACTCGACTTGCCGAAGGAATGACGAGCAGGTCGCTCAAGTTGAATTATGCCCTAAGGCCGCGGCCAGTTTTGAACACATACCAATTCGCAAACACCATCACGAACACCAAAGCCACCAATACGGAGAACGAGGTCCAAACACTGGTGTCGCTGACACCGAGGAGGCCGTACCGGAAGCCATTGATCATATAGACGATCGGGTTAGCGTAGGAGATCGTTTGCCAAATAGGCGGGAGGAGGTGCACCGAATAGAAGACGCCACCAAGATACGTCAGCGGAGTGAGTACGAAGGTCGGGAAGATCTGTACGGTATCGAACGAGTTGGCGAACACGCCATTGATGAGCCCAGCAAGGGCGAACAGCAGCGCGGAAAGGAAGATGAACACGACAGTAAGGAGATACGAGTGGACGTGGATCGGAGTGAAGAACAGCGCAACACCGAGGATGATCCCTGCGGTGATCATTCCGCGGATGACCGCAGCAGATACATGTCCGAGTATCACAATAAGATACGGCGTAGGCGACACGGCGACCTCTTCAAGGGTCTTCTGGAACTTCGCCATGTAGAACGTGAACGCCGAGTTCATGAATGACTGCATGATCACCGACATCATCACCAGACCGGGGACGATGAACTGCATGTAGGTGACATCCCCTATCGGCTCGATCTGGCTTCCGATAAACTTCCCGAAGATCAGAAAGTAGAGGGAGGTGGTGATCACCGGCGGGAGAAAGGTCTGTGACCAGATACGAAAGAGTCGCACGACTTCTTTACGTACGATGGTGTAGTAGCTTGTCCACATTTGTGATGGGTTCATACAGACTTGTTGGTATGTTTAACGAAGAATTCCTCGAGGCGGTTGGTCTTGTTACGGAGACTCAGAACGTGATATCCCTCTCGGTTCAGCTCGAGCACCGCAGAGTTCAGAGGGTATGCCTTGGTGAGCGTGAGTTCGAGGGATGATTCGCGTGGCCGGTGCGCAGCATGTGACTTGAACGCTGCAATGAGCTTCTCATCGGGGTCCTTGTCGAGATCGAACACGAAAGTCTCATCGTCCATGTTGGCGAGGAGCTTCTTGATCTCCCCTTCCGCAACGATGCTACCGCCACTGATGATCGCGACATTGCGGCAAAGCTGCTCGGCCTCCTCGAGATAGTGCGTGGTGAGGATGATAGTGACACCACTCTTGTTGAGCTCAGTGAGGAACTCCCACATCCCACGCCGAAGCTCGATATCGACACCCGTGGTCGGCTCGTCGAGGATCAGGAGCTCGGGATCATGCACCAGCGCACGAGCGATCATGAGACGGCGCTTCATCCCACCTGAAAGCTCCATCGCTTTATTGTTACGTTTCTCCCATAGACCAAGCTGCTTCAGGTAATGCTCGGCACGAGGTATCGCCACCTTCCTCGGAATACCGTAATAACCCGCCTGATTCACGACGATGTCGATGATCTTCTCGAAGATGCCAAAGTTGAATTCCTGCGGAACTACTCCGACGTGCATCTTCGCCTTCGGTGCATTGTCGTCGATCGAGAGTCCATCGATGTACACCGTGCCATCAGTCTTGTTCACGAGCCCGCAGACGATGTTGATGAGTGTCGATTTTCCGGCGCCATTCGGACCAAGCAACGCGAAGAAATCCCCTTTTGGGATGGTGAGATCTACCCCTTTCAGTGCGACGGTACCCGAGGCGTAGGTCTTCTTGAGTCCCTTTATCGCTAATGCGGCGGTCATAGACTATGACTGCTTCATCGGGATGTTCCCAATGAAGTCCGTTTTGCCGATGACGACACCAAGACTGCGGAGGATGTCGTATGCGGTGGTGTAATGGAAATAGAAGTTCGCAAGCACGAAGTTGTGCATGTAATCAGGCGCTTCGAAGTATGTCCCCTCCGGCATCCACGGGAGTGTGACCTTACGCTCACTCGCACCCTCGAAATCCTCCGGGGTGAATTCCTGCAAGAATGCGATGGTCTTGTCGATGCGCGCATAGAGTTCGTCGAGGGTCTTCTCGTTGTCTTCGTGTTTCGGATTCTCTTTTCCTGAAAGTCGTGCGGCAGCGCCCTTTGCATTGTCCGCAGCGATCTGCACCTGTTTGATCAGTGGATACATGTCGTCGGCGAGTTTCGCATCAAGGAGTGCTGCTTCGTCCATTCCTTTCTCTTTTGCGAATGTGGCACCCTTGGCAAGAATAGCCTTGAGATTGGTGAGTGTGCTGATGAATACTGGGACGGTGAACGTGTAGTAAGGATTTTCCATATAGGTTCGATGATGAATGAATTATTGAGTCTCTATGATACAGGATTGTGCAGCTATGCGGCTAGTATCCGGGAGGTACCTCCCTATTTCCTCGGAAACCGAGGGATGAGGACGGGGGTCTTTTTGACATACTCTGCCCAGTCAGGGTGCTGACTCATCCTTGCCTCGAGGAGTGGTACGCCCGAAACCTTCAGCAGAAGGAAGGTGATGAGCAGCGGGCTAAGGAGCGTGAGATACCAGATCTCTCCCGCAACCCCGAGCGAAGCGACCCAAAGTCCCCACCATGCGAGAGATTCACCGAAATAGTTGGGGTGGCGGGAATAACTCCAAAGTCCGGACTTCATCAACTTTCCTTTGTTTGTCGGGTCTTTGATAAATCGATCGAGCTGCATGTCTCCGATCGCTTCGAACGTGAATCCGACCAGCCAGATGACGATACCCAGACCCAGGGGGAGATTCATCTTCACCGGCGTAAGCATGATAGTAAGCGCGACCGGCATGGCGATCACAAGTGCGATCAGACCTTGCAAGAGGTAGATCTGGAAGAGACTTCTGGTCTTGAACCATTTCCATGATGCTCTCCAGGCTGCATAACGGAAGTCCTCTGGCTTCCCCTTATTCTTACGATAAATGCGCCATGAAAGTCGGAGCCCCCAACATAAGACCAGTGCGGTAAGTGTGAGCGAGTACGCGGGGTTACCTCCGAAGAATGAAGCGAGAGAGAATGAAACGAGTTCCGCAACGACTGCGAGCGTGATGAAGTGCCATCCATAAAGCACATCAGCAATGCCGTTGTTCTTTCTCCACAATGAGAGCAGGAACCCTATCAGCCCTATCGCGAACACGATCGCGATGCCGTACGGAAGAACGGAGAGCAGAATGAAAAGCGACTCGTTCATGAGAAAAGTTTACCGGCGATGAAGAAACTCGCAGTTGCGACCGACGCGGAGAGTACTGTACCCCAGAGCGTGTCGACAACAGCAAGGAGGAGCGGCCAATCGCGAGTAGTCGAGTAGTTGGTGAGGTCGTAGGTCATATACGTGAAGAACCCGAACAATGCACCGAGGATAAGTGCGCGAGTCCAATCCCCTGTCGCATACGCAGGCAAGACCGCGAAATAGAGAATACCGACGATGAAGAGCAGGTAGAACAGGATCGCCGCCCACCAGATGACATCGGTGCGTAGGAGGTTCCCCATCTGCTGTTTATAGAAACCGCGGGCGACCAGCACGAGCCAGGCCATATCGATGGCGAGGAAGACCGGAATGGTGAGTAAATAGAGAATGATGATCTTTGATATTGAAAGCATGGCTACATTATAAAGCATTCGCGTGAGGCTCGCATGTTCCGTTCCCGCCGGAAAAGAAAAGAGCGCCAGCCCTTGTGGGGTTGGCGCTCGCGGAATGTGCTTCTTGTGAAAGGCTTACTTCTTGACCGGCTTGGCCGAGGCGCCGCCGGTGCCGACGAACGCGGGCAGGCTGTAGGTCTGGCTCAGGTCACTGACCTCGTTCCACGCCGGCTCGTACTTGCCGTCCTTGAACTTGCCGAGGTTGGTCGTGATGCAGCTCTTGACCGCGGCAATCAGCTTGGCGTTCTCGCCGCCGACAGTGAACGGCCGAGTGAAGAGCGCGTTCGGGACCGCGAGCAGGTCGATGTTGTACTGGCCGAGCCCCTTGTAGTCGCGCTTCGTGACGAACATCGGCGGCGTCGGTGCGAGGTCGTAGCTCACGAGACGCAGGCCGGAGCTCTGCTTGAGATCCTTGAGTGAGCCGTGCGGCCAGGCCGCGACCGTCAGTACCCCGTAGACCTTGCCGGCCTTGAGGGCGGTGAACGCATCGCTGTCCTTGTCGTAGTCGATGAACTGCATGCCGTGCCCGGCGATCTTGTCGAGCTTGCGCCCGATCAGCTGCGCCGAACCGACGACACCCACCGGCTTGCCCTTGAGGTCAGAGAACTTGTTGATCTCGATCGTGATCGCGGGTCCAGGGACCTGCGGCCCATCGATGAGTTCGGGTTCCTTGTTGAGCGGGTTGTACTTGGAGTACTTCGGATTCTTCACCTTCTCGCCTGCCACCATCGGGCCGGGAATCGTGATGCCCCCAGAGAGCGTGACCGCGTGCAGCATGTTGCTGTGCAGGCTCGCGACCACCTGGAGCGACTTGTACTGCTCGCCGCCGCCCTGGATCAGGGACTGGAGAGTGAACACGTCGCCGAGCGCGATGTCAGCTTCTTTGGAGTTCAGCTGGCCGAAGTTGTCGAGCGCACCCTCGGTGGGCTTCTCGCACATCGGGATCTGCGGGCACATCGCCTTGAGGTTGGCGTACATCTTCGAGTAGCCCTTACCTGTGGGGCCGGTGGCGAAGGTGATGTCGCATGCTGCGGGCGGCGGCGCTGGCGGTTCCGGCTCTGCGACGGCGGCGCTGGCGGAGGCGATCATCGCGAGGTTTGCGGCGATGCAGAGAACGGAGAGTGTGAGTTTCTTCATGGGGGTTTCCTTTCGTGGGTGGAAGATCAGAAGCCGAAGTCCTTGCCCTTGGGCACGGACGCGGGTTGGGGGATCGCGGGTTGAGCGGGGATGACCTGAGTGCTGGTGGGCACTTCCTCGACAGGAGTGTTGCTGCTTCGGATGAAGACGAGCACGCCGCCGATGAGGAGGGCTGCCAAGACGGCGCCGATGATCCACTTGGTGCGGACTTCGGATGCTTGCGCACCCTGCTCCACCGAGAGGCTCTCGGCAACCGGAGGGACGGACGAGGCGTTCGAAGCCCCGAGACTTTCGTTCATGTGTGCTTCTCCTTTGGGTTAGAACTTCCCCGACACGTTGTCGGTCGAGAGGGCGTTCTGCAGCAAGGCAATGCTCTGCTGCGACTGTGTCACTGCCTGCGAGGTCGCGAAGTTGCGCAGGATGCGGTCGCGTTCTTCGTTGGCGCCGGAGGCACCGAGGAACTCGGCCAAGGCCTTGCCCTCCGCTGCCATCGCGAGCTGTGTTTCCATCAGCTCGGTCTCGGCGGCGAAGGCGTTGAGGTCTTCACTGGCTTGATTCACGAGTCGCACGATCTTGTCGTGCTGTTCGCGATAGAACGCGACCTCTTGTTCCATCGTCGGCTGAGGACGTCCCGGAAACTTGCCCTTGTACGCTTCGAGCGCCACGGCAGCGCGTTCGGTCTTGCCCTTGAGGCTGGCCGAACGTTGGAGCGCGCGCTGGATGATGCCTCGCTGCTGTTCTGCCTGCAGTTGTCGGGTCGCAATCGGATTCTTGGCCGCCTGCGCCTTCAGCTGCTCGAGCGCTTCTTGCTTGGCTGCGAGGACCAGTCGGTCACGCAGCGCAGCGAGCTTGATGATGCCCACTTCGCGTTCGATCCGCCACTTCAGGAGGAGCGAGTCCTTCTTGAAGTAGAGCCAGGTCAGTCCGAGGGCACCGAGCGCGGCGATGCCGAGCCCGACGACCGCGGTTGCGATCTGCCATGCGAGGTAGAGCGCGACGAGTCCGCCGAAAGCGGTCGCGATGGCCATGAGCATGGCCCGCACGCTCGCCTGCTTGCGGATGTTGTCGAGTTCCTGCTTCGCCGATTCAGTGATCGAGCGATTGGCAGTCTCGTACCACTTCGCAGCGCCCTCGGGTGATTCGATCGGCACGAGTGGCCGAGCGACGTCGCCCTTGATCTCGAAGACAGGGGTCTGTCCTCGCAGTTTGAGAGTCGTATCCATCTGCGTTCTTCCTTTCTGGGCATAATACCCGTTGCGGACCAGAGAAAACTCATTATTCACTTCACGTTACTTACGTTTTTCCTTTCACAAGATGTGATGAGCTACCGGCAGGCATACTAGTACATAATGGCCAACTTGTCAATATTATGGAGTAATAAAAAACTGCTCAACAGAGCTGTTTTCTGCTAGATAAAATCTAAAACTACTTTTTTATCCCCAAATAATGCTGCTCGAGTTTGAGGAGGAGTTTCTTGCGGCTGACACCACCCGAGTAACCGCCGAGTCCCCCACCCTTCGGGATGATGCGGTGACATGGGATGATAATCGGAATCGGGTTCTTGCCGTTCGCGGTTCCGACTGCGCGGACCGCGTCAGGCTTCCTCATTTTCTTCGCTTCGTCGGCATAGGTAATGGTCTTGCCGTATGGGATCTTTGCAATGGTCTTCCACACTTTGATCTGGAACTCAGAACCCTGCAAGAGGAGCGGAAGATCGAACTTGCGGCGTTCGCCGGCGAAGTATTCCGCGAGCTGTGTCTTCGCGAGCACGATGAGTTCATGCTTCGGAGTACGCTCGTATCGCTCGGTCCATTTTTCCCCAGGAAAGTAGATACGGACGATCGCCTCGTCGGATACGACAATATGGAGTCTGCCGAGCGGAGTGGTGATGCCGTCGAAGTAGAGCATTCGCGTAGTATATCAATAGCGAGGTCCAGGAAAAAGCTTGACGACCTATTCTGCGATGACGTAGATGACAACAGTCTCGTTATGAAACACCGTATTGCAGCGTTCGATGTTGCGGCTCTCTCCGTTGATAGGAGCCTGTTCACCATATGTATAGAAACCGATGAGGGGGACGTCGCGTCCGAGGATGCTGCGGATCGCGTCGATCTCCTCTCCTCCGCGCATGCCAAGCAGTTTCTTGCGAGCGATGCAGTTGAAGATCAGTATCGCTTTCGGGGTTTTCCCGCCGAGCTGAATGCGGGCATTTTCGGCAGCCTGAGTAGCCATGGTGATCGCACTTTCGCGCGTCCCCATCATGATACGAACCTCTGAGCCTTCTGGTATCTCAGCTGCGCAGGTGATCGAACCATTCTCGTCGACAAACATCGGATCACGAATGAGATAATCTTCTTCGCTGCCCGGGGTTTTCACTCCAAGCGGGTATGACACGGCGAGTGTCGCAAGTACCTCTTCTTTGATCGACTTTGCGCGATCTCCGAAGTATTTCTCGTAAAGCTGCATTGCCGGCTTGCCGTCGATCTCATGAACGATGTGCCCGTTCGATCTGGTGACACGGGAAGGGACACCGAGAACTCCCCATCCATGCTTCACGCCGATACCGAATGCGAAGTCACCGGAAAGGCCCACTCCGACGACATCACCGGTATGCACGGAACCCTTGCCGTACTGATAGGTCTGTTTGAATTTGAAATCGTCACCGGCAGAGCCACCGACGACCGGAAAATGATCACCAAGCACGTCGAGTACACCACGCACGATCTCAGCACCGTTTCCCGCGAGACCATCCGCAAGCATAATGAAGCCGCGTAACTTCTCTTTGCCTCCGACAAGATTCACAACCTCCTGTGCAGCACTCTGCCCTGCCTTTCGTTCGTCATTTTTGGCATTGTTCCCGATACCGATCGTTGCGGTGAGTGATTCCGGAGTAGCAGCGAGGAGCATGATGGCGACTGACGAGGTCTCAAGTGGACCGTCTGTGACAATCTCTCCGGCAGTCGAACAACCGACGATCGGGACTGAGCCTGCGACAGACTGCACCCCTTTGAGCATGGTTTCTTGCTCGTACGCGACCGACGAGAACACGAATGCGAGTGTGGGCCTTTGGTCACCCAGCCCCTTTAGGGCATTTTGATATGCGTCGGCTCCGACTGCTGCGGGGTTCCCGCCCGCCGCATGACCGACAGAAGCGAATATAGACATGGAATCCATTATAGAAGAATGTGAAGTAAAGTACACAAAGATACGCACCTTTTGGAAACCTGTGCATTTACGGCATTATTTGGTATATTTTCGAAGCACGGAGGAGTCGGATAGCGGTTTATTCCACCACCTTGGAAAGGTGGCATGTCCGAAAGGGCATCGAGAGTTCGAATCTCTCCTCCTCCGCAATGGCTCAAAAGGACGCGAAGGCGTCTTTTTGATTTGCCATTACGATGAGGAGGAGAGATTCGAAAGACGGAGGCACTACCGAGGCTTTGCGAGGTGCCGAGTCGGGGTCGCGAGCACTTATGAGCAGTGCGAATTAGTGACTCGTGACCGAATCACCTCCACTTTCTTACCCCTCTTTGTTCAGCTCAGGCAGGGCTGGAGTATCTCCCCTGAAATTCACATACACAACCAGAAGCAGAAGAATGGTAGAAAAGAACGGCAACTGTAACCCCGAGACCGGAAGCAGGTAGAATACACTGCTCAGTAGAACTGGGAGCGTTACTGCATGGAGTGAGATGTGATATGCGTCACTATATGACCAGGAATACTTCATGACCTTCCCTAACAAGAACACAAGCAGCGCATCGAACAAGAGATAACCGAGCATGGCTACAAAAGAAAGTAACATGCCGAGGAATATGAGAATGACCAGAAGCGGGGTCAGCACCACGAAGTACGGGCGTAATTCGTTCATCGCCGCACGGATGTGTTGGGCATCGATCACGGCGGTGAGCCCCTTGAGCGGAGCAATGCGAAGTTTCTCTTCACCGTCGAGTGCGATCGCTGAATCGCGAGATAGCCAGAATGCGACGTTGTACGCGCGGAACTGATCGAGCGTGATATCGGCTTTCGTGTCGACCACCGCAAGCCGCAAGAGTGGAGAGCTCGTCGCCTGAAGTGAAGGACTGCCGGGAAAATCGATGAAATACGGTTCGGTGACATTGGTGGTGACCCTTCCGTCACTGATGTCGACACGGAGCTCCTCGGGGAAATATGCCGCCACCTGTTCAGGAAGTCGCTCAAGAAAAGTGTTGAGACGTGGTATGAGCGGGAGCGAGGTGACGATGGTCATAAGGACCGCAAGAAACAGTGCGAGACTGCCGTAATATTTCCAAGAATACGAAGTCGGACGCACAGTGATGGCGCGATAATACTCTGGACTATAGATACTCTTCTGGACGTGCTCGATGAAATCTTTCATCCCATTAGAAATAGGAAGTCGAAAGACTTCCGAGACTATCTTGTAATTTTATATGCTTCAAGAAATTCAAACGAGATTGATATTTCATCATGTTCACAGGAATATTTCTAACGGGATTCATTTCGCTTGGATGGAAAAAGTATAACATACTGCGGGAAGCAAAAAAGGCAGCCGGGTAAGCTGCCTTTGTCGTTCTTCGAGGAGGCATTGTGAGCCTAATCGGAGTGGAAAGTACTACCGAGGATGCTCGGCGGCGTTATTCGTCTTCTTCTTCGTGTGAGGAGATCACGTCGAACGGATCTCGTGCATCGCGGATCACCGCGCAGTCGCAGACCCGAGACGGATCCATCCCTGCAATCGAAGCAAGCGAGACCTGCTTCATGCAGAAACAGTCATCGCCAGCGGGAGCACCGGTGCCGCCGATCAGCTGATCGGCCATGGCTTCGAGTTGCCCTACTTGTTGTTGCTGCCTTTGTGCCATCAACACTCTCCTTTTTTCAGAACATTGGAACAGAACATGGTTCCCTTCTTTGAAGGGGAACCATGTTAGGTGTACCACTCGAGAAACGACGAGTCAATGAGTATACCGCCCCCTCTAGGAGAGGTGCATGTCACGAAGTGCGGCAATACGCTCCTCGACAGGAGGATGGGTCATGAATAGCGCAGACATGTTGACCCCGACGCGGAACGGATTCGAGAAATATAGCGATGAGGTCGCGTTGGTCGCGGTCGTCGACGGAACAGCGGCACTCGAGATCTTTTCGAGCGCAGAAGCAAGTCCTTCGGGATAGCGTGTCAGCAGTGCTCCCGATGCGTCGGCAAGGAACTCACGCTTTCTAGAAACAGCGAGTTGGATGAGTGATGCGAAGATCGGCGCGAGGATAGCAAGGACGACACCCACCAACATGAACGCAAGCCCCGCCCTATTCTCACGGTCACGACCGCCGAAAAATGATGCGCGCAGGAACCAATGTGAGAGAAGTGACACCATACCCGCGAGCACGACAACGATGGTCGAGATGAGCGTGTCGCGATTGCCAACATGGGAAAGTTCATGGGCGAGCACTCCCTCTAGTTCGGTCTTGTTCAATATCCGCAGTATCCCAGTATGCACCGCTACTGCCGCATGTTCCTTGTCCCGCCCGGTCGCAAATGCATTTGGCGACGGGTCGTCGACGATATAAAGTTTTGGCATCGGAAGACCTGCGGTGATCGAGAGATTTTCGACAATGTTCCACAATTCAGGATTATCTTTTTTCTCGATCGGTTGGGCATGTACCATCGAAAGCACGAGCTTGTCGCTATACCAGTAACTGCCGATATTCATGATGATACTGAGTACGACTGCCCCGTAGAGGATCGAGGGATTTCCGAGTGCCTGCGCAAAAACGAAACCAATCGCGATGATGAGCACAAGAAAACCGGTGATGAACACCCAGGTTTTTGTGACATTCTCGGACTGGTGAGTATATAGGGTTGCCATGGGAGGATTATAACATGATGATCGAGTGAAAAGTCTTATCCG
>CAYXYK010000004.1:0-168426 GCA_964469335.1 uncultured Candidatus Saccharibacteria bacterium | reverse complement strand
GCGATGATTCTGCGTATCCAGATGCGGGGGGTTGTTTCACTCCAAAGTTGCATTCAAAAACAGGGATCTCCTCGCTCCAACATCTGAAGCGCGAGGATCACGCCTGATTGATATATTTTATCAGAAAAAACCGTTATATTTTCTGCGTATTCCCAATAAATCTGTGTATAACTTTCATGGGTTTTTTTATATTTCTTTCTGACTCGTATTTACATTTCCACGCCTGCTCAAACGCTCAGATTCGCTCATAGACGAACGAAAGGATCCGGATTGCTTTCCCCCCGCATGAGTAAAATAAACATCGCTATGCGAAGAATATTTTTCATCGTCATTTCATCTCAGCAATCACACAACACGTAACGCAATTTGTATAGCAACTTTTTCTGGATCACATGGGAGTTCTCGTTCATTTGCTGAACAGTAAATTCAAATTACAATGAAGGCATCATGAAACACACACTGTTCTTTCGGTCACACAAAAGAAAGATCGTTGCCGGAGCACCGATCATATTCCTTCTACTTCTCGGATCGAGCGGAATCCTCGCAAACGGAAATACACTTTCGCTCTCAGCAAATGATTCAGTCTTTGTTTCGATCAACGATGAAGTGCCGGTGACTCTCACTCTCTCGACGAAGACCCCGATCAACGCTGCGGGAGGTACGGTCACCTTCCCCTCCGAGCTCCTCAGTGTCAGCACTCTTTCGCGAAGCACTTCGATCATCGATCTTTGGAGTGAAGAGCCGGTCATCTCGAACGAAAGTGGGACCGTACGATTCTCTGGCGGCATCATCGGTCCGAATGTCGGCACCACGGGAAACCGCGGTCCGATATTCACGCTCAACATGCGCGCGCTCAAAGAAGGCAAGGCGCTGCTGCGAGTAAAGGACGGCGAGCTTCTCGCAAATGATGGAAGCGGTGCAAATCAAATCTCAAGTACAGGATCACTCGTCGTGTATATCCGTGGAGCGGGAAGATCTTCTCCAGATGTGAACGGTGACGGAGAACTTTCACTCTCAGATGTGAACACTCTCTATCTGAGAACGTTCCGTGCGTATGACGCACGCTATGACCTCAACGGTGACGAGAAGGTCGATTGGACAGACGTAAAGAATCTCATTTCACTACTCTAGAGTCTGGTCGCGGGCATCTCTATCCTTTTCTTCTTCTCGAGTATCACGGCACCGACTTGTGAGGCTCTTTTGCGTGTCACCTCGTCGATCTCTTGTGTCGTGACTTCAGAATCGCTTTCCTCAACTTCCGACACTTCGCTGCTTTCATCCCTGTGCCCGAACATGTTCTTCCAGTAGTATCTTGCGAGCACAAGGAGGGCGACTAGACCGAGTAATGCGACAGGAATCATCGGGTGGCGCTTCATCACTCCAACGAAAGAGGAATTCACTTCAAATGAAAGCGACTCACTCGCCTGAGAAAGCGCACCGCTTTGCGTATGGGCGATCACTGAGACGGAGTAACTTCCGGGCTGAAGTGGGATCGCGCTCTCGAAGACTCCCCTCCCTTTCGCATCGAGTGTATACTCTTCGGTCGACGGAGAGGTATCTCTCCTTGCGATGTGGATATCCATGGTCGCGTTCGGGACGGAAGTGAGAGTCAGTCTCAACTTGTCACCTTCGATGAACGTGCTGTTCATGACCGTAAGTGCGGGGGTAGGGAGATTCTCGACAGTGAATTGCACATGACTTCCTGAGCGATTACCTGCTTTGTCTACAGCATAGACCTCCAGCTCATGTACACCGACGGCGACACCTTGGAAACTCTTCGTATGAGTTCCGTCATCTGTCCACACAATCTCTCCTCCCTGATCGAGCTGAAAGACGTAGTGATCGATCCCCGACACGGTATCGGTCGCGGTGAGTTGTATCTTTATATTCGGTTCACTTGCATCCGTGCGAGCAGTTTCACTCGCGGTGACTCCCGTTGGCAAAGTGGTGTCGACCGCGATGCGATATGTATTGGTATCTCTTTCTCCGTTCCGGTCGATACGCGTGACATGGAAATACCAAATCCCATCTTTGATGTCTCGAATGACCTTCTCGTGGGTATCGGCTGAATATGGGTTTACGCCCTCACCGTCCTGGCGCTTGTCGAGGGAAAGCAGAATGCTCGCGGTCCCTGCAGGTATCCCCCAGTCGAGTACGGCAGTACTGGTCGCATACCAGGATTCCTGATCAGGATGTGTCGTTGAGGTGATCGATGTTCCGGTCGCAGCACCGAGCACTTCTCCTGCAACGGTGCCTTCATCGGTAATCGATGCAGCAGCAACGATCGGGTCTGTTTCTTTCGGCCTTGTCACATACACACCTCCGGAGAGCTGGGAAAGGATATTCCCCCCAGTCCCATCAGCAGCATGTACAGCGGCACCTGTCGCAAATCGAATGTGTAACTCTCCTGTACGAAGCGACTTCACAGTGAATTTGAGCACTTCTCCACGCGTCAGCACTGTTGATGTCGAGAGCAGCCCCGCAAAGGAAAGTTCGCCGTTCTCGTTGGAGTAAGTCGGGGCTATCGTCCATGAAGTAAGTACTGAGGAACTTTTATCTGTCGACAGGATCTCAAGCTCCTTCGGATCATACTCGAGTTTCCCTTCTACTGCGTTGATCGCTTCCCCACCACTCCCGACCATCACTGAGAGCGTGAATGAGTCACCGGTAGTATATGTGGAGGTGATCGGCGAAAGAAAGATCGCGGCATCTCCTGCGTATACTGCAGGAGCAACGCCAAATGCAGCGAAGAATATGAACGCACCAAATATCCGTCTGATATTAATTTGTGAACGGAGGTTCTTCATTTGTGGGTTGCGCAGCTGCTGCATCTTTTGCTCTTGCTGAATGATGGTGCCAGTATGCAAAACCGATCACTCCAGCAAAGAGTGCAATCAATATGAACCACCATACATCTTGGTATTCCGAGGCGATCGAACCGGTATCACTGGCGGCATTGACGGAAAATGTCCCATTCGAAGGAGGGAGGATCGCTTCCTCTATGTTTCCAGCATTGTCGATCGCACGAACGGTCACTCTGCTTTTCAGACTTTGATCGACCAGCACGAACGGACTTGTTGCGGGCGCGAAGTGAGCTTTCTCGTTCTTCCCCCTTAGGTATCCAATCCGAGCAGGATCATCCTCCATGACCTCGAAGTGATCGACTCCACTCTGCTTGTCTACCGTCGAGAAAATTATGAAATATTTCCCATCAAGCGTACTTTTGTCATGGTGAATGGAAACATCGAATTGATCCGGTGGGGTGGTGTCAGCGCGGACGATATCAACCCATTCGTTTTTTACACCACTCGAGCGAAGCACGCGAGTTAGATCGGCACTACGGAGTGACAGAGGCGCTGCACTTCCGAACCCGTCATTGAGAAGGACTTTCGTCGATGAACCGAACGTAAAACGCATCGCGAGTTCAACGCTGTCTGCCTTCACTGGGAGCACATTGAACACGACCTTTCCAAGGATATTCGTCTTTCCGGGATCTCCAAGCACTCTTCCGCAGTATCCGCCCGGGATACCGCCACTCCATGTGACTCTCCCTTTCTCATTCTCTATCAGTGGTCCGTCAGTCCAAAGCGTCATAAGTGACTCGCCTTTTGAGACCGCAGTCACTTTCACGAGATCGTTCGGGAACACGACCTCGATATCTGCTGCATTGATACATTCGTCAGTAGCGGTATCGATGCGCACCGTCATCACGAACATATCTCCAGGTCCAAAACTTCCATGAGAAGGATCAATCGAGAGTGTGGCGGCAGACACGAACCCCGCAGGAGAAAGTAATACGCAGGTGAAGAACACGGAATACATGAGAGTCCCTATTGCGTTATTCCCGATTTTTTTCGAAAGGTTTTCTTTAAAAAGGTTCATTGTCGTTGTTTTCATAGTAACACTTTGTGCATCACGCTTCTAGGCGAATGCGGCACATGTTAACCTGTCCAATTGAAAAGCAAAATCGAGAAGTCAGTGAGATTCACCTTCCCGTCACCGTTTAGGTCTGCAATCGCATCCGATGTCCCCCAATGGAAAAGCAGGATCGAGAAATCGACGAGGTTGACCTTCCCGTCACCGTTAATATCACCATTCGATGGAGTTCGAACATCTTTCGCACCGATGTAGAAATTCACCGCTTGAGAGTAACCGCTTTTGGCTTGCGCACCTCCTCCGGAAAGTTCGAACATCGCCTTCACTGCATGGAACGATTCATTGCTAAGGATGTCCGTCGGGAGCGCAGCTGTCCATGCGCCCGCACCTGTCGAAGTTGCCCTTGCTCTTGCGGTGGTCTCTTTGTCCACGAACAGTGTGACAAGTGCGTTGGGTGCTGTTGAACCGAGTGAGTCTATGACGTCGCCGAGATTTGCTTTCTTCTGTTTGAGGTCGAGAGTGGGAGGCAAGAACACATTGGAAACGGTGGTGACCGCATTCTGGGTTACCTGGAACGTTGTCGTGAATGTGATCGAACGCACTCCTTTTCCATCAGTCGACCAAAAACCGAATGTGGTTGGCCCGGGAGTGACACTCGACATCTCGTAACTGAAATCCGCACTATTATCAGACTGCGCAACACCGACGACCTGTCCATCCTTCAAAATATTCACCGTACTTCCTGGATATGCTTTCCCCTGAAGAACAACGCGGGTCTGAGTGCGAACAGGGATCGTTCCTGAGAATGCTCCGCCACCTCCGCCTCCGCCAGACGAAGCGGGTGGGGGTGGGGGTGGAGCAGGGGGTGTCGTCGTCGAGATGGGTGGAGAAAGTTGCACACACGAGATAGAACAGAGGTCCCCGACCGTACCATTGGCAGCACCATCATCGCATGCCTCGCTATAGAGAGCTTGCAATACTCCATCCCCGCAGTATGGACCATAACCGGAGCAGACCGCATTGCAATGTCTCTCTGCTGAGGTAGACCCATATGCTCCATTATTGAAAAGCCCATCGTCACAGACCTCACCTGCATCGATGATTCCGTTGTAGCAGATGGAGATCGAGAGAGTAGTTGTCACATATGCCGCAAAAGCACTCGATGGCGCAAGACCTATCAAAAACACGCACAACGCAAGGAATGTCTTGCCTCGCGCGCGTGTTTTTTCGTTGCTTCTTCGGCACGCGGGGGTGTACTTCATCGTCATTAGCGTTTACGAGAAAGATCGACGACACCGCTTGAGACCGCTCGTCGCGGGGGTGGGGACACTTCCCTGCTTTGTCTTCGCGGTGGCTCGTCTTCGCTATCAGTGCGCCGTGATCGCTTCTTTCGTTTCGATTTCTTCACGATGATGACGGTCACCACCGAAAGGAGAAGGATCGCAACGGGAATTATAAGCGAGAGTTGATCAGCGAGCTTCAATCCTTCGAACCCATATTGCTCGTAGCCAGTGATCGTTCCGCGCGGAAGGACGGAAAGCGAAAGTTGCCCGGTCTGTGCGGACTCGGTCTCGGTCTTCTTGATATCGTACTTCACAGAATAGCTACCGGGGGGAAGCCATGTTGGGATGTATGCGTATACTTTTTTCGTATCGAACGGGAGTATCGTGTCGATCCGATTGGTATTCTCCGTCGTCTCGAGTAGTTGTGTGCCGGTCACATCATAGACAGAGAGCACCACTTTGTACGGGGCCGCGGGCACATTGCCAGTATTCTCGAGATAGATGGCGAATTTCACTTTGCCCGGGAATGACAGCCACCATTTCTTGTAGCCTTCTTCGGCTTCGGCAAGTTCGACGCGACGAACCTGGAAATCGAACACCTCATCGACGACCTTGAGGTGTACATCGATCTGTGCTCCCAGTGCGAGTGAGACTCCGCTCGAGGCGTTTTCCGATGAATATGTGCGGATACGGATGTTGCCGTTGTATGCACCAAGTTTCGCGTCGTCAGGGACGCGCACGGTGATGTGCAATTTCACTTGTGATTCACCTTTTGGAAGAATGAACTTCGTGCCGCGATCCGATGAGAACCACGACTCATAGCCGGGGAGAGAATAGGTCAGCTCGGCGTTAAGGTCCTCCACTGGGTCACTTCGAACTATGATGATCTCCTGTGTATATTCTGAACCTTGTCTAAGTGTCTCGTTGCGTACATATGGAGGGGTAATACCAAAGCCTGCGAATGCAACATTCGTTAAACCTCCCCAAACGAGGAGCGTTCCTAAGACAAAAAGTATCCCCTTCTTCATGTGTGTTAGGGTATTGATATTGTAACACAGCAGCCATGCATCTATGGCAAAACATAGTGTGGATGAACGGTGGATACCGGATCACTGTCTTGATGTGCAAAGATGGGGAGGCGGACGGATAGAAAAACAGCCTGTCTGATCAGGCTGTTTTTTACCAGGACGAAGCTAGTGAGGTGACACCGAGTATCGTGTTCCTTCCGATATAACTACCGGAGAGAGTGATCGTTCCAGGAACCTGGATACCCCAGTAGGTGGTTTTTGACTGAATCGAAGTCGTTGCAACGGTTTTCGGCACTCGAACACCGTATGTCGTCGGAACGCCTGAGAGAGTAGACGTCGCTAAAGCATATGAAATGGGAGCATGGTAATACTTCTGGTTCGCTACGAAGATCGTCGAGGTGGCATTACCGGTACATGTCGGATATGTCGGACACATATCATCACCGAACAGACTCTCATCGAGACCGACATTCCCTTGTGCAAGCAGTGCGACACTTGTGGAGGCGAGGAGGTCGGCTGAGTTACCTGGCTGCAAGCCACCATAAGCAATGGTCGTGCTTGAGATGTCGTATCCCAGGAACTGCAGCAACTCTGTACCTACTGACGACTCGACTAACGAAGATGAAGCGAAGGAACTGTCAGATGAGGAAGCTGTCGCAAGCCAATTGTTTGTCGGGAACTGTGATCCTGCATCAGTCGCATCAGCGATGAACCAGAGCGGGAATGAACATGTCCACACTTGGGTCGCGGAAGATGTGCCTGTACATGACCCCGGAGAGCACGAGTAATTCCACGCTCTCGTACCTGTAGCTGCCGTGTAGCAATTATTCGCATTGTAGTGTGAGCCAGTGAAGCATGACGTTGACGCTACACCGGAACGATAGACATTGATGATTGAATTGGTGATCTCAGGTCCACCGACCGATGTCATGCAGCTATTCTGGTCGGTGACAGTGAACTGTACAGAGAAGTTTTGGGTCTGTGTCGCAAGATTGGTCAGAACAAGCGGTGACGTACCTGTCGCACTGAACAGACTGATCGATGCTGCAGCAATAGAAGGAGCGACATTGTTCACGACAAGCGGTGCACTGACGCCCTGTTGACCACCTGATGCGGCGAAACCTCCATGATAGTCGATGACATAACCGTAGGCAGGAAACGAACCCTTCGGGTACGGAGTGCCAATGGTGAGAGTGCCAGTGGCGAAGTTGGTCACGAAAGTTGAGGTCGCCCAAGTCCCCCCGCCTCCACAGGCCGTACCGGTGAAGTCTGCGAGTTTACAGATAAACAGCATCACGCGATCTGAAGAATATGCTCCATATGCGTACGTATCCGCATCGGTCGCAGTCGCATACCAACTTACCGTACCACCCGGATTGATGGGTGAGGTATTGAGGTACGCCGTGAATGTCGGTCGATGATTGACGATGAACGGCGAGAGATTCGGGCTTGAAGTCGCAACGGTAGGAAACGGGTTACTCGAAGGTGAGAATGCCTGCGGATTACATGAAGGACCTGTCGCATTCCCGTCACAGAGATATGCGTAGTAGGTGTAGACTTCGGGCATCCAAGATACCGTTGTCGTTGAAAGTGTAGCGGCTGTTCCACTCTGCGTAGCAGCTGACACAGCGATCTGGTGCCCTGAGCCTGCACCGCAGGTGGGTGGTGCACTTGAGTTCGGGGTCGGCGACGCGAAGTTATCGCAAAGAAGGATATAGTAGTTGTCACCGGATGAGTCAGTAGAGGTTGCGTACCAAGTCAGCGTATTCCCCGCGTTGGTCGGTGAAGTGCTTGTTGCTGATGAAGTGGTCCCGACGGGGTTTGCCTCCTGAACGTAGACGTTGGTGTCCCACTGCGGAGGAGTATTGAGCACCGTGACCGAGGTGGTCGCTGTCGATGCGCGGGCGACCTTACCATGTGGGAGCTCTCCCATCACACCGATGAGCAAAATGAGCACCGCTAAAATAGCAGTGAGAATACTCACCTTCCCGCCTGTCGTGCTGTGGTTTTCTCGGAACATCATATGCGAACGTAGATACATTATACACGCCTTATCCACCGAAAGCGCAATAGTTATACACAGTTTTCCTACTATTTATCCACAATATCTTAAAAATATGCCCCGATGCTCGCCCCTCTTGAGTGAATGGGTATCATGCGAGTTGCAGTGAGACTCTCAGTGCAAAGGTGCCGGTACGAATATTCAGGATCTTCAGCAGCTTATTTGTAACGAATCGCGTCGAGCGGATTGAGTGAAGCGGCGCGGCGTGCAGGGAACACTCCAGTCATGAACCCGACGATAGCTGAGAAGATAGCGATGAAGAGGAGGAACGGGATCGGAAATGAGAACAATGAGACGGATTTACCGCCGAAGTGCGATGCAGTGGCATTCATCACGGTATTGAGCGAGAAACCTATCGTGAGTCCGAAAAGTATCCCCATCACTCCCCCGAGAAATCCCACGATGACGGCTTCCGCGACGAAGAGGATCTGGATGTCACCTGAAGAGGCGCCAAGCGTGCGCATGATACCGATCTCGGCGGTACGCTCAAGCAGTGTGACGGTCATGGTATTGAACATACCGATCGCAGACACCGTGAGCGCGATACCACCGAAGACTGCAAGGACCGCCTGGATACCTTGGAAGATTTTATTCGCCTGTTCAACGGTCTTCGAGAGTGCGGTCACCACGTATCCTTTTTTCACGATGGATGCCTGTGTCGCGTCGAGCGCCTCACTCTTGGTGACGCGGACCTGTATCTTGTCATAATTCGTCACCTCAACATGACTCTGCAATTCATCAAGAGGAATGATCGCGGCAATGAAGTTCTCTTCGTTGGTGACTCCGACGACCTTGTAGGACTTATCGATTGCGATTTCCTCAGACTCATCGGAACCCTCCTTTGAGACGAGTACTCGAAATGTCGCGGTCTTTCCAAGTGCTTCTTTGGGCTCTTTGATGGCAAAAAGTTTGAGTATTGCCTTGGTGAGTATCACTCCTCCTCTGTTCTTCGCCTCTTCGCCATCTTTGAACAGCTCACCTGCAGCAGCATTCGCTCCTGTGTAGCGGAAATACGCGGGCTCGGCCCCTTGAAGGAAGGTGTTTCCTGTGAGTCCATCGAGGGTGATGAGTGCAGGAAAGCTTGCGAGCGGCGAGACGTCTTTGACATTCGGCAGCGCGGCGAAGTCTTTCACGGTCTGAGTGTTTATCTGCACGATCTTCGAGGGTGGGTTGTTGACCGTGAGTGATAGCAACGTCTCGCCGAAGACGATCTGCTCGAGGATGATATTCTGGAGCCCAAAGCCGAGTCCAACGAGCGTAACAACGGCACCCGTTCCGACGCCCATGCCGGCGATGGTGAGCCAAGTACGCGCAGGATTCGTCTTGAACGCGCGAGTCGAGAGCATGGCGATATCACGGAGCTGCATACCTGTCTATTATAGAAGAGAAACGCCTCAGTACCAAGGGGATGTCATGCGAATCGGTATCAACTATAATACATACCATGAACATAAAACTCATCGGTTTTCTCATCGTACTGATATTCCTCGTACTGATCGGCACATATTCATGGAATTCAAATGCGGCATTGCCAACACTCGATGCTGTGACCACACTTGAAGTGACATACAACAACATGGTGGGCATGCAGAGTGTCGGATTCGACACGACAGGAAAGATCATCGCGACGCAGATGACCTATGCGGGGACAAGTACGACGCAGAAGAAAACAGGAGTACTGTCCGAAGCGGAACGAAGAATCATTCTTTCGACACTGCAGAAACACGACGCAACGAGGATCGAGAGCGACGGCACCCCGGGACCAGATGAAAGCACCTCGCGGATTCAGTTCGAAGCAGGCGGGAAAAAGTATGACCTACGGTGTACAAACATAGGAAGCGCATGCAGCAAACTCGCTGACGACCTGTTCGCTAACTTCGCCTCAATCCTCTCCAAGCAATAGGGGTAGTGCCGCTCTGTCATACTCGGAATTGATAGATCAGTGCAGCTAATCCTGCAAGGAATATCCCGTACTCAGAGAAAGCAATGATGCTTGGGCGGAGATAGAAGTCGCGCACCCAATTCGGACTCGCATACTCGGTCCGTACCCTCTTGTCTTCATCCGTACCCCAAACGAGTATGTCTGAAGTGATGACACCTCCCTTATCATGAAATATCGACAATGCCTTGTTGGAGTAGGGCCAAAGCCACTTTATCCCCCAACCGAGGAACAATGTATCGTGAACCAGATGATAGAACGTGCATATGAAATATAGGGTGGCTAACACCTTCCCGAACAACATGTACATGATCATTGAAACGACAAGATGTAGGAGCGGAAAGTGTGTTGCGCTACGATGTTCGCCGATCACATTTCGTATCGCGGCGATTCGAGTAAGCAAGAAATCAATATCAGGAAGAAGAGCAAAAAGCACACCAAAAAGAACGACCTCTGGAGTGGGAGCAACGACGAATACGTTTGCCACTCCGAATGCGATCAAGATACCCATGCCTATATCCATGAACATATGTTGATCCATGGTAGCACTTTCCCCTAAGGTGCAAAAACATCAATGATGTGCTTCGCCGGTGCGCGGAATACCGAGCGCGATCAATTTCTCGATGAGTCTCACTGTATCGAATGTCTGTTTCTTGTTGAGAGCAACTCCACCGTCGGCAAGCGAAAGTCCGAGTTGCTCGCCGAACTCATCTTTACGGACGAAGCCGCCGATGCGTTGCGCGATCGCGGTCTCGAAATGCTCTTTCTGTGCAGCATCGAGTTTGAGATCCACCTGCGTAGCAAGAAACTCGGCAATGCGGTTGATGAACTCAGTGCTGCGGATCTGGGTGACCTGATTATTCCTGACGCGGCGGTAGCGCTGGATGTCACGGGCGTGAATGAGGATGTCGGAGAGCTTTTGACTCATCTCTGTCGCGCGTGCGACGGGTAGCCCAACACCTCCCTTCTCGTAGTCATCCATCAAAGTACGGAGGTAGTTAGATATCTCCATCCGTCCGGAGATGACCGATTCGGTGGTCTTCTGCAGTCTGGTAATCTGATCGAATGTGAGTTCTTCGATGAGATAATTCACCACACTCTTCACCTGCAGTTCATTCGGCGAGTCATACGGGTAGATGCGGGCGATCTGCTCGATCTCGGTGACGATGGTGGTGCCTGGCGCAAGCTTCAGGATCTGCTTCTTCTCGGGATTGGGAACGATGCGCTCAATCTTTCCGTCGGCCATATAGACGATGCGGTGCGCATACGGTAAGTACTTAGCATCGTGAGTAACGAGAATGACGGTCTTCTTGTCCTTATCGTTAATCTCAGCGAGCGTATCCATAACCTGTGCGGCGGTAATAGAGTCGAGGTTACCGACCGGTTCGTCTGCGATGAGGATCTGTGGGTCATTCACCAACGAGCGCGCGACAGACACACGCTGCTGTTGACCACCGGAAAGAAGGGTCGGACGTTTGTTCGCAACATGGTCGATCATGAAACGGCGACAGAGTTCCATCGCGCGATCGTTGCGTTCACGCGGACCGATCCCGTCGAAGATGAGCGGGAGCGCGACATTATCCAGAACAGTGATCGATGGAATGAGGTTGAACGACTGATACATGATCCCCATCGTTTTGCGCTGGAAGTTCACCATCTGCATCGGCTCGAAATCATAGATCGACTCACCGTTCACATACATCTTCCCCGCCGAAGGTTCAAGCACACCGAACATACAGTAAAGGAGGGTCGATTTCCCGCAACCGGACGGACCAAACAGAATGATGTACTCTTGGTCGAATATCTCGACGGTAGCACCTTTGTTTGCACGGAACTCATTTTCCTTGCCAAGATTATAGGTGATCTCTATTCGGTCCCCAAAAATGATCGGTTTCGCCATAGCTTGCTCTATTATATAGAGCAAAATAGGATTCCTCCACTGTTTCGAGTGGATGAGTGCATTATCCCCTGCTACTATGATGTCATGAGCGACAAAAAGAAAGTACTGATCGTCGAAGATTCACGACTCTTACGTGCGGTGGTACAGGACGCACTCGAGGGGGCGGGCTTTGAGGTCTATGAAGCGGAGAACGGAATGCTTGGACTTGAGACTGCAAAGAACATCCACCCTGACCTGATCATGCTCGACGTGATGATGCCCGTCATGGATGGCCTCGCGATGTACCAAAATCTCCGTAAAGATGAGTGGGGGAAATCCATCCCGGTCATCATGCTTACCGGAGCGGAAGAAGAGCGGGTGATGTCATGGATCAACACCGAAGGTCTCGACTATTTCAAAAAGGAAGGTTGGATGATGGACGAGGTCGTCTCCCACGTCAAACAAAAACTCGGGATACTTGATTGATTTCCACATGCAAAAAGGGGCCGAAGCCCCTTGATCCAAGGTCAGGATCAGTGTCCCCTGTTCCATCATTCTACTTTTTTTATACAGAAGAACCGTCTTCGAGGTCACTCAGATCATCGACCTCATACTGGGAGGCAAGGTCATCTAGACGCGCCAGCAGTTCGCCCTTTCGGTAACCCCGCACGAACGCTGGAGAGACCTTTTCAATATTCGTAAGCACTACCTCACGCCGCGCGAGCGGGTAGTACGGAAAGTACTGTCCTGTTTCTAATCCATCGTCAAAGTCCTTTCTGGCCTTGATGCCGGCGGCTGTGGTACACAACCCGTTCTTGTGATGGTCCGCGGCAACGAGGCCGCAAAACTCGCACAACGCTTTCAGTTCGCCCATTTCCATCTCCTCTGCTATCAGCAGAGTGATGAACTTGAGGAATTTCAAGCTACATGTCTACTGATTAATGAATGCGTAAATTATTATTCATAATATATATTAAATGTCAATATGTAGAAATATAGCAGTTTTGGATGAGATGCGACGTGCTGGACTGAGGCAATGTCGAGAAGCCGTAGTCATCTACGGTGCCTCGACTTGCTGGAGGAAGCACGAGCAGGTCGCCAAAACTGATTTATTTCCCAATGTTATTGACCCATCCGAACGTCCCCTGGAAGTTCTCGAGAATGATATCAATGATGCTCTTCTCCTTGTTCGGAGTGAACAACACGAAATTCTCCGACTTGGACTTGTTCCCCGAAACATCCTTACATTCCACCCAGAACTGATAGACCGTCGAGGGCAAAAATTCGACGATGACGACGACATGATCAGTGCGAGGATCCTTCTCTTCCCCGAGTCCAGTAGGCTCGACATTCGGATTGAGGCCTTCACGGTAGAAATACTGACAGTAGGTCTTTTCATCTGTCTGCCACGATACGATGGTCTGCACCTTCACGTCTGCTGACGCATAGAGCGTCGACTCCTGTGCGACCTTCGAGATCAAGGGGGGCGAAGTATCCTTCACTGTTGAGAAATAGATCTGATTCGATGTCACGGTCTCCCCCAGTGAATTCATCGCCTTCACGACGGCACTATAACGCGCACCAAGAGAAAGGTTGGAGATCTTCACCAATTTCGTAGTAGAGAAGATCGGTGAACCGATCGACTGTGCGAACTTGTTCTTGGTGTTGGTATACTCGACGACACCGGACGCTGGAATATTGGTATTCCACGCAAGTGTGACCGAATCGGTCTCTGCTTTGACGATATGGAAATTCGACACCGTCGGCTGTAGCGCTTTGGTGACGAACGTCGTATCGCGCGATACACCAGTGAGGCCTTGCTCAGCGGGTGATTCGGCATTGAAGTGGTAGGTGGTGCCCGGAGTGAGGCCAGAGAGGATGACCTTGTGTTCCTTCACTCTCTCTCCCTCATCACCTGCTTGGGTCGTATACGGATCATCGCTTCCCTCGCGATATTCCGATTCACGCGCATAATTCACCTTCGAGCCTGCCTCGCGATCCGTAGCCCATGAAACCGAAGCATGGTCTGTTCCTATCTCGTCGAGTCTCGGATAGCCAATGATCGCCGGTGCGACGAGTTCCTTCCTTGCCTGCTCGTTCACCGCCTCCGCGACGAGTTGTATCCCTTCGGCACTCTTGATCTGCTTCACCGAGGCGATCGCCCGGTCAACGAACACGCGTTCTTCAACTGGAATCTTGTCGAGTTCCTTCTTCGAGAGTACGGTGTTCGTCTTGATGATGTAATCACCTGTGAGCGCCTGATTCCCCGCCGCATCAGCAGAGCCGATACGGAGATGATAGAGCATCGACGGCTCGAGGTCATCGATGGTGATGACATGGTGCGTCTTGTCGGGAAACGGATCACGGGCGATGCCATAGTCTTTGTTGAGGCCATAATTCACTTCGGAGTCCGCACTGATATCAGTATCCCAAGTGACGACCGTGGAAGTGGGGGTCGGCTGAGTGATGGTTATTCCGGTTATCTTCGGAGGAGTGCCGCTCTGCGCGAGGAGTGACCCAGGTCCAAAGAACAGAAAACCGAACGCGCCACCGATGAGTGCGAGGAAAAATACCGGACGAAACTTTCGTACACGCCACATGCTTACTCTATTATATATGATATTTGTCATATCGCTTCCCCTTTCGTACACAGGCGCAAGGGTTCGCAGATGGTCATGTCTGTCATTCGCTTAATTGGCGAGGAAGGTATTCACGCCTGAGTGTGTCGTCGCCGCAGTGCCGTTCGGAACTGCGAGACCCCAATAGAGATTGCCTGAGAACGGAGTCGTGGTGGTGGTAGGTTTCACGATGCCGATATTGAACGGGTTCGACGATGTCGCAAGCGAATTACAGAGCGTACAAGAACTATAGACAAAGGTGGAGGTCGCATACTTCTGTTTGTCGACCGAGATAGTGCTCGATCCAGCAGTCATATTCGATCCCGAAAGGAGCAAATTGAGTACCGTATTCCCGGTATTACTGACCGTAGTTGTCGCATCAGACGCACCAGTATCAGCACCAACCGTGATCGAACCGTAATTAATGGTACTCGAAGAAGTGAGTGCCTTGAGCGTGTAGAGCTCTTGATTCGAGCTACTGTTCGAATGCGCATTGGCAGTGTCCCAGATATCGACGATCGCACTCCATACATCTGCTGCGAAAGTACTACCCACATCGGTCGGATCAGCAAAGTAGTACATCGGCGCAGCACATGAGATCGTGCAAGAGTTACCCGCACAATTCGAAAGTGCACACGATGATGTCGCCATCTGATAGCAGTTATTACTATCAGCACTACAATTGCGGCCACCAGCGACCGAAGAGCGATAATACGTCGACGATGCTGCGACTATGTCTGAATACCCATTGAGGTCTGTGACCGTGGCAGTTGCCATCACTGAGGTGGTCGTTCCTTCGGTGAGCGCAATATCCGAGTTCTGATTGAAGCTAAAATTCGAGAGTGTCGGAGGATGCAGCACTTGAATCTCAGCAACGCGGGTATAGTTGTCGAGCGGTGTGCCGGCATTCGTGGTTCGGAAACAATATCTGTCGAGTGACGAATTGTTCGTCATCTGGATGTTGTACTCGACTTCAGTGAACGCATTCGCCAAAAGAGAGATGTTGTCGGTCTGATTGTTCGGATCCTCGAGGATCTGTGCCTGGGTGAACGTGTAGCCGTTCGGGAAGGTCAAGAGCTGCGTCGAAGATGATTTGGTGAACTGGCTTGATGAGGTCATACATGCCGCGGCGCTTCCGCATCCTCCCGAGGTGGTCGGTACATCACTATAGTTCCCCGTCGGTACTGACTCACAGTTCGGAGATGCGAGCTTTGCAGCATATTGTAAGCGGAAGTTCTCCGACAGAGGTGCGAGTGATGAATTGCGTACCGAGAAGCGCAGGCGGACATTCTGATTCTGCACATAATTCGGAAGATATGTGTTCTCTGCAGCTGCCCATGTTGCACCGGAATCTGCTTGCTTGGTGAAGAGTGCATACGACGGTGTGAGGTAGTTATATGTACGTGCGAACGGAATATCCCATCCTCCGTGCATTCCCCAGAATGTGAAGCCGACACCACCTGAGGTCCAAGTAGAATCGGTCGTCGTCGCGGTCGCAAATAGCGATCCAGTATTGTCGTACACATTCACATTGATCTGATTGTTCGTTGCGATCCAATCAACGGAAACCTGATACCAACCCGTCGTATATGTGACCGCTTTCGATACGAGCAGTGTCGAGCCGTCACTTGCCGCACGTCCGTTCCATGAGACGTTCTTCGCGACCACGAGATGATCAGCACCGAACGGAGAGAGGCAGACACCGTAGTTCTGATGTCCCGTGATAGGGGGCTGGATCGCGAACAAGAAGCAGGGCTCGTCCGAGCCGCCACTTGTCATGTCGATATACTGATTGAAACGGAAGGTTGTATCACGCCCGACTCCTGCCGATGCTTGACCGATACCGCTGGTATTCTGAGCTCCGGTATTTCCTGCCGATGCAGCAAGACCGTATGTGCGTTCATAATTGAATGTCGCATCATTGGAGAACAGCGTAGTGTTGCCAGTGTATTCACTCAGATTACCGTCTTCGAAATCATCGAAGAACGTGAATGTCGAGGTGCCCGAGCCAGCATAAGACGCACCGGAATTACCGAAGTACATGAAGATATCAGCAGTTCCGGACCCCGGGAGTGACGGCACTTTCACCCATACGGTAGCGGTCGCAGAAGTGAGGTAACTTTCGGTCCAAAACGGGATACTGGTGGTACCCGATGAGTCAGTGAAACGGATATCATCAAAATTACTCTTCATATCCGAATCGTAAGGAATATCAAGTTTTACCTGCTCATTGGTGTAAGACGTGGTTGCATTATTGACGATGCGGATACGCTCGCGCTTCGTCCAGCTCTGGTTGTACCACTCGGACGAAGGTGCACCTTCTGCGCCATCATCATTTCTCCATCGATATCCGCGCTGATCAGAGATAAGGCATGCACTATCTGACCACCTGATAGAACCACAACCATCAGCACCATCATTGTCGAATGCTTCCCCTGCAAAGTTTCCATACTCGGAATTGAAGGTGAACGAGTTCGTCGTGGTTCCCGTTCGAAGTACGTTGTACCCTGAGGTGATGCCGCTCGAAGTCGCGAACTTCACGTAGAAGAACTGCTGTGAGGCATTCTGATCTATGGTGGTGGATGATACGGTGATCGATCTTCCCCCATTCACATCGAGCGAGAAATCACCGTTGTTCATCGAGATCGTTGTTGTGCCTGTGAGATTGAGCCCGGTCGAATTCATGTTGCGGAACTGATAGTACTGTGCGGTCCACCACGATGAATCGAGTGTGATGCCATAACTACCGCTCGAGATACGATCAACTGACGTCGAGGCGGTCGCGCTGCCTTGCATCGAAAGTGTCGCACCGTTCTGGAATGTCGCAGTAGCATTCGCATCGAAGCGAACATTCGCCTGCCGTGATGAGCCGCCGAGTGCGGTTCCATCAAAATCAGTCGCATAGCTCCAGTAGTCGGTCCCCGAAGAACGAGTATAGTTACCGTAAATATAGAGTGAGCCGGCGGACGCCGCATTGTTCTGTGAATAGATGCTCGAGGCGGGGTCTAGCTGAGTGGTCGAAACGGACGAGTTCCACATGCGGATATTGGTATTCGCCGCGAGGCGGATGATGTTATATGCATCACCTCCCGCCGACTTGCTGTTGATACTGTAATTCGACGATGTGCCGTAAAGCGAGAGCGTCGTTCCTGACCATGTGGTCGGAGCGCCACCGACCGAATTCGTGAAGACGCCACCGACCGCAAGCGTAGTACCTGAGCTCTGTGTATATGTACTCGCTGCAATGAGACTGAAATTATTGCTCGTTGTCGCGTTTCCCGAAACGGTGAATCCTCCCGAAGCACCGTTTATCGTCATATTGTACGGCGATGAATTCCCGAGTGAGATCGTCTTCCCCGCAACGCTGCCGTTCATCACCAGTGTCGAGGTTCCCGCACTGAATACCGCCGAATTGGAGAACGAACCGCCAATCGTGAGTGCCGCGTAAGGGAACGTCGTCGTTCCGAACGTGAGCGAAACATCTCCTGTCGTCGTCGCATAACTGTCGAGGAATTGGAATGTGCCTGTCGCGGCGACCAAGAGGTTCGCGAGTGATGAACCGGAAAGCCTGACCGTCTGTCCGGTCGACGTCGATATCATCTTGAGTGTACCACCGTTCGCACTTACCGACCCGGAGCGTACGTCAAAGCTCTTCCCTTCCGCATATACGCCCGAAGGAAGCGTCAGTGTCCCTGCCGTCACTGTCGTGGTACCTGAAGTAGTAGAATTCGTGTCGAGATATGTCCATGCGCCACCCGTACCCGAGAACGTGGTATTCCAAAACGCTGAAGTACCTGTGCGAATGTTCTTCCCACTCGCCGTCGCAATGAACTCTACGGTGCCGCCGCTTGCCACGAATGCCCCGCCTGAATTGTTCCAACTTCCTCCGACGAAGAGTGTCCCCGTGGGAAGAGTGAGGGTGCCTCCGGAGATAGTGAGATCATTCGACGTTGTCGAGACTCCGGGGATACTCCATGCCCCACCGGCGCCACTGAAAGTGAGGTTGTAGAAAGTGAGAGTATTCGAAGCGGAAACAGACTTTCCTGTTGTTGTTGCAGTGAAATTAAATGTCGAGTTCGCGGGTGCCACTGACGCGGAAGTGTCGGCTGCGAACGATCCTCCGATTGTATACGACTCTGTCCCTGATGAACTCCATGTCGATGTCGCCAACAGGTGCACCGATCCATCCCAGCTATTTCCTGATGCATTCGCATGGAGCGTGACATTTCCGCCAGGTGCGAAAACCTTCGAATTCCAGACAATGAGTCCTGTGCCCGCGAATACGGTCGTCGAGGTCGCAACGGTCGTCGTCGCAATGAACGGGATCGCACTGTCTTTGTTGTTGTCATATGCCGCCATCTGAGCGATGCCGACCGCACTGCCCTGCTCATGTCTGAGGATGATACGGTTCTGGTAAAGATTCATGCTCGTGATGTTGGTCGCGGGATCGTAGGCAATATTGACCGCTCGCACACCGGTCGTCGATGCAAGATAGAGTGTCAGTGTATCCTTCGGATTATAGATGATGTTCGAGATCGAGAATGCACCGGTTCCTGCATTACATGCCGAAGTATACGAACCCGCACCTTGAACCTTGAGGCGCACATTCTGTGTCACTCCATCACACACGGGTCCCCCTATTGGTGTTAGACCTTCGTCACTGTAGACATTTCCTGAGACCGAGATCTGTGCGGCGGAATCGTCCCAACGAATGTATCCTGGGTCACCACCCGGATCGTTGTCTCGCGCTTCACCGGCATAGTTCCCCGATAGGCCGCTTATGGTCCACACTGAGCCGGACACACCGGTCGCAGTAATGTTGTACCCTGACGTGATGCCGCTTGAAGTAGCAAAACTCATTCCAAAGAAGGTCTTTAGGGGGTTCGCGTCGATAGTTCCGCCCGCGATTGTCATCATGGTAGCGCCGTTCACCGCAAGCAGGAAATCTCCATTGGAGAGCCCTGAGACCGTTGGTGAGCCCGAGATCGAAAGTCCGTTCTGGTCGATACCTCGGATCTTGTAATACTGCATGTTGACCACTCCGCCGGTGATGTTCCATGAATATCCGCCGGTTGTCAGTACGTCAATCGTCGTCGTCGCACCGGATGCACCAAGTACTTCAAGTTGTCCGCCTGAGAAATTAAGAGAAGAACTCGAAGCGACACGTACGTTCACGACACGTGAAGTTGACGCAATCGACACACCATCGAAGTCAGTCGCGTAATCCCAGTAGTCGGTGCCGCTTGAGTGATTGTATGTGCCCCAGATATTGAGCGCCCCTGAGACATTCGCATGATTCATCGAATAGACGCTGCTCGAATTGTTGGTCGTTGTAGTTGCTGCTGATGAATTCCACACGCGCACTTGCGTTGTGCCGCCAGTGAGCAATGTTCCATATGTATCGGCGCCCGTCGTTTTGGTGTTGATCGTTTCTGCCGCATTCGCATTGAGGTATAGCGTCGAATTGGTCCATGTGGTCGCGCCCCCTCCGATACCGTTCGTAAAGACACCGTCGACTTCAAGTGTCGCATTCGGCGAGAGTGTGAACGATGCGAGTGCGGAGAGTGTGAAGTTCCCCGTCGCGGTAGCGTTCCCTACAACAGTCCAACCACCATTAGAATTATTGAACGAGACATTTGCGAACGGAGATGCGCCCGCTGAGATGGTGAAGCCTGTCGTCGTCGCATCGAAAGTCACGGTTCCTCCGGACGCAGTCGTCGTTCCGAGATTCGTCCAATTCCTTCGTGCAGTGAGTGAGCCAGTATTGGATAGTACGAAGGTAGATGAAGCGACAACGTTCACGTTGCCTGATAGCGTAAGTGTCGGATCGTTGGTGTTCGCATTCACCGTGACGGTATTCGTCGCAACCACTCCGACATTCCATGCCCCACCGACATTGAAAGTTCCCGATAGCAAGGTATAGACCGGGGAAGAGACTCCGCTCGCTCCGAAATCGAGCTGCGCATATGTGGCGGGAGTCACGTTCGTCGCACTCGTGCCTGCATAGCGGAACGTTGCATTCTGAACGGAAAACGTACCTGAGAGAACAAGCGGGGTTCCTCCACCAGTGAGCACCCAGGTGGTCGATGTTCCGGCCTGGAAGGTCTGATTGGCGGCATCAGTAAGGACGCTTGCGACGGTGACAGTAGACGACCCGGTCTTCGTTGTTGTTGCCAAAGTTCCGTTGCCAAAGGTGAGATTGTTGAACGACCAATCACTATTCCCTCCGAATGTGCCACCGTTCGAAAGAGTGAAAGTCCCGCCGGTCATCGCGATCGAACCGGCTCCTGAAACTGTCGTTCCACTCACGGTAACGTTGCTTGTTCCGGAAACTGTTCCTGCATTCGGGAGGAAATTCTCACCGACCGTGAGCGCCTGATTGATCACCCACCCACCACCCGAACCGCTGAAACTCATCCTCCAGAACGTGAGCGGTGCCACACCAATGATGCTCTTCCCCGTTGTCGTTGCAGTGAAATTGAAGGTCGAATTCGCGGCAGTGAACACGGCACCTGCATTCGCGCTGAAACCGCCTCCGATCGAGTGAGTTTCTGTCCCCTGTGCGGTGAACACTGAGTTCGCACTCAAGATGAGTGATCCGTCGTAGGTCTGCCCCGAACCTCCTGAGTTCAGCGTGATATTCCCTCCCGGGATGAAGGTCTTGGAATTCCAAACCCAGAGTTGCGTATCCGGATCAGTAGTGAGTGTGTATGGCACGGACGAAGTTGCCGCGATGAACGGGATGTCCGTGTCACCGGTCTTGTCGTATGCTTTCATGTCAGCGATCGACATCGGGAACGTATCTTCGTGGCGAAGAATGACACGATGTTGATAGAGATCGATTCCAGTGAGGTCCGCCGAAGCAGACTTGGTGACCGCGACCGCTTGTGCACCACCATTGGTGTCGAGATACACCGTCATCACATTATCACCGGTGAATGTCACTCCGGAAACGGTGTACACACCACTGCCATTGGCGCATGGTGCGGCATAATTACCTTGGCCCGAGACCTTCACGCGCACAGTATTGGTCACTCCATCACAGGTCGGTGCCCCCATCGGGGTCGATCCTGCATCGGAATAGACTGTGCCAGAAATCGAAATGACGAAATTACTGTCGTCCCATCGAACATATCCGGGGTTCCCTGATGATGGACCAGGGTCGCTATCGTAAGCTTCACCAGCGTAGTTCCCATAGTGATTCTTGAATCTCCAAAAAGACGTCGCGGCTCCAGTTTCTGCCACGTTGAATCCAGCTGAGATCCCTGTCGAAGTCGCGAATCTCACATTGAAGAGCTGCAATCCAGGATTGGTGTCGATGGTCGAAGATGCCACCGTCATTCCTGACGCGCCATTCAGGTCGATCGTGAAATCACCGTTCGCGAGCGAGGTGACCGTCGTAGAGGAATTCAGGGTGAGCCCGGACGCATTCATGTTGCGGAACTGATAATACTGCGCGTTGATCGTCGACGAAGAAAGGGTGACCCCATAGTTACCGCTCGACTTTCTGTCGATCGAAGTTGATGCAGTTGCTGAGCCGAGGATTTCTAGTGTCGTACCGGCAGCGAAACTTGCTGTCGCACCCGAATCGAAACGTACGTTTGCCTGACGGGGAGATCCGAGGACTGTGCCATCAAAGTCCGTCGCATAGCTCCAGTAGTCCGAACCGGATGTACGAGTGTATGTACCGAAAATGTCCACTTCTCCGGAAACACTATTATGGTTCTGCGAATAGAGACTTGCGGAAGTGCCGAGCACATAGACTGTCGAGGATGAATTCCAAGAGCGGATCTGCGTATTGGCAGCGAGTCGCAGTGTGCCATAGAGATCTCCACCCGTCGTCTTGGTATTGATACTGTATGCAGTTCCCGAGTTGAGCGCGAGAGTAGAGCCGGACCAGGTCGTGGTAGCACCGCCGACCTGATTGGTGAATTGTCCTCCTACCGCAAGCGTCGTTCCGCTCGACTGTGTGAAGCCGCCTACTGAGAAAATCGTGAGATCATTCGTCGTTGTTGCATTTGCGGAGACCGTGAACGTGCCGGCACCGCTGAAGAGTACTGATGCGAATGATGAGGCACCGGGGTTAATCGTCTTCGCACCGGACGCTGCATTGAACGTCACAAGGTTCGTACCTGCGGTGAACCTGCCCGTGTTTGTGAACGAGCCTCCGATGACGAAATTCGCGGCGGGAAGCGTGGTGGTGCCAGCGACGAAATTCACATTTCCTGTCGTTGTTGCATTCGTGTCGGTGACAGTGAACACGCCCGCGTTCTGCACAGTGAGGTTCGCTGGCGAAGAACCGCCGAATGTGATCGTACGTGAATTGAGCGAGGATGTAAGTTTGAGCGTTCCGCCATTCGCGACGAATGTGCCTCCGGAGTTGATGAAATTATTTCCAACTTCGAGTACTCCGGATGGGAAAGTCGGAGTTCCTGCAAGTATTGTCAGTGTCCCAGATGTGGTCGCATTCACATCTACGAAACTCCAAGCGCCGCCGGAACCGCTGAACACCAGATCATTGAACGTCGAGGTTCCGGTCTGGATCGTCTTCCCTCCTGCAGTAGAGGTCAGTTTGGTGATCCCTGAATTGTTGACGAATGTGCCTCCAGTATTCGCGAATGAGCCGCCGACCTCGAGTGTTCCTCCTGGAAGGGTGAGCGTGCCGGTCGCGATCGTGAGGTCATTCGTCGTCGTCGCATTGGTATTGAGCCATCGCCAAGCACCACCGACTCCGTTGAATGTCGCGTTGTAGAAATTCGATGATGCTTGGTTGATCGTCTTCGACGACGATGTCGCGATGAATGCGACCGTACCAGTCTGTGGTGTGAGCGTCCCTGCATTATCCCAGAAACCGAGCACTGAAAACGTATTCGCACCTCCTGCATTGAGGGTATTCCCGGCTACAATATTGATATTTGTCGCTTTGACCGATGAGGCGAGTGTGACCGTCTTCGCGGTGCCGCTGATCGCAACATTACCGAGATCCTGCTTCGCCGCAGTATTGTCGGTCCACGTCTTTGACTGTGTTCCACTGAAGGTCGTCGTCGCACTTCCTTTCGCGAAAATTCCCGAAGCACCGATCGTAAGGTCGCCGAGAAGTGTCATGGACTGTGCCCCGGGAGAGGTCGTACCGAAGTTCATCGCTACTGTTCCTGTCGCCACGAATGGGGTCGAGAAAGTCCACGTTGCGAGCGTCGCCACCTCGCCGAATGTCACATTACCGAATGTCGAAGTTGCCGCACCGGTATTATCGATCGTGCGCGTCGAAGTAGTCGCATTGAACATGACCGTTCCGGTATTTGGAGTGAAGCCGCCAAGATTTCGCCACGATGCTCCGACCTTAAGCGTGTTCGCATCCAGGTACATGCTCCCGGCGATACGCATGTTGTAGGTGGTGAGCGTCTTTGCGGTCGAGGTCGACGGACTGAATATGTTTTCAGCAAGTAGGTATAGACTTGAATCATAGCAGCCTGCAGGAACCGCGATCGCGCAGTGGTTATAGTCTCCACCGGCGGTGACATCGTAGAAGACGTCCGTACCCCCCGCAACCGAGTTGTCATACTTACTGAGATTGGTGAGTGTGGTCGTCGCGAGAGTTCCTGATGCGGAGCCGACGGTGAGCCAGTGTTCATTGAGGGACATACCTCCGAAATCTCCAGGGCCGTCATAGACTGCGACCGCGACGGCACGTGCAGAGGTCGCCGCGCCAGAGACGAATACCGTGAGCGTACTTCCTGGGAAGAAAGTGACATTCGGGATCGTCCAGGTCCCCGCTGAGATGGTCCCGGTCTTCCCTGCCTGAAGCACACCGTTGACTGCGACTGCGACCGTTCCGCTCGTGACATTCGTCGTGAGGTCTTGCTGCTTCGCGGTACCGGAGATGTTGAGCCCCGCGGACCATTTCACTGTCCAATCATTGAGTACAGGACAATTACCGAGCACACAGGTCGCATTACCAACGAGTCTGATCTGATTATATGTACTTGTATCAAGATTGCGGATACTGATGGGTGAGGTCGAAGTGCCGCTCGAGTTACCGGAGAGATCCGTGTCCGGGATGAGCTTCCATGATGACGATGCGCTGTCATAGTACTCGACCTGCACCTTGAAGGTACTTAGTCCCGGGGTGGTCTTAGACCAGAGCACTTGATCCCAAGCGGGTGATGCGCCATCATCGTAGTCGATCGGCGAACTGACGATGGTTCCTCTGGTTGCCGGAAGTTTGGGTGCGATCATGAACGGCTCACCATACGGCGTAGCAGTGACACTTGCACTGGTTTCGATGGTGGTGGTCGCTGACCATGTCGTGCCGTTCCATGATGATGTGTAATAGTCACCATTGAGATAATCGAACCACACACCCAAGATCTTATTATCATCCGTGCGTCTCAACTGAGTAGTGAAGTTGCGGATCACCGGCATAATGCTTGCTTCTGGGCCCCATGCGGTGTTGTTCCATGTCTGATAGCGGGTTCCAACGAGGTCACTGTAGGAGGTCATGATGTAAGTATCCCTTCCTGTGGTATTCTCGAATGCACAGTCGACTGGGCGTCCTTCATTCTCGGTCAATGTCGGCGCTGTCTCGAGTTCGACGACGGTAGTGGTCGCGACCCATCCTCCCCCATCCCAGCGTTTCATTCCGATATCACCGTCTTCATCGACATAGCAGAGTGCCATACGGTCAGTGCCACGATCACGAACGAGCGTTCCCCATTCGAAGTCATCACCGAGCGTCACTGTCGTCGATGCTGACCATGCCCCTGCTTTGTATGCCTTATAAACAAAACTGGAGTTCGTGGTGTTCGACGTGATCGCAAGTGCAGTGTCTCCACTTTCCTCATATTCAAGTGCCATGCCCTCATGTGCGATCTCGGACATAGATCCCATATTCGTCGTCGTGCCCCAAGTAGAAGATGTGGCATTCCATACCGCCGCCTGATAGAGATTACCGGTATTTCTCTCGAGGAGGATGATCTCGTTGGTGACCGGATTCGACGCAAGTCTTATCCATTCACAATTGTTCGCGCTTGCAAGGTCTATCGTTTGCGTACTTCCCCAATTCGTTCCGTCCCAGATCGCGTATGATGGATCGGCATCACCGTCACATGCGACAGCAAGAGCGCGTCCGGAAATCGTCTCGTAGGCGATGTCGAGGGACCGACGAGTCACAGGCGGCGCATTCGTCGTGATCTCATTCATGTTCCCCCAAGTACCGTTATTGTATATCTGAAAATTGATATCACGATCAGACCCGAGCGTTCCCATCATATACTCACCGATGACCGGGGATGCCTTGAGCACGACCCACTGCACACTAGAATTGATGGAGAGGGCAGAAAACTCGCTCCCCCATGCGGTCCCTCCCCAGATGCGGTAACGGGGAGTCTGCACAGTGCCTTCTCCGTATGCGATCATCGCCTCGGTGGTTGATGTCGAAACAGTAGAAGAACCGAGGCCATAGTTGTACATACTGGTGAGTGTGTCTGTGTTGAACTGCCCGGTCATGCTCTGGAACCAGGTTGCCACGGTGATCGAAGTGTCCACGGTAAGCGAGCGTGTGTCAGACCAGAACGACCAATCATTCCCTCCAGTCGGGTCCTTCGCGCGGACTCGGTAGTAATAGGTTGTCCCATTGGTGAGCGCATCACTCGCTCTCACGGTAAAACGGATGTTCTCGCCGGACGTATACGGGTCAGTGTCGCTCGGGGTGGTGAGATTCTGGAATCCGAGATTGAAATCTGAGGTTCGAGTGGTCGACGCCGAGAATGCGGTGTCTGTAGACCATGAGATCTCGTACGTCAGCGGGTCACCGTTCGGGTCGGTCGAAACGAAGTCGAATGACGGTGTCGTGGTTGAGACCTTGGCGTTGTCGAACGGAGTGCTGATGACCGGAGTCGTCACTTTGTAACCCCACGAAAGGGTCCAATCGAAGAGACGGGGGGAACCTCCGACACTCGTGAAGTTCGCCGCAAGACGTATCGAAGTATAGGTATTGGGATCCACTGAGAGCAGTGAGATCGGTGAGGTATCGAATCCTGCAGAGTTACCTGAGAGTCCTGAGTCAGGAATATCTACCCACGTCGAAGTCGCATCGAGGTATTGCACATGATACTTGATGTCCCCGACGACCTCAGAGTCATTCCACGATAGTGTGCCCCAGGCGGTCCCAAGAGTCGCCTGATCGAGATCAATCTGTGGTGAATAGAGCACGCCGCTTGTCTGACCAGCAATCAACATGACATCATTCGCTACGGTCGACGTAGCGTCAACGTTCGTCTGTCCGTCCGTTTCGAACTGATCGCGAGTGGTCTGGAACCATGTGGAAATAGTAACCGCAGTATCAACAGTGAACGATCTTCCAGCCGACCAGGAGCTCCACGCATTCGACCCAGAGAGATCCTTCGCGCGAACCCTCCACCAATAGGTATTCCCGTTCGTCAGCGCAGGACTTACACGATAACGGATCTGATCTCCAGAACTGAACGGAGCTTTATTGGTCGGATTCGGTACGTTGTCGAAAAGCTCAGGGTTCACGGTCGAATCCACGTCAACGATCGATGAAGCGAAATCACTGGTGGCGGAAACCTGAACTTCATAGTCGAGGTCATTCACTTCAGGATCAGCCGAAGCGAACACTAAATATGGGGTAGTGGAAGAAATCTTCTCGTTATCGAACGGTGAAGCGAGCACTGTTGCGTTCGGAGCAAAGTTGGTGAGCGCTTCCGGATAGATGTCATTTGTGTCGAGAGGAGTTCCGTCAGACTTCACCATGCGGAAACAATAATTGGTACCCGGAAGCGGAACATTCGACTGCAGCACCCAATCCCACTCACCTGCCTGCCCGACTCCGATCTCGACGGAGGTACTGGTAGAGTTATTCTCTTCGGTATAACTTTCTGCGATATTCGAAAGCGTGAGCAGTGTGGACGGAAGCGTCGCGCGATCGGCCACAGCGCCATTATTGTACCCTCGCCACTCTGCGGTCGTTGAAGACATCGGAGCGACATCGTCCCAATTGAGCGCACTCGGACAATCAAGCGAGTCGGCATACTGAAGCTTGAACGCCTGACTTCCGACAGTTGAGGTCGAATTCATCGCGAGTATCGACATGCGAAGTCTGAGCACATCACCGACCCGAACAGCAAGTGAGCCGCCGTCGATCGCCGAATCTTCTCCGAGATCACCTCCTGTCGGTGGCCATGGGTCGACCGGAGTGATCGCGTTCGTGTTTGAGTACCAGCGATATTGCTGCTGTGTCCACAATGTGACCCCCGAGAGGCGTTTCGCGAAGATCACCTCGACATATGGAGGTCGATGGTCATCGGTGGAAAAACCAGTGATGTCAACAGTATGCGTATGTGCTGCAGGAGCCTGTGCATTCGATACGTTTGCCGTGTAGTTATTCAGAAGACTTTGCACCGATGTGGTCGCCCCGAATATATCCGCGTGGGCATGTGTCGCCGAACCACCGGTCAGTCCGTAGGTCGTAGATGCCTTGAGAAACTTCCCTTCGAGCGGACCTCCCGGATCTGAGAGTGTCGTCCATCCGCTCGGCGGGGTATTTTCCCACATAGTGAGCATATAATTGACCGGTGTCGACGTCGCCGGTTGCTGCGCAAACAGCACTTCAACATACGGCGGCTCATTCGAAAGCACATCGGTGTTCGTCGCGGAAAGGGTATGGGTGTGATTCACGTCAGTTGCACCGTTCACCACTCCGTTCTGTTCGCGAAGTCCTGACCCGATCGCTACAGAAAGTGTGCCTGTCGCAGTATGCGAGTGGGTATTCGCTCCTCCAGTCACACCTGTCGTGCTCGTTGATTGTCCTCTCACATAACGGCCATCGAGTGGAGTGTAGCGATACCAACCGGACGGTAGCGACGATGATGCAATATCGAACATGACGATCGCTCCTCCGGGGATCGAAGCCGGGTCGCCTGCGCTATTGGATTGCAGGACTGCGAGCTGTCTGTAGGTGGGAAGGTTCGATACTCCAGAAATCTGTGGAGTCAATGTATGGGTGTGTCCGAGAGGAGCGTTGTTGGTGTTATTGGTTGTGTTTGGTCCGACACCCGTACCTCCGAATGACGCGACTGCCGCGGAAGCTGTCGGTGTGTGGGTCGCCGTCCCACCGAACCCGCCATATGTCGATGACCCCATCGCAAAACGATTGTAGAACACATCGGATGGAAGACATGAGATGCATGTCCACCCAGAGGGAGTATAGGTACGGTCCCAATAGATCATCATTTTCCCGGCTGCGTCCGAAGCGATCTGCCATTTGCGCGCTTCAGAAAATACGACGTCTCCGTCTGTGCTTGCTGGTCCGAGTTCATAAAGATACGGAGAGCGATCGGGTGCATCAAACTCGTATGCAAAAGTCACGACAGCACCCTTCTTCATGTCGACCGGCCATGTTGCGGTCATGTAGCTATGCTCACTGTCTCCCCATGCGAGCTCCGCACTTCCTCGATCAATCACGACGAAATCACCGGGGAGGCGTTCGATGATATTACCCTTGAAATCCTCATTTGCGGTAACACGGATCTTCATCGGATAATGTGCTACAGGATAGATGCGTGTCGGTCCTTCGCGTTCGATACTCAAAGGGACTGAATCTTTGACTGAGATGGTGTCTGTCACTTGGCTCGCGATATTTCCTTCTCTGTCGAAGCGCACTAACTTCACCTTGTACGTACCTGTTGCATTCTCGCTGGAGAAGGAATAGCTGGATGAATAATCAGGCACATCGACAACATTGTTTCCGTCGCAGAGTCCGGATGCCGACACAGGGAGTTCGATCTCCGTGCCTCCAGGAGGAGTGACCCAAAGTTTCAGTATCGCATCACAGATCGTATTGCCGTTATCCGAGAGTGCCCCGATCGAGATGTTGGCTGTCTCTCCGGGAGTGAACATCGATTTGTTGTAATTGATCGCAAGTACTCCCCAGTAGAAATCATACTCATCGACATATGTGCTTCCTCCTTCTTCGATCTCCACATGGAGCGTGTACTTCCCGGGGCGGAGATGACCATCGACATTCTTGAGTGAAAGCGACCAGATATTGTCATCTCCATATCCGATGTCATATTCGACTTCCAGTTCTCCGATCTGCGCATGACGAAGGGAAACCTTCGTGACCGAGAATTGCGCGACACCGAACGCTCCTCTCACTCCTTGGACCACCGAATTCGATTGCGGAGTGTACTGGAACTGGAATCCCGGCTGTTCGTGTACAGAGAACTCACGCTTAGTAGTGAGCAACTTATCGACATGTACACGTTCCTTCCCCTCCTCGTCCAGATCGAGTTTGCGGTGTTCGCCGGGAATCACGAATTCCTCTTCGCCAGTGGTCACTCTCGGGTGGTTCGGTGAATGCGATCGTAACTGGGGAGCTCCGTAAAGTGTGGTGAGTGGTGCAACTTCACCTGAAGCAAGTGAACGTCCGAGCGCCTGATATGCTGCCATGAACACTGTAGAAGTCGCATCGAGAGAGCGGACGATCGATCCGGCATGGAAACCGTTCGCGCTTTCGATCAGTGCTTTGCCCGGTCGTGCACCGCGCGCTTCACAAGTGGTGGATGCAGTGAACGCGCCACCTGCGTCGAAAACACCGATATCGATGGTACCGTCCTCGGGAGCACAAATGAATGCGAGAGTCCCGGCATCTTCGGCGAGCACGTATGAAGAAGCGAACTCGCTTTTCGGAATGAAACTCGTAAACATCTCTCCTCCGAGGGACAACACCGACGCGGGATTCGCCAACTCACTGATACGGACTGCGTCGGCGAGCGAAGGAAGAACGGAACTTTGACAATGATCGAGGACGGTCATCATGCCGTCTCTACGTCCGTCGGCGGATTTGACCGCACCTCCGGCACACACCGCCTTCATCGTCGATCCGTCTGTTCCGAATCCAACCACTGTCTTTCCGAGCATGAAACCATAAAGCGGTTCATCGGTCGACGGATAAAGCGGGGTAAGGCGCGTGCCATCCCCCGCAGAAAGGAGTGCCATGACATCACTTGCCGCATCGACACGGATCGAACTGTCGAGATCCACCGTATCCGAAACGATCGTCCCTGCAATCGGATCGAGAGTTGTCGAAGTAGCACTCCCTCGCTTGAGCTCCGTGTGCACCTCACCATCTTCGACGGCAGTCATCGAAAGGATGCGCTCACCGCCGATTCCCGGAATAACGAAATTGCCGCCAGTATATCCGTATGGAACGACCGTCGCACCTGAACCGCTCGACTCAAGCGAAAGAGATATCGGCCCATCAGCTTGGACTACATCGCCCGGTGCGAGCGACCCAAAGAGTGCAGTCTCTCCCTTCTTGAGAGTGACTGGCTCATGCTCCCCCGCTTGGATGTGCGTATCTTCATCGAGCGCGATTGCGAGTAGTGTCATATCATGCTGACTCGAGCCTGCGATCACCGCGCGCGAAGTGAGCCTATCGGTACGGAACGGAGCAGTGAGCGACGAGCGGGAAGCGGCACTATGATCACCGTAGTACACATAGATGCGCGTAGTGGTCGAATTGCTCGTCTTCGGGATTCGCACCCAGGCGAATGCTTTTCGGTCTTCGTATTTCCACGAAGAGAGCCAGTACGGGAGTTCCTGCGTCCCGGTCTCGTCAACGAAACGGACATCCGAGCCGTCCGCGTTGACCCTGTCCCAGAATGCGAGCGGAAGCGAGTCGAGCGACACCGGGACGGCATACGAGTCTTCAGTCTCGACTTTCTCGTTATCGATATCAACGGGCACACGGTAGTTCCATGAACCATCCCATGCGGCATGAACGAGACCGTACGCACCGCTCTCCGTTGCTCCCTCGATATAGAAATCCCCGCGTCCATTGAGTGGGAGCGCAAGATCTGCGCGAAGGTATGCAGTCTGCCCCGGGAGAAGAAGTACCGAATTCTCGATGTACGAGACCGGCTGTTCAGAAGGAGGGATCGCTCCCGAAGGCAACTTACCGAGAATGAGGTCGATCGCCTTGGCGAAGATGCCCGCATCATCACGGAACGAGCCCTGTAGAAGAGCGCTAGGAACCCATCCGTCACGATATTCGATGTCTTCTGTGAGCCCGACTCGCGCACCACTGACGATACAGTTCGTCTTATCGTCGTTGAGCGCATCACAAGATCGGGTCTCATTCATATCAACACAAGTAAATCCTTTCGTGTCGGTCGACGAGGCGCTCTGCCATCCGCTTGCACAGAAGTAACCGACGGAATCGTATTTCAGATTACTTACTTTGTACGGGACTGAGCGAGAAAGGCGGGACAATGATGCAACTCCGCCGCCACCCTCAGGAAAATGGAACTGCAGCCGAACGACCTGTTCCTTGTCGCTTTGGTTGGTGACATTGAAGTATGCAGAGGTATTCCCGAGGGTGCGATATATCTCTTTGTCGGTCTTGATGATGATGTCCGCATCGTCGTGCTCATCCGCATGCATAAGCGCGATCTCCCTTCCTTCCGGAGTATCAAGGATGTCACGTCTCACTTTTCGATCTTCTGCGTCCTTTGCGAACAAAGTACTGCGTACGTTCGACTGCGAGAGCGCGATCTCTTCAGGTGTCGCATCGGCGGAGATGCTATCAGTACCGTATTTCGCATTCACCCACACACCGTCGATGAGGAGCGATGCATTCCCTTCACCTTCGCGCGCATACTCAACAACAACCTTCATGTCCGAAAGGTCTTTCCAATCAGCGATCTCAGGAAGATCATACGAAAGGTAGCCTCCGCGTTTTGCATTCGAAAGTTCACCCTTGATCTCAGTTTCGCCAAGGAATTCCCAACGACCTGCATGGAATACACGAACCAACAATCGGTCATGCTGCAGGGCGGAAAGCTCTGAACGACCCGCAACAGAAAGCTCAAGTGTCGCTGAAGTGAGCGGGTGGGATGAGAAGGCATCTCCGAGCCCGAACCCGACGAAGGTCATGAGGTGGCATGTGAGTCCCAGTGTCGTACATGAAGCGACAGAATAGGGATCAGCCGACATCGGGGTGGGGACGTAAGGTTCCGGTACAGTTGGCAAAGTGGCACTGGCATTTCCTTCCTGATTCATCACAACAGGGGTCGTAGTCTCGGACACACTCACATTGGGCGTCGCTGAAGCATGCTCTTGTGCAAGCACTTTCTTCACGCCAAATAAATCGGTCAGAATATCCGGCAATAGATTTAGTGATTGTGCAGATGAGGCAGTGATGCTCTCAGGTAGCGGCGTGACAGGAACGAAGGGATTAGGAAGACTGATCACCGAAGATGTGGTCGCCTCTCCCACTGCAGGAACGAGGATCGGCTCATCGTTGCCGTTGAGTGGGAGTGCAGTAGGCACCACAGACGGGGTAGTAGGAAGTACGTTCTCAAGCGAAGTACTCAGATCGCTTTCTGATGGTGTGGGCACGCCGGGAACCGATGAGGTCGCGACAGGAGCCGCGCCCAGAGACCCGAACGAAACGGATGCTGAATTGAGTGTAGTGAAATTCGCAAGCGTTGCGTCAGGAGAAAGATCCTGGCTGAGCGATTGAATATCGTCGTTCCATCCATCACTCGTCACTGCGGACGGAAAGATGTAGACATTCAATTCCTTCTGGGCAAGAACGAACTGCGATACAAGCCATCCGCTGAGTACCAGAAAAAGTAGGGTTGAGGCGACTCTCGTGCGCGTTGAAAACGCGTGAATCACTCTTCGTGCATAGGTTCGTAGGCGTCGGTACATGAAAATACACACCCCTCCTCCAAAAAGGATTGGCTAGGCTTAATTTTACCAGAAAAAAGCCAAAATACGGCTTCAAATAGGGCTAAAATCGCTCTTAAACCATGGCTCAACTGAGGGCTTTCGTGGAAGCAACACGAGTTGTCCACAGATTTTTTTGCATCTCACTGCACTTTGAAAAAATTCTTACCATCTAAGCGTTTTTTCAGAAAAAATGTGCAAAAAATTATTGATTTTTCCCTCAAATTTTGATTGGAAAATTTTAAATACTTATTCAAGTTCTTTCATAACTGGATAAAGTTCGAGGCGCGGGAAATGCAATGAAGAAGACCTACTCACAGTACGTTGACTGAATTGCATGGGACCCGCAACGACGAAATTTGCCAGTTACGAAAGTAACTTACGAACGTCCTCAACTTCTTTGGAGAGTAGCTCTTCCGAGAGATCAATCGCTTCATTGATGTTCCCAAGCACTTCCCTGTTGAGTGCAGAGGGATTGGGCTTGTCGAAAAGATAGGTGACCTGCTCTCCCACCTCTTCACGGAGAGCAGCAAAGATATTGCCAAGATTGTCGCGCACTTCGTCCGCTTCGCGTTTCGAGACATATTTCTCATGTAGGAACGCACCGCGCTCATACCACAGATACCCGAGCAGGAATGCGATGAACGCGACCAGAACGATATCGATGATCAGTCGCCAATCAGTGGGCTTCGCCTCTCCCTCGTCGAGTCCTTTTTTTGCCGCCTCTGCGTCGTAGGTGATCTTGAAATTTGCTGCTCCTTCACCCGCATTCCCCGCTTTATCAAAAGCTGCGACCTTAAGTTTGTGGTCACCCAATTCTTGACCGGTCAAGTTGTATTCTCCCGAAAGAAGTTCGGCAAGTGAGGCCTTCACCGGAGTCCCGCCGTCTACGGTCAGTTCGTAATGATCTATACCCGAAAGAGTATCTGTGGCAGAGAACTTAAGAATGACATCCGACGATGACGCATCCGTGGTCGCTTCAACCTCGAACGCCGGAGGCGGAGTACGATCGACCATGATCTTCCTGTGTGTGACCGGACCCCATCCGCCGTCGTTCTTGTATCGCAAATGAAAATACATCACTCCGTCGGTGAGTTGATCGAATTCCTTTTCGCTGATCGCGGGATCATAGTTCGTCGTTGGAGTAGTACTTCCGCTTGTGTCGAGCGCGAGTCGCACGACCGTGACATCCGGAGGAAGATCCCAAGTGAACTTTGCTTTCTTCGCATTGTAGTACAGACTCTCGTCGGAGTGTGTCGGAGAAGAAACGATAGGAGCGTCGGGCTTCACGCCCCCTCCTCCACCAGTGTCTGTCGGCGCTGCAGGAGGTGCGGGAGGCGGCTCAACTGCAAGCTCTTTTGCTCCTATCGTGAAAGAGGCACCGTTCTTTGCACCGAGAATATCGGTACCCTTTCCATCCGCCGCAAGCACGGAACCTGCCGAGAACGAAAGGTCAGTCTTTCCTTCAGTGAGGCCCCTGAAGCTGACGGAAAGGATGGTCTTCTTGCCGGTGAGAGGTGAGGTATTCCCACCTTCGAAACTGACCGTACCTTTACTGTTGTCGAATGAAGGCTCGACCGCCCAGAGGGAGAAAGCGGAACTACCTTTCGAGACGCCGGTCGCAGAGAGTACCGCAGGGTCGTAGTTGAGCGTCGCGTTGCCGGTATTGAACCCATCAGCAGAATCGATGACGATATTGACGGTGAATGTCTTCCCCGCCGCGAACGTCCCGCTGTCCGGAGAGATAGAAAGTGATGCTCCTGTCTGTGTGAGCGCAAAAGTCGGTATGAAAAAAATCGAAACCGCTCCGAGAAGGAACTTGGGCAAATCTATTCTCGTGAAGGATTTCAGCATACTATGGTCGCGCGCGCACGGACTCACCGTGCAAGTGTGTCGTTATACAGAATCGACGCGCTCGACATGCATGCGCATCTTGTTGGTAGCATGACCTTTGAGAGGAAGATGAAGCGCGAGCACGCCATCTTTCACTTTTGCCTGAGCTGATGCCGCATCAACCTCTTGGGGAAGGATGATCTGGCGGAAAAATTTCCCCCACGCGCATTCTTCGAGCGTGAAGTCTTCGTGTCCTGCGACGCGACCCTGCTTGATGATGACGGCACTTTCCTCTTCGGATTTACCGCCAACAAGCTCCGAGGGTCTGCGCGATGTACCCTGGATGGTGATGACATCATTGTCACCCTCGATCGACACATCAAGGTCCTTGATCTCGGTACCCGGGACTTGCGCGTAGATGATGATCTCGGTATCACTCTGCTGCACGTCGACCGGCAGTTGCGTCACACCCGAGGGAACATCGGATTTCTGTGAATGCACAGGCTCGGCTGTGTGGTCTTCCGTCACTCCGACACCTTTTCCTTTCAGTTTTTGTAAGAACGAACTCATGATAAAAGTACAAATTATTTATAATGCGTCCCTCCATGACGCACACGAACTATTACCTACATTATACGTCCCTTCAATCAACTTGCACAACATAGTTGCAAAACAATTGTGGAGAACCAGTGGATTCACAGAGTAATTTTTTGTATGTGGTGTTTGTAACTCATTTGTGCGCCCCCCACCCGAGACGCGAGCTATCATCTAGCAGTTCAAAATTGAGATGAAGTACAAGGCGAAACGCTGTAGAGCAGGCCGAGCCTCACTCCGTGTAAGGCGAGGCGCTCAACAGCGTTTCAACGAAGTATTTCGCTCAATTTCGAACTGCTAGCCGGTCCAGTTGGCGAGCATGATCGAAAAGTCGATCAGCGACACCGTCCCATCCTGATTGATATCAGCGACCGCATCACTCGTCTTCCAATTGAAAAGCAAGATAGAGAAGTCGACCAAGTTGACCTTGCCGTCCTTGTTGAGATCTGCGCGATTCTTGAAATTCGGATTGGGGTTCTCGCCTACGCCGATGTAGAGGGTCGGGGAAAAGACGCTCTGGTCCCTGGTCGTCACAAGCGACTGTGCCTTCACTTCATAGGTTCCCTTCTTTAGTCCTTCGGTCGAAAGCACCATCTTCCATGAACCGTTCCCGTTCGATGTGGTCGTCCCGGTGATGATCTTCGAGTTCAGCACATCTCCCTGCTTGTTCATGATCGCCTGCACCGTGGTAAGCGGGATACCGTAGCCGGAAATCAGGAGCGATCCCCCGATAGGCACCGTCGTAGTGGCAGCCTTGATGGTCGGAGAGAGGTAAACCGGTGCGATGATATTGTTGGTACCGCCGATGAGATAGATCGTGGAATTGTAGGTCGAGGAGAGATTACCGTCAGGGTCTTTCACGTAGACTCCCCACGTATACGTACCGCGGTCGAGCTGAGTGAATGCGTTCGTGAACGAGCCGGTAACGGAGACCTGATCTTCCTTTGCGATCTTACCGTCCTTGAGAATGGTCAGTGCGCCGCCCGGAATTCCTGTACCAGAAATAGTGACATCTCCGCCCTTGAGGAACAGCCCTCCTCCCCCGCCACCACCCGACGGACCTGAGGGAGTCGGGGGCGGAGGCGGAGGGAGGGGCGTTGTCGATGCGTTCGGTATGACACCGATCTCGAATGTGATCACGTAGTCATCGGGATTCGGATTACCATTCGAGCTCACGCAGCGAAGGTAGTATGTGAAGATATCGTTCTCGAACACCGGCACATTGATGTAATGGAGGAGCCCCGCATTCGCGTCGAGGAATATCGTCGTCGACGACATCGCGAAGAAATCGACTCCTGAAGTCGTCGCATATTTACAGAATGCAGGAATGTCAGTGTTCAAGGAAACTAGGACATTCGTTGTCGCACCAGGCAGGAGGCCCGTCGGCAAACCGTTCGAGCGGAGTGGAACGATGACCTGGATGTCGCCGGTGACGGTGACCCGTTCGACGATGGCGATCATCGCGGTTCCGACATCGAGTGGGAGACTCGCAGCGTCAAACGTACGGATGCGGATACGATAGGAACCTTGCACCGCTGGCGAAGTGATGAAGTTCGCTCCGCCTATTGTGACTTTTACCGTGTCGCCCGCGGCGATCCCAGGAACACCGGTCGCGAGGTCGAAGGTGATGAAACCGTTCACACCTGTGGTGACTGTCACCCCGTCGCTGACACCCGAAGGAAGAAGCGCAAGCGGACGCGCGACGAACGGTCCTCCTCCTGCGGATACTTCAAGTGTGATATCAGCAAGGTTGAGTGCGGGAGGAACAGTGAATACCCCTCCGCCGTTCGGCTCAGGAATGATCATGATCTTTCCAGCAGTCGGTATCGCGAGACCCGGATTGAACGTCACCGTATGCGTTGTCGACGTGCCCGCAGGTGTCGAGTCGGTGATCAAATCACTAGTGAAATATGTCGGACCAGCAACGACCGCATCCGGGAGGAAGAGTGTCCCGGTGAGTGCCACGACGAAAAACAAAAGTATACGTGTGAACATACGCGAAGACCTCATGCAAATATTATACTATGCAATAACGAAAACTCACCGTGATGTCGCCACAGTGATCCAGTGGACATCATTTGGATTTTCAGCTTGCGTCTTTTGCACAGCGAAATCCCACCGCATCGCCGACAAAGGAGGTGGGAATGGTGGCATTGATATCAAAGATGCCGGCTTTTTCCTTGAGCGACCAGAATCCTCCACGGATCATCCCTCGTACCCCCGAATGATCGACGAATAAGTAGTCTTCCCCGAACGCGAGATCGGATGTGGTCGCGGTTTTGGTCGGCACACCATCGACGTCAACTTCATCGACATAACCGTCGTTCGGAAGGAAGCGGCTTCCGTATTTTCCGTCTTCGACCTGTCCGTCGACCCACTCCCATACGTTGCCGACCATGTCATAGACTCCGAATGACGACACGCATGCTGATCGCACCCCAGTCGGCTCGGAATGCGTTTGCCCGGTCTTTCCAAGCGCGCACGCGGAAGGATCGTCCGATTGCACATTGTCAGGTGTGCCTATTGCCGATCGATACCATTCCTTGTTGGTTGGAAGTCGTTTCCCTACTTTCGCACAGATCGCCATAGCGTGATGAAGCGGGACATTCACCCATGGTGGATTCCCGACCTGTGAGACCGGGAGACATTTCGGGTCAGTAAGATCCGCTTGGGTTTCAAATTCATTTGCAGGATCGGTACGAGCACAGGTATCCCCTGCGGATACTTCATATTTGTCTATGCAATATCCACCTTCCGCAGTACTGACATATGCCATTTCTGGAGGACAATGCGTGTCGACCTGTGCCTGCTTTGAACCCGCGACTCCAGCAATGAGTGCAGAGGGATTCTCGAACGAGTCGCTCGCCTTGATCGCAAGTGTCGTGAGACCTGTCGAGAGAAGCACGACAAGTATCCCTTTCCAGAGATTATTGTGCTTCTTCTTTCTTCTCGGAGCATCGGGTTGACGAGAAGAGACACGAACGGGCTTGAGTACGACACGCTGACTCATAGGGGAGAAGATTCGCCTCGTTCGGCCCTGAGCACCCGCTCACGTTCCTCTTCCCGCTTGATATCAAAATAGAAATTCGCCAAAATCAGAAGTATCAGTATGACTGTCGCACCAAGAATGGTCAGCAGTGTCGTACGTTTGGTGCTCGCGATCTCTTCCTGATACTTCGCATCGAGCGCCTTTTCTCGTGCAATCAGCTCCTGCTCTCGAGCGGTGAGTTCACGGTCTTTTTCAGAAAATTGCTGCGCAAGCGTATTGTATTCGTTCGGTGGAACCGCTGCATTGATCGAGGAGACGTTCGCAAGATTCTGATATGCGGAACTTGCCATCTGCGAAAAGGAAACGTGTGGCAACTGTAACTGCCCGAAAATCACGATCGCAATAATCAGCGTCGCATAACGGAATCGATATACGGGTGCTGTCGGAGTTGTATCTGCCATATCTCCTTAATTTTACGGCGATTTTCACTCTTCCGCAATATGAATTGGCGTTCATGCTGTCTCTAACAAAGCGTAGGAATAGATCGCTATTCCTACGCTTTCTTATTTGGCGCAACGGAAGCCGACAGCACTACCAACGAACGTCGTCGGGATGGTCGCATTCACCGTCGCTACCCCAGCTTTTTCCGAGAGATTCCAGAATCCGCCGCGAAGCATTCCGCTGACCCCGTCCCGCTTGATATAGAAATAATCACCGTGAAATACTTCGGAAGAAGAACTTGCAACAGACACTGGGACACCATCGACGTCTGTCTCCGTAATGAACCCTTCGCGCGGAAGATCGCGTTTCTCGTATATACCGTTCACAATGTTTCCGTCGACCCATTCCCAGACATTCCCGACCATGTCGAAAGCCCCAACAGAAGAAACGCATGCACTATGACTCCCCGTCTTCTCTCCATGACTCACGCCGATGCGACCGAGTACGCAATTCGGGCTTCCGATTTCCGTGTTGACGGTATCAGGAGTACCAAGTGCGGCGCGGTACCATTCGCCGTTGCTCGCCAAGTGCTTACCTCCCCTTGTGCAGATCTCCATCGCCTGCGTGACGGGGATATTTACCCATGGGTCGGACTCAGGAACAGAGACCGATACACAGAGTGGTTGCGACATGTTGTCATTGGTTTCGAATTGATTCTTCGGATCACTGTGCGGACACGACTTCCCTGGTGAGTTCTCATACTTGTCGATACAAAATCCCCCGTTTGGGCTGGAAACGAATACCATGTCGCTCGGACAACGTGCGGACGGTGCGGCTACTCCTCCGACTCCCGCAACAAGATCGTTCGGGTTCTTGAACGAGTCACTGGCATGTATGATAAGTACCGTCATCGCCATCGCTCCAACAGTAATGAATGCACCTTGTAGGAGTTTACTCTTTCTCCTTTTTTTCCTGCGCGGAGGTTCTCCGCTCGGGGTAAGATTATGATGTCCTACATGCTTCGACGTGATGCGCGTTGGACGGAGAACGACACGGTCTTCCATGCCTTCATCGTAACATAAACAGTAAATCTATTTCACATTACTGACGCCAGCTTACGAACCTGTTTCAAATTTAGATGAGAAGCGAAACAAAACAACCACTCGCTAGACGAGCCTTACTTATTGTAAGGTGAGTCGCGGGTGGTTGTTTTGCTGAAGATAATCGCTAAATTTGAAACAGCTTTTACCCGAAGTAAAAGAATAAAATAACGAATCCGATGATGATCGCGACAAGCAGTGCTATCACGATCGCAGCACTCTTCGATAGTCCTGGATCAGAGCGGCGTGACGCACCACGCGGACGGGAAATTCCGGCGAGCTGACTCCTGATGTAGAGCCTGATGATGACGTAGACAAGGATGATGAGAAAAAGCAGACCTCCGACGATAGGTCCAATGATGTTCATCGGCATGATCCAGAACTGAAGTACACGCGAGATCGTCTGAGTTCCATTCTGTCCTTCGACTGCAAGCGCAACGACGGCATCATAGCGTCCAAGCTGGATATCGTCGGACTTCCATACACTCGAGAACTCACGCACACCGTTCGGGAAGATACCGCCGCCATTGTCATTTACCGGAATGGAAGCGACTTTCTTTCCGAACATGTTGGTGATGTCGATAAGGCCGTGCGGGCGAGACAGGATATTGCCCCTGTTCTCAAGCTTAGTGGTGAATCCCACATCCGCATTGCTGTACACCGCCTTTGTCGTGTAAAACTCTCTGATCTGAGTATCCTCAATGATCTCCCCTGCGACCTGGAAATTCACTATCGCTCCGATCTGGAAGCCGATTGATGATCCGCTCTGGGTGGCATCTGAAGGTTTGTCACTCAAAAACACACCGGCCATATGCGATCCCGGATGAGCATCCTTTGGGAAATGAACGGTGAAGTGGAGGGTCTTTTGTTCATGAGGACGAACAACAAGCTCTTTCTCTTGATAGGTGATCCACGACGCAAGTGCGTATCCTTCTGTATCCTTTGCAGAGGAATATATCGGGTGAAGGTCAGGACCGATTCCGGTGATGTTCTGCGCCGACGGGTAGAGTGTTGCGGTCGCATCGCCTTGATTCTCGATATTGAGCGCGAAATCTCGGTCAGCTCCCGGGTCCACCTTGTCTTCGATGGTGGTCGGGGAAAGCCTGAAGCTCACTTTCCCTTGCGCACTCACTTCGGATGGAAGCGCAACGAGGAGCGCTGCGAAGAGTACGGTGAAGGCTAAGAATTTTTTGTAAGGTTGCATAAATAATGACTACTCATTCGTACGGAAAAGTAGGAGGGCAAATAATAAAGGTTAATCCTCCTAATTATATCCGAGATACCCTACTTGGAAAGCTCTCCTATCCTCATTTATGTAGATAGAACGCTCAGAAATGGCCAGGATTTAAGTCTGCGAGGTTGTGGTTCTCATATGAAGTGGTTCGCCACGATGATTGGATCCACGTCCAAAGCCGAAGAAAAAGACAGCAATTCTGTGCGTTGTGTAAGAAAACAGCCCCCGAGCGGGGGCTGTTCATGCGACACCATCTGGACAAAGAGTGGTTTAGAATGTCGGGGTGCAAACGTAGATGAGGTGGTTGGTATAATCCGTTGCGGCTTCCTGGAGGTTGGAGACGAGGATCTTATAACCGACACGTGCTCTACCGATATTCTGAGTTACACCATCAGCCGGACCGGTATTTGAGAAGATGGTACGAGTGGTGGTCGGGTAGAAATTACCTGCCCATTTGATGACCGATCCTGAGAAGAACTCGTTGGCATTGAGGTCAGTGTCGTTACTAGTGATACCCATATGGCCATATGTAGCTTCTGTTCCAAGCACTGCTGTCGGAGTCGCCCAAGCGATCGGTGTCGCAACGGCATTTCCGTCTTGGAAGAGGTCGATATCAGCACCGTTCGCCGAGAGGAGATTCTGGTCCTCATGTACAGTAACGATGAATCCATTCTGCGCATTTGTTGCCACGGTGAGGTCCTGTGCGGCGACGACCGGGGTACCCGAAGCGAGTGTGCCGAATCCGATCGCAACTGCGGTCGAAGTTGTCGAAACTTGCTCGTTGTTGATGCTTTGACCTGCTGCGACACCCGAAACAGTGAAGGTAAGGGTTGTGTCGACTGAAGCAGTGACGGTGACCTGGTTGAGGATGGCGGTCATTGCGGTTCCTGAGTCAGTCTGAGTGCCGCCGATGGTGATCTTGTATGAACCGGTCGTGGTCGGATTGACGAGATGATTGTTGATGAATCCGATGGTGATCTGCTGCGCAGCGACTGCACCACATGCAGTAAGGGTGACGGTTCGGTTTCCGGCAGCGTTGGCGATACCACCAGAGATTGAGACCTGGTTAGCGGTGACTGCACCACAAGCTGCGGTAATGACCGTCACACCCGCCTGTCCGACAACATCGTTGACGGTGAGGGATGCGAGACTGTATTCGTCAGTGCCACCATTATGGCCAGGACTGAACTGGATCGCGATAGTCTGACCTGTCGAAACTGTAGTAGTCGAGGTGTAGCGCAGTGTCATGTTGGTGACTGCTGCAGGGACAGACGACGATGCGGTCGCACTAACGAGCGAGAGTTGCGCCGCAGAAGCGGTAGCAAAAAATGTTGGAACTCCGACAGCCCATGTAAACGTGCTCACAATGAGCAGCACAGCAATCTGCTTCGCGCGTGAAAGCTGTTTGAAAGAACTAAGATAGTTCATAGAACTAAGCTAAAACAAATAATGGCTGTGAGAGACTGAATATTAAACGACAAGTAATCTTCAGTGCTTTCGCCGTGTGGGGCAAGGCGAGAGCGTATACAATGGAAAATCTATTTTGATTCTGACAACAATTGGGATGATTGTCCTGATGGTGATCTGATCATCGATACTCGCAGAGTTGATGGTCTTCGCACCTATCAAACATTATATCTTAGCTGTGGGAAAATGGTGCGCCCAAAGTGGATAACTGTGGATAAGAGCCAAATAGAGGTGGATAACCAAGAATATGGCTCTACTTATCCACAGTTTCGCCTACTTTTATCACTCTATATATAGATGAAATTTGAGGCGTCATCAACGTGTATAGAAGCTGCGAAACTGAGCAAAGTTCGTGGCGCACAGAGTAAGCATCAACTCTAAATATTTACAAAGAGAACTTTCAGAAATGAGGAAAATTCAAGGCGCGGGGAAAGTGATGAGGAAGACGTACTCATAGTACGTTGACCGAATCACTGGGGGGTCCTGCAAGTAGAAGGTTCCCATTTCTGAAAGTTCTAACGCGGGCGGATCTGCTCGACGTGGTAGGCCCTTTCATCCTGAAACACCTCTACGAAATACCAACTGATGAGTGAGATCCCTGTTGCTAGTACGAGCACGAAGATGATCAGCGGGCGATACGCGCGCAACTTTGCGACAACTCCGGGTTTCAATTTCTTTCTTTTTTGTGTTGATACTGACGGTGATGAGGTCATCCGGTCTTGCGAAAGGTTGAGTGATGCTGCACGGAGTGGTTGTTTGAGTGCGGAAAAGGTCAAGGTAGGCTGCTGAGGCTTTTCCTGTTTCGGCCCGCCACGATATGCGACAAATTCCTGTTCAGTCATCCCAAGTCGGACACGCTCCATCATGAGCGCCTTCTTGATATAACGTCGGAGCGACCAGGAAATGAACCAAATGAAGAAGAACAGTGATCCGAGGATGGAGGCGACTGGCTTCCACGGTACGATCCAAAAAAAGACTGTGCGCTCCACGGTTTGTCGACCCTCAACCCCATAGACGATGGTCGCAATGGCCTTATAGCGGCCGACTTCCAATGGGCTCGGGTCGAGCTCTTTCCAGTTGAACTCGAATTTTCTGGTTGACTCCGGTAGTACATTGCCGAAGGTACTACTCTCGTTGATGCTTACCTTGCCGCGGACCTTCCCCCACATATTGGTGATGACGATCTCTCCCTGTGGAACAATGTGCACATTCCCTTCATTCTCGAACCGCAGCACAAAACGTGCATCAGGGGATTCGATCACACTGTTTTCAGTATAAAAATCTCTGATACTTCCCTTTTCCACCACGTCACCAGGAACACGAAGGAAGATGAGCGAGGTAATGCCTGATGAGATACCAGCGCCACTCCCAGCTCCAGTGTCGCCTGGACGAGTACTGACCAGAAGCCCGCCGTAATGTCCGCCCGGGTCAGCATTCGGTGGAACGTGTATCGTAAATGGGATCTCTGCGGTACTGCCGCGCTTAATCGTGAGCAGCCCCGGTGGCACCTCGATCCAACCGGACATGCGTCGAGAGTCCGTCGGGGTCCCCTTCTCCCCTTCTTCAAACACCGCATTTCCTGTCTCTCCGTCCGGATGGAAATCCTGCGCAGTCACCGTGATGGAAATATCATAATTGTTGCTGTTGACCAGTCGAAGTTGACTGCGCCAATCAGTGCCGGCCGGCTGAGAAACCTGGAACAATGGCGGTGTGACTGTGATCGTGAGTGAGCTTTCGTCTGCGGCAATGACTCCAAACGGAAGTACCATCGCAAGAAGCGAGATCAGGATGAACATGAATTGGTGTGGGCCGGATCTTTTCATCTTATTTGAGGTTCACGATATGCGTCCGAGGCGGGGGCGGTGATTCACGCTTCCCGAGAATGACCTTATGCGAGGATAAATCCGCTTTCGGCATATTCGAGAGATGCGTAGCTTCCTCTCCGTGGTAGATCTCGGAGCGGAGACGGGTATGGACAGGAGGGGGAGGTTCAACTTCGCGGAGCTCCTTCACTGCACGTGCGCGATGCACGGCGACTTCCTCCCACTCTTCATCCTCTTCTTCACTTTCATCGCGCCCCCACGGAAGCCTCCACCCACCCTCTGAAGTCTCGGCGGCGAGTGCGCGGCGACGTGACTGACCGTATGAGTGCAGTACGATGGCGGCTGCGACACACAGCACGATGAGTGAGACGAACATGCCAAGCAATTTCTTCCATGGAATGACCCAGAAGTATACGGTATCTTGGAGTGTGCCACGGCCGCCATACTCGAGATCGAGCATCGCCTTGTAGCGGCCGAAACTGTTCCCTGATGCCCAGACCGAGGAGAGCATCAACTTCGATGACGGCTCAAGTCGTTTTGCGTCCTGATTGGCATCAACGGAGGCAACTTCACGCCCGCTTTTGTCGTAGATGCGTATCTTGCCGTGCGGCACCTCCCCGCGATTGCCGATGTTCTCGATATGGTAATTGAAAGAAGCAGTCTCGTTGGCAAATACCCCCTTCGAAGGAACGAAGGTGTTGAGCTGCAGTCGCTCGTTGATATCATCGAGAACTTCAATATTCACAAGCACGTCCATCGTATCGGCCTTGTTCGCTTCTGCGTCGGGACGTGTACCTCCCGCAGAGAGGTGGATGGCGGAATGATAAACCCCCGGCTTCGCATTGAGGTTGATCTGGATGGTGATTGGCACGTCTTTTTGCTCACCGGGGAGCAGGTCGACCGAGCCGCGAGTGACTTCGATCCAGCGCGCGAGTGACTCCGAAAGTTCCTTTTCGTGCGTCCCGGCGAGATCGCTCGAACCAGAATTCCCTTCGGTAGTATCGATGTCGGTGACCCACGGATAGACAGTCACGAGATGCTTGGTCGTATTCACGACGGTCATACTATAGTGCAGGATCTCACGCACCTTCCCTTTGCCGTCGATCACCGCAGGAGTAGCCGTGAATGAGCTTGCGGCAAAAGCGAAACTCGGCAACGTAAAGAGCAGCATGCCGCACACCGCAAGCACGGACCGAGTACGTCCTCTCGTCTTCAAGCGTTTCATGAGTTGTTCTCTATTATATGTCATGGTGGTGATTAGAAGATGGGGACAACGATATATTGTGCACTGGTCGTATACGCTCCCGCAGGTTGGGTGATGTGCGCTTCGAGTCTCCAGATGATGTCGGCGGTGTCGGCGGTGACCGGTCCTGAGTTGTACATGACCTCTTCGAGTGTCGTGCTGGAGAAACGTGCATATGTGTCATCGACGAGGAAACGGATCGATCCTCCCGCGAGCGTGCCGTCCGTGGCATGGTAGCCGTAGCACCCGTCGGCAGCAGTGTCACACCCGACACTCCACGCGGACGGAGCACTGTTGGTGCCGGTGACCGGAGGGATGTCGTCGGCGAGCGCATTTGCCAGGTCGCCGTTACTGCGCACGAACACTTGATATCCTTCGGTCGCATCAGTCGAAACGGTGAGGCGCTGTGCCGCTACCGTACCCGGTCCGCCCACTTGTATCGTTCCGAACGGTATCGTCGACGCGGTGGTGTCGACGTCAGTGGTGACTCCACCCGTAACCGTGGTCGAAGCAAGACCCGAGACGGTGAATGAGAGTGTCGCACCTTGAGTGGAGAGCGAAGGATAGCTCTCGCCGGACCCGAGCGGAACCGGGCGAGCATGATTCACGTCCCACAATCGGAAGAAATAGGTAGTGTTCACCCGGGCGCCGGCATGCTTTATGGTGAATTCGTATTCGGTCGCAGTGGAACCGAGCGGACCTGAGGTAGACGTCGTGGTCGCCGCCTCGTTGTGTCTCCCCTTTGCCGCAGAATCAGAGAGCAGCAAGGTCGAGATGGCGCTGTCGTCGAGGTCGGTACCGTCGCCGTAGCACCAGATAACATTGGTCACACAAGTCGACGTGCCGACAAGGTCGGTCACCCCTCTTGAGAAGTCTCCCCACTCGGAGTACTGCAGCATGAACTTCTGGTTTACGCCGTTGGAACCTCCCGTCTCATTCAGCGTCACGCGCAGCTTGATGATATTCTCGGTGACGACGTTCGTCGGAGCGGTATTCTCGATCGCCATCGGCGAAGTCGGGGTCTCATTGTTCTCGTCATCGTACCAACGCCAGTTCTTCGACTCGGCAGTATACCCCGCCGTGCGCACCGTCGGATACGATGCGGAGTAATCATTGAACGCCGTTCCGTCTACCTTCGTCATCCGGAAACAATATGGTGTGTCGGTGGCGGCATTGTTGTTCTGGATGTTCCAGTCATACTCGACATCTTCTCCGACCGCGGTCGCGAACGGATTGAACACCGTGTTGTTCGACTCCTGATAAAGACCGGCACGATCGGAGACCGAGAGCAGGAGCTCTCCCGCCATCGGTGAACTCGTGGAGATGTTCGAGCCGTCAGCCGGAGCCGCATTGAACCCGCGCCACTGTGCCCCTGAGCCCGGCGCGCCAAGGTCCGCCCATGAGGCGACCGCTCCGCAGGTACTGGTACGTACGCCGTATTGCAATTTGAACTGGGTCGACGACGCAAGCATGGTGGTGGTCGCGACAGTGAGCGACATGCGGAGCCTGAGGTTGCTCCCGTTGCCGGGCGGTGAGTCTGCAGCGGTGATCTCGGTGTTCTCGCCGAGGTCGACCACACCGGAAGGCCAAGCATCGGTCGGCTTGATCGCGGCATTGTCAGCATAGAATCGGAACGCATTCTGGGTGAAGGTCGGGAATTTGTACTCCTGAGCGGCGTCGTAGGTGACCACGAGCACGTTGTTCCAATAGCTATAGTTCGCGACGTTTCGCGCATTGCTGACCTCAAGCGAACGTTTCGTCCAATTGATCGTATCGCCCGAAGAGAATGTCGACGATGCGATCGGATTGAAATACACCGCATTGTACGCTTCGGTATCACCGTTCTCGGCGACCGTCGAGGCGACACCGTTCTCGGCGAACGTGAGCGTACTGATGGTGATGGTGGTCGCCGCATTCGAGTGCAAGTGCGTCGTCTCGAAATATGCACTGCGGAATGTCTTGGTCACCGTTTCCGGTAGTTCGACATGCATGTCTTTGTTGTTCCAGGCACCAAGGAGATTGGTGACTCCCTGCTGCGCTCCCGAGTAGAGTACGGTGCGCGTGGTGGTACCTCCGAGCGAACCGTTCCACGTATAGGTGATGTACGCTTCGACCGCAGGAGGAGTGCCGGAGTTCGCGGCGGAGAACTGAGCCGCGCCGGCAAGCGTCGTGGTCGAGGTCCAGAAGTTCCCGATGTCCGCGCTCATGTCATAGATGACCGTCGGGGTATCCCCTGCACGCGGGTTGGTCGCGGCGAAGGTGAAAACTTTCGATTTTTCGGTCGAGGTACCAACCCTCCCGAAGATGGTCATATTGGTCGCGGCAACAGGGGCGACATGCACCTTGTACCAGATGTTCTTCACCGAAAGCGAACCGTTCGAGATGGTCGGGGTGATGGTGGCGAAATTGTTACGGGTCGTACCCGGGGCGGTCGTACGCTGATCCTCGAAATAGCGCACCGTCTCGGTCTGCGCCGTCGAGCCGGTCGAGTAGCGGTATGTCACGACCAGTTCTCCGCCGAGCGCATTCAAGGCGACCGGTCCATTATTGATATTGAGCGTCTGCGCGGTGTTGCGCTGGAATGCGGTTCCACTGACCGCCGGGCGATAGATGACATTGACGGTGTTGTCATCGGTATTCGTCTCAACCCAGGCATATGCCTGACTCGGGGTCGGCATCGAGGTGATCTGGAAATCGAACGATCCTGCGGCGGCGGAGTTCACTTCCGCATGCATATCGAAATAGACATCGAGGATGTCAGCGTCCGCGGCCGCATCGGGGATGTTCGCGGTATAGCTGAATCCGCAGACCGCTGAGATCGCACATGCGGTCTGCTTGGTACCGGTGTCGGTACCGGCGGTCGAGTCGAGCGGGAAACGCACGGTCTTGGTCTCGGTGTGTGCAACGAGCGAATAGTCGGACTCATAGGTGATGATGAGGCGCATCGTCGAGAGCGTGCGATTGCCGAGTGCGAGTGTGGTCGAAGCTGATGCGACGACGGCGACTCCGGATGACCACTGTGCATCACTTTGGCGATCGAAGAGCGCGGTGACATCATGATTGCCGCGGACATAACCGGTGAGTCCGGTCGTTGAACGGATGGATACTCCGACCGCCTCAGCGACTGGGACATCAGTGCCCGCAGACGACGAACCGCCTGCATCGAGGTAGACATCGAGGCCGGTGAGGTTAGAGGAGGAAGCGATAATGAAGCCGAATTCGAGATATGCGTTGACGACCCTGATATTACTGCCGTTAAGTACGATCGAGCGTGTCCCCGCTCCAACCTTGCTCGCCGACCATGCGGCGCCGACATACGAGCGCACTCCGCTTGCACGCTGCGCATTGTCGGACTCCCCGCCGAGCTCATATTCGACAGTACGGAGCTGCTTCGGAGTCACCGTGATGTCATTGCCGCCGAGTGCAGCGTCATAAGTGACGATCACCTCATTCGCGAAATAGGCGCTGTTGGCAACACTCTTCTGCTGATTGATCTCGATCGCGCGAGAAGTCCAAAGGATCGGGTCACCATTCGAGAATGTGGTCGAGGCGATCTTCGTATAGTATCTCGTGTTGAACGATTCAGTATCACCATTCTCGGTGATCGCGGTCGTCGAGCCGTTCACACCGATGGTGACCGTGCCCACCGTAATGGTGCCGGCATTGGAATGATCGTAGTTGGTCAAAAGATATGCACTGCGATAGGTCTTCGTGACCGTCTCGGGAAGCTCGATGAACACCGAGGTGTTGTTCCATTGCTGTGCCACGGCGGAAACACCCTGCTGTGCACCGCTGAATGAGACACTCTTGGTCACATCCGAGGCGGTGTTGCCGTCCCAGGTGAACGTGACATATGCTTCGAGTCCTACGGGGGCATTCGAGACCGATGCACGAGTTTCCCCTCCGAGTCCAACGGAGGTGTTCCAGAAATTGCCGATATCCGCGCTCAGGTCATGGATGATGGTCGGCGAATCTCCCGAGCGCGGATTCGTACCGGTGATCGCATAGGTTTTGAAACGCTTGGTCGCAGTCCCGACTTCGCTGCCGATATTGATGTTCGCTGCGGCGATCGGGGCGATCTGTACGCGATACCAGATGCTCTTCACCGACCGACCTGAATTCGCGATCGCCGCAGTACTTGTCGCGAACGTCGAAGTTGCAGTGCCGGGGTTGGTCGTATCCTGATCGACAAAGTAGCGCACCGTCTCGGTCTGAGCGGACGCTCCGGTCGAGTAGCGGTATGTCACGACCAGTTCTCCGCCGAGCGCACCGAGTGCGACCGTACCATTCACTATATTGAGCGTCTGTGGGGTGTTGCGGGTGAAATTCGGAGCTCCGACTGTCGGACGAAAAGTAACGTTCACGGAGGTGTTATCGGCGCGCGCTTCGGTCCAGGCATATGCGGGTCCTGCCGTCCCACCTGAAATCTGCGGCTGCAGTGTCGAAGCCGTACCGGAGTCGACCATGCCGTGGATCTCGAAATAAACGTCGAGGATGTCGGCATCGGCGAGTGCGTCAGGGATGTCCGCCGTGTAGGTGAAACCGCACGTCGTTCCGGCGCCACATGCGGCTTGCCTGGTGCCGGTATCGGTTCCATTGTTCGAGTCGAGCGGAAAGCGCACGGTCTTCACTTCGCTGTGTGCACCGGCGGATACATCCTCTTCATAGGTGATGACAAGTTTAATGGTGGTGAGCGCACGGCTTGCGGCAGCGGAAAATGTGGTCGACGCGGCGGCGACAACGCCGACTCCTGCGTTCCAATTCGCATCACTCGTTGTTGCGAAGAACGCGGTAACCTCATGTGTACCACGAAAATAGCCGGACAACCCTGATCCGATGTACGGTGTGTTCGCGGTGACTTCATCGATGCGGACGTCGGTACCGGTGATTGCTGAACTCGAGGCATCAAAGAACAGATCGAGTCCTGTGAGATTCGCCGATGCAGTGATCTGGAACGCAACATCAAGATACGCATTTACGACCCTGATGCCCGAGCCTTCGATGATGACGACTTCTTGTCCGGCACCAGCTTTGGTCGTTGCATTTGCCGAGCCAAAATATGAAAGCACCCCTGCGGCACGCGCGGTGTTCTCGCTACCATTTCCAAGAATGTATTCTATGGTACGAAGCTGCTTGCCAGTGTATGCGGCGTCTGCTTTCTTGGGGGCGAACGGAGTAGTGAGCCCGAGATAGAGATCAAGCCCACCGAAGCTGTAGAACACGGTCGAGAGCATGATCATGCCGACTCCCACTTTTTTTCCGATCAACCTAAGGATCTTGAAACTCATTCGCGTCATATATCCAAACCGTTAGGAGTACTGGTGCCGTTCGCGTCCCCCTCACTCTTTGCAGAAGTGCTGGTGCCGGAGCCACTGATCGGTAATGCGGCCTGGTCCGGCTGGGTAATCGGAGCGGTCGGTGTATACGGTTTATCATCATTGACCCGGCGTGCCTCTTCGGTGAGGTCGATGGTCTTGCCGCTTGCAATGTCGTAGCCGACCATGCGGGTGTTCCCTTCGGTGGTCCGCTCATCCCAAGTAATGGCGAAGCGCGGCTGCTCGCTCTTCTCGCCACTTTTTGAGATCTTCTGTGTGGTGCCGGTCTTCATGCTGTAGACATAGACATTCCATGCATTGTCCTGGAATGACTGCCAAGTCGTGAGCCCGCCAGCGACAGACGGGAACATATCGTGCCCCGAATTCGTCGTGACACGGGTGACCTTCCAGCTGTTATCAATGGCAAGCAGTTTGTTCTCGATCGGTAAAGTGGTCGAAGCAAGATAGTTTTCGGGAGTGAGATGCTCTGCAAGGAATATCTCCCAGTTGCCGTCGACCCATCCCTGCCAGACAACGTCGTCGCCGTCGACCTTAGGGTTGAAATTACTCTCGTTCGAATGTGTGACCTCCATTATCGAGGGAGTTCCACTCGCGCTGATGGTCGCATAGAATATCTGCCAACGACCATTCACGTTCCCCTGCCAAACGACGGACTTGCCGGAGACATCGGTCGCTGGAAATGCATTGTCCCAGCTGAAGTGTGTCAGTTGCTCCTCTATCCCTCCGCGCGTAATGAAGATCTGCTTCCACTCTCCCGATGCATCCGGCCGGGATGTGACATCTGTGATGACATTCGACGGCGTGAGACTCTCTCCGCTGTTCGGTCTGTCTTTGAGACAGTAATAGCCGGTTGTGTCGAGCGAAACACAACCTTTTGTGAATTCATCTTCGACTTCTTTTCTGATCGACGCGCGCATCGAATCCTCTTTCTCGCGCAGCATCTCGGCCGCAATCTCCTGTGCGCTCTTCGACGGGGTGACTGATTCTTCGGTGGAGGATGCAGTGTCGAGGATGTCATCGGTCGAGGATGCTGAGGAAGTACTTGAAGCGAACTCATCGCTCGAACTGCTTCCACTCGGGATTGCCGGAGTGGTCGACGCATCAGAATCCGAAGGTGTACTCGTTGCAAGAGAGCCGCTGTCGGTCGAGGACGCAGTGTCGTCAAGCAAAGTCATGCCTTCTGACGTTGTTGCAGTGTCATCGGTGGCGGGGAGGGTGTCTGGAGTGGTAGTCGCCATCTCTTCCGATGTCGAGGATGTCTCACCTCCGACGAAGAGATCAGCGACCGCTGCAGCGGCACCCGAGAGTGCACTGCCAAGATCCGAGCTGAGTGAGTCGGTCACGGGAGGAGTCTCGGCGATCTCAGTAGGAACTTGCTCCGGCGTGGAGGAAGCAGCGGTTGATTCGTCGGCGGCATACGCTGGCGCGAGCGGGTAGATGAAGATCATCGGAAGCAGCAGGACTGTGACGAATTTGCCGAGTATACCGCGCGAAAGCGCGAAGCTCGAGAATACTTCGTGTGTTTCGTTTTGCTCGGAAACACGAGCAATATGCACGGCTGAAAGTACGGTGCGCTCGGGCTCCGAACGAGCAAGGCGGACAATGTGTTGTGCGTCGTTATTTCTCATAGCTGAAATATTCCGCGTTAGTATCCGCAACGCTAACACCTGCGACGAGCATCTCTCTTTCGAGTCGGTGCTGTGCATCCAGCGTGAGTTTGCGGTCGATCGAAATGGAGATGAAATAGAACTCGAGCATCGCAAGGATGACGAGTACAGGAATGAGTGCAGTCAGCATCCATTTTGTGATACGGACCGTTTCGTCACGGAGGAGGACGCGCATCGTACGTTCGAAGAATGGAGCTCTTTCGGTAGACTGTGCGACGCCGCGCTCACGCGAAAGATACTCGTCGAGTGAATTCTTCGTGGTCATCCACGCGACATTGGCATAGACCTGCTTGCCCTCGATCTTTCCCTTTCTGATCAGCTGTCCGATGTAGTCGGGCGAATAGCCGAACAGCTCACTCGCCTCTTTGAGTGTGATGTACCCTTCTAACTTCTTTTCATCAATGGTCATGGGAACGCCACGAAGCTCGAGACTGTGGGAATCTCGAGGGTCGATATTCCAATTTTATCTTGGAAAATAAGGAAATATTGAAAGTTATCCCCAGACAATCAACAGAATGTCCTGTCAATTATCCACAGGATAATCCCCAGAAAATTAACACTAAAATAACTATATAAATCCATTACTAACTTTTTGTATATCTATGGATGATTGCTATTGCCAATAACAACAATTTGTTGTACTATGCATCCATGCAAATCACTCATGTCACGATCAGGCGTGTTTCAGAAAACAGAGCGGAGAAAGTCGTCGCGCTCTTCGCGGTGTTCGCACTCGGAGTCACACTCGGAAGTGCTGCCATCCTCTATCAGAGCGGAAAGCTGCGCGCCCCAGAAGTCGATCCGAAATCACTCGCCGGAGCAATCGCGCTCTCAGATGTGAACACTACAACGACCACTCCCCCGACACCTGAAAATACTGTGGTCGAGCCGGAAGTGAATCAAAATGCCGCAACGCAACTCTCACAGGAGATCACACGAGAAGCTGGAGCAGCGCGAGCCGCGAAACAAACGCGATCAGAGCTCACGCTTGAGATCAATGACCGCACCATCGCCATTGACCGACTCAACCAAGAGATCGAACGAGTGAAGAACGCGTCGGTCGCACTCGTCACCGCCTTTGATCAGAACTGTGGTAACTGGACCGACACGTGCGCAAAACCCTACACCGACAAACTCGACGAGAGCAACAGCAGCTACAATGAGCTGGTCGCGAAGCGCGTGTTGATGACCCAAGCGCTCGCTGATCTCAAGCAAGAGCTCGCAACGCTCGTGAATTAAACCTTACCTAGGAATGACAAGGCGGCGTAGACTTTCGCGTCGACGATGGCATCCGTCTTTTTGAGAAACTCCCACACATCCCCATGTGGTACTAGGAGGACCTCGATCTCTTCCGACGCACCAAGCATGGGCTCGGTGACTCTTCTTGCATTCTTTGCGATGTAGAGAAGGCTCTCTTGATCGGTCACACCAGGAGCTTCAGCGAACAGTGCTGCTTCCTGATAGTCATCAGCGGCATAGCCGGTCTCCTCCAGGAGCTCGCGCGTTGCGACGTCGAGTGGTGTCTCGCCCTTCATATCGTTCAATCCGCCAGGTAGTTCGATCACCATACGCTTCAGTGGGATGCGATAGGAGCGCTCAAGGATGAGCTCTCCCTGCTCGGTGCATGCCAGGACGAGTGCGCCCTTGCCGAGACCATTCATGTGGACCATGCCCCACACTTTCTCCATACCACTGCGGTCGCGGTAGTGGCGCAAGATTATTTTGGTGTAGTCTTGGTCATAGACAATCTCATCTTCGAATGAGGTGTCCATGCTATTTGACGTTCTCGAGCTGCTTCTCGTCGAGTACTTTGCCGAACATATTGTCAGCATTGGGCTCGTTCACATCGAGCGGAATCTGCGGGACTTGATTGTATTTGAAGCGCAGCATATCGCCCGACTCAGCACCGTAGTCAATGAGGATGTGATCGTTGTTACGGAAGACATAGTATGGCAGCTGCGCGATAGGCATCTCCGTGCCGTTGACGACAGCGCGGAGTTTGTCTTTGCCGTTGCCGCAGTAAGTCTTTTGGTCACCGGGGATAGTAAGACAATCCTCGGTGAGTCCGATGCCGATGGTCTTCAGGAAGGTCGGGATGGTCACCCCACGTGCATGGCGATGGACCACAGTGCAATTGCCGTCCTCGAAATGAACGAACTGACTCTTCAGCATGTAGTCAGGGCTGCAGAAATTGAGAATACGATCACCAACCATGATCAGAAGGCTTGCGTGCGCATGATCTGAACCGACCTTACCGACCTCGGGAAGCTCAGTCGGAAGGAATACGTTCTCTTCGAACGCGTATTTGTACACCGCGGCAGAACCTGCAATGAGCACAGCGGCGATGACAGCGATGATGTATGGCTTTCGCTCTTCTTTTGTCATGGGAACAGTATAACAAATCAACTGAGATGCGTTATCCACCTCAGGAATGAAAAACACCACCTTTGCAGGTGGTGTTTTTCATGAGCGCGTCTCTTAGCGAGAACCGTATTCACGGCGAGGGCCGAAATCGCGGCGAGGGCCACGATCACCAGCAGGACGCTCCTCCTTCGGACGAGCGACGTTCACTGTGAGCGTACGCCCACCGAACTCCTTACCATGCCACATGTCGATCGCTGCATTAGCTTCCTCCTCTGTGTTCATCTCGACGAAACCGAAACCGCGTGAGCGATTGGTCATGCGATCGATGACGATAGACGACGAAACGACAGTTCCTGCAGCTGCGAATGCATCTGCGAGTTCCTGATCGGTTGTCGAGTAAGGGAGTCCACCAACGTATAGCTTTTGAGCCATTGTGATTGATACTAGATACTAAATACTTCGCGTACGACCTTCTCGAGAACGCGCTTTTGAGACAGGCTCATGCCACTTACGAGAAAACACACGAATACAAAAATCATACAGGAATATGAGAAAAGCGCAACCCCCTGGGTGCGCTTTGCCAAATTGTGAAAAAACAAGCGGTTGACGGCTATTTCGCCGTTTCGTCGGGGCCCGAAATATGGGGCTCCTGGTCACTTTCCTCGCCCGTTTGGGCGTGGCTGTCATGGCGGTGTAACTCCGCCTCGTCATCTGCGCCTTCTCCTCCAGAATGGAAGCGATCGAGCAGGATCTGGTTGCGGTCGGCACGGAGCACTGCGCGTCTGGACATGTGTATTTTCCTTTTTTGGGATCGGTGTGAACAAAAGAACAGAGTGTTTTTATACCACCCATCGCGCACTGCTGCAAACGACGCTACGATGTGCGCAGTTCTCAATTGAGCACGAACGAGGCACGAACAGTGACCGAGACCTCTTTTTCGATGTTCTGTGTGTCATAAGAACCGTAGTCGGACACATCAACAGAATTGACCGGTAGTACTTGTACCACACCTGATGACGCTGACTTGAGCACACCGACGGACTTACCATCCGCTTTTGCAATCTCTTCCGCACGAGCGCGTGCATCCTTGATCGCTGCGCCGAGGAGTGAAACACGGAGGTCAGCGAGTTTGCTGAAATAATATTCAAGCGAGACGGTGTTGACGAAAACCCCCTGATTCACGAGGGTGTCGGTGTTCTTCGCGAGCTGAGTGAGCTTCTCGACATCCGATGACGCGACGGTGACCGTCGAGCGGAGTGTATAGTCACGAGGAGCGGAAGAGGACTTGTTGTAGTCGTAGTTCTCCATGGTGTAGACGGGTGTGACGGTGATACTTTTCGCGTCGATACCAAGTCCGGTGAGCCATGTGTTGATGGAGATGAGGTCTGCTTTGATCGCCTTGTTCGCATCCTTGAGGCCTTCGGCACCGAGGGAATGCCGAGTGACTTCCATCGTCCACTTGACCTGGTCCGATGTGACGCGCTCTTTAGTTGAACCGGTAACCGAGAGTGCGTTGTCATACCCACGGACGGTCTTCCATGCAGCGGTTCCTATCCACGTCGCGCCGATGAGGCAGACCCCAACGAGCAGTGCCGCGGTGATGACTCCGCGCTGAACGTCCTTCGAATCGATCTTCATGTTTTCCATAGTGGTGAGTTAGTTGTTATTTATCTATTATACGCCTCAGAACTTTTGGTTGCCATCGCTCACCCGGATGAGTTTTCCCGGCTGAGCATGGCCTTTTATCACACTGACCGCGTCGGGCGAAACAGAGAAATACATCGCGAGCAGCTCACAGGTGCGTTCATTTGCCCGCCCCTCTTTGCGCGGAGCATTCACCCGCACTTCATAGCGGCCGTCAGGGAGCAGCGTGACGGATTCTTTTTTCGAGCTGGTGACCACCTTTATCCGATATTCCATCCATCAATGAAACCACGAGGAGACTTCTTGGTACAGGCGAATGAACGGTTTAGTGACGACCGAGGTCCAGGAGCTGCGAGCGGGCGGCACGGCAATAACGCTTGTTGTTGCCACAGTTGAACTCGCGAGTCGCAGAGGAGAAGTGGTGCCGGTTTTCTTTGGAGTCACCTTTTTCACTATGACCGGTTTCTTCACGACAGGGGTCGAAGTTGCCTTATCGGGAGTGCCGGTCGCGACGAGAAGTGTGCTCGTCGCACCTTGCAGCACCACGACCACACTCGTTGATGTCGCGAGCGGTGCGGAAGTTGTTGCGGTCATGAGTGTTGTCGTACCGAGGACCTCTCCGGAATCCCCTCCGACAGCACTCCCGAATGATGACAGTGGGATAGTGTGCGAACGCGGAAATGCAGCAAGCAGCGTATGCCAATCCTTTCCGGCCGACGCAGGGATGGCGTATGCGGTCGCCCAGACGCGAGCAGACTGATCGAGCGATGTGGATTCGATGCCGCCGTCCGTCTGCTGCAAGAGCCAGAGGTAATCCTGCGGATTTTTTCCGTTCTTCGTCCAGTTCATCGCAATGTCTTCACCAGTAAGCGACTGCAGTACCCAGCTGGTGGCGAAACTCGAACCGAAGCCGCCACCTTCACCCTGCGCACTATGGAGATACGCTTTCGCTTTTACAATCGCATCCGAGGCACCCGGAAGTGCGGTGTAGGGAGAAAGCGCCATCATCCCCGCAGCAGTGAGGTCGATACTGCCCCATGAGCCGGACGAGGATTGTGCGGCAACGATATAGGTGACCGTCTTTTGGACCAGCTCGTCACTCGCGCCGTAGCCGACGTGGGTGAGCGGGATGAGCGCGAAGATGTCATCGTTCACCTCGCTCGCGCTCCCCCACTGTGATCCGTCGAAGTGAGTGAGGAGCTCTTTGATGTAGTCGCGCGATGTGCCCGAGGAAGGATCAATACCGAGAGCGAGGAGTGCCATTGCGCGTCGCTCGACGTCGGTCGGGAGTGTGCCGGGATCGGTGCTACTCTTTTGCTGTGCCGCGAGCTTGGCGCGAATATCGTCGGCGCCTGAAACGCCAGAAAGCCCGATCGCGACCCAATCGGTATAGAGGGCAGCTCCGAACGAGCCGTCCGGTGACTGTGCAGTGCGGAGGAATGCGACCGCCTTTTCGATGTCGATGGTATGAGTGGCTTCGGGAGTTGCACTGCCTCCCTGTACCGATGGAGGAGTCGACTCGGGCTCTGAGCTCTCCGCGCTCGATGATGCGATATCTGCGATGTATGGAGTGATGGAGATTTCGGGGCTCGGAATGTATCCGTCACGAGTGAGCGTGATGGTGTAGGGAGTGGTGGTGGACGGAATGAACATGAGTGTGCCCGATGCATCCGAAGAAGTCGCCTCATCATTTATGGTGAAGGTGGTGCCGGTCGCGAGCGTCCAGTCGAATAGGATCGGATCAAAGTACTGTCCGGTAAGTAGGGTCGATGTTCCAACCTCGGGGCTTGAGGATGCGACGACGATGCGAAGCGGGTTGATACCGTATGCGAGCGTGAGATGCTCGCCCGGCGTAAGCTTCTCGGCGTTGAGTGACATCATGCCGGGTGCGCCGCTGACGTAGTAGATCCAATAGCGGTTGTTCGCGAAATCGGCGGTGTAGGAATTTATCCCATCGAGCGAGCGACCGAATGAGTACCAGGTGGTCGCGAGGGTCCAACCGGAAGAGCTTACGACCGCTTCGATCGCACAGAACGCATTCACGCTGGTCGAGGTACCCGTCTCTGTGTCGAGACACTCGCCCACCGTAATGTCTGAATCGAACAGTGTTGCGTCATTCGTTACTATCGTGAGATGTATAGGCACCGGAGTCACATCAGCTGATGCAGTGAACGGAACCCCACTAAACAGCATGATGATGACTGAAAAGATCTTGATGAAGCGTTGCATGATGATTGGTGATTAGTAAGTATTCTGTTCGTAACTCCATGAAACAGTGTCGCCTGCCGCAAGAACATACTCTGAAACGCCCTTTTGTGCCTTCTGTCCGTTCACCGAGTAGATCCAGTAGAGGTTGTTCTTGTCCTGATTGTTCAGCTTGCTATTGATACCAACGATGAGCATGCCGAGGCCGGAGTAGTCCTTGCCTATGAAGGAGAGCTCGCCGGCGGACTGTGCTGTGGTAAGAAGCGTTGCGACACTCGCGCCCTTTGGGAGCTGGTGGACGAATGATTTGCCGTCGACGGAGAGCGTCACACTGATATCGTCCTTCATGCTCGTAGCACTCACAGGTGAAGGTTGGGCGGAGGGAACGACTGCAGGGGGTGTGCTAGTCGACACTGATGGTTCGGCTCGCTGTTGCTTTAAAATAGGGATAGCGCTCTTCGATGTAGTCGTTGCGGCTCCGGCGACTTCGCTGGTAGTGGTCGCGGCGCGAGTCTCTCCCTTTGCCTTGCTGCGCTCGTCACTCTTGAGGAGGAGTTCACCCGAGAGCCACATGAGGGCGATGAGGAGCAGGAAGCCAGTAAGTAATTTTTTTAGTGTCATAGTCGATTATGTAAATAAAAGAAAACCGCCCTTCTGAGTTGGAAGCACGGGTTGTTTTCCCTTTTGTCACCCAAGATGATGAGTGCGCTTCTGCTCGGAAGAAATACCTACTTGCTGACCGGACTCATCTCTCTCCTCTTTCGAGTGACAGCTTTACCGTTGCGGCACAGTGGAGGGATCACACCTCACTTCCAGAGATCGCCATCGATCTCTCGCGTATGCGACAAGTAGTGTCATGAGTGTACGCTCGCGCTCCGAAGGGTCAAGATGTGCACAATATAGTACGCGACATTCTCCCTTCTCTATCAAGAAAAGCGGTGCGACAAGGTGGGATCTTGCAGGCGAACAGTTGTTCGCTTATACTGTAGCAATGGATGAGAAGTATAAAAGACAGCTACGGCAATTCTATGAGACACGCAGACGTATGCCCTCCTACTCCGAGATCATGTCACTCGTCGGATTTTCTTCGCGCGCATCAGTATTTAAACTGATCGAGCGGCTCGCACATGAAGGGTTCCTGATAAAGGACAAACGCGGCAAACTTGCTCCCGGAAATATCTGGGGAGAGCTGCGAGTGCTCGGTCTCGTCGAAGCAGGTTTCCCCTCTCCTGCGGAGGAAGATCGTGGGGACGGCATGAGTCTTGACGAATATCTGATCCCGCGGCGTGATGCTTCATACATGCTCAAAGTGAAAGGCGACTCGATGAAAGATGCGGGCATCGTCGAGGGTGACATGGTGATCGTCGAACGCACACAGGACGCGCGGGTCGGTAGCATCGTCATTGCCGAAGTCGATGGAGCGTTCACGATGAAATACCTCAGAAAGAAAGACGGGAAGCTCTATCTCGAAGCGGCGAATCCGAAATATAAAGATATTCATCCGAAGGATAATCTTAAAATAGAGGCAGTAGTTCGCAGTGTAGTTAGAAAGTACTCGTAACACATCCATTATGAGTGCTCCGTTCCTCATTCGGAATTTTCCACGCGCAATCCTCCACGTCGATGGTGATGGCTTCTTTGCGGGGTGCGAAGTTGCGAAGAATCCCTCGCTACGCGGGAAGCCGGTGGTGGTGGGGCGCGAACGCGGGATGGCACTCGCGATGACCTACGAAGCGAAAGCACGTGGAGTGAAGCGCGGGATGACCGGAAGCGAAGTGAAGCGGATCTGCCCGGATGTGATATTCCTCGACGCGGACCATGAGAGCTACGAGCTGTTCTCGCACCGGATGAATAATGTCATTGAGCGCTATTCCTCGGACATCGAGCGCTATTCGGTCGATGAATCGTTCGCGGACATCACCGGGATGCGACTCCCCCTCAAGATGAGCTACGAGGAGATCGCACTATCACTCAAGAAGACGCTGCGTGAGGAGCTCGGGATGACCTTCTCGATAGGAGTCGCACCGACCAAGGTGCTCGCAAAGATCGCGTCGAACTTCAAGAAGCCGGACGGACTCACCATCATCCCAGGGAAGGATATCGAAGTGTTCCTCGCAAAGTTCCCTATCGGCGACGTGTGGGGTATCGGCAAACAGACAACTGCATACATGGAGAAGCTCCATATCAAGACCGCACTCGAATTCGCGAATAGCGATCAGTACTGGGTAGAGTCGCATTTCTCGAAACCATATCAGGAATTATGGAAGGAACTGCGCGGCGAGAAAGCGCTCGCCCTCCATACCGGTGAACGCAAACCGTATGTATCCTTGATGCGCACGCGCACCTTCACTCCTCCGCGTAGTGACAAGAAGTTCATCATCGCGGAGCTTTCCCGCCATGTCGAAGTGGTGTGTGCACGTGCACGTGAGCACGGACTCGCTGGGCGTAACATCTCGTTCTTCCTCAAGACCCAGGGGTTCAAATATGTCGGACTCAACCTCAGGCTCTCGCGCACCACCAATATCCCGGAGGAAGTGCTCTCTTTGGTACTCTCGAAATTCGGAGAACTCTACGACGAACACACGCTCTATCGCGCGGCGGGAGTGACGATCTCGGACCTGACGAGCATCGCAGCAAGACAGCTCGACCTGTTTGATATCACGCTACGAATTGAGAGACTGGAGAAGATCTACAAAGAAGTGGACGAGCTCAACGTGAAGCACGGCAAGACGCTGGTGCACCTCGCCTCAAGCACCCACCTGTTCCACAAAGAGAAGGCGACGAAGACCTCACTCAACGACGAATCTTTCGCGCGGATCGGGATACCGTTCATCGGAACAGTAAGCTAGCGAGGAGAATCATAGCTTCTTGAACAAGAGTTCAAAGATGCGTTTTTGGAACTTGGCGACGACGGGATTGTCTATTGTGACCACCGTCTCTTGATTGTAGTCGATCACCGCGACCTTATCGCGATAGATGATCTCGGAGATGTTGTACTCGAACAGATCGAAGTTGGGAGGGACCACCTTGATATCGCGCTCGAGCCGAGGGCGCTTGGATGCCATGTTCTTCGCATTGGTGATCACCTTGCGTTCGATCCCCTTCTTGTCGCGCAGGAGTCGGTACTTCTTGGAGAGATAATCGCCGCGCTTATCCACGCCCTCCACCTTCGCGGAACTATAACGGTAGTAGGTCTCGCCCTCCTCGAGCGACTCCACCACATCATCGTAGAGTGCACGGATCGCTTTCTTCCCGCTCGCATAGTGAACATGCGGCTCGTCGGGGCTGACTCGCTGCTTGAGCGCAGTAAGTTCGGCAAGCGTATCGTCGAAACTGTTCGCAAGTTCAACAAATTTCGCTTCAAGCACGGAAGGTGGCTGTGCGAGGTAACGCTTCTGTTTCCCCTTCTGCGTGAGCGAAACCAAAGCATCCTCTTCAAGACTGCGGAGCGCGGTGTATACATCGGTGCGATAGAGCGCAGTGTGGCGAGCGATGTCTGAGACACCAAGAGCTCCATGAGTGAGGAGCGCGAGGTAAACCGCGGATTCTTTCTCGGAAAGTCCGAGCTTCGTGAGGAATTGAATGTGATTCATATTTGTATGAATTTAATACAAATATATTTTACACGTTTTACTTTATTTTTCATAGTATTTCGGTATCATACCAGCTATTCACTACATATACGTATATATTTTCATACAGATATTCTTGATGGAGCTATGATCGATACAGATCTATGAACCTTGAAAGGAACAGCATGAAAAAGCCCATCATCCTCGTCGATCAAGACGGCGTGCTCGCGGATTACACCAAGCGCTACCTCGAGGTGATCGCCGATCATTTCCCCGAACTCCCCTTCCTACTTCCCGAGGAAGCAGACAAGTTCGATACCGAGAAGCATTTTCCGGAGGAGTATCACGCACAAATCGATGCGCTCAGTGTGCAAGCAGGATTCTTCCGCTCGCTCCCACCGATTCCCGGAGCACTCGACGCCATGCGTGAGATGCTCTCCTTGGGCTACGATGTGCGGATCTGCACCGCTCCCAAAAAAGTGTTCCACCACTGTGTGCCGGAGAAATTCTTGTGGGTCGAAGAGCATCTCGGGCATGAGTGGGTGAACCGGATCGTGATGACCCGTGACAAGACACTGGTCTCTGGCGCAATCCTGATCGACGACAAGCCCAAGGTGACGGGTGTACGGAAACCGGAGTGGGAACACATCGTGTTCGACCGCCCGTACAACACACACTCGAAGTCGCGCCGCTGCGACTGGTCGAACTTCCGTGACGTCCTTCCCTCGCTCTATTAGGTAAGAACCCCGATCTTCGGGGTTCTTTTTTTGTCAGAGGCCGGCGGTGCGGACCGCGAGATAGAGAACTCCCATTCCAAGCAGCGTCATGAACGTGGTCCACTTGGTCGGATGACCGTGATAACTTTCCGGGAGGAGGTCGCTTGCACCGATGTAGAGGAAGAAACCGCAGAAGATCGAGAGGATGACACCGAGTGCGGCTTCAGGGAGCGTGAAGAGAAGTGTCGAGGCAGCTCCGAGTGAAGGCGCTACGGCGTCGACCATCAGCCACTTCATCGCGGTCTTCGATGATCCTTTGTTCTTCAGGATCATGTTGACCGTGTTGATTCCGTCGGAGAAATCGTGCACCAGGACCGCAGTCGCTACGATGGCACCGACCGATGCGGAGACCTGGAATGCGAGACCGATGGCGACACCATCAAGGAAACTGTGAAAGGAGAGGCTTCCCGCTCCGAGCTTGCCGCGGTGATGTGCGGTATCTTCCGGGCTATCGTCGTGCGCATGCAGTGTGAACAGACGATCGATACCCATGTAGAGAATGAAGCCAAGCGCAATGATGCCGGTGATCTGTTCGACCGGGAATACTCCTTCGGAGAGCATGAGCGCCTCCGGTAAAAGGTCGAAGAATGCGACACCAAGCAATGCACCTGCGGAAAAACCGAGTATCAGGTGGAGTTTATCCTTGAAGCGGAGCGCGAATAACCCTCCGAGAAGGGTCGAGATAACCGTCAGAAAACTGATGAGGATGACCATGGAGTCGATTCTACACGGATTCAGAAGACAAAACAATCGAAATACTTGACGGATGAGATGAGGGTGGTAATCTCGGGAAAGACTCGTACACAAACATAGGAGTACCAAAAATGGAATCGATCAATTGCGAAGTCATCGACAAGGTGGCGTACGCTCGACACCGACAACGATTCGCTCCAGGAACAGAGTTTGCACAAACTGTTAACGCGCTCATCAATCTTGCGATTGGTGGACGGGTCAGCCTGATTGTGTCACCTCCCCTTTCCGTGGAAGACCGCAAGCTGGTTCACCGAAAACTCGCACTGACGAAACAGTCCGCTGCCATGTTCGAAGAGCAGAAGCTCGAAGTGGACGGACGCGAGTTCGTCTATGAACTCATCATGATCGCATGAACAACGCCCCGAACAACACATGTTCGGGGCTTGGTTTTTATTTAAGGCCGTGGCAAGACGAACTCGCCCACAGCCCGCGTGCGTTCGTGCTGGCGTCGTCTTCTGCTTCATTGAAACGCTGTTGATACTTGTACGGTTTGTCGTAGGTGTACTCGTACGCATAACCGTCACGGATCATCACTTCGCCAAAGTTACGACCATCAGGAAGAAAAATGTACGCGAGAGTGCGACCATACTTGTCGAGTGTGCCCTGCGAGAAGTCTGTCTCGAGGGTGACCGACTGTCCGTCAAGTAGCTCATGTGCATGCATAGAGGCTTCCTTGCCGAAACATTCGACCGGGCGGCGCGGATCAACACTCTCGGGACTATTGATACCAATGAGGCGCAGTCGCTCTTTCTCGCCGCCGCGAAGGATGTCGAGCGTGTCGCCGTCGACGACATGGAGGACCAGATATGACGAGGTAGAGGTCACCCCTTTGACTGATGTGCCGGGGTCGATGCCGATCAGCAGCGATTCGCCGTTCACAAACGAGAGCAATGCTGCAACAAGCAGCGTAAGGAGCGTGGTGATGAGTTTCTTGGTCTGACGTCGTGTAAGCATCGCTCTATGATTACAGAGGAGCGAAAAAACGACAACTGCGGCGCCCATGGATATTCCGTGTATAATAGCCGAATGTTCGATATCGTCGGATTAATCCAGAGTGTCGGCGCGGCGGGAATCGTCGCAATCGTATTCGCGGAATGCGGATTATTCTTCGGTTTCTTCTTGCCCGGCGACAGCCTGCTCTTTACTGCGGGGTTCCTTGCCTCACAAGGATATATGAGCATCATTCCCCTGCTCATTTTCACCCTCATGGCGGCGATCCTCGGCGAGAACGTCGGCTACGCATTCGGACGCAAGGTGGGACCGATGCTGTTCAATAAGAAAGAGTCACGATTCTTCAAGCCCGCACACGTAACCCGCGCGCACGAGTTCTTCGTTCGTCATGGGAACAAGGCGATCTTTCTCGCACGTTTCGTTCCGATCATTCGCACCTTTGTCCCGATCGTTGCGGGAGTCGCACGCATGCCGTTCCGATCGTTCATGGCATACAACATCATCGGAGGAGTGGTGTGGGTATGCGGCATCATGTTGCTTGGTTATGTGCTCGGGAACCAAGTGCCGGGAGTAGAGAAATATATCGAACCGGGGATCGTCGTGATCATCCTTGTCTCTTTCATCCCGGTCTTCCTCGAATGGAGGAAGTCGAAGAAGAAATACTGACGACTACAGAGTCGGGCAATCGAATATACGTTCACCGTCTGGTGTCACAACTGCAAGGCCGACCACTTTGCCGTCCTGTTCAAGTACCCGGAACTCCGGACCGCCGGGGATTGAGCGAGACCATTCCCCTTCGGGGGTCATAACCTGATGGAAGCGACAGCAGTTCTCCGCGCCGTAGATTCCCCATGAGCGATATGCGAATGATCCAGAAGCGTCACGATAGACGCCCATGGTCACTTCGTGCGGACCGACATCTTTTTTGTAGTATTTCGCGGTGAAACCCGGAATCACTTTGTCATCTACGGTCACGGTGTCGCGATGATTGTACTCCGCAAGGTCAGTCGGCGGGATCTCGGAAATCCCCTCTTCGTTCGTTGTTGAATTCATCGGCATGGGTTGAATGTATCAATAATAAAGAAAAACCCCCGCCGAAGCGAGGGCCACCCGAAGGTGTGAGGAAGGTCAGGCGATCCGCATTCGGCCGAGCGGACGGTAGTGACCGGCGAGCGCGAGGTAGGCCTGATTCGCGGCCAACTGGAAGGCGACGGCGAGCCGTCGCCTCAACACCAGCGCGAGCGTCAGCGTGCCGAGGATGACGAACGGCAGCAGCGAGAAGCCGACGAAGAACATGAAGCCGGCCTTCGCCATGCACATCGCGTTGAGGCTGATGAGGGCCATCGTGTCGAAGTTCGCCAGCGCCGCGAGCGTCCAGAGCGAGTGCTGGAAGCCGTGCGCCATGTCGGTCTGGAACTCGGCCAGGGTCATCTGGCAGGAACTCGCGAACGCCATCGGGGAGAGGAGTGCGAGGCAAAGCCCCGCCAAAGAAGTGCGCCATCGGAACATCGGGATTCTCCTTGAAAGCGCCTGCACGGAATGTACAAGCTTTCTTTAAGATACCGTAAAATTTATCGGTGTAAAGAGTTAGGCACTAACTTTTTTCTCAATTACATGAGCAACATCACGCCCGCCATCACGATCATGAGCATGTTCTCGAACACCGTGAAGCCGGAGAGTGGGATACTGAAGAAGCCGCCGAGGCAAGCGCACTTCACCTCGTCATGTGCACGAAGTTTCTTTACCACTCCATATGTAGTCGCTGAGAGGATGACGATGGTGGTGAGGTTGGCGTAAAGAAGATTCGGGGAGCGGAATTGGTATGCGATACCGAGCAACACTTCAATGATCGGATAGAGGTTGGCATACGGGAGAGAGCGCATGGCGATGGGATCATAACCTCGGAAGCCAGCAACGAAGTTCTGCCAGTTGATCACCTTGAGAGCGCCGAAGAGGAGAAAGAAGCCACCCATGAAGTCGAGCATCGCATCCATGAGGTTCACACCATTGAGGTACTGCCGAACCAGGGTCCAAAGAATGACGAGTGAGAAAATAAGAATGAGCGGAAGGAAGGTACGGAGCTTCTTCACCTGCGCAAAGAGTGCACTTCCACGGGTCGCCGGGGCGATCGTGTACTTGCCGACACCCGCGAGAGCCTGTGAGAGCAACTCAAGTGAGATTGTGTCTATGCTTTCGACTTCTGCAGCCTCTTCTTTGAGTAACACATTCACCTTTGTGACGCCGGGAACGTGGGAAAGGGCTTTGCCGACCTTGCCGACACAGCTCCCACAATGCATGCCTTTGACGCTGTAGACTTGCCTCATATGCATGTATATTATCATATCCAAAAAATCAACAATATTGGGATGAAATGTTATTGAATGCAAAATGCCTTCAAAGAGCCTCCAAATACGAGGCGCGGAGAAAACGGAGAGGAAGATGTATTCTTATACATTGACCGAGCCGTAGAGGCTCCGCAACAAAGTAGTTGGGGCTATTGGAAGGCATCTACTTGAGCACGCTCCAAATCTGAGGGTCTTCTTTGCCATCGATCTTAAAGAGCACCACTCCCTTCACCCCGAGCTTCTTTGCGAGCGCGATCTTATCCTTGATCGCATTGGCGTCGCTCCATGAGACATAGTAACGCTCGCCGTTCTTCATGTAGTTGAATGAGAGCTCCCCTGCTTCGTTGTGATAGTTCCCGATGTTCACACCGTTCGCAAGTGCGAGTGCACGTGCATCCGGATCGGAAATCGCGCGCATCTTCTCATAGGTGGTGGTCGCTCCACTGGTATCGATCTTGTAGACATAGCCGTACGTCGCAACGCCGATCATGATTTTCTTCTTGTCGATGGTCTTCATCGCAAGCGTCACCACTTTATTCACCCATGCGGTGTCGGCGACCGGAGCGTAAAGTCCGCGCGTGCCCTTGTCGTCGCTGAGACTGATGTCTGCGGTGGTCTGGTCGTAGGTCATGATGCGTATCTCGTCACAGTTCCGGTTGAGCACCTTGTAGTCGTTCACATACTCGATGTTCTTCGGAATGGTGCGATAGAGCGAGGACGGCGGGGTGCGCGCCTCGATGGTACAGACGAGCAGCTTGTTCTTCTTGTAGAGTTTCACCGCCAGATCTTTGATGAAGGCACTGAACGCTTCTTTGCTGATCGACTTCTTGTTCTCATAGTCGATGTCGATGCCGTCGAAATTGTTGCGGACGACCATCGCAACAATGTCGTCGACGTGTGCAGTACGAGATGTCTTGTCGGAGAGCACCGTGTGGATCGCATCGCCGTGTATCCAGAGGATCGACGGGATGATCTTCACTTTCTTCGCACTTGAGCTGGCGATGAGTGTGGTCCACGGGTCGGCGGCAAGCTTCATTGAGTCCTTGATGGTACCGTCGTCTTCGACCTCGTATGCGAACGGCGAGAGTGAGTTGAACGTAGAGAGATGTGCGAGTGCCATCGGAGTGCCACTTGCCTTCGCCCAGTACGGCATCCAAGCAGAGTAGCTGAGTTTTGTCGCAGTCGCAGCAAAAGAAGTCATCGGGAGGAGCGCAGCGAGGACGAGAACTGTCGCGAGGGTTTTTGCCTTCATGGTGTTCACTATAGTACCTAACACTCGAACCCGCAAAATGTGATAAAAGAGCCGCCCCGTGGGGCGGACTCGTGTCGTAGTGACGACAGACTACCTTTTTTGCCTCATTCTCGGAGGGTAACGCTCATCGCCAAGCGTGTGGAGGTCGACGGTGATCTCCTCCCCCGCCTTGATGTCACGACGAGCGAAGTAGTCATACTCCTCGTCGATCCTGGTGGTCGGATCATCCGAGTGGCGGATGTACCAGCCGATCGACATCTGGCTCGGGTACTTGGGGCCGTGCAGACCGCTCCGGTCGAGCACGCCATACTTGAGAAGGCGTTCTCGGAACAGGGCGGGCAGTTTGCGGACATCGCGGAGACGCCAGAGCTTGTAGTCGTCATTGGCGAAGAGCGGGAGTTTCGTGCCCTTCGGGATGTCTTGCGTGGCGATGATGCCGATTTCGGTGCGCATGACGGGAGTGTGCGCAAGAACAGGCTTCCCTGTGTCGATCGGCTGCAGGACAAAGAACAGTCTCATGTCATCCTCCTTGTTTGGTTTGACAGAAACATTATGACATGACTATTACTATATAGTCAATGCTGTTATTTTCAGGTGATATTTCATAACATAGCGAGATGCCGGAACTACCCGAAGTTGAGTCATATGCGCGCGCTCTGAAAAAAGAATATGTGGGGAAAGATATTTCCCGGGTAGTTTTTCACCGTGACAATATTCGAAGTGCACTCGACAAGAAGGGACTCTGCGCAGCACTCGAGCTGCACGAGCTCACCGATGTGTTCCGTGACGGAAAACGGTTGGTGCTAAAGACGAGTGGTGGCGAGGTGCTGATCTCGCTCGGGATGAGCGGCTCATTCATCCCTGCGCATTCGACTCCCACGAAGCATGAGCATGTCACACTCCACTTCGCTGACGGTACAATGCTCGGCTACATCGACCCGCGCCGATTCGGCACATGGGAAGTGCGCGAACGCATACTCCCCCACCGTGCGGACCCGTTGAGCGAAGCCTCACTCAACAAATTATTTCAAGAGCGACGATTCACGAAAAGTTCGCGCAGCATCAAAGACTTATTGCTCGACCAACATGCGATCGGCGGAGTGGGAAACATCTATGCACTCGAAGCGCTTCATCTCGCCGGAGTCGACCCGCGTCGCAAGGTCTCAAACGTTTCAAAAACGGAATTCACTTCGATCGCCAAACATCTCCCGAAGGTACTCTTGCAAGCGATCGACAGAGGAGGATCGACCGTCTCTACATACAGGAGACTCCACGGTGACACGGGCGACTTCCAGGAGTTGCATCGGGTCTATGATCGTGAAGATGAAAAGTGCCTCAAGCGCGCTTGCAGCGGTACGATCGTCCGCATCCCACAAGGAGGTCGCTCGAGTTGGTATTGCCCGGAATGTCAGAATTGAACTCTGGCAAATATATGATAAATATGGCTCTACTGAGCTATAATATTAAGAATTAGGGCACGAAATGATGTCCAAGACAAGTCACAGGTGTAACGTTCACTTGTTTTCTTTGTATACACCACATGAAAGGCTCACTGCTAGCGTATGGTGTATGTACGAACAAAAGTGACGGATCGCGGAAAAAGCGTCGCGAAACGGAGCTCAAGTTCATTTAGTAATGAATATGTCTATGAAAAAAACACTTATCATCGGTCTCACTGCGGCGATGTTGCTCTCAGCATCCCCTGCGTTCGCGAAGTCGAACGGCCACGGAGAGAACGAAAAAAAAGAACACGGCAGAGGCAACAGTAAATCTTTCGTCGTGAATGCGACGACCACTGCTCAGATCACTTCGATCAAGAAGCAGATCGACGATCTCAATAAACAGCTGCAAGAACTCAAGCGTACCAGCCGCATCAGTGGACAAACGATCCGCAAAGAAGAGAAAGAAGAGAGAAACGCAGTGAAAGCTTGCGCCCAGTTCATGAAGAAACACAGCCACTGGAAATGGCGCGGTCACGGGCATCGCGGATGGTGGAAAGCCCTCGATCAGAATATCCCCGAGTATTGTAAACGCCTCCCGGGCTACGGCACTTCAACCACACCTGTTGTCGATGTGACTGCTCCCACGATCTCAGGTGTCGCAGTCTCTGGAATCGCGTCAACCAGCGCAGTAGTAAACTGGACGACCAATGAAGGTGCGACTTCGAAGATCTTCGTCTCGACTTCATCTCCGGTCGCAACCAATGTCACCCCGACATGGACTGACGCCGCAACGACCACCACACACGGAGTACAACTCGTCGGACTCATTCCGAGCACGACCTACTACTTCATCATCGTGAACAGAGATGTTGCGAACAATACTGCAACGTCCTCGCAAGGCTCATTCGTGACGGCAAGCATCGCCGACACTGTTGCACCGATCATCTCGGGAATCAGCGTCAGCAATCTCTCGACCACTGGAGCAACGATCTCGTGGAATACCAATGAGTCCGCAAGCTCGAAGGTGTTCATCTCGACCTCGTCCCCCGCTTCGACATCGACGGCAACTTGGACCGATGCGGGATTCGCAACCAACCACGCTGCGGCACTCTCGGGACTTGCGACCGGAACCACGTACTACTTCGTGATCGGCGCAGCAGACGCAGCGCTCAACGCTTCGCTTTCTGCTCAGGGTTCATTCGTAACGAATGCAGTCGTAGCAGATACGGTGGCCCCGGTGATTAGCGCACTTTCTGCAGTACCGACCGGCTCAACGACTGCGACCGTCGCATGGACGACCAATGAGGTAGCGGACAGTGTCGTGTACTTCTCGACCACGAGCCCGCTTTCAACAGCGACGGCAGGAAGCGCATCTAACGGAACACTGCTCACTAATCACAGCGTGAACCTCGCAAGCCTCACCGCATCGACGACCTACTACATCGTAGTCGCCTCGAAAGACGCAGTGAACAATCTTGCGACTTCCAGCCAGACCTCGTTCACTACCAGTAACTAAGGTGGAGGTGCCTGAACAAGGCAACGAAAAGAAAAACGCCCCATAATGAGGCGTTTTTCTTTTCGTGGAATTTCTTCTCCAGGCTTTGACAATTCTTCCGTGCTGAGTAGATTGATACCCATGAAAACTTGGCTCGCATATAACTGGCTCAAGCTCCTCGCGCTCGTCATGGCGCTCGGAGCCATTTACCCGTTCCCATATGTCTATTATCAGCTGATGGGCTGGATCATCCTCGGGGCGGCATTCGTCGCCGCACAGCAGTCACACGAGCATGATAGGCCTATCCTGATGTGGGTACTCATCTTCACCGCCGTGATCTTCAATCCGGTGGCTCCGCTCTACTTCAGCACAGTGGTGTGGCAAGGGCTCGATACACTCGGTGCACTGATCTTCCTCGTCAGTATCGTGCTGCTCAAGGCGAAGAAATAAAAACAGAAACCGCACATAACAAAAGAGCCCGAGTGGGCTCTTTTGTTATTACTTCATGAGTTTGTGTCCTACTGAAGTTTGACCGACCAACCCATTGTTGTCGAAGATGGATTGCCCGACGCATTCACATCAAGTGAAATCAAGTCACCTGCCACAAAGTTCACTGAGTGCGTAGTGTCGTTACAGCTCGTTGCAGTTTCACTGATCTGACAAGTTACTGACGTTGCAGCTCCGTTCTTGCGAACTGTTACGGTCCATGACTGGGTTCCTCCTGTTGTATTGGGGTCATTTGAAAGACCGCCAACAAAGAGATGACTAATGGTTCCGGCTGTTGCAACTGGGACAGCAACGTTTCCTTCTGTTCCACTTGTTCCGGTAAATCCGAATGAACCAAATACATCAGTACTGACGGTACTAGCCCCTGTTCCTCCAGAAAGAATGACGTAACCATTTATTCCGTCTGTACCATTGGTGCCGTCTGCACCTGCGGGGCCTTGCGGACCCTGGGGGCCGGTTGCTCCCGTAGCACCTGTTGCTCCAGTCGCGCCAGTGAGACCGATCGGACCTTGTGCGCCTGCGGGTCCTGTAGCTCCGGTGTCACCCTTGTCACCCTTGTCTCCCTTATCACCCTTCGGACCCTGTGCACCATCTGCACCAGCGGGGCCTTGCGGACCGGTAAGACCTGTTAGACCCTGAACACCCTGGAGTCCTTGTGCGCCGTCAGCGCCGGCAGGACCCTGATCTCCCTGGTCGCCCTTGTCACCTTTATCACCCTTGTCTCCCTTGGGACCAATGAGTGATGCGAGCCATGCAGTAGTGTTGCCGATGAATCCATTGTCGACTGCGACATCATATGCGCTCTTACCTGCATCTCCCTTGTCACCCTTCTCGCCCTGAGCACCTTGGGGTCCGGTGTCACCGGTTAGACCAGTGAGACCGATCGGGCCTTGAGGGCCAACTGCACCCTGAGGGCCAGTCTCGCCTTGTGCTCCTTGGTCACCCTTCTCGCCCTGAGCTCCCGTGAGACCTTGGATACCCTGAAGACCTTGTGCTCCGGTCTCTCCGGTGTCACCCTTGTCGCCCTTGTCGCCTTTATCGCCCTTGTCACCCTTCTCACCTTGGATACCCTGGGGACCGACGTCACCCTGAGGACCTGTAGCTCCAATAGGGCCAACGGGGCCTGCGATACCTTGTGGACCTTGCGGACCGACAAGTGTCAGCAGCCAATCACTAAGTGTTCCTCCGAAGCCGGAAAGTTCGAATGCGCTCTTTCCGTCTGCCCCGGTATCACCCTTTGGTCCCACTTCTCCTTGAGGTCCCTGGATTCCCTGTTCACCCTGTGCTCCGGTCTCTCCGGTGTCACCCTTGTCACCCTTGTCTCCCTTCTCACCCTGAGCGCCAGTGAGTCCGATCGGGCCTTGCGGACCGGTCGGACCAACAGGACCTTGTTCTCCGGTATCACCCTTGTCGCCTTTTGCGCCAAGTGTACCGTCGAGACCTGCGGGACCGGTAAGACCGATATCACCCTTGTCACCTTTCTCGCCCTTGTCACCCTTCTCGCCCTGGATACCCTGAGCGCCTGCGGGGCCTTGCGGACCTGTGGGTCCGACGGGGCCTTGTGCTCCGGTCTCTCCGGTGTCACCCTTGTCACCCTTGTCGCCTTTTGCGCCAAGTGTACCGTCGAGACCTGCGGGACCTTGCTCTCCGGTGTCACCCTTGTCGCCTTTCTCGCCTTGAGCTCCCTGCGGACCCTGAGGACCGACGGGGCCTTCTGGACCCTGAGCACCAGCGGGGCCTTGCGGACCTGCGGTACCGTCAGTTCCTCCTGGACCTGCGGGACCTTGCTCACCTGCGGGGCCTTGCGGACCCTGTGCACCCTGAGGACCGACGGGGCCCTGAGGACCTTCCGGACCAGCAGCACCCTGCGGACCTACGGGACCCTGATCTCCCTGAGGACCCTTGTCACCGGTCGGACCCTTGTCTCCAATAGGACCTGCGGGGCCAGCCGAACCGGTCGGACCCTGTACTCCTGCAGCACCCTGGTTTCCGGTCGGGCCCTTATCTCCGGTAGGACCCTTGTCACCGGTCGCTCCTGCTCCCGTGTGCACTGAGAAATAACTGTCGTTTCTGCTACAGTCGGACTTCTTGAAACCCTGTCCGATCACGTAGACGTAACCGTTCTTTTTGACGCATAGCTCGACCTCCTGACCTTGAAGGACCAACGCGCTCGCGGTGTTCACCGTGAATGCGTAGGTGCCAAAGACCATAGCGGTCATGACGAGCGCGCCCAACACTTTCTGCTTGTTCATAACTTCTTATGAGAATAAAAAAATAAACGCCCTAATAATCATTTAGGAAACGAAAGTACTATGAAAATACGACCCTTGGAGATGTGACGAATCTGGGATAATTCTGCTACAGATTTGAGGAAAAACAAGGTGGGAATAAATACCACAACACGGTAAATGAGTATGTACAGACCTACAACAAAGTTCAACAAAAAACCTCTCAACAGAGAGGTTTTTTGACGAGATTTTCGTCTAACGGGTGACTGAGATTTCTACATTACCGAGAGTCGACTCTGAGGTGGTAGCGAACACCGTCACACGACCAGTAGTCGAGTCCTTGTAGACTTTGTAAGCGGTGTTGTATGTAGTTCCATTCCATGAAACTCCAACAGCGGGGTCAACTGGAAGCTCAGAAATATAGGTGGGCACTAGGCAGGGTCGCAGATCAAGATCAGTAGATGAAATCACCTGTGCACTTGTAGAACTCACGGATGGGATATCGATTGTACAAATGGTGTCACTTGCTGCATGGAACAGACCTTTATTGTCTGCGTAGCGCTGCCCTATCGCATTCAGAATCGAGTTCACATGACTTGTGCGCTGCGTATTGCGCGCCTGAGCGAACTGACGTGCAGGATTGATCGCGACAATGACGATAGTTGCCAAGAGCGCGATGATACCGATGACCACGAGGATCTCGATGAGGGTGAACCCCGCATTCTTGCGCTTGGTCAAATCCAAAAACTGAGAAATCTTGAATAATTTCTTCATAATGAAGTAATGTATTGCTTCGACCCGAACGGTCGAAAGCGTTTTGATAAAAAGAAATGCCGAATGGAATGCGCACGAAGGTACCAACGTTGTAAGAACTCTAGCCTAACCGCCCCCCGCCCTACAACTAGACAAACGGGGTGTTTCGTTACGATACTCGCTACGGTCCCGGGGAGGTAGTCGATGCCTCCACCCACGGCCCGATGTCGATACCGGGTGGTGGCGGGGGTGGGGGTGGTGGCGGGGGCGCGTTGTCGTTGTTAGTGAAGACGCAAGTGAAGTTATCTCCCCCGGCGATGACTCCTGAACACCCTACCCCCGGCGAAGAAGTATACCCTCCGAGACTGGTCTCTGAGATGTTGTACGCACCTGGGCTGAAACTGACGAGCACGCCGGGGGTACTCGAACCACTAAAGGGTGCCGCGGGTGATGCATTGATACCCGTCGCACTCATAGTGAAATCGGACGGGAGTTTGAATCCACCGTTATCGTTGATCACTTGCGTGACAACATAGACGTTGCCGGTGGTTGGCGGAGGAACCGATGCTGCGCCGGCGGCTGGACAGACAGCGGTACCGACCTGCTGGAAGATCGCCTGCAGTTGATCGAAGGTCGGAGAGATGAAGAAATTGTCTCCATCATTGTTCTCCTTGTCGGCATTCGCCTGTGAGACATTCCCGTTTGCAGTTCCGGCATCATTCTTCGAGCCATTCTGATGCCCCGGGACCGTGGTGGTACCGCTCGCGATCTTTGCAGAAAGGTCATTACCCGATCCTGAGCCGAAATGAAGGAAGTAGAGTGAAGTGCCGTTCTGCTTCGCACTGTCGGATGCTGCGAGCACCGTACTCGAACTATTGCTCGGCACGGTCGGGAGCCCGTCTGAGAGGATGATCATGACCTTCGCCTTACTCACATCATGGCGGATCCCGCTGACTTCCCCGTACCCGACGTTGATCCCCGAGCCGATATCGGTCCCGCCCGAACTTGTGGTCACAAGATTCCCGTCTATCGCCGCGTAGAGTCCTGTCGCAGACACGTAATGTACTCGCACCCTGAGATAGTCGATCGATACGGTGTTCCCGCTCGTCGCATTGTTGGTGAGACGCAATATGAAATTCCCGTTGGTGAAATCATTTCCTCCCCAGCTCCTTCCCCAATTATCTTTGCTTCCGCCGAGCACGAAGGATGAGTCGGTTTCCGGCAGCAAAATACTCGTTGATGAACTCCAGTTCGTTCCGTTGTTGAACGACATGTCGACCTTGACCGGCGCGAGTGCGGCAGGTGTATAGCTATAGTTCACAACCGCGTAGAGCTCCGAGACGCGGGCAACATTAGTATTGGTCTTCATCATTCCGAACCGTACCGGCCATGCACTCACTTCGGCGGAAGTCCACGGAAGTCCGGTGATCGGATTCACGTTCATCGTCCAAGATAGTGGGGAGTATGCCGCAGAGGGAGAGAATTGCGCACTTGTCGACGAAACAGTATTCCCCGCATTCTCGACACGCAGCCGCATCGTCGCTCCTACCGAAGTATTCCTTGCGAGCGCATAGAGCGTCACCGAGTTCACCGTCGCTCCTGGCGGAAGTGACGCGTTCTGGATGATGAACACTTGTGAATTGTTATTGGTACCTGAGGAGAGATAACTTGCATCGTTGTCATTCGTTCCCATCGCGACCACTTTTTGTGCGTTGGTCGTAGTTGTTCCGGTCCATTGATTCGAGTTTGGGGCACCGGCAAATGTCGGATAAAGATTCGCGGTGTTCGTCACCGTCGGAGCAGACACGCTCTTGCCCCCGATATGCACTTCGACCCCTGAGATCGTCGCACCACCGGGGATATTGATACCGAAGTTCTTGAATTTCTCAGCCTGACCGAACGTACTACTGAATGCATACTGGCCGTCGGACTGGGCTTGTGTTCCGCCGAGACTGTTACTCCACAGCTCGGGTGGTGCGAGTACCGAGGGTGACAGCAGCGCGGTCGAACTAGCAAGACTACTTGTGCCGTAATTCACCGTCAGTTCTCCGCCGGGGATGATGTCGGCATTCGAGCCGCTCGCGCCGCCGAAGCGTCCGATACCGACCTGCGGCGGATTTGGGATCTTCGCATAAAGGTCGAGTAGCCCCTTAGTCGCTGCGCGTTCAGCAGCAAGGTCTGAAGTGGAAAGACTGCCGGTACGATCGATCATCACAACCGTGTCCGCACATGCCGGCGCCGGAGGAGTGATATCGTCATAGTTGATCTTGCAGGTCTTGCTATCGCCGGAAGCAAGCGTGACATTTCCACCTGAATCACAATCGTACCCCCACGGAGATGAGTTATATCCTGATACTGAACTTCCAGAGACCACATAGGTACCGGGAGCGCGGACATAGGACTGGCCTGGGATCACTTCTGCGCCATTCAGATAGAGCTTGAAGTCGGACGGACCCTTCGTCCCGCCGTCATTGTTTTTGATATTCGCGATCACCGTGATATTCGCCGTATTCGAATTATCATTGTAGGTGACGACACATGTCTTTGTTTGTCCTGCACTTATGGCACTCGTACATTCCGGAGGAAGAGGTGCTTGTGTATAGCCTACCAAGGGAGGGATGGTGATCGAGACGGACGGACTCGCATTGAGCGTGAAGACGGTACCACTTTCACTGCCTTGAAACGGGCCTGCTGGTGCGGGATTGAGCCCAGAAAACACTTCAAGTGTGATATCGCTCGCTTGCTTGGTGCCACCACTATCGTTCACCACATGGACAATCACGTAGAGCGTCGCACGTGATGCATTCGAGTATGTCGTCGATGCGATCGTCGCTGAAACTTTGATATTACTGAATGCGCCTTGGTAGTCGGCTTGCGCAGCGATATATGCCGCCTTCCTGCCCGCGATCTCGGGACCATACGTGACCGACTTGATCAGACAATTCTGCGTTCCGACATTCACGCTGTCACCCATGGCTGCCGGCATGTACATGTAATCTTGGGAGATCTTCATCAATGCGGAATTCACGCACGACTCGGCGAGCCCAAGACTGACACGTTTGTACTCGCTGTTGAGGACATTGTACCTCGAGAAGTAGCCGCTCCCCGAGAGCGAGAAGGTCATACCGGTCAGAATGAGCGAGATGATCACCGCCGACATCAGCGCAATGTATCCGTGTTGTGTGGGGCGCTCGAAGTACATATCACTTTCTGATGTAGTCACTGGTAAAGAAGTCGCGACTGATGGGCATTCCGTTCGGAGTGCGGGCAGTAAGCGTGAAGCTCGCTTCGACACTCTCAGGATTGTTGCCTCCTCCACCACAATGCCGGAACAAGAGACCGCTGACGGTGATGTTCGAATTGTTGAGCGGTGTCGAGTTCGCAAGGTTCCCGAGACGAGCAAGTACGATGCTCCCTCCGGAAAGATTGATGATGATCGTCCCGACTGAACCGTCCCATTTTGTCACCGAGAGCGTGTCGCTCTCTGCGCACTCCGAACCCGAAGAAGGTGCTGAGGGCGCGCTGACGACTTGTATCCCCGATAGCGACCAGTCGATCTTTCCGATGATGAAATCCCCTTCCTCCTGTATCATCGCCCTGGTCTGGCTCCTACCTGTCGACTCGAAGATGTTATATGCGCTCACCACCACACCTCCCATCATGAGCGAGAACAACGAGAGGTAGACCATCGTCTCGATGAGGGTGAACCCCGCACCACTTTTGCGCGTGACAAAAGTGGTGCGGGCTGCACCCTGTCGAAAGAACACACCTTCTCGTTTTCGCATAAGGAATATCATGGTGATGAAGTGATGACCGAAAGGTATCCCATGATCGCGCCGTCGCGGGAGCCTACGAAGATATCGTTTCCCTCACAGTCCATGGCATATCCGTAACTATTATTCGGGAGTGTGACCGCACCATGGTCAGAGATATTCGAAAGATCGCTCATCTGTTCGACATAGAGTTTTCCGCCGCTTCCACTGCCCCCGGCAAGAAAGCCAAGTGCGCTCCGCACAAGTGTCCCGTACACAGTGAACGGAGCAATCGAGGTGCCGATATCACGACTCCCGAGCGGAAGCGCGGGTATCACTCCGGTCGTACTCGATGCGTCGAGCACGACGAACTCTGCCCCGCTATTGAGCTGGCTGCGCCCAAGATAGACCGTATCACCCACAACGTCGATACTGCGCCCGTACCCGGCGGCGGTTTGCCCCGGGGCATTGTACGTCGAGCGGAGAAGCGGAGCGGACGGATTGCTCACATCGAGGACCGTGATCTCGCCGCTGTCATTATTGGTGGCGAGATATGCAGTATTGCCGACTACCGCGATCGCATTGATATCGAAGTCGACGTTGTACCCACCGAGCCAGAGCGGACTCTTCGGGTCATGAACATCGATGACGGCGAATTCTGGTCCGAAAAGGGTCTTCGAGAGACCAAGATAGAGCAGCCCATCTTTATAAAAGAGTGCAGTCCCCGCACCACCTGAATTCAGTGCACCGTTTACGTTCGGCAATTTGTAATATGTGGTCGACCCAAGCGCCATTTTTGAGGGGTCGCTCACATCAACGACCGATAGCTGCGAGCAGTTATAGTACGGCGTACAGGTGTTCCAATTTGCCGGATAGTCGTTCGCAATGTATGCGTAGCGACGCCCCGCACTCCCCTCAGCGACCTGCACCGCATACATCCCGTAGGTTGCGGTATTCGTGGCGGTCGTAAGCTTTCCGATCAGCGCATGGGTCGGATCGGTCTTGAGTTTTGGAATATCGAAAACAAAGAATCGCGGGTCAGTTTTGTAGAGCGCGCCGTTCACGGTAACGTAGAGTTTGCCCTTATATGCGTCGAGGCTTGTGATTGCGTTGATCGCGCCGCTCGACGTAGCGATGAGAGAGACCATATCCGCACTTGCACTGTTCACCACCACCGGTAATGCCCAGTTTCCGCTCGGCACCGAGTCACAGGTATCCCCTCCCGCCGCATGATCGAAATTCGTCACTAGCGCAGAGAGCGAGACATGCTGTGGACGATTGTGCTCGCCGATCCACGTCACCGTACTAGTGATCTCCTTGGTCGCATAGTCCGGAGCAGTCGTCGGAGTGACCGAAACGACCCGATGATAGGTAAGGTTCCCTATCGTCTCATCGGAAGATGTCGGAACTACGAGATGGAAATCTTTGCGGGAAAGTGTCTGCATAAGCTCGAGCCCGTCCTGTGCTCTGTGCAGGGCTTCGGTCCCCGTCTCTGCGTCCATCTGCATACTCTGACTGCCGTAGGTCGTGAGTGTCACTGATGCGAGTGTCAGCACGAGGATCGTCATCGCAAGAAGTACCTCAAGAGTCGCGAAACCGGCCATGACAGATTTTTTTGAACATGTCCCGTGCATCATACTCATATCAATTGGTCCAACTTATCCTTCCTTCGGCATTCACCGAAGTTGTCGAATAATGGATCATGCCATCGGTGAACGCGATATCGACGGGCGAAGCGACACTTCCTGAAAGTTGTGCGAATACCACTTCATATGATGAAGACGCGAACTGCATTGTGTCATTCTGCGCGTAGATGACCTCATCCACTCCGGAATCACGGGTCGCATAACTTTGCCCCTGGAAGATCACATACTTTCCTTTCGTGATGTACACGCCGTGCGCTTTTCCGTCCGTACACGCAGTGCCGAGACACATATTGTTCATGCTCTGACTGCGCGCATGGGAGAGTGCGGAGTTCATCGTGTCACGTTCGCTGCGGAACATGAAACCGTGGTAGGTATCGAGATTCATGAAGAGCCCCAGCCCCCCAAGCATCGTGAGGATCCCCATCACCACCAACGCTTCAATGAGTGTGAATCCGCGATTTTTTGAATTCACATAGCCGCCCAAATATGTTCTGGATGCGAGGCGCGGAGTGCGCAACGAGGAAGATGTACTCATGGTACATCGACCGAGTTGCGGAGCCTCCGCAACAAAGCAGGCGGACATATTCGGGCGGTTATCCGTGGAGGTTCTGAGTGATCTCATATATCGGAGTAATGATCGAAACCGCGATGAAGCCGACCAGGACACCCATGGTCACCATCAGAACCGGCTCTATCGCACTCGAAAGATTCTTCGTCATCTCTTCGACTTCCGCCTCATACATCTCAGAGAGATAGGTCAGTGCATTCGAGAGGTTTCCTGTGGTCTCACCGATCGCGACCATATGGATGAGCAGATCGGGAAAGAGTCGGTGATGCTCCGAGAGCGCGTTTGAGATCGGGAGGCCGACCATGACGGCACGATGGATATCCTTGTATGCTCTCTTGTACACCAGATTCCCGGTCGTCTCGACGGTCATCTCGAGCGCGGCAGAGACCTGGATCCCGCTCCGGAGGAGTAGCCCAAGCGTGCGACAGAAGTTCGCGAGATTGTACCCGCGCATCATCTTGCCGAAGAGCGGAAGGCGAAGGATGAGCCCGTGGCTCGCATAGCGCACCGCCTCGATCTTGTTCTTTGCGACAACGAACAGTGCTCCGAATGCGAATAGCCCGACAAAGAACCATGCGCCATAGCTGTGCATGAACGCAGAGATCGCGATCAGCATCCGGGTCGATAGTGGAAGCGCGACATGCAAACTCGAGAATACCGGCAATATCTTCGGAAAGATGTACATCGTCAGTACACCGGTGATCCCAAGGGTCGCGACCGTGATCACTGCGGGATACACGAGCGCGCCGATCACCTTGCGACGGAGCGCATCCTTCTTCTCGAGCTCATCGGCAAGGTACGAGAGATTCTGACTGAGTATTCCGCTCTCCTCCCCGACACGGATCAGGTTGACCGCGAACTCCCCGAACAGATTGCCACGACGGGCTAAACTGGTCGAAAGGAACAGACCGTTGTTCACGTCTTCGATGACTTGTCCGTAGAGCAGAGACTTCTGCTTCGATTTCGTTTGCTTCTTAATGAGGGACAGCGACTCGATCAGGGGCACCCCTGCCTTCACCAAGAACGACATTCGCTTCGCGAACATAGTCTGCTCTTTGGTCGAAAAACGACTCCCGCTGAACGAAAGTGCACTGAATTGTTTGAATGAGGCAAGATTATTCATTGATCGTACGTAAAATTTCCGCGACAGTGGTCTTTCCTTCTGCCGCCTTGATAAATCCGTCTTCGAGCATCGTGGTCATGCCGCTTGCGATCGCGATTTCTTTCAGCCGCGATGCAGGCTCCTTCTTGAGGATCGCTTCGTGGATGTCATGATCAACGACGAGCACCTCACAGATGACGAGTCGCCCTTTGTAGCCCGTCCCACCGCACGACGCACACCCTCGGCCTTTATAGAAGGTGCTCTCACGCTGCACTCGCTCACCGATGAGTGCGCGGAGGCTAATGTATTCTCCGTCAGAAAGTTTGTATTCTTCTCGACAATCCTTGCAAATGCGCCGGATGAGCCTTTGCCCTATCGCGATATTCACGGTCGACGCGACAAGGTACGCATCGATGCCCATGTCCAAGAGCCGAGGTAAGGTCGTCGCGGCATCGTTGGTGTGAAGTGTCGAGAGCAGTAGATGCCCCGTCAGCGCCGTATTGACCGCGATCCCAGCGGTCTCCGAATCGCGAATCTCTCCCACCATAATGACATTCGGGTCCTGTCGAAGGATCGAACGGAGACCGTTTGCGAAAGTGAGCCCAGTACGTGGGTTGATCTGTATCTGCGAGATGTCTGGAACTGCACACTCGATCGGATCCTCGATAGTAACGATGGAGATATCCGGGGTCGAAAGCATGCGGATGAGCGTGTAGAGCGTCGTAGTCTTTCCGCTTCCGGTGGGGCCCGTCGAGAGGATCATCCCGTACGGACGTTTTGCCGCGCGTTCGATATGCTCCCGGTCTTTCTCACTAAAACCGAGTGCTTCGAGTGTGAATTTCTCTGATTTATCACCAAGAAGCCTGAGTACCGCGTTCTCTCCATGATATGTCGGAGTGATCGACACGCGCACATCGATGGTTTTTGTATCCGCTCCGCCGAGTACGCGAAAACGTCCGTCTTGGGCAGACTGATGTTCATCGGTACGGAGCGATGAAAGTACCTTGATACGCGAGATGATCTCTCCGTGCATGTTCTTCGCACAAGAGAACCTGTCGGTGAGTACGCCGTCGATGCGGAAGCGTACCCGCACATGATGCTCGGCAGGATCGATATGGATATCGGACGCGCGCTCGCGCTCCGCCTCGTGAATGAGCTTATCAACGATCTCGACGATCGAATGTTTTTCGCGCACGAGCTCAACCAGAGGGACGACATCGCTCTGGTAGCCCTGCGACAAAACCCCGTCACGCGTCGAGGTGGTGCTTTCCATAGTCACAGGTCTACCATCGGCGGGAATATTGTCGAGATGACTCACTCGAAATTCATCGGTACGAAATATTTAGAATGAAGAGTCAATATCGTTGAATCACAACCTTTTCGCACCACTGTAAAGCAGGAAATGCGAATTATCCAAGCACAAGGCTAGTTTGCAACACTCGCGACCGTTTCGCAGGTCGCAGTACAGATGATTCGGCCGTCCTGATTCTGGCACGGGAGGCAGACGATCATTTTGCGATGACACTCCGCATTTGCACAGTTTGATAGTTCTTCACTTGTTTCACCGCAGCGCTCGCACTTCCCCACCACTTGATACTCATCAGTGAACCGCTCGAGCAAACGATTATCAAATACGAACAATGAACCATTGAAATCCTGTCCCGGGTATTTTTTCATATAACTGCCAATACCGCCGTCGAGCTGATAGACATCATTGAATCCTTTTGACTTGAGAAAGCCGGAAGCCTTCTCGCAGCGCACACCATAAGTGCACACCGTTAGCACTTTCTTGTCTTTGAGATGCTCGAGCTTCGGCAATGTCACGGCAAGATCACGGAAATTATCGAGTTTCGGATTGATCGAACCCGCGAAATGCCCGACTTTATACTCATAATCGTTGCGCATGTCGATGATGGTGACGTCCTCTCCATTGTCGATCCACTGTTTCAGTTCTTCAGGCTTCAGATGCGTTCCGGTGATCTCGTTCGGGTCGATGTCCCCCTCTTCACCGAGTCCGAGCGTGACGATCTCTTTGCGCACCTTTATCTTCAGCTTCGGGAAAGCGTTACCTGTCCCAGGGCTATGCTTGAACCATAAATCACTGAAATTTCCGTGTGTGCCTGCGCGACCATCCTCTTCGCGCATGCGTTTTTCATATGCAGCAATCGCCGCAGTTGTTCCTTCGAGCGTGCCATTGATTCCCTCTTTTGCGATCAGCACCCGCCCAGTAAGGCGAAGGAGAATACAGAGCTCACGGTGAAAATCCATGAACTTCTCTGGTTCGGCAATCGGTGTGTATTTATAGAAAATGATGATCTCGTGGGTAGAATTCATGTATGAGTTATAAGTCGAAATACGGATTCAAGCAACCTGCTTCCTCCTTGAAAGATTGAGACGAGTGGATGCAATTCGAGGCATGGGAAGAAGTTCGATGGAGCCGTACTCTTCGTACGGTGACTGAGAACTTCGGGCCCCACAACGACGAAGTGCGCCGCGCGACTCAATCTTTGATGAAGGTACCGATTTCAAGTTCTTTGAAGGCAGTCTGAAGTTCATCATGTGAATTCATCACGATAGGACCGTACCAGGCGACCGGCTCATTCAATGGTTTTCCTGAGACCAAGAGGAAGCGTGCGCCTGAAGAGCCCGCTTTGAGTTCCACCAGGTCGCCATCGCGTGCGTAGAGAAGGATGGTTCCCTTGTCATAGATGATACTGCCCTCGACTCCGGTTCCGAGCTCTCCCTCGATCAAATAGACGAAGGTAGTATTTCCTTCCGTAACGGGAAACGCGAAGCGCTCATTGTCCTTGAGTAACACGTCGACATAGAGCGGACTCGCGACGATATCCTTCACCGGACCATGCTCGCCGCCAGCCTCACCCGCGATGACCTTGAGTCGTCCGCCTCCAGGAAGTCCCACCTCGGGGACGGTCTTCACTTTGATATCCTGATACTTCGGCTTCGACATCTTTGCATGTTTCGGAAGATTCACCCACAACTGGAAACCTTTCATCCCGCTGACTCCCTCGGGCATCTCTTCGTGAATGATCCCGCTGCCTGCGCTCATCCACTGCAGGTCACCCTTACCGATCACTCCTTCATTCCCCATCGAGTCACGATGACGGACGTCGCCACGGAGAACATATGTGACGGTCTCGATGCCGCGATGCGGGTGCCACGGAAATCCGGCCATATAGTCCGCTGGCTCCGCACCACTGAAATCATCGAACAAGAGAAAGGGGTCGAAGCGAGGAACTTCGACATTCCCGAAACCTCGGCGCAGCTTCACCCCCGCACCCTCGGTCACCCGCTGGGTCTTGAATATCTCGCCGATACGCTTCGTTTTTGTCATTCATCCCACTTTAGCAAAATTGCTCCCCGCTCGAAAGTAGGCTGTACACCTCACTCGAAGCGAACGTGGATGTCTGAATGCTCAGTGATGATCTCCTGCAGCCAATTGAATACCGTCTCCCCTTTCTCGTTTTTCGCAAGCTCGATCGCGAGCATGATCGAATCGTGCTGACTCGGATCTGACTCTGCGAGCTGTCGCTCGAGTTGACGGATCGTTTCCTTGTAGCCAAGACACTCGCGTGAGCGTTGTGAGTTCTTCCAGATGATAGTGTCCCCGGATGCGAACAACCCCACACCACCCGAAAGCGCATCGTCGAACGCATCGAGGTTCCTTCCCCACGCAACACCCTGGAGTGCGACCACCTCAAACACATCATAGAATCCTTCGAGTGTATCGAAATCATTTCCATCAAGAATGAATGTTCGCGACATATACTGGAGTATAGCAAAATTCTCTTTGTGCCAGCACGTGAAGCGAGCATGCGGCTTGCCACTTTTCCCCGTCCTTCATATAGTGAAGAGGTGAAAACGCTCTCACTCAAGTTCCTCCTGCTCGGAGCAATCACTCTGAGTGTGATCGCCACCGGCGGAACATATGGGTATAAGAAATTCTTTTCGAGTGACCGAATAGACACGGAACAGGCGGCTGCACGCGCAAAAGAAAAAGAGCTCAACGATAGGATCGCGCAGCTCGAGCAAAAACTCGGGAACATCGAGACTCGCGCGACGACGAGCATGGAGAAGGAGATCGCCACCAAGACCGATACCGTCTCAGGCGAGCTCAGTGCCCTCAAGGAGCAGAATCTCCTGCTGAAAAAACAGCTGACCGTCACCAAGCTCGCGCTCCCAGTGCCGCCCCCTGCGCCGATTGCGCTCCCGGTGCCACCTCCGAGTTCGACCAATGTCACACCGCAAAAAGGTGCGATCATCGCGAGCGTGAAGCCTGCGATCGCGTATGTCTCATCTCGCGCGGGAAAAGGAAGCGGCTTTGTCATCACACCGAGCGTCGTCGTCACCAATGAACACGTCGTGCGAGACTCGTTCCGTGTCTATCTCCATCTCTCGTCGGGAGGAACCACCACCGGATATGTAAGTGGCCGTAACAAGGAAAATGACCTTGCGATCATCACGATCCCGCCCACCTCCATCTCTCCACTTGTCTTCGGTGATTCAGGAGAAGCATCACTCAAACAAGGTGACGCGCTCTACGCGTTCGGATTCCCATTCGGACTTTCCGGCGATCCGAGCTTCAACGAGGGTTCGCTCTCCCGGCGTCTTGATTTCGAAGGCAAGAACTATCTCGAAATATCGAATCCGATCCACCCCGGCAACAGTGGCGGTCCGCTCGTAAATGAGAGCGGCAAGGTTGTCGGTGTCGATATCGCCATCTACGGCAACCAGTCGGCATCAGGAAATCTCGTCGGTGAGACCATCAAGTTCGCGATCCCCGGCAATGCGGCGAAGTCGGTCATCGACGCGCTCATCGGGAAGATGCGTCCGCTTTCGGTCGAGAAGAAGCGCCAGATAGACCAGTACGAGGATTTCATGGACGACTTCGATGCGACCATCATCGCGATCGGTGCGGAAATGATCGAAGCCAGCGATGCGGTCACTCGCAACAGCACCACCGACCTCAAACAGTCGAGTGCCGACCTCGACCAGCTCCTCGGCAAATTGCGTAACATCAGGGATCGCATTCCCGCATTCCCGTTCGTGAATAAATTCCAGAATGCAGTCGCCGACATCACTCAGTTGACACAGAGCTCGAAGGAACTCGCGGACGGCTATATCGACTACATCGCACGTGGAGGTGACCAGAACCCCGACCTCAACTCGGTGAAATACATCCAAAACGTCGTCGAGACCATCAAGACCAGTTCGAATCAGTACTATGACGACCGCGATGCGCTCAATGCGAGTGCATTGGAGTTCCTTTCTTACTGAACCACGAACTCGAGCGTCATCGACTCACCGAATGGTGTACCCTTCCACTGTCCTTCCAGTTTGCGCATCCGCTCTTTCACCGCGAGGACGAAGTCTGCCGTGAACCATGCCGGCACACTGTCCCCGGATGCGGATAGCAGGTTATCGAGTCCGAGTATCGCTGCTTCGGGTCTAGAGTCATGCCGGAGTACGCCGGTCATGAGCCCAACGATGCGCTCGGTCATAAGCCCTTCATGGTCACCGCCTGAGGCGAGTGTCGGCATCTCCGGAAGTGACAGCTCGTCGTAGCGATACCCCTTCAGGAGTCTCCCATAGAACGAATCACGCAATCCCGCCTCACTTTCAACTGCGAAATGCAGAAGATCATGATAGAGATAGGTCTTGGTCTCGAGTTCTATAGTCTCCTTTCCTCCCCCCTCGAACACCATCGTGAATGCGTGATGCGTCGGTGAGACTTTTTTCATGACGATACCGATCGAGGTCATACTGCTCTTGCGCTCTGTAGCCAGTTCAGCGCTGATTCTTTGTTCTTGAAATGTCTCACTCCGGTTCGGCGGAGGAGCGAAATGATCGAGTCGAGCATCAGCACTGCAAAACGATTTCCACCGACGATCGCGGAGCGGATCGGGAACTGGCTGTCATAGGAAAGTAACTCACGGAGGACAGCGATCGGTTTGCGTTCGAAATGTAACACTCCGGAAATGTCAGTGAGCACAAGTATCGGGTTGTCGCCCTGTGCGTCACGATCTCGGATGAGATGCTTCACCTCATCAGCCCAGGTTGAGAATCTCAGAAGCTGATCATTTGAGATCTTTCCACTGGCGGTGAGATAGATGATGCCGTCCGTGCCAAAGCGGTGTGTCAGTACGAGTGCGTGCGCATCGTGTTCCATATTCCGCTACTATAGCAAACAAAATCAGACGAAGAAACATGGAAAAGAATGGGCCGCACAGTGTTGTGCGGCCCAAGTCGGGATCACTTGAACGAAGTTCTTGTCACGATACGGATCGGCCCATGCCAAGACGACGGGTCGTGGTACTTGTCGATCCACACACCGTTCGCCTCGTCTTCGGCGAGATCAAAGCCGACACGGACACCGCTTGGCACCACGACATCCTCTTCGACGATGGTGTTGAGAAGCTCCACACCGGGACCGATGACTGCCCGGTCGAAGATGACCGAGCCTTCGACGCTCGCACCATGCTCGACCCGGACCGCCCGAGACAGCACCGACTTCACCAGCCGGCGAGGGCTGACGACGATGCACCCGCCTGAGAGGACGATGTCCCAGAACTCGCCCGGGGCACCGGCGAACTTCGCAGGAGAGAGTCCGTCCCAGGCGGTCAAGACCGGCCATGCCCTGTTGTACAGGTTCAGCTTCGGCAGCTTGCCGACCAGATCCATATTGGCCTCCCAATACGGATCGATCAGCCCTGCGTCGCACCAGTAGTGCATCGGCACCTCGACACCATCCTTGATCTCGACTTCTCCAGGGATCACATTCTCGTTGTAGTCGTACGCATAGACCTTCGCTCCTTGAGCGACGATCCGTGGGATGACATCCTTACCGAAATCGTGACCCGATGCAGGGTCTGCATGATCTTCCTCGAGTGCATCGAGGAGGAATTGCTTCCCGACCATGTAGATGCCCATCGAGGCGAAGCACTCGCCGGGGCGGCCCGGCACCGACTTCGGCTCCGCCGGCTTCTCTTCGAAACCGATGATGCGTGCCGAGTCGTCGAGCTCCATCACTCCGAACACTCCTGCAGCGTCCGAGGATGGCATGACCATGCCGCAGACGGTGAACGATGCACCTGCATCGGCATGCGCCGCATACACCTGACGGATGTCGAGCTTGCAGATGTGGTCTGCAGCAAGGATCACCACCGTGTCGGAGATGCTTCTCCGCACCAGGTCGCGGTTCTGGTACACCGCATTGGCGGTGCCACCGTACCACGAGTCGTCGTTGGGTTGCTGTTGCGCGGGGACGAACGTGACCGACCTCCCCCACGCGTGCGAGTTGAAGTCGAACGAGTTGAGGTGTGCGATGAGCCCCTGCTGCATGTACTGCGTGAGCAGCATGGTGTGATTGACGACCTGCGAGTTGACCACGTTGGCAAGCGCAAAGTCGACCAGCCGGTTCTTGCCGAACGGGAGTTCCGGCTTACAGCGGAATTCGGTGAGTGGGCCGAGGCGCGAGCCTCGTCCCCCTGCGAGGACGATAGCAAGCAGCGGCTTCCGAAAACCGGTACTGCGACGTTCCTGACGTAATGCGTTCATATGTGCCTCCGAGGCTTTGACAAAAAAGGAAATCCGTTTTGGATATTAATACAGACACAGGTTTCCGTCAAAAAATACTCAGTGGGCTATATCACGGGTATCACTACATCCTTCCTAATAAAAGGAATTGCCCGACAGTATTATCGGGCCGTATGTATTTCCTATTCCTCTTCTGATTCCACCTTCTCGGACGCCGCGACTGCGGAGAGCCACTCGGTACCGTATTCTCTTGCCAGTTCGTCTGACTCTTTCGGACCCATACTTCCCTTCGGATATGTAGCGGGTGGAAGTGCATCTTCATTCGCCCATGCATCGATGATCGGCTGGAGAATCTCCCAAGCAGCGAGCACCTCGTTCGAGGTCGCGAACAGTGTTTGGTCACCCTGCATCGCATCGACGAGGACGCGCTCGTACGCTGCTGCTTGCTTCGCCTCACCGAACGAAGTCTCGTATCGGAAACTCATCTCGACTGGCTCGGTCTCGGAACTGAAGCCCGGCTTCTTCGCGAGCATGGAAAGTGTAACCCCTTCATTCGGTTGGATGCGCAGTGTCAGGAGATTGTCAGGGACATTGCGTCGCGAGCGATCCTTGAACACGACATTGATCTCGGTGAACGATGCAGCGAGCGCTTTTCCGGTGCGGAGGAGTACCGGCACACCGCCCCAGCGACTATTGAGAACTTCGATCTTGAGTGCGGCGAACGTCTCGACCCGTGAATCGGGATTCCCGACATGCTCCTTGTATCCTTCATATTGTCCGCGCACCGCCAATTCGTCGATGTGTGCGGGCTTGATGGGTGCGATCGATCGCAAAAGGAGAAGCCGTTCGGCATGCATATTCTTCGCGGTCATCGGGAACGGCACTTCCATCATCGTGAGCGCGACAAGCTGAAGCAAGTGACTCTGTACAATATCGCGCAGTGCCCCCATGCCTTCATAGAATGCGGCGCGATCAGCGACATCATTCGTCTCCGCCGAGGTGATCTGGATATGATCGATCGAATGTCTCCCCCAGATGCCGTCGATGAGCGGATTATTGAAACGGAACGTCAAGATGTTCTGCGCGGTCTCCTTCGCAAGATAGTGATCGATACGGAATGTCTGCACTTCAGTGAAGTACGCATTCATCGTCGCTACCAAGTCTCGTGCACTCGCGAGATCCGTACCGAACGGCTTCTCGACGAGGATACGGTGCGCGACACCGTCATCTTCCATATTGAGCCCGACCGCCGCGAGGCAGACCAGTACGGTGCGGAAGATCGAGGGAGGGATAGCAAGGTAGAACAAGCGATTATGTTTCACTCCGCTCTTCGTGTCTATATCGTTAAGCATCGCCTTGAGTGCGCGATAGTCGTCCTCTACGGTGCTGTCCATCTGGATCAGCTGGGTCATTCCTCGGAGCTTCGAAAGCAGTTCCTGGTCGCACGAACCGCGTTGGCGCAGAAGTGTGATCTCAAGATCTTGAAAAATGGTCTTCTGTAGTGAATTGCGCACCACGCCGATAATGACGAAATTCTCGGGTAAGCGACCGAGTTCAAGCAGGCGATACAGTGCCGGGAATATCTTCTTACCGGACAGATTTCCAGTCGCCCCGAAGATGACGAGTGCGGTCGGTGGGAATGTCGTCGTGTTTTGCTCTGTGGTGCTCATGGATCAATTCTTGTTTATCGCATGCCCGCCGAACTTGTTGCGCATCGCCGCGAGGAGTTTGGTCGCATAGCTTGTTTTCCCTTCTTGGCTCTCTTTGCGGACCGCGAGTGCCGATGCAAGCGCCGGCAGCGGTATCCCCGACTGTGCTCCGGTCTCAAGTGTCCACCTTCCCTCGCCCGACTCAGCGACATACCCATCAACACCCTCAAGCGATGCATTCTCATCCATCACTTCCTGGATCAAACCGTTCAAGGTCGAGTTGATGATACTTCCCTTCTGCCATACTGCAGCGACCATGGGTAGAGGGATATCGGTCATCGGACCCTCCTTGAGGAGGTGGTAACCCTCCGCAAATGACTGCATCATCCCGTATTCGATCCCGTTGTGGATCATCTTCACATAGTGACCACTGCCGGTCTTTCCCATATACCCCTGACCTCCGTGTGGTGCTGCGAGTGCCTCAAAGAGTGGAATGGTACGTGCATAGAGTTCCTTGTCACCTCCGATCATCATACTGAAGCCGTTCACCGAGCCGAGGATCCCGCCCGACGTTCCGACGTCCATAAAATGGATCCCTTTCTCGCCAAGACGCTTCCCGCGTGCGACCGTAAGGCGCCAATCCGAATTCCCCCCGTCGATGATGAGTGCCCCAGATGGCAGGATATTCGCCCACTCGGTGATCTCTTCTTCGACCGCACCGGAAGGGATCATCAGCCAGATGATCGGGTTCGCTCCGAGTGCATCTTTCATTTCAGTACGGGTCGTCGCGAGCAGTGCGCCTTCCGACTTCATCTTTTGTGCGGCTTCGCTGCCTCTATCGATCACCACCACCGAAAAACCCGCTGCGAGCAGTTTGCTGACCATTTGTGTGCCCATCTTTCCGAGTCCGACGAATCCGATCTTCATGCTCATGATGTTTTTATTGATTGTAAGAAACCGAGTAATGTCCGCACCATTTTACCAGTTGATTAGGGAACGAAACAAACGGTAACTCTTGCCCGATCCCATCTACAGCGGCACGCTTCGACTCGCCACGTGCATACACATAGGCGCTGTCGATCATGTGGAATACCGGCGGAGTGATGGTGATACGCGTGAACGCCCCCGCATCGTAGACCGCGACAAGATGTTTTTCTTCCTTCACCGCATCACTGTCCGGGAGAATACCAGCGATATGACTGTCGGCTCCTATTCCGAAAAGTGCGATGATGTACGGAGAGGTCTTGAACAGCGCTGAAAGATGCTCCTCAAAATGCTCTGCCACCTCTTCTTTCTCGAGCTCGCCAGGGGGAAGCACTGGAACACATGAGAACATGCTCGTATCGAGTCCTGCATCTTTCAGTTGCTGCCAGTTCGAGTCCGGGTGTCCCACGTTCCCGTACCGCTCATCGGTAAGTGTCAGTGTGAGCTTCCGCATCGTCTCCGGTGACAAGGACTTGAGCACCGCGACGGACACGGGGATGGATGACCCGCCAGATGCGAGATAGAGTACTTTCCTGGTCTTCGCTTGCTCGGTGATCTCATCCACGATCTTTTGTATCAGCATTTCGTCCATCCGGACATTATCTCACGGCTCCGCGACTCCCGCACATATTACTGTTTCGGGGCGAATAAGTTCGCGCGAATATGGGGATTATTCGACTTCCAGATCACATTGTCGATGAAATAATGATGGATATTGATGATGATGGTGAATGCATAGAGATAGAGTGACACTCCGAATATCTTGTAGTCATAGCTCAAGCTTCCTGGAAGGAGGTTGTTCCGCACAAGGATGTCGAAAACGGTCGGGAGGACCGCGAATGCCATGATCCCGAGTAGGAATGAGGTGAAGAAGAATGAGGCATATTTCCAACTCGCACTTTCCCGTCCCTTCCTTCGCACGTAAACAAAAGCGAACGATGCCGCAATGATGACGAGTATGGTCTTCGCCCAAAGGAGTGTGCTCACGCTTCCGAGCACACCGAACCACTCGACCATCAGATAGTCGAGAGCGGCGCGCGGCGGCCACAGCGTCGCCACGACAAGGACGATCGCCGGAACAACGAGGAACATCATGCTGCCGATGCGTGTCAGCGCGCCAAGTGTCGCCCTGGTCTCCACCTCCTTTTTCACTCTCATCTGTGCGAAAGCACTGTTGCGCTCGTATGCATTCACGAACAAAAGATATTGCAGTGAGTGGAACAAGGGTACGATGTACAGGAAGAACGGATGCGAGAGTGCGGGAATGTACCACACGTAGATCGAGAGCAGTGCGACCATGGCGGCGACCGGAGGGACACTCTTCCCTGCGATGATCTTACGCGCCATCATTGCCACCATGATGAAGGTCGAGAGGGCGAGCAGCGTGAATGATGCATGCAGATACAGTTCGGGTATCTTCGCCGCATTATAGATGATCTGATAATAGTTGTTCTGACCGCCGTAGAGATTCGCGTTCACGAATGAGATCGCCCAAAGCGAGTAGAGCGGGACAAGTATGCTCCAACGCTCAAGTCGGGTGTAGTACACCCGCTTTGCCGAAGAGAGCACGATGACACAGCCGTAAATCTGTTTGATATAGTGCCACCCGACGAAAAAGAACATCGCATTCGCCAGATACCCGATCAACGTGAGACTGTGCATGAAGAGCGCATAGACGAAGAACGTCAGGAGGACGAGCGGAACGATGAAGCCCGCCCACCACAGCTTCCAAGCGAATACGCGATTATGCGTGAAGTCGGTGAAACTCGGACGGGCATCCTTATAGATGAGCTGATACGACGCCATGAAGTGCGGGTAGTTCACGAAGAACGCGGCATAGTAGACTGCAATCGCCCACGTACTGATATCTGTCCCTTCTCCGACAAAGAACCACATCACCACAAAACAGATGATCGATGCTCCCCCCGCCATGAGCACATCAGCCGCGGGCGAATAGAGACTTCCCTCCCGAGGCGTAAAGAGTCGGATGATCTGTTCAAGCGGATGTTTTGCGACCGCGACGATGGTTTCCATCTTGGTATTGTAGCAATCAAACATCAGCGGACAAAGAAAAAGCCTCGTGCATGCACGAGGCGATCCCCATCTTGCCTTCATCTTGCGGCGGGAGCGACTTTCTTGAGGAGCAGTTTGCGTCGACGTGTTCGACTCGGGTCCTTCCACTCGCGCGGCGCGCCTCCACCTTCTTCGACGAACACGGTGACTTTGAAATCGTTCTCCGTGCCGGCATTTCGGGCGATCCGCGCTTCCGCGAAGCTGACCGAGATCAGATTGCGTTCCCGTCCATCACCGCAGGTGACATCCTGCCGGAACCGTTCGGCATTGTCCGCTTCGGTATTGAGCGCCTTCGCGACGATCTCGTTCGCTCTCCCGCTATCGTGGAGGAACACGTACCAGCGCGTCTCGCGCACGCCACTTTCATCACTGTCCGGGGGTTGCCCGACTCGCATCGCATTCATGGTGTTCTCCTTGAAAACAGAATGACGGTATCCGTATCGACATTACTCTCTGTATGCACAATGTAAAGTCCACGTATCACGCACTCCGATTGAGCACAGTTCTCGTCTTCGGCCCCACTGCTCCGGTCTGTTCGAGCCCGTGTTTCTTCTGCAGTGCAAGAATTGCGGTCTTGGTGAGTGCACCATAATATCCGCTTGCCTTCACCCCCTTCAAGTAGCCGAGCGACTGGAGCTTGAGCTGCAGCTGCCGGACTTCTTCACTCTTCATCCCCTTCACGAGCTTCTTCGTGAAAACGTAGTTCGCTTTACCGCTCTTCGCGACGGTGATCACCTCCGGCTTCTTCGTCGACATTCCGGCATCGGTGACCGTGATACGGGTTGAGCTTCCTACAGCAAGCACTAAGGATTCATACGGATCCACTGCGCTCCGCATCGGACTCCAGATCTCGAAGTGGAGATGCGCGCCGACCGCCTCTGCATTGCCGCTGTCACCCACCCAACCGATGAGTTCCCCTTTGTGCACGGGAATGTCGCGCGCGATACCGGGTGCGTACGCGTTCGCTTCGCCTCCCCTGCCGTCATCCGTGCCAGGAGTATCGTTGTTGAGATGGAGATATTTGTATTGGTAGCCGTCCGCATCGATGATGGAGAGCGAATAACCCCACGATGCTTCAGGAGAAACGATGTATGAAACGACACCGTCGACCGCAGAAACAACCGGGGTCATCTTCTCTGAGATGATGTCGATGCCGAGATGCTGCCGTGATCCTCCGCCGCGAGGATCGGCGAAATCATCCTTGAAATGTGCCACTCCATCGACGGGAAATCTGATCTCCCTCGTGATCGCAAATGCGATCTCGGGAAGCGACAGATAGACCGAGAAAAATATAAGAAAGACCAATGTATGCTTGCGCATACGAAGAATAACAACGGCCCACACCTCGCTGTGACTTGCCACGCTCCCGGTATTCATGGTCATGTATGTGCCACATTTCTGCTCTGTTATAATGGCGGCATGCATACACGAAACAGGAACATCTCGATCGCGCTCATCACATTCACGCTTATCGTCATCGGTGCATGGTATCTGAGCGGAACGAATAATAAGTCTTCTGCACTACTCCCGCTCGCACAGCTTCCGCTCGCAGCGCCAAGCAACGAAGTACTGCTTCAAAACGGCGAAGAGTACACACTCACCGCCAGCGTAGTGAAGAAGGTGATCAACGGCGAGGAAGTGCGCATGCTCGCATACAACGGCAGCATTCCGGGTCCGACTATCAGAGTGTCCCAAGGCGCGGAAGTGAAGATCCGTTTCGTGAACGATATCGACAGCGGCTCGACCGTTCACTCTCACGGCGTACGACTCGACAATGCTTTCGACGGAGTACCGGGGGTCACGCAGCCGCTCGTAATGCCGGGCGAATCATTCGAATATACCATCAAGTTCCCTGACGCCGGTGTCTATTGGTACCACCCGCACTTCGACGAGCCATACGAACAGATGATGGGTCTGTACGGCAACTTCGTCGTCACACCTCTGGACGGGGCATACTGGTCGCCGGTCAACCGCGAGATCCCGATCACCCTCGGTGACATCTTGATCGGAGCGGACGGACAGCCGGTCCCCTTCACCAAAGGACGCACGGACCACACATTGATGGGCCGATATGGTAACGTGCTGCTCACACAAGGAGCGACCGACCATAAACTCACCGCTAAGAAAGGAGAAGTGGTGCGACTTTACCTCACCAATGTTGCCAACGCGACACCGTTCAACTTCACCATTCCGGGGGCGAAGATGAAACTCGTCGGCTCCGACAACGGCCGCTACGAACATGAGACGTTCGTGGACGGCGTCATCCTCGGCCCCTCCGAGCGCGCGGTCGTCGACGTCTTCTTCCCTGAAAGCGGGATATTCCCAATCGAACACAAGACCTCAGTTCATACTCATCCGCTCGGCAGCTTCACTGTGACGGACGACGCGATCACCGTCTCCCATCAAAAAGAGTTCGAGACACTCCGAGTGAACGCCGCAACCCGAGCCGAGTTCAAGGCTCTCGACGGATATCAAACGAAAGCACCGGACAAGACCATCCGCCTCACCGTCGACATGCCCGGTATGGGAGGGATGATGAGCGGAAGCGGGAGCGGAATGATGGGGATGCACCGCATGCCGGATGGCAGCATGATGCACAATGACGGAAGCATGGTGATGGGGAGCGGCACCTCGAAGATCGAGTGGGAAGACACCATGGCGATGATGAATGCGATGTCGGACCAGAATTCCGTACAGTGGCAAATGATTGACGAAGAGACCAAGCTCGCCAACATGGACGTGAACTGGAAGTTCAAAGTCGGCGACAAAGTGAAGATCCGCGTCGTGAACGACGGAAAATCGATGCACCCGATGCAACATCCGATCCATTTCCACGGGGAGCGTTTCGTCGTCCTCGCGACGAACGGCGTCCCCAGCACCAACATGGTGTGGAAGGATACGACTTTGGTACAGACGGGAGACACCGTTGATATCCTCCTCGAAGTCACAAATCCTGGTGATTGGATGGCGCACTGCCATGTCGCCGAGCACCTCGCCGATGGGATGATGATCAATTTCTCGGTCACGAAGTGATGCTGAGTTGCACGAGAAAGGAATCATGGTAACCTCGCTACAGACGTACATGTGTACGCCGCAACTGAAACGGAGAACCTGACCGATGGCTATCGAAGAAATGCTCGGCAACCCTGACCATGTCTGCCGGAATCCCGGCTGTGGTGAACCAATGCCGCTTCCCAAGAACTGGGGCAAGGAGTGCCCGCACTGCCACTACCGCCAGCCGACGCTCGACGAACTCAAGCGGAGGCTCCCCGAAGCCTTCCCTGAAGTCCCGCCGCGGGTCGCTGCCGTCGCCTGAGCGGACATGTGAAACACGAACGCCACCCCCTGGGTGGCGTTTTCATATCGTCTCGAACCACTCGCGGAGCTTAGCTATTTCCTCCTTCGATATACTGTGCCCCACCCCGTACTCGTGATACTCGGGCGTGATGCCGATCGACTCGAGGTATGTTTTCGCCTCACGCGCAAAGTCGATACGCAGCACGGTGTCCTCTGTGCCGTGTCCGATGAATATCTTCAGCTCCTCATTCCCTTCCCTTGTCACACCAGAGCGGATCTCCTTCAGTATCCTCCCCGAGAGTGCGGCGACACCACGGATGAGTCCGGGATTGGTGAGCGCAATACTATAGCTCATGATCGCCCCCTGACTGAAGCCGAGCATATATATCCTTGCTGCGTCGACCGAAAACTCTTTCGCTACTCCGTCGATGAATTCTTTGAGTATCAGTCGACTTTCCTCGGCCTGTGCCTTGTCATTCACCGGTGTCCCCGAAGAGAAGTCGATGTCGAACCATGCATAACTCCCTTTCGCAAGGATACGCGGTGCACGCACAGAAAGGATAAGGAATTGGGGAGGGAGCTCATCAGCAAGATCGAGCAGATCTTCTTCATTGCTCCCGTATCCATGAAGAAGGAGAAGAAGGGGTGGATGTGCACTTCCCTCTTTCGGCATCCGCACCAAATAGTGCAACATGATTTTTTTGCCACGTCTTTCATCTTTCTATTTCAAATAGAGTTGATCAACATAACACCACATGAACTCCTGCCCTGGAGTGACCGATCGCATGATCGGATGTTCAGTCGCTTCGAAGTGTTTTGTCGCGTGTCGATTCTTCGAGCTGTCACAGCAGCCGACATGTCCGCACGAGAGACACATCCGCAGTGCTATCCAGCTATCCCCCGTATCCGCACAGTCCTCGCATATAGTCATGTCTTTCGCGGTCACTTCGTTGATCTCATCCTTATGATGGCATTCTCGTTGTGTCATATTCCCCAGTATAACAAAACACCCCACTTGTGTGGGGTGTTTTGTTATGCCGCTTTATGGAACGAGTGTTCCGATATAGAGTGCTGCGAGCTCACTCTGCGGACGCGACGCACCACCGTGCTGTGCCATGAATCCCGCTGTTCCATCATGTCCACATAAGGAGAGGATCGCCGCGCTACCTCCAGGATGACCACTGAAGAATGAGGTCAGGTTGTATACCTTTCCGGATATCGCGCTGTAGCAACTCGACTGTGTATTATGGGTGGCGATCTGCGCAAGCGTGAATGTGCTCTGTGTGCTCGCACCGGTCGGAGCGGGGGTGGGAGTGAGGACCGGAGCGACGATCGTCGGGATGAGTCCTCCTCTACGGTCATCATCCTCGTCGTCACCGTCATCTTCGTCGTGGTCGCGTCCTCGCGAATGGGACTCGACACGCACTTCGGTGCTGCTGACCGCGCTCGCGCTCTGCTCGCGCTCATCGCTGTCATCACCGCTTCGATGCATGCTGTCATCTTCACTTCGCACTCGAAGCGAGGTACTCGCGGTGACTGATGTGGTGGCACGGAGCTGTCGACCTTCGTCTCTTCCACGTCGGTCATCGTTATTGTCACCGCCGTGACGATCTTCTCCCTCATCATCATCGTCTCCGTCGATACCGAGGAGTCCAAGTGTGCTGCGATGGCTGTCGAGTCGGGTATCGAGGTCGAGGGAGATCTCCGCGGCATCATCACTGCTCTTTCCTTCAACACTGCGGATGTGCTCATCCGCGCGCGAGCGATGTTCCTCGAACTCCACGCGGAGCATGACGGTCGTCGTCGCATCGAGTCGATGCTCGCTTTCGAGTTTCTCCGCTTCTTTTAATCGGCGGTCGGCAAGGTCGACCTCAAGTTTTGCTTTCGCAGCGTCACTGAGCGCAAGTGCTCCGCGAACGTTTTCATTGACGTGGACTTTGACCGGATACAGTGTGTCGCCCGGTGCTGTCCCTTCGGCGGCATAGGAGACTCCTCCACTCATGAGGAGTGCGATAAGTAGTGCAATTGGCATGGTTCTTTTGATTCTAGTTTGTGTAAGGGTACGTGAATACATACGACGCGAAGCCGCAGGAAGAGTGGTCTGTGCCATCTGGGAGACCAGCCGTTCGCGTAGCGCACTGCGCTCTTGATCGGAAAGCTTGATCTCCTTTATCGCACGTTTCAGTTGTTCTTCGAATGTATTCATGTGTTGAACTGGGCTTGTAATTTCTTCATCGCACGATTGATCCTGACCGAAACGACGTACTCGCTCACTCCCTCCGCCTGGGCAATCTCCTTCGGTGTCAATTCTTCGACGTAGCGAAGGAGTATCACTTCACGGTATTCAGGCGGATCGAGTTCGGCGAGTAGTTGCTTCGCTCGGTCGATATCGAATTGCACATATGGTGTCGAGAGGAGATCATCCTCAAGCTCACCTCCTTCCTCGAAAAAGCGATCAAGGGAGTCTGTCTGCCTGCGGCCGTCCTGTCGATACGTATCGATGAGGAGATTGCGGGCAGTGGCGAAAAGGAAGGGTCGTAGTACCTTTATCTCACCGCCCTCACAGAGGGCACGCCAGACGCGCAGATATGTTTCTTGGACGATATCGAGCGCACGGTCATGATCGTTGATGCGCAAAAACACGAAGCGGTAGAGGGCGTCAGCTTCATCGTCATAGAGCTTGAGAAATTCTTCTTCGCTATTTTGCATGTTACTACACCAACACTACAGATGACGCCGGTATCGACTGATTCTTACATCTTGACGGAAATGACGCAAATGTCACAGTTTCATCACAGAATCACTGCTCTATATATGGACATTCCGGGAAAATCCGTTACTATGTGGTTCTCCGATTCGGAGGATTCAGGAGTTCTTTCAATGCAGAGTGTACAACCCGCCGTGAAGATGAGCGTCACCCATGCAATCGCTCTTCACCTTTCCACCACCCCAATCATGACCGGCATCGGCGAACGCGTCAGCACCATCACCCGCGAAGTGCGCAGGGTCCTCAAGAACCCGCTCCTCACCGCGAAGGAAGTACGCGACATCATCGTCAGCTGGGCGAAGAAGGGTTGGGTCAAGTTGACCGGCAACTACGCGCTCCCGACACCGGACGGTGCGGAGATGATCGCCGCGATCGCGGCACGCGCCGCCTAACCGCGGCACCACGATGCGAAAGCGCCCACTTCTCTGAAGGGGCGCTTTTCTTTTACGCAGCGATGATAGAGCGGCAACCAGTGAGTATTGACTCTCAGCGGAGACAACTTTGCATGTTATGATGAAGACACGATGGAGACTGCGTTCGATGAAAAAGCACAATTAGGGATTACAGTGAATGAAGACGGGGGGCTTGAACTCCGAGTTGCAGGGGACATTGCCTCAACCGAGATACGTGATGATCTCATCGCTTGGGTGAAGGCAGTGAAGGAGCATGCGACGGAGTTGAACGCACAACACGGTGACAGAGCGTACTGCATCGTGGATGTCAGCGAACTCTATGGATTCGACGAAGAATCTTCCGAGATCATCCGGCACCTCGCCGAAGGAAGCGACTACCCGGTCTTGAAAACAGCGATCGTCGGAGGGAACCTCCTTACAAAGATGGCGATACGCACGATCAGCTATCTCACAAAACGCACTGACATCAAAACATTCGACACTAGGGAGGAAGCACTCGCTTGGCTGAAGTCGAACGGTGCATAGAAAAAGCATCTCGATCTTGCGAAGAGATGCTGTTACTGTTCCAGCTCATTCGTCCTCGTCGGAAGGAGGAGGCTCGACCAGCGCTTTCAGATTGAAGAGTCCTTCCTCGAAATCCTTCCCGATCATCTTATCCATATTCACGAACTGGCTCACGACTTTTACGATGAAGGGGTTGGTACCGTCCATCGCCCAGGTTACGACCGACTCTTCTCCCGAAGGAGTGATACTGAACACCACCTTATTGTGTCCCCTGATCGGCTTGTACATATCGAGCGTCATCGTGACCCGCAACGGCTCGGACACTTTGATGATCTCGATGCGACCTGCGCCCGCTTTCCCGTTCCCCTTCCATTCATAGACCGCACCCGGACCCGCCTCGCTCCCGCTGTAGGTCTTTTCCATCTTCGGATCGAGCTTTTCGTACGGCGACCAATTCACCCATGAATGGAAATCATTGATCAGAGGGAATATCTGCTCAGGTGTAGCGGCCATTGCGACCGACCGTTCGATATGGAAATCGCTCGGACTCTTTGCGGCAAGAGCGAAGAGGATGACGGCACCGATTGCGAGAATTGCGAGTGTGAACATATGGGAATATTACGTACCTTTATTTTATCCTAACCGTCCCTGCTCTGCATCAATCAGACGCAGCTACCCGGACCTTCGAAATTGAAGTGCGAAGATTATGCTGCAGTAGCACTACGGACAGGTTCGTAGCGGAGAAGAGTAACCCCCTTCTCGAACTTCCGCTCTTCGGTGAGCGTGAGCTCGATATGATGCTTGCCGGTGAACAGCTTTTTGCCGGTTCCGAGTACGAGCGGATAGACCAAGAGACGATATTCGTCGATCAGGTCATTCTCAATAAGCGATGAGATCAGTTCGCCGCTCCCCGCGACCAAGATGTCACCGCCCTCCTCTGCCTTTACTTTCCGTATCTCTTCGATCGGATGTTCTTTGAACAGGACCGAATTGTTCCACTCGGGTTTGAGCGTTGTCGAGACAACATACTTCTTCATACTGTTCATCTTGTCGGCGAACCCGGTCTCATCCTCGCGTTCAGGCCAAGCGTCCGCAAATCCCTTATAGGTGATACGTCCAAGGAGGAGCGACTCCGCTTCTAGCACTTCGTCAAGTTTGAATTTGGCGATGCCGTCATCCCAGTATGGGAACGACCATTCGTGCGGCGCTTCGATGATGCCGTCGAGAGTAATGAATTCAGTAACGATGATTTTTCTCATAGAATGAAGGATACTACTTATCTCGCTGCCGCAGCAAGCCGATCGAGCGATTCTGTCCATCCTTCTTTGTATTCAAGGATGGTATGCGGCGCGACTCCGAGTCCCGCATGGCGCACGATGAGCTTGGTTCCACTCCCCTCCGCAATAAGTGTGAGGGTGATTTCCGACTTCGGCAGCTCTTCGTCGTCGAGAAGGTCGCCATGCTCGTTCGAGAAATACTCGTCGAACACGATTCGCTCAGGCTCGACGATCTCCTTGTATACAGACTTCCCCCATATTTCGATATCCCCCGGCAGCTCCACCATGAAGTGGAACGACCCACCCTCCTTGAAGTCGAGCTTTGCAAACGGCATCACGCCATCTTTCGGCTGCCCCCACCACTTCGAGAGCTCTACCTCGTCGGTACAGGCGAGCCACACCTTCTCGCGAGGCGCATGCAAGATTCGTTCGATAGTGAGTACGTGTTTGTCGTCCATAAGGGTTGATTATCCTAATCAATGCAGTGTAGCAGAGTGCTGCCCGATGAAAAGGAAAGCCCCCGGGGTGGGGGCTTCGTGTGGGGCGGGGCTACGCGGCCTTCTTGAACGGAAGGCAGAACTTCGCTTCGTACGCCAGCTGGCGCTCGGTGTACTCGCGCACCGTGAGGAACTGCCCGAGACGGAACATCAGGGCTTCGAGGCGGATCTTGTCCCCTTCGGCATAGCGCAGCACCGGCTCGAGCACCAAGGAACGGAATACCGAGGTGTTGAACATCTCCGGAAGCTTGTTCGGATCGCCATGCATCGACGCGACGACGACCGAGAGTGCGATGTCCTTGAAGAACGCGGCACGCTGGCTGATGCCACCGAAAGTCTGAGCCTCGACTTCGATGCGGGAGAAGATCCTGTGCGCCTCGAGATGAAGGCGGTCTTGCTGTTCTGAACGCATGGAACCTCGCTTGTGCTTTGCGACTCCTGAGTAGGCAGGGGTCTCACCTTTTTCTGTCCCTGAAACTACAACATCCCAATGGAAAGTCAACTTCTCTGCCGCTGAACAAAAAGAGCCCCGCCGGGGCTCTCATCTACTGCTTGAGTGGAGTCACGCAGATCGCGTGTTGCCCGATCTCGAAGCAAGCACGTGAATCCTTATCTATCTCAAGACCGAAGATGTTGTGTGCTGCGGTCCCTGAAAGAAGACAGAGCAGCGCAACGAACACGAAAACACTATATCCGAGCTTTTTGCTCATACATATCTCTCCGTAAATAGTTGTGGATCGTTCTTGCTCCAAGATATCATATCAACCAACACAATTATGTTGTGGACAACAAAACCGCCACTCGAAAGTGGCGGTTTTGTATTATCGACTAATCTAAATTGCCCCGTGAACTAGAAGGATGTCACCGCAAATCCCCAAGCATCCTGGTAGTAACCGATGGCGGTGACATAGTGTCCGAGTGCCGTTGCGGCATCACCTGAAGCGAGTGCGACATTCGCGTTCGCGATGTTCGCAGCAACTCCGCCTGCAGCGACTGCATCCGCGATCGCCGCTACGGCAATGGCGCGATCGTCAGCAGCAAGACGGGTGATGAGGTCGAGCACAACAGTCTGACTGACTGCGCTGCGCTTGCTGTTATAGAGCACCTTGAGATCGATGACTGCCTCTTGTTCGGCATCGAACACCTTGTCTCCCTTACGGTCATTGAGGCGAGTGTCGGTGACCCAGAGATTCGCACGAAGTGATGTACGGAGATCCGCGATCACGCGAGAGAGAATCTTCTTGTCATTGTTCTTCTTCTCATTCTCACCTCGCTCACGCGCATTCTTTGCGTTCACATTCACGAGCGAAGCCTTGAGTGCGACGAGCTCAGCGAGGATCTTCTCCTTCTCCGCTTTCGGAGAAATGGTCACCGGAGGAACGACACCTGGGGTACAGGTCTCATTCATGACGATCAGATACTTATCCGCAGTGAGGTTCGCGAAGATCGGCGCACTGGTCGACATCGACTGAGTTGCCGCATCTGCGAAACTGATATCACTTGAGCGATACCCGACGAGACGGTAGCTGGTCGTCGCACAAACGGCACCGACAGGAAGGACTGCACCGCTTCCGGCACCGGTCACCTCACTGGTGGTGTAGTAGGCCGGTGACTGCATCGCAGCAGTATCAGCGCCGTACATGTTCACCGCACCACCGATACTAGTGCCGAGCACATATGTGCCGGTGCTTGTTGCACCCCCACTAAGATTCGCACTCTTCCAGGTCGCACTCATCGGGAACAAGTAGCCGGCTGACGTGCTCGCAGAAGCGACGCTACCGTTCAAATACTTCAAGATATGCACCTTGAGTGTGGTAGGTGTCGTTGTCGGAACGAAGGTATTCGTGATCATACAATTCTTGGTCGTACTTCCTGTTACCATCACAACCCCTACCGCATTACAGTCTCCGGAGAAGACCGACACGTAGTTCGCGGTCGGACCGCTCTCACTGACTGCATAGGTACTGCTTGCAAGTCCGGCGTAAGTCTTACCGCTCAGCGTGGCGGTCGCGGGACTTCCGACGATCTCCATTCCGTCATGCATGACGTGGATCATGAAGTCACTTGATGTTGCAGTGCCTCCGACCACTTTCTTCGAGACGACCAGGGATCCAGTCGTGACGGGAGTCGTCGTGGCGAGCGCACAGGTCGAATTCCAAACGATCACGAACTTGTTCGAGGTGATGTTCTGGAGATTCGGCGGTGTTGTTGTCGGGGTCGCGAGAGCAGCCGCGCTCTCTGATTCACCCACGGTATATCCGGTGAGGGCGAACGGTGTTCCGGTCGCACAACTTGCGGCAACAACTCCGCCGCCGAGAATCTCATTGGTCGCGAAATTCGCCCCCATCGTCATCGGAGGTGAGATAGCCTGGTACGGAGTCGAGCTGGTACTTGATTCGAGCATGAACTGTCCTGTTCCGGTACCGATATTGGTCGCATTCCAAGTAGCGGTCATCGGAAATGCTGCTCCGTTCGTCGATGTCGCGGTCGCAGGGACTCCGTTCACATACTTTGCGATCAGTACCGTCACATCAGTGACCGGTGCGGGTACACAGTACTGTACAACAGCACGATAGAGGAGGCCGGTCGGATTCGAAGTTCCGTCGGTTCCCCAGTTGCGCACGACGAAGCTGACGGTGTTGGTCCCGACTCCCGGCGTGAGCACCTTGTGGAACACCGACGTGAAGTGTCCGGGTGTCGTTGTCGGCACTGTTCCGAACACATCGTCATCGACTCCAGTCATATCGGCGAATGTGCCGTTATGATAGAGCGCGGTCGCATCGTCTCCCGTATACCACACGTTGAGCGTGGTTCCGGTCGCATTCGCGGGTACGGTGAACTCATCCTGATAGAGTCTCCACTGGTTGAGTGTGGACGACCCCTCAGTGTTCCCTATTCCACCCGGCCAAGATGCATCGGTCGAGATCCACTGAGCGGCAGAACCGACGAAATTCGCATCAGTCGCTGGGTTGACCCAAGGCGGGACCGTGGACGCGGTGACAAATGATGCGGCGAACGGATGTGCATAGAGTGCGGCCGAGAGCGGTGACGCGCTCGGGTTCGTCTCGGTATACCCCGCTGACTTGGTCGCGATACTACTACCGAGGTCGATGGTGGTACATACCGGTGCTTCGGCAGCACTTGCTGTCGCACCGCCAAGGCCGAACACGCCGATGGTCGAAAGCGCATACAGCGCGAGTGTCGCTTTCGCGATGCGTTTTTCTGTTTTTTTCGTGAAGAACATAGGCAATGATATTAAAGGACTAATGTGAGTAAATACGAACATTCGGGTGTAATTTATTCCGCGGGTACTTTTGTGATATTCTTTTCGGTCTTCATTCCTGGGAAGTCATCAGTATCGGTCTTGTCATCCGGATCGTTTTCTCCACCTTCTTTCGGGTCACGATGCTGATCTCCGTGCTTCTTGTGCTCGTCGTCTTTTTGCTTCTGATGGGATTCGCTGGCGGCATGCGTATTGGTATTCGTATTAGTATCATTTTTTTGATCAGTCATATTTTGTTCCGCTATTTTATAATCCTGAGAATCAGATGACATGCGGAATCACTTCCGCATGTCATCATGTTGCAAAGCTTACTGCCTTGCTTCGAACTAGTTCGTCGTCGAGAACGGCTTTCCTACTGTCTGGTTCACATTCCCCGACGCATCGGTAGACTGGAGGACATAGTAGTATGTCGAGTTCGGAGCGAGATCGTTGATCGTCACTGTTTGATATGTACTTGCACCACCGATCCCTGCAACTGAAGGCGCATTCGTGAAGAGGAACGGCCAGTATGTCCCATACAGGACGCGTGCCGTTGCAGGCTCATTGGTGTACCAATTCATCGTCACCGAAGTCCTTGCAGTGATAACCGATTCGGGTTGAAGTATCGGCGCACTGACATCGCCATAGCCGAGGCTCACATCACCGATAACGGTGCTACCACCATTGAGTAACGCGAGCGTAGCGGGCCCGACGCGTCCGACCGAGGCAAGACCGTTCTTTGCCTGATAACGCCCGACTGCTGCTGCGGTCAAACTGCCGTAGTACCCAGTCACCACTCCTTCCGGATACGTGGTCGAGTCTGATGCGAGAAATTGCTGGAGTGCGGTCACATCGGCGCCGGACATGCCGAGATCGAGCTGCCGGGTATAGGTTGCCGCCTGAGCGAGTAACGGAAGACCGAAAAATGTTGCCATGATGGTTGCGCCAGTGAGAATAGTCGTCCCAATACGCTTTGTCATATTGTTTGTCTGAGAGAATTTCATAAATTTTTTGTTTGAGTTTTTTAAATCTGTCACATGAGGTTGCCCTCATGTATGTAAATAATCGACCTGGGTTCCTGGGTTCCTCGAAGATAGATCGCATCAAGCTTGTGTGAACTCAGTTACTCACATACAGCGTAGCACTACCCCCATGAGGGTGAGATGAGGAGGAATGACGTTGTGCGCATATATATGAACGAACACCCGACAGTGTTGACTATCGGGTGTTCGTTTCTCTGATCAACTTGCGAGTGCGGCGCGTAGGTCGTTCATTCCAGCCGGCTTTGTGAGGTGCGAAGTGAAGCCTGCTTCTTTTGCCTTACGCTTGTCGTCTTCTTGTCCATACCCAGAGAGTGCGATGATCGGGAGCGTATCCCACTTCTCGCGAACCTGTCTCACGAGTTGATACCCGTCCATTTCTGGCATCCCGATATCGAAAAAAGCGACATCGACCTCGTGATCACTGAGATAATCGGTGACTTCCTTTGGATGATAGATGGCTTTTGCATCGAAACCGAGCGCAGAAAGGAGCTGCACCATGGTGTCCGCTGCTGCTTCGTTATCATCGACGACAAGGATCTTCTTCGTCTGCGTCTGTAGTTCAGATGACGATACCGTGTTGCTCGATTCCCACTTACTTTCAGAAAGAAGTGGCAGAACAACGGTGAACTCGCTCCCCTGATTGAGTCCTCCGCTTTTGACGGTGATCTTGCCATTGTGGAGGTTAAGGATCTTGTTTACCAGATCGAGCCCGACTCCAAGGCCTTTATTCTCTGTCCTCATGCGCGCGCTCTGATAGAACGGCAAGAAGATACTCCCCATCTCTTCTTCGGTGATACCTGCACCGTTGTCTTTGACCGAAACAGCGACATGCCGCCCGTCATTCACTACTTTGATATGGATACTTCCCCCCTTCGGGGTGAATTTTACCGCATTATGGAGCAGATTTGCGATGACCTGTTCGATGCGGATGCGGTCAGCAAGCACGACCGCCTTTTCGGATGAGAGATCGAGGGTGAGCGTGATACCTACCTTATCGACGAGTGCTCGAGTAGCATGTACTACCCGTTCGATCACTGCGCCAATATCGACCGCTTCGAGTGAGAGCTCAATCTTGCCGTGCACGAATCGAGTCGAATCCAAGAGTTGAGTGATGAGCTCCGACATGTATTCGAATTGGTGATCGATCACATCGATATATTCCATGAGTGCATCATCATGATTCTTTATCCGCAAGAGCTCGATGGTATTGCGTATTGGCGCGAGCGGGTTACGTAGCTCATGTGCGAGCGAAGCAAGCAGGGAGTCTCGTGCTGTGTCGACCGAGGTCGTACTTCGTATCTCCTTCACAATATCGAGTTCGGAGGCAAGCTGCTGGTCGACGATATTGGAATAGAATATCTTGAATTCTTTATCATAGATCAATACCGGCATCCCCAATGAAACGAGGGACGCACTTAGCATTTCCGGAGTGGCGACATGGACGATTTTTTTCATGAAGATGGATTATTGCACATAAGTATGAGCGAACGATGAACTCTCGCCTGTGACGATACGGTGAGCATAGTGCCTCATACTCAAAGATTCGCGTGAATGATCGACACCTTCGTCCCATGCGGAGTACTCGTGGTGCGAATGATGGCATGCAGTTGATTCGCAAGTGCACCGATGATACTGGTACCAAGTCCGACGTGTGTATGCTTCTTTTTCTCAGATTGTCCGATCCCGTCATCGGAGACACAGAGTGTCCACCCGCTCCCCTTCGCACTGTAGCTCACGATGATGATCCCTTTCTGCCCATTTGGGAACGCGTGCTTGATCGCGTTGATGACAAGCTCGGTGGTAATGAGTCCGAAACTCACTGCAGTATCGGAGGATACTTTTCCGTGCCCTGCCTCGACCGTGATAGTGATCGGTTTTCGGCCTCCGATCATCGAGCGCGCGAGTGAGCGACACAGGCCGGTCAGATATTCAGCCACTGATGTTTCTTCGCCACTCGAAACTGGGTCAAGCTGTTGCTGGACCGTTGCGATGGAAAGGATGCGCTCATGTGCATCCTCGAGGTGAGCACGGCTTTCTTTCGAGTCAACTGACTGTGCCTTCAGGAGCAGGATGCTCGCGATGAGCTGCAGGCTGTTCGCGATACGGTGACGCATCTCCTTGAGGAGCAGGTCTTTCTGGGTCATCAATTTTTCCTTCTCGTGTTCAAGCGCACGTTGCTCGGTGATATCGAAGATAGAGACGAGCATTTTCTTCCGCCCGTTCTCGTAACGTATCTCACGTGCATTCACATTGAGTGTCCGTAGCCCGAGGAATGGGAAGTCCCGTTCTACCTCATATTCTTTGACGACCGTATCATCTGACAACACTTCTTTGAGTAGTTTACGGAGTTCCGGGATGTCCCACTCGCCGTTACCGAGTTCGTAGATGAGTTTTTCTTTCGTCTCTGCTTCGCTGATATCGAATTTCCTATAGAAAGAGTTACTCGCGACGATGATGCGCAAGTCTTCATCAAGAACGATCAGTGGCTCATGAATGGTGTCAATAATCGCCTGCGTGAGAATATGGCCATCTTCTGCGTCACCAAGCGGGTCATTAGAGACCGGCTGGTGTTTATTCATTAGGCTCACAGTATACCTATTCCTCATGAACGCAAGATGAAGTTCGGGGTGTCTCCGCCGCTTCATCGCTTCCTCACCCGAAAGCGCTATGCTGAAGACTAATTTCAGTTCATATGGATTCATTCAATTCACCGAGTACCAAGCCGCTCTATAGGGGTACCCAGATCGTCTGGTACATCTTCGGAGTCATCGAGATACTGCTCGTATTCCGTTTCTTTCTCAAACTCCTCGGCGCGAATCCGGATGCAGGGTTCAGTCATTTCATTTATTCGGCGACCTACGTATTCGCTTCGCCGTTCTTGTCAGTCTTCAAAGTTTCTCAGGTATCAGGCAGCATCTTCGAATGGACGACGCTGCTCGCGATGTTGGTGTATTACGTGGTCGTGGTGGGAATCGTCAATCTGTTCCTCATGGGAAGGACCGTATCGACTCCGGAGGCCGCATCGAAATTAAATGCTCAAGAAAAAGAATAATATGGGAATCATCATTTGGATCGTGTTCGGTGCACTGGTCGGTTGGGTCGCGTCATTCCTGATGGGCACGGGTGGAGGATTGGTGTGGGATGTCGTGGTCGGGATCATCGGTGCGGTGATCGGCGGTATGGTCATGAGTCTCCTCGGCGAAGGCGGTGTCGGCGGATTCAACCTCTACAGTTTCCTGGTCGCACTCCTCGGCGCCTGCATCCTCATCTACCTGATGCGGCTGTTCAAAAGGCAAGGTCGAGCATAGCGAGGGGCCCTTATTCCGGAGTTCTTCCTTTTTTGCGCTTCGCCTTGTACCATGAAGTCATTACACAAGGGTCTAAGTCATACATCACCATGGGAAGAGAAGGTAAAGCGGGAGAAAGGAACGAGGATGATCTTATCTACGGCGGCGCGAACCAGTTGTCAGAATCGCAACTCGATACTGCCGATTATCTTCTCGGTGGACGCGAACTTGGACTGGAGTCGCGCGAAGAGCTGGCACGTCGCCTCGAAGGCGAACCGCTCCATACGGTGAATGACGCGGAGAGCGCCGACACTGAAGAAGCGCCCGCCGAGCCGACCCGTGCCGAGAAGAACGCGAAGATGATGTCACTTCTCCTCAGTCAGAAGATCAGTGCGACGCTCGACGGCAACACCGCCGAGGCGAATCGCCTCGAAGGCATGATCCAGGTACTCAAGGCAAGGATGGAGCAGTAGTGTCTCGAGTGATTTGAATCGAAAAACAGACCCCGCAATGGGGTCTGTTTTTAAAAATACAGCAACTTCCCCGACTCAAGACACTTTCCACTTCTTCGAGAGGTCGAGGAGCGCCACCCTGATCAGCTTCTCGAGCACCGAGAGGTCGATGTCTTCGAGCTTCTTCACATAGATACATGAGCCACCCGAGAGCTTGTGTTTCCCGAGCTGCGCAAGGAGCTGCGGGTACTGTTTCGTGCCAGTCATCAAGTAGATGGTGATCGCATTCTTTCTCAGTGCGAACCCCGTCGCCATCCAGTCTGCCTCGCGACTCTTGATCACATAGTGATAAGTCCCGAAACCGAAGATCTTTCCCCACATGACGCACTTCTTCTTGCTCACTTTTTCGAACAGCGCGATCAGTGTCTTCGCTGCTTTCTTTTCCTCTGGCGAGAACTCTTCACTCTTGAGGAAGCTCGCGGCACTGATCTTGGTTGCGACGGTCTTATTCGGAGTTTTGTTTGACATAGTCGGATGTGGTTATCCTTCCATCGTATCAGCCGAAGTTACTTCGAGGAAGTGGAGCGCGCATCGAGCTCCACGACCGCCGACGTGCTGAATCCTTTGAATACAAGCCAGAGTCCGAGCGAGAACTCGAACAGCGCGACACCGATCGCAGACATCCCCGCGAGTGGTTCATGTTGCCCGACCAGACCAAATAGCACAGCAAGATAGCCGATGATGAGGAGTGGTCCGCCGACGATCCCGATCAGTGAAAGTCCTCGTGGCACCAACCGAGACTTATACAATAAGAATCCGAGCAGAAGGTCATTGACCGCCGGAAGGAAACTTTGTCCGAGGAGGAAGATGCGATCATACAGCGTCGAGAGCGCGTGACTGACTGGCAGTGCCGCTTCCCCGCTCCCATCCTGCCGCAGTGAAACGATGGTGATGATGAACGCGACTCCAACGAACATCGTGCTCGCTTCGAGCACGCGGGATGCGACGAGTCCGAGTGCAAGGGATTCGCTCTGCTTCTTGAGAATCGGATAGAGTACGACGGCAGTTGCGATCCCGGCGAGCGCGACGGTGATCTCGAGCAGACCTCCGACGATGGCGCCGGTATCAGGACCCGCCCCGAGAATGTACCCTGCGCTCTTGACCGGCCCATAGATCGAAAGCGTCGGGATCGAAACGAAGGTGAGTAAGTAGAGGAGCCCCGCAGCGAGCGAGATCTTCCGATGCGCGGGCATGCTAGTGGTTGTATTCATCGACTCAGCATACGCTTTATGGCGAGGATAGATAGAAGAAATAAAAGCCCCGCAAAAAGCGGGGCGAGAAATTCATTTACTGAACTTGAAAGACGCATCATAGCTCTCATTGTACCCGGGCCGGTCGTACACAACTTTCCAGCCCTCTGCCCGGTAACTGTCTTCGAAATCAAGCCAATGGCCGTCGTAAATCTCGGATTCAGCGAATCCTTTTTCTTTCAAGGCCGCCACGACCTCCTTTTGGAGCACATACGCTGAGTGCCCATCCCACTTCTTTGCAATCAGCATGTTCAAGACTTCAAACACTGCGTCGGGAATCAGCGCGAACTTCAGCTTGATCAGATCATCGTTGGGATTGATCGGTTTCACGTTGCTGGCCATAATCACCTCCGTGAGTTGAAAGGAACGAACCTCCCCTATCGTAATGCGATACGCGTATGGGTGCAGAAAAATAGTAAAAAGTGAATCAACTATGGTACACTTTTAAAAATGGAATATCGTGAGATCATGCGACGACTGGGTTTTGGGAAGAATGCACACAATATCTATGCCGCTCTTCTCTCAAGACGAGAACCACTGCTAGTGACTGAAATCGCAGCAATATCCGGAATTGGTCGACCTGAGATATACCGCAACCTGAAAAATCTTATCGCTCAAAAGTTCATCCGCAGCGAAGCCCGCGGGAAGCGTAAGGTATATCTTGCAGAAGACCCCGAGTGCATCACTCGCGCATTCGCTGTTGCCACAAAAGATGCCGAGCATGAAGTCGAGAAACTCAAAGCCAAGGCTGAGAAACTGCTTCCCGCACACATTCGTTACTACTCAGGACCCCTTGGTATCCGTACGGTATTTGATGATGCGATTGCAAAAACTCCAAAGGGTGGCACGTTCTACCGCTACACCTCAGAACGTGATCTCGCAAAGGTAAATCGTTACCTCTCCCCTACCTATCGCACTCTACGCGACAAAAAGAAGCTCGAGCGTCTGGTGATCAGCAACCCAGTTTCAGGAAAGCAAAAACGCTCGAGGCTCGAGCGTTTCATCAAATATATCCCCGGAGAGAGCGGTGTATTCGATCAAAACATTATTCAACTCGTCTACGCTGATTATCTTGCCTTCATCAACTTGAGCTCCGAAGAAGCATTCATCATCCGCGATGCTGCCCTCGCACAGTTCCAATCGGTCATTTTCAATCAGCTGTATAAAAAACTGTAGGTGTACCTTGCGCCATACACTTTGATGCCCAGCCTCATCTCCCGCTCATGCATACAGTGTTACTGTGAGTACTTCATATGGCCGATTCTAAAAAAAAGCCGATTCCCGCGGCAGGTCTCCCCGCAGCGGTCCTTGGGGCACCCTCTGCAGCGGAGCTGATGAAAGACATTGCGACCCTCACCGTCGAAGACCTCGTAGTTATCTACGCGTATGCTGATGCAATCGTCGAGACCGTGCGCGAGCCACTCATCATCCTCGGAGAGAATCTCGCCATCCGGACTGCGAACAAAGCGTTCTTTGACACATTCAAAGTGACCAAGGAGGAAACCTATGAGAAGAAGATCTTCGACCTTGGCAACGGTCAGTGGGACATACCGAAGCTCAAAGAACTCCTGCTTGATATCCTTCCCCGAGACACCCAGTTCCACGATTTCGAGATCACTCATATCTTCGAAGACGTCGGGGAGAAGACCATGCTCCTCAATGCGCGCCGCATTGTACTCGAGAAGTACAAAACCGAACTCATCCTGCTCGCTATCGAGGATATCACCGAGCGCAAAGCGGCGGAGACGCTCAAGGATGATTTCATCGGAGTCGCCTCGCACGAGCTGCGAACACCGCTCGGCACCATCAAAGCACTTGCGCAGACCATGCAGCTCGAAGCGAGAGAAGAGAATCATGACAAAAAGCTCACGACACTGACCGTGCTCGAGAAACAAGTAGACCGCCTCACTGAGCTCATCGACTCATTCACCGACCTTTATCGCCTCCAGACCGGCAAACTTGAACTGAAACGATCGGAATTCGACCTCAACCTAGCGATCGATGAAGTGATGGAAATGTTCACTCATATCAACAAGACGCATACCATCACGAAGGAAGGCGCAGCGAAACGCGCCGTGAATGCGGACAAAGGCAGGATCGAACAGGTACTAATCAACCTCCTCACTAACGCAGTCAAATATTCACCCAAGAGCGACAAGATCATCATCTCGATCAAGGAAGACCCGAACATGACCATTGTTGGCGTACAGGATTTCGGCATCGGGATACCGAAAGAGAAGCTCGGGAGCGTCCGCGAGAGGTTCTTTAGGGTCTCAGACGAACACACCAGCGGCATCGCGGGGCTGGGACTTGGCCTCCACATCTCAAGCGAGATCATTAAAGATCACGGCGGAGAGATGTCGATCGAAAGTACCCTCGGAAAAGGATCGAAATTCTCGTTCACCATACCTGTGGTGGAGTAGATGCGAATCATACACAAAAAAGCAAAACCCCACCGCGGCAGGGATTGCGTGGTGGGGCAAAGGTGGAAATCGAACGGAGAGGACTACGGGTGACTCAGGCTACTTCTTGTCTTAATCGATGTAGAAGCGGGCTTCCTGCTTGAGAAAGCACACGCAATCGACGGTATCTGAAAACAAGATCGCCTTCGTCAGTGCAGCGGAGGCATCTTCGAGCGAAAGGTACTCCTGCATGAAGCCGTTACCCTTCTCGTAAGCCAAGTCACACAGGGTGTCGTAGATCTCCTTGGGACTCCGATCGAAGATCTTGGCCAAGGCCGCGTACACGCCGCAGCCGCTCGTGCCGTCTCCGTAGAAAAGCGAGGCAGAACCGTCAGGTTTCCTGAATTCCAGGAAGATCCGGAAAAAGTGTTTTTGCGTCGCTTGATCGGCAGACGCTTCGGGCTTCTCGATGACAGCGGGCATGAAGAACTCCTTGATGATTGTCTCATTGAGTAGTATCACAAACCGAACAAAAGACAACATTCAAATTGGGCGGCAGGAGTTTCGAAGCTTACAGCTTCAGTACACCTTTGCGATTTACTCAGAGCTGGGCTCCTCATAAATATCGCAAAGCTTTTCGAATCCTGACGCGAGGTGTGCAGACACCTCGCTCCGCGCGGAGACCAAAACAAAAGAAAACATCCCCCGAAAGGGATGTTTTCTTTTGTTGGCTCCGGCGGCAGGATTCGAACCTGCGACCAATGCGTTAACAGCGCACTGCTCTACCACTGAGCTACACCGGAATATGTGGATGATTAACAACTTTCAGACACTGAGGCTTGAAGTCTCCTTGCCGGAATGTTTGACTATGCTAGCAAAAAACCCCGAAATTGCAAAGTATCCACCAGAAGTGAAAAACCGCCACAACCCTAGAAGAGGGGTGGCGGTCATTTCAAACTTCGAACATACTCGCGCACAATCGCTTCGAGTTCATCCTTTTTCTTGTCATTCATGCCGCGGAGCGGCTGCATGAGTCTCCAACGCTCACAGATGAGGAATTCTTCACAGGTTCCTTCTTCACGATGGACTCGCTTGAACAGTTCGAACAACGCCTTGTCGTTCATGGATCGCCTTTCGATGGTGTCTGCGCCAATACTATAGACACACTCCCCTCGCGTCAATGAATCGGACTACTTCTTCTTCGCGGCGGCTGCTCTCCCGCGTTTGAGTGTCCCCGGTGCGAGACCTTCGCGCTTCTCGACACATTTGTCGCAGCGACATCCTTTCGGCTTGATGTACTCGTTCCAGTACTCTTTACCGTAGTCATAGGTGATCTCTTCGCCGAGCATGATGTTCCTCGTCGATTTGATCCAGACATGATCCTTGTAGGTATCGCTCTCGGCATTCGGGCGGCAGGAATGGTTGATGTAGCGGGCCGTATTCCAGCGTGGGGCTCCGTCGATATCGACCTTCTTGTTGATATTGAAGATATAGAGACTGGTCTTGTCATCGTCAGACTCATCGGTCATCACCTTGCCGATGTATTCGAGAATCTTCTTCCCCTTCGGAATTGGCTCCATCGCATAGAGCCCGAGTCCGGTCTTCGAGCGTCCGACGCGGACTTTATATTTTGCGTTCGTTTCTTTGCGCAGTTCGATCATATCGGAATTATGAAAAAATAGGCGACCACGCTTATTGCATGATTGTACGGATATTTTACCCAAGCCCCTCACCTCCTGCAAGGAGTGGTGTCTCAGGGAGGTCCCCACCGAAAGGTTCGTATGCTAATACTTGACATGCTAAGTATGATTTGCTAGACTCGACACAGGCTAGTTCATTTCACAAGGAGATTCTCTCGTGTCCGTTCGTATCATCATCATTATCTGTTTGCTCGCGTTGGATTATTTGTCACTGTCTTCAGCGGCCCGTGCCGCACGTGAAGGTGGAAATGAGTACATCCAAGCGGCCCCCGTATCGCTCCCCGAAACACGTCCCTCCCCTCGCCTGGTGCGGAGGGGCGGCTTTGCCCACGTTCGCTGGTTCATCGCCGGTGGAGAGGAGTCGGATGCATCACCCTGCGACTTCACCGAAAAACCGTTCCAAAGCGGCACCGCGTCGTGGTACGGCCCCGGTTTCCACGGCAGACCGATGGCGAACCAGAAGCCGTACGATATGTATGCCGCGACCGTCGCACACAAGCATCTTCCCCTGGGCACCCGTGTCTGTATCCGAAACCCCGCCAACGAGCGGGTAGTGGTCGCCACGGTCACCGACCGAGGACCGTATGTGGGGAAACGCATCATCGACCTCTCCAAGGGGGTCGCGAACGCGCTCGACATCGACGGCCTCGGCAAGGTCGACATCTTCGTCATCTGAGCAACAATTCATGCAGCACCTTTGGGTGCTGCTTTTTTCTATATGATACGAAAACGACATCCATTGGATGTCGTTTTCGTATCAAAGAGTTTCGAACTTCCGCGAACTTACTTGATGAATTCAATTACTTCATCAAAATCGCGGCGTACCTTCGGGCGCCTTGCCGCTTCATCCTTCTCGCTACGATACCCGAGCGCAAGCATGGTGGTCGCGGTGAGGTGTTTTGCTGAAAGTCCAAGCACTTCATCGACTCCCTTTGGGTCGAATCCCTCCATCGCCGCATTGTCGATCTTGAGGAGTGACGCAGCTTCCATCATCGAGCCGAGCGCGATGTAGGTCTGTGAGCGGTTCCAAGTGTCGAGTGCGGCGTCGTCACGTCCGGCAACAGTGCCATCGAGCATCTGCTTGAAGCCGTCGAGTGCCGATTCAGTTACTCCCTGGATCGTTGCGGTGCGTGCGATACGTTCCGCGACAATGTTCTCACGAGTGTCTGTGCGGCGCGCAATGACGATGAGGTGCGAAGCCTCGGTGATCTTCGCCTGTCCATACCCTGCTGCGGCAAGTTTGGTACGGAGTTCAGAGTTCTCGACCACGATGAACTTCCACGGTTCGAGTCCGAACGAACTTGCCGAGAGGCGTCCGCTCTCAAGGATAGTGCGGAGGTCTGCCTCGCTGACCTTCTTCGAAGTGTCAAACGATTGGACGGCGTAGCGCCATGAGAGCGCATTGATGATTGTTTCATTCATAAGGAGTGAAAGTTATGGTTGCTAGTGGCCCAGTATACCTTTCATGTGTTCCAACTTGCAAGTATATACCATTTTGTGCTATACTTCCCAAATGGAACCTATAAAGCACCCAAGCAAGAAAAAAGGGGACATCTCGCGCACGACCTGTCCGTCACGCGGCGTTCTTGAGTTGATCGCCGACAAATGGACGGTACTCATCATTCACACCCTCGACAAGAAGACCATGCGGCACAACGAGCTCGCCCGCGCGCTCGGTGACATCTCACAGAAGGTCCTCACACAGGGACTGCGCAAGCTCGAACGGAGCGGTATCATCACCCGCACCGTCTTCCCTGTCGTGCCTCCCCATGTCGAATACGCGCTTTCCCCGCTCGGTCGCTCGCTGATCGGTGTCTTGGGCACACTCTCACTCTGGGCAGAGAATCACTTCCCCGAGGTCGTTCGTTCACGTGAGCATTTCGACAAGACTGCGAAGAAGTGATCGCTCACCTAGACAAAAGACGGCTCTACAAAAGGACCGACTGTACACATGCGCAATTCGCAATGAGTGCTACTATGAAGTGAATGGAAAAAGAGAACAAATATTTCCTCCTCTTCATTGTCATCATCGTCTGCGCTTTGCTCGGTGCGCTGGTCTGGGTCAAAATGCGTGCGAACGACATTCGTCCGGTCGCCAGTTCGCGCGAGGATGAGAGTGCGACAGCACAGACCGTTCCCGTCGAAGTTCCTTCGCTCACCGACAGCAAGGTCGTCATGAGTGATCAAGCGAAGCGCTATGACGTGGAGGTGCACTTCCCTGTCGTCGCCCTTGCGCAACATCCAGAGTTCGCAAAAGATGCGAACGCGGTCATCCGCTCGTTCGCAAGTGACACGATCGAATCGTTCGTGCGCGATATCGATGAGATGTATTCACCGAATGTCCCCAAGGAGTTCGTGAGTGACCTCTCTGTACGCTGGAGTGCACTTCTCCTCTCCCCGACCATCATCTCTATCCGCTTTGACGAATCATCATACACTGCAGGCGCCGCCCACCCGAACAGCCAGACAAGGATCCTCAACTACGACATGGAGAAGCACCTTTTGCTGCAGACTCGGGACTTGTTCGCTTCGTCGACGCTCGCATTGTCGTTCCTTTCTTCATACACCAGAGAGAAACTGAGAGCTGTCCTTTCCGACCAGCCGCAGGAACTCTACGACTCGCAAGCACTCCCTGGGACGGAGCCGACAACCGAGAATTTCTCGACAGTTGGCCTCACAAAGCAAGGGCTTTTGGTGGTATTCTCACCGTATCAGGTCGCCCCATATGCTCGTGGGACCATTCACATCCCCATCCCACTTCCTGATCTCACTGACCTGCTCTCACAGCGGGTGGTGAAGGCGATGGAGGAAGCCACGACCAATATCGTGGAGGCAACCCCCATAGAAACCTCTACATCCAGCCAAAATGGCTTAAATGAATGATTCTTCACGTGTTTAATTTGACAGTATCGGTAAAATAGAGTAGATTCTATATAGATTGAAATCACACGAAGCATGGGGCTCACAGCCTTATGCTTTTATGTTTTGCACCTTGTCATTTGAGTCACAAAGGAGAATCGAGCGATGACCATCATCATCCGTGCTCTTCTTGCGCTTGCGCTCTGCCTTTTCGGCATGGCTGCACACGCAGAAACGCACACCGCGATACGCGGCGACAGTGTCGAGCGGGTTGCGAAAGCGACCGGCACGACCCCCGCCCAGATCATCAACGCCAACAAGAGGAAGATCAAGGCTCCGCTCTATTGGATGTACATCGGCGAGACCTACAACGTCCCCCTCCCTCCGCCCCAAGCGGATGTGCGAGTGAACGTCACGGAAACGCTCGCTACTGCTCCAAAGGTTGTCGCAGCAGAAAAAGGCAAGGCAACCCTCGCAGAAGCGATCGCGATCGTCCAGAAGGACATCGCCGACTCGGCGAAGCGACCGGTCACGGTACAAGAGAGCAGCGCCACAAAGGCACTGCCGCCGATCCCGACCAAGCCAGCCAAGAAGAGGCGCATCATCCGCACCCAAGTAGTGGTGCAGACGACTTCTCTCGAAACGACCCCTGATCTCGACCGGCCGTGCACGAACTGCACGCTGGAAACATTCCTCGTGAAGAGCGATCTTCCGACCGACGTCGCGAGCCAGCTCTCGGACAAGGTCGTACACGACGAATACGAGCACATCTCAGTGGTCGCGGGCGAAGAGTTCGCGCTGATGCAATTCGAGGACAATGCCCTGTGGCAATCGGTCACGGCGAAGTGGCGAGACAAACGCGAGGTACGTGCACGCGAGTATACTGTGCGCGCTCACGGTCTCGTCTACAGCTTCGTGTATCACGCCGAGGGCGGCAACTGGTCCGTACGGTCCGCAACACCCGACATCGACACCATCCTCCCCATCAAACGGGAACTGGAACACATCGTCGGAGGAGAGCACGACGTCACACCTCTCGCGATCCTGATCTGGAAAGCGAAGTACCAAGGCGGGATCCCCCCGCCGACGACCGACCGAGAACGTTCGGCCTACGCCGAAGTCTCGGGCTTCATCAACCGGTTCCTCTTGCAAGGGGCCGTTCCCGACAACAACAGCAACCTTCTCGCATCAACAACCCTCAAGTAAGGAGTACCACAACATGAAGAAGCTCAATGCCATTTCCTTCGCCATCCTCAGCCTCGGCTTCGCTGCCAGCGCGCACGCGTGGCCCAAATGCCCCGACGGGAGCATCTCGCTCCTGAACGAGGCCGGCAAGTACGTCTGCCCGTCGCCGACTCCCGGTGGTCAACCGATCACCGTCACCGACACGGTCAATGCGAACCCCTCCTCGGACGCCGACGCGGCAGCAAAAGCCGAAGCGGAAGCCAAGGCGGCCGCGGCGGCGATCGCAGCAGCACTCGCAAACGGCGGCAACGCCACCGGCGGTGATGCCAAGGCCATCTCGGACAACTGGAACAAGCTCTCGACCGAACAGCAACAGAAGCTGATCGCGAGCCTCTCGCAGGACCAGCGTCAAGCACTCACTTCCACCCTGAACAACGCAACGACCGCCAACGGCGGTGCCGGAGGCAATGCAGCAGGCGGAAACGCGGCCGGAGGCAACGCCGCTGGCGGCAATGCAGCAGGCGGAAACGCGACGGGTAACGGGGCCGGCAATTCGACGACGACCAACACCACAACGACCACGAACTACAAGCAGGTCTCGGTGTTGCCGCTCTTCATGCCGACACCCGCATCGGTGGTGACCACCAGTCAGATCGTGACCGAGCGCACCGCGTGCGGCCCGCTCATGACGGTCACCAGGAAGGGAGTGCTCGGTACCCACATCGGCTTTTTCACCAATACCAAGATCGACCTCGGCGAGGACATGGAGATCGCTCCAGTCTTCGACGAAACGACCAAGGAGCAGCTGATGTACATCGAGCGCACCTTCACCGAAGCAGGTGAAAAGGTGATCCGCCGGTTCGGTTCGCAGTCCATCATCACGACGGCACTTCCGACCGTTTCGGCAGCAAGCTCGATGTCCCTCGGCGTCGCAGGCACCAACGGCGGCGGCAACGCCGGCGGCGGCGCGTCCTCCGCGATGTCCCGCATCGTCACCAAGGTCCAGATCATCCCGTGCGAGCTCCCGGGCGCGTACAAGTTGGTCGAAGTTCCGAAGGGTCCCACCCGAGACGAAGTCAGCGGCATCCTGAGCACCATCGCCGGCATGACTTGGAAGATGGAAGCACCGACCCAGCGCATCGAGCAAGAGCGCGTCGCCTGCAAGGTGGAGGAATTCACCGATGCATCCGGCGCCAAGGTCAAGATGTGCCGTGGGCCGCAAGGCTCCTACCTCAAGTCGCGTGTCGTGCCCGACACCGTTCGTGCGACCGGCACGCTCCAGACCGGTGCCGCCGCCGGCGCCAAGAAGTGACTCATTGACCTAGTTCTTTTTGCGGTTCATTCCGCACAGCCCCACCTCGGTGGGGCTTTTGTTTTGCGCGTTTCGCGAGCGAACAAACTACTTTGTTCGCGTCAAACAAAAGCCGGCCGGAACATGTTGCGTAGCAACGTGAGGCGAGCCCACGAGCACTTGGACTTTTGCGAATACTTACAGTGAAAGGCCTAGTGACTTGGGGGCTTTTGTTTTATCAAATACCGCTTGAGCGTCACATCAGACGCTTGATATCAGGGTCATGCAAGTTTCGAATCGCTTGAAAATAGCTATAATAGTGAACATGGATATCGCAACAATGATCTTGGTGGTGGTGGGTCTCACCTTGTTTGAGACGATCAACTCTATCGATAACGCCGTCATCAACGCCGAAGTGTTAGGCACTGTCGGACCGAAAGCACGCCGATGGTTCCTCACTTGGGGTATGTTCTATGCCGTCTTCCTTGTTAGGGGGTTGCTTCCCCTCCTCATCGTCTGGGTTGCCATTCCAAATCTGGGCATCATCGAAGCATTTACCGCGACCTTCTCCGGTGAGCCACATGTCATCGAGGCGATAGAGAAATCCTCCCCCATCCTTCTTCTCGGTGCGAGTATCTTCCTGATCTTCCTCTTTCTCCACTGGCTCTTCCTCGAGCAGAAGCACCTCGGGCTTCGAGCGGAGAAGTTCTTCCTCGAGAACGGCATCTGGTTCTTCGCGGCAGTATCGGTCATCCTTGCGGTGGTGGTATGGTTCGCACTCAAGATAGACCCGATTTTGGCGTTCGGAGCGGTCATCGGCTCGACGGTGTTCTTCATCGTCCACGGTTTCAAGACCAACGCGGAGCAAGCGGAACTTTCCCTGCGCAAAGAGCATCGCTCAGATATGTCGAAGATCGTCTATCTGCAGATGATCGACACCGCATTCTCTATCGACGGAGTGCTCGGCGCATTCGCATTCACTCTCTCGGTGCCGCTCATCCTGATCGGTAACGGGATCGGCGCGTACATCGTCCGCTGGGTCACCATTTCAAATATTGAGCGCATTAAACGCTACGTCTTCCTCAAACATGGCGCGATGTACTCGATCTTCTTCCTTGGCATCGTCATGCTCTGCGACGTATTCGGTCTCCATATTCCGAGCTATGTCTCACCAGTTATCACGTTCGTCGTCGTCGGATATTTCTTCGTTCGCTCCCGAAAACATCTCACGCTCAACAACCTCTCTCTCAGCTAACCCGACAAGTTCATTCTGTCGTACTCGCGACTGCTGATTGCAGAGGGACCCCGTCACGATGACTCAGTCGGTATGCATTCCACTCGACGAGCAGAAAGACCAGCACAGCCAAGATCACGATCGGCAGATATACCCATCCGATCCATTTCGCGATACGCTGCCAGTCTTCTTTCTGCATTTTCGGTGTTACGCCTTACGTACTTTCCATGCACGCGCTACGGCAAGAGCTACCGCCTTTGCGACTCTTTTGTCGAACGGCTTCGGAATGATATATGTCGAACTCAATTCTTTTTTCGACACCAGTTTTGCGATCGCAACCGCAGCGGCAAGTTTCATCTCCTCGCTGATGACAGTCGCCCCTGACGAGAGTGCGCCCTTGAAAATACCTGGGAAAGCAAGCACATTATTGATCTGATTCGGGAAGTCGGAACGTCCAGTACCGAGGACCGCGATCTTGGTCTTCTTGGCGACTTCGTATGCGATCTCGGGATTCGGATTCGCGAGCGCGAATACGATCGGGGAGTCCGCCATGAGCTGCACGAGTTCCGGGGTAAGCACGTCAGCGACTGAGGTTCCAATGAACACGTCTGCGCCAGGGATCGCTTCGGCGAGTCCTCCGCTCTTCGATTTTCGGTTCGTTTCTTCGGCGATCGCTCGCTTGTATCCGCGGATACCACCACGATCAGGATGAAGGATGCCTTTCGAATCGAGCATAATGACATTGCCCCGCTCCACTCCCGCGAGAATGAGCATACGGTAGACGGCGACGGCTGCTGCGCCAGCACCGTTGATCACGACCTTGGTCTGGCGAAGTTCGCGCTTCGTGACACGCAGCGCATTGAGGAACGCGGCAAGCACCACGACTGCAGTGCCATGTTGGTCATCATGAAAGACCGGAATGCTGAGTTCAGCGCGGAGTCTCTCTTCGATCTCGAAGCAGCGCGGGGCAGCAATGTCTTCGAGGTTGATCCCTCCGAAAGTCGGCGCGACCGCCTTCACCGCAGCGATGATCTCCTCGGTATCTTGGGTTCCGAGCACCAGAGGGAATGCGTCGACACCCGCGAACTGCTTGAACAATGCGCACTTCCCTTCCATCACGGGAAGCGCCGCTTCGGCGCCGAGATTCCCGAGCCCGAGTACTGCGGAACCGTCGGAGATGACCGCGACGGTGCGACCCTTGAGCGTATGAGTACGTGCAGCTTTCCTGTCCGCAGCAATGAGCGTGCACACGGCGGCAACACCGGGGGTATATGCGATGGAGAGATCATCTTTGTTCTTCAGGGGGAACAGTGAGTTCACCTCGATCTTCCCTTGATGTTTCTTGTGGGCGGCTATGGAACGCTTGTCGTAGTTCATGGATATGGTGTTATCTTGTCAGTACGACATTATACCACGCAGGCCATATACGCTTCTGTGGATGAAAAAGTGCTCAGCGTATGGTGATACCAAAAAACCGCTCGGTCGCATCAAGCGTACCGGGGACAAGATTGAACACCACCGGGAACATGAACAAAACGAATGCAAGCGGCGCCGAAACGACCGCGACGATCATTGCGAGCAAAGCGAACGAGGGAGTGAGCAAGGCGCGGATCTTCGCTTGAGTGATCGTCCGTGACGGTATCTCATGTAGATCAACCTCTTTTGAACGAAGCGCATAGATAAAGAGGCCGTATTGTGCGGCTCCCATCGCGATGATGTTCATCCCATACACCCAGACTGCAAGCAGATTCGTATGATAGGTAGCAAGCAGCGCTGTCGAGAACGGAATCAGCGCGAGCAGCATCAGGTAAAGCATGTTGAGTTGCAGCAAGGTACGGTTCACCGTCTTCGTGAAAAAGTGGAATAGGGCATGATGGCTGGTCCAATACATCGCAAGTACGGTGAAAGAGACCACATAACTCGCAACCGATGGAAAGATGTGTGCAAGTCCCCTCCAGAGACTCACCATCGAATACGCTCCGTCCGGAACGACGGGCACATGGATCTCGATCACCAGAAGGGTCATCGCGATGGCAAACACCCCGTCAGAAAGCATCTCGATGCGTGTCTTGTTCATTTACTGAGCATACGACAATAACTCTTTTATTACAAAAATTTCTTTCTATTAAAAACCTCTACAAGTGAGTGAGATTTTAGGAGTGGGAAATGCGGCGAGGAAGACGTACTTATTGTACGTTGACCGAGCCGCATGGGTATAAGTGTTTCACCTTACGACGACAAAGCTCGCCGCTTGCGGAGGTTTTTAGGCGTCAGGGAATGCGAGCTTGAGTGTATTCTCAGCCTTCGTGACCGCAGACTTGAAATCCTTCGCCGCCTGCTCGATTGCAGTTTGCCGTGTACTCACTAGCGTGCGGAGGTTATCAGTCGTCTTGATCTGTGCGAGTGACTGCTTCAGCTGTTGTTGTGCTGCTTCGAGCGCAGTGAGGTATCGAGCGCGGGCATCCGCCGACGCCACCCCTTTGGTACAGTCTGCTTTCGCGTCAGAGAGTGCTTTGTCGGTCGAATCCTTGAAAAGCTGGGTAGCCTTCTCGACCGCTGTCTTCCGAGAACTGATCCCCTTGTCGACACCGGATTTGAAGTCGGTGGTCGCCTTGTCAACGCTCTTCCTTCGTGCCTCGACCGCGAGGTCGACCGCGGCTCTGAACTTTTTTATTGCCGCCTTCTGTGCGTCAGTGGAAGCACGAGCAGAGAGGTCGGTATAGACCTTGTCTCGTGAATTGTCCCAAGCGAAACGGCTATTCTGTCGCTCAGCTTCCTGTTGCGCGATCTTCAGGTCGAGTTGTGTTTGGCGATCGGTCTCCTTCGCTCCGAAACGTGCGGTACTTTCGGTCATGTCTTTACTCAGTTTTTCAGCGAACGCATCGACAGCGGAGCAGAAATCCACTTTCGTGCGGTTGGCTGCTGAAGTCTTCCCTGCCGCGAAACCGACTTCGGGCATAACCAACAGCCCCAGTCCGATGAATGAGAGAAGGAGTACTTTTCCGGCCTTATTGTTAGATCGTTTGCGTGTCATACGGTTGTTCGATAGCGTCTACTGACTCTATATCAAAGGAATAAAGCGGATCGCTGACATCGGAAATGCCGAGGTCGATATCTCCGTCTGCCTCGTTCGAAAGTAGGGCGATGAGCTCTCCGACGTTCTGCGGCGTCGTGGAAGGAACGGTGGTTTGCGACATCTTCGCCATCATCATTCGTGGTGACGCAGCGTCCGGCGTCACTTCCGTCATGGCAAAAGTCGAGGGTTCAGCGCTTTCGATCGAAAGTGGCGCGATAGTCTCACTGCTGATGGGCATGATGGTGGGAGCCTGTCCCTTTTTCGGAGATGCACCGATGATGGTCGCGACCGCAATGAAAAGTACGATGACCGGAGTCGCTACCTTCCACGAGGAGACTCGGGAATACAACCAATTGACGGGGGCGGCATAGGGACTCGGCACCGCAGCGCCGACAGCACGGTCGAGCGAGTACGGGGTTCCGCTCGCGGGGAGTTTTGAGAGTGTCTTTCGAAGCAGTGCGGCATCGGGCTTCAGAGAGTTTCGGGACTCTGTAAGCAGCGTGAAAAGCTCGTCATATTCGCGAGCATCAGCGTCACCGCTCGAATGAGAAAGACCGCCGCTTCGTGCATGCGCGTCTACAAGCCTGAGGATCTTGTTCTCCTCATTCAGTTCGATCGGGTTTTCGTTGTTGTCGTTCATATCTTTCTTCATTCTATACTGCCTCACGCTCACTGAGTACCTCCCTCATCTTCTTCATCGCCCTTGCGACGTGCTGTCTGATCGCATCTTCCCGCTTATCGAGCACTTCCGCGATCTCAGCATAGGTCTGTTCTCCGAAGAATTTCAGCTCTATCACCTCGCGTTCCGTATCCGACAAGACTTCCATCGCAGTGAGCAGCTCCTCTCGAAGTTCTCTCCCCTCTGCCATCGCCGAGGTCTTCTCGTCGCCGGCATGTCGCTCGATATCCTCCCCTGCCATCGTGTCCGGGCGTTTTTTCTTGGTGTGATTGATCAAAAGATTGCGGGCAATGGTGAACAGGTATGGAAGCATGCTATCCCTCGTGTGCTCGTATCGCGGAAGCGCTTGATATGCCTTCAGAAAGGTGTCCTGAACCACATCCTCAGCATCTTCCCGAGTCTTGAGTCGAATGAACACATAGCGGTACAGTGGGGTAAAATAGGTACTATAGAGCATGTCAAAGGCCTTACTGTCGCCCTCCTTTGCCCGCCGTATGATCTCGTCCAGAGTGTCTTTGGAAACCTCCATTCCCTAAATGGTACCCTATTTCTTGGGCTAATTCGAGCGCTACCTTGGATAACCCACCATTTCCCGAATTGTGACAAGGATGCTGGGAAATCGGCTTTCTGAAATTGATGGGATTCAAGGCGTGGGTGAGCGGTGGCTATTGGGAACCCATTCTTATGGGGCCACCGTGCAAGACCTTTTGAGATTTTTTCCGAGAAATCCAAAAGGTGTACAGCGCCTGTAAGGCGAGTGGCGAAGTGAGCCATACTATTCGTACGGTGAACTAGGACTTGGGACCCACAACGCAGAAGACCGCATGCTCTGAAAGCCGAGAAACAAAAAGGCGCCTGCATTTAGCTAGGCGCCGTATTTGGTGTAATCCCTTCTGGGTCTACGCGAGTACCCCAAGCGTGGGGACTGCTACTGAGACGACACTCCAGAGTGCGAACATCGAACACGTAGTGACGATGATTGCGATTCCTTCGTAGTCCACTTCTTTAGCCTTGACCATAGAATTGTGATTAACCATTAAAGTGGAGGGAACCTGGTCCGAGATCTCTTATGCATCGTTGTCGAGGCAATAAAAGAGGAGGGACCAAGGTCCCTCCAACTCACTCACTATACTCCTCTCGGAGAACTCCGCAAATAAGTTATCCACACCCTCCTGATATACACGAAAGTACTTGCCAGCAAAAGAGTTTTTGCTAGACTACATATGGGTAAGGTCATCGGACCGCCCGTGTTCCTCAAACCGCCAACTCCAAGGAGAACGGCATGAAACGCAACCGCACCGACCACGGCATGAACTCGCCTCCGGCCACGACGACGGCTCAGCACGCGGCGCAGAAGGGCGACATCGGCGTGAACTACTTCGACACCGGCCAGGGCGGCGGCCACCTCCAGAACCACGTCGAGGTCGGCAACACCAGCGGCTGACGCACGCACCGCGTCGTCCGCTGACGGATAGTCAGTGAACAGCATGGGCACCCCTCGGGGTGCCCATCATTTTTTATCCTAAGTATTTCTTATTCTTGAGTTTTTCAGGCAGATAACTTTCTTTATCATACATCGCATATCCATCACCATAACCGAGCTCTTTCATGAGTTTGGTCGGCGCATTTCGGATGTGCATCGGGATCTCGAGATTGCCGAGTGATTTCACGTCCGCTAGTGCCGCTCCGATCGCATCATAGGCACTCCTATCCTTCTTGCAGTTCGCAAGATACGCGACACCATGCGCGAGATTGATCCGACACTCTGGGTAGCCGATCACTTCGCAAGCCCGAAAGACGGCATTTGCTACCACGAGCGCTGTCGGCTGCGCGAGCCCGATGTCCTCACTGGCGAAGATCACCATTCTGCGCGCGATGAAGAGCGGGTCCTCCCCTGCCTCAATCATTCGCGCGAGATAGTAGATCGCGGCATCCGCCTGTGACGCGCGCATCGACTTGATGAAGGCGCTGATGGTGTTATAGTGCTCCTCCCCCGCTTTATCATAGCGGAGATGTTTCGACTGGACCGCTTCCTTCAAGTGTTCGAGCGTGACGGTCTTGTAGAGTCGCACTGTCGCATCCAGCACCGTAAGCGCCTGTCGCGCATCACCGCCCGCGACCGCGATCAGCCAGTCGCGTGCATCATCCTTCATCTTCACCTTGCTACGGGCGAGAATCTCACGCATGTCTTCGTCTGAGAGACTCTCAAGCACGAATACTCGCGCACGTGAGAGGAGTGCCGGTATCACCTCGAAGCTCGGGTTCTCAGTGGTCGCACCGATCAGCGTCAGCTTCCCTGATTCGACGAACGGCAAAAGGAAATCCTGCTGAGCCTTGTTGAAACGGTGGATCTCGTCGAGAAAGAGAATGCTTGGCTTCGCGTTGGTGACCGCAGCAACGATCTCACGGATATCATCTTTCCCTGCCGAGACCGCAGAGAGCTCATAGAAATTCGCATCGACCGCATTTGCATAGATGCGTGCGATGGTGGTCTTCCCCACTCCGGGCGGCCCCCATAGGATGAACGAGAACAAGTGCTTGCCGAGGATCGCTGCACGAAGTGGCTTCCCCTCTCCGAGGAGATGTTTTTGCCCGACGTAGCCATCTAAGGTGTCTGGTCTGAGCTGCGCGGCAAGTGGTTCCATAGCTCAATGCTACCCTCACTCCCCGAAAACCGCAAAAACGGCTAGATTGAGTAGTTCTTTCCTTCTTCCTCCCGCACCTCGATCTCGTGGTCGTCGTAGCCGAAGTAGTGGGCGATCTCATGCCAGACAGTATCGCGCACCACTTCCTTCAGTTTCGCTTCATCGCCTCCCGCCTCTTCGAGGATCGGCTCCTTGAAGATCGTGATCTTGTCTGGAAGAATCTCTCCTGCACCGTAGAATTCTCCTCGTTCGATGAGTGGGATGCCTTCATAGAGCCCAAGGAGCGTATCCCCGGGAGGGATGTCGTTCTGCTTGAGCTGCTCTTGACTAGGTCTCTCTGCGGTCACGATCGCCACATTATCAAGCCGCCTGAGGAATTTCTCAGGAATGGTCTCGATCGCCTCGGAAACAAGCTGTTCGAATCGCTCATCAGTCATCATGAGCAGTATAACAAACAACAGCCCGAGTGGGCTGTTGTTTGAGAAGTTACTTTGCTTTCTCCTTTTTTGGTTTCTTTTTCTCCTTCTGCTGTCTATTGTCTCCTTTTCCCATAGTGAATTGATCAACTATTAATTGATTACCATTATACCGAAGCTACATTGCGAAACAATAGAATAATCATGGGATTTAGGGACTTCCAAATATTCTCCAGATGCTAGGCGTGGGAAAAGCAGTGAGGGAGATGTACTTCTCGTACATTGACCGAACTGCTTGGGACCCACAACGCAGCAGATGGGGATATTTGAAAGTTCCTTTATTTGCAGCCGAGTGCAGCCCTACACTGATCCCTACTCTCCCCCGCCTGGTCACATTGTCCGCACATCGCCGACATATCCGTTGCACTCATTCCGGGAGGGACTGCGACGGAGCCGCCTCCCGAGGTCTTCGCCGTGCCTCCTGTGACATTCGTGCCCGACTGTACGGACGGCATGCTCTTCATCATCGCACTCATGTCCTGGAACTGTATATCCGAGGGAGGAACGAACAGTCGCTCATCGATCTTCCAGCCGCCACACTTGTAGTCTGATTTCTCATTCATGTCGATCGCCGCTTCGTTCTGCGGACTATTCCCCGCTCCCGGCTGTACGTCGAGGATCTCTTGTTTTGCCATCTTGATGCCGAACTTCATCTCGCCGTCACCCCACATGTAACTGTAATCGGTATCGACGATCATGTGCGCGACCTGGACCTTTCCTGCAAGATTTCCCACCTTCATCGTGTTGGTGAAATCCGTACGCATCTTCCCGTCAGCGATATAGACCATTCCGGTCGAGTCTGCCTTGTCCGTCGATGTCGTGACCGAGCATTTGGTCGGCCCGGTGCTGGCAAGCAGGTCCTTGAGCGATGTACCGCTCGATGCTACTGGCTCATTCTTCTCCGATGTGATTGCCGGCACAGTGGTCCCGGACACAACGGTCTTATTATTGAGATAGAATGCGATACCTCCTCCGACCACCACTAACACCGCGAGCGCGGCAACTACGTATTTTGTCGATGATGACTTCTCCATGTTCGATAGTTATGAATATGCTCACTATTGTATCCAAAGGTGTCCTGACCTGCCAGCACCGTGGGGGACGGAAGTACAACTCGGCTTGGTATGGCAAATAACGTGGTGCAGTGCTAGGATTTGAGCAAATATGGCCATCGCAAAGAAAAAAGAAGAAAGCTTCGATGTGATCGTCATAGGGGGCGGTGCCTCTGGGATGATGGCGGCAGGGCGTGCGGCAGAATGCGGCGCTCGGGTACTTGTACTCGAGAAGAACGCGCGACTCGGCGAGAAACTCCTCATCACTGGTGGAGGACGCTCGAACATCACCAACCACGAGCTCGACGACAGGAAGCTCCTCGCCAACTTCAAAGACCGATCGAAGTTCCTGTTCTCCCCGTTCTCGCAATTCTCGGTCAAAGAAACCCTCGGATTCTTCCACGCACACGGCATGGAGACCAAACTCGAAGAAGGAGGACGGATGTTTCCCGCTTCCGAAAAGGCGGAAACGGTCTGGAAGACCCTGCTCGATTATCTGAAGGAAGGCGGAGTGAAGGTGCGATCGAATGCCGAAGTCACCGGATTCACGACGAAGAGCGGAAGGATAGCTGGTGTGAAGCTCAAGAACGGTGAGACACTTAGCGCCGCTTCATTCATCCTTGCGACCGGGGGTTCATCTCGCCCGGAGACCGGATCGACAGGTGACGGTTTCAAGTGGCTCGCGAAACTCGGCCACACCATTCGCATCCCTGAGCCATCACTCGTTCCGATCACTACCAAGGAAACATGGGCGCACCGTCTTTCCGGCCTGTCATTCAAGGAAGCACGAGTGAGCGTCATCCAGAACGATCGTATACATTTCAAGCGAGTCGGAAAGATCCTCTTTACCCATGTCGGCATGTCCGGACCACTCATCCTCAACATGAGCCGCGATATCAGTGAGCTACTCAAATACGGCAGCGTCTCTCTTGCTATCGACCTCTATCCGAAAATGGACAACGGCACTCTCGACCGCCACATCCAGGAGATATTCAAAAAGGATCAGAACAAGAAATTGAAGAATGTACTCTCGCTCGTCGTTCCTGCAACGCTTGCGAAGATGCTTCCTGAATATCTCGCATTCGACGGCGAAAAAGAAGTGAATAAAGTAAGTAAGTCAGAGCGGACCACACTCGTGAAATTCTTGAAGGCTATGCCGCTCTCAGTTACGGGACTACTCGGCACCGAGAAGGCGATCGTTGTCTCTGGAGGACTCACACTTGAGGAGATCGAGCTCAAGACCATGCGCTCGAAGCGATACGACAATCTCTATGTCGTAGGGGACGTCCTCGATATCGATCGACCGTCGGGAGGTTTCTCGCTCCAATTATGCTGGACGACTGGCTGGGTTGCCGGCACTCATGCGGCACAAAAAAGCTAGTCGATACTGAACATCTCGCCGTTCTTCGGCACAATGAAATTCAACACATTGTCGCTGCGCTTCGCTTTTTCCGCATCGATGATCTCCTTCGGCTCATCCTGACCGTCATCAGCAAGATGGAAGGTGCTATGGTGTATCCCTATCGCAGTTCGCACCTTGAGCTCATCGTAGATCTGCACTGCTTGTTCAGGCGAGATATGGACCGGACCCATGAACCACTGCGGGCGGAACGCACCGATGGGAAGCATCGCGAGCCGGAATTCCTTGTATCTTTCTTGGATACGCTTCACGAATTCACCGTAGCCGGTATCTCCCGCAAAGAAGCTATCACCGTGAGGCGTCTCAATGACGTATCCGCACCAAAGCGTATTGTCCCGATCCGAGAGCGCACGAGAGGAGAAATGTTGTCCGGGCGCACAGACGATACGGAGCGATTCTCCGAATGTGAAATCCTCCCACCAATCGAGCTCGGTGACATTGGTGAATCCTTTCTCCGTGAGGTACTGCTTGTTGCCGAGCCCCGCAATGATCGGCGGATCCCATTTTTTGGTGATCTTCCGGAGCGTGGCGAGGTCCATATGATCGTAGTGGTTATGCGAAATGAGGACGATATCGATCGGAGGGAGATCTTCGAACAATACTCCGGGATCTTGGAAACGCTTTGGCCCGATGAACGAGAAGGGGCTCACGCGCTTTGACCATACGGGGTCTGTGAGGATATTCTTCCCTTCGGTCTGAATCAAGAGCGTCGAATGATTGATGAAAGTGACGACCATCGCCGCCCCCTCCACACGCTCGGCAGGTTTGGTCGTAGTCCCGACATCACGCCATCTCCAGCTGTAGCGTTTACGCGAGAATAGCCATTTGAACATCTTCACTCTGCTATGATCGACAATGCGGGTCTCGGGAGTGAGACCATAACTATAGAAGATGTTTCCATCGAAGTGATCACTCACTTCGCCGTGATACCCTTTTGCGGCAAGAAAGTGGTCCGTCAACTTGAGCAGAAAATAGAGACCGAGAAATGAAAAGACGATGTCCATGCCTATAGACGATACCGCAATTCCCCTCTTCCCGCAAAATATTTACTTTGGAATTTCTAGAACAATCAAATTGGCCCATATGCAAGGCGCGGGAAAAGTGACGAGGGAGACGTACTTCGAGGTACGTTGACTGAGACACTTGGGCCCCGCAACGTCGCAGATGGGATTAATTTGGTTGTTCTACAAAAGGCCCCAGCGTCCTTCGTCTTCTTCTGGACGTTTCGCTTTGAGGTACATGAGTCCGAAAAGTCCGAGCAGGAATGCGATCGGAGCCAAGATGTCCGGATAGAACATATGTTTTCCAGCGAGGGTGAGGATCGCACCGATGATGATCACTGTCAGGAAGAACATCCCCATTTTCACCGTCGGTCGATAGAAGAGCGCGACTGCGCCGAATGACTGGAGCGCTCCGACCACATAGGTGAACCAGACCGGGAAACCCCATGAAACGAAGAGTGCATTATCCTTCCCCAGCAGTTTTATCACCCCGGCATAGAGAAAACCTGCGGTGAGTGCGCCGAGCAATGCCCAGCGGATGTATTTATGGTACTTTTCCATATCGTGATAGAGAAATTATCTCACGATGAAAGCCACTAGTCGAGGAACAGGCGCGCGAAACGGATCTCGTCGAAGGTCGCCGCTTGTCCTAAGAGGTCTTTGACCGGCGAGAGCTTCTTTTCCATATCACTGCCGCGGAACGCCGCGAAGGCATTGAGGATAGTCCGCAACTTCTCATCATCCATCTCGCTCTTGAGGTAGCTGATGTCGATGGTATCGTCCCCTTCTTTCAGTATTTCGATGTGTGAGAATACCGTACTTTTCTTGATCTCACGCAGTTTCACGATCTCGTCGAGCGGGATGCGCGCGAGGATCATTTCTTTTGTACGTAAATATGTGTCGCCCTTTTTATTCTTTTCTTTGCCTGGTTCTAGTGCGGAATCTTCAACTTCGATTTTCTCAAGTGAGCCGCCGGATGCAGTGAGGAAGTTCTCGTGCATATTATTCAGCTCGTCAGGCGGGAGGTGGGCGAAGTATTCATCAGCATCATCCGAACGCTGCCTCATCTCACGGTCGCGCTCCAAGACAATCGGATGCACTTCGAATGCGCGGCGATTCATTCCGGCGAGATAGAGGCCTGAGAGGGTGCGTACGCGCGAGAGTGCAACGTAGCCCTGTCCATATTCGAACGACTTGGAGAGGTCCATCACCGCTGCATCGAGGGACATCCCTTGTGACTTATGCACCGTGATCGCCCAAGCGAGGCGAAGTGGCACTTGCGAAAGGGTTGCGAGTTTCTTGTCGCCGTCGGAGACGGACCATTCTTCCGGCTCAGCTTTCACTGACTTCCCATTGCGCATCCGCACGATCGGCAGTCCGTCATCCTCATCGAATTCCTCGACAACACCGAGGGTGCCGTTCACATAGCCGCGTTCGAAATCGTTTTTGGTAAACATCACCGAGGCGCCAATCTTAAGCCGAAGCACTTCAGGTGAAAGACAGCCGCGTTTCATCAACTCGACCACATTTTCTTTGCCGCGGGTGATCATCCTAAATTCGTGCACCTCCTCTTCGATTTTCTCAAGCGCTTCGTTGTTCTTGCGGTCGACATCCATGTTGTGTGTATAGAGAAGCGGCACATTCTCTGGCACCTCGAGCTCTCCCCCGAGACGGCGATCTTCGAATATCTCCCCGAGCGATTCCTCGAGCTCGCCACTACGAATCATTGAGAGTGCCGAGAGGAACACTTCGTCGTCCTGACGGTGCTGCTCAGTCAAATAGCAGACCAAAGGGTTTGCGGCTTTCCATGCAGGCGAAGTGAAGGCGAATTGCGGCATGAGTCGCTGCTCAAGTCCCCCAGACTTCTCGGGAATAGGCGGGAGTTGGAAGAAGTCGCCGACGAACACCATCTGTATACCGCCGAACGGCTCTTCGCTACGACGAATCGAGCGGAGTACCTTGTCGACGAGTCCGAGAATGACGCCATCGAGCATCGAGATCTCGTCGATGATGAGGACTTTCGTGGTCGCAACTCGGCGCACCAGCGTCTCGCGCGAAGAAAGCGCATCGAGATCGTAGTCGGTGAGGAAGCGCTTGATACCGATCCCGCTCCACGCATGGATGGTCATTCCCCCGACATGGGTCGCAGCGATACCCGTCGAGGCGGTGATCGACGGCTCGATCCCATGCTCACGAAGATAGTGCACATAGGCGTTCACGGTATGGGTCTTACCACTTCCCGGCTCACCGGTGAGGAACACATTCGCCCCAGTCTTGAGAATTTCGAGCGCTGTGTCTTGAGTCATGTATGGATGATACGGTGGATTTGGGTGGAATGCAAAATAACGTATTTTTCAAGCGGGTTTGTTATACTTTTAATAATGAAATTTGAAAAAATAACGATGTGGATAGTTGTGACTTTCACACTGTTCCTCGTCATGGCATGCGGAGTGTTCTATCTAAACACGAAAGGGACTTCTCCGAATATGAACACGCACACTGCTGGGCAACCCGCAGTAGGTGCACCGAAAACAGCCGCAACGACGAGCGTCTGGCGAAACGAAGATTTCGGGTTCGAGCTTCAGTATGCCGACCCAATCGTGACTGAATCACTATCACCCGAGCATGTCTTTGTTGGACCTTACGATAAAGAGTCAAAATACAAAGAACCTAGCATATATAATCGTCTTGAGGGTGATTTTGCTACTTCGAGTTATTTTTCACTTGATGAGCTAAAAAAGGATCTTGAGGAGCAAGGGTTCTCTACGTCTATAAATTTAAATGGCGCAGTACCCACACTTATAGCAATTAATGCTGACGGTTGGAAAACAGTTTTTATTTTACAAAATGAGTTCGAGTACAGCATCGCAGAGGGACCTCAACCAGAGGCATACACTGCAGAGGAGATGGTCTCAAATATGACTTTTTTTACAAAGCACTCTTCAGAAGAAATTACTGCGATCATAAAAGAACAGCAAGCACGGAGAGTTTACAAAAACGAGAAGTGGGGATTTTCGCTTGAGTACTCTGGGAAAAATACTCTCGTCATTGAGCACGACACGAGCTTAGGCATAAAATTGCGAATATACAACCTCATGGGTTACAGCGGCAGCAATGTTGAGCTTGAAGCAGCATTCCCTCCGAAGCAGTTCACGATTGATGACTGGATGGCCCAACTGACTGAGGGTACTTCGGGAGAGAAAATAAACGGACTAACTGTTCATGTCCTCAAGGACACAGATGCAACGTACTACTACTTTGTAAAAGGAGGTCTCATTTGGACTCTTTCGGATACGAACCTCAAATACAGTACCTCGCGGATCAAGGAGCTACTCATGAGCATAAAGTTCATCCCTAAAAAATAGATTCTTTCTATTTCTCGAGGTCGAGAATGTCGTCTATCCGAATCTGCTTCACGAACTCCGGCACGTGCGAGACGAGAATCATCGCCCCCTCGTACTGGTCTAACGCCTTCGCGATCGCAGGAAGATGGCGGAAATTGATGTGGTTGGTCGGCTCATCGAGAATGAGGAGTCCCGGCACTTCGAGTACGAGGCGTGCGAATGCGACCAATCCCTTCTGTCCTTCCGAGAGACTGCCAATTTTGGCATAGATGAGTTCTTTGGTGATGAGGAAGCTTGCCGCAACTGAGCGAAGTTTCTCTTCGTCAACTTTCACCATGATGCCCGCGAGTGACTGATAGACGGTATCTTCGAAGTTAAGTGTGGAGAAATCCTGACGATAGTAGCCGACACGCACACCTTCGGCGATCTTCGCGCCCTTTGCGGTGCCGTTGGCGAGCGATTCAAGCAGTGTCGACTTTCCTATCCCGTTCGGACCCTGAAGGAGGAGATGTTGCTTCTTGCGGAGCTCGATGCGGACTTTCTTTTCTGTCGGCTTATGATTCTTGATGACGGTGAGTGACTCGATGGTGAGAGCGTTCCCGATGAAATCGGTCTGGGCGGGAATGACGAACGGGCGGATTGTCTTATCCTCTTTTCGCACTTCGACGACCTCTTCTTCCATGTCGGCTGCCTTCTCGCGCATACGCTTCGCGAGTGCACGCATGTTACCTCCCTTGTGGGAGAACACATTGGCCTGATCCTTGTTGCGCTGGATCTCTTTCTGGAGGAGAGCATTCGCGCGATTCTCCTTCTCGATACGGGCGGAAATGTCCTTGACCACATCGGTATAGTTACCGACATACTGTTCCATTTTCTGTGTACGCACGTCGAGATAGAGCACTCCTTCGGTGAATGAGTTGAGGAAGTCGGCATCGTGAGAGATGACGATCACCGTCTTCGGGTAGTTCTGGAGGAAATCAGTAAGATGTGCGATGCCGGCTTTGTCGAGATTGTTGGTCGGCTCATCAAGAAGAAGAAGGTCCGGATCCTGGATCAGCGCAGAAGCAAGAAGAAGTCTCGCCTGCTGGCCGCCAGAGAATGAACGGACGATGCGATCGTGTGGCGCGTGAAGGTTCACTACTTCAAGTACCGCGTCAATCTTCGGGTCTATATCATAGACCTTCTTATCAAAACACTTCTCGAAGAATGCGCGTACCGTGAGATCGAGGCTGTCCTTCGGGATCACCTGATGCGAGAGCGCGATCGAGATTCCCGCGCCGATATGGATCTTGCCCGATTCAGGCTTTGCGGTCTTGGTGATAAGGGAGAACAGCGTCGATTTCCCGGCGCCATTTTGTCCCATCAGGGTGACTTTCGCACCACGCCGTACAGTGAAATTCACCTCATTCAATATGGGTTTCCTCGGGCCATGCTCGAAACTGACGTCTTCGAAGCGCAGAATTACCTCTCCTTGTGCCATTGAAAGCTTACATTACCCTATTTCCCCCTTTCCGTGAAGCCATCCTGAATTGAAGGCGCTCCAAATTTTTTCAGATACGAGGCGTGGGAAAAGCGAGAAAAGAGGCGTACTCTGTGGTACGTCGACTGCGTTGCTTGGGACCCACAACGATGTAGATGGGAAAATTTGGAGTGACTTACGGTCCGACGTCGTAGCACTGGTCTACTCCTGCCGTCGAATCCGCACAATTCGGGTTCGCTCCGTAGAGTGTCCCTGTCGTCAGATCTAGATCGGAAGCAAGCACGATATTATCATCACGCTCGAGTGTGATCGCCAGTTCGAAATTATTACACGGTCCCGTCACGCATTCCGACCTCACTCCTGTGAGCGGGTTGATACTGACTCCGCGATAGAGATAGGTAGTACTGATTCCGGGAGGCGGCACCGGGGTGTGCCCGAGGAGACCGTTTGCAGCGAGTAGCTGTACCGCCGCATCCTCACCGGTATACCCTGTCGGTGTGGTCGAAGGATATGTTTGGTTCACATCGTAGTATATCTCCAATGCCTTGCGGATCTGACCCACTTCCGCGACTCGTTTCGAATCGCGCGACTTCTCTCTCGCGATCGAAAGCGATGCAAAGATGACCGATGAGAGGATGCCGATGATGGCGATGACGACCAATAGTTCGATCAAAGTGAATCCTCGACTTTTCGAGGCATTCAGATCTCTAAAGAATTGTTGCATATACTGGTTATTATATTGCAGCATCCTCAAAAAACAAGCGGGACCGTTCCGTGGCATAATGTATGATATGCCGGCATCACGGTTCAGATTCTATACGACATCGAACAAAGCTTGGTCGGCGATGCTTTCCGCTATCTCCCTCGCTGGGCGAAGCGTGTACCTCGAAATGTATATCTTCGAGGAAGACACCAAAGGATTCGACTTTATCTCTGAGCTCGAGCGCAAGGCACGCGAAGGGCTGAAGGTCATTCTCATCCTTGATTCACTTGGGAGTTATGACCTCAAGGCGGCGAGTGTCGACCGACTTCGGGTGGCGGGTGTCGAAGTACTCTTCTTCAGTCACTTCTGGAAACGCACTCACCGCAAATTACTCATCGTCGACGAACATATCGTGTTCATCGGTGGAGTGAACATCTCGCGCCACTATGCGCCATGGAGAGACCTTCAAGTGAGGCTTTCCGGTGCAAAGTTCGCAGAGAGTGCATTGCAATCTTTCCGCAAAGTCTATCTTTCGCTCGGGGGGAAAGACCCGGAACTCCTTGTGCACAGACACGCACCCACATTAGAACGGGCAAAACTGTGGTTCATCGAACACGGGATGCAAGCGAAACGCAATACCCTCCGAAGATATTACGAAGAACATATCGCTGCAGCGAAAGAACACATCACTTTGGTCACTCCGTATTTCATCCCCCGCCGTTGGCTGATCGCTCAACTACACACAGCCATCCTGCGAGGGGTGAAGGTGAGTGTGATCATTCCGAGCAAGACGGATCACCCGATCATCGATCGAGTGAATTACCGCTACCTTTCGCTGTTTCGGAACATGGGGGCCACCTGTCTCGTCACTCCTGAGATGAATCATGCGAAGGCGATGGTCATTGATGATACTTCAGCGATCGTCGGGTCACACAACCTTGATGCCCTTTCTTTTGAACACAATATCGAGGGTGGCGTCTTCTTCGAAGAAAAACACATGGTCGAACAACTCGCGGCTATCATCGCTGACTGGAAGAAGAATGCTATGCCACTCGAGGAGCTTCCAAGGTTCCACTGGTATGATGTGCTGGTTGCACTTCTGCTCCCGTTCTTCGAATCGGTATTATAAAACGAAATGGTAGTAAGCATCTCAAGGAGTTTGTCATTAATCGATGAGATATGAGGCGGAAAGGAACGAAATGACGAGATGTACTTAATGGTACGTTGAGTTATTTCGTGACGAGGCCAACGAAGTAGCTCGCGATTCAGGGCGAACTCCGTTTAGAATTCATTGGTCCAGCCGTCTTGCATCTCAACGAATCTGATGCCTTCTTTCTCCAAGAGCATCGCGGGGATCCGTCTCGTCGGCGTCATGCGATCGGGTCGGAGCATCCCGTCGTGAACCGGAAAGACCACTTCCGGCTTCATTGCCATCGCATAATCGATGCACTCTTCGAGCCGCATCCACGGAGCTGCGACAGGAAGTGCGAGCGTCTTGACCTTCTTTTTGGGAATCACGAATGAGTCGCCGGGGTAAAAGAATTCTTCGTTGACCAAGAATCCGCAATTCTCAAGTTGCGGCAGGTCCTTGTGGATACATGCGTGTGTATCCCCTGTGCGCTCGATGCTCACTCGCTTTCTGACGCAGACCTCTCCGTCCTCGATCAAGGTCGAGGGAATATCAAAGGTCGCAAGGGTCTTTCGCATTCCTGCGTGAGTGAGGATCTCGCACTCCTTGTGCTTCGCAAGCAGTTTCTTGATCGTTTCGGGGTCGAAGTGGTCGGCATGCTCGTGCGTGAGAAGGATGAGATCAAGCTTCTCGAAACTCGGCACAGTGGCATACGTCCCGGGATCGATAAGGAGCGCAAGTGTCGGAAGTTCGATGAAAAGGCACGAATGCCCAACTTTGGTTATCTTCATACTCCGCTTTTTTCGCGCTTCAGTGCTTTCACTTCAGAGAGGAGCTCTTCAAGTACTCGTTCGATCTTCTCGACCTTCTGATCATCGATAGTCTCTTCGAAGTCGTCACGTTCGAATTCCTCGGAAAGGTCCTCAACATTCTCTTTGATATGTTCAATATGCTCATGGATGCCTTCCATGTCGGCATTGATCTCTTCGGTGTTCTCCTGGATACTGTCCACGTCCTCGAGCATCTCGTCAATGTCCTTGGAGATCTCTTCGACATCCTCTTGGATTCCGTCGACGTCTTTTGAGATCTCCTCGACGTCTTCCTGAATATCATCGACATCGTCAGAGACCTCTTCGATCTGGCGCGCCTGACGATTGACGGTCATCTGAATGAACAGCGATAGGTAGATCGCTTCGAGGGAAACGGCGGTAGTGAGGATAAGCATGGTCTGCTCGAAAGAAAAACCGAATCGCTGCAAACCGAAGACGGAAATGAAGAAGACCGTATGCACGACAAGTGACGTCGGGGAACCGATATAACGGGTAGAACCGATGGCGATACGCTCGAGTGCCGACTCCTTTCCCCCGATCGAGAAGATGTTCTTGCTTCTGTTTTCGTCCTTCATTTTTTCATTCTAGTTTCTTTCCCCGCTCACGTCCAATTTTCATTTCTTCGATGTGGCGACGAGGGCGAGCTTCTCACTTCTGGTCATCCTCTTTATCTCTGCTTCACGTTTCGATGCAGTGCTTCTGCTCCGCTTTCGCTCCGTATAGAGGAGTCGTTTCGCACCTCTCGACCTCGTATAGCGTGCCCCTTTTCCCGACCGGTGCTGCTGAACCCTCCTTTCGACATCGGTGGTGATACCGGTATAGATAGTGTCATCACCGCAAAGTAACATGTAGACATAGTACATCGATCCAAGTATCCCATTTATCCATTATATAGAGCAAAGCGGGCGAATTCTTGACTTTTTTTCATTTGATTATATAGTGTATCTCAGCACCCCCCGTTCTCTCAACCCAACCAACTTTTTCTCAAGGAGCCATCATGTATGGTCTTTCTTTTCACAAGTGTGTCGGCGACATAGCTCGGGGGGTAATCCCCTACAATCGAGTGGAGAAGATCTTCACTCGCGCCCGCTGGGGCAACCTCGAACAGTTCGACGAGATCATCGCCGAATACCGCGGAAGCCATTGGGCGGACTGCCCCGGCAAGGCCGAACAGATCGCGCGAGAGCTCCGGCTCGAATGCAAGTTCGTCATCCCGATCGGGAGACAGCGTTTCGTCTCGAAACTGAAAGGAAGACACTGGGTCGACTCGCTCGACCAGATCACGGTGACAACCGAACCCGAACGACTGTTGGCCTAAAACGCCCGCACACGCAAAAACCCGCCTGTGCGGGTTTTGCTTTTATGTGCGGGGAGTACTCGTGCTGCTATTTCCCGTCGTGCTCGAAGAGATGGGTCACCCGAAGCCTCCCTGATCCGGATAATGCGAGCCCGAAGGTGACTGCCGCCAATAACCATTCGAACTCGGCGGCAAGCGCACCCTTTGACGGTGCGACTGCGACGAAGATCGCAACGAGCATCACGACGGTAAGCGCGGCAGCCGCGGCACGTGCCGCAACACCGAGGATGAGCATCAGTCCTCCCGCGATCTCGACGAAGATGGTCGCATAGAACAAAAACGCGGGAATATGCAGCATCCCGGTGAAGAACCCTTCCATCTGCGCGAGATTATCGAGCTTCATCCATCCATGGTGGACGAAGATCGCACCAGCGATGACACGAATGACGAATATGCCTTGATCAGGGCGATAGAAGTACTTACTGACCTTGTTGAGTTTTTCTCTCATGATGAGTGATAAATTGATATGTCATGAGTATACTCTTCCTCGAGACGACAAGCATCCGGTTTTCTGCCCTTATTTTTCAGTGCGAAAAAGGATGAAGACGGAGATCAGTGTCGTGATCGGTATCGCAAGGATCAGCCCTATCGAGCCGATCATCGAGCGGATGATCTCGGTCGCGAAGATCTCATTGTTCACACTGACCGAAAACGGAAACTTCGAAGTATAGAAGAGGAGCAAGAGCGGAAGCGCTGCCCCTACATATGCGAGCGCAAGAATGTTCACCAGCGCACCGATATGTTCCCTCCCGATCCGAAGTGCACGCAAAAAAACATGTTTTGCCGAGAGGTTCGGTCCTGCTCGGCGGAGTTCCTCTACGGCGACCGCTTGTCCTATTGCCGCGTCATAGAGCACACCGAGGAGTCCGATCAAAATACCGCCCAAAAGAAGACCTACCAGATCGATGGCACCCTGCATGTTGAGGTTTAGATACATCGCATCTTCGGTTTCAAGTCCGCGCAGTCTTGTACTGTCAACGGCAAAATAAGCAATCACTCCGGTGACGACGATCGTCACAAGCATCCCAAGTACGGCAGCTGTCGTCGTGCGATTGAACCCGTGAGTGATATACGACCCGAGAATGATGATGATCGCAGAAACACCGACACTAAGGAGTACGGGAGAATAGCCCTGGAGAATCCCGGGAAATAGCACGAAAAAGATCAGCAGCAGACTACCGCCCAGCGTCATGAGTCCGCGTATCCCCTGCTTGCCGCCGAATACAACAACGCACAGCACGAACAGTCCGACGAAGAACAAGAGTGAGCGAATACGATACGGTTCAGTGACTGCGTAATAATCAGTCCCGTCAAGCGGATTGGTCGTATGCATCAAATAGAACACCTCACCGACCTTGAGGTCATAGTAGTAATCGTTATCCACCACGAGATCTTTCCCGCTGTCGACACCGTCAAGAACGTACACCTTGATGGTCTGGTGTTTTGCAGGAGTCAGTGTGCCGGGTATGTTTTTTGCTTCTTCCGATATGACTTCGACTACACGAGCCTTCATGATCGACTGTGTGTCCAGAACAAGCTCCTGTGCATTCGTACCGAGTGGTACCAATGCAACGAGGGAAGCACCACTGATGATGAGCGCACGGACAAAAGCATGCATATAGGCCAGTATACCAGCTCGCAGATATTGCCTCATCCCTCGTCGGGGCGATCGAAAAGAGTGTGCTTCGGAGATCGAAGTCATTCGCGTCGATCAAGGAACACTCGCTTGAGTTCTTCGGATACCGTAGAAAGTGCGCACAGTGACATCAAACCGAAGGGGTGGCTTCTTCGAGATCGGCGGGTTGCTGCGATGCGTCATCTTGTGACGAAACAGGGAGAGCATCGGTAGCCGGTGCGGTCGTCTCTACTTGAGGAGGGGTTGATCCTTCTTCGATCACGCTTGGCGATGAAGTGGAGTTATTCTCAACAAATGCGTCGGTACTCGTGCTCTCTACTTCCGTGATGATCGCTTCGGAAACCGCTGGTTCCGCGAAGGTAGCCGGGGGTAGAGTCAGGGTGATTCCGGGGACGAAGAACTGGATGGGCAAATGAACTGTGAGATTATACCCCTGTCCGAGATCCGCATTCGCATTCCTTCCAGTGAAGATGAGGTCGACGAAGCACGATGAATTCTCATTTGATGCATAACCATCCGGAAGATAGAACCGGAGCGGGAGTGCACCTGTCGTGGTCGTCATACCAGTTGAGAGAAGGAGGAGCGGACCGCTGTACATGAACGTCGACGTCGACTCGACGACCAGAAGCCCGCACAGTGTAGTATCTCCTTCGGTCATGATCGCCGACAGTGCATATTGTATCGGTTCACTGTCTTCCGTCGGGGTCAGTATCGGAGAGAGGAATGCCGAACCTGCTCCCATGTCCACCTGAGCGGACCCAAGCAAGGTGACATCGAAGCCGAGCGGATCAGCCTTCAGAAAATTCCCTATCACCGACTCGACATCCGAATAATACGACACCGTACTGCCGACCGCTGACAGTGCTCCAAGCGTCGAGAGCGGCAACAGGAGCACGAACAGCATTTGCAGAGGCAGGTTGCCGCGACGGACACTGCTTGCTACCTTCACGGGAAGCGGGTGCGGCGCCGCATATGCCATCTCGCGAGGAGACCAGGGAGCGAGACCGATCGGTGTATTTCTTTTCATTTTCACTACTCCGGCGTCTTTGGGTTCAGTGTCTTTGGCAACACGATCTTTCTCTCCACCGTCACCGGAAATGCCACTGTCATGCTTCTTCTTTCTCAATCGCTTCACTTCCGCAACGATCTTCCCTATCTCATCGACGATCACCGCAAAGGCAGGCAATCCGACCAAGAGAGCGAATCCGATCGGTTTTCTGGCGAAATCAAGCAGAAACCCGACATAGGGAATGGTGAGCACCACCTTGCCGTGGATATCCGAAACAGGAGTGAGGCGTGGGTCGGGCGCATTGTTCGCGTCACCCTGCGTACGCACCGAACGTCCGAATGCAGAATCTCCCATCTCGATGATGCGGTGCGTCGTCGGGATCTGCGTCTTGGTGTCTGCACCGAAGGTGACGATATCCCCTACTTGATAGTTCGTCTCTGGTTTGATGACAACGATACCTCCGGTCATGATGGTTGGCTCCATCGAGCCTGACTTCACGATCTTCACTTTGAAGTTGCCGGGGATGGGCACCATCGTTCCGACCAACAGCACCCCAACGGAAAGGATGCCGACAAGGAGCAGTATGTTGATGGTCTTCCAGAATCTATGCATCGTGTGAATGTGAAGGAATAAATTTTATCTGTTCATGTCGCGAGGAGAGACATGAAGGCACGGTACCTTCATATCTCTCTCGCACTACGAACCAGGGTACGGATAACGTCAGTTATCCTCGTTGGTGATGGTGCAGACGATCGTTTCTCCCTCATCGAGGGTTATCGATCCGCCAAGTACTGCCGGGCAGGACTTGCCGTACGTCGATGTTCCAGTGATCGGACCGACGAAGTGGTAGTTCGCACGTCCGGTCTCGTTGATCGTATGAGGAACATTCGAGAGGACTGCGACCGAGGTATTGTTCGAGACTGTCGCGCCGTCTACCTTGAGACCCCATGCGGAACCAGCAGTCGCCGTTCCTCCGCTGTTGTTGATCACGTTCTTGATGAGCGTGATGTTCGCAGGAAGATCGTTGTTGGTAAGGAAGCACACCTTGTGCTCGCCCGCGCCGACAGTGACACTACCGTCCGCGTCACAGTCACCGGAGAAGGTCGCAACATACCCCTGTACGCCGGTCTCAGTGACCGTATACGTCGCGGTCGGAACCGTGGTCGTCACTCCTGAGAACACCTGCGTTGCGACGAATCCGTCATCAACGAAGAAGTGGAAGTCAGAGATGATGTTATTGCCGCCGTTGTCGTTGATCACTGTCTTCACGACGGTCAGCGTCCCCGTCGCATGCGGCGGGATGCACTGGAAACCGGGGTTATTACGCGACTGAACCGCACTGAAGACCACGTCGGCGGTCAGACTGTCCGTCTGCGTCGAGTTGTCTAGAAGTGATCCGTCGCACGCGATACCGCCGCTCGAGTTCGACGGTCTACGCGGACTTGAGGTCCCGAGTCCGTCTTGCGTGAGCTTCGCCGGCGTGATGGTACCGAAGCACCATGCTTTGCCGATGTAGAGCGTTTCAGCGCCCGGGACCGGTCCGGGTACTCCGGTCCAGATGTTCGTCGTCGCATCGGCAAGCGCAACGGTGGTCGAGCCACCAAGGCCGAGTGCGCCGATCGGACCCTGTGAGATGACATTCTCGTCACTCTCGAGCACATTGTCGCCATCGTCCGCCCACCAGACGAAATTGACCGCACCTGCGAGCTCGCCGGTCGTCGTGCCGTTTGCATCGACTAAGGCTTCGGGCTCTGTTTGGTCGTTATCGTCGTTGGAGGTGAGCTTCACGTTCGCGCACAGATACGAATCGTTGTTGTCGACGCGAAGTGCGATGGTGTCTTCTCCTCTATCCCCCGGCTTGATATCGAGGAAGTCGAAGAATCGCTCGATGGTGAGATCTTTGATCTCCCATGTCGTCGTTGCCGACAATACCCCGTTGTAGTAGCTCTCGTTGCCGATCTTGAGGTCTATCGCTCCCGCAGTGAATGTGTTCCCGCTCGATGTTTCGACATCGGAGAAGAACGCGCCGGTCCCTCCCGCGATTGCCGCACCGAGTGCGAGCACGACACCCATACTGTAGAGAATCTTTTTCATACGGTATTGCTACATGTTGATAATCCTACAAGCTCACTCCGGTCACCGCGACGTTATCGATGTATGCATGATTCGTCGCATCTTGCCCGGTGAGCGTGAATCGCACCTTGATGTTCACTTTGTTGTCCGCAGAAGGAGAGAGTGAGAAGGTCTTCGTCGTCCAATTGGATTCACCGGTCACTGTTTCGAGCGTCGTCCAGCTCGCGCCGCCGTTCACGCTATAGTCAACCGTGAGCGTCTGCGGACCGACCGCCTGCGGTGGTGCATTCGTATCATCGGTCTTTCGACTATAGGTGAATACGATGGTGCCATACCCGGTGGTGTCGATCGCGGTTGCCGTCAGTGTCTCCTTGTAGTTCGCGACGACGGGATCGTTTGCGCCCGCATCGAGATCCGCGACCTTACCCGAGAGTCCGGGCACGAAGGTGACGCCTCCGACCTCGTCCCAATTGAAATTCGATGAACCGTCACTCCATACTTCATCCCACTCTTTTCCTGTGACATAGGAATCGAAGTTATCCGACATGAATGTCGAAGCATGCTTCGGGGGCGGCACATATTCTCCCCCTTCGCAGCGGTAGCCGCTGTTATTTCGAGATTGTGCGACCGAGAAGCTTACGTTCACTTTGATGCCGTCACTTTGTACGATGTTTCCCACTTCTTTGCCGGAACAGGAGAAGCCTGTTCCGCGCGAGAGCGGGCCGTTGGCGCCGGTCTTTCCCTTACCGTCTTGTGGGAGAGGGTTCGGGGTCATGGTACCGAAGCACCATGCTTTGCCGATATAACGGGTAGCACCTCCTGGGATGGGTCCCGAGGTGTCCCAGATATTCGTTGCGCCGTCTGCGAGTGCCCAGTTCTTGCCGTTGAAGATGTCTCGAGCAAGACCCTGCTTGAAGGTCTTCTCTCCCTGCTCGAAGACGTTGTCGCCGTCGTCCGCCCACCAGGAGAAGTAGAGGAAATTCTGCAATTCCCCATCACTGACCCCGCCGGTCGGGTCGACGATCGCTTCAGGTTCGTTCTGGCCATTCTCCGGGGAGTCGGTAAGGAGCACGTTCATGCATGCATAGGCATTGTTGTTATGCACATGCAGCGAGATGGTGTCCTCACCGATATCACCCGGTTTCACATCGGAAAAGTTGAAAAAGAGTTTCCCTGCAAGCGTTGAAAGCGCCCATGACGTGGAGCTGCTGTAGGTGAGCTTCCCCCAATCATCGGTGTAGTAGCTTTCATTGTCGATCTTGAGGTCGATCACTCCGGTCGCGAAGGTGTTGCCGGTTGACGTTCCCCCGTCTTGAAGGAACGCTCCGGTACCCCCCGCGAGGAGCGCAGCAACGAACAGGATCGAGCCCACACTGAGTAATATCTTTTTCATGCAATGGAATTATCCGAAGGGATTAACTATGCAGGGGGAAGGACGGAAACGGAATTCGTAATCGTACAGGTCGGATTGACTCCTGCAACGACGTTCAATGTTGCCGTATCAGTGGTTCCGATCTCCGTGCAGCTGCCACTGAATGTTGCGGTGGAAACTACGCCGGTTGGGTCATTTGAATAGACCTCAGAGACGACATATGCGCCGGGAGTAAGTCCAGGGAAAGCAGTCTCATCAACTAGGATGTGATCGCCACCGGGACCGACCAAATGAAGAGTGTAGTCTGGAACATCGACTCCAGCAATCGCACCGTCCGAGAACGTGACAATCTTATCGAGGGTCACGGTTCCTGTTTGCGGAGCGACCTCGGGTACACAGCGGAAGTTCGGATTGTTGCGAGCCTGCTCCGCACGGAATTGGATAGTTGCGACCACAGAGTCAGTCTGGGACTGATTGTCCATCGCGGCACCGTTACACGACCAGGAGCCCGGAGCCCCGATCGTGAGCGTTCCTGCACACCAACCGAGTCCGAAGTAGCTGGTCGAGCCGCCGGGAAGCGGAGACCCTGTTCCACCGTCTGCAAGAGTAAGTGTGGTGGTTGCTGAAAGTACTGCGAGGGTGGTCGGCTGGAACAGCACGGTCTCACCTGCCTGCCAAATGTTGTCACCCGGAACCGCACCGGACGTGGTGGCATTATCGAGCCATCCGAACAGCTTGATGTTCTGGGCGAGTTCACCGGTCGTCGACGAGTTGTCGCCAGCGTTCACCTCAGGCACAAGCAAGGTGTTCTCTTTATTCTCATTGGTGCCGATATCCATACATGCATATGCATTGTTATCGACATGGAGCGAGATGGTGTTCTCACCCTGATCCCCCGGCTTCACGTCGGAGAAGTTGAAGAACTTGTGCGAAGGTCCGAGATCGGTCTCGGTCCACGTACCGTCACAAGTGGTGCCGATCAACTCAGGGCGCGCACTTGTTGTTGAAGCACTCTCGAGCTGCCAAACATAGTTAGGAACCTCTTGATTGCCTGCGTTTGTACACACAAGCCCGGCGTAATGCTGCACGTCATCGACCTTGAGGTCGAGGGCACCGGCGGTGAAAGTGTTCCCCGTCGAGGTCTCGACATCACTGAAGAATGCTCCGGTGGCGCCTGCTGCGGCCGCACCGACGAACACGATCGCTGCTAAACTCAAAAGTATTTTTTTCATACCTAAAAGAACTATTTAATAAAACTGCGAATAATGTGTGATCATCACGCTAATGATCTGCTGCTTTCTCCACAGCCCGCTGGAAAGGACGTTCGTCCCATCCAGAACGGCTAGTGAGAACTAGTTTCCGAAGTCGTAAGTCTTGGTATTTCCTCCAATGGTGATAGAGAAGTTATCAAGATTAGCGGTAAGTCCTGCGGGGCCTGGCTCACCTACGCGAAGTCCGATCTGTGGGAACAAAGGATGCATACGAATACTCGGATAATCCGTAAGGATCTGACTGAGCGGAAGCGCTGTTGTTCCCGGAGTAGCAGCATTCGGAGCCGGCCAGTTCGCACCCGAGTAAATCCACATTGCCCCCGGACTGACGAGGTTGTAGGTCTGCCATGCGTTCTGTGTGACGGGGCCGTTAACGCTCGGGACATACACCAGACTGCCCTGGTATGACGGAGAACCGCTGAAGTCCACATTGAAGCGTAAGAACGGGGCTTCATTCGCACTCCAAGCGCCGCTCGGTGTAAATGCGCTATACGAGAGTGCGCTCACTGCCGAAAGTTGTGTTCCCCCAAACCCTGAGTTCGTAAAGAGCGTGCGTCCTGTTGCTCCGGCAAGCGGGTTCACGAGCGCACTTCCCGTTCCAAGCGGAGGCGTCGACGGTCCGACGGCAAATGTGCCAAGCGTATTGTTGAGCACATCATTGGTGTCGTCATAGAAGTACCATTTTCCTGATACTGCTGCGTTTACTAGCGTACTCTCAAGATCATTCGCTCCGACAACAGTGGGGAGCACGCAGCGGAAATTCGGATTGTTGCGGGCCTGCTCTGCACGGATCTGTACAGTAGCTACCGCTGAGTCAGTCTGTGACTGATTGTTCATTGAAGCGCCATTGCAGCTCCATGAACCCGGAGCGCCTATCGTGAGCGCACCAGCACACCAGCCGAGTCCGACATAGCTCGTCGAGCCGCCAGGAAGCGGTGCCAATGTCCCGCCGTCAGCGAGAGTAAGGGTGGTCGTAGCGGAAAGTGCTGCGAGTGAAGTGACTGCACTAAGCTGGGTCTCACCTGCCTGCCAGATGTTGTCACCCGGGACCGCACCGGACGTGGTGGCATTGTCGAGCCAAGTGAATAGCTGGACATTCTGTGCGAGTTCACCTGAAGTAGTGCCTGCATCTCCGGCGTTGATCTCCGGCTGAAGGAGGGTGTTCTCATTGTTCTCATTCGTACCGATGTCGAGACATGCCCAAGCATTGTTATCGACATGGAGCGAGATGGTGTTCTCACCCTGATCCCCCGGCTTCACGTCGGAGAAGTTGAAGAACTTATTCGACGGACCGAGGTCAGTAAGAGTCCACGAACCATCACACCGCTGTCCAATGAGCTCAGGACGTGCTGGTGCAGTGGTCGTACTCTCAGCTACCCAACGGTAACCGTCATTGTCGACACAAACGAGTCCGTCATAATGCGACTGACTGTCGACCTTGAGGTCGAGGGCACCGGCGGTGAAAGTGTTCCCCGTCGAGGTCTCGACATCACTGAAGAATGCTCCGGTGGCGCCTGCTGCGGCCGCACCGACGAACACGATCGCTGCTAAACTGAGAAAGATCTTTTTCATATTTCGATCGCATTAATTAATTTCTGTAATAACCACGCGATGCTAATGTCCGACCCAATACTCAAACCTTTCGTCGGTAGTTTGCAACAAAAAAGAGCTGTCCTTTACTGTTGCGTGGCAACAGTAAAGGACAGCTCTTTGTGAGAAGCATGTACCGACGAAATGATTTGATGTAATTGAGCTTCGAACATTGTTACCACCTACACGGCATAAGTGATAGCAAAATTCTAGCATCATGCTGCAAGGGCAGCAGTTATGAAAAACGAATTTTGTTGAGAAACCTGTTCGTAACTCATGCACAACCCGTGAACATCCTGTGCATAAAATATTGAACATCAAAAAAACTCCACGGGTCAATGGAGTTTTTTGATGAGCGTTGGGGAAAATACCGACGGCGGTTATCGCACGCAACTTCTGCCGTCGCGCAGTATTTCGACGTAATGCTCTTTGAGCGCGAGACCATCGTCAGAGATGGACACCTCGAGAGCGAGACCACTGCTGACGCTGCTGTTCCAATACTGATCGAAGATGAAATTGCCGAGTGAGTAGTACACCGGGACTCTTCCGATGACCTCACTCGGAAGGACGACGTGCGGATGTGCTCCGACAATGAGACTCGCGCCGCTTTGGGCGAAGAGTGTTGCTCGCTCACGCAGCGCCGTTGTCGAGGTCGAATATTCCTCACCCCAATGGGCGAACACGATCACGATTCTCCCCTTCTGACGTTCGTCTTTGATACGGGCCGCGACCTCGATGGCGGGCGAACCAGAGAATGCGTTATAGCTGATGAATGCGAATGGCACTCCCCCTATCACCCGCTCAAGGACCGGTTCGTCTCCCACTACTCCACCGAAGTACCCTACGCCTGCTGATCCCAAATATCGATGTGTGCTTTTGATCCCGTCACTGCCAAAATTCGCAATATGATTGTTCCCGAGATCCACGATGTTGATGTTGTGCCGAGCAAGGAGCGACGCGGTCGTGCTCGGGAACGTGAAACGATAATTCTCCGGACTACCGATCAAAGAGTCCTCGCTTGTCGACCCCTCGTCAGTGATAGGTCCTTCGAGGTTCCCGACCACCGCATCGACGGAGCGAAGAAGATCATCGGAACATGAAAAAAGGTATTCCTCACCATGGAGACGGGCCATTTTACGGATATAGCGATCGAAGAAGATATCTCCGACAAACAACAGCGTTGCATCATCGCCATCAAAAGACGAGGTGGCAAAAACACTATGCGTCCGCCCCGGACCCGAAGCGGTCGCGAACAAAGAAGGACTCCGCACGACGACGAACAGCGCGGTGATCACAACCACAATGCATGACATGCTGACGATCCGCTTGTGCATGGGAAGTTACGAGTTACCGTATACTGTTTTATCCAACCCGAGGTCATCGAGGACTCTTGCGTTCGGGAGTGCCGCCAAGAATGCCCCGGTAACGGCGAGCTTCGAGCCTCGCAGACCACTACCGATGATCACGCGATCACTCATTGCAACACGACGGTCGATGAAAATTGGCCAATCATTCGGAAGTCCGATCGGCGTTATCGCGCCGTACTCCATTTCCGTCATTCCTGTTGCGAGCTCCATGTTCGCGAATGAAACCTTGCGGACCTGAAGGGTTTTCTTGATGAGACCGTTGACGTCCGCTCTGGTGGTCGCAAGCACCACGCATGCGGCATACGCGCGCTCAGTCCCCTGTTTTGCTTCAAGGACGACGCAGTTCGCTGCCTGATCCATGCCTACCTCGTATGCTTCACAGAATGCCGCCGTGTCGGAGAGTGCTCCGTCGATCGCTGCAACTCCGACCGATCCTGCTGCTTCAAGAGATTCGAGTGCGGCTCGTACCGGAGTTGCGAGCAGATCATGCTTGGTGAGCGCCGGGCTGAATTCGAGGGTTCCGAGTTTGATATCCATGATGTGCATCATAGTGCGGAGCGTATGTTCTCGCAAGACTGTCCGCAAAACGACATTTCACCGTATCTTGCGGAAAAAGTATCTGTCGAGCCCGAGATGCCCGGCAACACGCCACCCCAAGACCAGTGGAAGCTGGAGCAACACCAGAAGCGGATTGATGCTCACTGTTCCGGCGAACAGGTAATTGAAGTTCATGGCCATGCCGAAGAATGCGGCGACCCCAGTGAATAGGCCGACGATCAACCCTAATCCGACGAAAATTTCTCCATAGGTCACAAGATACGAGAACAGTGTCGCATGCGGAAGCGCGACATGCTGTATGAACGACGCATACCATGTGGAAACATCAGGATGAGCTCCGGTCGTCTTTGTAAGTGCACCACTGAGGAACCCTGACACGGCAGTGCCGGCACTCTCTCCGACCCAAGCTGGGTTCTGCCATTTCTCCCATCCTGCAGAAAGCCAGATGAACCCCACATAGACGCGCAGCAGGAGCCAAAGTATTGCGAGTCTGGTCTCACCGAATACGAAACGCGAGAGTTTCCACTCGGGAAAATGTCGATGCATGTCCATAAATATGTGAAATTAGCTGACCGAGAATCGGGTTCTTCGTGTCCTTAGTATAAAACAAAGCGGGATTTTGTAAAAAGTGAATCTATTGATGATTCGGACAGGAAATTTCCTTCATCACACCCTCACAATGGTGCTCCGTCAATGTCTCTAGGTGTCACAGCATGGTATTTTATGTGTTCTTCGTGAAGGAGGAAGACACACATTAACAGATAGATTAGCGTGCTTGGAATGTGCCCGGTCTTCATCATTGCGTTTTCGTAACAAAGAAACCAAATATGAGGCCGACGAGATTATTCGTAGGCATTTTGTTTTGTGCGGAATCAATAAGTACAAATTCGAATAAACAAACTCTACTCATGAACAATATAGCGATCTTACCAGCGGAGCCCCACTCGTTACGGAACCTCTATCAAGCGAGCGTGTTAGCTTTTGCACTCATATTATCGACCACCTTCGGAGCGATGCTTCCGCAACCTGACCACAGATATGCACCGCGCGATATACTCCCCGCAGCGGCATCATTGGCACCTCAAGCATTCAATCAGAACACTCCGGCGTTCTCGTGCGTGAGCGGTGCACCACAGGTCGCACTCAGCTGGACTTCTTCGAGTGGAGCCGCATCGTATACGATCTCGCGCCTCTCACCGGGAGGCACCGGCTGGCCGCAGATCGCGACAGGGATCACCGGAACAACGCTGACCTCGACGGCATTCCCTGCTGGTGTCGGTGAGTACCAATACCAGATTCGCGCAGTGTCATCGAAGGGTGGCGAAAAGTACTCGAACATACAATCTGTGACGGTCACTGACTGCAAGAATGCCCCTGCCCCTTCCGTGATAACTCCCACAACAACGACTGCGCCCGTGATCGCACCGACACCGGTCCCCACTCCCACTACGGTAGCAACGGCGCCCTCCACTGCCACAGTGGTGACTTCCCCGGCGCCTGCGCCGGTCATGCTTGCGACCACAGCGGTGATACCGACAACCACAGTGAGCGGAAACCTCATCCCGAATCCGTCATTCGAAGCAGACACGAACACGGACGGTATACCCGATCAGTGGATCAAGGGAGCATGGGGTACGAATAGCCGCGTGTTCAGTTACCCCACCACGGGTTCCGACGGGACCCGTGCGGCAAGCATCACCATGAGCGGGTATGTCAGCGGAGATGCGAAATGGACATTCAATAGCGTTGCAGTCACCCCGGGCGTCAGCTACCGATTCACGGATCAATACCTGTCGACCGCCGCAACACAAGTGGTGATCGAATACACGAGCACGAGCGGAGCGAATTCGTACATTAAACTTGGTTCTCTTGCCTCGAGCGCTGGTGTCTGGAAGACCTTTACGGGAACATTCACTGTCCCTTCTGGGACCGCATCACTTCGCATCTTCCACCTCATCGCGGGGAACGGTGTACTTACCGTAGATAATTTCAGTCTTGTGAATACGAATACCACAGTAACAACGACCACGACTACACCTGCACCGATTCCAGCTCCTGCACCTGCACCTGCTCCCGCAACGATTCCGGTGGTGACAGCTCCTGCCCCTGCACCTGTACCCGCTCCTGCCCCTGCACCGACAACAATCGCGACGAAGGCACTTTGGGGTGCATATGTCGGATGGCAGGAACAAAACTTGGCTGACTTCGAAACAAGGGTCGGTAAGACCGCGGATATGCGTGCGGTGTTCGTTCATTGGGGAAACGAGAGTCAGTTCCCGATGTATCTGGCACCATATGTGCGCGACAAAGGAAAGACATTGGTCATCTTCTGGGAAGCTACCGACTACAATGTCGCAAGCACGGAACAGCCACGCTTCAATTATGACTCCATCATCCGAGGTGACTGGGATAATTACTTCCGAAGCTTTGCCGCAAGTGCGAAGACATATAATGCACCGGTGATACTCATCCCGTTCTCAGAGATGAACGGCGACTGGTTCAGTGTTTCCGGCACCAAGAACGGCAACAGCGCCGCGAAGCATAATGCAGCATACCGACATGTCCGTGAATTCTTCCGTACCACAACAAACGTGCAGTTCGGATGGGCGCCAAACAACGGATCGGTCCCCGATGTCGCTGGTAACCAAATCGCCGACTACTACCCAGGAGACGCATACGTCGATATCGTCGGCGTGGACGGATTCAACTTCGGCGGCACGCAGTGGGAAACTTTCTCACAGGTATTCGACAAGGCACTGCTTCAGCTCTCTACTTACAAGAAGCCGGTCTACCTCTTCTCGTTCGCGAGCCAAGCGGACACTCGGAAAGCAGCATGGATCCGCGACGCGATCAGCGTCCAGATCCCGAAACATACCGAGATCAAAGGATGGATCTGGTTCAATGAACAGAAAGAGCGCAATTGGCTTGTCTGGTCGGACCAGACCGCGCTGGATGCATTCAAGGCAGCGATCAAATAGCCTGATGATCGTGAAAACAACGCGCACTGCGCGTTGTTTTCATATACTCAATTGAATTCATAAAGCACGTCGCCGAAGTTCTGAATGCGGTCGTGCTTGTCGAGTGTGATCCCTTCTTTCTTGTAAAGCGCGAGCCGCTTGGCACGATACGCATCATTCACCCAGATGTGGCCGTCGGCATAGACGATGCGATGGAACGGAATATCCGTGATCCCGCTTTCGAATGCCTTGCCAAGGATACTCGTGATACTCTGTGAAGCCATCGGCCCCGCACCTGCCGCGCGAGCTAGCCTTCCGTATGTCGTGACCCTTCCTGCGGGGAGAGAGCGTGCGAGGCGTACTACGCGTTCACTGAATGAAAGTTCGCCGGGAAATTTTGCTTTCTTTGCTCTCATTGCACGGACTTATGTTGCTTCAGGATCGAACCACACTGCTTCGATATTGCTGCCGTCCGCATCTTTGATGAATGCCGCGTAGTAGCCGGCACTGTAGTGTTTACGATATCCGGGTGCCCCGTTGTCGATACCTCCTGCGGAAACTCCGGCGGCATGAAATGCCTCCACCTCAGCTTTTGACTGTGCAAGGAATGCAACGTGCACTCCGGAAGCACTTTCGGTCTCCCCGATCCAGAAGTCCTGCTTGTCTCCTTGTTTGAACCCCACCGCTTTGTACTCCGGTATATCCATGCCGACGACATAGCCGAGGGGTGCGAGTAATTTGGAATAAAACTCCTTTGCGGTGCGGTAATCTTTCACCGCTACTGATGTATGTGCGATCATATGTGACAAGTATATTCGTTGCCGGTGCAAATGGGAATTACGGATACTGCATATCAGCATTGTTGTCAAAAAAACACCCCAAGGCGTACGATACGAGACATGAGACGAAGTATGGCCATCTTGCTTTTGCTCGGATACGCTGCACTTGCACCGTTCTGCTTTCTTGCGGGATCCTTCTCTTTCTCCCCGACGCACACAACCTCTCCCTCAGCGCACTGCCTGATGGGAATGGGCTGCGAAGGTGGGATCGATGACACATCACCCTCACCGATCGACACGGTCGCAGAACACCTCGGCATGTATCTTTCACTCACCGGAGAACTCCTGAATGCATTTTCGCTCCTCTCAGCATTCGTGCTCTACACCATCGCAGTCGGTTTTGCCACGATCATCATCAAGCTCAATGCTGCGATCCTCAAGACCGAAACGCTCCGCTCCATACGTCGGAACATCGAGAGGCGGGCGGTGGCATCAAGGGTCTTCCTCCGCTGGCTCAAGCGCAACACCATAAGTCCTCCTGTGCATTCTTTTGCGTACTAACGCACGAATTCCAGGGACTAACAACTCACACCGTTCGTGCGATACGTACGTCACGTTAATCCACTAACTTACGTCGTATGATCATGACACATTACATGGAGCTTCTTGCTTCGAACCAGCCGTGGAACCTTATCCTATTCATGGCGATCCCGGTGATCCTTGCTGAAACTATAGCGGTCACCGAGTTGTACATCCTCTTTACCAGAGCTGAATCCGGCATCGCCCGCACACTGAATAGACACGCGGGGATGTTCGTCGGAGTTTATTTTCTCGGCATATTCGCATACCTCATGCAGACCGCCGTCTTGCCACTCTCGATGAACGGAGGGTGGCGAGGTGTCGCGGATATTATCGCGGTCGGAAGCTATCTTCTCGGAGTCATTCCGCTCTTTGGGATTTCACTCCTCGAATTCGGAATCATCGGGAAAGGAAGGGACTTCACGGGCAAACTCAAGCTACATGCCATGTTCGTCGCACTGTTCCTTGTTGTCGCTCATGTGGCGATGATATTCGGCATGCTCAACCCTGAGATACTCGGCTATTCGGCACCAGTCGGGATGATGGTGATGTAAAGGCAGATAACAAAAAACCGCCATTCGGCGGTTTTTTGTTATCTGCTGATCATCGACTTGCGTCTCGCACGACACTTGCGTCAATGACCGAAGTATTCGCAGGCTGGACTGCTCCGTAGACGCGCACCTTGTCTCCGATGACAAAGGTCGAGAGCGGGGTTGTCAGCCAGTTCTTATTGAGGACCGATATCCCGAGCGGAACATTGACCGTGAAGTCTGTCGCACCGACTGTGAGCACGAAAGTGATCGGAAGTGTCGTTGTCGCACTCATCGACTTCAAAGTTCCCTCGAATGTGCGCTTGTTCAGCAACGCATTGTTCTGATAGATATCCACCTTCTCCGACTGCATCGTGTTGGTGAGATTGTTCCATACCCCTGATGCCCTGGTGATCTTCTGTCCCACAGAAAGTGCCGCGAACGTAGTGGTGGCGCCTCCCTGCTTGACTACGGTCGAGGAGGAGACAAAGATCGTCTGATTGCCGCGATTCGGAGTCGAGAGCACGAAGCTCTGATTGACCGCGTTCACGCTTTGTACCGACCCACTGAAATTCGCGTTCTCCTTCTGGATAGAGTAGTCACGGATCACTTTTGCAGTAATGGTAGACGACACTTTCGTGGTATCGAGAGCACCTTTCACGGCGATAAAGTCACCGATCGAGAACTCAGAAAGTGATGATGCTCCCCCATAGCGACGAATGAGCTCTGTCGATGGGTCGACATTCACGGTCCATGTCGAAATGTATGAACCCCAAGTTTGTGTCACTGTGAGCACCGATCCACTGATCGCAGTGACCTTTGCGCCGCGGATCAGCACTGACCCGTCACTTCCGATATGGGCTTCGAGGGTCGAGCCGACTGCGGCCGGACCTGCGGCAGCGAGCGTGATTGCCACCGGAACCGGCTGTGCCACTTCTTCCGCAGAAGCGAAAGACGCGGAAAAGAACGCGATACCGCTGATAAGCGCGAGCACTCCGACTTGTTTGAGATACGTCATATGATTGGTTGTTGTTACGATAATTAACTGCGTGATGTGCAATTGCTATCTATATGAAATAACAGCCCTTTTCCTGAGCTGTGACATGACAAAATCCCCTATCTGTGTGCTTCCAAAAGGCTTCAGCGATTGCGAGAGATCGAATGCTCGAGTATCTCGATCTGCTCACTGACCTTGTCGACTCGTGCGACGAGATATTCTATGGTTGCTTCCTCGGAACGCACCTCCTGCTCGGTCTTTTCGACCAGCTTCTTCTCTCCCTTCACTCCGGAAATGATGATCCCCTCACCGACAAAGAACGAGACAAGGAGACCCGTAGAGAGGAGCAGGAGGAGTCCTGCGATGATCGAGCCGGTTCCATGCAAGAGAGGAAACTGTTCCGCGGTCTCCCAGACACCTTTCCAGAGGAGAACGATGCCTACCGCACTGATGAGTGCATACGTGATCGGATGACGACTGAGCCATGCCCTGTTGTGATCCTCCCACTTATCGAAATAATGAACTACTTTCTTCAGCATATGCGAATGATAACATGACGCGGTTATGTATGGATATCTTTGCTTTGCGACAAAGTGAGTGAGATCACTTCGCCGTCCTTTGCGGAATGACCAGCACTCCGAGCTTGAGCTTCCATGCGGTGTAGGTGACCCACATGAAAGCAAAGAACAGCATAGTGAAATAGAATGCTTCCGGAAAATATGACCTCATCAGGAAGATATCGACGATTTCACCGAGGAGTCGCTGTGGGGCGGCGATGACATCCCAGCTGTTGAAGCGAAGTTCGCGACCAAGGTAGATACCGAGGCCTGAGAACCACAGCACAGGCAGGAGGATGAGTTGCACATGGAGTTCGCTGACGAACCGGCGAAGCAGCCCTTCGATCTGCAACAGTGAATGGAATGCGAATTCAAGCCCGACCCATGCACAGCTGAAGAGGAGGAGTATGTCGAACCACATTGGAACGAGAGCGCTCTCTCCAAGGTGAGTGAGGTCTGTGATCACGTATGGTGCATTCGGGAAAAGGAGCAGCCAGAACATCCCTCCGAACACGATCTCCGCCTTCGTGACGTTCGCATGGTGCACATGCCAGAGCAGTGCCGAACTGACTAGGAACGGGATGAATGCGAGGAACATGTTCCACAAGAGATAGAGGAGGCTTGTGGTACCGAAGAGCTCGACTCGGAGCATGTTGAGCACAACACAGAATGTGATGAGCAATATGATCTCTTTGGGAATGACTACCTCAGACAGCTTCATACTACCTTGAAGTATACACCACTCACTTGGCGATCCTCATCTCGTAGGTTCCGAGTAGTGCGGTGATGCCCGCGAGATTCTGCTTCCATTCGACGGTCTCGTGAGTCTTGAGTTCGACGGTGATCGCCGGGATACCTATCGAGGCGAGCCAACCTTCAGCATCGCCGGTGATCTCATATGCATCGAAGCTTTTTACTGGGGCATATCCCGAGGCCTTCGCATACGCGTTCATGATAGTAAGCGTACCAGGGAGGATGCCATTCTTGCACTCTGAAGCATAGACCGCGTTGGACTGGCTGTGCCAGAAGATGACTGCCGAGGGTTTTTCCTTGAGTACAAAGTCACGGATCGCCTGCGATTCCGGCTCGGAGAATGCATTGGCCCCACCTGAAACAGCGTTCCCGCGCCACATGCTCTTCGGCTTCCAGTTACAATCGAAATTGCGATTGAGGTCGACATCGTGCGCATTGAGTCGCCCATACCCGACCTTCATCGTGGTCGTCGCATCAACCGCTGCGAAACGGCCCTCCTTACCGACCACAGCGAAAAGTCCGTCTGGGTTGGCTGCCGGGATAACGGTGATCGTCATATTCGCCGGCACATGTGCGGGATCAGCACGAAGGTGATCGATGTATGCATAAGCGAGCAGTACACTGTTGTATTCATATCCTCCGTGCATTCCTCCGACGAAGAGCAGTTTGGTCTTTCCCTCTCCATAGCTATACGCCTCAATTGCTCGCCCTTCGACCGAAGTTCCGATGGTGCGATGCTCGGGACGAACTACCTTTTCGGTTGCAGTCGCGACTGCAGGAGCTACCGCAACCTGTGGTGCCGGTTCAGCCGAGCGAGATAGCGCAAACATCGCCATCCCGATGATGAGAAGGATGGTGAGCGCTATGAGCGTTGCTTGCTTTGGCGATGCGCGCATTATTTCGCGTAGTGCTGAAGTAATGCGTCGATACCCGCCTTATTCTTTGTCCATTCGGTGCTACTGTGATCAGAGAGGAGCACACTGATCGCGGGAATGCCGCTCTTCGCAAGCCAGTTGACCATGTCGCCAGTGATCTCGTACGAATCGAAATCCTTGAACGCCGGGTACCCTGATGCGTCGGCGTAGATCTTGGTGATCGCTGCAGTCTCGGCAGAGACCTCTCCCCCACAGCGGGACGAGAACACTCCACCTGCGGAACTGAACCATTCGACGACCGCAGTCGGTTTATGAGCTGCGACATAAGACTGAATCGCTTTGCTTTCAGGCTCAGAGAACGGTGCGGAGCCGCCCGACACCTTGGTACTCTGCCACACACCGGTCTCCTGCCAATCACAATCGAAGTTCCGATTGAGGTCGACATTGTTTCCGTTGTAACGACCGGAAACGGTCACCTCTTTCGAAGCGGAGACATCGGCAGCAGTAAATCTGCTGTCGGTGCCAACCACCTTAAAGAGACCATCCGGATTAAGTGCAGGAACGACTGTGACGCGTACTCCGCTCGGGATACTCGTCGGATTCGCCTTGAGATAGTCCATCAGTTGATATGCGACCAGCGTGGTGTTCCACTCGTACCCGCCGTGCGCACCCGCAACGAAGAGGAGTTCCTTATTCCCCTCACCGAAATGATAAGCGGTAATATTCCGACCCCCGACGGAAGTACCGAGAACGGTCTTGGTCTTGTCGACGACAGCAGCGGGGCTCGAAGTCGCCGGAGTGGGTGTCGGAGTGGTCACGACTGGAGTAGTGGTCGGAGTGGTATTCACGACGACAAGATCAGCCTGTTGGGTACTTTTCCAGAAGAAGAACCCGCCGACCCCGAGAATGAGGAGCACGATGACTGCGATGATGGTGTTTTTCATATACGGGTATATTACCACGAATTGAGGAGCAGAAAAAATAGCTCTGTAGAGCCATTCTTCACTGATTTTTCATGATCCGAAGTACCCCACTCCATAAGCAAAACTCCCCGTTCGGGGAGTTTTGCGAAAGCATACTCGTTACATCGACCGGATTGCCATGATCTCGATCGTTGCCTCCGGGATACCGAGGTGCGGGTGACCTTCGTAGGCCTTCGCTGCTTTGTCGTGCGACTCGGCTTCGATGATCGAATAGAGCATGATGTCATTCTTGGCATCTGCAACACCGTTCTTGTCCACGCGCTTGGTCTTCCCTCCTGCATAGGTCTCCTTGATCATTCCTGCATGCGCGCTCATCCATGCATTCCATTCGTCCCGCATCTTCTTCTCTTCACTGGCGCGCTCTTCTTCAGGTCTCTTCATCCACTCTGCCATGAGAACTGACGGAGCGAGGAACAATACGATAAATTTATTCATGTTGTGTTAGATAAATGATAAAGCTGTGATAAGGATACACTCGATGAGAGCGCGGTCGGTCATGCGTTCGGCATTTCCGCGATGAACGTGAACAGTTCCCAAATATGACCATTGATATCGCGGAATGCCTTACCGTACATGAATGCTTCCGACTCCGGGCTGACCTTCGTTGCATCCACTGCTCCGGACGCGATCGCTTTTTCGAACATGGAATCAACCTCATGCGTTGCATCGAACTGAAGCGCGATGGTGAGGTTATTGTTGACCTTCTCTGGATCACCACCGACAAAAGTCGCGAATCGCTTATCCTCCAGCAGCATGACAAAAGTGTTCGCGTTTATCTTTGCGTTTGTCGTGTCCTCGCTGGAGTATTGCGGATTCTTTTCCATCCCAAGGGATGCAAAGAACCTATCAGTGTCGGCAACATTGCGAATCGGAAGATTGATGAAAGTATTTTTCATGTTATCCTCGTCGCGCCTCGTTAATTCTCGCGACATCGATCTTCTTCATTGTCATCATCGCATCAAAAGCTCGCTGGGCTTCTTCACCACCTACAGCAAGCGCCTCAGTCAGAGTCCGAGGAGTGATCTGCCATGATACTCCCCAGCGATCCTTACACCATCCACAATCGCTTTCTACTCCCCCATTCCCGATGATCGCATTCCAATAGCGGTCGGTTTCTTCTTGATCATCCGTTGCGATCTGAAATGAAAACGCTTCGCTTTGCTTGAACACAGGTCCACCATTGAGACCGATGCACGGGATTCCACAGACGACGAACTCGACCGTCAGCACATCTCCCTTCTTACCCCCGGGAAAATCGCTCGGCGCACGAAAGACGTTAGTGAGTTTGCTGTCGGGGAAAGTGGCCGCGTAGAATGTTGCGGCATCCTCAGCTTCCTTGTCGAACCAGAGACAGATCGTGTTTTTGGGTATGGTTTTCATGCTATGTATTCTATAGCGCATCTTTGCATTTACAAAATATGACAGGCGACAGCGACTAGCCTCCGTCTTTCGAGTCCAAGTCACGCGAGCAATCGCAATACTAAAGCCGCCCTTTCCAGGGCGGCTTTAGTATTGCCGCGAGGCTTGGACTCGGTCACCGGTGACTAAGCATTTTTAGCGTTAGGACTAGTGCAAATCATCGGATCGCTCTTTCTCAAGCAAAAAATATATGCAACCAGACACGATAATTACCGAGAGTGTGAGCGTAAACATGTCACTATCTATCCAGGGGAAGAATTTTTCCCGTAGTATGCCTAAAAAAAGCAACAGCAACACCCCTGCAATCCCCCAACCATAGATTTTTTTTGTTCTTTTCGAAATATCCTGTCTTTTCGTCAAAAAAAGAGGGAGCAGTAATCGCATCCCCCAATAGCATAAAAATATGAAAATGATCATGAGTGCACCAAACATGGAATTCCCACCAATCTCGTTGGACTCAAGAGACATGAATGTATCGACGATGAAATCAGGCATGCTTGTATTATAATAACGGAGAGATTTTTATACCAATGCTCGAGGGGTTTTGCTTAACGTCGAATTCCCCAAAACACAAAAACCGTTTTGGGCGGCTTCTGTATTCTGATGTCTCTCGGTCATCCGAACCTATTCCAGACTGCTGCGAGACTTGAGACTCGGCGTCAGCTCACAGCAATACTTTCGTTCGCTTCGCTCCGAAACTATCGTGTGGCTCCTGCCCGGGCTCGCCTGTCGCATGGCGACATGGCTCCGCCTTTCGAGAACTCGCCCTGCATAAATCATTCGCCGTCGCGAACGATTTTGCTCGGGCCTGCTCTCGCGGTTTTGCCTGCTGGCAAAACATCGCTCCGAGCTTCGAGTCCAAGTCGCAAGACACGTAAGTATCTTGCTTCTCGCAGCAATATAAAAGACGCCCAAACGGACGTCTTTTATATTGCTGGCCGTCTCGAGCTAGAACCGTGTGATGCCAAGCAGGGCTTGGCGGAATGATACGAATTCGGATTACCACAACGACGCGTCTCGGGCAGGATAAAATAGTGACAAAAGTGACACGAAAATGGGATCTTTGTGTGTCACAATTTTAGTTATTTTGGCAAAAAAACTCATGATTGATTCGGGTATGACCAAGAATGGGATAGATAGTGTTTATAACATCAAACCTATTGTTTTCATTATAGGAAATTAGGATATGCCCTCCCTGTTTTAGGTTGAGAGTCGCTATTTTATCGGCCAGATCCTCAAAGAAATTTTCCTCAATTGGTCCCTGAGACTGCAATAATATTAGTAAGTTTACGTCACCCATGTTGTTTCCATAATGGCGAAGTTTTTCAGAAATAAACGCGAACAAGTCATCAGGATTTGTTGTACCCTTGTATTGCTTCATCTGAAATGCCCGATAACCATCATTCCTGATTAGTCCGAAGTCAGTAAGATCATTCTCTTTAAGTGACGCCTTGAGTTTTTCTAATGTATCAAAATTTTCTGCAATAGGTCTTACCTCGCTCCTCAATGGAAAGCAGACCATGCTCCCAGGATAAAATTGCGGAAATAGATATAGGGCGGAAAATATTTCTATCTCTTCCTTACTTTTAGATTTTGGGGCAGCATCTACGATTTCAACCAACTTCTCTTTTCCAGCCCGCAAGAGTTCTTCAGCAGAGTAGCCTCTCCGTGCTATTTCCTCACGAAACCACGTTCGCCATGGTGTTTCAAAAATCTTTTCAAGGTCAGTGGTATCAAAACAAATGGCATGAATTTTTTTATGATAAGAAATCATTTTGTGTACACACAAAGAGAACTAATTATCGGCAACAATACTTGGCCTACTTGCCAAGTAAAAATTCCGGTAAACAAGCCATATGGAATGATGATTAACCACGGTCGTTTTTTGTTATTTATTTCTGTCAGTTGCTTGAGCCGATCAGTAATCTCCTTGCGAAGGGTTTTGAGAAACTCAATGCCCACATATATAACACCAAACCCAATAAGCGACATCAGTGCTGCATCACTGCCTACAGTTCTCATCGTCACAGGGGCGTCGCAATAACTTTGGGCAAGATAGATCAGCAGAGAAAGACCGACACTAACAGCAAAGAGTGTTTTCATTACCGTGTGCCCAGCCAGACCCCAAGTAATCAGTACGACTATGCCAAGCTCAATAAACAGAATGATGTAGCCAATGCGTGACACTTGCTCGCCATACTTCGACATAAAATATGCGAATACGGCAGCAGCAAAAAATACTGCGAATCGTGCGATTTGCTTCCTGTTCCAACTTACAAAATAATTTCCTATCTTATTCCTCATTTTGCCTTGAAAACTGCTCTACAAGATCTTTGCCTGAATACTTGATATTGATCTCGCCCCTCGTTTTCCTGCTCGTCCAATATTCACCCTCGAGACATCTCTGTGGTTTGTTAATAATTTTCAAGATTGCAGCGCCATCGTGTATCGCACTTCTGTCTCGGATGGTTGCCTTGGGGCGATTGGTGTAATTGTAAGTGAGATACAAATCTTCGCTATTGGGTGCAACGTTTATGTCGGCAGTAGTGCTGTAACTCGATGATTCCGCCGTCATGAGAGTACACTGGATGCTTGAGAACGTTTGTCGAATCACAAGTATCATGGGTATCGGATCAATACCTTTTCCAGTTTCTGGGTTGACCCAATCGCTTTTCAACTCACCCCGCCACGTACCCTGAAGATCAGGAATTTTAATCAGCCATCCTTGAAAAAGTCTGCACCGCCAGAGCCATTTCGTAAAAATAATTCCGATGATCGCATAGATGGAGATCGCCTGAGGAATTAACTTTACTGCCGACCAAAGGTCAACCATGGAATACGTTTGAGCGAAAAGAAGAACACACGCCCATACGAGCAAGAAGGTAATGACCTGAGCATATATTTTGACTGTGTTGTTTACCTTTTCCATATTATTCAAATCCAAGATATTCCCATGCCGCCGAGAAAAAAGCGTGCGTCTTCTCACGAGTGCAAGGTTGGTGAGACCCATAAATCTTCTTTATGTTGTTCACCTCACAGAGTGTCGCATGTTTGCCATTCGGCAAAGTTTCGTTGTGGCAATGAGCCAACACCGCGCGCACATCGGCGGTATATGTCTCTCTATTAAAGTGATCGTTCGGAGCAGACCAAACCATGCTTTGAACAAGGAATGAGGGGATGTCCTTTGCGGCAGTGATATTTTCTTCCTGCATTTTGTTTCGCAATCTCTTCAGTATGCGAGTCACCTTACGATATCTCTCTCCCGTTGCATCTTGTTTGTTCTTACAATTTTCGTATGTCTGATGCGGCCAGTTTATGATCTTCGTACCATCGTCTGCAAAAAAACAGATGCCCTCGGGCTGATGCCAGTTATATCCAGTGTCGTAGTAGTACCGATATGCGAACGCTGGTACCACATCAGCATCGACACGGTACGAATTCGAATGGACATCGAAGGCCTTGTTACCTCGAGTTACGTTCTCTTTCCCAAAGTAATCTTCGAGGGCTTGCTGGATGAGGTTTTTAAATTCACCAAAACTGATACTCCCGTCAGTATTCCCATACTCTTCTTGTGTTTTTCCCTGAGGATATCTCGGGAAAAATGTTGAATTGAGACAAACACACATATCCACGTCACTGTCATTTTTGACGTTTGTTTTTGATTTATGCGACCCCTGTGGAATTATCGAAATATCCATAGTCGCAAGTCTTACGTTCGCCTTGATTGCCTTTTTTACAGCCGCCTCTGCGTTCTCCATCTTCTGCTGTTCTGTTGTACTCGGTGGGGCACCCCAGGATTTGAATGTATCTTCCCATGACATACTTAATTTTTCTTATCCTTTGGAGGAAATGGGTCGTGCCCAGGGGGAACAGTGTCACTATCTCGAATTGGACCACCATTTGGCTTATGGATTCGCACCTCTCCACCACCTGAATTTGCAGAAAATTCTTTTGCAAGCTTCTCAGCTTCCTTTTGGGTGCTCGCGGTTGCCGAAGCTCGCTCGCCCTTTTCTTTTACTACCTTCCACACATCTGATCCTTTCGGATTTGTAACATGATAGTTTGCCATATCATTTATCTTTAGGTTTTTTAATAACATCAACTACTTTTCCACTAATCACGAAATCATCTCCCTGATGAACAAATATCGGATGAAACTTTTCTGTTGATTCGGCTTCAAGCACTATTCGCTCATGATCCTTGTCCTCCTTGTACCGTTTTATCGTGGCCATGCCGTCGATCACTGCGACAACAATGTCACCATTCTTGGGTGATGTACTCGAACTATCGACCACGACATAGTCCCCATCTTCGATTGTGACACCCTGTCTTACCTCAGCGAGATTCATAGAAAGTCCGTCCGCGACAA
>CAYXYK010000003.1:0-260761 GCA_964469335.1 uncultured Candidatus Saccharibacteria bacterium | reverse complement strand
CGTGACATATCCATTCTTCCCCATGCTCAGGGAGTAAAGGAGTGCTGCTTCTGTTTCTTTGCTCTCGAGATTCTGAGCTCCATAGCGTGCACCTTCCTCGATGATCTGACGTTTCGAGAGGAGTGTGTCGATATGCCTGTCGAGATCACGTACACGTTCATGCTGCTTACCCTCAGGGATGTGGAGTGCCACCTCGTGGCCACGAACCTCGAGAAGTAGATGCTCTATCTCATGCTCAAGCCTCTTTATCTTTTGGAGCGGGGTGCCGATCGTCTGGCTTTTTGTTTTGAAATATCCCCACCAGAGCGGGATGATGATCAGGAGAAGGAATGCGGTGCTTGCACCAGGAATGAGTCCCCCGAAAACTCCAGCTTCATATGACAGCGAAGTGGGCATCGACGACATCATCTTCCCTAGCGATGAGCCTATCGTCTTGTATATCTCCGTAGAGTAGAACCACTGATGCGAGTAAGTTCCGACTGTCACCAAGAACGCCGTGAACACGATGAACACCCAACCGCTCGCTCTGTCGAAGCGGGCTTTGTGCTTAACGAGCCAACTCAATCCGTCGACATTTACTGTCGCGAGCGAGAGAAGCACGAGAAGAGGTAGGATACGCCCGATCGCATGGATGAGAAACAACGTGACACCATAACTTGCACTCCCAGAGAGAACGGCACTGATGAGGAGCAGTGGTACAGCGGGAAACGGGCATCCGACACCGACATTACCGAGGAAAAGCCCCATAAAGAACATCCTTCCTGCACCACGTTTCTTGGTGATGAAATCAGGACTCCTTCCTGTATATGTAGGCATGCGAAGCGGCAATAGCCCAAGCTCCCCCAACGAGAGTGCGTACGCATAAAGTCCGCCTAAAAAATACACCCACGCGACGATGGAAAGCAGTGCCTCTCCCGGGAACAACCCCATCCAAAAAGACCCGAATGCACCAAGTACCCCACCATAAAGACCAAGTACGACAAACACTCCGAGCGCAAAAAGGAGTATCATTCCGAGCGAGCGAAGCATGAACTTCTCCCTTGCGAGCGGCACAGTGACGAACGCTAAAGGGAGCGTACAAGGAAGAAAGATAGTCATCAACCCGGAAATGAAGGCGAACATGAACCAGAATGAGGTATCACTCGGGATAGTGCCGCCCTGAAGCATCGCCCAAAGGAACGCGAACAATGAACTGAAGATGAGCACAAGAATAGCGATACTCGTGAAGAATATCGTGATCGAACGTTCATGTCGTAATGGCTGTTTCATATGTAAAGTACCTACGAGTGATCCTTGCTGTGGGACTCGAGTTCACCCAAGAACTCCAGCTCATCATACCCGCCACTTGAGAATAGTTCTCCATTGAGGATGATCCCTGGTGACGCGAACACCCCATGCTCCCGAGCAAGTGACTGTCCCTCCTCGGTCAGCACCGAAACTTCCCTCATCGTCACATTCCTCCATTCGTCTTTCTGGGTTTGCCAGAATTCAAGGAAGTGCTGACAGTGAGTACATCCGGGTGAAGTCAGAACAAGGAGTGATACGTTGTGCATCACTCTTATTATAGATGATTCTTCTTATATTGTTATCCACACATGGAATGCCCTCGTGAATCATTTTGTTTGCTTTGCACTCAAGCCTCTGTGACTCTTAGATGAAAGCACCCGCTGCCCCCCAGAAAACTGACAGGGTCACTTAGCGAAAAGCAGCGCTCGTACCTCGGCAACTCCTTCTTTCGTTTTTGCAGAAAACGGAACATGAGGAATGTCTCCAAGCTCCTCTTTGTAGGTACGGAGCATGAGAGAACGCTCTTTCTGATTGAGAGTGTCGATCTTATTCAGAAGGATCAAGAGTGGGTGCCCTTCGGCCTTTGCCGCGCCGATGAGTTCTTTGTCGTAATCGGTGAGCGGATGGCGTGAATCAACTATGAGCACGAGATATTTTGGATGAGCTTCACCACCGGTGAGATACCAAAGAATGTGTTTGCGTATGTCTTCCGCTTCCTGCTCCGGCATCTTGGCGTATCCGTATCCAGGGAGGTCAACAAAGAACATGTTTCCACTTACCATGAAGAAATTGATCTCCTGGGTCTTACCGGGAGTTTGGGACGTACGGGCGAGACCGTTCACTCCAAGCAGTGCATTGAGTGTCGAGGATTTCCCTACATTCGAGCGTCCAACGAATGCAACTTGGGGCATCGGGGTTTCCATGATCGAGTCACTTCCTTTGATGCCGCGCATGAAGCGAGCATGGTAAGGGCCAACGCCTTGGTCTTTTGCGTTCTGCTTCTTTTGGTCTTCTTTTCTTGGTTTTCTGTTCTGCATAGCGGTAGTTCGAGAGATGAAATACGGCGACGCATTCGTGCGTGCCGTGTAACACCGGTTCATTATCCAAGAAAAAGCCGTTCTGTCAAATTTCAGTCCGGAAACTTTGCAGTTCCTGTTTGTCTGCACATTTCGTCATGTTATACTTTTTGTACTTTATTCAGCCTGATCAGTCGGCATTAACATTCATATTCATGCAAGAACCGCGCACAAACGAAACGCAAAAAACAGTAGAACGAACGGAGGACCAATTCTCACCCGTAGAAACGAAGCAAAAAGATAATCTCAGCATTCCTCTTGCGATCGTATTTTCGGGTATTCTCATTGCAGGTGCGATCCTCTTCACGGAAAAACCGACCACGACCGTCGCAGTTGCTGATCAGGTCCCCGCAAAGACCCAGGTCGGTGCCGACACACAGCAGGCTCCGACGGAACTCCTTGCGATCAAGCCTGACGACCACGTGCTCGGTAACCCCAATGCCGATGTGGTCATCGTCGAGTATAGTGATGCACAGTGCCCCTTCTGTCAGCGTTTCCATGAGACGATGCTGAAGATCATGGATGTATACGGAAAGAACGGACAGCTCGCTTATGTCTATCGCCACTTCCCTCTCGATCAGATCCATCCGTATGCACAAAAAGGAGGAGAAGCACTCGAATGCGCAGCAGAGCAAGGCGGCAATACCGCGTTCTGGAAACTGGAAGACAAATTCTTCGAACCCGACACCGAATCCATCGCCCCGGACCAGATCCCCAAACTCGCTGCCGCGATCGGACTTGACCAGGACAAGATGGCGACCTGCATCGCAAGTGGAAGATTCGAAGAGCGAGTGAAGCGCGATTTCACCGAAGGAGTCACCATCGGTGTGAAAGGTACTCCATACACGGTGATCTGGAACAAGAAGACGGGCAAGCAGATGGCAATCAACGGAGCATATCCGTACGATAACGTGAAAACGGTCGTCGGACTCGTTGCAGCTTCACAGCAGAATCCGACTAATTAGCGACACGAGACGCTCAAACGCAAAAGAACACCCGACCGCTAAGCAGTCGGGTGTTCTTTTGCGTATTCGATTTTTACGGAAGACCTAACTCGATCTTCAATTCTTCCGAGGGCTCCCACTCCGGCTCAAAAGTGATGTCGACGCGGACCTCGACGCCGAATCGCTTCCCGAGCGTCTTCTCGACGTTCTGGATTATCTCATCACCGTAAGGACAGAATGGGGTGGTCAGTGTCATGAGAATGTCGATACCGTCTTCTCCTGTTTCGATGCCGTAGATCAGCCCGAGTGTATGGATATCCATATGGAGTTCGGGATCCTTGACCGTCTTGAGTGACTCGATGATGTGCTCTTTAGTGAGTGTTTCCATGTTTAGATCTTTTCGAATCCTTCTTTCATGATCCGTTCTGCAAGTTCCTTCCCTCCTGATGCAACAAGTTTCCCACTACGCATGACCGAGACTGTGTCCGGAGTGACATACTCCAGCACATTGGGGTGATGAGAGACGAGCAAGAACCCGATTCCCTTCTCCTTGAGGAGATTGATACTCGCGTACACCTTCTTCATCGCATCGATGTCGACACCCGAGTCGATCTCATCGAGAAGCGCGATCTTCGCTTCGAGCACTAAGAGTTGGAGGAGCTCTGACTGTTTCTTCTCGCCGCCTGAGAGTCCGCTGTTGACGCTTTTCTTAAGGAAGCTCGCATCGATACCCGCATCATGTGCCTGCTTCTCCCCCAGCTTATAGAATTCGAGCGCACTCATGTTCGTACCTTTGGTCTCCTTGTATGCACGATACATGAAGTTAGTGAGAGTGACTCCTCCGATCTCAGGAAGGTGCTGCAGCGACAGAAAGAGTCCCGCTTTCGCCTTCTTTTCAGGAGCAAGCAAAGTAATATCTTCACCGTCGAGGACTACCGCGCCGGTCGTGATCGTGTACTTCGGGTGGCCCATCACAGCGTTGAGGAGCGAGGATTTCCCAGAACCGTTCGGTCCCATCAATACGTGGACCTTGCCGCTTTCCACAGAAAGAGAGACCCCTTCAAGAAGGGTCTTATCGCCAGCGACTACGGAAATGTCGTTCAATTCGAGAATTGACATGTATGCTTTTGTATCATACTATATCCCCCGCGTCCAGTTCTTTCCACATTCACAGGAGACATCAATTGCAGTTCGCATTCGTTCGTGATGACGGCGGGTCCATCTTCATCCCGCGCTGGCTTCTCGCCTCCGGGATCATCGGCTTCGTGGTGATGCTGTTCATCCTCTACTTCAACTACGTCTCTCCTTCGGTGTATGCGTCCGGGTACGAAGCGCGGATCGCCATCGTCTTGGCCTTCGCTTCATTCCTTCACTGCCTCATCGCTGTCGCTGCGGCAAGCACGCCCGGCGTGGCCGTTTGGCCCGCCAAGTACGTGCGGTGAAAGGTACCCTGCGCTCAACCCTGTTCGAAGCGGCACCCTCGGGTGCCGTTTTTTCTATCTTACTTCAATCGCTTCTTTGAGCGTGTTCATAGCGAGCATCGCACACTTCTCGCGCTGCGGTCCGATCTCAACCCCGTAGAGTTCATTCATGTCGTCTGCTCCGAGTGCTCGTATAGCTTCACGGCTCATTCCCTTCACCTTATCGGTAAGCATCGAGGCACCTGACTGGGAGATCGCACAGCCGAATCCTTCGAATGAGATACCGCTCAGCTCTTCCCCATTCCATTTCAAATAGAGTGTAAGATCGTCACCGCAACTCGCATTGTGGCCTTTCTGTGCGACGTCAGCGCCCTCCATGAACATCCGATTGTGCGGGTGTTTGTAATGGTCGAGGATGTTTTCCTGATAGAGTGGATCCATATCAGTTGAATACCTTATATGCTTTCTTGACTGCGGACACCAGAGCGTCAACATCTTCTTCGGTGTTATAAAGATGGAAACTTGCACGCGCCGTCCCTTTGATCTTGAGCTCACAATGGAGCGGCATCGCGCAGTGATGCCCGGCGCGGATCGCCGTCTTGTCTCGTGCGACGATCTCTCCGATGTCATGCGGATGCGCCCAGTCGGCGGTAAAGCTCACCATCCCGACATTATGTGTCAGATCACGCTGCACATAGATATGGACACCATCAATCTGTGAGAGTTTCTCGATCGCACGGGTGACCAACACACTTGTGTGCGCGTGGATGCTCTCCACACCGATTTTTTTGACATATCGCACTGCTTCGCCGAGTCCGATCACTCCGCCGATATCCTTCGTTCCTGCCTCGAACTTCGTCGGGGCCTCTGCCCATGTCGCTGAAGTCAGCGTTGCTTCATCGAGCATGTGCCCACCGAATTCACTCGGGTTCAATTTCTTTGCGAAGTCATGTTTCATCCACAACACTCCGACACCGGTGGGGGCAAGCAGTTTGTGCCCCGAGAAGAACAGCATGTCGACACCGAGCGTACGAACATCGACAGGAATATGACCTACTGCTGCAGTCGCATCAGAAATAACGATCGCGCCTTTTGCGTGTGCGAGATCTGAGAGACGGGCAAGGTCGTTGACGGTACCGATGACGTTCGAAGCAAGCATGACTGAGAGAAGTTTGGTCTTCTCGGTGATGAGCTTGGCTGCTTCATTATAGTCGAGGGTAAGATCCTCATTGATCGGGATATGCTTGAGTACCAACTGCTTCCTTTTGGCGAATTGCTGGAGCGGGAGGATCGACGCATGGTGCTCCATCACCGAGGTGACAATCTCGTCCCCTGGCGCGAACTCAAGAGTCTCGTCGAGTGAGCGGATAAGCATGTTTGAAGCTTCGGTCGCTCCGCCGGAGAAGATCACTTCGTCGGGGTGTCCGCCGATGAAATCCGCAACATCTCTGCGTGCAGCCTCGTAGCGTTCTGTCGCGCGGACTGCAGCGGCATATTCGCCACGATGTACGTTCGCCTTGTCGTGTATGTAGAAATCGTTCACGACATCGAGCACTGCCGACGGCACCAACGACGACGAAGCAGAATCAAGATAGTGATAGGCACTATCCGTCAGTTGAGGAAAATCCTTTTTTAGGGTGTTTGGGTTGCAAGTCATATTATTTCGCGGTGACGAGTCGCGTCAGCCGCTCTGTCAGCTTCTCCATTAAATCCTGCTTCCCGAGTTTCTCAAAGAGTGATCCGAAGAATCCCTCGAGGATAAGTGAACGTGCGTCGTCATCCGAGAGGCCGCGAGACTTGGCATAGAACAGATCAGTGTCTCGGATATGGCTCACCGAGAGCTTGTGAGTGGATGCGACTTCGTTCGAAGCGATATCGAGGATAGGGATAGCATCCACCTCGGCAGTATCAGAGAGGACAAGGAACTTTCCCTCTTGGGCGCCTTTTACAGCCTTGATCCCAGGCTTGATATTGACCGCAGCACGATAGACGGTGCGCGAAGTGCCGCCTCCGGTTCCAAGTGCGTAAATATTTGAAGTGGTGTCAGATGCGTGATGGACCGTATGTGCGTGGACATCGAATTGCGATGCATGCTCTGCGGTCATGACATGAGTGAGTGTCGATGATGCCTCCTGTCCAAGGAGGAGTGTCTCGATATCGGAACGCAAAAGCGAAGACGAGCTCGGATCCTCGTAAATATCGATTGCTGAATATGAGGAGACAAGTGCGCGGTGTTCAAGACTGACAAAACCCCGCACATTATCTGTGCGAGAAACCAGATTCACTTTCGCCTCTCCTTCAATAAGTGTGATGAAGGTACGAAGAAAGATGCTCGAGTCTTCACCGCCTTTGAGAATGCTCTGCATACTAAGCTGAGCACCTTCTTTCGCTATGACAATGACGATGTCCGATGCGGCACCCAAGGAAAGCGTGGTAGTGAGATCGAGCGTCTCTTTCTGATACTCACCCTTGTCATCGACATGTGGCTGCACGTATACGACGAGTCCGGACTGGAAGAATGCGCGCCCGAGCGCCTGTTCTTTCGAAACGGGAGCCGGGAGTAGCGGGCTTCCGAGTAGTCTCTCGAGAATAGGAGCGATCTCTTCCTGTGCCATCGCTTCCTTCCAGGTGTACAACTCAAGTCCTTTCGACGCATTCACTTCGTAGTCGGGATACTGCGAAAGTTCCGGTTCTGCTTTAAGTTCGAGTGCCGAGATGGCAATGCCATACTTCTCATCACGCGGAAGTGTCGTGATTTTTTCAAACGCAGCTTTACGCCAATCAAAAAGCCACTCGGGTTCGACGAGTCGTTTCGATAATTCCTCGATTTTACTCTTGTTATCCGACACTTCCTTCCATCTCTAATTCTATTAACTTATTCAATTCTACCGCATATTCAAGCGGAAGCGCTTTCACGATCGGCTCCATGAATCCTCCGACGATGAGTCGAAGCGCATCTGCTTCGGAGTATCCGCGTGAACGGAGGTAGAAGATCTCATCGTCACCGATCTTCCCTACTCGTGCCTCGTGCGAGAGGCTGACTTTGCTACCTTCGTTCTTGATCGACGGGTAGGTGTTCGAGACTGATTTGTCGTCGAGAATAAGTGCGTCACACATCACCGTCGACTCGGCATTGGTCGCGCGCTTGCTGATCTTCACTTGCCCACGATAATTCGATACTCCCCCTCCCTTGGAGATAGATTTCGAGCGGATGACCGAGACAGTGTCAGGAGCAAGGTGTATCGCTTTCGATCCGGTGTCCTGTACCTGCCCCTCACTCGCCATCACAATGCCCAAGGACTCTGAACGAGCTCCACGTTCGAGGAGTACGGATGACGGATAGAGCATGGTGGTATGAGAGCCCATGTTGCCATTCACCCATTCGACAAGACCGTTCTCGAACACGAGTGCCTTCTTTGTATTCAAATTGTAGGTGTTCTTTGACCAGTTCTCGACACTGATGTATTTCACTCGCGCTCCTTTCTTGACCCACAGCTCCACACCACCGGCATGGAGTGACGATTCGGTGTACTGCGGCGCGGAACAGCCCTCAATGTAGGTGATCTCGGAGCCCTCGTCAGCAATGATGAGCGTGTGCTCGAACTGTGCCGAGCGCGCGACGCTCATACGGAAATACGCCTGTAGCGGCAGAGCGACCTTCACATTCTTCGGGACATAGATGAACGTGCCACCACTCCACACCGCGCCATGGAGCATAGTGAATTTATGATCAGTCATCGGAATGCACTTGGTCATGAAATGTTCTTTCACCAGCTCGGGATACTTCTGTAACGCGACATCCATGTTCTCAAAGATCACGCCCTGATCAGCAAGTTTCTTCTGGATGCTGTGATAGACGACACCTGAGTCGTATTGCGCTCCGACTCCGCCGAGATACTCGCGCTCCGCCTGTGGGATGCCGAGCTTCTCAAAGGTATCAGAGATCTCTTTTGGGAGTTCGTTCCAGTTATCTGTCTCTTTCACGTTCGGGTCGGCGTAGTAGATCAAGTTCGGCAGGTCGAGTCCCGAGAGATCCGGCCCCCACGCGGGCATCGGGCTGCGACGCCACAGCTCGAACGCCTTCAGGCGTAGTTCGAGCATCCACTCCGGTTCATTCTTCGACTTCGACATGCTGCGGACAAGTTCCTCGGTCGGGCCGACGTCGTGGATGATGGGTTTTTGAGCTACTATGGTTTCCGACATAAGTCTTGACAGTATACGGAAATATCGCCTGATTGCAACACATTTCGGCTACAAACTCATTCCGACGAGTTCCTCGTTAAAATTGACATTATGCTATATTTGGTATATAATATGGACTGGTGCACTTTTTCAAATTGTCTCCCCTTCACCCTCGGAGTAGCAGATGAACACGCAAACACATCCCAAGGTCAACGGCGACCTGCTTTTCGTTCTTGCGTTGGTCTTCGTGACCATCGCTGGCGCGGTAATCTACGGACTGATCGAGATCGTAGACGTGCTCGCGACAACGATCACCAAGAACACCACGGTGACCGACCCAGCCATCGCGACGGCGATCAGTGTGCTCTGTCTGATCCTCGTCGTAGCGATGCTCATCACGGCGATGGTCTACATCCACCGTAGGTCGGTGCAGAAAAGGCGCCACCGCGAGTTCCTCGCAGACAATCCGAATCTCGTTGCTGAAGCGATCTACAAAACCGTGCGGCACATGAAGAGGAGAACAACCTACCCGAACGTACGTTTCGGCACTGTCGGCAATGCGCTCGAGAACGCGCAACGCTACGGTGCATCGCAGCTCACGGATCCCTTCACCCGTGAAGTCGTCGGTGTGTACCGGCACTTCGTCAATCCGAAGCGCCCGCTACCCGAAAGCTTCCGTCCGCGTTGAACTCGACCATCGGTCGAACGCCCGCCATCTGGCGGGCGTTTTTTTATAGAATATCTTTTATACCGCTCGCGTATTCAACGAATGAGCTGCACTCTCACACGTTGCCTTAAACAACCGATTCGTATTAGCTGCCGTGCTACTTTATAATGATATTCGGTCATGTTCTTCATAAGGAGCTGCGCCATGCACCACGACACTGCAGCGCACTCCGTTAAATCGGTACGCGCAAAGAAACATCCCATCGAGATCCATGTCGGGAAACTCATCAAAGTATTGCTCGCAGAAAAAGAACGTCAGCGAGAGGAGCGAGACCTTGAGCGAGTCAAGGCACTATCCGTTCCGTCAAAGGAGCGAAAAAGAGGAATGAGCGGTCTCAAAGAAAAACTCTTTCCACAAAGGATCTCGGAAAAGAAAGATCTGACGGGGACGAGTCCCCTCACGGAAGAGGAGTTCCTGAAACTTCCAGATGTCCAGGCAATCATCGCAATCCGCGGGTATGATGAGCACCCGCTACGCCCGCGACAGTTTGCGGAACGTATCACTCGCGTCCTTGCGGACCGGAACCTTACGGAAAAGAATCTCCGAGATGCGATCATGCTTTTCATTCGCGTGTATCCTGAAACGCTGATACATATGCGCAAACCTTTATGAACCACCGCTATGGTGGTTCGTTTTCATTGACACAAACAACACTGCAAGATACTCTACTTTTCTGCTTACAGTTCTTTTATCGATTGATATATATGGGGGTACGCATATGCGAATATTACGACGAATGGTCTGTCCAAGATGCAACGGCGCGAAGGTCGAGCGTGGTGATGAATGCCCGACCTGTCGAGGTGAAGGAAAAGTGAAAGCACTCCACATGGGAGAAACAGAACAAGAGCGAAAGCCGCCATGCAAAACACTACGGTCCGACAGCAGGAATCCAGATGAATGCCAGACCTGAGTCTCAACCAAAAAAAGCCGGACAATGTGCCGGCTTTTTCGTCGTTGCGCAAAAATTGACAGATTGGGTAATAGTGGTAGATTGCTCAGAACGGGCGATTCTGCTCGTTGATGCTCTTTTGACACACAGGAGTTTGCAATGAACAAGAAAGCCTTTCCGCACCCGCAGGACGAGTTCCTGAACCGCTTGCGACGTGAACGCATTCCCGTCACGATGAACCGTATCGACGGTGCACGTATCCCATGCGTTATCGAGTCGTTCGATCCGCATGTGATTCTCTACCGTCGAACCGACCTGGACGACCCGCCAGTCGAACTCGCCTACAAAGGCACGACGATGACCGTCGTACCTCCGCCCTCATTCCGGTTCTCGGTCAGTCTCGACGACTCCTCCGAGGAGCAACCGGCGAAGGACGGCGAACCGCTCCAGGAGTCATATCTCCGTGCGCTGCGCGAAAGAAAGATGCCAGTCGGCATCTACCTCGCGAGCCGGGTCAGGCTCGACGGAGTGATCGTCGGCATCGACAAGTTCACCGTCTTTCTTCATGGCATGGGCAGGACCCAGATGGTCTACAAGCACGCGATCGCGTCAGTCGTCCCGAGCGGGGTCTTCGAGCTCGAACAACTCGAGGCTGCAGCGTAGCATGGGGCGCATGCGAATACTCCTGTGTCCCCTATTTCTTCCTCTTGCTCCGCCGCCGGCTCTGTCCGGCGGCTTTTTTATTCCCAAATGGCACTTTCATTCCATCGATCTCACATTACCAATCAGCGGATCGGTCCCTATCCCGACAGGCCAGCGAAGCATACCGAATGCTGCTGAGTAGAATGGTGAGGTCGTCGCGGTGCTTGTCGCGTTCACCCCTCTTGCACATGAGGCAACAAAACCGTCCGTATGTGCGAGACAGTATCGTCTCGAAACATTCGGGTCCTCCTTATTCCCGAGAAAGACCGCCCTGCCGATCCCCTCACCGCACGCATCTCGATATTTCGACTCGCTCAACTTATCGCAAAAAGGTAGCGCTGCGGACACACCATGTTGCTGCGCCGCGATAACGAACGCAGCGAGCGCGACCCAGCAGCGATAGATATCATCGGAGGAGGAAGAGCAGGTCAACAAAGGATTCTTCTCGGGGTCACCTTGATCGCTAACGGGTAGTCGTTCGATCATATTCTCCATGAAAGCTCCAGCGATACATTCTCCGCGTTCGATATCCTTTCCAAGCGAAAGACACTCGGGTAGCGTTGTGGGGAGATCGCCTTCGTTCCGGTAGAGCAGTGCATGTCCAAGTCCGTGGACGCAGTTGAGCTTCGCATAATCCTTCCCTCTTACGGTCGTCGATGCGACCATATCGCAAAAATGAGCGACGCGCTCAGGAGTGAATGCACCCTCGCCGCCACTCTCCATTGCCTCTTCAACTACTCCGTGAAAATATCCGTTCCCGCAATTATAATTGCCATGAGCGTATGCTTCGCGAAAAGAGCCATATTCCTCTAGTGCAACGTGACCGATACGATGCATGACATTGTGACAACCTCCACCGATCGTCGCATCACCTTGTATTGACTCATGCACGAACGATAGTGCGGCAGATACTCCGGCGGTTCTCGCATATGACTCATAAGCGCTCTCGACACACAGGTCCTTGTCCGGATCCTGGTCGCACTCGGCGATACGCATGGTCATCACATTCAAAGGCGGCGGGGTAGAAATCTTGGAAGTTCCCATACCCGAGATCAGCAAGTACGAAACGAGCGATATGCTCACACAAGACAATATGATAAATCCGGATGATCGGACGAACTTCTGCATTATGAGATTATACAATACTCACTGCGCCTAATATGGCTTCTGGTTATGAAATGGAAAAAGACCGCAACGAATGTTGTGGTCTTTTTATTTATCAGAAGCTAGGCTTCCGATGTGTCTACTCTACTCCTCGGCAAATATCTATGCAAGAGCCAAAATAAACAAAATACAACTATGGGGTTTTGTCAAAAAGACTGTTCATTCCCCTTTAGCAAAAGTTATACTGCAAAGTATGAACAAAAAAGCATTCCTCTCCGCACTCAACCAAGTCTATACTCGCCTCGGAGTCACGAAACACGGTGTCGGAGTCATCGCCATCCGCACCATACCTAAAGGTACCGACCCACTCAAGAATGCTGATCCGGAAGGTGACGTACTCAGGATCCCAAAGGCCGAACTTGATGCCTTTGATGCTCCGAAGGAGGCAAAGGACTTGGTTCGTGATTTTTGTGCACTCCAAGACGGGATATATTTCGTTCCGAACTACGGGATCGATGCGCTCACGAAGAACTACTATCTCAATCATTCATCCGAGCCCAATATGGTCACACTCGACCATGGCGAGACATTCATCGCCACGAGAGACATCCTCCCAGGAGAAGAACTCACCGCTGATTACGATACTTATCACGAGACAGATCATTTTGAACGAAAGTGATCTGCGCGAACCAAGCACTTGCGTTTTTATGATTCTATGGTAGAAAAAGCGACGGACCAACCAACAAAGGAGGCAGTCCATGCAGAAACGCTCTTTCACTTCCCTTCTCTTCGTCACGCTTGCCGCGGCGCTCATCGGGCTCACCACCGGGTGTGCCGAGACGAAGCACCTCCAGCAGAGGATCACCGAGGCGGTCTCGAGCTGGAGCCTCAACAACCAGACCGGGGTCGCACAGGCCGAGTCCAAGCGGGTCGAGGCCGAATACCAGAAGGCGTTCGACACGACCGGCGACTTCAGGGGTGGACTGCGCTACTCCATCGAGACCAGGATGGACAACACGCCCGTCTTCATCACCCTCACGATCTACCCGTACGAGATCATCCCGCCGTCCGGGATGTGTCGCAACTTCTTCGAGGAAGTGCGGGTCGGTGGCACCATCCAGCCACGAGAAGCCCGCAGGGCATGCCGCACCAACGGCCTGCCGTGGAAGTTCACTGCCCGCTGACGGCACGTCAGTATCCGAATCGCCTGCGCCAAAAAAAACGCAGGCGATTTTTCTTTGTCCGATTTTCTCCGCCGTCAGCATGCGATCTCTCTGATTGCAAAACCTGACTGTCTTGGTAAATTGACTGACAGTCTCGTTCCCAATCCACAGGAGTGTGCCATGGCCACCACTACACTTTTCCCCGAACTTCCGGATGAACAAGACGATGACAGTGACGCGGGCGCCATTCGCAGATATTCGATCATCCGCGATCTCGTGAGGGAGCTTCGTGCAGCACGCGCAAGGAATCGCGACTCCGAAGCCGCAAATCTCGGCACTTCGATAGTCGATGCCCTTGTTGAACTGGACGAAATGCGCGCGTCTCTCCTCCTCAAGCTTCCGAACGGAACGCTCGTCGAGCTTCACTAGCGCATCATGCCCCGCACCTCGCGGGGCATCCTTTTTTTGACAAGCGGGATTGCTCTGGTAAAACGAAAACAGATCGTACTAATAATCTGGAAAGGAGGCAGAGATGCCCGCACGTCATTCACACCGTTCGATCAGGCCGCCATTCACGGGCGGAATCCGGGACTATCTCATCGGAAAAGACGTCGTGATGATCCCTGCCAGCGCAGAACAAGGAGTGATCACATATGAAGATGACAAAGCAAGTCGGGTGAAAGTCGCCAATGTCGACACCAGGAGCGAGACACTTATCCTTTTCGTCCCCCAAGGCGACCGCAAGGTAGAAGTGCGATTTGAGTACCACCCACGTCTCGGCTGCTGGAAGCATCTCCACGACTACAGCTATTTCGACATCCAGACCGCTCCGACCGCTCAAGCAGAGCTACCTGCTTCCCCGCCACAAGAACCTGTACAGACTGAGACTACCACCGAGGCACTTGCGGAGATGATCGCGCTCATTCACGAGGAGATGCAGAACGCACGTGGGGAGATCGTACTCAGGAATCTCGACCGCTCGGCACTTCTCAAAGCGAAGCGCGCTACCGAGTACCTTCATCGCCTGATCGCACTCTCGCTTGAGCTTGCCGACCTGCGTGCAAGCGATCTCTCGAGGAAGGATATCCAAGCGGTGGTCGACCGCGCACTCAAGGATTTCAAAGACCACATCGAAGACCCACGCATCAGCTCCGGCTGAAATGCAAACGCCACCCTTTTCGGGTGGCGTGCTTTTTCATTTATATTCGCGACTGATCGTCTCTAAGTAGTATCCTTCGACTTTCTCACGTGCCCAGGGAGTCTTCCTTAGGAATTTGAGGCATGACTTGCCGCTCGGCTCATTCTTGAAACAATTCATGTTGAGATCATCTCCAAGCTTTTCCCATCCGTACTTCTCTACGAGGAAGAGGACTATGGACTCGAGTGTTTTACCGTGGAGCGGGTTGTTGGGCTGCTCCATGGTGTTATGCCTGGACGATGCCGCCGTTTCGCGGAAGCCATTCGATGAGTTTTTTACGGTGCTGGTCGAGTGACCATGTGTCACCATGCTTGAACAATGATGCATGCTCTTGTTTGAAGCGATTGAGGAGTGCAGTCGAGGCGCGCGGAAAGGATGAAGGCATATTTTTATTGTATGACTTCAAAAATTCCGCCTGTGTGATCGGAAGCTCACTTATTTTCAGTTCCGGAGGATATTTTCCCATGAGCTGCACAGTACCATATATTATAGAAAATATCAAGTGTCTCGAAATTTCGCGGAACTCCCAGATGGTTGACGTAGGTACAAATTCATGCTATCATTTTTATAGTTCCACCCACACCGAAAGGTACCCCCATGAGCACTTTCCAGCGTTTGCAAGGCGTGGTCGAAGCGTTCGTCGACGCACTGATCGCCCTGATCGACCCGCCGACCACGCCGGCCGTGGCGACCGTGGTGAAGAAGTTCTTCGGCATGATGCCGGTCGATCGCCCGTTCAGTAGCGACGAGAACATCTCGATGTCACCCGCAATGGTCGAAACGCCGATGCTGTCGGTGACCATCGAAGGGATCAGCGGCGAGCACGTCGTCACGGTCCCGCTCGCCGTCTACGAGAAGACCGCTCCAGGCGACACGATCGAAGTGCGCCACCGTCCGAGTCGCCTCGATGAACACGACACCCGCGTCAGCTTCGCCTGACTCCCTGCCCCCGCAACCTGCGGGGGCACTCTTTTTTACTGTCCGAGTTTCTCAACTTTGAACGTAAGACGGTACCCAGTTGTGTCGATCGCTGTGCTCGAACGCTTCTCTGGGGTTACTCCCGTAAGCGAAACCTGATATGCATCGAATCCGTGCGGTGGCATATTGGAAGCTAATTCGAGTGTCTCTTTGTCGGTATCACTTTGGAGCGTGACATTCACCGTGATCTCACCGGCACGGATGCACTGCACGTCAATTGGGCAGCGACTATCTGATACGACCTTGTTGACGGTGATCTTCACACCACCGATAAGTTTACTTTCTCCGACTGCAATGACTGCCTCTCCACTGCTACGTTCTGTTCCTTCCGAAGTGGTCGACGCGAGCGCAGTGGCGGCGAACGTATTCCCCACAACAAAATTCCCGATCAATGTGACTTCCTTGCCGATCAACGACTTAGGGATGACAACATTACCGATTTCGAGCGGGACAGCGTAAGTCACCCCCACGCCGACACCATCCTTTGCTGGAACGATGAGTCGTGTTCCCTGGGCATCGCTCAAATATTGTCCACTCAACTGACCTTTTGACGGGCAGGGCGCGAACGAACAGGACGGTCCCGTACGACCGACGGCGGCTCCGTCGGGGCACACGAGCGCATCCATCGTGCACGCGAATTCGGGAGGGGTACGGCGGTCACTCGAAAGCGAATAAAAACCTACTCCGGCTATGGCGGCGAGGATAAGAAGCAGGAGCACGATCGCTACATTCTGAGTCATTTTCATATATGGAGTATAACCATGTTCCTACTTGATTTGTGACGACCCGGTACCGATACGCTTCATCTTCATATACATCTCCCGTTCACGCTTTGGATAATGCTCTAAGGCGTAGCGCAGCATGGTTCGAGGCATGACTTGTGCATACTCATCAAGGAAAGCAGAAAGCACCTTTCGGTCCCGCTTCCCCACCTCGCGAAGCATCCAGCCGAGCGCTTTGTGGATCAGATCATGTGGGTGACGCAACAAGGTACGCGCGACGAAGTACGTCATTTTCTCGTTTCCCTTTCGTATCTGATAGAAGGTCGAGAGTACGATGATACGGTTCTTCCATAGGTCACGACTGTGGCAATAGCCCTCGATGAACGCGAGGCGTTCTTCGTGCTCCATGTTGTTCGAGAGATACGCACCGACTATTTGTGGAGCGCTCGTATCGACCAAGTCCCAATTATTGATATGACGGGTGTGCTTGGTATAGAGCGTAAAGATTGCCTTCTGTTCTTTTCGATCGTCCGTATGCTCATACTTCGCAACCAGCACGAGGAGGGCGAGCAGTCGTGCTTCGTGGTACTGATGTCGCAGTAAGCGACCGACGTCCGGAAGACTGATTGTTCGATAATATTTCTTGACCAGGGTGCGCACCTCTGGAACCGTGAGCCCAAGAAACACATCGCCCTCGGCATATTCCCCTTTCCCGGTCTTGAAATAGCGAGCACAGAGTATGGCTCGTTCGGGGTTCCGAAGCGAAAGTAGCGCCTTTTCCGCCTCCTGATATGTCGCCCTCACGTTCTCGCTCATATGTTCTTTATATTATTTCTCGTAACTTCACGCGCAAGGTTGATCTCATATGAAGAGAGCACAAGTGCAGTGAGGTGACCACTATCTTCTACCACTTCGTTGGGGACACTCCAATACGAGATCGATGTCGATCTGCCATCCTTCCTTTTATAAGTGAATGGCGTGCTCCCCATGGCTTCATATTCGGCGCGGTTCGACTCATCGACTTTCAAATAGAGTACATCCCCGACCACGATACCGACGATCATTCCTTCCAAATAGATACCAAAGCCGCCGAACATCGAACGTGCTGATAGCCCCGACAATTGTGTGAGCTGATCGCCGATGATGTACTCAACGAATTGACTCACCTTCATGGGGAAATTATAGCAGTTTTTCCGTAAGGGAGAGCGATGGTTGCATGTCCGTTTAAAAAACGTAGGATACACCTCAGTTCGATCACTCAAACAAGGGGTCACTGTGTGGAATGAAAAGCCATGCCTCAACCGTATCGTCGACGTCAGCACACAACGAAAAAGCAACGGCGCAGTTGGTGGAGGTCGCAAAGGGAATAGCGGTAAGAAGGGTGTCATCTACCAACTCGACCAAAAGGGAGTCAGAACCGAACTCGCGCGGGCCGAAGGTCCGACTTTCAGAGCACTTTCAAGAAATCTCCGCAGCACCGGCTTCCTTCCGAATCATGTGGCTATCAATAGCTACGGCGAAACCGCCTTCTAAGTCTGCCGCCCGACCTTCGTGTCGGGCGTTTTCATAGCTCTCAGTTGAGGATTTGCTATCGTCCGAGTATGATAGCTCTATGAATAAAAATATCTTACTTTCTATCGTTGGAGTTCTCGCTTTATTCGCACTTGCGGCATATTGGTTCATGGCGTCTCGTCCTGATGGATCAGCTGCCATGTCGAAGACAGACTCTCCTTCCGGAGTGACCGTCCAGCCGTCCGGCACGCAAGGCCTTGATGTAGAAGTGCTTACTCCGGGCACGGGAGACGTCATCGCAGTGAACGGGAAAACGATCTCGGTCGACTATACCGGTATGTTCACTGACGGAAAAGTCTTTGATTCGAGCATCCCTCGAGGAGAGCCGCTCACCATCACACTTGGGCAAGGCCAAGTGATCCGTGGTTGGGATCTCGGGATCGTCGGAATGAAGGTCGGAGAAAAGAGACGACTTACCATCGCCCCTGAACTTGCATATGGTGCGGCGGGGTTCCCCGGTGCGATCCCTCCGAACTCGACACTTGTTTTCGAGATCACACTCAAGGCGATCAAATAATACGACGCACAAAAAACCCGAGCGAAAGCGCTCGGGTTTTTTGTACCGGTCGTCCGTATGCCCCGAAATACTGTGGGATGCTCAAGCACAGCAGCCGCACATGACTTCTTCACCAAGAACACACCTCTCCCCTGTATGCTCATCTCATCGGTCGAAAACAATTACGCAAAAAATAATTTCACTATATGGATAAGACCGAACAAACTGAGAACAAGTGCGCAAAGTGTTCTCATATGCACAAAGCAGGGACGAAGTGCTCCGAATGCGATTGTAAGGGGTAGTCACTGTGGGGCCTTCTACATTCCTGAAATAAGGACCAAACTCGAGAGCGAGCGAATATGCGCATCAGACGATGCGCATATATCGCTATCTCTTCCTGAGTCATCCAAAAATATAACTCACATGCATGACCCCACCACACGAGCACAGCACTGATGAGTTACTCCGCTCAGAGCTTGATTTCGAAAAGAATTGGTCAGACAAAATAGCAAAGAACCTCACGTCACTCTTCGGAAGTGTCTGGTTCCTCGTTGCGATGATCCTCTTCGTCTCCTCCTGGGTCGCGATCAATACCAACACGTTTCCAGGAGTGAACGCATTCGATCCATACCCATTCGAGCTACTCGTCATCATGGCGGCTCTGTTCGTCGTGTTCATGCCGATCGTCGTACTGATCAGCCAGAACCGTCAGGGAAAGATCGCCGAGATACGCCAACACATCGATCTCGAGATCAACGTGCGCGCTGAACACGAAATCACGAAGATCCTCCACATGCTCCATGACCTCCATTCAGAACTCGGCATGGACAAAGAAGATGTCGAACTCGAGCGGATGAAGACAAGGACCGACATCACTGAGATCAAAGAGAAGGTCGAGAAAGGTATCGATGTCGCCGCATCATGAGAGAAATACCTCGAGGGCACCTTCGCCTCCGTCTCTTAACTTGGATTGAGAAAAACGGATATTTCTTTCATGGAGGAACTCTTTCACGAACTCGCGCAGCACCGCTCCTTTTTCGCTATGTGTCCCCTTCCCGACGATGATCCGCAGATGCGAAACTTCTTTGGAGAGCAATATCTCTTCAAGAAGCGCCTCCGACTTCCGCACACTATGACCATGGAGGTCGATGACCCTTTCAGGAATGCGTTCGTATTTATTCATTTGCCGATATCGCCGTCGCCATCGAGGTCAACGCCTACTTGTTTCTCCGCGAGATTCTCGATCGTGTCGAACACTCCACCGAGTCCATGCTCTGCGGCGACCTTCCGAATCTCTCGTACTTTCCCTTCTGCGATTCCTTCTACCGCATCGACGACCTGTTTCCCAACCTCGGTACGCGATGCTTTTGAAACTTTGTCTTTGATATTATCGATATCCATATCTTTATTATCTGTGTATATTAATGCGACCTGTATGCAATTCAGCTGATGACCTTTCGGGCAGCTGCAACTCGCTCCTCTCTTGTCCCCGCGATGACATCGATGGCGATATCACTCATGTGCGACGCCTCGAGCAGTGTCGCAATGAAACGCTGATTCGTCAGATCGATGAATTTCGTATCGATATCCCGCAGCTCATCGTCGGTGAGTCGAACCGATACCGCAGTGGGAATGAAAAATAGCCGATCTAGGAGATCGAACGAAGCAAGCATCATCTCATGAGTTTCTTCGACCAATCCCTGGCTCACCGTACCGCGCTCATGCGCTAATACCGTATAGATATAGTTATCGATGATCGAACGATCGAAGAACACATCCTCATGTGGATCGTTCTCGATCTGCCCCCAGAGGAAGTCTCTGATCGCACGCTGGCTCTCTTCTCCTGTCTCTTGGTTGATCTTGAGTCCTTTTTCGAGCACCAGATCACGGTATGTTCCCTTCGGTGACGTATAGTGAGGGAACGCAAGGAGGAGATCCGAGAGGAAGGTGGATTTCCCAGTATTTTGAGCTCCAACAACGGCTATTCGCATGTTCGCATTCTAGCATGAGTGACCAGCGGGTTATCCACTCTTCCGGTACGGACATTTATTTTCCGATCCGACCAAGATGCGTATCTTTGAAATGACTGTCGAGCTTTAGTCCGTAGCCCATCATCCGGTCCATACTGATATGAGCGAACCAGATCACCGCAGCATAGATGATCATGCCGTTATTCAAAAGCAGACCGACCGGGAAAAGGAGGACTGGTAGCGTATATGTGTGCCCAAGGTTATAGAGCAGTGCTCCGAATCTCATGTTCTTGAGATAGCCAAGCATGACAACATCAGGAACAAGGATGAGTGCGAAGAAGTACCACCAACTGATACTGAATGAGGCATAGATCCACACCGCAACGAGCAGAAAGATGAGTCCTTCGAACTTCAGAAACAGATTGACTTTATGCATGACAGTTCCGTGCCTTAAAACCTGGCAATATACTCCAATTCCTGACCGACGATCGCATGAAACGCTGTCGTGTCGCCACTAGCGATCGCTGCGGCCTTTTTATTCAGATTATCGGTCAATTCAAAAAGTGCCGAAGGCGCCTCTGCAACCAACGTGAGCACTGCAGCAAGGGTTCCAGACTTCTCGAGTGAAGGAAGTAGTGCATACCAGAGATCCTTTTGTTCGTTCCCAAGCTCGGAAGCAAATATGATCGCTCGGAGATATGCGTATTCATCTTGGATCATCGGTAGGATCATGGTGATTGTTCGTAAGGGTTATCGAGCAGTATGTTCCGCCGGCAAAGACGTCGAAACAACGAGCATCCGGGTAATCGCGTCATAGCCGTCCGCCCATGCCTGTTGAGCAGGTCGCTCGATCACTGCGGCCCCGAGCGCTTCACTTTCGAGCTCATGCAAAACTTCGGCATGTTTATGTGCCATTTCACTTATCTCGACCTGTGCTTCCGTATGGTTGACGGAATCCGGCGACTGTACACTTTCGCTTATTTCCTCAGCGGTCATGAATACCATAGTACCGCATCGACCCCAAGACACAAATTGACTGATCAAGCAGTAATGTTAGATTGTTCCGAGGACCGGCAAAAAGGAGAAATGCATGGACCTGACGGAACTTTCCGCAAACTACCACCCTGCAACGGAGCGGGACATCCCGCTGCTTGTCACGATGGCCAACCATGACCCGAACTGTGTCTGGGTACGTGACCTTTTCTTCGGTGGGAACCCTTTCCCGCTATCAGACGTCGCTTCTGCGCCGTTTCTCATCGACATCGAGGCTGGTAGCTGCATCATGTGTGGAACCGACAAGGCGACCGGGACCGCGGCAAAACTGCGCTTTCGGGGCGATGTGGTCGAGATCAAGAATGTCTATTTCAAGGATTGGACTCCCCCTTCGATGGGCGGGATCCGCATCTATGTGCCGAACCAATGACCCGGACTCCCTGCACGCTGCAGGGAGTCATTTTTTACTGTGCGTAACTTGCTTGTATAAAAAAGATTTAAGCATACAATTGTATCCTTATGCTGAATCCGATATTTTCCGTGGTGCTCGACCTGGGTTTTCTCATGACCGTCGCTATTTTGGTGCACATGTTCTCGCGTAGGACCGGCATGCCGTATACGATATTCCTCGCTTTAGTAGGAATGGCAATTTACCCGCTCACGCATTTCCAGTATTTCTCTTTCCTCGGGAAAGTCACGCTTCAGCCGGAGCTCCTGCTTGCCGTCTTCCTCCCCCTCCTCCTGTTCGAGTCGGGAATGCAGATCAAAGCGAAAGATTTCATCGAGAACCGCTGGTCGATCGGACTGCTTTCGATCGCTAGCCTTTTGATCTCAGCAGGATTCGTCGCGCTCGTACTGTACGGGATGTTCGCATTGTTCGGATTCGGGGTTCCATTCTTGGTCACACTCATCTTTGGGGCGCTCATCTCTGCCACTGATCCGGTCGCAGTACTCGCACTATTTAAAGAATACAAGGCCCCACACCGACTCTCCCTCATCTTCGAAGGTGAGAGTCTTTTCAATGATGGCACATCATTCGCACTCTTCCTTGTGGTGATGGAGATCGTGATGAAGGGGCATCTTGAAGGACTTTCTTCTCTCTTTGAAGGAGTGTTCCTATTCACGACTATGGTCGTCGGAGGAATGCTGTTCGGGTGGCTGATGGCGAAAGTATTCACAAAATTCATGGAGTACTCACGCGGTGACAGCATGTCCCAGCTCTCACTCGGACTCGTCGTCGCCCACATCACCTTCATCTTGAGCGAGATCATCTCGCACCACCTCATCATCGGCGGAATGGAGATAAAATTCTCTTCGATCATCGCGACCATCATCGCCGCAATCATGGTCGGGGAATGGGAACGAAAATACCTCCCGGAAGAGACGTATGCATCCCTGCGCAAGATCTGGGAAGCATTCGCATTTCTCGCGAATTCCCTCATCTTCGTGCTGATCGGTGTTGCTGCAGCCGAAATCATCCCACAAGCAATCCCCTTGTTCGCCCCGGTGCTCCTGACCATCTTCGTGGTCGCATCGGGACGAGCGGTGTCCGTCTATCCTGTCACATGGCTGATCAATAGATTGAAGCTTGAAGAGCACATCCCCCCATCGTGGTCACATCTTTTGTCATGGGGCTCGCTGCGTGGCGCTCTTGCTGTGCTGATGGCGCTTTCTGTACCGGAAAGTCTCGTAATCGAAGGTTGGAACTATCCCATCTCGATCCATGAATTCATCCTTATCCTCACCGTCAGCTGCATCCTGTTCACCCTGTTCGTAAAAGGTCTTACCATCAAGAGTGCGATGCGCACGCTCAAAGTCTCCGAGTAATACGGAAAGAAGACCGCTTAGGAAATTTACCTGATATACTGCACAGATGACATCAGGAGAGAAGCATAAACGCTCCGGGGCGAAGGCGCTCAGCTATCGTATTCTCTCTATCAGCGTCGACTCGATGGTCGCATATTTTTTCACACAAAACGTTGCGCTCAGCGCAGGAATCGTCCTGTTCGTGAACGGCTATAGTACGCTCCTCTATTATTTCCACGAGCGTATATGGGCACACATCCATTGGGGACGTAAGCAGTAATGGGGAATCTTCGATTATATCGCAGCTCCGTCAACGGCTGGAGCGAATGAATCGCGGAAATGCTGGATCACTTCCGGATGCTCGCCGCGCTTGCATTCATCGACATACTTCGCTGCGGAGGTCGCGTCAGTGAAATCAGTGTACGTAAGTGATTGCTCGCAGACTAAGTCGATGTTGATCTTCATATTGGGACTCTGCGCAGACTCTTGTCGCGCATTTCCACCCATGAACATCGTGCCCATGACGACTGCCCCAAGTACGAGCACGATGAGGAATATGACGATAAGTATCGGAATCGAGATCATGAGCGATCCGACGAAACTATACCCATAGACAGCGAGTGCGCGTTTCCAGAAACGATCACTGTTCAGCCATCCCTGGTAGCTATGTGTGTCGATTGGCTTTGCCCCCATAGAGGGTGCTGGGTTTGCGGCAGGGGTTGATGTTGTCTTTGTTTCTTCCATATTGATTTAGATAAATATTGATAATACGTATTCTGTTGATCACTGTTTTGAAGGATACCAGTCCACAAGGACAACATCGATGGCGGGATTCGCCGCTTGTACAAGCTGTTTGAACCTTGCAACATCAGCAAGACCATCCTTCCCGCGATAGTGGTACGGGTAGACATGTTGTGGCGCGAACGCAAGTACTCCTTCTGCCGCACTTTCGACGGTCATTGTGTACGGGAGATTCATCGGAATGAATGCAGTATCGATATCTTTGAGCGCACGCATCTCCGGTATGTCAGCGGTGTCTCCTGCGACGTAGACCCGCTTACCGTCTCGCGAAGCGATGTAGCCGTTCCCTCTTCCCTTCGTGTGTGCACTCTCTGCACTTTCCGGAAGATTGTACATCGGAATGGCTTCGAACAAGAAGCCCTTTTGTGACGTCGTGGCACCGTTCGCAAGTATGACCGTCTGCGCACGAAGCATCGGTGTGAGCTTCTCAGCGACAGCCATCGGAGCGATGATGACGGTCCCACTCGCGACCAGCTGAGTCAAAGTACTCGTACTGAGATGGTCGCCGTGGATATCGGTAACAAGGATCACATCAGCCGGTTTCATGTTCTTGAATTGGTCGAGTGCGCCAACGGGGTCGGTATAGATAATGGCACCGCCCCAATCAAGCACCATTGTCGCATGCATGATCGGATGGACAATGAGCACATTCTCCTCCGGAGTGACAGGAAGAGATGGGGCTTGCTGTGGAGCCTTCATCATAAATAGATAGCCGATAAAGAGCACCGGAGCCAATACCGCAATAATTGAAAGGGTTTTATTCATCGACACCATTGTAACAAGGATTATCGATGCGCGGAACAAAAAAAGACCCCTGGGGGTCGAGAGCACAGACATGAAATGAAACAAGTCCTCGACGAATCGAGGACTTGTTAATGATCAGAAGCTAGGCTTCTGATATGAAAACTATACTCTCGGAAAGGCTTCTCTGCAATAGGGAGAATGAGTTATGAAATAATTGGCAACAAATGTCAAAATCATTGGTTGTGGAGACAAAAGATTGAGTTACAATATCTATATATATGCCGAGTCTCAAACGAAAAGTGAACCCGATGTCAAAAGACATACGCACCGCCCTTATGGACTCGAAGCTGATGGAGCGGTATCTTTCCCGTCCCCCCTATCAGCGTAACGACTATCTCGGCTGGATCGCACGTGCAGTACGAAACGAGACGAAGGCAAAGCGCCTCGAGCAAATGCTCACAGAACTCCGGCAAGGCGGAGTATATATGCGGATGAAGTGGAACAGGGAGAACGAGGTAAGAGGTCATTGACCCTGACTCATCCGCACTTCAACTGCGGTCGAATCGTCGGAGCATTTCTTTTCCCTGCTTCCCGCATCAGGGAGACTATACTGTTCGGGATCGACGAGGTGCGTCCCGACGGGACAACGATAATCATAACACTCTCGCGGTAGCGTCGAAGTACAGATAAGGAGATGGGACGGGAGTTGAGGTGTCGCGATGTTCTTCTCGAGTGATCCTCTTGGCGTGTCCCATGTCGCACCGAAATAACTCATCGCCCTGAACCAGCCGATGTGATACGAAGCGAATGCGAGGAGGAGCACCCCGAGTACTTTCAGCCACATACGACGACTGTGTACCCGATCCGTACCTGCTGCGAATACTGTCTCCGTATTCGTTTTCGAACGTTCTTGTGTTTCATCCATATGGGTCATATTCTATCAAAATTCTCCTCCATGCATAAAGAGAAAAAGTGCGAACAAGAGACAGATGACGCAGCATATCGCCATCCACTGCTTCCCGGTGATTCTCTCTGGCGTTGCATCTTCAGAGCGGTCGGACATGTCCGGACTCGGTGCTTCGTGTGAAGGGGTATCCTCGCGGGTGTTCATTCCCATATACTACCACGATACACATGGTCATCATGGGTATGCATCCACTCTGGCGCGTTTGAAATGCTTGAGATATGCGACGATAATGAAACTAATGATGACGAGCAGGAACCACGAGGTGACTTTTTGTAGTCCGACCACATGCCATTCATGGGCCTGATTCGGGTACAACCATGCACCGTTCCATGTACCGATGTTCTCTCCTACCCAGATGAAGAAAGCGATGAGCAGGAAACTGAGGATGAGCGGCATGCGGTATTCTGTGTTACGTGGAGTGAAATAGACCATGGTGCGGAAGTAGAGCAAGAACACCAAGAGGAACAGGAAATACCGCAGATCGGTAATGAAATGATTGGTGAAGAAATTCAGATAGATGAGACCGCAGAGGATGACACTGTGGAGATACGAAGGATGTCCGACAAGTCTCAAGTCGAACACCTTCCATGCGTGTGCGATATAACTCCCCACTGCGGCATACATGAAACCGCTATAAAGCGGAACATTCATGATCTTGAGATACCCGTCTTCAGGATAACTCCACGACGAGACCATCGGGCTCGTCTTGTATACCTCAAGAACAAGACCGATGATATGGAAAAGGAAAATAACCTTGGCTTCGTCGCGAGTCTCGAGCCGAAAGCCGATGAGTACTACCTGAATGAGCATCGCACCGATGAAGAGTAGGTCGTAACGAAAGAGACCCAAGTGACTGCTGAGAAAACGGGATGAGAGCAGTAGCGCGAAGAATAGCCCGGCGAACAAAGAGGCGCGAGCTTGCTTGAGACCGAAATACAGAAAGTCATTCGCATACTCGCGAATTGGTCTACTCATCATCTCAGTATAACTGCTCCCCGCCCCCGAAGTAGTGGATATCACGGAAAGCACAATGCGATACTCACCCAAACTCATTCACGCCGGACGCATCGACGATAACACAATGAACGGGGGATGAAGAAGCGGAAACCTTTTCGTTTGACTCCGGTTATAGACATGAGACGATGAAGATGGCACCTTTTGCCGGAAAGGAGGTATGTACCTTGGACACACCACTCAGCGTTCAGGCCGCTGTCATTGCGGTCCTTAGCCGAGGTTTACACGAAGGGAGTGTGTTGCTCGCGGAGACGACAGCACTGCTTGGATGCACTCCACCGATGATCGTATGGCGAAACACACTGATCGACCTTACTCGAGAAGGCACGATCGAACGGATCGTCACCCACGATGACGACGGCGAGAAAGTGATCGGAGTCGCTTACCAACTTCCGAAGGAACCGACAATCAGAGGAGTGAGCAATGAACGGCCGAGTACCGCCGCCTGAAGACGGCAATACGCCGCGAGGAACACTCGCGGCGTATCATTTTCTTACAGTTAAGATCATCCTATTGAGATCACACAGGCTACTGACATACCATCCACGATAGATTCTTTTTTGCGCACCGAAGCTTTAAGCGGAAGGAGATAACACCCGCTTTTGCTATCGGGGAATACCGATGTTTTCCAATTACTCTTACCGAGCGTGACCCGCACCGGAATACTTCCCCACCGTCGTCTTGCAGCGGCGAACTCCTCGCGAATCTCGCGTGACACTTTTTTGGGGAGATGAATGAAATACCATCCGGCTTCTCCTTGATACCGCCACACGTTCTCTTTGAGGCGGTATTCGCTCATACATGCGACGCGTGCTCGGTGTAGGACTTGAAATTGTGCAGAATGGATTGCCAGCCAGCTCGCTGCATCTCCTCCGAATTCTCGTTCTCCATTTCGAAAGTCTCGGTAACCTTCACTCCGCTTTCGACTGCATCGAAAATGATACTTACGACACGACCTCCTTCCATCGTATATGCGAGTTTTTTGAGCTCGATGACCTCGTCGTAAACACCGTTGAAATTAAAGCCAGCACTTCCGTCCTTTGCACGCATGATCGTACTGAATGTTCCGCCGGTGCGCGCATCATTGGAGACCTCTCCGACTTCCCAGTCCGGGGACGCGAAACACCAACCTTTGATATGTTCCGGTTTGGTCCAGCATTCCCAGACTTTTTCTATGGGCGCGTTCACGATCGCTGAAACGGTGATTGATGGTGATGACATATATTGTTGTTATCTATAGCCATATTATAGCAGATGCATGACTTGACTTTTAATGGATTATATGTATAATTATGGTAGTCTAATCGGTCATCACCCACAATCCACGAAAGGTTTCCCGTGAACAAGTTCATCGCCATCTTCTCACTCGCCCTGCTCGTCACCACTGGCACGAATGCCGCCGACAGGAGCATCGCCACTCGCGTCAACGCGCAGATCGACTTCGCGACCAAGATCGACAAGTGCTACGCACCGATCGTGTTCGAGGAAGGCATCGAGCCGGCCGCGCTCGCCAAGGTCAAATCCGCCGCCGAAAAGCGCGGCTGGAAGCTCGGCAGCCAAAGCGAGCGTGTCGTCAACGTCGAGAACAAGCGCTGCAAGCGCAGCTAGGAGGGCATCATGCTCGCATTCATCGTCATCGGGTCGATCCTGCTGTACTTCAACTGCAAGAAGTTGGCGATCGTCAGCTTCATCGTCGCAGCCTCGTACATCCCGTTCTGAACTCTCGCCGCACCCCACAAGGTGCGGCAATTATTTTGCAAAAAATCCTTTGTGATCAAAGGATTTTCATATGTTGACATATAAAAATGGCGTATTGTAATATAGCATTGTCGAATCATTAGCAGACAATAATTACGTGCAATGTATGAAAGACACAGACAAAGGGCTCGTCCCCTTTCAATCGGATCGCGGGTTCCTTACGCTTCGCGATGCGATGAACCAATTATTCGATGAATCATTCTGGTCCCCGTTCGACCGTGCAGCATTCACGCGGTTAGGGACTGCGATGAATGGATTTCCAAAAGTCGACATCGCTGACAATGATCAAGCGATCGTTGTCACCGCGAATGTTCCGGGTCTCAAACCCGAAGACATCTCTATCGAAGTCGCGGATGGAGTCCTCTCTATCTCGGGCGAAGTGAAGAAGGAACATAAAGAGGAGGACAAGGAGAAGCACTTCTATCATTATGAACGTGAGTCAGGCAGCTTCATGCGGAGGTTCTCGCTCCCCACAAAGGTGGATGAGTCGAAGATAGAAGCAACTGCCAAGGACGGTGTCCTTACAGTGACACTTCCGAAAGCAAAGGAAGAGACCCGTAAGAAGATCGAGATCAAAGTGAAGTAACGATATCCACCGCACTCCCTGAGTGCGGTGGATATCGTTAGTCCTTCCCAAATCATCGAATTCACGTATTGTGAAAATAGACGTAACGTAGCGAAAGGAGCATCCATGAAGGCAACGGATTTCCCTGTCGTTCATGAAGCACGCCAGGCAGTAAGGGGTCAGCTCGCGTGGTTCAACACGATGATGAGGAGGAAGCATTCACCGCGTGGCAGTCGAGAGGTAACGCGGATGCGGGCCGTGACGATGGCGGCCGCAGCTGCTGCACACTCACTCGAGTTCTTCGACCAGATGATGGCGCAGAAAGAAGCGCGATGATCATCGCACTCGGGAGTTACTTCCGCCAATTACTCGAGGAGTACTGGAATATCCTCGTGATCCTCTGGTGGATCTTTTTCGCAGACTGACAGAGCGTCCGCACCCAAGGTGCGGCGCTTTTCTATTTCTTTACGAACACCATCATGCCGTAGTCACGGTTGAGATTGAGGTGGAGCTCGTTTCCCTCGAATGCATAGGAATTCGTAAGCGCGAGTGCCTCACTGTAATTCCCTTCTTGTGAGCCTTCGCAGAACATCTTTGTCGACATCATCGGCCCGAAGCTGAGTACTTCTCCATCAATGACGTAGCTGCCGTTCATCTGATTGCAGTCTGTCGAACTATGAACGTGTCCGTCTTCTCCAAATGTAAGCACAAACTTGTCACCGACAGGCGCCCTCACATGCTCGCCACTCAAGAGTATCGTCTCGACCCAAGACCACGATGTGCCGAACAGCGGATTCGGATTTGGCTGAGTACTCGTCGCGACCACTTTTTGTGAGATCGACGGGGGCGTTGCTTCGGGAGTATTTCCCGCTTCAGCAGGGTTGCCCGGAGTGAGCTCTTCGTGGCGAATATAGGAATTAAGGGAGAAGAATCCCCCGATGAGTACGAACACAGCGATGAGTCCGTAGAGTAAAGTGTTTTTTGTCATATGCACAGTATAACGCCAATACGGGGTGCATTGTGACAGTGTTCGTGTACTCAATCCACAGGAACTATTCAGGTACCTTGTTAAACATAGTACCATGTGATACACTCTTCCCATGCCCGTAAATAATAAAACCGATATCGAATCCGCGAAGTCAGAGCTTCGTCGCGGAATGATCGAGTTCGTCGTGCTCCTCATCATCTCCCGCGGCAAGGTCTACGCCTCAGATATTCTCAAAGAACTGAAGTCGGCCGATCTCTTGGTGGTCGAAGGAACACTCTATCCCCTCCTCAATCGTCTCCGTAGTGAAGGATTGCTTGACTACTCATGGGAAGAGTCGAAGTCAGGTCCACCCCGAAAATATTACTCGCTCACCTCGCAAGGAAAGGCAAGCCTCACTCAGCTCAAACACACTTGGAAATCACTCGTCGCGTCGGTCGAATCATTGCTCAAATAACTACATTATAAAAATCACCAACATGAAAAAGACATTCTCAATCTCGATCGCCGGCACTCTCTTTTGGATCGAAGAGGACGCGTTTCAAACCCTTGAAGGGTATCTTAAGGGTATCAAGACGCACTTCAGCAAAGAGGCAGAATGCGATGAGATCGTATCTGACATTGAGTCACGGATCGCTGAACAGTTCATCGAATGCGGTAAATCTATCATCTCGAGCGTAGAAGTCGGGAACATGATCGCATCAATGGGAAGTATCAGTGACTTTGAACAATCCGGGGCACAAGAAGAAAAGACAAAGGCCACGAAGGAAGGAGAGGCAAAGTCGGGAGAAAAAGCCGAAAAACGACTATTCCGCAACCCTGACGACAAAGTAGTCGCTGGCGTTGCCTCAGGAATCGCCGCCTATCTCAACATGGACGTGGTATGGATCCGCATCATCTTCGCCATCCTTGCTTTTACCAATGGAATAGGATTTCTACTCTACATCATCTTGTGGCTCGCTATGCCGGAAGCGAAGAGTGCTTCTGAGCATCTCGAGATGACCGGAACACCGGTGACTCTCGAGACCATTTCTGAGCGTATCAAGGATAGAGTGGAAGAAGTACGCAGTGATAAGGACGGGATATTGCGTCGCGCGATCCGGTTTCCTTTTGAAATCATCCGTTCGGTCGTTCGTTTCGTTGGGAGAAGGATCGTGCCCGTCATCGGTGGCATCATCGGTTTCTTTCTCTCGTTCGGCTCGGCGGTAGCAATCCTCGGCATCTCCATACTGCTCGGATACATACTGCTCAATTTCCCCGAGAACTTCACTGACTTCCCTGTCTACGCACTTATTCCAAGCGGTGCATTCATCGTATTCATATTCTCATTGTTTGCGGCACTACTCATACCACTTCTGTTTATACTATTGATCGGAACAAGGCTGCTTTCACGGCGAATGAACATGGGAGGCAATGTGCTATTGAGTCTGCTTGTGCTGTGGTTCGCGGCTCTACTTGCTTCGGGTATCATGGGTGCCAGTTACGGTACGAAAATTGCCTCTTATATTGAAACTGCCCCAGAATACAAGAATGTGACCCGCTCGATCGAAACGCCTCCCTTCACAGCAATCGAAGCGCGTAGTGGTGCACGAATTGTATTCGAAGAAGGAACCACAACTTCGATCATTGTCAGAGGTCATCCGAAAAACCTTGATACTGTTTCGGTGAAGTCAGAGGACGGACTACTCGTCATTGAGCCAAATGACACTCATGGCACAATGTGCATTTTCTGCGACCACTCATCTCCTACTGTTATCCTCAAAGGATCACACCCAAGCGATATCCGCCTCATTGACGGTGCAAGTGCAGAAGCACCTGAGCTGACATCGAGCACAACTCTTTCAATCACACTGAAGAACGGTGCACACGGCATGTTCTCTGTCGCAACAAAGATGCTCAGTGTCAAAGTCGAGAACGGCTCATGGCTCGACATCTCAGGAACGAGTACGTCAGGTGTATTGATCGGAGAAAACATCGGCAATATCCGTGCAGGCAATCTCCTGATTGGCAACGCCACCATAACTCTGCGCAATGGTTCGTATGCGGAAATCGGGAAAAGTACTTCTCTCAATGCGGTCGCAAAGAATGGTTCGACCATTCGTTATGACGGCAATCCTGCTTTGAATAAAGAAGAGCAGGACGGCAGCACCATCGAGTCGCTGTACAAGGCAGACGACGAATTCTGACCCAATCACTTTGCCTGGCTATCAACGAAAATACTACACCTCTTAGGGGGCAGTATTTTTTACTTCAAAGCTATCAGCGATGCGGGCAGCCAGCCCAGCAGCACGGACGACGCTTCCCTTCGGCGATCTCGGTGTAAGTACGCACGATACGGTGCGCGCGCGTCTCGGGTTTCTTTGCATCCTCGATCCAACAGATGAACTCGTTGCGTGCGAGCGGTGTGATGTCCTCCCACGCTGCAAGCGACCTCGGGGCAGAAACGAGCTGCTTCTTGAGATCAGGAGGCACCTTATGTACGACACCGTGTGAGATCTGTTTCGCGGTCATGATGTTATGCTAGCAGATATTTCTCGGTTTGACTTTACCGAAGAGTGAGGTAGTTTTGAGGCAAATAGCCCTTTCACTCGACCATTACTCAAGGAGAGCGTGATGAATCAGCGTGTCGACGACTACCTGAACGAACGCAGGCACAAACTCATGCTGCTCGAAGCGATGTGGCGTGACCCCTTCGTGCAGTGCTACAACGACAGCGAGATGCCATCGATCGAGGACCAGCTGCGTCTCGGGTCGATCTTCCTCGTTGGGCCAACTCCCCGCAGGCAGACCCTCGAACTCAACTGGCGCTGTGAGGCGGTCTCACTCGTGCGTGCCGCAGAATTCACTGGCTACATCTATGTGCCGGAGCCGCGCGGAACGGAGATTGCCACTGACTTCACCGAGCGCGGATACATCCACCGCTGGGAATCCTCGCGACTGTTCGGCAGAGCGAAGAAACTCATATGGGTCCCGCGCAATGCCGGTGAGCTGCTCGGACTCAACACCAACTTCGAATGGGGCCGCATAAGCGGCATGATCGACTCCGGCAAGCTCGATCCCAACGACGTTTTCATCGGCTGGCCTGACGAAGCTGAGCGGATGGGGCTTCCCCGCCATTACAGCATCGAACTCGACGGCTGTGTCCGCCACATGACGCTCGAAGCAACCTGCTACGCCGCCGTCGGAAAAGTCCCACCTTCGCAACGTTCTGCCTGACCACCTCCCCCGCCGCACCCCACAAGGTGCGGCGCGTTTTTTGTGGCATCCGAGAACATGCTTCGATTCGGGTTTGACATCGCAAGAAATACGCATAGTCTTGAAGATGCAATACTTTCATTGCGACCAAGGAGCACATTGTGAGCATGTCGACACGTTTGATCGGACTCATCCTCGTCACGCTTTCCGCGGGCTGCGCCAGCACGAAGGGCACCGAGGCAGGCCCCGCGTCGCTGCAGGCCATCGCTGCCAACCAGCGCGAGTCCATTGCGGTCATGCGCGAAGTCCTCGCCGAGCAGATCAGGCACAACAAGGTGTTCGAGGCCGCGCTCGTCCCGAACAAGGACCCCAAGAAGGACGACAGAAAACCGCCCGGAAAGAAGGGCTGAGGCGCCGATCCCTTTCCCGACCCCGCCGCACCACAAGTGCGGCGCGTTTTTTGATCCACTTTGGACGATCTGAGTTGTGACCGATCTCCTACTCGCGTATATTGAATGGAATAAGCTAAGCATAAAATCATGGCAACGATCAATCCGTATATCAATTTCAACGGAAACGCCGAGGAAGCGTTCGAATTCTATCGATCGGTTTTCGGTGGTGAGTTCACGAATGTCATCCGCTTCAAAGAGATGTCGAGTCCGGAATTCCCTATCCCCGAGCACGAAGCGAATAAACTGATGCGTATCGCACTCCCGATCGGCAGCAACCTCTTGATCGCGAATGATGTCCCGGAAAGCATGGGGAAAGTGAACGAGCGTGAGAACAGATCGAAGATCACCGTGAGCACGGACAGTCGCGAAGAAGCCGACAAGATATTCAACGGACTTTCGGCGGGTGGTGAAGTCGAGATGCCAATCAGTGACAGCCCATGGGGTACGTATTTCGCGATGTTCCGCGACAAGTACGGAATCGAATGGACGGTGGAGTTCGACCCGAGGTAAGCCTGTGGGTGTACAAGAGCGTTGACTTCACTCCGTACTCATCCATACTGAAGTAAGCACAACACAACAAGGAGACATCATGAGAATCATGCTGGTGCTGTTCTTCTTCATGGTTTGCGAGACCACCTCAGCCCAAGGCCTTGCTCAAGATATCGACAAGGAAGTGCAGAGGGATTGCACTGAAAGCGGAGATTTCATCAGGAACACTGCGCTCGGCAGAAGAAACGGAATGAAGCGCTCGTTCGCACTTGAGCGTCTCGATGGAGATATGCGCTCGATACGATCACTTCCTCGCTCACTGCGATGGTTCGCGCAATCCCCGTCCGATGAGCAGTTCCTGCGCCGAGCCGTCATCCGCGTATTCGATGAACCAGGTGACCCCGAGCAATTTCGCGCGAGGACAATTCGCGAATGCATTGAATACAAGCTTGGAGAATTGCCCTGGTGATCAACAAAGCCCCGCCGCACCCCACAAGGTGCGGCGCGATTTATTTCTATCCGAGTGCTTCATGGATCGGGTTGTGTGCAAGAGTTTTATATATGCTTTGAGGCATGGAGTTGCGGGTCCAAACCGGGATCGCACAAACCCCTAATGAAAAGGTGCGCGTCAGGGACGCGCACCGGCTGAGGAAGAACCCCTCTTCTCCTGTGGCGCCGGAGTTCATGAGCACCACTCGTTCCGATCATTCCGCGCCGTTCGTACTATCAGGCGGTTCATGGTCGTATGCGGAAACTTTAGCATTAGCCTCTCGTAGAGACAATTTGACATACTATGTAAAATATGTATAATACATATAGTACTAATTCCTGTTCGTATGAACAGGTGGTCGGGCAACCGATAACGAGGCACGTTTCCCGCCTCATCAAGGGAAATATTCTTTGAAGGAAATTCGTATGAATTCCACTCCTCTGATCTTCTCGAACGGAAAGGATTACCAGATCGTCGCCGGCCCCTCGAAAGAGGCTTTGCAGGATGCCCTGTTCAAGAAGGCCGACGACGGCTCTGCGCGAAAGGTGCAGTTCACCATTCTCACCCCTGACCGGTTCGTGATCGAGGCCAACGTGTTGTCCGTGCAAGCCGAGGACGGATCGCGCGAGTCGTGGAACATCACCGGACATGCCCTGAACGTGAAGGGTCCGTACAAGCGTTCGTACATGCTGAAGATCTACTTCAGCACCCACCGTCGCTCCGGCGTGCTCTCCTTCGTCGACTGATCTACCCCCCGCCGCCGCACCCCACAAGGTGCGGCGCTTCCATTATGGCTGGCACATTTGACACCCTTTTTTGAATTGATAGGGTTAACTCAGGTGGGGAAAATACAAAAACAGGAGACGAGCAACGCCACAGATGCGCATGCTTTGTCAGACTCCTGAAGCAAGGTTTCCCTCGTTACTCGTTTCAGGCTCCCCACCTAACGAGGTTTGAAAGGTAAGATCATGGCGACTACTAATACGTGGAGTTCCATCCACGGAAACATCGCTGACGACCACAACGGCCACAAGGGCACCGGGGACACCCCCCAGCACGCCCAAGAGGCCCTCGAGCAGGCAAAGGCTCACGACGTGGCTGTGTCCGAACACAAGTCCCTCACCGGCATCATCATCGATGCCGACATCAAGAAGGACTAATGAACCAAAGGGTCTCTGACCCGGCCCCCCGCGCAATACGGGGGGATTTTTCTGTATATTCGCCTCGCGCCTGTTCAGCAGAGACTGAGCCGCCCGTACTGTGGTGTGCTAACCGATCAGTATGGTTAGTTCTTCTCACGACCGCCTAACCGCACGAGTTTGCCTTTGTGCTTTACGATATTCTTATAGTCCCACTGCACTCTCTTTGCTTCACGTAGCCACTTCCGCAGTTGTGTGACCCGAATGTCCGCTGCCTGCACATAGACCACTTGCGCGGCCTTGAAGCTTCCTTCTTTTGAGAGGCCTTTCTCGGTGAACGACTGTCCGCTCCAGAATAGTACCGTGACACCTGCTTTGCGCTTACTGTAGCCGACGACCGGATTCTCATTTAGGAACCACACTGGTGCGCCGTGCCAAATCTTGCTCGTCGCCGAAGGAAGTACTCCGTCGATCTCTTTTTTCAAAGTCGCACAGATCTTCTTGTCCTCCCCTATCTGGCCTTTGTTGTACGCCGCAATGGTATTGTATTCGGTTTTCATATCGGTTCATTGTAGCAAAAAATTGCTCAACCGAATCAAATTAACCGCAAGCAGCGCAAGATAACTTCGCGCAGTGAGCCCGATCCCCTGTCCCTTTGATCCAAATTTTTTTGTACGTCACTTCTGGGTGGAGCGGCGGGCAGGGAGGCGAGGTCGCACGACGAAGAACCAGAGGTAGACAGCGGCGAGCAGAACGACATTCGGGATGAAAATCATCGGGTGCGACCACGGGATGCCGTCCACTCGTACGTTGTCGAAGAATGGCCACAGGAACGGTGTCGGAAAGAAGCTCGTGGAGTGCGTCGGTATATCGACGATGATATGGAGCGGCCATGCAAGCATCGGGAAAAACGCTTTGCGACGGTATACCCACACTGTGGCGAAAGCAAGCGCAAAGATGATGAAACTATGCGTGAAATGATAGAGGTCATGCACATATGTCGGTATCGCACTCTCGCTCGGAGGACCCCCGCTCCAATCGGGGCCGGACGCGAACCCGAGTACGGTCATCGCGGTGAAAATACCGAATGAGAACAGGTCGGGGGCGATCCCGAAAAAGAATGCCCACCAGAAATCCTTCTTGTTCTTCCTTCCGAATGCCGCTCCGCCCCAAAGTCCGTGAGAAAGTATATCCATACCACTCAGATTACTCTCTCGTGAATGGAATCACAATTCATTCGCCTCTTTTCAGACGAAGCAGCGGCAGTGCATTTGGCCTGAACCATCTCTCTCCACCGAGCGAAGACGCACCATTCACATTCGCAGTCTTTCGATGCTATGCTGAAATGTATAATTTCACATATTATGATGATCAACTATCTTGCAGTTTTCGTCGCAACCGCAGTGCAGTTCATTATCGGTGGCGCGTGGTATATGGGAATCTTCCGCAATCAATGGGGGGAGATCCACGGATACAACTCGCTTTCAAAGGAAGAGCAGGAGAAGGCTCAGAAAGGCATGGGCACTCAACTCGGCCTCCAGGTACTCTTCACCTTTATCACCTCATTCGTCTTTGCACTTCTTGTCGCAGGATTCCCTGCAGAGTGGAACATCTTTGGCCTTGCGGGATTCTTTTGGCTCGGATTCGTCGTTCCGACTCAAGCGTCAGCAGTGATGTTCGGCGGCACTGAGAAGAAGTGGATGGTGAGGAAAACGGCGATCATGGCGAGCGGCTCACTCGCCTGCCTCGAAGCTGCAGCAGCCGTCTTCTATTTCATATAACGAACGGTTCCCCCGGTTCGCCTCTCGGCAGCTCGCCTCATCGTGAGCTCATCACCCTCCTGTATACTGCACACGTGGTTCAGTAAGCCTCAAAACTTTCTTTGTCACTACATTACGCAGCTGCACGTCTCACGACTGGTGGCTGTGTTTTGTATCATGCGGCTATTCCATCGCGATGTGACTGGTGATCGTTCACATTTGACTTGGCAAGTATTTCGTGCTATTGTTTTTCTAGTTGCACTCCGCAATATCTCCACGAAAGGACAGCAATGCAAACCGATCTCTCCGCCATCGTTTGGCCGTCCCGCCCCGGACTGCGTGATCACGCCGAATGGAAGCGAAACCTCGGCATCGTCCGTATGCTGACCGAGAACTGCCGCGTGGTCGAGTGGCTACGCGGCGAGCCGGGCAAGGGCGGGTACGAGTACTTCCCCTACAAGTTCGAGTTCAACTCGACGCCGGGCACCATCATCGAGTTCCTTCCTCACTGGGGTTACTACTCGATCGAAGGCATCATGCTCGAGATCCCGAGTGACTGGGAATGGGACAAGCTCTTCCGCGCATTCGAAGCCGTGCAGATGCTGAAGTGTCTCGGCATGCGAAAGCGGGACAAGTAGTCTGCTCTCTCGCACCCCCCCTCCCCACCCGCCGCACCCCACCAGGTGCGGCGCGATTTTTTATACAAACAAATGCCCCACATACGTCGTGTATGCGGGGCTTAGTCCCCTTTCAGGGCTTCTTCGAGCGTGATGGTGAGCGGGTCACGCAACTCCTCCTTGGTGAGACCGCAGAACTGGCAGACAAGGCGCGGCTTGCCGTCGCAACCCCACCAGCGATGTTTGCGACCATGATTGACGAGTGTGACAGGACTCACCCCATCGCACGGAAGAAGTCGATGATACTTCTTCCACCTTGGCGTGAGGGTGAGCGCAATGTTCACCGAACTCCATATGACTGGCACATTTCCCTCCCTTCGGCCTTTGTGTTGATGATCTTCCTAGACACTACTCAATCACCAGCTACGGGTCAACTTTTACCCTATCAAGTAGCACTGCTATTGACCTACACTGTGAATGTTGTAGTGTGAATATGGAAATGTGGGAATCCCTCTCATGTTCCTTCACCAATGTTAGGAGAAAATCGTGCAATATTGCAACACCCCCTCGTGTCGCGGACCTTTCAACGAACTCGTCGAAATGGATCACATTTTTGATCGACCACTCTACGATCTGTATCGCTGTCCTCTCTGCATGAAAGAAAGGATGGTCAAACACGGAATGTTCAACCAAACCGTGGTTGAAGGTGAATACTCCCCGCAGGAGAACGTTCCACGCCGTGGAATGAGCCCAGCAGGAAAAGTGGCGACTGGAGCATTATTGCTCATGATCATTGCCGGGCTCTCGTCCGGCTCTGGAAAAAAATAACAACAAACACACCGATCGGCGTGTTTTTTTGATCTCGTCTTCGGCGTCTACCCCAATTCATTCAGCACGCTATAAAAACGTGGTTGTGAACTGCACTACACGACAGTGGGCGCGGTAGCTACTGTTTTCTCTTGCACATTTCCAAGACCTATCGTTCGCACATTCCTTTGAGTTTCTCGAGGGCTGGGGGCCAGGTGTCGGTCATGTAGTCTTCAAATTCTTCAACGACGTTGAGGTCGACCGAGAGCTCGGTACCGCCATCCACCTCTTTGAACGTGTAGTTCTCGAATGCTCCGGACCATTTGAGCACCTCAGGACTGGTCGTGTCTTCCACGTCGCCCTTTAGCTCTCCGACGTGCTTGATCGACAGGAATTCATTCGGGATGTTCTTGTCTATCATGCTCACCATCCCTCCGATTGCACCCTTATCATCAGGGCCAAGGAATAGCATCTTGCTCCCCTCGCTCCAGTCTCCTTTGTAATATGAACCTCCTGGGTTGAATACCGATGTCCACTCGCGATAGGTCGCATCGCTGAGCATGATATCCCAAACCTTCTCCTTGCTTGCGTTGACGTGAACGGAAAAATGTAATTTTTTCATGACGTTATTTTACCAAAAAAATTTTGTATAGGATTGCTCAGAAAAAGTTCCTGACAACTCTAGTAGGATTATTTGATTTCCTTAAGTGTAAATTTCTTCGGCTCCCCTTTCACTAAAACATGTGCTGCGGCATCGATAGATTTACCAAAAAATTCACGGAGCATAGGCGAATCGTAGCTGAGACGTTTTGGTGTTGCACGAAGATCTGTTTCTCCAAAACCTGCTACAACATATTCAACAAGACCTCCTTCTTCGGAATGAAGCACTGCTACATGCCCTATTGAAAGAGTATGATCGGAGACAGGCGACTCAACAAGAATCGCATGTTCGAGTTGCTGCATGATCTCCGAAACCTGCTTAGCAAGCATCATCTCTTTTGTTGCATGCATTTCAAACTCGGCATTGTCGTGCCAAGAATTTGAGTCACCTGCTGCTGCTTTGCCTTTGTCAAACTGTGATGCTCTCAACTCTGCAACTAACTCATCTCTTTTTCCCACGAGCAACAAGCGCCCTTTTTCTGTGACATAAATCTTATCCATGTTCGAACTAGGATTTATTTTGTTTGGCAATTGCGAGAGGAACGTAGCCTTGCCGTACAATGTCTGACTCCTGTATTCCAAAACTGAGAAACATCTGCTCAAGTGCCCGCTCTATTTGCGGACGCTGTTTCTGTGTACCCCTTCCTTCTATCTCGATATACCAGCCTAGTTCCTTGATGTGGTCGATATTGATTTCGAAATGTCCTGATTTGTAAGTCGAACGAGTTTTGGAAATTCTTACCACTTCTTCATAGTTCGCCCCACGAAGGATTCCCTCGAGGGCAGGAGCGTCCGCAAGGGGTAAATCGACATCAGGCCAAGCAGTATCATCTCCACTGCTCTTTGCCTTGAAAGTGAGCATGTCGCCATTTTTTGTTCTGCGGATGCGCAACACGAGTTGACGCTTGCGGTCTGTCGCATGCTTGAAATACAGATCGCGTTCAACTTTTTCGCCGACAAATTTAACCGCGCGATCTTTTTTGAGCCGCGCAATGATTGCCTTGGGAGTTTTTAGTTTTGCTCTAATCTCGATTTCCATGAGTTTTATGCTTAGTTTTCCTCAATAGTATAGAAAGATAGGGAGGTTGCAAGTGCAACCTCCCTATGGGAAAGAACGGAACTACAACTCAGAACGGAGCGACTGCGCGAATGCATGGTCGAAGTACTCAGCGACAGGCAGGATGAAGCCCGTGTCACTGCGGTACAGGCACGAGCGAACGACGATGCCGTCGGGACTCCCCTCAAGACGCGGACCGTAAGCATACTCCTTGCATGCTCCAGCGGTGTCCACCGGGCAGCCGTCGCACATCCCACGAAGTCGGAAAGGGCGAATCATCTTCACCTTGAACGAATACCCATCTGGGCAGGTCATGGTGATACCACAACTGGAACTGCCGCGGATGATGTGTGCCATGGTAGGAACTGCCCCCATCTTTGCGGCAACTTCGTTGATTGTGGCGAATGAGACCTCGGGGTGGTCGAGCTCATCCATGACACGCCAAGCGACCCCTTCTCGGCGGACGAAAGCGGCAATCTCTTCCAGCGCGGAGACATCAGGGCCTGCCACCGTGTTGACCTTGAGTGCGGCGATCGATTTGAGCGCCGCAACCATTGCGAGCTGTTTCCCGATTGCTTGTTCTCCCCAAGCCCTCGTGCGAGGCGGGGCCATCAGTGCGGCGAGTGCGCTCCCACGCATGGTGTGGATGCTGACGTTGAACTCGGAGAGTCCGGCATCGACCATTGCGCGATATCGCTCGACCTTCACCTGTGCATTGGTGGTCATCTTCACGGTGAATCCGAGTGCGCGCGCAATGCGCACGTACTCCAGAATCTGAGGATGGATTGATGGCTCACCGCCGGTGTAGTGCACATCGGTAAAACCCATCTCGTCGCGAAAGCGAAGAAGCACACGAGTGAGTTCCTCACTGTCGCGAATAGAGAGAGAATCGTGATTCCCTTCCATGTGGCAGAAGTGGCACGTCCACTGGCACGGAGTGTGCAGCTTGAGCCGCGTATTGGTCAGTCGTGAGTACTCGACGTTCCCTTCGTCCACCAGACGGCGGAAGATCTTCAGCATCTTGCTCTCCTTAGCAGGTTAAACACCTCTCGGAATACTTCCTCTGTAGAGAGGTCGCTAGTGTCGATCGGGGTCAGGTCGCGGTAGGTGCGATACACGAGCACCGCCTCTTCCGCCTCTTTGACGAAACGCTCGATGCGCAGGTCGTGCGTCGGTTGCTTCGCACGCGCATCCATTCGCGCAATCCGGATTTCCGGACGCGCAGTCAGGAGTACGCCGACATCAGGCCATGCGATTGGCAGTGACCTCATGGAGACAGTCTTCACCTGTGCACCAAGAACGCGATGCATCGCGAAGGTCGAGTAGATATAGCGATCAATCGCAACCCTCTTCCCTGCGGCAAGCATGGCACGGAGTTGTGGCTGCACCCCGATGACCGAAGTAAGGTAGTAGAAGAAACGCGTATTGATGTCCTGCATCTCTTCGACCAGCTTACGGACAACCGCAAACGGGTCTTGGGGTGTGTAGAAATACGTGTAGCCGAGTTCCGACTCGAGCATACGCGCAATGGTGGTCTTGCCGACTGCGTCCACCCCTTCGAGTACGACGAGCCTCGGTAAGTTGCTATGCATATCAAGTCCTTTCTGTTCACGCGACCGAAACGATCGCGTAGTTTTTCGACCTGCCAGCGACCACGAGTTCGACATCATCGTCGACCGACTTTCCGATCATTGCCTGTGCGAGCGGGGTCTTGAGGCTGATGGTGGTGATTTTTTGTCCGTTCACCTCCACACTGAACCCGCCGCCGACTGGCAGAATGAGGAAATGGGAGCGCACCTCGCTGTCATCTTCAAGCTCGACAAGCGAAAGTGACTCTACGACACTCGAAGAAGCGACATGCCGTTCAGACAGCTGTCGCAATGTCAGGAGGATGGATTCGAACTCGGCGAGGCGAACGTCTTGCGCTGCCATGAGATATTGAGCTTCTTCCTTGAACGTATCGTAGCGGGACTCCATCGCACCTTTGTGGTGGCGGGATTCCTCGATCGCGTTTTCTCGACCCTCGCGAGCAGTCGAGCGCATGGACTCTATCTCCGCGATTACTGCGGCAATCACGGTCATTTTGAGCGCATTCATTATTGCTCTCCTTCAGAGTTGACAAAATTACAAACTAGTTTGATTTTACATAGATTCAAATTGAATGCAACACAGCTGAAAACTCAGAGGTCACTATCGAGACAGCAAATCACATAACTGATGCACTCGGCGGAATGCGATAGTTTGCGTTTCCGCAATTTTGACAAATATTTAATATGAGGTAGTTTGTCGTCAGAATATCCACCCATGGAGGCACCCAGATGTCTGCACAAAGTACCCCGCTCGGAATGGACCTCTCGCCCGGAGCCATAAAACGGAACGAGATGGTCGAGCAATCCATGACCCGCCTGCAACACTTTGCCTTTCGTGCGCTCTCGGTGCACGGGATGAGGAACGACCAGTTCATCATCGTCTGTATCTTGGTCGACACTGAATGGCGTGAACTCGTCGACATGCTGATGCCGAACGTTCCCGAGGAGCATTGGCAGTCACTCCGAGAGGCTGGCACTCCGCCGGTCGCACGCGGCCTCGCGAACTCCGACGCATGCGAATACATCCTCGAGCGTCACCCCGCCCTGCGAGCAGGACTCGAAGAGGTGTACCCCGAAGGAACAGCGCGCTGTATCGCACTCGATGACACAGGAGGCACCGTCTACCAGATCGAAGCCAAGGAAGATCTTTCCACTCGGCACTGACCCACCCCCGCCGCACCCACAAGGTGCGGCGCGATTTTTTATGTAGACTACTTCTTCCAGCGTGGGGCGAAGCGAATCATGAAGGTGAAGAACTTCGCTGCAAGCAAGTGCGTCCCATGCTTCCGCATCTGCGTGTAGCACTCGCGCTGGAATTCCTTGAGGTCGTTTCCCTCATAACAAAGTTTGCCGTCCTTATAGCACAGACTGCAGTACCTCTCTGATTCGCGCACGCCTGTGTCCTTGTCGAACGGCATCAGGCAACTCTCACAATTTTTATTCAGTGCAAGTGGCATAGCATCCACTATTGTAATACCGTATCGCTTTTTGGAAATACCCCCACAGTCGCTCGGCTCGGGTTGTAACTGACTTAATTTTTTTGTCATAGACAATATTATTTCCTATGGTAGTTTGGTGGCAGCTTCGGAAGATTCCTTTCGATATTCAGCACATTCTCAAGGAGGTTCTATGTCTCAACCGAATCGCGTGATTGTCGGCGAAGACGACCAATCACAGTATGAAAGCCCAGTCGCATTCGTGCGTGCTCCGGACGAAGGCGACGACGCCAATGGATGGTTCGCGTGGATCAACGATGCGAACAACGGCCCTCGGATCGTGGCGCGCCCAGAGAATTCCGAGCTCCTCATCACCGAGACGCTTCCCGGTGGGTACAGCAAGATGTACATCATCTTCTTTCGCACAAGAACTGGCCAGTGGCTCTATTCGACCGGGATCGTCATGGAGATGGTCGACGGCTGGCTCCGTCAAGGATCCTCGAGCTCGCGAGGGAAAGTCGTGTTCGACTCGAGCGGTATCCTCAATCGCGCGATCGCGCACATCGTCAACCGCGACATCACGTAGGCATCCGAGATCGCCCCGCCGCACCCACAAGGTGCGGCGCGTTTTTTTATATTAACGAACTTACCCGAGAGCAGTATGGATCTGGTTGTTGTTGATAGGTTGACAAATTCAATTTCACATGCAAAATCATAATCAGAACAACTACGGAGTGACCAATGGAACTGATCTACGGCTCACCAGTGAGCATCGCATCGGCGCAAGAAGAAGCCGGGAACGGAAGGATCTCACTCTTTCAACCCTACATCATCGAACTCGACGGCCCAATGCCGCAAGGAGTCACGATGAGTTGCAACATCTTCGGCCCAGAGGATGTGCTCGAGCAACTGCACGCTGCCCTCGCGATCGAGTATGACCCCGAGTTCGATGACTGCGGCAAAGTTCTGGTCGTCGACGGCGACTCCGCTGTTGCACTCGCGCTCGTGAAGAAGCTCTTTCCCGACATCGTCGAACTGAATGCCGACGATGACGAGGTCTTCGCCAGACTTACCGGCATCTGACCCCCCCCGCCGCACCCACAAGGTGCGGCGCGATTTTTTATCTCAAAAAATCATTCCAACATTCTGCAGAATGTTAGAATGATTTGATGAAGGAGACGAAGCGGCGGCCGTAGGGAGAAAGTTCGTGGGCGACCATGCGTCCCTTGTACGATTTATTCAAGAGTCCTGCACGGACTAGTGAATGCGTGTGTTGTGAAATAGTCTTAAGGTTGCCGTCGAGTCGCTCGGTGAGCTGATCAACAGTGATCCCCGGCTCCTTTGCGACTACAAGGAGAATGGCGATGCGGTTGTGATTCGCTGCTCCCTTGAAGTAGCGCTCGAGCTGCTTGACGGTCTTTGGACCGCTTCCCCTTTCTACTCCAACTCTCACCCCGACATTCGTCCCTGTTTTTTTCGGTTTGTGGTATAGCATACCCAAAAAACTACTCCCGCCAATGAGTTTTGCAATCTTTACGAACATTCCAACATTCTGCAGAATGTTGGAATGATTTACGTGAGGGGATGAGCGCTATTCGTCCGAGCTATGCTTAGGGTTCGGCTTTGGGTGCATCATTGTTGTGTTCGGTGTGCGCTTTCTTTTCATCATGCATGCGGGTGATTGCGGTGGTCTCACGTCCAGAAATGACATTGTGCATCACGTTCATAAAAGCACCCATGACCATACTTCCTGACATGAATACCTCCATGATCCAACTCCGCTTCTTCTTATCCATACCCTTATTGTACCAAGAAATATCGAACTATCCTGCAGCGGTGCGGATCTCGCTAGTGGCTGACTAGGTTTTCTTTTTTCTCTTTTGATACACAAACCACATTGCGAACAACAGTATATACGGAATGACAATGAGCTTCGGAGTTCCGTAGATGACATAACTCACGAATGTGCAGTCATGATATGCAGAGAGCTGTGTTCCCAATCGGAACTCGCAGACTCCATGATCTGCGTTGAAGTATGTTCCGCTCTCCCACGCACCCGGCGGAGCAATGTATGCAGCAGTGATATTCACTTTTTGAAACTGAAGTGCAAAGTACCCAATGATAAGCAGCAATCCGACTGCGAACACGGCGATACCGACAATATTCTTATTCATACTCTCAGCGTACCCTGCCGAAACGGGATTGTGAACTTGCGAGAGCTAATTCGCACATTCGCGCGAATTAGAGCATAGAGAGAATGTGTTTTGCGATGGTGTGGGGAGCTACCGTGAGGCGATAGAAAACCGCGATGTTGCGCTGGTCTTTCTCGAGGACTCCTGCTGCGTAGAGAATGGCGAGGTGCTTGGATGTCGACTTGAAAGATAGCTTGATCTCCTCGGCAATATCTCCCACCGTAGCTTCCTTATTCTTCTTGAGATACCTGAGGATCGCAAGGCGGCGGGCATTGGCGAGCGCCTTCATCTGTTTCTCGAGAGTCTTGATGTCTGCCTTGGTTTCTTGCTTCATTCCCGAAAACTAACACAAGGAATTTTCTCGTCCAGTCTTCACAATGTCACTCTGCCGTTTCCTTATTCGCACATTCGCGCGAATTAGAGTATAGACAAGAAAAGGAAAGAGGAGGAAAACGGGGGCTCAGTCGTTGTATCCCCTGTTTGATCCATCTTCATATTCACCACAAAGAATACTTCCATTTTTATCTTCCTACGGTCGTAAAAATCTAGGTCGCTACCAAAAAATTTTCCGCATTATTAGACAACGCATTTTCGAATTAATTGATGCCTGCCCCCATTTCTCTTCCTATTCCGCTACCCACTTCCTGTTTACTCCCAAATCTTGTCGATCCTCTCTTTGATTTTCCTCTTTTGTCTTTCGGCTTCTTCGTAGGCTTCATCTACCGCAAGCTGATGACTCTCAATTTCAGAGACAATTTGTTGCTGGATTTCTAGGGGCGGAAGAGATATCTCAAAATTTGATAGCATTCCCATTTTTATATATGGCATCGTATTACCTAATTTTTGTGCAGATACAATGGGTTTAAGCGTCGCGTCAAGATAGTGATAAATGAACATTGGTAAAACACTTTTTTCAAAATTCACCAAAACATATGTTCTTTGATATGCCTCAAACTTCCCGAGATAATACTTTACAGCACCAACATCACCGTTGCCAGCAATAAGCAGGGCTTCTGTGTCGAAAGAATAACTATCGCTTCGAGTTGGCTCTTTGGCGCAAGTAAAAAAAGGATATTCCCCATCTGGGTTTCCTTCATTTACATCCTTCTTTCCAGTCTTAATTTCACAAAGCTCTCCCAACTTTATCATTGGGTATTTTGCCTTTGTGTGCCTACTGTTAATTTCATACTGCTCTTTCAAGAGAGTGTGGTCGGCATTGTCGATAATTTTTGATTTTTCGACCGATTTTATGAGAGTACTTTCTGTGTTTTCGTCCATCTTCCATCTTGATAACAATTCTAATATTTCAGGTAAATCATTTTTCTGCGTAGCTCGTCTCTGTGCAGTAAGCTCAAAGCCATCATTTGCTAGTGTTACAAACAGAATATTTTTCGACTTACTGGCAAATAACTTATCAAGAAATATAATGTTGGTTTTAACACCTGCATATGGATTAAAAATACCTTTGGGAAGTGAAACGACACACCATAGACCATTTTCTAGCAACATTTCACGAACCCTCGTGTTTGCCCTTGAAGAACTTGAGAGCACACCTTCTGGCACTACCACCGCCATTTTCCCTCTGTTTGATAGGTGGTCTATCATAAAACGTAAGAAAAGAAGCTCAGTCGCTTTTGTCCCCATGCGAATGTCTTCCGATACGCTTTCCTCGTCGAGCTTTCCACTGAAAGGAGGGTTGGCGAGAATGACATCAAACTTCGCCTTGTACCCAGTTGTATCAGTCAGCGTATTTTGACGAACAAGATGAGATTTCGTAAGTCCGTGCAAATGCAAGTTCATCATTCCGAACTTGATCATGTCCTCGTCACTGTCGAAGCCCGTGAACATGTGATTATAGAGAAAATTCTTTTCCTCGGACGAGAGCTTGTCCATTGCACGTGGACTGCCTGCCTTCTTCATCTTGTCGCTCGTATACTCGCCCGCAATATAGCGGTAGGCGGCAACAAGAAAACCTGCCGTGCCACAAGCGGGATCAAGTATCGTCTCGCCAATCTTTGGGTCGAGTACTCGGATCATGAAGTCGATTATGTGTCGTGGGGTGCGAAATTGCCCGTTCGTTCCCGCAGAGGAAAGCTTCGAGAGAAGGAACTCATACATATCCCCAAACACGTCCTTGTTGCCTTCGTGGGCAATGGTGTCGAGTTCCTTCGAAAACTCCTCGATCTCGTGAAGCACCCTGCGGAGCGTAGGCTTGTCGAAAATCTTTACATGGGCATTGCGGAACAAGAGCTTTACTGTTGCATTCGCAGATTCTTTTTGAATCGCGCCATAAGACTCCTCAAGTATTTTGAACAGATCCTCGGCGTTCAGTGCGAGGAGATTTGACCATTTGTACTTCGATAGCTTGCCCGTGAAGATCTTGCCTGATTCATCGGCGATACCAAGAAGCTCTGCCTCGTCGTCTTTGACTGAGAGAGCGCGCAGAAAGAGCAAGTAGTTAATTTGCTCGATGATGGTTTGAGGGTTGGAAACCCCTGCACCAAAGAGAATATTCATCAGCCCGTCTATTCTGCTTTTGTATGTTGAGATGGTGTCCATATTAAATCTTCAGAATGCGTGCATTTGAAATATCCGAAACCAATTCAGTGAGCTCATCTTTTGTGAAAACATTGAGCCACTCTGTAACCGAGTAAGCTTGCTCAAACTCGTCCCAGCGCAAAAAGTCGAGTGTTGGCTTCTCGATAACAGACTTTCGGAAGTGGTCGTTTGTAATAGCTTGATCTGCAATGAACTCCCCCATAACGGCTCTCTTGAAGGTGGCTTCTGGCTTATCTGATTGGGCAAACTTGTTGACCAATGCCTGCTTGAACCCAGTGAGCTGTTCATCGCGGGTTGGGAGCGATTGCTTTCCTACAGCAGAAAGGAAGAACTCTCGCACGCCAGCGACGATACGGTGTGATATTTGGAGATTTTCCTCGTTGAAGTAAAGCTTGGGCTGATTGAGTAGTGTGGCGTTGATTTCTGCGATGAGCTCCTCTACCTTATCTTCGTCTTCAAGAGCGGATGCGACCAACTCGCCTCTCTTACTCATGAAATCTTGCACCGCCTTTGTCCACTCGTCGCGATACATGTTTTTATCTACCGTATCACCTTCAGGAAGTGTAATGATGTCGCGAGAAAGCACCACATCTGGTGTTTGTGAAATGCGTTCTTCTGGCTCACCTCCTTCTCCATCGATTCCTATGCATGTTGTTCCACCTCCACTCTCCGCTCCGCCCTCATTTGTATTTCCACCACCAACGGGAGGCAGGACGATTGGTGCTTCCCAGTCGTACTTCTCGTCAAAATATTCAACGACACCACAGAAGTCGAACACCACAAATTCTTTTTTGTTTATCTCTGGGCACAGACGTGTACCGCGCCCTTTAATCTGCTGGTAGCTCACAGGATCAAATATTGGACGAGCCAGAACAATGTTGAGTATCTCAGGGCAATCAAAGCCCGTAGCGAGCATTTCTACCGTCACTCCCACTCGTGGGAGCTTACTTGTCTCTTTCGAGAAATCCTTAGCAATATCATGAGCCCCCTGCACTCGCGAAGTGATGGTCATTGCAAACTTTCCTCCGTACTCGGGCTTCAGCTCATTCAGTATTTTCTCTAGTGCGAGTGCGTGATTTTGCGATACCGCAAAGATAAGTGTCTTTCCGATCTCTCCGTCTGGTGTGCGCACTGCATGTTCAAGAAATTCCTGCATCATGCGACGATTCCGCTCAGGGAAATGCACCTTCTTTTCAAGGTCTTTCACTTTGATGCTTTCACCCTCTTCGAGATCAACGTCAGCGAGAGTCGTTATACCTTCGTCAGACAATGCCTGTTGAGTAATCGAGGTTTTCATCTTGTGATACTTTGGCGGAACAAGAAACTTCTCACTCACACCGTCTTGTATCGTGTAGCGATACGTTGCCACCCCTTGTTCACAACCAAAATATGAATATGTATCACGCTGTACTCTGCGCTCTAGTTTACGAGGATCTTTTGCATTGAGCTGTTCAAGGTCAATATTCTTCAAGAAATCACGAGGAGTAGCAGTCAGACCAATCTTGGTTACTCCCACGAAGTGGTCAACTGCTGAACGAGCCTCTGGGGAGTAGATGCTTCGGTGTGCTTCGTCGTGGATGATGAGGTCGAAGTATCCCGACGAGAAATCACGTGCACCGTGGAGCATGAGAGACTGAATTGTGGCAACCACTACGTTTGACCCCGTGAGGTTCTTCCTGTTTGAGCCCCAGTATGTTCCGACAGCCGACACTCCCCGAAGAAGTCGCTCGAATGTGTTCTTGGTTTGAATGGCGAGTGATTTACGGTCTACAAGAAAGAGAACGTTTTGTGCGTTGTTTGTGCGCAAGAAACGAGAAATGATGAGAGACGCGAGCATTGTCTTTCCTGTTCCCGTAGCCATCTCCAGCAAGAAAGCACGCTTCCCAGCATCATATCCATCAGCAATAGTTTCCCATGCCGAGAGCTGGTATGGACGGAGGATTGCGCTGTCAGCAACATCGGTGAAGTAATCTTTTTGAATTGTCTCTTCTGTTAGTTTCTTAGCGAGATTTTGAGATCGAACACTCTGGCGACGAACCAAATCGTCTTGGGAGTAGAACGCTGGGACAACTTGAGCGTCTCCGCCTCCGTCCAAATCCCAGAAGTAAATTAGCTTGTCGTTAGCTAGATAAATAAACCGCACATGAGGATACTGGAGTTCTATGTAATCAGAAGCCTGTTTCTTTGCACTGTAGGGGTCTATCTCTGGTTTCTTAGCCTCAATGAGTGCAATAGCCCTCCCAGAGCCATCCTTAAGTACATAATCAGCTCTACCAGCGTTTCCGTGGTCTTCAAAAACAACCTGACGGGAATCCTCAATATCCCAACCAGATTCACGAAGTTTTCGGTCGATCACAACACGAGAATATGCCTCCTGCGACATTCAATAAGAATACGGCAAAGATGGCTTTGTTGCTAGTCTGTTCGGGATTGAGTGAATGTGTTGAATTTAGAGGGAAATTCGCACAAATCTACCAAAAATTTTTTGCAATTAATTGGTGCCGAACTTCCTTTGTTATTTCTTTTCGGTTTTCTCGACGATCATCGCACGTAGGGTTGGATTGCTCCTCACCATTGATGAGATTCCTTTATCAAATGCTCGGTTCAAAATAATATACACAACAATAAAACCTACTGATACCACAAGCGAATACGCAAAGCCAAAACGGAGGAAATATCTATCAAGATAATTAGCAACTAAGTTTCCTAGGATACCGAGCACTACGCCCAAAATGAGCACTCCCTGAATCTCACGACGGTCGCGTATTCTTTCAAACAAACCCTTTGTCGTTTCGAAATTTGTATCTGTAAGTGAATCAAGCTTATCTGCTAAAATCCTCTTGTGTTCATCAGAAATTTTCTTCCAGTCATCACCTAGCCAGAATTCTAACGTCTCGTATGTGTCCGTTTTTTTCTCAGTCATAATTCCAGACTACTCCCCTATTTAGGGATTGCAAACCCATCACTTTTCTCCAAACTCATTTGTGGCCAACCTTATCTCGAACTCCTTCCTCAGTGGTGTTTGGACAAATTCTGGTGCCGATTTAATATATTTCAGAGCTTCTATTTTTGACTCTTCTGCGAGTGAAGTAAGATAAGTGGCCGCAGATTCGACGCTAAATTTCTCTCCAACTTTATCCCAAAAATTACTCTGCAGATTTGTCCATACTACTGCTTCAATATCATGTTCCTTCGCCCAAGATTTAATTCCAAGAGAAATCTCGTCATCTGAAATACTACCAGACAGCACATCAACAAAACCTATTCGTTTTGTTGATGTTCCCTCTCTTTTGGTCAAGTCATTTATGGCATCACGTAGTGTCTTCCTGATACTCAAAGAATACGCAACTTGGCATTTGGTTCCATTTTGAGTATCAATTACGAGCGTTAGCGCTCCTCCTCTCGATTCTGACACACGAGAAAACTCTAACGGTAAACTTGGGCCGTCGAATAGCCATTCCTTATGTGTTTCATCAAAATTTATATTTTTATCCCACAATAGAGAGCCCCATCCCAATATAACAATGTTCATTTTGATAACTTGATATCTATCATGAATCTAACTAAAAACTAAGTTTTCTATTTTTTAATCTCCGAGTAACAAGTTTTGAATAAATCTTAGACAACCTGGAAATTTCCTGATCAGACATTTTGTAATTCTCTTTTAAAATTATTTTGTCTGTATAGTTTAGAACTTCTTTTATATCTGTCTTAGATCTCAACATTTTATCTAACTTTGCAAATGTAGAATCCTTTATATTTTTACAATATGGTATAGATAAATTCTTATACTCATTAGGAGTTAGCTCGAGCACTCCCCCACCATAGTAACGTCCCTCTAGCTCAGCAAAAATTAACGTCAAAGTATTGTAAAATGAAAATACAAGATCTTTAACATTGTTTTGTTCCTTCATTTTAATTCTATAAAATGCATCAGTAGAGTATGACTTAGCATCATTTACTGCCATCCTAGGAAATAAATTTGAGCGCTTCGTAAAGAACCCTTCAGAAATCCAAACTGAGGGTACGTGGTACCAATTGCTTCGAAGCTTGCATTTATATCGTTCGTTTATTTTTCGACCTTCGCCAATCTTTAGATACTCTTGTATTTCTTTTGAAAATACTTTTTTATTAACATCTTCAAATCTAAGAAAGTATGAAGGCTTGTTTTTTTTAGAAATGCTCTTCTGGTCAAGTTTTGTAAAGTTAATTGTTGCTGGCATCAAAGAACTTTTCTGCAAAATTGGCTTTGCAACATTTTGCAAGTGATATTTCTCAATAGTTTCTTTATTAACGATGAAATAATCATTTGCTGCAGTAACAATACCAACTTCCGCTCGACAATAGTCTTTGATTGGAGAGAAACGAGTTTTTAGAGAATCTAAAAACTTAAGTTCATTGTCTAATAAAATGTAATTAGTCCATTTATCTAGAGTTTGGCGATGGATGTTATCATTTTCCTTAACATATGTTGGCTTTTTTAGATCATCAAGCTTTTCTACGTGATAGAAAGAAACACCCGCGTTTTGCTTTTTTGCGCAAATAAGAACGATAACATCTTGATCAATATCTGGGAAAATAAGTTCGTTGAAGGTAAAAATCTCAATTCTCTGAAAATTATCTCGTAGATAGTTTCTTAGTTCTTTAGCATATATGACCTGCAACAACTCAGCAGGAAGTACGAAGCAGAGTACCCCGTCTTTATTCAGAGAGTCTACGCCAGCAATCAAAAAACTTGTCCATATATTCTTAATTTTCTTATTATCAAGCCCGGCAGTTTTATGGATTTGTTCACAAAACTCAATCTGAGTTTTATTTAAAAGACTACTTTTTATGTAAGGTGGGTTCCCCAAAACCAAATCAAACTTCTTTTTATTCTTATGCTGGTATTTCAAATAATCCTCCTGGGTGTAGTTTATTTCACTTGATTTTGAAATATAATCTCTCGTTTTCACTTCCAGATGACGCATCGCTACCTTTTCAATTTCAACAGCATCAATGATTATTTTTTTGGGAAGTTTAAACTTATTTTTAAAAACTTGATTATTAAAAAGCGAATCAAAGAATACTCCGTCTCCGGCGCTAGGCTCCAAAATATTTATATTTTTAGGAAATTTATATTCTGAAAACAGGTGAAAAACCATGAAATCCGATAGGATATGTGGTGTGTAATATGAGCCTGTTTCCTTTTTTAAGTTCATTTCTTTTTCCTCTTTGTCACATCTGCTACTTCATATAACGGTATTGTTTTTAAGGCAGAATGTAGTTCATTGAGTTTACCACTGATTTCAGCAAGTTTTACTATACATTCAATTGCCTCTTTATTTCCAATGGAACTCAAACCATTAATTATAGGTAAATAATTCGAACTCAGATATTCAAATTTTTGGTTTAGGTAATAGTAGCGCCGCTCCAAAATCAACTGAGGTCGATTAAGGTATAGCTTTTCTACTATATATTTTGAGGCCACAAACAGGCCACTAACCACATAGTCACTAGAACTAACGTCAAACAGCTTGCTGTAATCTACCTTCGACGGATTTGGATATGAGCTATTACTAAACGTGGGGCGAGGATTTGCAGGCCAATCATCTGACTTAAATCGATTGCAGATGGGGCAAACATAAAAGAGATTGGAGAGTGAATTCGTTAAAGCAGGAAACTTTTTCTTGGGTTTGTAGTGGTCAATATGAAATGCCTGGACTCCCCCGACAGCATTCTCATGAACAGCACAATATGCACAACGCAAAAGTCCTTCTTGTCTTAAAAATTCCCTCACTCGATGATCGCGATAACCATGCTTCTCAAGTGCTGGGTTTGCTTTTTTGTGAATTAATGACCATTTCATTTTTTCTTATCTTTTATTTTTGTTTTATTTTTGTCCAAAATTTTGTTCGCTTTATTTTGCGTTTCAGTAAATATATTTAATATTTTTTCATAGTCGTCAAGCCATTCTTTTCTATTTGCAATAGAAATGGTACTAACTGGTATCTCGAGATTTCTCTGTATCGCCTCTGCCCTATTTTTTTCAGACTTGCTTGCAGTACCAATGGCAATTTTTTTTGAAATCTTTGAAAGCTCAGTGAGCTCTTTCTCGTTTTCTTCAAAAAAATTTTGATATGTTCTCAGGAATCTGCCAATATACTGGACTGTTTTTGCTGCGAAGTCACTTCTTTCAACAACATCGTCGAAAAGAGAGAAATGCTCTTGAAGGGAGTCGTCAGCATGATACGCAGTAACACCATAAATAGGCATTTCTTTATACTGTGTTCGAAGCAATGCCACCAAATCACTCCCTTTGTAATCCGCAATCTTGCCTGAGGCATTTGGAACTTCTCCCAATCTTTCATCCACGATTAAAATACCTACATTTTCCCTAATTATCCACTCTGGGTACTCCTTTAATGTAGACAGGGGTGGTACCCCCAAAACAGACCATTTGCCAGTCATCTCAAGATTGTCGAGTGCATTAGCAATAACATCAACAACGACATTCCTTGTTTCCTTTCGATCGTCAACTATTGCCAACTTCATCTTTTCCATAGCACTAATTAGTGGGGAGCCAGACGCGAAATCGAGCTCCTTTGAGTTTAGGATCCTTGTTAACGTCACGAATTCCGCCTAATTCTTCTACTGTTGTCTTGACTATTGTAAGCCCCAAGCCTGTCCCATCTTCTCTGCCTGTTTTGTCCTTTTTTGTGGTATAAAGCGGCTCCCAAATCATATCCGAAATTGCTTTATCAACCCCTGGGCCACTATCCGCTACTACTATTTCAAAGCCCTCAACCCCTCCTTCATTCTTTTGAGTAAGTTCTACTCTCACTTTCCGGGAGTGTGCGGAATGGGTACACGCAGTATATGCATTGGTCATAAGGTTCAAAACAATTGATTCTATGTCCATAACAAAGGCTTTTGCATTGACCTCTTTTAGTTCTCTAATTATTTCAATTTTTATCACCCCAAAAGCATCCTCAACCTCATCGAGTACTGCTTCAATGGTATTCTTAATATTTATTTTTTGTCGGGTTCTTTTATCTTTCCGTACACGAGCCATAGCAAAAGCACCCCAAGAAGAGACTTGTTTAGCATATGTCAAGGAGGCAGTCAGCTGCTCCAGTGCTTTTTTTGTATTCGGACCAGATCGCAAAGTAAGGAAGGATTGTGCCGCAGAAACACTGGATTTAAAAAGCGAGACGGCAGTTTGAGTTTCGTGGCCAAAGACAGCAGCAGCGATACCAACAGTGGCAAGACCGCTCAGAACTCGATTATTATCGAGAAGTTCTTCAACCCTTTTTTTTGTCGCTTCTGTTTGCTGAATAACCTCTGCTAGTTCAGCAACAGATTCTTTACTGTCTTTTGTTTTGTCATTCTCTAGCCTACTCTTTAATTCTTCAAGTTTTTTCTGAAAACTCTCAAGGTCATCTTTATACCCTTCCACATCTTCCAATAGGCCTTTTTTAGACTTCGAGAGCTTTTTTTCTTTTACCGCCTTCTCGTGTCTATATTTTTCAAGCAAGGTGACACAAGATAAAGTAAGAGCACGTAAATCATTAAAGGCTTCATTTTCAACAAAACCCTCTCTAGAAGCTCCATCTCTCAATTGTGGGTTTAAGTCTCTACTCATTGAGACAGCTCCAACAAGCTGATATGAAGATACCTTATATGAGGGTCTCAGGAGTCCAGCGGGGTCACGCTCTTTTCTGTGCGCAAGCCCTAACCAGTCTCCAGCTGGTTCATTGTTGTAACCATAAGGCTTAACACTTATGCCGTCTCTGTATATTTTAATCCCCTGATTTTTATCAAGAAAACGACGTAACCCCGCAAGAGTAAATCCCTTTTCTTCCAGCAAAGGATTACTTTTGGTTCTACCAAAATAAAGAATCTCTAGGGAAATTGGGCCGCATACCAAATCAGGATTGAAGCCGATATCAGATGCATTTAATCTTTGGGAAAGTTGATCCCATGTTATGTGTTGTTTCTTAGGTTTACTTTTTTTCCTTGCGTTTATATCTATAATTTGATACTCAATCTTATTTTGTTTTCCGGAGAATTTTGCCTTTATTGCTACCTCAGCTGCTTCGTAATATGAAGATCTAACTGGTCCATTTAATTCTTCTACTAAATAACTGTGGAAAAAAATCTGAAAATCAGATGTCCCAGCAAATGGCGAAAGGAGCCCAGTTAGTTCACTGTAGAGTTGCTCAATATCTGCTTTATTCCATTTTTGTCGAAGGCGGGAAATATTGATTTCCGTTCCCGCTCCTTTCTTAGATGCGGGGATTTCGAGTGAGGAGATTTCAATGATTTCAACTGGAATCTGTGATAGCTCTTTTCCTTCAACATTAAAACTTTCCCAATCTACGCTCATCTGAAGCGGGCTTGAATTTTCTGCCTTAGTGCGAAGAGAAAGATACTCGCCCAGCCTATCAGTGGAGAGCCGCCCTATACCTTTTTCCCCAGTTTTACGACGGAACTTTTTACTTATTTTTTCTTTGCGCTTTTCAGAATAACCAATACGTAGCCAATTTTTTTCAAGATGCGACTCAGTCATTCCCACTCCATTGTCTGCTATGCGAATATCATTTTCTCCAATTACTACTTCAACAATAGTCGCGTCTGCATCATAACTATTTTTTACTAGTTCCAAAATCGCAGTTGTCGGATTTTTTATGCTATCACGACCAAGATTAATGACTGTACGTGCATCAATTTTGAATGATTTTAGTATTTTTTTTGCGGGATGCATAAAATCTAAATAATCTGGACGGTCAGAGAGCTACATAGGGGCCACTGGCTGTAATACGGATTATCCTAGCATTTCATTTAACTAAAGCAAACGAATTGCTTAGACAATAGAACCGTGTCTCACCTACTTATCGTGGGACGCGGAATTTGGGATGCAGTGCGAGGCGGCAGCGAGGAGTGCCCTTGAGCGGTATTTGCAAAAGCGCCCCAGAAGTACGTTCTGGGGCTCTGGGGTGGCCTAGGGGGTGGGGTTCCCTTTGAGGGTGTGTTTCCCTACTTCGTATCCGACGGCGATTTTGTATAAGCCAAGTTGTGGGAAGACCCCCAACACCAGGTTTAGCTTTTTCGTAGAAGTATCGCCCACCGGAGATGCCAGTCACGACTCGCCTTCCTCACTTCGTTGCGGAAGTCGATCTCGAATAGAAGGTACCTTTGCCGCCGTGGTGGCTAGCTGAGGGTTCATGGAGCGTTATCTTGCCTTCGCTGCGCAGGGTGGCGAGGATGCGGGATGCATCTCGATCAGTGAACTTGAGTGTCTCCATGACGAGTTTGTGAGTGACATGCTCATGGGTGTCAAAGAGTTTGAGTACAGCTTCGCGCTTCTTTTGAGCACGCTCGTGCTGAGCGGCTCTCCCCTTCGGCCCAACTCTCCTTAAGAAGCTCGCGAGATAGGCACGCAGCGATGCATCCGTCGGCTCGGCTTCTTTGTAGACTATTTTCTCGACGGGAATTTCTTTGATCACTTCAACAGGTTTCTCGACGATGCGTTCGACGATCTTTTCGACTGGCACTTCTTTCACCACTTCTTTTTCGACAAATTTTTCGACGATGCGTTCGACGACTTGAGGCGTTGGAGTAGGTGCAGGGGTTTCTGGGTCAGGCTCACTATCGAGCGTATTTTCGTTTCCACTCGCTTCCGGTTGCGATGCTTCGGGCGCAGGAGCCTCAACCTGTATGACGGGCACATCGGCAACCTCTGGCTCGCCTGTTGAGGCAGGCGCGACGGTGGACACAACTTCCGCTGCGACTGGCTCGACTACGGTCTCTTCGGCACTCGGCGGTGCGCTGTCCGTATTCGTCACGGTATTCGAAGTTTCATCCATCAGTATATTTTAGCAGAAATCGGCCTATGATATGCCCTTTGTATTCTGGGGTGGCCTAGGAACGACGATACCCGCACAGGTGTGTACCATACAGCTCAAAATGCAGTGTGGAAGCCATTAAAAACAGGCTCTGGAATAGGCTTCTGGGGGCTAAATTGCCTCACAAAAAGAGTGCATTTGCTCCCGAGCAGTAAGAAGCGTATCATTCTAGGCAATATAGGGGCTCGACTGAGGCAAAAATCCCGGAGTATATCCCACAAAAATTGTACGTTTTTATTGAATAGTTTTGAAATTATATGGATCGAGAAGAAATTTTCGGGAAGTCTCCCGAGGGCACTATTCTTTGGTGTATGCATTGTGAACGAACTTATGAGGCGGGCAAATACCGGATGATTGTTATGTCCGGCGAAGCATATGAAATGTGCCCCTATGAGGGATGCGAGGGTGATGCCGTCTTGAATGCGCATGAATGGGATTGGGTACGCAGTTGCAATCCGCAGTACCCAGCAACTCCTAATCATGGCGAGGTTTATCCTCTATACCCATAATCAAGCGTTCATAATTTTGATGAGATCCGACGGTTTGGACTGAGAAAAGCGAGGAGCCGTACAGGTGGTACGGTGAAGAGCTTTCCGAGGGAAAACCTAGGAGGTCGCAAAATTTGAACGCTTTGCTCTACAAGCTCAGAAGTTACGAAATACAAAAAGACTGCCTTTGAGTTCGGCAGTCTTTTTGTATTTTTTGCTCTAGTAACTTCTGAGCTTATTGATGTTCCCGTGTTGCCTAATCTTCTCGTGCGCCTTGGCTTCGATTTGGCGTATACGTTCGCGGGTCACGCCAAACTCCTTACCAACTTCCTCCAACGTATGAGTCACACCATCGAGGAGACCGTGACGCATTTCGAGGATTTTGCGTTCTTTTGGTGAAAGGTCGCCGAGTATCTCCCCTACCTGGTCGGCAAGAATTCTACGCGATGCCTCCTGATCCGGTGAAAGAATCTTGTCATCGGCGATGAACTCTCCAAGCGTTGATTTGTCCTCGTCGTCGCCGATCGGCTTCTCGAGTGAAACGGTATCCTGGTCGATGTTCTCGATGATGCGGACGCGCTCGACGTCGATGCCCATTTCGGTCGAGACTTCCTCGGCCATCGGCTCGCGGCCGAGGTCCTGGGTGAGGCGGCGGACCACCTGCTTGTATTTCGCAATCGTTTCCACCATGTGGACCGGGATGCGGATGGTGCGGCTCTGGTCTGCGAGCGCGCGGGTGATCGCTTGGCGGATCCACCAGGTCGCATAGGTCGAGAACTTGTAGCCCTTTGACCAGTCGAACTTGTCGACGGCGCGGAAGAGGCCAAGGTTTCCTTCCTGAATGAGGTCGAGGAGCGTGAGGTCAGGTGAGCGGCCGACATACTTCTTTGCGACCGAGACCACGAGGCGGAGGTTGGCACGAGCCAAGAGATTCTTTGCCTCCGGGTCACCTGCCTGAATGCGCTGAGCGAGTTCGCGCTCGTCGCGTGCAGCGAGGAGTGGATACTGACCGATCTCGCGGAGGTACATCTGGGTCGAGTCGTATGGTGAAGACTTGGTCGTCAGATACTTGCGTGACGCGCCGGTGTTGACCGGCTCTTCGACCGGGTCAGCGTCGAGAAGACCGCCTGACTCGAGGATGTCGATACCCATCACGCCCATGCGCTCGTAGATCTCTTCGAGGAAGTCGACATTGTTCTCGATCTCCGGGAAGACGCGCAGGATCTCGTCGAAAGTGATGAAGCCGCGGTCGCGACCCTTATTGAGAAGAACGGTGAGCTTGTGCTCAAGTGCTTTGCGCTCCTTGGTCATGGTCTTCTTTGGAGGCGGGGCGAACTTGATCGGCTTCTCGGGCTTCTTTGCTTTCTCAGGTTTAGCCGCTTTAGCGACCTTTGTGGCTTTGGTGGGTTTTCCTGCCTTCGCCTTTTTCTCTGGTTTAGCAGCCTTTTTAGGGGTTTTAGAGGCCTTTGCAGGCTTCTTTGTAACTACCTTGGTAGCTTTCTTTGCCACCGGCTTCTTTGCAGGCTTTGCGGCCTTTTTCGCTGCTTTCTTTGGTGCTGCCTTCTTCACTGCTTTTTTTGTTTTTGCTGCCATGGGTTTGTTGTTAGTCGTACGAGCTAGTTCTATGGGTTTGTAATGAGGTTGTCATGAGGTTTTTCATATAAAATGTTTTCTGTCTCTCAAGGTTTCGGTCATATCATCTCGGTTTCTTTACATCGACAGTATTAATATCTCCGCGCTTTATCCTTCGATCTTCCAGTGCGATGATCTGCGGAGTGATGGACTGATAGGCTTTGAGGTACTCTTTCGCTTCATCCTTGGCCATGCGGGCTTCCGCGTCGCTGAGCTTCTGCCACAACTCTGCCTGCTTCTCCTTGAGGACCTCTTCTTCGATGGTGTCGAGGAGTTCGTCGACGGACTGCGCGAGCTTGGGGCCATGCTCATACTTGTATTCTGCCTTGAGCGCGAGCTTGTCCTTCTCTTCATCGGGCGGTTCGTGCGGAGTGAGACCGTGCTGCCCAATGCGTTCGTGATATTCGGTGCGATGCACGATGACATCTATCGCCGGCTCCGGGTGCCCCTCCTGCCATATGAGAATACCGATAATCTCTTCCTCGGCAACTTGACGACGGCTCTTTATCGAGTCGTTCGACTTTCGTTCGGCGGTGGGCACTTCGCGCATCGGCGCGACCTTGTCGGCAGCAAGTTCGAGCCGCTTCACGTCTTCCCACACCGCGGTGTCGGGAACGCCGAGCTTCCTGGCGATCTCGATGATGAAATGTGCTTCCTCGATCTTCGACGGCATCTCGAGAAGGAGCGGGAGTACCTTCTCCCCCACTTCTTCGCGGAAGCTGCGTGCGTCGAGATTCTTCTTGCCGAGCGCGCTCAAATAGAAGTCGATGATGTGGGTCGACTCTGCAATAACCTTCGACCACCCGTCCTTGTGACCTTTGATATAGTCGGCGGGATCTTTGCCGTCCGGAATGGCGGCGACACGGACGTTCATGCCGATGCCGATCGCGAGGCGGAATGCGCGGGCGGTCGCGGAAAGTCCCGCGTCGTCGGCGTCGAATGCGAACACGAGATTGTCGGAGAGGCGCTTCAACAGATTGAGGTGTCTTTCGGTGAGCGCGGTGCCAGAGACCGCGACGGTATTTAGGGTGCCGGCCTGGTGACTCATGATGAGGTCCATCTGCCCTTCGACAAGAATGGTGAAATTCATCTCGCGGATCGCCTTCCGTGCGCGGTCGTAGCCGAACATCACCGCACCCTTGTCATAGAGAGGTCCCTCCGGCGAGTTGATGTACTTGGCGACGTCGGTGCCGTCCTGATTCTTCTGCTCGCCGAAGACACGGCCCGAGAATGCGATCGGTGCGCCGTTCTGATCGAAGATCGGGAACATGACGCGGCCACGGAAGCGGTCGTACGGAGACTTGCCTTCAGTCGGTTTGATGAGTCCCGCCTTCTCGATCTCGGAGTCGCTGTACCCCTTCCCCTTCAAATGGTCGTAGGCGAGGCGCCACTCGTTTGGCGCATAGCCGATGCGGAATGAGCGGACGGTCTCTTCAGTGAGACCACGCCCGACGAGATAATCCTTGACCTCGTGGTTGGTGAGGAGGTGACGCTCATAGAACTTGGTCACATCTTCCATGAGCGTAAGCAGGCGGTCACGCTCGGTGCGACTCTGCTCCGACTTCTCGTCACGCTTGAGCTCTACCCCTGCGCGGGCGGCGAGTATCTTGAGTGCGTCAAAGAACTCGACTCCCTCGATCTCCTCGACGAAGTTGAACATGTCCCCTCCCTTGTTGCAGCCGAAGCAGTAGAACGCCTGCCGTGATGGTGAGACGTTGAAGGAGGGAGATTTCTCGGAGTGGAACGGGCAGATAGCTTTGTAGCTCGAACCCGCTTTCGTGAGTTTGATATATGAGCCGACAACGTCGACTATGCTCAACTTTTCCTTTATCTGTTCTACTGGCGTTGACATGCTGAGTCGCTTTGCAAATTTCGCGTTTCGCGTCGTTGTCGCCTGCGGTGGCCTCTCAACGTACACCTCCGTACGTCTCGAGTACCTCCTCGGCTCCGCCTCGCGCTACATCGAAATTTTCAAAGCTTTATTTAGAGTAGTGTTAAATATGAATACATTCGACCAGGTACTACAAAGGCCACAGTTGGGCGTTCCTGAGCTTTGTAGCTTTATAGTATTCATTATAGTTTCATGCGAACGAAAGAGCGAAGCGATTCTGCACAGTGCACAAATTTACAAAATTCCGAATTCGGGAAGTTTTAGATTGGGATTCCCTACCCCTTAGCGGAAATTCATTTTGGGATGAATTGCGAAGTACTGTATCTCGGAAGTTTTATATTGGGATGAGATGCGACGTCCTGGACCGAAGCGAATCTCTGAGCCGTACTTATCGTACGGTGAGGAGATTCGCTGCGGGAAGGACGAGCATATCGCCCAATATAAAACTTACCTAAGCCTGGATGATTTCGCGTGGGGGTTCGTTCGAGTATTCGTCGTCTTCTTCAACCGGAACCAGATTCGTATGGAACCCTGTTCCTGCAGGGATAAGGCGACCCAAGATCACGTTCTCCTTGAGACCGTAGAGTCTGTCGGTCGAACCCTGGACTGCTGCCTCGATGAGGACGCGTGAGGTGTTCTGGAACGATGCTGCTGAGAGGAACGACTCCTTGGTGAGTGCGACTTCGGTGATACCGAGGACGAGGTTGTCGCCCTTTGCCGGTTCCTTGCCGAGTGCCTCGACACGAGCGTTCTCAATAGCGAGCTCCGCCTCTTCGACAATCTCGCCGATCGCGAAGCGCGTGTCACCAGTCACCTTCACCTTGCGGCGAGAGAACATCTGGCGAACGATCACTTCACAGTGCTTGCGGGAGATCGATGCACCCTGGGTCTCATAGATCTTGTTGATCTCGGAGATGATGTAGCGCTGTGCGAGGTCGACACCACCGTACTTGAACAGTTCGTCGATGTCGGCGTACCCGTTGGTGAGGAGGTCTCCGGCCTTGACCGTATCCCCTGCCTTCACTATCGGTGAGCGGCGGAACGAGACTGAGTGCTCGACTTCCTTGGCCTCGCCGGTCTTCTTGCCTGCTGCTTCGCCGAGGACAACGATGATGAGATCATCCTTCTCGCCGTGCTTGATGTCAGAGACAACACCGTCGATCTTACAGACGACTGCCTGTGCCTTCGGGGTCTGGCGCTCGAAGATGTCTTCGACACGAGGGAGACCCATGGTGATGTCTTCACCTGCGGCACCACCGGCGTGGAAGGTACGCATCGTGAGCTGGGTACCCGGCTCACCGATCGCCTGTGCGGCGACGATACCGACGGTCTCGCCCATCGCGACGAGGACACCGCGTGAGAGGTCCATACCGTAACACTTCTGGCAGACACCGCGGAGGGTCTTACAGGTGAGCGGAGAGCGGACGAATGCCTCGACGGCGCCTTCCTTGTGGATCTTGGCAGCTTCGTCACGACCGAGGAGCGTTCCCTTCTTGTAGATGACGCTGCCGTCCTTGCCGTGGACATCCTTTGCGAGGACGCGACCGCGGGTGGAGCGTGCGAGAGTGATCTCGATACCGGATGCGTTCTCGACCGTGAGGCGGATGCCTTCCTTCTCGCCACAGTCCTCTTCGAGGATGATCACGTCCTGTGACACATCGACGAGGCGGCGGGTAAGGTAACCTGCTTTCGCAGTGTTGAGCGCGGTGTCGGTGAGACCCTTACGAGAACCGTGGGTCGAGATGAAGTACTCGAGCGGTGAGAGACCTTCCTTGAGTGACGGCACCATCGGGAAGTCGATGACACGACCGGACGGACCCTGGGTAAGACCCTTGATACCGACCATCTTGGTCACCTGCTTGATGTTACCGCGGGCACCTGAGGAGAGCATGTCCATGACCGGACCGTTGACCGGAAGACCGTTCGGAACGAACTTCTCGATATCGATCTCGACCTTCTTCCAGATCTCGATGATGCGATCGTAGCGCTCGTCGTTGGAAAGCAAACCTTCAGACCAGTTGGCGACGATCTCCTGCTCTGCCTTGCGGGCTGCAGCGACGATGCCTTTCTTCTCTTCCGGGACCTTCACGTCCGAGAGTGACCAGGTGATACCGGATTTGGTGACGTACTTGTATCCGAACGCCTTGATCTTGTCGAGTGCGTCAGGAGTGCCGTCGATACCATAGCGGGTGATGAGATCGTCCACCATGTTGGCGAGATCCTTCTTGGTCACCTCTTTGTTCACGAACGGGAAATCCTTCGGAAGGACAGAGTTGAAGAGGAGGCGACCGACGGTGGTGTCGAACGGCTTTCCTTCGAATGCGCCATACTTCGGAGAATCGGTACCAAGCACCTTGATCTTGGCGCGGAATCCGACCACACCGAAATCATATGCGGTGATCGCCGAGTTCGGTGTCGGGAAGATCTTGCCTTCTCCCTTCTCACCTGTGACTTCCTTGGTCATCCAGTAGCAGCCGAGCACGATGTCGAGGCCTGGGTTCACCACAGGGTCGCCGGAACCTGGTTTGAGGAGGTTCTTGTTGGCGGCCATGAGTTCGCGTGCCTCTGCCTGTGCTTGATCCGAGAGCGGAACGTGAACGGCCATCTGGTCTCCGTCGAAGTCTGCGTTGAACGCGGAACAGACGAGCGGATGGACCTGGATCGCGTTGCCTTCGATCAGCGTCGGGTTGAATGCCTGGATACCGAGGCGGTGCAGTGTCGGTGCGCGGTTGAGGAGGACATACTTACCCTTGATGACGGTCTCGAGGTTCGCCCACACTTCAGGGATACCTTCGTCGATGAGACGGTTGGCACCACGGATGTTGAATGCGAGACCTTGCTCGAGGAGCTTGGCGATCACGAACGGACGGAAGAGTTCGAGTGCCATGTGCTTCGGAAGACCACACTGATTGAGCTTGAGGTCAGGACCGACGACGATGACGGAGCGGCCTGAGTAGTCGACACGCTTACCCAAGAGGTTCTGGCGGAAGAGACCCGACTTACCCTTAAGCGTATCTGCGAGGGACTTGAGCTGGCGGCGCTGGGTCTGCGACATAGCTGCCGAGGTCGAGCCGTGGCGGATCGAGTTGTCGATCAGGGCATCGACTGCTTCCTGGAGGATACGCTTCTCGTTGCGGAGAATGACTTCAGGTGCGTCGATCTCGAGGAGTTTCTTCAAGCGGTTGTTGCGGTTGATGACGCGGCGATAAAGATCGTTCACGTCAGAAGTTGCATGGCGGCCTCCTTCGAGAGCGACCATCGGGCGAAGTCCTGGAGGGATGACCGGAATGACGGAGAGGAACATCCACTCTGGGCGAACACCTGAGCGAAGCATTGCACGGACGAGCGCGAGGCGCTTGTACAGCTTTGCACGCTCGACTGCACCAGCCTTCTCGAGTGATGTCTCGAGTGCTGCTTCGAGCTTCTTGAGGTCGATGCGCTTGAACATCTGGAAGACCGCTTCTGCGCCGATGCCAGCTTCGAATGCGGACGAATACTTGAGTGAGTACTTGTGGTAGGTCATCTCGTCGAGGATAAGTCCGACCTTGATCGACTCGATCTCTTTCTTTGCTGCAGTGAGGAGCTCCTTCATCTTGTCCTTTGCGCCCTTTGCTTCGAGTGACTTCACCTTCGACTTGTACTCGCTGTCGAGTTCCTTGAGGAGGTTCGCCTTCTCTGTCTCGTTCACGTTGGTGATGACGTAGGCAGCGAAGTAGATGACCTTCTCGAGTTCAGCGACCGGAAGATTGAGGAGGAGTCCGATACGTGACGGAATACCGCGCAGGAACCAGATGTGTGAGACCGGAGCTGCGAGCTCGATGTGGCCCATGCGCTCACGGCGAACGATGGCGCGAGTGATCTCGACACCACACTTCTCACAAATGATGCCCTTGAAGCGGATACCGCGATACTTACCGCAGTAGCATTCGAAATCCTTTTCAGGTCCGAATATTCTCTCGTCGAAGAGGCCTCCGCGCTCTGAGCGCTGGGTGCGGTAGTTGATGGTCTCCGGCTTGGTGATCTCACCGTACGACCATTCTTTCATGCGCTCCGGCGATGCGAGGCGAATGGAGATTGCGTTGAAGTCTGTGATTGGGTTTTTCATATGGATGTTGATTTAATGAATAACTTTTAGACGACTTCGTCTCTATCTTCTTTCACCAGGTCGACATCGAGCGCGAGCCCGCGAAGTGAGTTGAGTAATACGTGGAATGTTGCCGGAAGGTTCGGTTCGCGGATATTACGGCCTTTGACTATCGCGTCGAAGGCTGCGGAGCGACCGAGAATATCATCCGATTTAACGGTGAGCATTTCGCGGAGAATATGAGCGGCACCATAGCCCTGGAGCGCCCACACTTCCATTTCACCGAAACGCTGGCCTCCGCCTTGTGCTTTACCACCGAGCGGCTGCTGCGTGATGAGTGAGTACGGGCCGATCGAGCGCATGTGGATCTTGTCCTCCACCATGTGGTGCAGTTTCAAGATATACATGTAGCCGACTGAAATGTCCTGTTCGAACGCTTCGCCGGTGCGGCCATCGAAGAGTTTCATCTTGCCGTCCTCGCGGTAACCGGCCGATTTGAGCTCAGCGCGGATCTCCTCTTCGGTAACACCGAGGAATGAAGGAGTGATCGCCTGGTAGCCGTGCTTTGCTGCTGCGAGTCCGAGGTGAAGCTCGAAGATCTGTCCGAGGTTCATACGGGAAGGAACACCGAGCGGCGTGAGGATCACGTCGACAGGAGTACCGTCTGCCATGTACGGCATCTCTTCGATCGGGAGGCTCTTTGAGATCACACCCTTGTTACCGTGGCGACCTGCGAGCTTGTCACCGACCGAGATGTTGCGGAGCTGTGCGACTTCGATGTAGATACGCTTGATGATGCCGGACTCGAGGTTGTCACCCTTCTCGCGAGTGAAAACCTTCACGCCGATGACGCGACCGCGCTTGCCGTGCTCCATGCGGAGTGAGGTGTCCTTCACGTCGCGTGCCTTCTCTCCGAAGATGGAGCGAAGAAGGCGCTCTTCAGGAGTGAGCTGTGCTTCACCCTTCGGAGTGATCTTACCGACGAGGATGTCGCCCGGGCGCACTTCTGCACCGATGCGCACGATACCTTCGTGATCGAGATCCTTGAGCTTTGCTTCACCGACATTGGGGATATCAGGAGTGGTGATTTCGGGTCCAAGCTTGGTGTCGCGCACATTGACGACGAATTTCTCTATATGAATGGAAGTGAGGATCGACTCACGAACGAGACGCTCTGAAAGGATGATGGCGTCTTCGTAGTTCGCACCGCCCCATGACATGAATGCGACGAGGAGGTTCTGTCCGAGTGCCATCTCTCCGCGATCCGAAGTGGAGGTGTCTGCGAGGACGTCGCCCTTCTTCACCTTGTCGCCGACCGAGACGATCGGGCGCTGATGGAAGACGGTGGCGTCGTTGGTCATCACGAAATTGATGAGCTTGTACTCCTTTTCGTTGCCGTTGTTCGCCTTGAAGACGATGTGCTTCGCGTCGACTTCTTTGATGGTACCGTCACTCTCTGCGAGGATGACGCGGCCTGAGTCACGCGCGATGCGTGCCTCCATACCGGTCGCGACGATCGGAGCCTGCGGGATGATGACCGGGGTCGCTTGCTTCTGCATGTTGGAACCCATGAGTGCGCGGTTGGCGTCGTTGTGTTCGAGGAACGGAATCGACGAAGTTGCGGTCGAGAATGCCTGGTTGGTCGCGACGTCGATGAAATCGACCTTGTCGCGGTCGACCATACCCGGAGAACCTGCGACACGTGCTTCGACACGAGGGGAAATGATGAACTTCTTGTCATCATACGGAGTCGCTGCGTGTGCGATGGTGTATTGCTCTTCTTCGAGCGCATTCAAGTATTCGATCTTGCCGGTGATCTGTCCCTTCTCGACGCGGACGTACGGAGTCTCGATGACACCGAAGTCGTTGACGCGGGCGTATGCGGAAAGACGGAGGACGAGACCGATGTTCGGACCTTCCGGAGTGTGGATCGGGCAGAGGCGTCCGTAGTGTGACGGATGCACGTCGCGGACCTCGAGGCCTGCACGCTCCTTGGTGAGTCCGCCGGGACCCATCGCAGAACAGGTGCGGAGGTGCTCGACCTCATCGAGGACGTTCTTCTGACTCATCAGCTGCGAGAGCTGGTTGGTGGTGAAGAATTCCTTGAGGCGTGCCTGCAGCGGTCGTGGGGAAACGAAGTTGATCGGGAGGACGGTGTCGGTCTCAACGGTCGACATGCGGTCCTGGATGTTGCGCTTCATCTGAGTCATACCGACGCGGAGCTTTGCCTGGAGCATCTCTCCGACGTAGCGGACGCGGCGAGAACCGAGGTGATCGATATCATCTTCCTGAGCACCCTTCATGTGGTTGAGTTTCGCGACGTGTCCGACGGTGGTGATGAGGTCATCGAAGGTGAGAACGCGGCCTTCGAGCGCCTTGTCGGTCATCGGCTTCCCGAAGCGTTTGTTGAAGCGAAAACGACCTACTGAGGAGAGGTCATAGCGTTCGCGAGCGAACATCGCATCGATGAGTTCGCGTGCGTTCTGTGTGGTGGTGACGTCACCGTCGCGGAGGCGGCGATAGGTCTCGACGTAGGACTCTTCGAGGCTCTTTGCGGGATCCTTCGCAAGTGTCTTCTCGATGTAGCGCTTTGCCTCGGGATCTCCGGCGTATGCCTTCAGGATCTCAGCGTCTGAACACTGTCCGAAGATGCGCAGGAGTGAGGTGACCGGGAACTTGCGCTTGCGGTCGATCTTGACCCAGACGACCTCGTCCGAGTCGGTCTCGATCTCGATCCATGCACCACGGCTCGGGATGACCTTCGCTCCGAAGAAGCGGCCGGCCTTGAGTTCCTGAGCGGTGAAGAAGATACCGAATGAGCGAGCGAGCTGAGGGACGACGACGCGCTCGACGCCGTTGACGATGAACGTACCGCGGTCGGTCGCGACCGGGAATTCCGCCATGAAGATCTCCTGCTCCTTCTCGACACCGAGTGTCTTGTTAACGAGCTTCACGCGTGCGCGAAGAGTGGTTTCGTACGAGAGCTTGTTCTCGCGTGCGAAATGTTCGTCGAAGCGCGGCTCGGCGAGCTCGAAGCCCGCGAACTCGAGTTCGAACTTCTTGCCGGAATAGTCGCGGATCGGAGAGAACTCCTTGAACACTTCCGCGAGTCCGTACTTCACGAGCCAGTCGTACGACTTCTTCTGCATCTCGACGAGATTCGGGATGTCTGCCAAGGGCTCCTTGTACAGACCGAAATACTTCTTATTGATTGCCTCCATAATATGAGTAATTAACATTAATCCTCCACACTATTAATTGAGAACAACGAACAAAGTACTCCCCAGCTATTCAGTTTTGGATCTCACAAGTAGGGTACAAAACTGAGTCTCCGGGAAATGCCTCCAGCAAACTTTATGGTGTATGAGAAAATATTTTTTCCCATAACGCGCAAAAACACACCTTGTGAAGGTTGTGCCTTATTCTTCTCCTAAGCTTGTTAATTGACGTTTTGCAAAATTTGCTTCTGCCAACAACTTATACGCGTTCTCCAGAAACTCAATCAGTACGTAGTGGAATGAGTATATTCCTTCCCTTCTTCACTGTCAATTCACCGAAAAAGTCTTGTTGATAAACCTGGGGATAATTTGGGGATAATACTTAGCATGCTCAGCTATCCAATTGACAACCATAGATACTACTGCATAATCAGACCAGAACTTCCCTGTCACTTCGCCTCAAGGAGCTGCCATGAACGAGTCCCGCCTCGAACTGCCTGAATTCGCAAGAAAGCTGCTCCCCGGCCCGGAGAACCCCGTGTGGGCAGAACGCAACGATGCCTTCCTCAAGGAGGCCGGGCCGCATCTGCGTCTGCGCGCACTGGCGACGAACTGTGCGCTGCTCGCGCTACTGGTCCTGGTGGCCGACATCGCGTGGAAACTCCACTCCGACGAGGCACTGCTCTCGCTGAGTTGGCTGAGTCTCCTGATGTGGCTTTCCGGTGTCGCCCTCATGTGTGCCGGTGCGGTCGCAGCAGGAGCGAACTTCAAAGTGTCCGGCATCGCGATCGATCACGACTACCCCTTCTACCACCTTCCCCGCGCCTATCTGGTGGTCGGACTACCCGGCGAACACGACTGAGCTCCCTGCCTTCACGCGCCGCCCTGTTTGGGCGGCGTTTTCTTTGGTTGGAAATATTTCGCTTCCCTGCGCATGCGCTGTTCGGTGATGACACTGCCCGAGGGCATGCGAAAGACTTCTTTTTGTAAAATGTCCGGCGTGACGATGAAACCGAGTGACTCGAAGAACTTGATCGCACCGATATTGTAGACCGCGACATCTGCGACGATATCATGCTCTTTGCCAAGAAAACGCAGTGCTTCGTCGAAGAGTCGGGTGCCGATCCCCGTTCGATGATGCTCGGGTAGGACATAAAGCGTGGCGATGATATTCACCTCGTCGTCTTTTGTCGCGTCAACGACGCCGACAACGGCACCGTCCACTTCTGCGACGAACATCTGCTGGTGCGGTGGGAGGAATGCGATCCGCTGCTCGCCCTTCTTGATGCTTTCGGGAGTGAATGCGCCACTCCAGCACGCTTCAATATCACTGAGAAGGATCTTATGCTCCTCATTCGGATACGTAGCCAACCAATTCGTATGATAGACCTCTCGGATGGCCTTTGTATCGCGCGGCACGGCATTTCTGACCACGGCGCTCATACAAATAATTGTACTCCTCTCAAGTGGCACGGGCGATAGACTCCACTGCGTAGAAAAAAGAACGCCCCGCATGAAGCGGGGCGGGACGGGCTCAGACCGAATGCTCGAGGACAGAAGGCCGCACGTGCGGGCGACCTTCCCAGTAGAGCTGGTGCGCGAGCTGGATCTTGGCATGGTCCGGAGTGAGGTACTCGGCGGGGAGCTCCGGGAAGTTCTCGATCATCACGATGGTCTCTTGCGAGAAGTGGCGGACGGCATCGAGATAGGCGGCACTCGGCGGAATGTAGCCGGAGCGGTGCTGAGCGAGCGGCTCTTCGCGGATTGCGCAGTTGATGGCGTCTTCCTGGTCGCGTTCGGCCCAGTAGAGGGTGTGTGCGAGCGTGAGATGCGTGAAGCCGACGCAGGCATCGGGGAGCGAACGGGACGCGGTGATCATGGTGATCGTGGCCACGTCCATGTGACGCGAGACATGTGCGAACGTCGGTTTCGCGAGCGGGCTTTCCAAGGAACGATGGGTTTGCATCAAAGTCTCCTGTGCGGTTGAACCTACGCTCAGGCTAGCAAGTGAGAATTTTTTTGCAACTACAACGCGGTCGAAGTGGTCGCGGGAGGAGGAAGGCCGCCGATCTCGCCGCCGAGGTGCTCGTCGGGAATACCCATGATGTCGCAGATCTTCTTCGCAACGGCGGGTCGTCCGAGATCGTGCTGCATCATTACTCCTGCTTTTGCGGCATCGATGACGACCTTCGACTTGAGGAAATACGGGTCCATGGTAAATGCGACCTTAGTGAGTTCGGCGTTGTCGATGTTCCCTGCGCGCAGTGACGAGAGATAACGCTGTTCGCCGAGCTGCTTGAAGATGTGCGATGCCTTCTGTTCTGCGGTAAGCGACCAGACGGTACGCGTGAGCACCGCTTCATCCGCGAATTGCAGTAGTATCTGTATCTTCGGATCGATGGGGGTATCAACTGACATCCCACTCAGTATGCGGGAAATCACGAGACACTTCAAGCAACTCGAGAGTTGGCATATACTGGTTGTCTATGAGAAACATATTCTTTACCGCATTCATTGCCAGTTTATTCGTCGCAAGCATCGCACACGCAGAGGAGCGGATCGATCCGACCTGGATGCGCGGAGGACCAGGAGTGATGGGAACTGCCACTCCAATGGGGAGCGGCATTCCGCCGATGTTCGGGAAGCCCGATCACATCATCTTCTCGAGCACTTCGATGCCGATGATGGGCTCAGGCACTCCTATGTGCAAGAAGTTCTCTCGCGGACTCGCACTCGGACTCCGCGGTGACGACGTGAAAGAATTACAAGAGATGCTCCGTGAGAAGGGTTTCCTCGCCGCCTCATCGACTGGATACTTCGGCCCGATGACCAAGGCCGCAGTAATGAGGTTCCAGAAGGAGGGAGGGATCACTCCCACTGGATATTTCGGTGAACTCTCGCGCAAACAGCACGAGAAAGGCTGCGGAGGAGGACTCGGCATAGGTAACGGTGGTGGGACAAGCACCTCTAGTAAGCCTTATCCTTGTCCGATGATGGCATGCAAGGAAGGCACTGAATGTCTACCGTGCGGCGGAAAACCTATCCCACCAATGGGAACGACAACGTGGAACCCGGATGACAGACTTCCGATTCACTGCACCATGGAAGCTCGGATGTGCCCGGACGGCACCATGATGCCGCGTGACAATCGCTGCGGTTGGCACCCTGAGAAGTGTGGAGTACTCGCAAGTACGACCATCTCAGGAACAGTCAGTCAGTAGCAGCAGAAAAAGACCACGCTCGGTGCGTGGTCTTTTTCTATTTCTTCGCCTCAAGATCGAGACAGACCGAGTTCATACAGTAGCGCTTGCCTGTCGTCTCAGGGCCGTCGTCGAAGACGTGACCGAGATGCGACTCGCATTTGGCGCACAAGACTTCAGTACGCTCCATGCCATACTTGTTGTCGTGCTCATACTTCACTGCGCCCTCGAGTGCCTGATCGAACGACGGCCAGCCGGTGCCGGACTCGAACTTCGCGTCCGAAGCGAAGAGCGGATTGCCGCAGACTTTGCATTTATATGTCCCCTCTGCTTTCTCGTGAAGATACTTCCCTGTTCCTGGTGCTTCGGTGCCTTTCTCGCGCAGCACGTGGTACTCCTCGGGGGTTAATTTCGCCTTGATCTCATTTTCATCCATATTAGTTTTGTTTATTTGTTAAATCATTGAGCACTTAAGCAAATAGATGCAATTCGAGGCGACAAGCCGAGATGTCCGCGAGGCGTACACATTGGTACGTTGAGGGGACTCGACGGCGCGGTCAACGCTGAAGTGCGCTATTTGCGTACGTGCTGTCCAACAACGCTGCAAAATTCTTTTTCACTTTTTCGAGTTTCGGATTGATGACAATCTGGCAGTAGCCTTGGTTCGGATTGTCACGGAAATAATTCTTGTGATAGTCCTCGGCGCCGTAGAACTCTTTGAGCGGCTCCACTTCAGTGACGATCGGGTCACCGAATTCGCTCGAGGTGTTGAGTTCTTCGATGAACTTCTTGGCTTCTGTTGCTTGTTCATCGCTCGTGGTGAGGATGATCGAGCGATACTGGGTACCGACATCGGCACCTTGTCTATTCTTGGTGGTCGGATCATGTGAACCAAAGAATACCGTGAGGAGGTCGGTGTACTTCACCACGCTTGGGTCATAGGTGATATGAATGACTTCGGCGTGGCCGGTCATACCAGAAGAAACTTCTTGATAGGTAGGGTTCGCTTTCTCGCCGCCGGCATAGCCTGGCTTTACGGCGCTGACGCCCTTCATCATCTGAAACACTGCTTCGGTGCACCAGAAGCATCCTCCTCCAAAAATGGCAATTTCGTTTTTCATGAGATTAATATTAGTTTATCACTTGATGAGAATTTCGTATTTGCCGCCTCGAAAACTTTTGATTTTGGATTGGATACAAGGCGCCAGGGAAGCGAGCCCTGTGAGACGTACTCATTGTACGTTAACAGATTCGCGACGCAGCCAACGCAGTAGACTGCCAAAATCAAAAGTTTTAACCGAAGGTGAAGGTGTAGGCTTGTAGTCCTGGCGAACTGATGATGAACTCGAGCAAATGTTTCTCTGCGGTTTTCGCGTCGATGATGCGGTAGAGGCGATTCTCCGTAACAGTGACATAGGTGCGGCCGTCTTTTTCGAATACATCCGCGCCGCGCATAGCAGTGTCTATCGGCTTACTGTCGACAGCGACCTCCATCGTCACGGAACCAGACTTCGCACCAGCAACGAAGTAGACACCTTTGGCGTTGTAGAGATAGTCTACTCGATCACTGCCAACACTACCCGAACCGACATCCGCGCTCGTCTCCGCGAACTCATCTTGGATATTCCATTTACCGATGAGATAGAGCATGTTCGGAGCGACCGAGAGCGGCTCCATCAGTGTCTGCTCTCCGGTCCTCCCCTGTTTGCCGTTGCTGAAGTATTCGTTGCGCGCGGCACCGAAGTACGTCTCGGGGCTGCCTGCGTTCGTCGACGCCGCGTCGATCTTGGTCGTTGCTACCGCGATACCGCTTTCATCGAGACCAAGTCTGTCGTTGCGTTCCATCAATGCTTTTTGGATCGCCATCTCTGCCTCCTCATACGCACCCTCACCCGCATGATCGTAGACGATGTAGCCGTCGATATCGATGAGGTACTTCCTCGGCCAGTAACGATTGCCGAATGCGTTCCAGGTCGCGTATTTGTTGTCGAGCACGACCGGATACAGGATGCCGTCTTTCTTCATCGCTGCTTCGACGTTCTTCTGTACCTGTTCGAATGCGAATTCGGGAGTATGCACACCGATGATGACGAGACCTTTGTCTTTGTACTTGCCGTACCAACTCGTCACATATGGAAGCGTACGCTGGCAGTTGATGCAGCTGTAAGTCCAGATATCGATCAGGACGACCGCCTTGCCTTTGTAGTCTGCGATCTTGATCGGCTGGCCGTTCGTATTGATGTAACCGTCGATACCGGTGAGTTCGGCAGTTTTTTTGTAGAGCACTGCCTTTTCGGTCTCTGAAAGATAACGTACCGCGGGCTTCTTCGTCGCTGTTTCCCCGAGAGACGAACCGGGAACCACGCTAGTCGATGATGCGCTGCCAACATCCACCGGCATGTCCTCGCTCGGTCCGAGCGGCTGAGTGATTGGCGCAACCTGCATGTCATTTTGCTCGAGTAGTTTTTGTTCGACTTGGGTGACATCGTAAAATCCGGAGTTCAAGATATTGAGCTGCAGCTGTTTGTCATAGCCGGTGAGGATCGCGATACCTACCAAGAGGAACAGCACGCCGAGCCCACGTTTAAACTTGCCGTGCGGATCAGCAACGACACCAAGCTTGCCCATCAGCTTCTGTCCGACGAATGCGATCGCAAGCAGTGAAAGCGAGAGGCCGACGACATACGCGGCTAGGTACACAAGACCGAGTGCGAACGAGACCGGGAGGACGGTCGCAAGAATGACGAAGTATGTCGGTGAGCAGGTTGAGAACACCGGACCAAGTGATGCCCCGATGATGATATCGCCCCAGACATTCTTCTTCTGATAGCCTTTGCCGAGTGCCATATTCGACTCCTGGCTCCAGCGCGCGACGAACGGCAGACTCTCCCACAACTTCGGGAAGATCGAGATGAGCCCGAAGAAAATGATGATTGAACCCGAAACCCACTTCCACGTATCCGGAGGAATATTGATAAAGAGCGTCGACACCTTGAGGAGGAGCGTGAAGACGATGAGCGAGAGTGAAAGCGAAACGATCACAACAAAGGCGCGCTTGAGCGAAACTCCCCCACCCTTATTGTCTAAAGAACCGCCAACTACGACAGGTAGGAGCGGCAAGATGCACGGCGCTAAAACGGTGAGTATTCCCGCAATGAATGCAATGATCAATAAAGACATGCAGACAGTATATACCTTTCCAAAATAATGTAAAGCCTACTTTACATAGAATACCTATCTCTAAAACCCATAGAACGGGATGGAGTTCGCGGCGCGGGATAGTTCACGAAAAAGACGTAGTCCTCCTACGTTGATTGAATTAGCTGGGGATAAGTGCTTCGCCTTACAACAAAGAAATCCGCCCGTTCTAAAGGTTTTTGTCTGAGTAGAAGCGGGCAACAAGCTTCGCGAGTATCATTCCGACAAGAGAAATGACCAGCCACATGTCGATATCACCCTTTAGGGCGCCGAAGAATACCCCAAGCGTGAGAAGTGCGGTGCCGGTGAAGAACGCGGCGCGGGCGGCGAACATGCGGTGCAGTACGTCACGCTCGTCGCGCGCTTTCTCGCGCAGAATGAACGAGGCATAGAGTACGAAAACGACCAGAAGCATCGTGAGTGCGGTGACGTGTGCCATATCCGGCATCCAGAAGTCCATCGGGTTGAGGATCAGGATGACGATGGCGATCAGGATGGAACCGACGAGTGTTTCGATGATGAGATTACTCCGGCTAGCGAGGCCTGGAGTGAGAGAGTCTTCTTTCTCATTTCGGCCGAGTGACGACGGAGCAAGAGACTCCTTTGTGATTTGTTGATTATTTTTCATGACGAATGGTGAATAGTTTTTCAACAGGAGTAGCGAAGTATTTCCCGAGCTTGAGTGCAAGAAGGACCGACGGCGTATATTTGCCGCGTTCGATCGCAATGATGGTCTGGCGCGAGACTCCAACCGCATCGGCGAGCTCCTCTTGGGTGACACCGCTCGCGATACGGAGTTTGTTTATTTCGTTTGCGACGTATTCTGTCATGGATCAATTCCTGTGAAGCAAGGCTTCGAACTGTTTCAGTTTATCAGAGGAAAGTGTGCCGTGGAACTCGAGGCGGTGCTGCGGGTCATTCCACACACCGGAAACAGTGGTACGGGCTGTTTGATACCCCGCTCGGGCGACCGCAACAGAGACCGCCTCGTTGGTAAGTCCGAACGGATAAGCGAACGAGACGATCGGGTGTCCGATCCTCTGTTCGATGATCCGCTTGGATTCGGTGATCTCACTATCGAGCTTCTTGTCGTCATGGGAGATCTGTGTGAGGTACGGATGGGTGCGGGTGTGTCCGCCGATCTCCATGCCGGCACGATCGAGCTCGATGATATTTTCCCAGCTCATCCAGCGAGGGTTATTGGTGTCCATCGGATTGGTGAAGATATAGAACACGGCTTTCATGTCGTGTTTCTTGAGGAGCGGGTATGCATATTCGAATTGATTCTTCCATCCATCGTCGAACGAAAGAATGACCGGCTTCTCGGGGAGCGAGGAGGTGGCCCCGCGCCAATAAGCGTCGACATCGCGCATCAGGATCGGATGATAACCGTTCTCCTTGATGTAGCTGAGTTCCTGGTCGAGAAGTTCGGGGGTGACGTCATAGAGATCCTGGTACTCTGACTCCCCTTCTTTGTACGGTCGAACGCTGTGATAGATCATCACCGGAACCTTGATCGAGAATGCAGATGAGGTAGCGCTAGCACGGGTGGAACTGCTGTAGATGAAAGCGAGCGTTGTCGTTGCCCCGGAGTGCGCCATGCCCACACCTTCGACAGTGATACCGCGCTCGAGTGCGTCGACTTCGGTCTCGTCGGCCGCGAGCACCTGTTCGATCATCGCCCAAGGTGACGGATCATGGAGTACCGCAAGCGTGCCAATAACTCCCAGAAAGATGCCGAGGAGAAAGACGAGGAGCGGAAGCAGTGCTCCCGACTGCTTCCCTTCTTTGGGTGTGGAGGTGACAACGAGCTGTGTTGATTCCGGAAGAGTAAGTGCGGTGGTGCTCGCTTGCTCCACTTGTTCTTGGTGATGTTTTTTCTTGTGCTTGTGTTTGTGCTTCTTTGACATGATGGTTCGTTGCAGTAAGACCACGACGGTCAGTCGTTAAGAGATTTATATCGCGGTTTCGGAGAAATGGCGAATGCACCGCTACAGTGGTCACTGATGGAGTCGGTATGGCGAATCGTCAGGAGTATGCTCGCTGCTGTCCGGAGCGAACTGTTCCCTCTGGTCCTCGGTGAGCGCACCCGAGACCTTGTCGAACACACGCATGACCGCTTTCTTTCGCTCCTCTTCCCCAAGATGCTGTTTATAGATGCCAGGGAGGTCGCTCAGGTGCTCGGGCTCGAACTCCGCATCAGTGACCTTGAAGGTGCGGGATTCGGGGTCGATGTCGTAAAGCATCTTGGTCCTGCCGTCCTGTGTAAGTACAAAAACAGGGACATTGCGATCCATCACCTTTCGCATGTTCTTCCACCATCCGTCATAGCCAACCGACTTGGTGTTCTGGAGTGACATTTCCGGGAGAAGCGGGATATCTGGGAACCATTTCGCATACACTCCGGCGATCTCTGGCTTCTCGATGATAAGTTCATTGTGTCCTTCTCCGCGGCCGGTGATCGCGTGCTCGATCGCATCGGGGTCATCCTTCCCTTTCGGCACCACGCGATCATAGAGACCGTATGCGCGTGTGCCCGCATCGACAACATTGCCGCCGAGCACACGTCCCCCCGAAAGAAACACACCCCAACTCTGTTGACCAAAGGTCCGTTGTTCCCCTCCATGTGCATGATCGAGTGTCGATGCGGCAATCGTCGGCTCCAGTCCGAGCAAGACGTCGAACTGATCACCCCAGTCCATTTGTTTGGTATTCACTGCCTCGTTGTTCTCGGATGGTTTCCATGCCGCAGTCACGATGTCATGCACGAAAAATGTCTTGTGTTCGCGAGAGAGCTGTGTGAGATCACGTCTCCGTTCACTCTCAAGGTAGTCATGGCGTTTCTCCTCGTCCCAGGCTTCATTCTCCTTTTGCGCCTCTTCCATCAGCGCACCGAGTTCGTTCTCTTCGGCGATGATACGGTCATACTGAGCGATGAGCTGTGCACGTTCATCTGCCATCTCTCGCGAGCGACGTGCCTGGTGCTCGGTGATACCAAGCTCGGACTCGAGGTCACGGATCTGCCTGAAATGGAGGATGCGTGAGAGCAGACCGGATTTTTTCTCATCAATATCACCTCGTAATGACTCTGCGCGCTTTTCGAATTGCTCACTGAAGTGCTGCATATTCTCGAGGCTGTTCTGATACGACTGGCGCTCGAATTCCGCTCGTTCGACGATAGGCGCATCACCCTCACGCCATGACCTCATTCGCTCATCGCGGAACGCAAGGTACGGGTCGACAACTTCCGCTTCGACCGGAGTCTCTTCGACATTTTCGTGACGGAGTTCCTCGGACATAGTTAGGAGATTGTTTCTACGCTTGGTTTCGGCTTCTTGCGGTCGAGCTGTTTTTTCTTCCAAAGTTCAATTTCCTTATGGTTTCCTCCCAGTAACACCTTGGGCACAGCATACTTTTTTTTCTTCCACACAAAGACTTCGGGGCGAGTATAGACGTCGGGAGAAGCAGTGCGCTCCTCCTCGACCGACTCAAATGAACCGAGAATGCCGGGCACCTGACGCGCGACTGCATCGATCACGAGCATCGCGGGGATCTCTCCCCCGGTTAACACGACCGGACCGATCGAGATCTTCTCTGCCTTCGTGATCTTTTGCACACGTGCATCGATACCCTCGTAGCGACCGCAGATGAAAATGATATCGTCGTAGTCCTTTGCCCATTTACGTGCGAGCGTGTTGGTGAATTGTTTCCCGTCGGTGGCGAAGAACACGGTCTTCACCCGCTTCTCTTTTTTTCCTTTCGCTTTTGCGACCGCCTTCAAGAACGGTTCGGCTTCGATCACCATACCGGGTCCGCCCGCATACGGACGGCGATCGATGCGGCGCCATTTATCGCGGGTGAAATCGCGCGGATTGTAATACTTCACGGACATCTTCTTGTCCTCGATCGCACGCCCCAAAATCGAGCTCGTGACGTAGGGCTCGACGGTCTCCGGGAAGAGTGAAACGACATGAAAACGGATCATGCATACAGACTAGCGTAATTTATGAAAAAGAGAAACCGCAGCCGAAGCTGCGGTCGATTCAATATTCCTCCTCAGGTGTCACGGCAGCAATGAGGCCGATCGCGAGGAAAAGTCCGGCAACGAAGTAGAGGATGATCGAGACGATCGCGAGCGGGACCTTGACCCACCACGAATCCAGATAGCAGACGAGGGCAAAGAGGAGTGCGGTGGCGACGACGACCCAGAACACGCACCAGCGCGCTTCGGTCCGATAGCGCGGTGGGAAGTTACCGATCTCGAAGAGCAGTATCGCCGGCCACATGCAGTATGCGAAAAATTCCTTCAGGGCGTTGGTGATATTCTTCATGAGTGTCTCCTTCTCGATAGAACAGAACGCTAGCATTGAGAATACTCACATCCGTTCTGAGGTCAAGCAAAAAGAATACCCGCCTTTCGAGCGGGGGTTCTTTGAATGAAATCCGATGCCCGTTTCCCCGATGTCATTTCGATGCTCCATAGCCCGAATAGCTATGATATCGGAAGCGTAAAGAAAAAGGTGCTCCCTTTATCGAGCTCGCTACGCTCGATACCAATCTCTCCACCCATAGCATTGACAATAATCTTGCATATATACAAACCCAGACCTGTGCCCTGTGCAATATCCCTTGCGAGTACACTCTCACCGGCCTGTTGGAACTTGCGGAACAGTAAGGTCTGATTCTGTTGCGATATGCCAATCCCCGTGTCAGTGACGCGAACTTTAATGAATTTGTCCTGTTGTTCCAGCTCTATAGTCACACTGCCTTCTTTTGTGAATTTTGCGGAATTCCCGACCAAGTTGAGCAACACCTGTTCGAAACGATCTTTATCCGCTAATACATCCGGCAGTGGCGAGCTTGGTGGAGCAAATCGGAGTGAGATACCTTTTTTGCCGATCATCTCCCCCAAATCTCTGACCACCTTTTCGACCACAAGTACTGCGGGGAAACACTCTTTCTTCATATTGAATTTTCCCTGCTCAAGGCGTGATACTTCAAGAAAATCATTAACTATCTCGATGAGTCGGATACTCGACGCATTGATATCACTGAGCATACCTCTCATGTCCGCATCTATTTTTTGATCAGCGGGCAAGTCCAGCAACATGTCTGCATTCCCCCGAATGGCAGTAAGCGGCGTGCGAAGCTCATGCGACGCAACTGCAAAGAATTCGTCACGGCTGCGCTCCATCACCTTTGCCTCGGTAATATCTTCGAGAAGAAGGACGTAGCCGAGTTTCTCCATATTATCTTCGGTCATGACCGGCGCAATAATCCCGCGCAAGAAACGCTTACCAAAAACAATTTCTTTTATCTCGCACGCCGCCTTATCTCTGAAGCATTGTTCAACCCTCATTCTCAGATCAAAATGTTCACCAAGCAGTGAAGAAATACGCTCAATGCTCAGCACATCACCCTCACGAAACTCGAAAAGTTGACTCATAGCTTTGTTCTTGAGGATTATCCGGTCTTCCGTGTCGGCAACAATGAACCCAAATGAGAGACTGTTGATCGAAGAAAGTAGGCGTGCATGTTCTTGCTTGAGCTCTCTTGTCCTCTCGATGACCAGTTTGTCGACATGGTCTTTTTCATCTGCAAGCATTTTTTCAAACTCTTTCTGTCTGGTGATATCCGTCTCAATTCCGATGAAGAATTTTACTTCGCCAGTATTGTCGACGATCGGAGAAATAATCGCTAAGGCAATATAGTGCTCACCATTCTTGCGCTTGTTTTGTACCTCACCTGTAAATGTCTTTTTCTCGACAAGAATCGTATGCCATAATTGTTCATAAAACTCTTTAGACATTTGTTTCCCCCACAACGAAGGATTGTTGCCAATCACTTCTTCCCGAGCAAATCCGGTTGTGGAGGCGACCGCCGGATTTGCATAGAGAACGGTGCCATCTCTGTCGGTTATAATAATATGTTGGGAAGTATTTTCTACTGCTAGTTGGAATTTCCTGAGCTCCTCAGCGTGCATTTTCGTTTCATGTATCTGCTGAGTGAGTTGGGAGGTCTTTTCTTTCACCTTCTCGTCTAAATTTGCGTACATTTCGGCCAATTTCTGAGTCATAGAGTTGAATGATGTTGCGAGTTGGCCGATCTCATCTTCTGAGGATATTTTTATTTGTGAGGAGAGATCTCCACCGGCAACTCGCGTCACTACTTTTGTTAACGCAATGATGGGATTGGTCACCGTTGATAAGATAAAATACAAAACAATGATCAGGAGTACTCCAAAAAATATACTCATACCGATACTTATCGTGAGTAGTTTATTCGCAGGGTCAGACAATACGTGATGTGGGACCAATGTGCCATACAGCATTCCCGCATCTGTTAAGGCGTAGTACGCATAGTATGACGTTCCACCAATGCTCACTGCTGTTTCTTTGATGTTGCCTTTCTCGGGTGAAACGAGAAGCTTCATCCACGGAACGGTGTTCGCATCTTTCATCACTGATTCTGGCGCGAGTGTGTTGGTCATGACCATATTTGAACCACCTTCTACAAGAAAAATCCCACTATCCTCGGTGATTTTCGATTCTCGAAGGAAGTTGACCATTTTTTCTATTGACCAATCTGCTGTGGTGATTCCGATGATCATCCCTTTTTCGTCATACATAAAAGCATCGACGGTGATCATAAGTTGGAATGTCCCAGCTTCGTCATAATATGGTGCTGTCCAATAATGATCTTGTGCACGCTTCTTTGACCTACTCCAATCTGGCGGAAGCGCGATGGTGTACCAGTCTTGTGTAAGATAATCATATTCCGGCGCGGTGAGGTCCCAGGTGAATATCACCTTCTCTTTATTCCAGAATGCATAGGGACCATAATATTGCTTATCTGCAGAAAATTTATATGGTTCGTACCATATTCCGCCGCCGATCGCTTCGCGGAACGTGGAAAAATTCTCAGTAAGATATTTTTCCATCTCAGCATCAAGGTTCTTTTTTGGAGAATCTTTGCGAAGTGTGTAGAAAAATTCACCCGTACGCGCAAGGTCGGTCGATTTTTGTTCCATTACATGAGTGTAGTGGTCCACTTTCTCTATGCTCATTTTCACTGACACGAGAATTTCTTTTTCCATCTGCGCACTATACAGCTTCGTATTAATGCTAATCTCTAGAAAAAAGAAAAAAAAGAGACATACTGTGACAGCAGCGACTATGAGCAAGATGACCCTTGTACGGAGTGATCGTAACATCGAAGTTGGGAAATGGAGACTTTATGAACAATATTTTACTTCCTCAGTGTAGCAAATTTTTTACTGGGAAAGTTCACGAACTTCTTGCCATGTGGGGACAGAGGGATCCAACAATTTCGAATCGAGCGAAAAACACGCTTCATGAAGTGAGTCTTTCATTCAAAATTCCCTGTTTGCGTTGATATACCAGGAGCGATATTTTGAATGCACCACCAGGGCATTTCCAAATTCCATCACTTGAAGACTCGAAGAAATTTTAGATCAAAAGCGAATCCTTGAGTTGACTCATTGTGAAGATACCTAATCGAGATACATCTCGAGAGTAATAGCAAAACAGACCCGGAAGGCGTACTCGGAGTACGACGACTGGGTCTGTTTTGAGAAACTCGAGCGAGAAGCTCGATTTGGAAATTTAAGCTTTGAGATCGGCGATGATGTCAGATACGTCCGACGAATCCGATGCCACCTGTCCGGCACGCTTGCCGCCCTCAGGCTCGTTGATCTTCAGGTTCACACGCGCATTGTTCTTCATTCCGACGACGCGAAGCAGAGTGCGGACCGCCTTGGCAGTGTTGCCCATGCGTCCGATCACCTTGCCCATGTCTTCAGGATCGATATCGAGTGTCAGTAATACTCCCATTTCGTCTACCACACGAGTCACTTTGACTGCGTCCGGTTTATCGACAAGGTTCTTCACCACGAATTCGAGGAACTCCTTGTCACTGAATGTTTCAGCCATATCTTTACTTGCTACCTGTTAAATGTGCGCTGCTCTGGATCGCTCCATTGCAAGTCCAATTATGGGCTATTGAGGCGTTTTGGTCAACGAATTCAGCTACCCAGCCATCTGCTTCCTGGTCTTGGGTCCGACATTGCCATAGCCGTTCGATTGAGGAGTACCGGAACACAGCTTCAGGCTTGCACACTGGTACGTTTGTACTGCCTTCTGCGTGAGTGGTCCGTAGTACCCGGTGGCAGAGTCTTTGGCAAGGTAGCCGAGTGTGATGAGGAAGTTCTGAAGCTTGAGTACCTCTGCGTGTTTGAGACCGCGGTAGAGGTTCTTGGTGAGGGTGAGCTTCGGAGTGGTGGTTGCTTTGGTGGAAGTAGCGACCGGAGTGACGGGAGCAGGAGGAGTATAGACACTGCCGCCGCCTCCGTATGATCCGACTCCCCCACCTCCAGAGGAAGGAGGAGTGGGTGGTGGGGTTGGCGTACTGCCACCTCCCCCGCCGCCTCCGCCGGATGCGGGAGGAGTTGGCGTTGGTGGTGTTGCTGCGGGTGGGGAGACTGGTGCGGGAGTTGGAGGTGTAACTGGTGCAGGTGTCGGTGCAGTGTATGTCACCAGGAAGTCTTCTGCCACGTAGCCGTCGACACCACTATCGAAGTTCACATTCCACCAGCTATATCCTCCTTGTGCGGTGGGTCCTCCCGAGATGGTACCGAGTGCATTGGTGGCTTGTGTACCAAGGAGGGTGCCCGAGGTATTGGCCGTACTGCGGACGTTGAGAGGTCCTGAGGAGACTTGGATGCGTGTGCTCAGTGTGAATTTGGTGGAGGGTGCGGGGGTTGGAGTTGGTGATGGGGACGGAGTCGGAGTGGGAGTCGGGGTTGGAGAAGGAGTTGGTGACGGGGTGACAGTGCCTCCGCTTGCGGGTTTGTAGAGATAGAACGTTCCACCGGTCGAAGAAGTCTGTTTCACGTAGACGATGACTCCGTATTCCGATATCGCGGAAGAGATGACGCCGTCGGTGACTGAAGGTCCGGGAATTCCGACTCCCGAGGGAGGATTCGCAAGCTTCGTCCAAGTGCCCGCGCCGTCGGGGTTGAGCTGCCAGAGCTCCCCCGCCGAGAGCAGCAGGAAGTTGCCGGTGACCGGATCATTCACAAGATTGCCTTGCTGAATGCCGACGCCCTTCCCTGTCGGGACATTCGGCATCGCAGTGACCGTACCGGTCGAATCCATCTTCCAGAGTCTCGTCGTTGCATCGTTGCCGCCGCCGTAGACCGCAACATTCTTCACTGGGCTGTATTCCATCACACTGTGATAGGTGCTGCCAGTAACGGAGTAGTTCGGCGAGACACCGTGTTTGTTCAATATCCATGAATTCTTCACCGGGTCGTACGCGACCATATGTCCGTCCGTGGCGGAGCCGTTCGAGTCACCGCTATTGTAGATGAAGAACGCACCCTGACTTCCCGCTCCGGTGAACGAGCCCGACCACCATGCGGAGCCTACGGCGATCTGATCATAGCCGGTTGCGATGTCGGGAGTTGAGGCAAAACTCGCCGAACCGGAGTTGGTATAGCGGATAGAAAGAACCCCGGAAGCGATGTTCGAGAGTCGGTTATACACGACGCCGGTGTACGGGTTCACCGCATTGTGGTCGTAGCCGTGACGGACACTGCTTCCGAAACCGACGTCGTTCGAGACGAGTACGAATGCATTGGTCATCGCGTCATACTGCGCGTAGCGCTCGCTTCCCCAATTGTGATCCATCCCGATGATCTCGAGCTTCTTCGTGATCGGATTCCAGGCGGCAGAGTTCATGTAGTGGATCATCGATCCGGAGATGTTGCCAACGCCGAGTACGAAGTTCTGATTCGAAGGAGTGAGCTGCGCCCAAGTGCCGGGGGTCATTCCTGCAGCAAGCGTTGAGAGCGCTGTCGCGCCTGAGGAAGGTGCTGTCGGCGGAGTAACGGGTACGACATACTTTAACATAAAGTCTTCCGCTGCATAACCGTCGGCTCCACTATCGAAGTTCACGTTCCACCAGTTGTATCCTCCTTGTGCGATAGGACCACCAATGATGGTGCCAAGAGTGCCTGTTGTTTGTGTACCCAAGAGTGTGCCGGCAGTGTTTGCCGTTGCGCGTACATTCACATTCTCGGTCATTTGAATGCGATCGTTCAGTGCGAACTTTGTTGATGGTGCGGGGGTGAGGCTTGGCGGAGGTGTGGGAGTTGGAGTTGGGGTTGGTGCAGGAGGGGGTGGTGGTGGAGGGGTTGGAGTTGGGGTGCCGCCTGTAACAGTCGGATCAGCGATCTTGTTGCGCGAGATGATGAGTTCGTCGTACCACGTGTATGCGGTGGGGTGCGACTGCGCTGAGGACTTCCCTGTTTGATACGGAAGCAACCACACCTTTCCAAATTTTTGATTTTCAGTTAACGAGCCTGCGGTCAAATTGTATGGACCCCAATTGAACAACTGCTGGGAAGGCTGACCTTCACGTGCGAGCCAAAGCTCAACATAACTATTCTTGAATTCGTCTCCAATGCGGGCACCGAGCTTCACATGTACTTGGAATGTCATCCATTCGTTCGCGACGTAACCGAAACAATTTCCGTTAGGAGGAAAGTATCCGGTACTGCTTTGTGAGTAGAGACAGTACGGTGCAGGTCGTGCATTCTGGAGTTTAAAATCATAATTCCCAAATGGCTCTTCAAAAGGATTATAAGGGCCGTGTGAGGTGGAGCCGCTGCACGAGTTGTACATAACTGGAAAACCTCGGAGGTACGTATTCTGCACAGGGAGTTCGAGCGAAGAACAGGAAGAGTAAGGCTGTCCCGGTTTGTCACCAGTACCGATAATGACCTGCTTCCAGCCACCACTACCTGCATAACTTGTCGTCAAATACTCCGGACTAAAGCGCTGGCGCCACTGCACATAAAATTCTTCGCCACCATCAAATTGGGTATTGAGGTCACTCGAAAAATTGGTGAACCAAGAACCCGATGTGTCTGAACCCGAATTTGAAGGGATGGTAAATTTCAGTGACCCATTGCCTGAGGCTTTGAGTGCGGTGTCTTGAGTGGCACGTGTATAGTCTGAAGTTCCCGAAGGAGGAAAGATGCCGTAGTTTTGTCCGTATGCACCATTTGTCCCACCGGTGCCCGTATTGAAGTCGGATGCTGAATCAAATCCGACACACTTCACGACCCCCGCAGCGCTACAACGCGTTGTGAAATCTGCGCTACTGACTGGCGGCGTGGGAGAGGGTGTTTGGGCTGGCGGTGGTGTTGGTGGAGGCACGTAGGTCACCATAAAATCTTCAACACTCCAACCATCAACTCCACTATCGAAGTTCACGTTCCACCAGTTGTATCCTCCTTGTGCAGTTGGTCCGGACGTGACCGTACCGAGTGCCCCTGTTTGCTGAGTACCGAGCAATGCGCCTACGGTGTTCGCAGTGCTGCGTACGTTAAGTGGACCCGACGAGACCTGCACACGGGCACCAATAGTGAACTTGGTCGATGGTGCGGGAGTTGGTGATGGTGGAGGCGGCGGGGGTGGAGTTGGTGTTGGCGTAGGTGTCGGAGTTGGGGCGGGAGGAGGGGGTGGTGGCGGGGTGGGAGTTGGAGTGCCGCCTGATGTTGCCGGCTTATAGAGAAAGAAGGTTCCACCAGTTCCACTTGTTTGCGATATGTATGCCACCACACCGTAATCAGTGATCGATGATGAAACAACTCCCGCTGGTGCCTTCGGATCACCGACTCCGCTTGGGGGCGAGGTTTTCTTCGTCCAAGTCCCAGCGCCATCAGGATTTAGCTCCCAAAGTTGTCCGCCAGAAAGAAGGAGGAAATTGCCAGTAACCGGGTCGTTCACAAGATTGCCCTGCTGAATACCAACAGCGGTACCTGTGGGGACATTGGGCATTGCTTGTACTGCGCCGGTTGAATCCATCCGCCAGAGTTTATTGTTTGCCTCATTTCCGCCACCATATACAGCAACATTCTTTATGGGACTATATTCCATAATGCTGTGATACGTATAACTGCCCCCGTTGCTATAAAATGGTGACCTCCCTGTTTGATTGTAGAACCAAGAGTTCGTAAGCGGATTGTATGCGACGATCTGCCCATCAGATGCAAGTCCACCTGCATTGTAAATATCTGCATTGCCACTGTTGAACACCATGAATGAGCCCTGACTTCCCCCACCGATAAATGGCCCCGACCACCACACGGTGCCGATCGCCACCTGTGCTGACGCGGGCACATCAGGAATACTCACAAAGTTTGATGTTCCGTAAGTTTTCTTCACGGACGAGATCACACCACTAAAGGCACCGTAAAGTCGCACATAGAGATCGCCCGTGTTCGGATTCACCGACATATGATCATAGCCGTGACCGGAATTAGGAATACCCGCGTTGTCTGCAACGAGCACGAACTGATTCGCAATAGAGTCGTAACGCACATGCCGCATGCCGGGGTAACCGTGATCCTGCCCGATGATCTCGATCTGTTTATTGATCGGATTCCACGGCATGGAATTCACAAAGTGGATCATACTTCCCGAAACACTACCTACGCCGAGAACACTATTTTGATTCGACACGGGAAGTTGCGCCCAAGTGCCGGGGGTCATGCTCGCCGCGAGCGTCGAGAGGGGGTTGCTACCGGAGGGAGCGGGAGTAGGTGCCGGGGACGGAGACGGGCTGGGTGTCGGTGTCGGAGCAGGAGGAGTCACGACCGTAAGTGGTGCAACACAACTCGCTGTGGTTCCCCCATTCGTTCCTGCACAGGTCCAACTCCATGGTCCTGTTCCTGAGACACTTGACGCAGTGCCGACGCTGCAGAGATTGCTCGTGGGGATCGAAGTGACCGAGACATTGTTGGCAGTTCCACATGAGCCGTTCACAGGGGTTGGTGCGGGAGGAGGTGTCGGGGTGCCGGAAGTTGCAAGTGTCGCGTAGAAAGACCAGTGCCCACTATACGAAGTCGGGGAAGTTGAAAATGTTGTTGGCATCACTCCGTACGCCTTCGTGTAGTAGCGAAGTGTGCCTACCCCTTGTACAAGCCGAAAATGAAGACTGCTGCTCTCGGGTGCATACGCGAGCCAATATGTCCCTGCGGCGAGCGCGACAGGAGTCACGACTGGTGCGGTGTTCCACCCGACTACCGGAGTGATCTCTGCGGCTTCCGCGAGCTTAGCTCCCGGTCCGCCGCCCGGTCCTGTCGCATCATAGACTCCGAGCCTAAGCTTGCCGCTCGCCCCTGCTACATAGAACGAGAGTGACTGGAGTGTGCCTGATTGGGCGAGTGTCGCCTGCTGCGCAAGCAGAAGCCCTCCATTTCCAGAATCATCGTCACTGACGAGTGCGGTCTCCCCCATTGTCACCGTCTCAGACTGCGCAAAGACGAACGGAGTCGATGCCAGGAGTGGCATGATCGAAAGAAGAAGCAGCACGAACAGGCGAGATGATCTCATGGAATTAAATTGAATCGTAATTTCACTATTATATGTGAGGCAGAGAGAATGCACACCCACAAGCGAGAGGGGTTAGCCCCAGCCGATAACGGAAATAATAACCATGTGCACCCCGAGACAAAACAAAACACCCCACGCAGGGGGTGTTTTGTTTTCATTTCGTAAGTTATGCGGCGGGAGTGGCCTCTGCTGCTGCTTCTGCGGGAGCTTCCTCCACTGGAGCGGGAGCGGCTTCTGCGGCGGGTGCTGCGGGGGCTGCTTTCTTTGCTTCTTCCTTCGGAACTTCCTTGACCGGCTTTGTCTTCTTGTTCATTGCGTTGACCTTCTTGCCTTCGATGATCTTTGCTCCGACAAGGAGATTGTGCACGGTGTCCGAAGGCTGAGCGCCCATACTGATCCAGTACTTCACGCGCTCTGCATCGATCTGCGGCTTGCCTTTGCGTGCGTCATACGAACCGACGTACTCTGCGACGCCGCGGGTCTTCTTTGGTGAACGGCGATGATCCTGCACGATGATGCGGAATGAAGGGTCATTGGTGCGGCCGACGCGCTTTAATCTGATTGCTAACATGTAGGAGGATATTAGCAGAGGCGCTGTATTTGGTCAACTTTTCGCACGAATCCTTCCGATTATCCCCACTTTTACTCAAAAATCTCTCAACAAAGCCGTTTGGTTCCAAAATCGCCGTTTTCCGCTATACTAAGGGTGTGGAATCACTGCTTTCCAGCGACCTTACCGTGCACATCCCGCTCTCAGGAAACTTCCTTGTCGGGGTATTCGTCTTCCTGCTCGTCATCTGGCTCATCCATATGATCGTGGTGCGCTATCACTGGAAACATTACGGCAACGACAAGCTCAAGGTGGTGCGGATGAATATCTACTATTTCATCGGGTCCGCGATCCTGTTCGGCGCGCTTGCACTCTCCTTGATCGCTTATTCGACTTCAACCGTGAGCGTATGATCGAGATCGATGACCACGAGCAAGTAGTGAAGGTGGTGTGGGACCACTGGTTCGTGCTGCTCGGGAAGATCTTCATGCTCATCTTTGCGGTCGCGATACCTGTGGTCGGGATATTCCTCCTCAATATCATCCCGGTTGGCAAATTTATCATCCTCGAAGGTAGTAACGCGGCGGCAAGCACCTTCTTCTTGGTCGCATGGCTGATCATCGTCTGGATCATGGGATGGAACATCTGGACGAACTACTTCCTCAATGTGCTTCTGATCACCGATATCCGCATCTTCGATATCGAGCAGAAGGGATTCTTCCGACGGAAGTCCTCGTCGTTCCGTATCGATCATATCCAGAACGTGTCAGTGACCCAGTCCGGTGTGATCCAGACGCTGCTCAATTTCGGGACCGTACATTTCGAGACCGCCGGAGAGAACATCAACCTCATCGCCGCATACATCGCGAGACCCAATGACATCAAAAAACTGATCGATGACATGCAGGACGGTGAGATGCTCCGCTCGCAGGAAGTACACCTCCATCCCTCCACGCTCGATCGCATCGTTCCGCCATCTCGAGATGAGCGCGCGGGATCTGGGACACCGCTCGGAAGCTTCGTCGATAAAGGGATGTAAAGACGGAAAGTAGAAGTAAGATATAAACGATAAGCAAAAAAAAACGAATACATCCAGAATGACCAAATTCATCAAGAAACAGTATCGACCAAAAGAAGAAGCGAAGAAAGAGAAGGATGACCGGCGTGCGAAGCAATCCGCACGGCCACAATCCGGACAGCACTCCCATCCGAAATTCCCTCCACAGCATCAGGTCGAGGGTACCATCCGCATCACTGCGAAGGGTGTCGGCTATGTCGAAGTAGAAGGCATGAAAGAAGATGTCGAGATCGATCCTCGCGGGCTCAACTGCGCGCTCGACCGTGACCGCGTCGAAGTGACTCTGTACAGCAAACGCGCCGGCGCGAAACAAGGAGGCGAAGTGACCAAGGTCCTCGTCCGAAACAAGACTCGTTTCGCGGGACGGATCGAACAGCAGGAAGGTAGCTTCTTCTTCGAAGCGGACGACCATCGCGTATACCGCAGCATGCTGATCCCGAAGCACATGCTCCATGGCGCGAAACTCGGAGATAAAGTGTTCGTCGCGATGACGAAATGGGACGACCCTGCGAAAGAGCCGATCGGCGAAGTGCTCAAAGTGCTCGGCACACCGGATGAGCACAATGCGGAGATGGAAGCGATCGTCTTGGAGCGCGGATTCGAGACCTCGTTCCCTCCCGAAGTCGAGGCGGCAGCCGAAGCGATCCCGCTTCAGATCCCCGAAGATGAGATCAAGAAACGCAGAGACTTCCGCGACATCCTCACACATACCATCGACCCGAAGGACGCGAAAGACTTCGATGACGCACTCTCGTGGCAGAAACTCCCGAACGGCAATATCGAGGTCGGCGTACATATCGCCGATGTCTCCTACTATGTCACCCCCCACTCGACCATCGACAAAGAAGCGGTCGAGCGTGCAACGAGTGTCTACCTCGTCGACCGCACCATCCCGATGCTCCCTGAGCGCCTTTCGAACGGCATCTGCTCACTCGTGCCGAACGAAGACCGACTCACCTTCGGCGCGGTGTTCGAAATGAACGAGAAGGGCGATGTGATAAATGAATGGTTCGGACGTACCATCATCCACTCAGCGAAACGTTTCTACTATGAAGAGGCACAGGCGGTGCTCGATGCAGTGACGGACAAATCGAAGAAGAGTCCGATCCTCGGACACAAATACGAGAAAGCACTCACTGACTCACTCATCTCGCTCGACCGGACAGCAAAAGAACTGCGCAAAGCACGACTCCAGAATGGAGCGATCGCATTCGAAGCGGAAGAGGTGCGATTCGAGCTCGACGAGAAAGGCAAGCCGATCCGTGTCTACAAGAAACAGATCCAAGATACCAACAAACTGATCGAGGAATTCATGCTGCTCGCGAACAAACACGTCGCGCGACTGATCGCCACGAAGGACAAGCGGGCAGAGAGCGTGTTCGTCTACCGCGTCCACGATGCACCGAACGAAGACAAGATCCGAGACCTACGAGACTTCCTTCACGGCGTCGGAGTCGACCTCAAACTCGATAAACATATGCAGGTCACATCGACCGCGATCAATCAGATGCTCGAGGATATCCGCGGGAAGGCGGAAGAGTCGATGATCCAGATGGCGACCGTACGCGCGATGGCGAAGGCCGTTTATACCACCAAGAACATCGGTCACTACGGACTCGGGTTCGAGCACTATACCCACTTCACTTCCCCTATCCGACGCTACCCCGACCTGATGGTCCATCGACTCCTCCAGCACTACCTCGAAGGCAAACCGGTTCCGAAGAAATCGCTCGAGGAACAAGAACGGCTCGCGCGCTACTGCTCGCAGATGGAAGTGCAGGCTGCGGACGCGGAGCGTTCGTCGATCAAATACAAGCAGTGCGAGTACTTCTATGACCGTATCGGCACGGAGATAAACGGCACCATCTCGGGAGTGACCGAATGGGGCATCTATGTCGAGGACGAGGTCACCAAGGCGGAAGGCATGATCCATGTGAAGGATATCCCGAACGATTTCTATTTCTTCGAAGAGAAGAACTATCGCATCGTCGGCAAAACCCATGGAAAGATCTATCGCCTCGGCGACAAACTTCGTGCAAAGGTAAGCGCGGTGGATATGAATCGCAAACTTATCGCAATGCAATTGCTCTAAATACAGAAAACTCCCGCTAACTGCGGGAGTTTTTGTTTGCAAACAATTACTTATCTTGAAACTCGCAAAAATTGATGAGATTCGAGACGCGGGAATACCTGCGAAGAAGACGTAGTCTTCCTATGTTGACTGAGTAGGTTGGGACCCGCAACGAAGAAGCTCGCTATTTTTGTGGGTTTCCCCCTTCGACGCGGCAGGCCTTGCAGGTAGAGCATCTGCACCCGATGAGTGTCATCACTCCGGCGACTCCGACGGCAATATAGACGAGTGACTCGAGCGTCGGCATTCCCCCGACGAGAAGGTTCACGACATTGAGATTCATCATTGTGAAATCACTGAGCCCGACGAGGCCCCAATTGATCGCACCGATGATGACCAAGTAATAGCCGATGGTCGATGCCACACATCCCTGCTCTTTCATGACTACGGTCATAGATCGTTGAGATTAGTTATTATCTCCCCATTGTACTCCTTTCTCGACAAAGAAGAGGAGCGATATGCACCTTTTTCATTGAAAGCTCATTGACGTTTTTCCCAATAGGAATATAACGATAACAGGCGTTCACTACTGAAAGGAGTTCGCCATGTACCAAGCTGAAGATCCTTCGCTGCCGATCCGGGTCGCATTCGCACCCGGAACAAATGAAACGACCGCAGCACAGGTCGTCGATCGGGTCGATGCGAGCGTCGCACATCTCTCGGGAACGGTGCGGCTGGTCCACTACGATCAGCAGTCCTGCGAAGCACAACTCGCAACCCCGGAAGGCACTCCCACGCCCGCAGCGTACCGCGAAATCCTGATCCAGTTCCGGAGACGGACTCCGCTCGTCGTCGAAGCGACCTCACTCCAACCGAACCGTGTGCAGCAGCAACAAGGCTGAACACACCGTACTGAAGCGGGCCCCCGGGCCCTGCTTTTTTATTACAGAAAACGAGCGAAGCGGAGCCATGGGGCTCCGCTTGTGCTGGTGGGTGTGGGGTCATGCATACCGCACGAAGTCGTAGTAGTGAAGCACCACGATCTCGGCGGAACCGAAGTAGAGGAGGAGTGCGCGCAGTTCGGACAGCTGAGCGCGCAGTTCTTGATTGAGGGCCGATCGCGAGAGTCTTTCTCCACTGTGTCGCGGGTTCAAACGCATGGCATTCCTCCTTCGGGGTTAGTGGGATGAGCAGCTATTTTCATGATAGCATCGTTCTATTTTTGCTCAAGTTCTTCGCGCAGGTACAAAGGAAAAGGCCTGCGCGAGGCAGGCCTTTCTACGAGTACCGGAAACTAGTTGGCGACCACAGCGAGGCCACTGACTTCCTGCGACTTCTTGTCGATCATGAGGAGGCCGCTGCCCACCGCCATGCCATAGGCGACGCCATCTTCGCCGAAATGGACTTCGCCGCGTTCTTCCGGAAGGCAGTTCGCCTTGATGCTCGGAATGAAGCCACGCCGAGCGACGCCGAACGGATCGCGCATGAAGACATGCAAGACGCGAAGGGTGTAGACGGAACGAACGCCGACGGTGATCGGGTCTGATGCCTGGACCACAGGGACATTGCCCTCGGGAAGCTTGCCTTCGTTCTCGTCGACGCGGTAACGGTATTTCTGCATGAACACTCCTTGTTGTGGAAACGACTGATACTCCGTCCTGTAAACTACATATGAAAAATGATTTAGTCAAAGGCGCAAAAAAAACGCCCCGGGAGTTCCGGGAGCGTGGGTGCACGTGATGCGCACGAATAGAAGACTACTGGCCTTGCTGCTGCGCCTGCTGCTGGCGGATGTGCTCGGCGGAGTAACGGGTACCCTGCTGTTGTTGTTGCGGTTCTCGTCGGACATGACCAGTACCCGAGACGGGCTCCGGTGTGGGTTCGACTTCTGAGGACATACCGGCAGTGATGCCGATGATCCCCCGCGCTCGACCAAGGACGAGTAGTTCGTGAATGGCACTCAAGTGAGACTCCTTTGGATTGTTCGATGCGTACACAAATACGTGCCTGTGCAATATAGCAAAGTTAGCATGCTAAGTCAATTTACCGCCGTTTGGTCGTGCTCTAGGTAGACTTTGACAAAATGATATAAATATGTACAATTATTGTAGCTGTTCAACTTCCGGAGACTGCCATGCTCGTCCGATCCATCGCTTCGCTCCTCGTCTTCCTCGCCCTCGGCGGCTGCGCCTTCACGCCGGTCCCGGTGCACGATCCGCGACAAGTGGCGGTGGACGCCCCGGTGATCTACCTGCCGCTCTACTGCTATTCGTGCTACTACCCGTACTACTACGGGCCGTACTACGGACATCCGCACCGGCGGCGCTGAGCACCCAGCCCCCCCGCACGCAAAGCGGCCGAACCCTCGGCCGCTTTTTTCTATACCGAAAAATGAAAAACCGCCGTGCTGAGCACGGCGGTGGTATGGGGTGGAGAGGGCTACTATGTACGCGATCATTCGGTCAACGCATCACTACCGCACACCTAACGGTGCTGGGTGTTGTCGAGAGTGCCATCGACGTCGGATTGCAATGCTCAGAACTTTCGCTCTTCAGACATACAGGGTCTTATTTCAACGGTGGCTCCATGATGCCTGGCGACACCACTTCAAAGCCTCAGACCTATCCTACACAGTACATCCTAGTACGTTCGCAACGGGGAGGGGTCGAACCTCCTTGCCTCACGCCTTCCCCCGCAGGAGTCAGCGATCTCTGGACCAAGAGTCACCTTCACTTCTTGGGGCAAATGCCACTATCCGTCTGTTACCTCTCCGAAGAGAAAACTACTCCACCGTCCACGGATTGTCAAAGTATGAGATTTTGCTCCATGAGTTTCTTTCAGAGGACGTTCCGCTTCTGTGCTCTCTCCACCACACTTATCCCCCGTCCCCTGGAGCGAAGGAATTTTGGATGCAATCCGAAGTCCTGGACTGAGGTGATACTTCGGAGCCGTACGCGGTGTACGGTGACGAAGTTCGCCGAAGGAAGGACGAGGAGGGCGCCAAAATTACTTCGCGACAGCTGAGGCGTCGTCAAAGGAGATCGAAAGCACCTTCGACACCGCATCCGCCCCCATCGTGATCCCATAAATAGTGCCAGCGCGTGACATGGTCTCGCGGTTGTGGGTAATCACCATCAGCTGCGAGAGTTTGGCGAGATTCTCGATCATGTCGCCATACTTGCGTGAGTTTGCTTCGTCGAGGGCAGCATCGGTCTCATCGAGCACCATGAACGGCGGCGGGTTAACCTGAGAGATTGCAAAGAGAAGTGCAATTGATGTGAGTGCGCGCTCACCGCCGGAGAGCATGACGAGCCCCTTGGTCTTCTTGTGCGGAAGTGAGACGGCAATGTCGATACCCTCTTCGTCCTCTTCCTCTTCTCCGTCCACTGCTTCTCCCGGAAGATCAGAGAGATCGAGTTCGGTGTCCTTCTTCTTGCCGCGTTTCTCGATCTTCACCACGAACAGCTCTGCGACACCGCCACCGAACATCAAGGTAAAGAAGTCGCTGAACTGCTTGTTGATCTTCTTCACGCCGTCGCGGAATTCGTTGTTGAGCTTCTCATTGAGTTCGGCGATGAGTGAGTAGAGGGACTCTTGGGTCTTCACCAGATCGGCGATCTCATTCTCGAGGTATTTGTCGCGTTCGGTCGTCTCGGCGAATTCCTTCTCGACATCTTCCCCACCCTGGGCACCGATGTCCTCGAGACGGATCTTGCCGCGTTCGATCTCACGGCGACGCTGCTCCTGGGAATCACGCGGTTCACCCATGACCTCTTCGATCGAAAGCTCAATATTGGAATAGTCGAGCACCGCACGGCCAAGCAGGATGCCGGCTTCGCCGAGTTCTTCTTCGAGGCGGCGCCCTTCGCGCAGAATGTTGTCCTCTTCGTTCTTGATCCGGTCGAGCACAGACTGCAGCTCACCGCGGCGGTTCATCATCTCGAAGAGTGCACGCTCGGTCTCGCGTGAGTGCTGCTTCTCGGCGTCGATCTCTGCCTTCACTGCCTGATACTCGCGTTCCATTTGTGCCGACTCCTCGGAAACCGCACGGAGCGAATCCTCTGCGCGGGCACGCTCCGCCTTTAGCTCCTCGAGCTCGCGATAGTCTTCTTGGGTGAGGGTCTTTTCGCCTGCCTGTACCTTGTGATGATTGATGAAGTCGCGAACCGCTGCGCGAACACGACCGAACACACCGCGGATGACATGGAGGTCGTCGGAATTCTCAGCGATGGCTATTTCCTGTGCGATTGTACTCTCGAGCCCTTCGACGTCGCCGAGGCGAATGGGAATATCTTCTTTGTGTTCGAGGGCTTCCTGCTTTTTCTTGAGCTGCTTCTCCTCGAACTCGATCATACCGTCGATACGGCCTGCGGTGCGGGAATGTTCGTCGTGGCGCTGGCGCACTTCGCGCAGTTTGGCGTCCACCGCGAGGAGGCGCTGGCTCTTTTCGTCGCCGGCATTCTCGCCTGCGAGGAGTTCGCGCGCATGCGCTATTTTGATCATGAGGTCGGCGAGTTCAGCTGCGGGATCCGCACGCTTCCCGGCGATCTCTTCTTTCTTTCGGGTGATATAGATCTCTTCACGCTTCAGATATTCACGATAGAGTCCGATCAGGCGCTCGCGCAGGGCTTTGCCTTCGTTGACCTTCTCTACCTGCTTCTTGAGGAAGCGCAGGTGCGGAGCGATCTCGCGGCGAAGTGCCTCTGCCTCCTTCAGGTTCTCTTCGGTCTTCTCGAGTCGGCGTTCACTCTCGGCGCGCTTGTATTGGTAGACCTTGAGACCGAGCGCGTCTTCGAGCATCTCGCGGCGCTCCTTCGGGTTTGCATTCAAGATACGGTCTGCTTCACCTTGTGAGATCATGTGATGGCCCGAGGCGCCGATGTGGACTGAAGCGAGGAGCTCGAACACGTCCTTGAGGCGGACCTGTGAGCCGTTGATGAAATACTGATTGGAGCCGTCGCGATAGACTTCACGCGAGACGGAGACTTCGTCGAAGTCGAGTGGAAATTCGCGCTTCGAGTTGTCGAACACGATCGCAACACTCGCACGGTTGGCGCGGCCGGTCGACTGTGAGCCGTTGAAGATGAGGTCCTCTCCGCGTTTACCGCGCATCGATTTCATCGACTGTTCACCGAGTACGAAACGGATACCTTCTGCGACATTGGATTTGCCGGAACCATTCGGACCGACGACCGAGGTGATCTGTGAGGAGAACTCGAGAACAGCCTTCTTGCCGAAGGATTTGAATCCAAAGATTTCCAACCGTTTCAACCTCATTACCCTCACATTGTAGCATGCGAAATCAGGTAAAATCAGGGCTTATCCCACTTTTCTCGCGTTCGATGTCTTGACGAAGCAGCTATTTGTGGTAATTTCACGTCATCGTTCTGTCACAACCGGAGTCACAATGGACCAAGTCCCTGTTACCCTCAAGTTCGTTCGAGAGCGCAAGAACAGGAGGACGGGATTGTATCCGTTCTTCCTCGAAGTCACCATTCCACTGGAAGGCAGACCGAAGATGCTTCCCGAGTGCGAAGAGTGCACGCTGTATGCAACCGAAGTCGCGTCGGAAAACGCCGAGCGGGTGACGCTCAGATTCGCCTTCATCCCGCAGCCGGAGGGGTCGAGCCAAGTGGACGTGCTCATCACCACACGCGAAGTGATGATGTGGGTCAGGAAAGCCGCCCCGTGGATGGAAGAGGCATGGAAGGCGCGTCGGGTCGTTCGCACCGCCGGCACACTTAAGGACGAGGAACATTCGTTCACCATCAGCTTCTCTGCACGACGAGCGAAGTGACAAAAGGCGCACCCCACGGTGCGCCTTTCCTTATGCATTTTTGAAGTATCGATCAGCGAGAACTGATTTCGTCTAGGCTGAGAAGCATAAGTTCTGCAAAGAGACCTTGGATGCAAGGCGCGGAGTAGCGATGAAGAAGTCGTACTCACAGTACGGCGACTGAAATCGCTGAGGCTCCGCAACGCCGCAGACAGGGTTTATTTGCTGAACTTATAGGGCGTTCCATTTCCAGTCGCGGATCTCGGGGAGATCCTCGCCATGCGTATCGATATAGTGTCGATGCTCAACCAATTTATTCTCTGCCATCTGTTTCACGTATGCGCCACGCGAACCGAGCTGCGGTAGGCGGTCGATGACATCGATGACGAGGTGGAAGCGGTCCATTTCGTTCAAGACCGTCATGTCGAAATTGGTGGTGATGGTCCCCTCTTCCTTGTAGCCGCGGACATGGATGTTGGTGTGACCCTTTCTGCGGTAGGTCAGGCGGTGAATGAGCCATGGGTAGCCGTGGAATGCGAACATCACCTGCTTGTCCTTCGTGAACAGCGATTCGAAATCAATGTCGGAGAGACCGTGCGGATGTTCGGTGCTCGGGACGAGCTTCATCAGGTCGACGACGTTGATCATGCGGATCTTGATCTCCGGCAAATGCTCGCGCAGGATCATGATCGCAGCGAGTATCTCGCGGGTCGGCACGTCACCACAGGCGACCATCACGACGTCGGGCTCGGACCCCTGATCGCTACTTGCCCACGGCCAGATACTGATGCCCTTGGTGGTATGTGCGATCGCTTCGTCCATGGTGAGCCATTGTGGCGCCATGTATTTCCCAGCGACGACGACGTTCACATAGTGGCGACTCTTGAGACAGTGATCATAGACGGAAAGGAGGCAGTTGGCATCGGGTGGAAGGTAGACGCGCACGATCTCGGCTTTCTTGTTCACGACAGTATCGAGGAAGCCCGGGTCCTGATGAGTGAAGCCGTTGTGCGCCTGCTGCCACACGTGTGACGCAAGGAGGTAGTTGAGCGATGCGATCTTGCGGCGCCATGGGAGCTTGAGCGTCACCTTGAGCCACTTGGCATGCTGATTGAACATCGAGTCGACGATATGGATGAACGCTTCGTAGCTGTTGAACACGCCATGGCGACCGGTGAGGAGGTATCCTTCGAGCCAGCCTTCGCACTGATGTTCACTGAGCATCTCCATCACTCGTCCGTCGGTCTCAAGGAATTCGTCGCTTTGGTATTTGCGCGCGTTCCATTGGCGGTTGGTTACTTCGAAGACTGAGCCGAGTCTGTTCGACTGGGTCTCGTCGGGGCCGAAGATGCGGAAGTTGCGCGCGTCCTTGTTCATCGTGATGATGTCGCGGAAGAATTTGCCGAGCTCCTGAGTGTCTGCCGCCATCACCGCACCGGGTTTCGAGACCTGCACCGCATAGTTACGGAAGTCCGGCATGAGGAGATCCTTCAAGAGGAGTCCGCCGTTGGCGTTCGGGTTCGCGCCCATGCGCTGCTCTCCGCTCGGAGCGAGCGAGGCGATCTCTTCTTTGAGCTTGCCGCTGTCGTCGAACAACTCTTCGGGCTTGTAGCTCTTCATCCATGCTTCAAGCAGTGTGAGATGCTCGGGATGATCCTTGTCGACAGAAAGCGGCACTTGGTGCGAGCGGAACGAGTCTTCGTTCGGGAGTCCGTCGACGATCTTCGGTCCGGTCCAACCTTTCGGCGAGCGCAGGACGATCATCGGCCAGCGCGGGCGCGACGGATCCTTTGCGTTCCGGGCATGGGTCTGGATGCGCTTGATCTCGCTGATCGATTTGTCGAGCGCGAATGCCATCAACTGATGCATCTCTTCGGGATCGTCCCCTTCGACGAAGTGCGGATCCCAGCCATAGCCGCGGAACAGCTGCTCGAGCTCTTCGCGCTCCATGCGGGCGAAGATGGTCGGGTTCGCGATCTTGTACCCGTTCAAATGGAAGATCGGGAGTACTGCGCCGTCCGAGATCGGATTGAGGAATTTATTGGAATGCCATGCGGTCGCGAGCGGTCCGGTCTCGGCTTCACCGTCACCGACGACACATGCAACGACGAGTGACGGGTTGTCGAACACCGCACCGAACGAGTGACTGAGCGAATAGCCGAGCTCGCCGCCCTCATGGATGGAACCGGGACACTCGGGAGAGACATGGCTCGGGATACCGCCCGGGAACGAGAACTGGGTGAAGAGTTTCTTCATACCCTCTTCGCTCTGACTGATGTTGGGATAGATCTCGCTGTAGGTGCCTTCGAGGTAGGTGTTGGCGACAAGCGCAGGCCCGCCGTGTCCAGGACCGGAGACGTAGATCATATTGAGGTCATGATTCTTGATCACGCGGTTGAGGTGGACGTAGATGAAATTCTGCCCGGGTGTAGTCCCCCAGTGACCGAGGAGCGTCGGTTTGATATGGGACAGTTCGAGCGGACGCTTCAAGAGCGGGTTGTCGTACAGATAGATCTGCCCGACGGAGAGATAGTTGGCTGCGCGCCAATACGCATTCATTCTCGCGAGGAGGTCGGGAGACAGCGGTCTTTCATTTTTTTGCATGACGAAATTATGAACGATTAATTGCTCCAGTAAGTTGAGCTATCATGCGCTCTTCGTCAGTATGCATCACTCGTACATACACCGGCGCTAAGGTACTCGAAATCAGACTCTCGTTCGCCTGATTCTTTGACTCTTCGATTATAACACCAAAGGCTTCCAGTCCTCCACATATCCGCGCACGGATACCGGGAGCGACCGCACCGATTCCGCCCGAGAAGATGATCGTGTCCACTCCGCCGAGCGCCGCCGTGTACGCGCCGATGCGTTTCTTTGCTTCATAACAGAAGAGGTCGATGGCTTCCTTTGCGCGGATGTCGGTCGCTTCTATCTGCAGCAAGTCGTACATGTCGGCGGTGGTCTCGGAGACACCAAGAAGCCCCGAACCGTAGTTGATGAGGTGTTCGAGTGCGAGCGGAGTGAGATCGTCCTCTCGCATGATATAGCTGAGTGCGCCTGGATCGAGGTCGCCTGCGCGTGAACTCATCGGAATGCCGCCTGCGGGAGTGAAGCCCATCGAGGTATCGATACTCTTTCCCCCACTTACCGCGGTGACGCTTGCGCCACTACCGAGATGGAGGATAATGACCTTCCCGTCCGCATGCTTTGGGTCGATACGGCGAAGCTCTTCGATGAGATATGCGCACGAGAGTCCGTGGAAACCGTACCGACGCACTCCTTTCGCCTCGTAGCGACGCGGGAGCGGCAAGAGTTGTGCGACGCGCGGCATGTCATGATGGAACACCGTATCGAAACACGCGACCTGCATGAGTGCGGGAAATGCCGCTTTGCATGCGTCGACGATGGCGAGTTGCATCGGGAGATGTTCGGGATCGATGTCTGCATACGAGCGGATACGTGCGAGGAGCTGATTCGTGATGGGAGCGTGTTCGGCAATATCCATACCGTGCACGAAACGGTGTCCGATCGCCTCCACCTTTGCTACGTCGACGCGATCGGTGAGCACCGCGATGAGGACCTCGACCGCGGTGCGGACATCGGGTATCTCTATCGTGAGCACGTCTTCCTTCCCCTCGCCGTCCGTGAGTGTGAGCGTTGCACCAGGTAGCCCGATGCGATCGATCTTTCCGCCCCAGAGCCTCGCCATGCCGTCACGAGCAAAGAGCGCGAACTTGATGCTCGACGAACCTCCGTTAATAACGACGACGTGCTCTCCCATATCGATGTACACGAGCGCGCGAAGCGCGCTGATGCGCCCATGATACCACAAAGGCCGAAGTGATTGTCCCCAGCCGACACACCGCGAGGGCGGTATCATCTGGTGCGAAAACGACAGTCATCGATCGTCTCGATCCCCAAGAGGAACGAGGCACAAAAATCCTTTGTCTCACCATATGGCAACAGCGCGGGACCATGTCCGTCGTCAGCATGTGGGAACAAGGTGAACTCAAGCTCCTGCTCACTCCACACCACACCGACACCGAGTCCCCGCCTGGTCGATGCGAGGGTCTGGTCAAAAACGAAATTCCCGAGTGAATAGAAGATCGCACCGCCTTTGTATACTTCGACCGGCTGGATCACATGCGGGTGATGACCGATCACCACATCGGCACCGCTATCGATGAGTCTGTGCCCGATCGACCGTTGTCGATTCCCTGGCTTGGTATCGTATTCAGTCCCCCAGTGGATGTGCACGATGACATGGTCATTGGTTCTTTTGAGTTCAGTGATGGTCGCATAGTACTCTTCGAGTTGCTCGTCAGTCGAAGATGTTTCGTCTATCCCCATCAACACGACACTCGCTCCGCCCTCCTTCTTGATGAGATAGCTCGATGTGGCTGTATCGCCGCCGAATGTGCCTAACCCTGAAGCACTGAGATGCTTGCGGGTATCATCTACCCCGTCACCATAACAATCCGCACTGTGGTTATTCGCGATATTAAGCGCATGGAATCCTTCTTTCGCAAGCAGGCGCGCGATGTTCGGTGCGAACCGAAAAAGGTACTCCTTTGCTTTACATCGGTGCGAGTCACTGATCGGACCTTCGAGGTTCGCGGTGATGATATCGACCCCTTTGAGGAAATGTGACTCGACGCCGCGGATCCGTGCGAACGGATCTCCTCCCCGGTCGATGAATGTCTTCACTCCGCGATCGAACATCATGTCTCCGAAATGGAGCGTGGTCACGACGCGCGGATGCTCTTGTTCCCCCTTGGTGAAATGTGCGAAAACATAGCTGGTGACATCTAGATTGGAAAGGTCACCGATGACCTCCGCGGCATCAGTCCTCTTGTATGTCATCTTCTTTGCATCGCGAGCCGTGAGGTACCCGAGCAGGATCTTGATCGATTCGGGACTGTCTATCTCGGCCCGAGACACTCGCTCCAGGTCGAAGTCCCGGATCGCCGAGAGCGCGAGACGATCGTGGAATTCGGCACTCCGATGATCGAGATGATGCGAGAAATCCACACTTGCGATAACAACAGCGTCTTCGGGGAGGATTTCGTCCAATCGTCGCGTCAGCAGTCGAAGTTCCGATTCGTCCGTTCCATGGCGAATGATGATCGGCACAAGTCTTGCTTTCGGGAAGTTATATGCTATTTGCGCGACAAGTGCGGAGACGGCATGCTCTTTGGTGAACGGTAATTCGTCGACGGTGAGCGCCGAGGTGTCGACAAGCGCGTCGATGATCCCGATGTCGGGGTATACGTTCCCCCACGGAGTCTCGTATGGAAGCTTCGAAACAAGGACATCACTCGCACCGATTCCGAAATGATTCGGTCCGATAATGACGATCGTGCGTGGTGACTGCGGTCTCAGCTCAGCAAAGAAGTCGCTGATATCAGACTCATCCAAGAGATGATGCGAAACGATGCCGCCGAAGATATGCTCGTCGATCTTCTTGGTGTATTCCGGTCGCTCCACGAAGCGATAATCTTCCTTATCTGCGTAGTAGGAATAATGCACTCGCCCGTGCGACTGCGTAGAAGTCTGCCCCGGGAAAGGATAAGCACGCACGAACCATGATATCCCGAGTACTGCCGCGAGAGCGACACTACATACGATCAGTCTCTTCCTCGACATCATGGGCATCACCTCAGGAGTGAACCTCCCCACTCGACGACCGTGAACCCGTCACGAGAAGGTGTCTCGGGAAGCGATTGTGGCGGCAACACTTCATCTCGGACGGAGGGTTGCGCGTACATGACGACGCGAATGACACGGTCAGGGCGTTTCTCCCCTTCGACGCGTAGCGGCGCGAGTCGGTTGAACTCCTCCTGGTCAAGGAACATGATCTTGTAATTCGGTGCTCCCTCGGTACGCAGTCGCGCGAGCCAATACTCGTTGAAGTCGGAGATCTCTTTGGCATTCAGTCCAAGTCGTGCGAGTTTCTCCACGAGGAATGCTTCGAGGTGCTCCTGTCCGACGACCCAACCTTTGGTGATCTTCGGGGTGTCGTAACTCCACCCTGCCCAATAGAGATACGGATATGACTGCCCGCTCGCGTGGTCGTATATGCTTCCGTCCGGGTGCGCGGTGACATGCCAACCCTCACCGTATTCGGGAATAGTGTGGGTGAATCCCCCATTCGGGCTGACATAGACACTGACTTCCATCTGCTCTTTCGGGTAGAGATAGATGACCGGCTTGCATTTCTCAGCCGCTTGCAAGTACTTCTTGTTCTTGAGTTCGATCCATCTTCCGACCGGATCCTTCCAATAGAGGATCGGGGCGATATCCAAGAACTCTTTGTAGGTAGCGGTCGCATGCTGATAGTGCGCGACGGTATTCTGGTCCGAAAACAATGCCTTGAGCACCGGATCGTCATCCATGCGAGCGTAGAAGCGCTGTCCGTCTGAGCTTGCTGCGACTTCGCGCATCTCTTTGGGTTGGTCGACGACATTCGCACATGTCCAGTACTGTCCGTAGTCGTATGCTTCGTCGAGCTTCCTGCCGTCAGTACGAGTCAGGTCCATGACTCCGTTCTCTTCGTTGACGAAGGGTAGATGGAGCGTGTAGTAGACTAGTGCATGGTCCTTACGCTCGACGGCATAGCATCGCCCATAGAGTGTCTCGAAGATGCGCCCCGCCCGGTCATCGACGAACAGTGTCGATTTGATCTGTGCCGGGTCGATGAAATTCGAGGCGAAATCTCTGGTCAAGACGTACGCGGAGCCGGGTATCGCAATGGACGCAGGAGTATCAAGATCCTTTAGGGTGTATCCGGTATCCTTTCCGACTGGTATCTGAAGACCCTCATGGTAGACGTAGTGATGTAGCTCACGCTGAGCTCTTCCGCCACAGTCCATCCCGCACTCTTCTTCCTGTCGCGCAATGACACTGTCGCCCTGCAGGGGGCCATTCGTCACTGTGCCGACGCGATAGCTGCGCCCTTCACTACAGGACCGACTTTCGATCTCGGCTGCGGTTTCGTCCATCTCTTCCTTCTCCGCATTCCACGAGACGACGAGTTCATATGGGCTGAGTCCCGGGTCAGGTTGGGTGAATGCAAGATCCGAGATCATCTGATCGACGACCGATGAGGAGCCGTAGACATAGACGACGAAGTCCCCGTTCTTTGCGAGCACATATTCCTGCTCGATCCAGCCTTGACGCATGTAGGGATCCTCGGGCATGGATGTTCTGAATTGAAGACCTTTCTCTCCAGCGATAACGATCTCCGAGCGGGTCTGTTCCTTTCCGCCGACCGCATTCTTGATATCAGGAACGTACTCACCCACATTCTCGAGGGTGACTCCGTCTTCGACGGCGTACACTTTCACACAAACCTCCCGGTAGTCCGGACCGCTGTAGCAGTCGCCGTCTCGGAACTTCTTGTGCACGAACTCGCTCGGATAACGATACGTGACACCGAGGAGCGGGTCGCGATGAGTATTCCATGCAGCGATACTGGGAGAAAGTCCCGTGGTAGTAGCGGAAGGATTCTGCGTCATGAGATCGCGAATGAGCTGCGTAGCCTTTTCGTTCTCGAGTGACTGTTGTTCCCTCTTTGCGAGATCGGTCGACCAAAGATAGTATCCTGATACGAAGACAGTGATCAAGAGGAGTACCCCGGGGATCACGAAGCGCGTATACTTTTTCATTGCACCTAGTATAGCAATGCGTGTCGAAGATATCTATTCCATACATGTCATCTACGCGACTGTCTCATGACGCTGTTTCGCTGCGTTGACTTCAGGGACCGGAGTGGTAGATTCTCGTGAGACGAACAACCGGAGACAAACCATGAAACTGACTCCGATCGAGTTCATTTTCTCGAATACTGCAAAAGTGAGGAGGAGGAGACCGCAACAGCAAGTCGAACTCATCATCCCAATCGAGTGTTGCCCGCTCATCATTTCATGCGCAGGTGACGCCGAGCGCCTTCATGCGGTCGGGCTGGATCACACAACTGAACGGAAGCGCGCATTGCGTTTCCGACTCTATCCGGAAGACATATTCGCAAAGGGACCGAGAGACATCGACGTCCGCAAAGACAATGCATACGTCCGCATCACCGTGCGTGACGTGGCTGGACTCCTCCCCGATACAGAGCACAGTCTCCCGCTGCAAATATTCGGAACGCTCCTCGAGGAAATCGAATCGTTCACCGTACAGTTCGGTTATTGAAAAGGCGCACCACAAGGTGCGCCTTTCTTGTTCACGGGAAATACTTGACCTTGAGGAAGAGCGCCCCGACGAGGAGCACTCCGGAGGCGACGAGGATCGCGAGATAGACGGTGCCGCGGCACGGCAGGAGGTAGTGCGGGGGCTCGCGCCGAGCGCCCTTGTCGAAGAGAAGCGCGAAGGTCGAAAGTGTGAGCAGTACGACACAGAGCGCAGCCGCCCATGTGAGCGTGCTCAAGGTGAGCAAGTATCCGGGAATGTTGAAGTGCATGACTGTCTCCTAAAGTCTGCCGTAAGGCTAGCAGGTCAAGAATTTTTATCAAGCATTTTTACCGCTGCTTTTTTTGAATGAATTTTTGAGATAGCAAGAACCAAGAAATCATTTTTTAAATGAGATACGAAGTCTTGGACTGATGCGATGTCGATAACCAGCTTCAATTTTGGGATGAAGTTCGAGGAGCGAGATGAGGAGCGCACCGAGCCTTACTTTTCGGTAAGGTGAGGGAGCACCGGAGTGAGCGACAAAGAAATTCGCCCAAAATGGGAGCTGGCTACCACTTCTTTCGGAGAAGTCCTTCTTGGGCGGCCGCCTGCTCCGCATCCTGCTTACTCCGTCCGCTCCCCTTCGCAACGAGCTCCGAGCCGATGTAGACACCGACTTCGAAACTCTTGTCATGGTCGGGGCCTGACTCCTTCACCACTTCATAACTCGGAGTGATGCCGGTGCGCTCCTGCGCCTCCTCTTGGAAGCGACTCTTGGCGTCCTGCCAGAGGCGTTTGCCGACGATCTCGTCGAGACGGTCGAACAGACTCTTGGCGATGAATTCTTTTGCGGCATCGTAGCCTTGATCGAGGAACACTGCACCGATGACCGACTCGAAGGTGTTGGCGAGAATGTACTGGCGGGCGCGACCGGTGTCCTTCGCCTCGCCGCGGGAAAGGAGGAGGTATTCATTCATCCCCCATTCGGTCGCAGCATCAGAGATGGAATTGGTATTCACCAGTGCGGAACGATAAGCGGTAAGTCTGCCCTCGGGCTCGTCCGGATACTTGGCGAACAGATACTCGGTGATGACGAGTTCGAGCACGGCGTCGCCGAGGAATTCGAGACGCTCGTTGTGGCGCATGCCGGTACCACGGTGCTCGTTCAGGTATGAGCGGTGCGTGAACGCCTCCATCAGGAGTTTGATGTCGTTGAATTTCACGCCGATGTGTTCGGCAAATTTGTCGTATTCGACATTGGTATGGTCCATAGATTGACCAGTTTCTAAGTGTCAGTCCCCAATAAAATAAGGATTTAGATGCTGACAGCTAGCGACTGTTTCTTCACACTACCGTATTTTCGGCGTTTGGCAATGCCAAGAAATTAATTGACAAATATCAAAATATGGTGTATTATCCACACAGTTACTGCACCCCAAACCCTACCCCACAAGGAGACCCAGATGGCCCAAAAGATCCGCTACGAACTGTCGTGCCCGCAGCACACGCCCGAAGGAGAATTCCTTGGCTACCTGTACCGCGCGAACGTGCTCGACGTGTTCAGCCGTGACGAGCGCTCCGGCTACCCCCACAACGGCGGACAACACTCGCTCACGCTGTGGGTTCGCCCGGACGACTTCCGGGCCTTCATCGAGCTCCTCGACGAGGTGTACGCAGAAAACGACCGCTGGTCTGACCGGCTCGACGCATTCATCAAGCACGCCCTCGGTGCCAGAAGCGTCCCGGTCGCCGCGTAGCAGCGCCCCCCCCTACAAGCCCGCCACAGTGCGGGCTTTGTTCATCTCGGAATTTCCACAAAAAAAAGACGCCACAGGGGGGCGTCTTTGAAGGGTTCAGAGGTACATCTGCTGCGAGCGGATCGCTCGAGAGACATCCGCGTGGAAGGAGCCGGTGAGCATGATGACCTTCGCATCGTGTCTCGCGAAGAGTGCCATTTCGATGAACCACGAGCGTACGAGGGCGACCGAGCGCGGGTCCTTCCTAAGCTCGACACTCTCGGCCAAGTCGCCGGTGAGCAGTTCCTTGAGCCAGCCGCGCACGACTTTGGCGGGAGCCCACACCAGTCCGCACGGTGATTCGAAGAAGTGCCCCTCCATGGTGGTGGCGCTCGCGACCGTCTCTTTCATGAGGCGGCGGTTGTGCTCCCACAGCGCACCTTCGAAGATCCGCTCGTACGGAGGTGTCGCTCTGCGGTCGTCGAGGGAGAACAGTCCGCTGACGAACTGACGCCCGAAGGAACACGGGAGCGCTTCGGCGAATCGGTGTCGCTCGAGATGTTCGCTGCTGTACCTGCGCGCGTAGAGGTAGTGGTCGATGATGAACGGGACCGCGTACTCGTAGTGTTTCTTGTCGGCAACCAGTCGTTCGCACTCGTAGAACTTGGCGAGGAGGAACGACGCCGCACATTTCGCCGCGCGGTGATCGAACTCACCTGCTGCCCGCTCTTCGATCGAGAGCGAACTCGACGACTTCACCAGCGTGCGCACACGCCCGAAGTCGATGAACTTCCATGCACGCCACACGGGTGCCTCGACGGGGACCTTCGTGAGGTCATCGAAAAAGGTGTCGCCGTCGTCCTGTTTGTCGGGATCAGGCGCATAGTCACAGAGATCGCCTTCTTCGCGGACGACGATGGCAAGTGCCGCTTCAAAGCCCATGATGGTGCTCCTTGTGTAAGTTGAACGTTCTATCCCCCACTCTGCCAGCAAAGAGTGTCGGGTGCAATAAAAAACCGCCCCGGACAAAGCGGGGTGGTTCGGACGGCACCGGCAGCGCGTCACGCGCGCACGATAGTGAATCTGATGTTGTCATAGCCGCGGAAGCCGTTGAGGCGGCCTTCGTCCAAGATCATGGTCGCATGGAAGCCGATCATCTCGGCGATGTCGGACGCCAGTTCGGCATCGGTGAGTCCGGACGGGACGTGCGCCGTGACACCGCCGCCGAAGTCGCAGCGTCCTGCGAGGAATTTGCTGCCATGGCGGCAGTTGTGCTCGAACGGCCTGTCGTTGAGAAAGTCTGCCATTGCTGTCCTTTCATGAGAAGTGTCCTTACGGACGGACGGTACTGAATATATTTAAGCATATGAATGCAACTTGTCAACTCCTGATTGATCTCGGTTGGATTCTTGTAGAGTGTTTTAAAAACGAAATGGGCCATACTTCAAACTACGTAAGCCGTGCGTTATTTGAAAATGACAAATAACGTATCCTGCGTAATTTCGAATGCAATGCGCAGGGTTACGTCAGCGGTTTGTTATTTTGGATACAATGCGAAGTCTTGCAGTGATGCAATATCTCGGAGACGTAGGTTTTCTACGTTGACGAGATTTGCTGAACGAAAGACGAGTAGTGTGCCAAAATTACGAACCGGCCGGCTTCATCAGGAGCGTGAGTGCCTTCGTGATGATAGGCAGTATATCGTCGTAAATATTGAGATCGACAATATCCTTGGCTTGGAACCAACGTGCGTCGTCGAGTCCACCCTTCTCCGCTTCGAGTTCGAGTGCCTGCATCGGCGCTTCAGCGAGGAAGTAGGTGACGTGCTTACGGATCTTCCCCTTCTCCGGGTGTGAGGCGATGTATTCGTTCTCTCCGAGTTTTTCGATGATGGTGATGTCGGCATTGATCTCGTCCTTGAGTTCGCGCTTGGTGCCGTCCTCTGGGCTCTCTCCCTCGAGCATATGACCCTTGGAGAGGGTCCAGTGTCCGAAGATGTCATGCACGAGTGCGAGATAGATCTCCCCTTCGTGGCGTGCATAGACGACCGCGCCGCCGAGATTCTCGAGCGGAAGGGTCGCGGGGTCGACCGCTTCGCGAGGTTTGTTGTTCTTTGACTGCGTGGTCTCGTCTTTACCGGGCTCACCAATCTCCTTGTAGACGGCACCTAAGACACCGTTGACGAATTTGCCGCTGTTCTCACCACCGAACGTCTTTGCGAGTTCGATCGCTTCGTTGATGGCGACCTTTGTCGACCACCGAGATGCGGTCGATAGGCCACGCGGGAGCGGCCTTTTCGATGATGAGGTCAAGTTCTGATTTCTTTGCGAGGATGTTCTTTGTGAGCTCCGACATGAACGTCATGTCGTTCAGGCCCGGGGCGAATTCGTCGACATTGCGTGCGAGTACCTCCTCGGTCTGCGTGAGGTCGCGCGAGGTGAAGTCCCACTCAAAGAGGGACTGGAGTACGATACTGCGTGAAAGGTGCCGGTTCGCCATAAAGATCTTCAAAGACAGTATAGGGAAATAGCATTGTGCGGTCAAGGTTTCTTCAACAAAACACCGAGCCTTCGTCTCGGTGTTTTGGGTGAGATTAATTCTCGTCCTTCTTTCTTTTTGTATCTTCGGTCTTGGCTTTCGATTGTTTCTTCGGAGCTTTGACTTCTTTTGCTTTCTCTTTGGTTCCCTCTACCTTGGTCGGGTTCTTCCCCTCAGCCTTCTTTGCGGCGCGGAGCGTCTTCTTTAAGGTATCGACGACCATACGAGTGCGGTAGGTACCGCAGTTCTGGCAAACGCGATGCATAAGGTGCTTTGCACTGCACTTCGGGCAGGTCTCAAAACGCGCTCCCTTGAGTGCGTGATGGCTGCGGCGATTGGCCGTGTGCCCCTTGGTGTGTCTCATGTGTACGACCATAGTGTTGCCCAGTATACGCAAAAGGAAAAAATTGGCAAGCCCAGCACCATTTTTCTTCGTAAAACACAGGCCGTGCGATGCAAAAGGCCCCCTTCTGAGGGGCCTCGGCGAGCACAAGACGGGTCACGTCCTACGCTTGAAGTATTCGGCCAGATCGTCTCTGAGCCGAAAGGCGAGCCTGGAGACTTCGTCCGGCTTCATCTGCTTGATCGGGAACCGGATGTGGTACCAATCCTTGTGTTCATCGTGCGTCGAGAGCGTGAGGGCGTGTCCGCGCTGCGACCAAACCCGGCGGAGTGACGCTAGGGCGACACCGACCTCATCTCTTGTTGCACCGATGACACGCACATACGCTCTGTCGAGTACGCGTGCGACTACCGTTCTTTCTGCCATAGTAACGTACCTCCTAATAGTTCTGTTCTTACATTACGCTTCCCGAACACAAGGTCAAGCTATGAGAGAAAGGAGCAGAACGACGTTCGGTGGAGCTCGGTGAAGCCGTGTTTCCGGAGTGCCGCCATATGTGTGCGAGTGCCGTAGCCTTTGTGGCGGGCGAAACCGTAGAGCGGATGGGATTTATCGAGTGCAACCATCAATCGGTCACGCTTGACCTTGGCGATCACCGACGCCATCGCGATAACAGTCTCGGATGCGTCACCACGGATGATGGTCTTTTGCTTCATGTACTCGGGAGGAGCCTTGAGTCCCCCGTCGAGTAGCACCTCGCATGCATCCGGGTCGATCGAAAGTTTCTTGAGTGAAGCGGCAAGCGCTTTCCGGATCGCGGGGGCGATACCGATGCGGTCGATCTCTTTCGCCGATACCATCGACACGGCAAGACGCAGGTCGGGCGATGCGAGATCATGCATTCTTTTATTCCACTCTTCTCTCTTCGCTTCGCTGAGTTGCTTGGACTCTTTGATGGTGCGAAATTTTTTCAGCACCCTTGGGGTTGCAGCGACCGCACCGACTGCGACGGGACCGGCTAAGGGCCCACGACCGACTTCGTCTATTCCAATGATGTATCGCGCACGTTTCATTCCTTCATTATGTAGGACTTTGATAAAAAGAAAACGGCCTGCAAATGCAGGCCGCCATTGAATTGATCAAACAAGGAACTGACGCACCGCTCTTATTGTGCGTTTGACTGAACTGGAATTGGGGATGAAGTGATACGGCACCTTCCCCTCATTTTTTGCCTTCTCGGCGAGGTCTTTCCACTCGGCGCCCTTGTGGAGCGCGCGGGTGATGGCGAGAGGGCTTGCACCGCGGCTCATGAGTCGGGTGCGGTGGATGTGCTCAGGTGGTGGTGAAAGGAAGATCGGCACGTGCGCATCCTCACATTTCTTTGCGACGAGATACTCGCGCAGTTTCTCAACGCCTTCGGGCGAAAGATGCATGATGCCGATGGCACCCTCTGTCGCGATGACCTTGTCGATGTCGGCGAGCGCTTTGCGAGTGGTGCCATAGCGAGCCGAATCGTCACGCCAACCACGATAGAGGATCCCCCACGAGAGTTTGCCCAGCCATTCGAGGGTGGTGAACGCCAGCTCGGTGACATATTCGTACATGCCAGGGATATCCGAACTGGTCGGCGCCTTGGTGGTCGTACTCTTGATGATCACCGCTTCGGGGTGCACCTTGCAGAAACGCCGGATGACGGTCATCACCCCTGATTCGGCGTAGCCGGTGAAAGTGAAAAGTTGGCCCATGTGGCGCCTCCTATTGTTGTTCCAGAAAAAAGCTTCTATTTCGCATATTGCTTAATAAATCTGTGTTTGTCAATTTTCTCTGTCACAGTTCCTGCTGTGGAATTTCAGAAATGTACAAAATTTGAGGCGTGGGTGGTCGCCGAAAGAGCCATACTCGGAGTATGGTGATGAGGCGACAGGGACCCACAACGAAAAAGTTTGTCATTTATGGAATTACCAACAAGAAAAAACCGCCCCGAGGGGCGGTCGGCCAAAAGGCCTGGGTGGAAAGATCAGTGCAACATGCCGGGCTGGGCGCCGGTGCCTTCGGCGGCGGCGCGGGCCGGCGCGATGTCGGTCACCTCGGTGTGCTCGTCGTACGGGCAGCCTTCGGTACGCACGCAGACGAAGTGGGCCTTCGGACGCCCCTTGTTGGACAGCTCGACGTACGCCGTGCCGACGGTGAGGAAGTTGAACTCCTTCGTGCGGACCGGGATGCCGACCAGCTCGGCGCCCGACTTGATGTCGTAGACCGTGCTGGCCGGACGCTCGGTGAGCGCGGCGCGGCGGGCAAGGGCGGCGGGGTCGACCGGCTTCGGCGTGGACGGAGCGGCGACTTCCTTCTTGGCGGCGGGTGCCGGTTGCGGGGCCCTCACGGGTGCCGCGGCGGCAGTCGGGGTCAGGACCTCGATGACCGACTCGGTGGCGTGTGCCGCCGAGGCGGTGGACTTCGCGGCCAGCAGATCGACGGCGTGTGCCTCGAACTGCTCTTCATGCCGGTTGCGCCAGAAGCGCGTGGCGCCCATCGCCTTCTGGGTGGCGGCCTTGGTGGCGAGCATCGCACCGGTGTCGCGCTCCTTGTCGAGGAGGCGGTCACGGATGGCGATGACGTCGATCAGGTCGTTGTCCTCGCCCATGACGGCGATCACGAGTTCGCGTTCGACGCCGGCGGGGATCTCGCACAGGTACGGGATGCCGCCGTTCCACTCGCGTTCCCACACGGTGATGGGGCGGCCGTTGTCGGTCACCCAGACCGCGAGCGGGTTGTGTCCCGCGTTCTCGTGCGCGCGCTGCGGCCGGGTCATGGTGATGAACGACAGGCAGTCGGCGGCCGGGTCGTAGTACTCGCGGAAGTTGATGGACATCGGCTCCGGCAGCGGCGGGATGACCGCGAGCAGGAGGGCGAGGGGTTGGCGTTGCGATTGGGTCTTGGCCATGGAGAACTCCTTCAGGGGGTTGTTGCAGAAACAATGACGAGGAGCATGAGCTTGGTTTTTGACGGCTCAGCTGTGAATACTCTATCATGAAAAATGATATCCGTCAATCCCCCTTCGGTGGCTTTACTGAGCAGTTAAATACGAACACTGTAGACATTTTTCATTCGTATAGTAGTTTGAAAAAAGCGGTTTCACTTGTTCATCAACACTATCGAGGAGTCACACGTGGACAATGCCCTACTCGCACCCGTCGCGTCACCCGCAGCGGCGAGCGCACTCGTCGACCCGATTGCGGTGATTGCGATCGCCATTCTGAACTCATGGATGTGCGTCGCATGGTCGGCGATCCTGTCGTTCAGCTTCCCCATCATCGCAGGGCAAACCTGGCAGCGCCTGATCGGCCCGTTCCTGCTCGCGCGCTGTCCGGCACTCGCGCAGTCGGAGAATCGCTCGCGGCTCTCCTACTACCCAACTCAACGCGGTCAGCCTCGGGTCATGCATCTCACGCTCCCGAGCATGGAAAAACTTCGGAGTGAAGCGCAGTTCGGCTTCACACTTGGACTCCTCGGCGGGCTGTTCCCCGACCTGGTGAAGCCTCAAGGGGCCCTCCTCGCTTTCTTCTTTCTATATCTCGTCATCGAGGGAGTTGTGTCAGTGTTACGACAACAGAAAACAGAAGGCCCGGAATACATCGACAGCCCGTTCTCGGACATCAAGCGTGCCGTCGAATTCGGCGGCGCACTCATCGTCATGTCGATTGTTGTGCGCGTCACCTGATCCATCATTCGAGTCATTCGTATGAGAGAAAACCCGCCCACCGGCGGGTTTTTTGTATCTATGATGCGAGATTGTGGGCACAATAGATACCACCCCTCGGCAATACGTGTGGATAATCTATCTAGGCTATAATTGGCGCATGGAAAAGGAACCCGTCCACTTCGTACACCTGCACACCCACTCGCACTATTCCCTCCTCGACGGACTCTCGAAAGTCGACAAGATGATCGCGCTCGCGAAGGAGCACAATATGCCCGCGGTCGCACTCACCGACCACGGCGCGATGTACGGCGCGATCGACTTCTATCAGACCGCGGTGAAGGCCGGAGTGAAGCCCATTCTCGGGGTCGAGACCTATGTCGCCTTCCGCACCCGCCACGACAAAGAGCCGGGTATCGACAACAAGATCTACCACCTCACCCTCCTCGCGAAGAACAATAAAGGCTACCAGAACCTCATCTCGCTGGTGACCAAAGCGCACCTCGAGGGCTACTACTACAAACCGCGCGTCGACAAAGACTTGCTACGGATGTATTCGGAAGGCGTGATCGCACTCTCGGGCTGTTTCGGCGGAGAGCTGTCGCGAGCGCTGCGTAGTCGCGACCACGACCGCGCGGTCGCGATCGCACTCGAGTATCAGGAGATCTTCGGCAAGGAGAACTACTACATCGAGATCATGCACAAGCCCGAGATCGAGGGACATGACGAGGTCGAAGACGCACTGGTCGCACTCGCGCGCGAACTCGATATTCCCCTCGTCGCGACCCACGACTCGCACTACCTCCACAAGGAAGACAAGAAAGCACACGAGACCCTCCTTGGCATCCAGACCGGCGGCGTGGGCGGAGTCGACGACGGTATGAAGTTCGAATTCGACGCGAGCTTCATCTCGACCAAAGAGGCGCTCGCCCTCTTCCCCAAGACTCCTGACGCGGTATACAACACCGCGAAGATCGCCGCAGAGTGCAACGTCGAACTCACGCTCGGCAAATTCATCTTCCCTGACTTCGCGCTCGAACCCGGCAAGACCGCGGACCAGATGCTGGACGAACTCACTCAGAAGGGCGCCAAGGAGCGCGGCCTCTCGAACGACACGGTCTCCGAGGAGCGCCGCAAGTACGAACTCGAGGTGATCAAGAACAAGAACTACGCGCCGTACTTCCTCGTGGTCGCTGACCTCTTGCGCTTTGCCCGCGAAGCCGGCATCTACACCACCGTGCGTGGTTCGGCGGCAGGTTCGCACGTCGCGTACCTCTCGGGGATCACCAACGTCGACCCGATCGAATTCCAGCTGCCGTTCGAGCGCTTCCTCAATCCGTTCCGCCCGTCCGCTCCCGATATCGATATGGACTTCGCCGATAACCGCCGCGAAGAAGTGATCGAGTACGCGAAAAGAAAGTACGGCGCAGACAAGGTCGCACAGATCGGTACCTTCGGAACCATGATGGCGCGCGGCTCGGTGCGCGACGTCGCACGTGCGCTCGGCAAACCCTACGACGTCGGCGACAAGATCTCGAAACTCATCCCGATGGGTTCGCAAGGATTCCCGATGACCATCGAGCATGCGCTCGACCTCGAACCCGACCTCAAGAAGATGTACGGCACCGACCCCGAGGCGCGCGAGATCCTCGACCTCGCCAAGAAGCTCGAAGGATGTGTCCGCCATGTCTCGGTGCATGCCGCGGGTGTGGTGATCGCACCGAAACCCCTCATCGAATACGTGCCGACCCAGTTCGACCCCAAGGGTGGCAAGCTCATCACCCAGTACGACATGTACACCGTCGGTGAAGACGGTGTCGGCCTCACCAAGCTCGACTTCCTCGGTATCCGAAACCTCGCGATCCTCGGTGACGCGGTACGCCTGGTGAAAGAGCATCGCAATATCGATATCGAGATCGAGAAGATTCCGTTCGACGACAAGAAGACCTTCGCGATGCTCGCCGTCGGCGCGACCGAAGGACTCTTCCAATTGAACGGTACCGGCATGACCAAACACTTGATCGACCTCAAGCCGACCACCATCCACGACATCAACGCGATGGTCGCACTCTATCGCCCGGGTCCGATGAACAACATCCCCGAGTACATTGCGCGCAAGCAGGGTCGCAGCAAGATCGAATACTTCCACCCCAAGGCAGAGTCGTTCCTCGCGAAGAGCTACGGCGTGCTCGTCTATCAGGACGACCTCCTCTATACCGCACTCGAACTCGCAGGATACAACTGGGAAGGTGTCGACAAGTTCCGCAAAGCGGTCGGCAAGAAGATTCCCGCCGAAATGGCAAAGCAGCATGTCATCTTCGTCGACGGCTGTCAGTCGCATAGCGGCATGAAGAAAGAAGAAGCTGAAGCTATTTGGGCACTCTTCGAGCCGTTCCAAGGGTACGGTTTCAACAAAGCGCACGCCGCCTGCTATGGGCGCGTCGCCTATCAGACCGCATACATGAAGGCCAACTTCCCCGCCGAATACATGACCGCCGTCCTCACGGCTGAAAGTGGCGACACTGACACCATCGCGGTGATGATCGCCGAGTGTAAGCGGATGAAGATTAATGTGCTTCCTCCGGACATCAATCAGTCACAAGCCGACTTCACCGTCATCAAAGCTAAGCCAGATTTGGCGAATAGCTGCGCTCTAAGCGTCGGCGCATCGGTCGCAGTACCATCCCGTACAGCTCCCGAAGACGCCTCCTCCGCGCCTCACTCTTCATCCAAATCTGACGTAGCAGTAAATAAAGATGAGATTCGTTTTGGACTACACACAATTAAAAATTTGGGTGAGGCGATAAGTGATGCCATTATTGCGGAACGAGATATGAATGGTCCGTACAAGAGCTACACCGAATTCCTCGAGCGTGTCACTCACAAGGACCTCAACAAGAAGTCACTCGAGTCGCTCATTCGCGCCGGCTGCTTCGATACTTTGGGCGAAGAGCGCGGAGTGCTCCTCCACAATGTCGACGATGCACTCGAGTATCACAAGGCACATGCGCGCGAGAAAGCCTCCAATCAGGAGTCGCTGTTCTCCGTGATGAGCACCACCCACGCGATGCCGACGCTACGCATGCGCCCTGCTCCTGAGATCTCACAAGAATCGAAGCTCGCCTGGGAGAAGGAACTCCTCGGCCTCTATATTTCCGGGCACCCCTTGGAGAAGCACCGCGAGAAGATCGAGAAGAGTGGTAGTTCGATAAAGAAACTGAACGAAGAGACCCGTGACGGCATGGCAACGATCCTTGCCGGCATCATCGAAGAACACAAACTGGTGATCACCAAAAAGAACGAGCATATGGCGTTCCTTCGGGTGGCCGATTTCACCGGCTCGATCGAAGTTGTGGTGTTCCCGCGCACCTTCACCGAGGTGAAGGAGTTTTTGGTGGTGGATAAGATGGTGGCGATTAAGGGGAAGTTTTCGAGACGGAATGATTCGCCCTCTGTTATCGCGGAGAAAGTGAAGGCGTTAGAATAACGCCTGTTCACACCTCACGTGATTTGAGCGACCTGCATTGTCGCGGGCTCCGCCCCGCCCTCACCGTACCAGCACGTACGCCTCGGGCGCGTACTCGCCCGCTCCTCGCATCTCATCTCAAATCCCGCGAGGCTGACGTATACTAAAAAATTTCAGAATCTATCTTTATATACTTCTCGCACCTGTGCACATGAAACTGAAGCACCACTTTGTAGATTGCTCAGCCCAGAGTCATTTAGATCAGGATTTTGCTTGCATAACTCGATTGCATTACTTTCTGCTTGAGCCTGGTGGATGCGCTCAGCTCTGCTTTGAACTTCAGAGTAGTACGTTTGCAGTTGAGTTAGTTTCCAAGTCTGAATAGAAAGCACGACAGTAATAACTGAAAAATAAAACAGAAATGAATTTGTTATGCCTTGTTGATATTCATTTATGTTCCGAATAAAAAAGAAATCTGACCAAACATTTGTGCCAAAAAATGTAACTTCTTTTGTAAATGGGTTTACTTGGTAAGTTTTAATTGTCTGTCCAACCGTGTCAGAGCTAATGTTGAGATCAATGTGGCAGAGACCGTAGACATATGTTCCAGCTTTCTCTATCCATATCTTTCTTTCTTCTCCAGGGTTCAGGCTGTCAATATGAAAACTTTTATCGATACTAGAAAACATTTGCTGACCTGCTGCTGATGACCATCTTATTCCACTTAATGTTGCGCCCAACAGCGGAGTATTCCCACGATTTCTAAGTAAGAAACCAATTTCAAAAGGCTTAGTTTGAATTAAATCTCCCTTCCAAAAATTTAATAATTTTCTTTTGCGATATATAAATTCGATTTCAATTTCATGCTCCATGATTCATCATCCTACACCGCGGAATGGAAGAAGCGGAGGTTGACGGGTGGGGGTTTGAAATGTAGAGTTTTGGGCAGAAGTTTCGACCTCTCACCTCTTTTGAAAGGCAGCCAATGACCATCGACCTCAACATGATCCCGATCGATGAAGGAATGAGAAGCCTCGTCAAGACGAGCGGCCGCATCGTTCCGCGCACCATCCTCGGCTGGAGCTCCGGCACCTACAGCATCTTTTCGCAGTTGCGCCGTTTCGAGGATTGTCCGGCACCTACTGTCGACACCTGGCTCCTGCCGGACCGTGTCCGTCTGTGGGTCGACCACGAAGAAGGCGGCAGAGACACCAAGGTCGACGGCACATTCGGTGAGCCGCTCACGTTCGTGACCGCACTGCAGCTCCAAGGCGAACGCTTCAAGGTCGACGACGACCCGCAGCACCGCGCCGTCAAAGCGTACCTCGATGCACTTCCGCCACAGACCACCATCATTCTCTACTGGCACTGACCACATTCACCCCCTGCCCCGCATCCGCGGGGCAGTTCTTTTATATATAAGGTTGGGACATGAGCGAAGTGAGACAATTGACGTATGGATAATAAAGTGTTATTATTCATACGTCATCAACCGAGCTGACTCATCGGCATGTCGCCAATGAATGCTCTTTCCAAGGAGACTCCATGGACCACTACCCGACGATCTACGGCTTCAATCGCATCTCGGTCATCTTCTTCGCCTGCTTCGCTGTGCTCGGCCTCATCGCCGGCTACTACTTCGTCACGGCGAACTCGGCCGCCGCTGCGCCATTCCTGTCGCTCGCGATCCTGCCCGGCGCGCTCTCGCTCTCGACCGAGATGATCTGCCGCGCACGCAGCCGCGCCAAGAAGCTCGTGCCTGCCAAGATCCACCGCTGACCTACCGAAGGAGAGTTCGATGAATCTGTTCAACCGCTACCTCATGCGCAGCTGCGGCGAAGCCAAGTTCCAGCCGCAGACCGCCGCTGAATCGGCATCGTTCACGCTGTACGGGAAACTCGCCCGTGATCCGCGCTTCGAAGCCGTCATCTCGGCCATGAGCGAAGCCGACCGCAACGCGCTGATGGAAGACGTTGCCGACATCGTTGCTCGCGCCGAGAGTGAATTCCGGCCCCGCATCGCGGAAGAGCGCTTTGCGTTCTCCTTCCGGAACTGGTTCACCAGCTTGTTCTCCTGACCCGCCCCCCCCACTGCCCCGCACCCGCGGGGCAGTTCTTTTATGCGAGGGCGAGGACTTGTTTGGCGATCTCGTCTTCGCTCAGAAGGTCGGTGCGCAGTGTGATCGCATTCGGATTCTTCTCAGCCTGATAGATATCGAAGAGTTCGCGGTGGCGCTCAGGATTCTTGTTCGAGATCTTTCTCGCGGGATCTGCCGCTGCGCTCTCCATTCGCGCCTCAAAGCGTTGGCGAAGTACATCATACTCCGCTTCGAGGTTTATTTCGATGATCTCGTAGTTGTAGCGTCGTGCGATTTCGAATAGTTGTTCGCGAGTCGCGAGATGCATGCCGGAGTCACAGACGATATTGTACTCGATCTTGCAAACTGCTTCGGCGAGACCGCGGACCAATGCACGCACATCGTCAAAGTGTTCGTCCGCTTTGTACTGAGAGAACCCCCACTTGAGCGCATCATACGAGACTTTGTAGTAATGCGGCTTCTCATCGAGGATATGCTTCACGATGGTGCTTTTTCCCACACACGATGGCCCGTTGATCTGGATGAATTTCATATACAGTATTATTTCACCCAATCCTACACCCCCGAATCGAAGTTGCGAAGGCGGTTGGGTTGGGGTTATTGGGGTGGGTTCGTGTTTGGGTTGGCGATATAAAAAAAGAATCGGGGTAGGTCGTCTGACCTACCCCGTTGTCACGCTGCCATGAGCGAGACTTCGAGCATGACCGCCATTCCGGCCATCGCTTCCATCCAGAACGAGAACTCCTCGAGTGCGTCGCGTCCGTGTCGGTCGCGCACGTGCCAGGCGAGCCTGAGCTGGTTCGAGTGCTTCAGCGCGCGCGTGCGCCGCTCGGCCCGATCGCACGGAGCGTCGAGGTCGTCGTTCGCGAGGTCTTCCGCCTCGAGGCGCCGCAGGAACTGGTAGTACCGTTCGAGGGCGCGGGTTTCGATCGTCTGACGTGCCATCATGGCCTCCTGTGGTGTAGACTGATAGTTTTATATCATATTCTACCGCTTTCGTCAATAATTCACCTCAGAATTGGACTCGTTGAGATTGACGGGTCTATATTTTAGTGTTATTATGAAATCGGGAGTATGCACCCACACATGCATACAACAACAATAGGAGATCTTTCCATGGCCGTCATCATCCGACTCCCCCGCCCATTTCTCGGGCGCGAGATCCTCGACGCATTCCGCAATTCTGCCACGTTCAGTGTCGACTACAGCACCAAGTGGCAGGCACAAAGCTACAACACCGCGCGAGGGACAGCGCACGAAGGCGACACGTACGTCCCCGATCAAGGCGTGATCGCAACCCCTGTCTACTTCCGTGAACAGGGACGCATCGCACGTTTCCTGCGCGGGCCCAAGCTCGGCAAGTGGGAAACGCGCGGAGGCATGGCAGAGAAGTTCCTGACGCAGGTCAAACTGCACGCCATCTCGCCTCTGGCGACCGTCACAGAGGTGAAGATCAGCGTTCATCATGAGCGACCCGCCGATGAGTTCGGTTTCGGCATCTTTGTCACTTCGACGCCCGACGACCCGTTCTTCGCTCCGTTCCGTCCTGCATACGATCGCATCGTTCAGGGATTCCTCGAACGTCTTGCATGATTTCACAACCCGCCCCACAACGGCGGGTTGCTCTTTTCCCTAGCGAACTTGTCGTTGGCAGTTTTGGATGCAGAGTTTGGGGCGAAGAGTTGCTGCAAAAAACAGATTTACATCGTTGCCTTTCCGTCAGCTTCGAGGAGGCAGGCGGAGAGTTCTTTCGATGGAGTCCATCCGCATTGGCCGCTTGGCTGGCGCTCACAAGAAGCAGTTTTGTAGCAGGCATAGGCGGCGGTATACATACAGTTCGATACCATATCAGGCTGGTCGGTACACAGTTGCGCTGAGCAGCCACCGACATAGCACTTCCCTTTCTGATCGGGAGTTGGAGTCACCACAACAGACTGTTTGACGACATGGAGAGTGAAGCGATAATCGGAATTCCCAATCGTGACCTTCGAATTCTTTTCGGGCGTCACTGCCGAGAGCGTGATTGCTTCTCCTTCGGTGGTAAAGACTCTGCCGAGCGTGATAATGCTCGGAGCAGTCCCCAGAGCTGCAGCAATATCAACCTTGAGGCGCACGGTCCCCGCTTGAATACACTGCACGTCCTTCGGGCAGCGACTGTCTTCTACAACTTCAACTGCGCGCACAGTGATATCTTTGAACACCGCAAGCTGCCCGAGCTTGAGCGTGACATCGCCATACGGAAGGAACGGCGTCTGTGTCGGCGGTGTCGGTGGTCGCACTGTAACGGGAGGAGTCGAAGTCGACGGATCATTTGCGACCGGTTCTTCGCTGGGCGGCATTGTCGAAATAATGACCGGAGGATTAGTGAGCTCTGGATGCTGCGAGAGATAGACGTACACTCCAAGCACAACTACCGCAAAGAATGCTACCAACATCGGAATGACCTTTGCAAAAGAATTTTTCATAAGTTAATTATAGCGAAACACGTAGCACTCGTCGCGAAGGTTTTTGTTTATTATCTGCAGGACCTTTGTAAATGAGTGAAATCCGAGGCACGGAGTGAGGGAATGGGCTGGGACCCATTCCTCAAGACCTTATGAGATTTCTTCTGAGAAATCCAAAAGGTGTACAGCTCCTGTAAGGAGGCAGAGGCATAAGTGTTTCGTCTTATAACAAAGGAGTTCGCCATGCACAAAGGTCCTTAATAGAGGTTTGAAGGGAGAATGGCAACGACCACACCCTTCACATCGCACAGCTCGGTGAGGACGGTGGTGACGAACGTTTCATCACTCGAGCGTGGACGGAGGATCTCGATGCCGTGCGCGTTCTCGTACACACGTATCGTAAGCGCACCTTTATGGCATGCCACTACTATGTCTCCATGCTCTGCGGTGCGGGTACGACGCACGAGCGCATAGGTGAAGATCTTCACTTTGGTGCCACCGACTTCGGCAAGGTTGAGCGAGTGGTCTTCGGCGCGCACGAGGAAATACTTCTCGCCGTGCTTCAGCATCTTCGACGGTATCGGTATCATCGCGAGGGTATGCTCCGCTTCGAGGAAATCATTCCCGGATGCGAGCGAGTCGACGAGCGGAACCTTAGTTACTTCGACATTCATTCCCCCATCCTACACGCTCCGCCGCATCCCGCAGATTGACGGACCATAAATGTGTGGTAGTTTTCGAGCAGCATACTGTTCTAATCAACTGCAAAAGAAAGGATTGCGATGTACAACATCCACATCATCCGACTCCCCGAAAGCGATCACCCAGAGGACAAGCGCAGAGCGTTCGTCGGGATCACCGTCCCGATCGATGAAGCAGCAGTGCGACGCGAGCTTGGCAAAGTTCCCGACGACGGCCGCTACTACGTGATGCCGCTCGACGTGGTGATCGCGATGGCGAAAGCCGACCGGCAAAGCGCCGCCGATTACTGGAAGAAGCACTTCGGCCGCATCGCGAGCTTCAAGAAGACCGACTGCGAACTGATCGAGACCTGAACAACAGGGAGGCAAGATGCCGACAAAGATCCACCCACTCAAAGAAGACACGGAGGCCTGGGAATGCCTGCACCATATCGCTGTTGCGCGGTATCTCGACGGCGAGTGCTACGCATTCGCACGCGCCCTCCACGAAGGACTCGGCTGGCCGCTCATCGGGCTGATGGAAGGCGACGTGATCCGCCATGCACTCGTGCGCGAACCCGGCGGACTCCTCCGCGATGTCTGCGGTGCGACCACGGCCGAGGAGGTGTGCAAGACCTTCGGACTGCCGCTTCCCGCGGTGACCCGTGAGGTGCGCGACTTCGACCTCATCCGCGACGAAGAACCGGAAGAGCGCATCTTCTACATGATCCGTGCGGCGCGCAAGATCGCCGAAGTACTGTGGCCGGAACTTCCCTGGCGCGACAGCGCCGCCCTGAGTGTCACCGCGTTCGTCGACGAACTCGAGTCGATGTGCAGGAGACACAGGCTCTGGCTCCGCCCGATGGTGCCCGGTGCACCGATGATGCTCTCGGAAGAGATCGGCCACGAAGAGGGCTATGCGCTCACGCCGACCTCGGACGGAACGACCTTTTGTATCGACCGCTACTTCAAAACCAAGTAGCATCGCCGCCACGAACCTTCGTGGCGGCTTTTCATAACCTTGACGAACCAAAATACCACTGTAGAGTTTCGTCAGGTCTCTGTTCTGAATAACTCGCTCCAAGAAAGGAAGGTCGACCCATGTCCAATTACCGACTGCTCTCCGTCATCTACTTCGACTCCCGCCCGGTGAACTCCTCTCTGGTGGCTTCGGTCATCAGGGCCGCGAACTCCTTCGAGCTCGGATTCCTGCTTGCCCCATCTCGGAGCGACGGCCTCGAAGACATCCGCCGCATCGGGCACGAACAGGCATTCGCCGTCATCGCATGTACCGGCAGACCGGAAGCCGTCAGGGAGTTCGAACAACTCCTCACCGGCGCATGGAAGATGTCGCCGCACCAGGTGCTCACTCTCTCCGGCGACGAAAGCCCGGACGAGGTCACCGCGCTGATGCGCCACAAGATCTGTGCCCACACCGGCACCCCACTCGAAGTCGACGTGCCCCTTCCGCTCTAGTCGACCCGCCCGCCCGAAACCGCGACACCATCGCGGTTTTCGTTTTTCATGGAGATTGACTTAACAAGAAACAATGTTATAAGTACTAGCGGAAACACCCGCTCTTTCATTCCCCCACAACCCAAAAGGAAACTGCAATGGACTACCCCATCACTGACATCGTCGTGCTCGAGGAGAACCCGGCCAATCACGAACGCTTCGCACTCCTCTCCGAGTCCGCGGAGTACTGGGGCGTTTCAGGACTCCTGTTCCAGATGAGCGACAAGCTCGTCGGGCGCTACGTCAGACAGAACAACCGCGACGTGATGATCCTCATCGGTGGCTACGCTTCGACCGGTGCCGATCGCGGCGAAGACCGCGCGACCCGCGCCGCAAACCTTCGCTCGGCACTGATCGGGATCGGTGCACGAGAGGAGTACGTCATCATCCTCCGCGAAGATGAGACTCCCGCCGAGATCGAACACCTGGTTCGTGAAGCACTACACGCTGCGAGCGTGGACATCCTGCTTCCGCTTTGACCGGCTTCGACCGTTCGAAAAGACCGCGACACCATCGCGGTTTTTCATTTTCCCGTTTACCCCGATCACTCGCCCGATTTATATACCCAGCTCGCTCCCCCTCCGACGATCGTGACGGAAGTTCCATCGATCGAAAGTGCGGTCTCGTCGTCGGTCGCATAGGTCGGTTTGTTGAATTTCACTTTGATGCTCTCGAGGAAGTCGATCCGTACGTTCTCGAAGAATTGCGAGTTCATATGCGGAATGAAGATGAGGTCGAGAATGCCCATCGGGTTGCCGTTCTCACTCCCAAAATCTTCCTCCGGGAACAGTTCGTTGGTGAGTCCACCTTCGAGGAAATGTCCGGCGACCATGCTCCCTGCGCTGATACCCATATATACCTTGTGCTCGAGGTGCGGCAGGATGTACTCCTTGAATCCCTGCTCCTCCATGATGCGCGCGAGGTACTTCTCATTGCCCCCGCCGAAGCAGATCACGTCGACATTCTTGAAGTGTGGTGCCCACATCTCCTTCGGGATTGCGATGTCGATGATCGAGATATTCTTGAAGTTATGTTTGCGGAACTCGAGGATGTTGGTGATCAGCCAGTTCTGATCGTCGACCGAGGTGTTCCCTGCGGTCGGAATGAACAGAAGTGAGGTCTCGGTGAGTGGTTTCCCGACGAGTTCTTCGAGTGCCTTGGCGAGGCGCTCGTTCTTGAGCCCGGATGAGGTAAGGAGGAATTTCATGAAAAAAGTATAGCATGGCATAGAAAAAGAAAAGGCCCGCGATATGTCGCGAGACCTTCTGTCAATAAAACGTGATGTGACCGCTAGAGCTGAAGCAGCCAGAGCGAGTTGTATCGGTGCCAGCCGTCGGCGCTGCGTTCTTCTCCGCGCCGCACGATGGTCTCCTTGCCGGTGGAGCTCACTTCGAAGCAACTGCCACGCTCCACGACGTTGTGATATTCGAACTCATCGTCCTTGAACCACTCAGGACCGCGGCCACCGTTCCAGAAGCCGTTCACGTATGACTGCGAGAGTGCGCGCTTCAGCGTCGCGATCATCTCTTCCGGATATTCACCCCAGTACTGCATCATCCAGACCGGCGTGTCCTCGAACGAGAGATGGGTAGTACCGTAGCTCATCTCGCCGACCGTGGTGTGGTAAACGTCCACGACCTTCCACGGGCCGTTCTTGAACTCGATCACATGCGAGCCCGGAAGTCGTGCGATCGGTCGCGCCTTGACCCCTTTCCTCGCATACCCCGCCAGCATCGCGTCGAAGAATGCGTTCTTCGCTTGTGCGATGAACATCGGCACCCCCATCTGCTTGATTGCCGTTTCGATTCCTGTCATGTCACTTTCCTTTCGATCAAAGGACCCTTGTTCCGTACCTGAAACTACTATGGGACTACACAAAAGTCGAGGATCGTGGTGCTGTTTCCTTTTTTCGCACTATTTGTTAGGGTAAGCACGGATCAAAGGTAGCCGGGAAGCTGCTTGAATGCACGTCATATTGTCACGATCCTTTTTCGTCGATGAAAAGTCCTATCATAGTAAGCCTACTTCGGTAGGTATGGTGGTAGGTAGGGAGAAATCTGTCTCCCTCATAGCGCAAGCTATGCGTCGGTCTGCTCGTCCTTCGGGACAGAGTGGTCCGCGGTGACTGCGGTGCCTCCGCTGGCGCCCTGCGCGAGCTCGGACCAGCGCTTCGCTCGAGTCGGTGTCAACACCTGGCCACGAAGGCGAATCCCCCGCATTCACTGTGGGTGTTAATGTCTCCTCCGTTTCGGCGGTTGGAGTTACCTGATAGTGTGATGCTTCCCGGCTGCCTACAGTGGAATTCGTTCATTCACATGTTTTCTTGGAGTGCTGCTATGCCTACAAAGCGTGCGGCCCCTCCTCGGCCGCCTTACCTCAAGGGGTCGTTCGACCCGAACACACTGCTCTCGGAAGTGAGCGGTGTGCCTGATTTCAATTTCAGATGGGGTGACCCGAAAGAGAAAAAGGGAGTGAAGCCCCCCAACAAACTGCGCGGCAAGCGCAGATTGATAGGACACCCGAATGGTGCGATGCGCAAACTGCATCACTTGTTCGAAACGTTCCTGCGTCACCAGCTCGAAGCGATGGGAGACGACGGCAAGTGGCTGCGCATCCTCCCCTCCGCGACCGGCTGTGTGAAGAAGTCGAACCCGATGAAGAACTCGGAGAAGCATACGCAAGGTGAATTCTTCTACACCACCGACTTCGCTCATGCGTATCCTTCCGTCGATCTTGAACGGCTGTCGCTCCTCCTCACCTTCATCTTCCGCCATGAGGAGTACGGCGTCTTCTATTCCGTAGACCAGTTTGCCCGCAATGAGCTTGCGCACTTCGCGCTCCGCTCTGACCCGCTTTTCCCACGCATGCAAAGTTTCGTCGCATTCGCATTCGGCGGGATGCACGGCAAAGGACTCGCGGTCGGAGGGCCGCTCTCCCCGATGCTGCTGAACCTGTACTGTGAAGTGTTCCTCGACTCGCGCCTACGCACGTTCTTCTTCAAGAAGCTCGACCGCAAGGCACCCGAGCGCACCGTGACATACACCCGCTATGTCGACGATCTGGTATTCTCGCGCGGCATCCCGATCCCGTTCTTCATGCGCCAAGAGATACGCCAGTTCATCGCTGATGCCGGATTCGCAGTAAATCACCGAAAGAGCACGGTTCGCTCTCGTCACATGGGAACGGTGTTCGTGACCAAGGTCGGAATGCGTGAGGACTCGGATGAACGCAGCGAAGCGAGACAAGCGGTATTGGTCTTCCCGCAGAAGAAACGTCGCCGCATCCATGGCATCATCCAAAGCTACCTTACCAAGGAGCTGTGGAACGATTCGCCCGAGGTGATCCGCGGCATCATCGCAGAGTTTCTTCACTATTACAAACAAGTGATCGCTCCTACCCGCACCGATGCGAAGACCTTCGCCTTGTGCAAGGAATTCGAACGCGTGTCGGAACCGTACCGCAAGGACTACAAGAAAAAAAGAAAACAACGTTAACCGCTGCCGAAGCGCCAATCCATGGCCGAATGCAGCGGTTTTTTACTGCTCCATATGTTTGACAAATATATATTTTTATGCTATCATTTACCCATCGTTCAACCGCTCTTTGAAGGAGACCTCGATGGACAATGATTCCAAACTCACCCGCGGCGCAGTCATCGCCATCTGGGTGTTCGTCGCACTGGTGTTCGGCAGCCTGTACTGCGTTCACAACAACATCGCCGGCGGCGTCTACTTCGTCTACGCGATGCCGATCGCGGTCCTGTTCGGGATCATCTGCGAAGTCGCTGCCAAGCGTCGTCGCAATCGCGAACGCCGCACGCACAGCCGCGCGCCGCGCTGACCCACTGGCCCCCCGGCCGAACCCCGCCCACCTTCGTGTGGGCGGTTTCATTTCACCTTCATTCACACTCATCTCACGCTCACCATCACTTTGTATACTAAGCGACTATTACAAATTAGCCTCAACCGATATGAAAACGAAAACTATGACCTGCAGAGAACTTGGAGGAGAATGTGACGAGAAATTCACGACTACGACGTGGGGAGATATGGTTGCGTCGATGACGACTCACGTCACGGACTCGCATCAACTCCTTGCGAACAAAATGGAGCAAGAGCACAAGAAAGACCCGAAGAAATGGGGCGAGGAGATGCGACGGAAATGGGATGCGACTCCCGTCGACAACTTCACATTGGTCTAGATCGACTTGGAACTGTCCCCTGTGATAGGGATAGGCTCTCCGAGATACTTCGGTTCGCGCATCGTGATGAGATTGAACACCGCTTTCACATCTGCGAGGAGTTCACGGAAGTTGTTGCGTAGAAAATATCCGTGCTGATCCGATGCCACGCCGTATACGTCGAGACCGAGACGCCTTGCAATGAACACCGCACGCGGCAAGTGGAACGACTGCGTACAGATGATCGCAGAGCCGACATAGAAAACCTCTTTTGCGCGATACATGCTGCTATACGTATCGAATCCGGCATGGTCGAGGAAGATCGCTTCACTCGGCACACCTAAGGAGAGGAGGTAGTCTCGTGCCGGGTTCACTTCATTATGCGTGCGCGAGCCGTCATCTCCAGTGATCAGGATGCTCTTCACTTTCCCATCGCGATACAGCGCTGCGGCGGTATCGATCCGATCCTTGAATATCTGCGTCGGCGTCCCATCTTTCATGATCGCAGCACCAAGAACGATCGCCGTGTGCGCAGGCGGAACTGCATCGATAGTGTACAGAAATCGACTCGATCCCATCTTAATGACGAGGAATGCGAGTAGTACCATTCCGGTGAACAGCAGAAGTCCGATCATGATCGATACAATAAGGAACTTTAGGAGGAGGTGCGGTGCCATAGCGAATGTGAGTCCGTCACTACCGGGCCGCGGGAGAAAGTGTGCCGTCGAAATGCTCCTCTTTCTCATCGGCTTTTGTTGGATGGATTGTTCCATCTTTATGCTCAGGCGGTGCGTAGAGTGAGTAGAGTTTGAGTTCCTCATCGCCGGTGTTCACGACATTATGTTTCACTCCGGCAGGGACGATGACCGCATGGTCGTCTCCGAGCGGGAATGCCTCATCGTTGAGATACACGGTCGCATCCCCTTCTTCAACGCGGATGAATTGATCGAGGTGGTGCGTCTCCTCTCCTATCTCCTCTCCTGGACGAAGACTCATCAGCACCAACTGGATGTTCTTTGCAGTGAAAACCACCCGGCGATAGTCGGTGTTCTCTTCGGTGACTTTTTCGATATCGACGATGAATCCTTTCGTTGGCGTATTACTCATGGTGTTTTATGTTAGCTATTCCTACTAACTTAACTATACACTTTCGTGTTTTGTCGCAATTCACGTGAAATTCATCTCAGTTGACCGCTCTCCACCCCCTAGGTATACTCAAAACACTCGAGATTGCTTCGGCTACCAACCGAAGGCCCAGCGGGAAATCCCCTAATCGAGCGGAATGAGTGCTTCGCGGAATACTGCGGAGAATCGAGGTGGAACCGCGATATTCAATCGTCCTCGTGAGTATATGGCTAACACTGCCGTATCTTCACGAGGGCGTTTTCATTTCTACTAATAATTAAATCATCACACATGGCTGACATAGAACAGATTCGACATACGCTCGCCCACCTCCTTGCGACTGCGGCGAAGGAATTCGATCCGGAAGTGAAACTTGGCATCGGACCGACCACTGATGATGGTTTCTACTACGACTTCCAATTCACCAAAGTTCCGACCCAAGACGACTTCAAGTCACTTGAACGCGCGATGCAAAAACTGGTGAACAAGAAGCTGCCAATGACGGGACGGGAGATCGACCAGAAGGAAGGCGCAAAGCTGTTCGCTGATCAGCCGTTCAAACTTGAACTCTTGAACGAGTACGCCGCAGAAGGTAAGACCCTCACTGCATACACCGTCGGCGAGTTCACCGACCTGTGCAAGGGCGGACACGTTGCGAACACCGGGGAGATCGCTGGTGACGGATTTACCCTTACCCGTATCGCAGGCGCATATTGGCGCGGCGACGAGAAGAACCCGATGCTCACTCGCATCTACGGCATGGCCTTCGAGTCGAAGGACGCGCTCAAGGCACATCTCCTCCAGCTCGAAGAAGCGAAAAAACGCGACCACAAGAAACTCGGTGTAGAGCTCGATCTCTTCACGTTCTCAGAGCTCGTCGGACCTGGACTCCCTCTCTGGACGCCAAAGGGTACACTCTTGCGGAACACACTCGATAACTTCGTATGGGAACTGCGTGCAATGCGGGAGTATGAGAAGGTGGAGATTCCGCACATCACCAAGAAAGAGCTCTACGAGAAGAGCGGACACTGGGACAAATACAAAGATGACCTCTTCCGGGTCATTACGCGTGACGGCCACGAATTCGCCATGAAACCAATGAACTGCCCCCACCACACGCAGATTTACGCCCGCAAGCTGTGGAGCTATCGTGATCTTCCTCAGCGCTATGCGAATTCGACCATGTGCTACCGCGACGAACAGACCGGCGAACTCTCTGGACTCTCACGTGTTCGCGCATTCACTCAGGACGATGCCCATGTCTTTTGTCGCATGTCACAGGCGAAGGAGGAATTCCTCAAGATTTGGGATATCGTCCATGAATTCTACGGCAAGTTCGGATTCACCCTGCGCGTTCGTATCTCCAAGCATGACCCCAAGACTCCAGAGAAATACCTCGGTGACAAAGAGCGTTGGGCATTTGCCGAAAACATGCTGACGGAGATCGCGAACGAAAAAGGAGCTGACTCATTCGAAGGGATCGGCGAGGCTGCTTTCTACGGACCGAAGCTCGACTTCATGGCAAAGGACGCGATCGGCAGGAACTGGCAAGTCGCAACCATCCAACTCGACCTCAATATGCCGGAACGCTTCGACCTCACTTGTCGGAACGAGAAGGGAGAGAACGAGCGCATCGTCATGATCCATGCTGCAATTATGGGTTCGATCGAACGCTTCCTTTCGATCCTTATCGAACATACTGCAGGCAACTTTCCCGTCTGGCTCGCACCGACACAGGTCGCCGTTATTCCCGTCATGGAGAAACACGTCGAATACTGTTTGGTCCTCGAGAAGAAACTCAAACAGGCAGGTATCCGCACAGTGTGCGATGCATCAGACAACAGTCTCGGCAAGCGTATACGCGCCCAAAAAGAGATGAAGGTGCCATATGTCGTCGTCATAGGCGACAAAGAGAGCGAGAGCGACACGCTCACCATCGAATGCCGTGACGGCGCGAAGCTCGAAGGTCTTGCATCTGAGGATTTCCTCCAGCGGCTCGCGAAGGAAGTGTCGGAGCGTACACAGAACTGAACCGCGCGTTCGAAAAAATCCACATGATGAAACACGCACGCACCCATATGGGTGCGTGCGTGTTTCATCAGGCCTACTTTTGTTTTCGCATTGCTGCAAGGGCATCGCTGTTCTTCTTCCCCTGCTTCAAGCCTTCGGCGAAGAGACGGTTGCGGAGTGCCGCTAGTTCTTGCTGTTCCTTCTCGGCGGCATTTCCCTGATTGATAATCGCGTCGTCCATGAATCGCTCGGAGCGAGCCGCAGTACCTGCTTTCCGCGTATAGTGGGCACCCTGAATACCATAGTCATGGCGCTGGTATGTAGTTCCTCCGGACTTTTTGGCCATACGTTGTTCTAACTCTTCGATCTGACTCTCGAGGTCGAGCATCTCGGGGCTTTTTTGCGCAAGAATCCTTTCTGTCTCTGCTCTCGAAGCATCCATTCGCGCACGAGCCTCAGGACTCATTTCCTTGTACATCCGATCAAGAGCAGCGCTCACTCCATCCGGAGCAGGAGTCTCCCTGTTTTGCTGTTGACGTGGGACCTCAGTGGCTCTCGCACTCATGGGAGCGCTGGCAGGCGCACTTTCGGTTCTCGGTGTCACCACTGGTTGTGTCTGTGCAATTGGAGCAGGCGCATCTGTGCGCTTCCACATCCCGCTGAGTTTTCCCTTAAGACTACTCCATCCTTTTTCGATCGCTACTTGTGCACGGTCTGCGAGATTCCCTACTGCAGGAGGCAGGACACTACGGATCGCTGCATCAGTGTTATTGATCATTCTCGTCGCGAGAGTGCCAGAGGACGTCTCGGTCAAAGGAGCGGGAATTTCGGCGGGAATTTCCTCGGCAGCGACGACACCTCCTCTCTGACTGTACACCTCTTGTTCAAGCTGTCTTTTTGCGGCTGCGAATTCGGCGTCAGAAACCTCTTGCTGGCCGTTCACGATTCGTTCCGGCCCAGAATTTCCATATACTTCGTTCGCAAGTCCGTCCTTTGCAGCTTGGAATTCTGCGTCATTCGCGAATCGCGCACTGCCATCAAGTTGCTCTTGGATCGCTTCCGAGAGGGCGGCGACCGCTTCTGCCTCGTATGAGGGCACTGGGCGACTCGTTTCTTGTACGGTAGCGATAACTTCCGAGGCATAGGCCTCAGCCTCTTGTTCGGTCAATCCTTCCGCATCACTTGCGGGAGAGGGTTCCTCCTTGGTGCGAACTGTCGGGTCAAAATCAACGGAATCTGGTGATGTCATAGTATCTGCATTATACACAAAAAATACATTTTGTCAATATATTTCGGCTCTAAGTATATGCTTTCTATTGTAGCAAAAAATCATCTACTCTGGCGTACTGGACGATTATCCATATACTTCTAGAGAGACAGGAATAGGAGGCATCATGCTCGAAATAAGTGTTCTTCCCACAACGAAAGGCATCCCACACTCGACAGAGACAGGAGCGGCAATCACACGGCTCTGCGCCGTAGGCGACGTCGAGGTCGTTTACAGCCAAAGTGACAGCAGCGAACTGATGGACATCATCTTCTTCATCTTGGACTGGAGGACGAGCGCCGGACGAAAGAACCCGAGACTTCCCAAAGTGTTCTTTGACGAACGCTCGATCCCCCCGGCTCGCTACCAGGACGCGCTAGAAGCGTTCATCCAAAGTGGCGAACCACTCATGAAAGCGAAAGTTCGCTTCCCCTACCTGGTGTCTACTCGCGAACTGCTCGTGGACTACCTTGCACATCTCGAGAAGAACGTCGCTGACAAGCGCGCCCTGTCCGATGAAGAATTCACGTTGGACCTCGCACACCCACTGTTCCATCCGAGCGTGAATGCAGAGTTGAACCGCAACCTGATCCAGGCGGAAACGCTGCGCGACTTCTTCCAGACGCTGATGAAACAGCACTTCCCCGAACGTGGGCGCATGAATTGAAACGGAGTCAACATTGGCTCCGTTTTTCTTTTTATATGCATGAGAAGTCGATTGGACATCGAATTTTGAGTGTCATACAAAGTGCTGGATTGAACACTTTGTATATTTACGTATTTTTTGAATCCAATACAGAAGTCTTGGACTGAGGGAATTTCCAGGAGCCGTAGTTATTCTACGGTGACTGGAATTCCTGAGGGAAAGACGAGTAATGCGCCAAAATTTCAATTAAATATCGAGGTTTGCGTACTTGGCGTTCGACTGTATGAAAGACTTGCGCGGCGCAACCTCAGTACCCATCAACAGATCGAACACTTTGTCTGCTTCTTGTGCATCATTCACGGTCACCTGCTTCATCACGCGACGAGTGGGATCCATGGTGGTCTCCCAGAGTTCCTCTGCGTTCATTTCTCCAAGACCCTTATAGCGCTGGATGTGGATCTTCTTTGCCTTTGCTCCCTTGACCTCTTCTTTCTCTTCTCCCTCTTCGTCCTCAAGGACAGGCTCTGCTCCTTCTTCGGGTTCGACCTCTTCAAGTTCTGACATGTCGACTTTCTCTTTCTTGAGGAAATCATTCTTCTCCTGCTCAGAGTAGAAGTAGTAGATCGCTTTCCCCTGCTTGAGCTTATACAGTGGCGGTTGTGCGATGTAGACATGGCCTGCATCGACAAGCGGTCTGAAGTGGCGGAAGAATAGTGTCAGGAGGAGTGTGCGGATGTGAGCACCGTCGACGTCGGCATCGGTCGCGATGATCAGCTTGTGATAACGGAGCTTCTCGATATCGAACACGTCACCGATGGCGGTGCCCATCGCAACAACGAGGTTGCGGATCTGCTCGGAGGCGAGCATCTTGTCGAGACGTGCACGCTCGATGTTGAGGATCTTTCCGCGCAGCGGGAGTATCGCCTGAGTCTTGCGGTCGCGTCCGGTCTTCGCCGTGCCGCCTGCGGAATCTCCCTCGACGATGAAGAGCTCAGATTCTGCTGCGGAGCGCGACTGACAGTCAGCAAGTTTTCCAGGAAGAGTCATCCCTTCGAGTGCGCCCTTGCGGAGCACCGAGTCCTTTGCCGCTTTCGCCGCTTTGCGTGCGCGGAGCGCGAGAATGACCTTATTGATCATCGCCTTCGCATCCTCTGGGTGCTCCTCGAGATAGACCGCGAAGGCAGCACCGAATACCTGCTCAGTCGCACCACGTGCCTCGACGGAGCCGAGTTTCGCTTTCGTTTGTCCTTCGAACTGGATCTCCGGCATTTTGATCGAGATCACTGCGGTGAGACCTTCGCGTACATCGTCTCCAGTGAAGCCTTCTTCCGCTTCTTTGCCGAAATTATTCTTCTTTGCGTAGTCGTTGAGCGTTCTCGTGAGCGCAGTACGGAAACCGGTCACATGCATACCACCCTCAGAGTTGTAAGTGTCATTGGCGAATGCGACCTCACGTGAAGTGATGTCATCGACATATTGAAGCGCCACTTCGACATAGACATTCCCCTCCTGCTTGTCGACATAGAAGATGTTCTTGTGGATCGGTGTCTGGAACTTGTTATAGAACTTGATCAGCGAGTAGAGTCCGCCTTCGAAATAGAATGACATCGACGGCACGTTGTAACCCTCATCCTTCAAATAGAATGCACCGTCTGTGTCGATCTTGCCCTCGTATTCGCGAAGATCGAGCACATTGATCTCGACTCCTTTCACGAGGTAGGCCTGCTGGCGCAGATGTGAGACGATCTGATTCCAATTGAACTTGATCTCACTGAAGATCTCCGGATCCGGATCGAACAGTACGATGGTGCCAAGGCGTTTGGTGGACCCGAGCTTCTTTACCTTCGCCTTCTGCTTCCCGCGCACATACTCTTGCATGTGCTCACCTTCATCGCCACGATGCACGATCACCTTCGCATACTGCGAGAGCGCATTCACGACCGATGCACCGACACCATGGAGACCACCGGAGACCTTGTAGCCACTGTCGTCACCACCGAACTTACCTCCGGCGTGAAGTGTGGTCATGACCGTTTCAAGCGCGGACACTTTGGTCTTTGGATGTACTTCGACGGGGATACCACGACCGTTATCGGTAACGCGGACACGATTCCCCGGGAGGAGCGCTACCTCGATGTGGTTACAATACCCGCCCATCGCTTCGTCGCGCGAGTTGTCGAAGATCTCCCAGATGAGGTGATGGAGCCCTTCGACACCGGTCGAGCCGATGTACATGCCGGGGCGCTTTCGGACAGGCTCAAGTCCTTCGAGCACTTGGATCGCCTGTGCACCGTATCCTTTCTCTTTTTTGGTATCGTCTTTTTTGGCCATGGGTCGTTGATTAATTTGATTTGGTCACGCAATTTGCCCCCTAAAATGAGGGCAATTTCATATCACAATTCTATCAAGAAAAGCCATATTCACCAAGCATTTTTCACGCATTTTGTGGTCCGAAAATTCACCAAGAATCGGGCTGTTTATACTAGGGATTTCAGGTAGCAAATTATTGACATTTTTGATATTTAATATATAATACCAATAGACTTAACTGCACGAAAGGCAGACCGTGAACGACTTCCTGCACTCCTACCTCGGCCACTTCAACCCGTACCACCCGAACTACGACCTCAATTACCTCTACTGGGGCGTCGCCACCTTCCTGGTTCTACTCCTCGGCTTCGCAGCCCTGGCGTACAGGGAGCGCAAGCGAGGTTGTCCCAAGGACTCAGTTGAGTTCGTCGGGATCGCCGGTGCTGCGATTTCGGTGTTCTCCGGTGTAGCTTGGCCGATGGCGCACGGGGTGATCGGCATCATGATCGCCATCATGACGTTCGTCGTCATCGCCTGGCTGGTCGGCAGCATCATCGCTCCTTCCGCCAACTGCCCGCCTTCGGAACACAGGACGGACTACCCGTTCTGAACTCGGCGACATCGACGAGAGTTCGTCTCAAGGCCCCGCACTGCGGGGCCTTTTCTATGATTGACAATCAACAATAAAAGTGTAGAAATATATCCACTGTGGCGACGTGCCCAGCATGTACTTTGAAGGAGCTACCGATGGTGCCCTCTCCCAATTTCGATAGTCGATCATTGACCCGCAAAGTAGTAGACCTCTTTGCAAAACGTGAGGCGTGCTACAAAGTTTCGGGGATCATCGACGTGTCCCTACTTCGATGGGAAGCGACAAAGGAGACAGCTCTGCTGTCAGCCCCAGAAACATTGGAGCGTCTCGCGCTGCTGTTTGCAGTGGCGTGCGCTCACAATCCGTGGATCATGAAGCCAAGCTGGGAAGACTACAAGCCGACGGTCATCCAGGAACGCAAGAGCGTGAAATTCATCGACTACGATCCGACGTCCATCCCAGTCAGGCAACCCGGATACCAGATCGTCATCGAACCTACGCATGAGCTCTCTGCAGGCCAACTTCATGCTTACGAGAAGCACCTGCTCGCCATCGTCGAGATGTTCGTCAAGACAATCGAATCGATCGGTGTACTCGAGAACTCGCTCCCGTTTTGCTTGGCAGTGGTGAGGACAGAAAAACGAATTCACTGAGAACTCTCCGACCAAAAAGGCCCCGCACTGCGGGGCCTTTCATATTTCAGTTTATTTTCTCACGAGCCAGTCAGCATTTGCTGCCTCCAGGGCAGAGATCACGTTCGCCCCGACGGCATTCGCTTCGTCATCAGAAAGGGTCTTCTCGAATGACTGCAGCACCATGCGGAATGCGAGCGACTTCTTCCCTTCTTCGGGTTTCTCGAATACATCGATGAGCGAGAGCGAGCGGACCAACGCTCCCATCGCACTTCGGATCACCGCCTCGACATCCCCCGCTTTGGTATGCATCGGCACGAACAGCGACACATCACGGATGATGGACGGATAACGTGATGGGACGGTGTATCTCACTTCTATGTCTGACAAGGTGACCATCTTCACGAAATCAAGCTCGAATCCGGTGAGGCTCATCGTCCCAAGTAAGTCATTTCCTGAATACACGCTGGCGATGAGTTCTCCCCCCGCTTCTTCGTAGCGAGTATCTTTTATCCCGAGTGTCGCGAATACGGTCTCAAGTACTCCTTTCAGCGCATAGAAATCTGCTTTCATCTGCGCTTCCTTGCGTTTCTGGAACCCGATGATCGCCGCGAACGAACTCTCTTCGCGGATCTTGCCGTCTGTCTTACCGAACACATGACCGAATTCGAAAAGGCGCACTTCACTTTCATACTTGAGGTTCTCAAGTGCAGCGACCTTGAGTCCTCCCATGAGGTTGTTACGTAGGAATCGCTTGTCCGCCGCGATAGGGTTCGCAACTTCGATCTCACCGATGCTGTTGAACCCGTAGGTGTATACATCAGAGAACCCAGCCGAGAGCATCACTTCGCGAACGACATCGCGCGCATGCCATTCTTTGTTGAGAGACGGCAGCGAGATGGTTTCGACCGGCATCTTCGGGACCAGTTTATGATAACCGGCAAGTCGACCGACCTCTTCAACAAGGTCTTCGCGCAAACGGAGGTCGAGCCGTGCATCTGGGATAGTGACGGTATAGAGACTATCCGCGCCCTTCCCTTTCTTTGTGAACGGAAGCGAAAGACGCTTCCATACCCCCTCGACTTCTTTCTCGGAAAAATCAGCACCGAGGATGTGACAGATCTCATGAAGCGTCACTCCGACGTTCACCTTCTTCTGCTTCTTGGGATATTTATCGAGTGGTGTTCCGACGCGACTCTCTTCTGTCTTCGCGACATCAAGAATGAGGTGCGCAACCATCATCAGTGCATCCTCGGTAAGTGCCGGGGTGATACCCGACTCGAACCGTTTCGATGCATCGGTCTTGATGGAGAGTCGCTGTGAAGTACGTCGGATCGACTCTGCGTCAAAATTGGCTGCTTCGAGTACGATGTTCGTTGTCTTCTCATCGATCTCCGCGCTTGTGCCACCCTTCACTCCGGCGATACCCAAGACGCCGCTCGCGTCTGCGATCACCATCACATCGGGATCAAGCACGACATCTTTCCCGTCGAGAGTCGTCATCTTCTCTCCCGCCTTACCTGGGCGAACGATGATCTTCGCATGCTTAAGCTTGTCATAGTCGAATGCATGGAGCGGCTGACCAAGAAGGAACATTACGTAGTTGGTCGCATCGACGACGTTACTCACAGAGCGCTGCCCGAGATTCTCAAGGTGCGCACGCAGCCACATTGGCGAAGGCCCCACCTTCACGTTCTCGATCACTAGCGCCTCATAGCGGAGCGCGCGCGGATCCTTCACCTCGATCGTGACCTTCTTCGTCTTCGGATTGCTTTTTGGATATTTCGCCTTTGGAAGTTTCTCAAGCGGAATGTTCAGTATCGCGCTCACCTCACGAGCGATACCGTGATGCGAGAGGCAGTCATGTGCGCGATTCGGAAGCACCTTCACATCGATCGCGTGGTCATTGTTTTTCTTCTCGATCCCTTCGATCTCGAACGCATGGAACGTAAGCGCTTCCGCAAGTGCATCAGGCTTTGGAAGTTTCTTCGAGAAGTAGGTCTGAAGGAGGTTATAAGAAACGATCATATCGTTGGGAATTGTTTGATAACACGAAGGTCACCGGTATAGAGCGTGCGCACATCAGGGATCCCCCATTTGAGCATCACGAAACGATCAACGCCACCGCCGAACGCGAAACCTTGCCACTTCTTTGAATCGATACCGCAACCTTCGAGCACCTTCGGATGGACCATACCTGCGCCCATTACCTCGATCCACTTCTCTACCTTGCCATGCTCATCGGTCCAACCGATATCAATCTCAACAGAGGGTTCAGTGAACGGGAAATAGCTTGGACGGAAACGGATCTCCATCTTGCGATCGAAGAGTTTTTCGCAAAATGCGAGGAGTACCCCTTTGAGGTTCGCGAGCGAGACATCCTTCCCGATCATGAGCCCTTCGAACTGATAGAACTGAGTCTCATGAGTCGCATCGGTGGCCTCGTAGCGATACACTTTTCCGGGAGCGATGATCGCGATCGGTGGTGCATGCTTCTCCATGTGCCTGATTTGCACCGGTGAGGTGTGCGTACGCAAGAGTAGTCGTTCGAGACCCTTCTTGTCCTTCAGCCAGAAAGTGTCCCACATATCGCGTGCGGGGTGGTCTTTCGGGATGTTGAGTGAATCGAAATTGTAATGCTCAGTCTCGATCTCCGGGCCGTCTGCTATGGTAAAGCCCATATCACCGAATGTTGTGGCGATCGCGCGCATCATGACTGTGACGGGGTGCAGGTGTCCGCGCTCCGGGGCACTCCCTGGCATGGTGACGTCGATGCCGAGTTTTTCTCTCATATGCATTCTGCCATTATATGGGAATATCGCTCCAAAGGCACGCATCAGAACGACTTGCATTATTTGAAAAAATGTTGGGAATTCAAGGACTGGAAGTCGCTGCCGGAACGGTGATTGTCGTATTCCCGGAGAGCGAACTCGTTACACTTTCATCTCGCAAAAGGAATGTGACGACAAAGAATCCGATGAGTACCGCAAATGCCCCGAGAAAGATGTATTTGCACTCTTTACATGTCGCTACACTCTTTGCATTATTTTCTTTCACAATAAGTGAATTATATGTGTTCTTCCTTGTTACACAAATCAATTCCTTGCTTTATGACATAAATAACGTATTATCTTTGAATTGCTGAAACGAGAAGTTTTTGCAGTCGAGATAAGCCGGAATAGCTCAGTTGGTAGAGCAACGGTTTTGTAAACCGTAGGTCGTCGGTTCAAGCCCGACTTCCGGCTCCAAAGAAAAAATCCCCTCGTGGGGATTTTTTCTTTGGAGCCGGAAGAGCAAGGCAACTGCTTGCCTTGCGGTCGGGCTTGAAAAGCGCAGTCCTGTTTCATTCTGATGAAACGGACGAGCTAAGGTCGTGAGCACTTAGGCTTTTGTCCGCAAAAGACTTAGTGACTCCTGACCAAGCCCACTACCCTAAACGAAAAGCACCACGATATGGTGCTTTTCTTGTCTCTCATTTACTTCTGTAGTCCCGCCTTCTGCTCCTGACTACCCTTCACTTCCTCTTTATGCTCCGCGATGTATTTCAGGAAGAACGATGCGGTCTTGCCGGGCGCGAGTGCAGTCTTGCCGAAGACACGATCGATGAACACATCGTGACCCCACTTACTCACCGAGACGACGTATGCACTGACACGCCTCGCATGCGGCTGCGCAGTCCCGAGAGTGTTCGATACCCCGCCGACCATATGCGTGAGAGCCTCATGGATGAATTCTCCGAGATCGTGCGGAACATAGCGTGGGGCTGGAGCGGAGCGTGCACGACGGAACGCATAGAGCGTGATCACGACGAGTGTCGCAAGCGAGAGAAGCCATGTGATAGTGAGAAGTGACATAAGGGTAATTATACCGCGCGTGACCTTTGGGAACTATGCCTTCCCTACCGCGAGGCGGGAAAAACGGGTTACTTCGGTCTTTTCGCCGAATTTCTGGACTGCATTCGTGATGAGTCCTTCGATGGTGATGTTCGGGTCCTTCACGTACGGCTGCTTCATCAGCACCTGCTCGCCGAAGAATGTGTCGAGTTTTCCCTGAAGTGCCTTATCCTGGATCTCTTTCGGCTTACCCTTCATGGTCTTCTCTACCTCCTCAGCAAAGAATGCCCTTGCCTTCTCTTTATCCTCCTCCGTAATATCCTCGACAGTGCGGAATTTCGGATTGATCGCGGCGACATGCATCGCGATCTCATATGCGAGCTTCTTGAACTCTTCGTTCTTTGCGACGAAATCGGTCTCACAGGAAAGTTCGACGATGGCACCGACACTACCGTTGGCATGAATGTATGCCTGTACGACTCCGGCAGCCAAGGTTCTGTCGCCTTTCTTTGCGGCGATCTCACCAGACTTCTTGCGAAGCATCATGCGGGCCTTCTCCATGTCTCCTCCTGCATCCTCGAGCGCCTTCTTGCACTGCATTACTGCAACGCCGGTCTCATCACGAAGTGCTTTGATCTGATCCATGCTGATTTCCATATTGTTGTTTCAATTAACTTACAAAGAATTCCATTTTGAATCTTTAAACTTGGTTGTTCGGATGATATCCGAGGCGCCGAGGAATGATATCTCCGAGACGTACTTCGAGTACGTTGAGGAGATTCATGACGCTGGCAACGAAGGAGGTAGCCGAACAGGCAAGTTTATGCGCGAGACTTCACGCCCTGAGTGAATGCTGCACCAAGCTGTGCGAGGAAATACTTCACACTCTCGAGTGCCGAATCATTCGCAAGGATCGGATATGTGATCTCGTTCTTGTTGCAGTCGGTGTTGAGAAGCGCAATGATCTCCACCTTCATCTTGATCGCCTCGAGCACAGCGATGTGCTCTTCGCGAGGGTCGACGATGACGAGTGCTGCGGGAGTTCCTTCAAGAGCGGCGATACCTCCGAACTCGGTCTGGAGCTTTGCCATTTCACGCTCGAACAAAAGGCGTTCCTTCTTGGTGTACTTCTCGAGCTCACCCTTTGAGAACTTGTCCGAGAGTTCCTTGAGACGCGCGGTGCGCTTCTTGATCTCCGGCCAGTTGGTGAGCATGCCGCCGACCCAACGCTCTGTGACGTAGGGCTGATTGAGTGACTTCGCTGCTGCCTCGACGAGAGGGCGAACCTCCATCTTGGTGCCGACGAAGACGACGGGCTTCCCGAGCTTTCCGAGTTCGCGAATGCGCTCCTCTGCTGCGGCGAGCATCTTTGCGGTCTCTTCAAGATTAATAATATCCACCCCGTTCTTTGCACCGAACAGGTGTGAGCGCACAGAGGCATGACGGCGAGCTCGGGAATACCCGAAGTGAGCGCCGACATTGAACATTGCATCGATTACGGTATTGTTTTCAGTCATTTTTCTATCCTCAAACTATTAATATAACTCGGTGATATTAGCAAAAAAGCCCCACTTCGGCAAGAAATAGCGCTTTTGGCAAGGCTTTTATGGGTTTTTAGGACTAGTCGTCATCTCCCTCATCTGCTGCCCCCATTTCCCCACTCGCTGCCCGGTCGCGGATGGTGGTGACCATGTCTCCGATGTCTCCCTGGAATATCCCTTCGATATTGTGCCATGACTCCTTGATACGATGATCAGTGACGCGGTTTTGCGGCACATTGTAGGTGCGGATCTTCTCGGAGCGGTCGCCGGTGCCGATAGCAGAGCGCGCATCTGCATTCTTCTTCAATTCCTCTTCATCATTCAATTGTTCGAGTTTTGCAACAAGGATCGCCATCGCCTTCTCACGGTTCTTCAGCTGTGAGCGTTCGACCGAGCAGTGCACATGGATACCGGTCGGTTTATGTACGAGATGTACCGCAGTCTCCACTTTGTTCACATTCTGTCCTCCCGCACCCCCCGAACGAGTATAGCTCATGTCGAGGTCGGCCTGATTGATGACCACGGTGCTCTTCTTGCGAATGGGAAGGATCACCACCGCAGCGGTAGATGTATGGATGCGTCCGGATTTTTCAGTCGCAGGAATTCGCTGGATGCGGTGCACTCCGGTCTCGTAGCGAAGAAGGTCCCAGACATCACTGCCATCGATCTCGAATGATGCTTCCTTATACCCACCCATCTCACTCTGCGAATCGTCGACTGCGCGGAAATTCCATCCTCGCGCTTTTGCAAAACGCTCATACATTTGTGCGAGATCAAGAGCAAAGATTGCCGCTTCTTCCCCGCCGACTCCCGCACGCACTTCGAGGATCACTTCTTTCGGCTTCTCTTCGACTTCGACATCTTCCTTGAGTATCTGTTCCATCTTCGCCATCATCTCCGCCATCGAGCTCTCGTTCATGGAAATATCACCTTGCACCATCGCATCCATTTCAGGATCGCCCGAGATCATCGACTTGAGTTCCTCGACTGCAGTAGAAAGACGCTCATACTCATCAGCGAGATATTTGGTCTTGTAATTTTCTTTAAACTTAGTGAGGTCCATACAGGTATTATGAAGACTTACAGAATTCGATGCAATGCGCAGATCTGTTCTGAGGGCATACTCGTAGGATGTATGCTTATACATTGTCGAGCTGGCCGAAGGAAGATCAAGCAGGGCGCGAGTTCTAGAAGTCTAGCAACAAAAAACCGCGCGGCATTGCCAGCGGTTTTTTGTTGCGGTCGTTATTTCTTCGCTTTCTTGGGAGCTGCCGAAGCCGCGCGTGCGCGGAACTTCTCGACGCGTCCTCCTTGATCGAGTGACTTCTCGAGACCGGTGAAGAGCGGATGGCACTGTGAGCAGATTTCCATGGTAACGGTGTCCATAGTCGATCCGACAGTTGCTACTGCGCCGCACGACTCACAGGTCGCCTGCACAAGGTGATACTTTGGGTGGATAGCTGTCTTCATAGGGGTCTACTCTACCAAACACCCCTATTTTTGGCAAGATTCCCCCAAAACGATGAAAGGCCGGTCCGATCGGACCGGCCTTACTTGGAGGCTTTACCTGCCTGGCCTGAGCTTGCGGCGGTAGCTCGGGGTGCCCACCCCATCTTTCTGTATCAGGCAGAAATCGATCACGCTTTCCTGTTGCAGCGTCTCGAGCAGTACCCTGGCCTGTTCAGACAAGAGTCCGTAGCGGACGAATTCCGCTTCGATGCGCTCAGCACTGACCCAACCGTCGCGACAGTCGTGTCCGGGGCGAAGTAGCGCGAGCAGGAACTCACGCGGCGTCATCACGATGAGGCCGCTCTGCTTGAGGGTGTTGGTCATGAACTCGATCACCGCTTGTGTAATGGTCATTTCACCTCCGTTGTTCGATGTTGAAGAATCGTTCCGTGCTGTACCCTACCCGCTCTTCCCTCACTTTGCAAGAAACACGTGTTACATGAATGTCTTGTAAACCAAGTCCACGAATGGATCGAAGCCTAGACCGTACACGATCGCCGCGCCGAGTGCCCCGGTAATAGTGATCGCGATCAGCCCAGCTAGTGCAAGCAACTTGCTGAGGGATGTGTCGAGGACAAGCCGCGCTCCCTTCTGTTTCATGACCCATATCTTTTGAAGGAGTGCATTCCCCGAAACGATGCGATCCCCCCAGCCGCGCTCTTTTGCGCTTCGTACCACATTGGCGGAAAAGAAAATGAAGAAGATGAAGATGACGCTTCCGGCGAAACTCGCATGCATCTCGATCAGCGCAGGGTCGACTTTCCCTTTGACCAGTTCTTCCGCGATACCTCCTGCCACTGCGGTCGGAAGAGTGGAAAGCCAACCGAATACCGACAGGAAGGATGCTGCTCCTCCCCACCAGGCGAACTTCGACGAAACTCGAATGGGCACGAGCACCATAAGCGCGTAGAGCGAGAGTAACGCCAGCGGAAAATGCACGAACAGTGGATGAATATTCATATTGTTAATTATATATCAATTTCGATGCTGTATACCCAGAACGCGAAGTTCCCTATTTTCCAAAGATGCTCAATGACTTCTCCTCCATATTTGACTATATAGTCTATTTTGTGCTATAATGTTCATGTTACTTTGCCTACGCACGGTGACACTCGTGGGCGACTCACCTCGCCCGTTCTTTGAAACAGATCGACCGGAGCGACCAACGAAGAGTTGGCGTACAAGGCGATATTGTGAAGGAAATCTCATGTCCATTTTCTGCTTCCTCAAGAAAGAGGCGCGCATCACACTCAGCCTCAATGGCACGTGTCGAGTCCACGCACCGACCGACCTGGACGTTGGCACCGAAGCGCGTGGCAATTACATCCGGATTGAACATGACCTGTTCCAAGAGCCCGATCTCGTCATTCGCGATGACCTCGCGGATGACATCGAGTGGTTTTCTGCCAAGATCGAGGTCGACATGCCAGTGTTCACAGCTGTGTTCAGTGACGAGGTCCTCCAGACCGGTAATTACGACGTCGGCGATCCCGAGGTCCGTCTCGTTGTCAGCCGCAAGATCGTGAACCACGAACGGGTGCTCCACCGTGAGATGACCGTCCGTGCTCCGACCTTGGCGAAGATCAAAGAGACGATCCGGAAGATCCGCCGTGGCGAGATCACCCCGGCCGGCCGAGAGCAGACCATCCTGGAGCTGACCGAGATCGCGGCGGCCGGAGTCGAGGGCACCAACCGCATGCTCAGCGGTGAAGTGCAGCGCCTCACCAAGGCGCTCGTGACCGCAGAGTCACTCAATGTCGAGCAGAAGTCGGTGATGGACGGCATCCTGTTGTACCTCGAAGGCCGCACCGAGCATGTCTGGCAAGGCAATTCGACCGACAACCGCTACCGCGACCTGCAGGACAAGATCGTCTTCACCCGCTCGGCGCTCAAGGAGCTCATCGCGCTCAAGGCGACGCGTTGGTACAAGATCGGCCGGTTCTTCTCCGACCTGATCAACTTCCGACGCGATCTCCGCAGCTGAACCTTTTCAGCGCGCCATCAAGGCGGCCCACCCGGGCCGCCTTTTTTCTTACCAAAAATATTTTTGCAAAATTGAAATTCCAGAATACGTTATTTGAGATGCAGTGCGAAGGTTTGGACTGAGGCGGTGTTTGCGAAGCTGTACTGATAGTACTGCCTCCAAACCCGCCGAGGGAAAACCGAGCGATGCGCTCAAATTACGTATTCTGTAGTGGGTCGATCATGGTGGTCTGGATGTTCGCAGCCTTCGCCATCACCTGATCCCCATACGTTCTCGCCCAGCTCGACTTGCTGCATTTACTGCCTGAGAAATAGCGACATGCTGCGTCGCGCTCCGCACTATAGCTACCGGACACCGCTCCGATATCAGTGAGATAAATCCCTGCCGCCATGAACGCATCGCGGGCACTCCACGGGTCTGCCGCATCGGTGCCAAGCGCCGACGTGATACGCCCCGAGATCATTTCCCATGTTGAAGGAATGAACTGTGCTGCTCCCATCGCACCTCCCCACCCCACTTCCTGAGGACATGACACCAACGTGTTGTATGGATCCTTCCCGAGCGCAGCGGTGATCTTCAGGAATGGTGGAACATCACGAGAAGGATTCATCACTTTTGCGATCGTGCTTCCGGAGCGTACACCGATACCTGAGCCGGTCGATTTGTCTTTGAGATAGCATGAACCCTGATTCTTTCCGAAGCTCGATTCCTGCATGAACACGGCAAGGAGGAATGCCGGGCGGATGCCGGTCTTCGCAGAGACGAGATTCGCATAATCGAGCGCTTTTCCGAAATTGATCTCGCCCGAATCACGAAGCGCGAACAGTGCAGCGCGGATCTCCGCGGCTTTCTTCTTTCGGTCCGCAAGCACCTTCTGATATTCCCGTTCTTTGTTCGTTGTGATCGACAGGAGCCGTTTCTTCTCGGCCTGATTGGACTCCACCAGCTGCTTATTGCGTTGGAGTTCTGCTTTTGCATCCATCTCTTTTTGTTGTTTCTCCTCGAGCGCAGCTTGAGCGGCCTCAGTCTCTGATTTTGCACTCTTGAGCGCATCAGAGGAATTCTTGAGTCCGGCACGTAGTGCGTCGAATGAATCGAGATCGAGGAAGAAACTCGAGAGATCTTCGTTCGAAAAGAGCATCTCGGTAAGTGACGCCTGGTCGAGCTCATTGGTCTTCCGTATCAGCTGTGCCAGCGACTGTCGCTCCGCCTCGAGTTTCTGTGAGAGCGTACGGACGGTACGTGATTTCTCAGTGATCCCCTGAGAGAGCTGTGAGATCTGCAGATTCTTCGCCTTAATATTGAGTGTTGCCTTTTCGATATTCGCGTTGAGGAGCTTGATATCACCATTGAGTGTCTTTCCTTGTCCTTGTAGCCCACCGATGGTGTTATTGAGTCCTTTGATCTCAAGGTTGATATCATCGAGCTGCTGCTGGAGCAGCGCTTCCTTGTCGACTGGCGCAGCTGGCGGTGTGCTCGACGCCGTTTGCGCCAAAACCGTCCCTCCTATGGAAAAAAGGACTGTGAACGTGAGGAAAATCGTAGCTGGCCGAAGCCATGCGCTCTTCGAAGTAAGTGTACCCATGCTATGAGAACAATTATACCGCATATATATGACATCCAAAGGCGATTTCCCCCCGCCATAAGAAAAATCACCCATCAGGGTGATTTTTCTTATGGCGACTGACAGATTACTTCGCTGCTTCCTCTGTTTCTTCCTCCTCTTTCTTGCCTTTCTTCTCTACCTCGATGGCTGAGAGGTCAGGAGCGGGAGCTGTCTCATCCTCCTTCGGCGCACCGGGGATAGCGACGAGCGCGATGACCTCAGTGAGCGGGGTGAGCACATGTACGCCGTCCCCAAGATTGAGATCACCAACAGTGATGTGACTGTTCACCTCAACGAGTGCTGCAAGGTCGACGGTGATGTGATTCGGGAGCTTCGCAGGAAGCGCTTCGATGTGCACTTCGTGCATGATCTTTGTGACCACTGCACCGAGCTTCTCCGCCGGCGAAGTGCCGATGAACTCGACCGGTACATAGACCTGCATCTTGTGATCCTTCGATGCGATATAGAAGTCGATGTGCACAGGCTCACCTGTCACGACGTCTCTTGCGACATCATGGATGAGCGCCTCGAGCTTCCCTTCCGGTGTCTCAAGGGTGATGATGGTCGACTCACCTGCCTCAGCGTATACCTTTTTAAATTCAAGCTTATTGACGGTGACCGTCGTTGAAGCTTTTCCGAATCCGTAATAGACCGCCGGGATTTCCCCGTTTCTGCGGATCGATTTCGGACTTACTTTCACGTCTCGTTTGACTGCTTTGAGCGTTATCATAATCCTGAAATTAATAGTTAATGGGTCTCAGACTAACAGAAATGCCCTCAAGTCGCAACTTGTGGGCATTTCAGCGCGTGGAATATTCCCGCAATCTTTTAGCTACTTATTGAGTGCGCCACGGGTCATCGGGCCGAAGTATCCGGTTGAGGGCAGACCCATTTCTTTCTGCAGCTTCACGAGTGCTGACTTGGTGAGACCGCCGAAATACCCGGTTGCTGTCGAGGCAAGATAGCCTTTCGCGATAAGGTGATTTTGGAGCGCGGTAACATCTGCACCACGAGACCCGACGGTCAGGTTGCGCGCATACACTGTTCCTCCCTCTGAAGGAGTGACGGGAGGAAGCGGTACCACAACAACGGACGACGTTGCTACGCCGGTAGCGCCGACGAATACATTGACGTTCGCGACATCATTCCCATATTTCGCATTCCCGCAAGAAAGACTGTAGCGCGAATCTGCGGCAAGCTTTGTGAACACCATCGAGCCGGTCGTTGCGACCGAACCATTGTATGCACCGCTGAATGTACATGAGTCGGTATTCACTGAATTCCACATCAATGCGACTGAACCGCCAAACGGAATGTGGTCTTCTGAAACAGTGAGTGTGACCTTAGGTGCGACTCCTGCAGGGTTGGTCGGACGCTGTGCGTTGGTGGTGCTGTAGAGATCTTTCACCTCATCGAGCGAAAGCGCACGCGAGTAAATGCGAAGGTCATCGAGGTATCCGTTCCATGAACCGGACAAGGGGTTCGCATCGATCATACCGATACGATACGAGAATGTATGATTGGTGATATCCGGGTACCATTTTCCGAGATTGTCGCCTGCAACCGTCACCTCCTCGCCGTTCACATAGACACGATAGGTCTGTCCATTCGCGGTGAAGACGACATTGTACCACTCGTTCTTATTGAGCAGTTTCGCCCCCTGTGCTTTGCGGTCATTTCCGCTTGTCGTATCACGCAGTTGGAACGTCACACGTCCATCGTGGTCGACAAGCAGTGCTGCGTAGATGTTGTTGTCTGACGTCGACTTTCCAGAGAAGATGACATTCTGATCGGTGAGCGACTGTGCATCAAGCCAGAGGGATATCGTTCCCTGACTTCCCCGCAGAAATCCGTTCGGGAGAGCAACACCGGTGCCCATGGTGCCGTCCATACCGATGGCAGTGCCGACCTTACCAGTTGCCCAACCAAAGCCGGTCGACGAGCCAGTCATGACGCCGTTCTGTCCTCCGACACTATCATTCACGCTGCGTCCGGTGCCTTCGTCCATTGTCCAGTAATTCGTATAGTCCGTTGCTGCGGCAAACACCACTCCGGTCGGGAGTGAAAGCCCGAGCAAAAGTGCGAAGCCGATGATCGTTCCTGTTCTTTTCATAGTCTAAGATTTAAGCGAATAACAAAAAGACTTGTTGTATATGTAGAGAATACCACTTTCCCCTGCTCAAGGAAACTTCCCCCAATCCTCCTGCATTTCTCTGGATTTTGGGTCGGAAATATCTGGAATGCAGCATGTGTACGATTTACTGAAGAGGCTTGGGTGTGAGAGCGTCCGGAACCCAACCCAAAAGACGTACTTGTAGTATGTTGGCGAAATTGGATGGGAGCTTAGGGTGATGCAGAGTGCTTGTTCTACAGGTCCTGACTTGTCGATACGAAGTCACCGCCAAGTGATTCAGCATTAAGCTGCCCCTTGGTCGAATCGACCGCGATCGAAAGCTGGTGTGAGAAAATCTCCTGCGCCCCCTTGATATCGTCGCGATGACTTGCCCAATACTTGAGTACGGGATCCTGCAGTGCACGTGAATACGAGAAGGTCACTCCCCACGGATGCGGGCCTTTCTTCGCGATCGCGTCGAGGTTGAGGAACGATGCGGACGGAGTCTGCCCGCCGGAAAGGAACACCACACCACCGAGATCTTTCGGCACGAAGGTATGCAGCGCGCGTACCGTCTGCTCCGCGACAATCATCGGCTCCGAAAGTACCCCTGAATCCTTACCGGGAAGCACCATACCGGTCTTGAGGATCGCCCCCGGAAGGTGTACACGATATGCACGCATCGCAAGGAAAAGTGCGGTATATACCTTGTCGGTCACTTCTTCGCATCGCTCTTTGGTGTGTGTTCCGTCGAATAACACTTCCGGCTCGACGATCGGAACGATATCGTAGTCCTGGCAGATCCGTGCGTACCGTGCGAGTACGAATACATTGGCGTTGATACATTCATTGGTCGGAATGCCTTCTCCGATAGTGATGACGGAACGCCACTTGGCGAATTTTGCGCCGGCATCACGATACTTCTCCATACGAGGAGGAAGTCCGTCGAGTCCCTTGGTGAGTTTCTCGTTCGGGAAACCGGGAAGGTCGACCAGACCTTCATCGACCTTGATCCCAGGAAGGATGCCGTTCTCACTGCAGTACTGATGGAACGGCTTGCCGTCATCCCCCGCTTGCCAGAATGTTTCGTCGTAGAAAATGACTCCAGAAATGGCTTCTTTCGCCTTCGGTGTCGTGAGTAAGAGTTGGCGATAGATGCGACGATTCTCTTCTGTTTCTTCGACTCCGACAAGCACGAAACGCTTGTTCGCGCTTGCGTTCGACTCATCAGCGGCAAGAATGCCTTTGCCCGGAGCGACGAGGGCGCGAGCAGTTGTTTCAAGTAATGTAGTGTTCATATACTGCATATTGTACCAAAAAGGTATTATCCGTGCACAAATAGTATCGCTCGCATGCGGGGACAAATCACTATTGGAGATCATCGCCATGCTATAATGGCTGCAAGTTATAAATACACAATTATATGGACCAAGAATTTGATTTTGTTGCGATCGGAGACACCGTCATAGACGACTTCATCCGTATCAGTCAGGCAAGCGTCATGCGAACCGAAAGCGCCGAGGGTGTCGTCGATGAAGAGCTCTGCTTTGTGAACGGCGCGAAGATCCCCTACGATTTCCATGTCATTCTCGCTGGAGTCGGGAATGCCGCGAACGCGGCAGTCTCTGCATCTCGCCTCGGACTCAAGGCGGCACTTGTCGCGGATGTTGGCGGCGACGACCGCGGGGTCGCAGTGACGGATGAGCTCAAGAAGAATAACGTCTCGACCAACTTCGTGAAGACACATTCTGACAAACTCACCAACTTTCATTATGTTCTCTGGCACAATGCCGAGCGCACCATCCTCATCAAGCATGAGACGTATGACTATAAACTACCTGGGGTCGGGAATCCGAAATGGCTGTATTTCAGTTCAGTCGGTGACAACTCACTTCCCTATCATCTTGAGATAGCAGAATACCTTAAGGCACACCCCACGGTGAAACTTGCATTCCAACCCGGTACATTCCAGATCAAGCTTGGCAAGGAGGCGCTCAAGGATCTCTACGCACATACAGAGATCTTTTTCTGCAATGTCGAAGAAGCTCGTCTTATTCTCGGTGAGAACAAGGTCGCTTCAGAACAACTCGGCAAGATGATGAGCGCGCTCGGACCGAAGATCTCCGTCATCACTGACGGCCCGAAGGGAGCATATGCGTACGATTCATACAGCGGGAAGAGTTTCTTCATGCCTCCGTACCCTGACCCGAAACCTCCGTATGAGCGCACCGGCGCGGGTGATGCATGCGCATCAACGATCACCGTCGCTCTCGCACTCGGACTGCCGATCGAGACCGCACTCCAGTGGGGTCCGATCAACTCTATGTCCGTCGTACAATATGTCGGCGCACAAGAAGGTCTTCTCACAAAAGATGCCCTCGAGAAGTACCTTGCGGAAGGCCCAGCTGACTATCACGTCACGGAACTATCGGTCTAGTGTTCTCTCTCATAAAAACACTCCGCATTGCGGAGTGTTTTTATATGCTTATGCAAACATCCCTCCAAGGAAGAAGTATGAATGTGCGAAGAAGTGTGTGTAAAAAAGTACTCCGTTCACGAACACCGCAAACAGGAACGCGATGAGTACTGCGGCCGAAGCGATGTCCTTGCTCTTCGCGATCAATTCATGCTCCTCTGGGTGTACCTTGTCGAGCATTTTCTCGAACGCAGTGTTCACGAGTTCGACAGTGAGGATCAGTGCGTACGAAAGCACAAAGAAAATGAACTCGGACGCTGAGAGCGGGTAGAGCAGAAAGCCGAGTAGGATATAGACCGGAAGCCCGATGCGGATCTCTAGCCGGAAACTCTTATCTGCTCGATATGCGTGCCGTAACCCCTTCCAGGCATAGACGAAACTACGCGGGATGCGTGCGATGTCTTTCATCCCCGTATCCTACTCTTCCGCCTTGAAGCTGACAATGAAATCAGAACCTTTCCCTTCGATCGATTCGACCGAGATATCCCCGTTCATCGCATGCACCATTGTGAGCGTGATCCATAGTCCGAGACCAGTACCTTCGATACGGGCTGTCTCCTCACTCTTCACCCGATAGAATTTCTCGAACAGATGCTTCTGATGTTCGGCAGAGATACCGAATCCGGTATCTGATACACGGAGGATATATCTTCCGTTTTCTTTCTTTGTACTGACACGTACCGACCCCACTCCGGTATATTTCACAGCGTTTCCGACCAGATTGGTCACAACTTGTCGAAAACGGTCTTGATCGACAGAGATGATCGTTTGCGCCTCATTCGCGAGTGTGAGTGTAAGGCCCTTTGCCGATGCAGGCTGCTGATAGCCATCTACGACACTCGCGACGACCGTGTCGGGATCGAAAGAAGTAGGATTGAACGACATCCTCCCCTCCTGAAGCTTTGCAACATCGAGGATATCACCGATGAGTCCACTTAATCGCACCGCAGCTTGGTCGATGTTGCGCAAATGTATCCTTCCAGCATCTTTGAGTCCTTCTCCTTCACCGAGCATCTCGACATAACCCCGAATCACGGTGAGCGGTGAGCGGAGTTCATGGGCGGCCATCGAGACGAAGTCGTCCTTCATTTGATCGACCTCCTTGAGTCTTCGATAGAGTACAGAGTAATCGATGATCCGAGCCTGTCTGGCAAGTAGCACGATGATCATCAAAATGATGAGCACCAATAAGACATATGCTTTCTGGATGTTCTTCCGAGACACAGCATCTGACTGTGCCATCGAGACATCGACAAGCACATAACCCTCATTCCCGCCGACACTGCCGAGCGACCGTGCGCTCCGCCAGTGCCTTCCGAGGTCATCAGAATATGCCATGGCGAATGACTGATCCTGATCACCTTTCGCAAAGCGGAGCAGATTCATTGCGATTTGATCCGGGATATACGCGTCTGACGAGGTTCCCTTTTCAAGGGAAGCATATAATCGATATCCATCACTTGAAGACGCCGCTACGATGACATCGATCGAATTGATCGTTTCGTTTTCCTTCGTGATTTTTTTGATCTTGGAAAGCAGGTCATCCTCGTTCGCTACGCCAGGGATGAATGCAGCAAAAACATCTTCCAAGAGCGCGACCCGTGACTGCTCGAGGCGATCCTGATTCTCACGCGCGACCCGGAGGAACTGATCGCTCGAAAAAAAGAATGCGAGCGGGATCGCGAACACGAGAAAAAGCGTGTACATGATCTGCGGATTGTTACGCACGAAATCGATGCCGCGCGAAAAGAGATCTGTGAATCGTTTCATGCTTCGGGATTATTTCGGTGTCGGAGGAAAGAGTGGTGCATCTTGCTCCACTTTCCCCTTTACCATGAAACCGATGATCGAGAATGCCACTCCGATGAGTCCGACCAGGATGGCAATGAAAGCATACAGTGATGCGCCGGTGAAGAATCCCGGGGTTTCGTTCGACGGTAAGAGTGCGTTCGACCCGACCGAGACTGCTGCCGCTACCTTCACGAACGGGAGCGGCTCGGATTTTGCGAGGATGTGCCCTCCTTCATCAGTTATCGCAGAGACCGCCTGATGAGAACCGTCTGGAAGTTCTTTATCGAGTGTGTATGTCCATGCTCCTCTTGCATCAGCCTTGATGGTAACGATGATAGGCGTCGAAAAGATATAGAGTGTGACATAGCTATTCGGAAGTGCCCGCCCGGCAAGGAAAAGTTTCTTTGCGGTACTTGTTCCGCTCTCTCCGCTGCCTACTTCAGCCACTTGGATATTGGTGACAGTGAGCAGTTCTTTCTTCTCGACTCCGGTCAAAAGCGGGTCTTCGAAAGTCACTCCTTCTTCACCACTCACCGAGCTCGTCGAGCTCCTTGCTGTATTTTCGTTATTTCCGTGCGGATTAGTATGGTCTTCGATCTCGGTACCGTCCGGGATGCCATCATGGTCGGTATCCGCGACAGAGGGTTCGGTGTGATAGATATTCACTTCATCATAATCAGAGAGCTTGTCCCCGTCACTGTCGAGGAAGGCGCGTGCACCGGTACGTTGAGTGAGTAGTTTTGCCTCTTCCTCCTTCGCTTCACGCAGCAACTTCTTCTTCTCTTTGATGGTCTCTTCGGTAGCTAGATCGTTCTTGCTGAGCATTTTAGCGCAGATATCGACATGGCTCGGATCAGCACAGAACTTGACCAGATCATCCGCATCTTCGACGAGCGTCGGAATGTCTGAACGTTTGCGCACATCTGCGAGTACTCGGTCGAGATTTTGAGCTGATATATCTCCGACGAGTGAGGATGCTGTGTCTTTTGTACCGACCGAGACCCGCGCGAACGAGACGCAACTGTTCGTGAGTGCCGCGTCACTCGCACAGAAGATCTTGCATTCCTCGGGTGTGTTACACGCGGCAGGTTCTGTCACTCGTGACAACACTTCTTCTTTGCTCGCGAAGGTGTTGATGTCCGTCAGCTTTGTATCGGTTGCGACAATGACACTGGTAGTGACATTGCCGCTCACGATCTGTCCGACTGAGATCGGGAACGCTGCGGATTCTGCCACCGTACCGTCAAGATAGAGTACTCGGGCGAACAACTTATACGCACCAGTCTTCACTTTTTTCACATCGAGTGTCGTTGTCCATACATCCTGAGTGTTCCCCGATAACAGATCGTCGATCACTCCGCTGCCGAGCTCGAGGGGCGTTGTTCCGGTCGGAAGCATCGCGTAGAAACTGACCTTCTTTGCATTGAGAACTCCTACTCTAAACTCTATTGTGTCATCAGGTGAGAGGGTCGCTCCGGATGAAACAGGAATATTGTTCAAATAGACTTTTAGTGTCGGTTTTTTACTCACGACGGCTCCAGTTGTTTGCATCCCGACGTTCTTGACGTTGAATGTGAACTTCTTTGAGATCATGGTTCCGGCACTCGTATCCATCAACGCGGCAAGCGTATAGTTGCCGTTTTCCATATTCATCGTATTCCAAAGTGTAGACCACTCATCGGTACCATCCTTGTGCACGACACCGAGCTGTTTATCAATATACTGTTTCGTCCCCGAAGCATTCTGGAGAACGAAGACGGTCCGAGTACTCCCGCGAGCAATGACGTTGAACGTAACGACACCGGAGATCGTGTCTTCTTCAAGGACTCTGACATTATCGATCGCAACAGTAGGAATGATGGTCGCACTTTCTGGATACTTCAGAGGAAAAGTGTCAGCGGTTACTGAGACTGACGGCGAGGCATTAGTGGTGTTCGTTATGGTTGTTGTTGACGACACGGGGGCACAGACCCCTGCGAGAGTGAAGGATCCGGATGCAGTACCCTCCACCGTATACCCATCCTTCACGACGGCGGACCATGAATATTTCCCGTTCGGGAACGGATATCTTCCCCACTCAAGCGGAGCGTTGTTTATCCCACCGTCAGAAGATACCCGGAATGACCCGCCGGTGAAATCCGAGGTGACGAAGAAGACTTCGTTCATTGGTTTACCGCTCGTGCAGTCGACAATGGGAGCAACGGTCACACTGAAGGTCACCGGGCTGAGTGCCACGGGCACCGAAGGAGTAGCACTTACTGTCGCCTGAGCAGGTGGAGGGGTAGTACCTGCAGAAGTTGTTCCGGTCGTTGTGGTCACCCCTGTCGTAGCAAGCGGAATGGTGATCGTGATGACGTTACTCGGAAGCGACATATTCCCTGCCGTATCGATCGTTTTTATGAAATAGGTATAACTTTGTCCAGGAGTCAATCCTGATGAATCAATATATGACCCTACGGTGACCTTTGTGATGACGACATCGTTTCGATACACCGCGAAGCCTTGCGCCACGGTCCCAGTCGTCGACACCCCCGTCCATGAAAGCGCGACTTTACCCGTTGAAACTTCCGGCACTCCGAGTACTGGAGGAGTGAGAATGTTCATCGCCATTGTCGAAGCGGTCGAAGTAGAACTTGATGCGGTGTCAGAGGCGTACGCGGCATATCCGACAAACATCGCGACCGAGATAACGAAGAACGAACCGAGAATATGCTCGAGAGTGTATGCAAGGAAATGTTGGTGCGCTCTTCTTCTCATGAACTAACGACTGATAACACGCTCTGCAGCAAGAGCGATATGTGAAATTCCCATCTCATAATGTTCGATAAGTTCTGCGGGAGTACCTGACTGTCCGAACAGATCTTTCACACCGACGAATTCCTGCTTGGTCGGTTTGTTCTGTGCAAGATACTCTGCGACAGCACTCCCGAATCCGCCTTTCTGCTGATGCTCTTCAACGGTGACGATCGCGCCGATCTTGGCTGCCTCGAGGACAGCTTCCTCGTCCATCGGCTTCACAGTCGCGAAGTTCCAAACTTTCGCTCCTATTCCTTTCTCTTCGAGCAGTTTTGCTGCCTTGAGCGCATTGTGAACAAGTGAGCCGGTCGCAAGGATCGCTACCTTCGTTTCGATTCCCTCTTTTGGTGTGAAATATAGCTCTGCCTTCCCTATCGAAAATGGAGTCTCAAGCGTGGTGACTATTGGGGTAGCTTCCCGTGCAAGGCGGATATAGACAGGACCGTGCCAGACAGCCGCAGCGAGTGTCGCCTTCTTTGCCTCGATGGAATCGCAGGGAGCGATGACCGTCATGCGTGGGATGATACGCATCAACGCGAGGTCTTCAACCGCCTGATGAGTTCCTCCGTCGGGGCCAACCGAGATACCAGCATGGCTTCCAACTATTTTGCAATTACTGTCATTATATGCGATGGTCGTACGGATCTGTTCCCAGTTTCTTCCTGGCGAGAACATCGCATAAGAAGAGAAGAATGGCACCTTACCCATTGCCGCCATACCGCTCGCGACACTCGCCATCGATTGCTCTGCGATACCTGCCTGGGTATAGCGCTCAGGGAACTTCTTCGCGAAGTGGTGCATCTGTGTCGACTCAGTGAGATCGGCACAGAGTGCAACAACATTGTGATCTCGCTCTCCAGCCTCAAGTAGCCCTTCACCGAATCCCTTGCGGATCGGCGCCTGTTCGACATCGGTGTCGAAGACTTTTGGGTTGATGGGTACGGGGTTCATGTTATTGATGTTCACTTTTTATGATTCCTCGTAACGTCCTGAGTTCTGCGAGTGCTACTTCTCCTTGCTTGTCTTTCGGCACCACATCAGCAGGACCCTTCCCTGGCGGATTGCCATGCCACTCGAATCGACGTTCAGCGAACTCGACACCGCGCCCTGGTATCGTATGCGCAATGATTGCTGACGGACGGTTATAGACCGCTTTCGCTTCGGTGATCGCCTGATTGATCGCCTGCATATCATGCCCGTCAATCTCCTGCACATGCCAGCCGAACGCCGCCCATTTCTCAGGAAGCGGTTCAAGCGGCATCACATCCTCGGTGAAGCCGTCTATCTGAATATTATTTCGATCGACGATAGCGATGAGGTTGTGAAGTTTCTCTTTCGCTCCGAGCATAATTGCTTCCCAATTCTGTCCTTCATCGAGCTCTCCGTCCCCAAGGAGACAGTAGTAGAACCTATTGGACTGCGTGCCTCTATCCATTCTGTCAGCCAGTGCCATGCCCACCGCCTGAGAGAGACCAGAGCCCAAAGGGCCCGAGGATGTTTCGATACCGGGCAGCCATTCACGGTGCGGGTGCCCCTGGAGACGCGATCCGAATTTCCGAAGTGTCGTCTCAGCTTCATTTACACCGAAATAGCCACGATGCGCCATCGTCGCGTAGAGGACTGGAGCGATGTGTCCATTTGAAAGAATGACACGGTCACGATCCTGCCAATCAGGATTCTGTGGATCGTGCCTGAGCGCATGGAAATACAATAAGGTAAAAATATCGGCCATCCCGAGTGGGCCTGCCGTATGCCCTGACCCAGCTGCAACAAGCATCTTGATGATAGTCTGACGAATATCGTTGGCAATCAGCTCAAGTTCTTTTATCCGCGCATCGTAGAGGTGCTCCATATATCCCTTATTTTATAGGAATATAGCAAGATTGCATCCCCAGTTATGCCCTTTTATGCTTGCCCGAGTGCTTCGATCGCCTCCCCGATGTCTTCTGCGCCGAAAACTGCCGATCCGGACACGAGTCGTGTCGCGCCTGCCGCTCTAAGAAGTGGCACAGTCTCCATATTTACGCTGCCGTCTACCGAAATCGGCATATTGGGGGCGGCAACACGGATGGTATTGATCATCTCAAGCACTCGTTCATCGAATGGTTCGCCTTGGTATCCTATCTTCGCGATACCCATGCACTGCACGAGGTCGATCTTCGAGAGGTGCGGGAGGATCTCCTCGATCGGAGTTCCGGGAGTGATCGCAAGTCCGACCTCAATGATCTTCTGTCCTCCTATTTCACGTGCTCCCTCTTTCCATATATCGTGAGCGAAGAACAGCTCGATATCTTTGATCGCTTCGATATGGAAGATCAGCCTACTCGCTCCAAGTGGCAACCATTCGTATATATGTTTCTCGGGCTCGTCGATCATCAGATCGAGTTCATAGTCGAGTTCGTCGAAAAATGGAAGTAGTTCTTCCTGAGACTTGAGTTCGTCAAAATGATCACCACTCGCCGATGCTGACTCCATGTATGGCCAACTCTTCGATTTCACGAATTTTCCGTCCATCACATCGATCTGCGCGAGCGGAACCAGACCGCGAACTCGCTCGGCTTTATTCTCGAGATCGGCGAAACTCTTCGGCATGATTGCGGGAATGATTTCTACCATATTTAGCGATAGGGCCATATCTGTTCAACCTTCTTGATGCGGCGCATGTGCCGCTCTTCTTCGACGAATGCCGTCTCGAGCCAGAGCTTCACAGCCGCTTTTGCCTCATCTAATGAGACAAAGCGCGCGCCTAGTGAAAGGATATTTGCATTGTTGTGTTCACGGGAAAGCTTAATGATGTCGAGTGGCCCTCCATAGTAAAGCGCGCATCGAACATTCGGGAAGCGATTCGCGACGATGGCTTCACCCTGCCCCGAGCCTCCCATGATGATACCGCGTGAACCGGACGGATCATGAGACACTTCTTGAGCTGCAAGCTGGATGAAATCAGGATAGTCATCGTTCGGATCGTTCTGGTGAGCCCCCATGTCCGCAACAGTATATCCAAGGTCTTTCTCGACATACGAGGCGAGCGCTTCCTTGAGTTCATATCCAGCGTGGTCTGTTGCAAAATATATCTTCATGTCCTTTTTCTCAGCGTAAGATTAGACGTGTTTCGAAACCTCGACCACATGCTTGACCAGTGTATTGGTGTAACCCATCTCATTATCATACCAGCTCATCACTTTCACGAGATTGCCACCGACAACTCGGGTCATTTGAAGATCTGCGATCGCACCATGGAGATTGCCGACAATGTCCGATGAGACGAGATCTTCCTCGGTGACAGTGAAGACACCCTCCCAGCGCGGGTCCTTTGCGGCATCACGAAGAATCTGATTGACCTCCTCAGTACTGGTCTCGCGCTTCGCAATGAAGGTAATGTCCGCGATGCTTCCAGCAATGACCGGAACACGAATGGAAATCCCATCGAAGAGACCCCTGAGATCGGGAACTGCTTCGGTGACCGCTATCGCCGCACCGGTCGATGCGGGGATCATGTTCTCTGATGCAGCACGACCACCGCGAGCATCCTTGCCTCCAGGACTGTCGACGACACGCTGGGTACCAGTCATCGCATGGGTGGTATTTAGGAGCGCTTTCTCGATACCGATCTTCTCATGGAGAATGTGGATCAATGGGGATGCAGCGTTCGTCGTGCATGATGCATTCGATGACATGACGCACGTTGCGAGCTTGTCATCATTGATTCCCATCAGCACTGTCGCAGTGGTAATGCCGGGAACCTCTGCGCCTTTCACTGGAGCGGTGATGACGACACGTTTTGCACCCGCATCGAGATGCACCTTCGCTTTGTCGAATGCAGTGAAGAGTCCGGTCGACTCGACGACAATGTCTATGTTGTACTTTCCCCACGGAAGCTTGGTGGCATCCTTTTCTTGAACTAGGACAACCTTGCGCCCATTATCGACGAATCCTGGTTCCTCCGCCCCTCCAACTGGAACGATCGTGATATCGAAATCTGCCTTACCATACGCAGTATCATATTTGAGAAGATATGCCATGTTCTCAAGATCGCCGAGATCATTCACTGCCACGATCTCAAACTCAGGACGAGTACGTGCAAGCTTGTAGAACGCCCGTCCGATACGACCGAAGCCGTTTATCGCAACGCGAACCTTATTCCCTTCGGTCGACACAAGAGGAGCGGATGCCGGAGCCGCAGCGACACTTGCAGCAGGTGCTGCATATTGATTATTACCCATGGTGATCAGTGGATTATGTACGATAATTGTATGGAAATATCATACCATATCCAAAATGAGCCTGTTATAAGGCTATAATTTCATGTTTCCATTCTTTCTTGTCCCTCGATGCCCCGTACCCGAGAAGTGCGACTGAAACCCCAAGTTCCTGCTCAATTGCCGAAACGAATTCCCCAATCATGCTTGTTGCAAATGTTGTTTTGACTGGCACCACTTGCCTGAGGAACGAAGTGAGCTGTTCTTGGTGACTCTGATCCGCGGGGCGACTCAGCACGATATCTCGAAGAAATCCCTTTCCATCTCTCCCCTCAAGAAATTCTTCTGTGTTCATAGACCCATCCGCTCGGTAATGCGTCACAATCACTAGCTCTGTCATCTCTGAGAGTCTATCAAGACAATTGATCGCAAGGACATCAATACCACCAGTCACTGCAAGCGCATATCTACTGCTTACCGCATCAAAGACGCCGACACGAAAATCTTTCTGCCAAGCATTCCACACATTATGGGTGTCAGGGAGATTCCGAGTGAGTCCATGATCTTCCGAAACGAATGGCCCAGGACCGTGCCTCACCGCATATCCACGCAGCACTCCGATCACTTTCACTTCTCCCTCGAAACCACATGCCCCGAGAATGTTTTTTGCATTTTTCGATGTCGTATCACTCCATGTCGTGTACGGTGTGAAACCAAAATCCTGATCAATCAGCACTCCTTGTGCACCCTCGAAGATGACCACACCTTCTGGACGGAAAAACTCATGGACCTGAGCACGAGGAACGATCGTGACCAGTTCTGCGACCCTTCTGCACACAGCAATGATATTCGTCATCGCCTGACCATCTTCAGCAGCTAGGAGTTTCCATTCATCGAGGATCTCACCTTCGAGCGAAAGTCCTTCGGTCAACTGTGTAGCGACTTTTTGCATACGGATCCGCTGCATATCAAGTTTCTCACGAAGCTGTTCTTCGTTCCGCATATCTCCCGCGTACAGCACGAGCTCACCTAGTTCGCATTTTTCTTCCATGGTTTCTCCAATCCCCATACCACAGCTACCGTGTCGCGCTTCACCTCTTGCGTACTCGCGGAGTCTATTGAGTGAGCGGGCGAACGGAGTGACAATGGGGGCACGCTCATCGATGTACATACGAGCGAAACCGTCGGACACACCCACGCTTTGAAGATGTAATTCCTCATTGAGGAGTGCGAACGGATCGACCAACATATACTCCGAAAGATAAGTACGGACTCCGGGAGAGAAAGTCCCGCTTCCCCACTGCGAAAAAGTATGGACTGCCCCGGTCGGGGTAACTACAGTATGTGCCGCTTGTGCGCCGCCGTTGTAGCGTACAACCGTGTGCGCTTTGTACCGCGCTGTGAGTGCGTCGACGACCGAGCCTTTCCCTGCATCGCCAAACCCAAGGTCGACCACGATGATCGCATGACGCCTCATGAACTACACGAATATATCTTCCTTCACCACGCCTCCCTTGAGATCCATCTCTTCGGTGCGCATGATCTCTTTATAACTTGCGTCGGGAAGTTTCTCTTCAACGGTAAGGTAATATTTCCCGGGAGGAACAAGGAAATAATATCTTCCGCTCTCATCGGAGACCGTCTTCTTCACGACAGTATTAAGTCCAGGCAGCCAGACCTTGATGATGGCGAACGGCAAACGTTTTCCTGTTGCCTTGTTTACGATATATGTAGGCCGGTGTGCGACTCTCCAGAATACCTGGAACGTGAAAATGAGGCCATAAATGAGCACCACGACAAGATTGAGCAGCGAATATGACAGGATGAGGGAAAGCAACGAGAAGATGAGACCGAAGAAGAAGATCGTGTTGAAGACCCATAAGCGGATATTCTTCTTTTTCGAATAGATCTGGAAGACTTTGTCCTGATTCTTTGCATATTCGTTCCAGTCGAATTCGACCGGGTCAAGCGGAATATTGTATTGCACCACTCCTCCCTCACGAACTTGGAACGGATCTCCAAAATAGAGATTGTCGTACAGCTCATCATGAGAACGTCCTTTGAGCTTATCTGACGGGAACTTGTAGTGGGTCTTGTTTGCAACGATTGTATACTCACCTGGGTTAAGGAAGAATCCGAAACGTCCGTCGAGATCGGTGATCGCCTCCCCCTTCGACTGTGCGCTTTCACGAAGTTGTGCAATGACATATGCCGGATCGAGAGGACGCTTCGTCACCGAGTCATAGACGACACCCCACGGCTCGTTGCGTTTTCGACGGAAGAGCCCAGTCAAAAGACCGATGAACTTCAGCAGCAAGAGATAGAGGTCATAACCTGATCCGACATTGGTCGCAAGCAACACTGCCTGTGATGCACCTGCGGCAACTCCGACCGGAGCGGCGATTGGCGCGACATTCGAGACTGGCTCTTCGATCGCAGTCATCGCCTGCGTGACGACTTTCGCTACTTCAGCAGGAACTATGCTCGGAACTTTCGGAAGGATGAACACATCGAAGATTCCGGCAAAACGTGATATTGCCTGACGTTCATGGTCGAGGATACTGATCGTGAAACTGTACTTTCCCGGTGCATCGAACATCGGCACAACACCCTCAAAAGCCGTCTTGTCTTGATTGAGACGAAGAAGATAGGAGACTGAGGCACCTTTCCCTTTTGGATCCTCGATGCTTATCGCGATCGTCGTGAGAGACTGTGGGATCTTGTACACGTCGATGGCGACTTTTACCGGAAAATCGCCGTTCGATCTCACTACTCCGTTCTTAATCGAAAGCGGAGTTTCCGTCTCACCAAGTTGAATGAAGCGAGCATCCGAAAGTGACAGTTTCGAGATGACCGCACTCGGAGTCCCGGTGCCGATGAGATCAACGAACGGTCCCGACGACGTGGAGGTGATTGGAGGGAATATCACTATCGGAGTCGGTGGAGGTGGAGGTGGTGTTGATGTTGAAGTACCACCATTTCCGGTGCCTCCTGGTGGAGGAGGTGGTGGCGTCCCTGAAGGTGGTGGTGGAGGAGGTGGTGGTGGGGGTGGTGGCGGGGGTGGGGGTGGGATGATCCCCGTAGCGGTCATCGCAGGGGAAAGTGCACCGGGAGAATAGTGGAACTCGTTATCACGTGCGAATGCGGTGTAATAATATCTTGTTCCCGTCGCGAGCCCTGTGTTATCGAATGCTTCAAGTGCTCCGTCATAGACAAGTATTCCATCGGACGGATCAGTCGGGTACCCTGATGTCCTTCTCATGATACGCACTGCCGCGAAGTCAACATCGCTCGGATTGGTCCAAGTGAGTGCAATGTTATTCAGCCCTGGATTGCCAGTGAAATTCGATGGATTCGCGGGAGGAGTCGTGTCCGGAGGTGGAGGGGGTGTCAGTGTGGAAAAATTACCGGTATAGGGAACGCTGTAATTGTTTCCGGCGTCGTGAGTGGTGATACGGAAATAATAAAGCGTACCGCTTGCGAGCGGAGTGAGGGTGAGGACATGGTTGGTGCCATATACGACCTCACTTGCCGATCCGAGTCCATATAGTGTCGAAGTACCGTAGTCTATGGTCGCTACTGCAGCTTTATCAGTGGAGAACGTGATCGTACTGCTTGTATAGGTTGATGAGGCAGTGACACCTGAGATGACCGGAGGGGCCTGATCTACGACCGTGAAACTCCACGTTGAATTCCCGCTGAAGCCCGCAAAGTTACCGCCGGATTGCGTACTGAATGAACCCGCAGGTACCTCGACATAATACTGGGTGTTCTGTGCAAGTCCCCCGGTAAGTGCGATGTTTACGATCGTACCGTTCATGGTCACTTGCCCCTGTGACACGTCAATGGTGTCAACGACGACACTATCACTGTAGCGCCGCACGAGAATATTCCCGGAAACTTTATTGACGAGCTGACTCATCGTGATCGACAGTGTCGTCGTCGGAGAGACATTGACCGCTCCGTTCACCGGAGAAAATGCCGTCACGGTAGGTGCGACCGGCCCGCCGCCTCCTCCCCCACCTGAAGGTGCAGAGGTTGTCGCTGTCGACGTGCTCGAAAGTGCGGAGTAATTAAATGTCGTGTCGAACGCCTGCACTGTATAGTCATAAGCTGTACTCGCGGAGAGCCCTGTGTCCGAATAGGTAATCCCAGAGGTAGTAGCGATCGCGATGAAACCACGACGGATGACGTACCCCCCGACGGCGACATTGTCAGTCGATGCTGTCCACGAGAGATCGATCTGTGCCGATGACACCGCATTGGCGGTCAACCCTATCGGGGTCGAAGGAGGGATCGAGTCAGAGATGACAGAGAGCCCGATAGTGAACTGACTCGATGCGGCGAGCGCACTATAGGCGCCAAAGAAAAGCCCAGCGATCAGCATGAGCGCGAGTGTGACAGGTTTCCAGATACGATTCGTTTTCATGGTTTACAAAGGAAGCACGGTGACGGTGGCAGTTGCGACATACGCACCTGCTGGCTGAACGTTCGACGCACCGGACGCTGCGTGGAAGCGAATATCGGTTTGTGTTCCCGACGGATTGTTCGCACTACTGCGACCAGCTATCGAGGCAGGTGTAGTAGAGAGTGGATCCCAACATGCGCTCGCGGTGTCGAGCGCGCCAATATTGCATGCTGCACCGTTATCCTTGAAGCGTTGCAAAATATCGACACCTTCTGGTGAGAAACCGAAGCGAGACGACGCGGCTGGGGTCGTGAATGAGAAATCAGGATTCGCACCACCAAGAACATAATCGGGGAAATTGTTCGCACCAGAATTGAGCGCCGGTGTCTGGGCTGAGACTATGCTCATGGTATATCCGGCAGTGTTATCGGTCGTCACGATGAATGTCGCAAGTGCATCAGCCGCTCCTCCTCCAGTTGCCGGGATGTTCGGCGCGAGAGTGATGTCCCCGGACGGAGCGACCGCAAGATACACACCTTGCATCTGCTGGTAACCCGCCTTTATCGAGTAGGTCACAGAGGATGATGTGCCGACACCAGACTCACCGAGGGTGTCTTCCGTGCGATACGATGTTGAACTAGAGAACAGTCCGCCGATGTTCACACTGTCGGTCTGTATCCGATAATTCGAACTCGATGCGACATATGCGAATGCGAATGGAGTACCGAAAAGCATCGATATCACGAATGTTGTCAGTAGATATGGTAAAAAAGTTCGCATGTTCAAGAGATTGAATGCCTCGACAGAGCCAAGGAACGACGGATAAGCAGCGCGAGGAGTATCAAGATGGTGAGCCCAATGACCCACTCAAGAGCAGTCGGCAACACCCAGAACACTACTTCTTGCTCATCAACGATATCTTTGTAGCCGCGATTCAGTTCAAGGTGCGCACGGTAGTAGCCAGGAGGAAGCGAGGAAAGCAGATCGACCTCACGCATCCGAGTCGCACCAGGGAGCACTGCCCATGGATCGACGATTAGTACCTTCGGTTCAGTAAGCATTCCGGAAATGGTGATACGTCCATAGGGGTTAAGATGAGCGTTCCCTTTGTTCTCAAATGACAACTGGAAACGGAGTGGTGTAGTGCTTGCGGGCTGGGAGACCGTCTTTTCGTCGTTGAAAACTCCGAATGACACCAGCTGCCCTTCTTCTTTTGTTTCTCCTTCGACTCGCACGAAGAACAGCGATGCAATCCTGCTTTCAAGAGCAACGTTTGCGGGTTGGGCTTCACCAGCCTTGTTGGCCACCTTGAAACTCCATATCACCGATCCATATCTCCCGCCGGGGGTCACCGATGAAGAGAGTTTGATACTGATCGGAATGGATATCTCTTTCCCGGAGAGGAGATCGAATGAGGTCTTTGGAAAACTGATCGACTCACGAAGTGAATCCTTTGATACGCCCGCACCAAGAAGTTTCACTGGATTGTCACCGGGAGCAGTCTGCTCTGCTGCGGCGATATCCTCATACGAACCGCTGATCGAGAGCGGATAAGGAGTGCCGTTCGAGAGCGTGACACTCAGCACCTTTTCTTCCCCAGGCTTCAACGTGAGCTCTTGCTTGACGGGAGAGACAATGAACGCACCACTCGGCATGACTGCTGCCTGAGCAAAAGGAGTAGACACAAACAACAAAGCTGCCAAGAAAGCGCCAAAATGATATCTCATACTTATATTATATTGGGAAAACAGCACTACGGCTATCCCCTTTTACTGTGACAGGCCTATCTTACCTCCAGGGCATTTGTTATGACCCTGGTCTCGCTACTCAACTGGTGTTGTAGTCCCGACAACCTCACTTTCTGGAACAAGGATGTATTCATAGGACTTTCCGGGACCATTTTCAAAAACAGGGCGGATGATGATGGAGTTCTCTCGTTCGCCGGAGGTTGCAGTCACTTCATTGGAGAACGGAAGCATGGCTCGTTCACCGTTTTGGAGGGCTGCACGATCATCGTTAGGCACACCAGCTTGTGATTCTGGCAAGTTCCCACCTGCTGCACCGACACCCGCGACATATTCAGCTGTGTTGAGTTTCCCCCCGATGTTCTCAAGCACTCTCCCACCGAGCATGACGAAAGAAGAAGCGATGAGTAATGCGGCGAAAACCATGTTGAACCCTGCGCTTTTCATCAGCGGATGTGTCTCATATGGAGTAAGATGGTGCTCTTCTGTCGCCATTGGGAGCACCGATGCTGCACGGACAGGAATCTCGGTCTTGACTGGAGGAAGATTCAGCTCAGGAGTGGCTGTAAGCAGCGGGAGCGCAGAGGGCAGAGGGAGCGAAACATGCGGGGCAGTGGCGATCAAACTGACGGGTGCCGCGGTGTTCGACGGTGAGAGAGGAGGCACGTTCTGATTTTCCGCCGCTACTGGTGCAACGTGTTCTGTCACTCCGCTATCTGAAAAGACGATCACTTTCTGGCCTTGCGGCGGAGCGAAATCACCCGCCTGAGTACTTGGTGCCTTTTCGATCGAGAGGTGCATCGGGATATGTTCGGTCGAGTGGATGTTTGGAGCGATGTCTTCGCTTTTCGTCACCGGGATATGTTGCGCCTCTTCTTTTTTGGGTAAATGTGATCCGAGAAGTTGTGCATCCCAATCATCGTGAGTATTCACCGCAATCACGGGAATATGCTCACGTTCATGCACCTTCTCCGCCACTGATCTCTCGGATGCTGAACTCGGTGCTTCCGGATGAATAGCATTCATGTTGAATTTTGCGATCGGGACATGGATTGGTGCATCCTCTTTTTTCGATGGTTCGGTCGCAGCTGGAACGGGCACCGCTGCTACGGCAGGAATCGAGCCTTTCAGAGACTCTTTTTTCTTTTCGATCTTCTCTTCGGGGTGCAGTGCGTCAGAAATGACTGCCCGCCCAATGAACGATACGGGGGTTGAATGTTCAGATATCGTTTTCCCAAACGTCGGCACGGCCTGTGCGATTCCGCTTTTAAAAGCGGGAGAGTCCTCATAGGAAGTCAGTGGTGGAACAGCAGCTCCGAGCGAGGCTCCTCCTAACACCGAGGAGAGGATGTTTCCTACCACCTGAGGGACTGGGTCGGTAAGCTCATTTTTGTCGACAAAAGTGATCCCTTCATAAGAAAGGAGTATAGCCTGAGTCTCGCGGAGGAGAGAATCGAGCTCTATGACAAAATTCCCGTTTGACCAGAGACGGTATTCGACTTTATTCAGCAAACAGAGACGCTCAAGATAGTCTTTGGTATAGCCAGAAATCTTCGCTCCAGTCTCGAGTGTGACATATTTAGTCTCCTTCCCTTCTTCAGAAAGCTGCGCAAGTGTTTTTACACCCGTATCCATGTGATTAGCATACAATAAAAGGCCGAAATCGCAATCTATATAAGGCCGAATTGTCGTGTGAGTGCAAGAAGGATAGTGCCTCCATCAGACGGATTCAGTTGGGACTCAGGATGGAACTGAAAACCGAATATGGGCTTCGTTCGGTGTTTGAATACCTCAACCCCATGACCTGACTCAGCGAGAATCTCGAAATTCGTCGGGAGCTTCTCTGTCTTCCAGTGATGTCTCTCGTTCACGGTGAATTGCTCAAGACCTCCGAATATCGGGCTCGCTTCACGGACATATATCTGACACTGTCCTCGTTCTATTTCAGTAAGTTGTGTGATCGTACCACCATACGCGTCTACGATGAGCTCTGCCCCCAAACAAATACCGATAATCGGTTTCTCTCGTTTCAATACGAGATCATACTCATGCGATAGTCGTGATTTTTGCTCAAGCACACCGAACGTACTGCCCCCAGAAAGAATGACGAGATCAAATTCATCATGATCATCATATTCCTCATTCCAGCGACGTACGGTTTCATGTCCAGGCAGCAAGGCCTCGAGCTCGGAAAGGAGTCGAGTCTCATTGTCGATGACGAGGGTGCGCATACGCTATCCGAGTAATTCCTTGAAGAGCGCAGTGAGCACTCCCGGGTTTGCTGAACCCTTGGAGAGCTTCATCCCTTGTCCGACGAGGAACATCAGTGAGGCTTCCTTCCCTGCCTTGTATTCTGCGACCACCTTTTCATTTGCTGCGATAACTTCTTCGGCGATCTTTTTGAGAGCACCAGTATCACTCTTCTGGATGAGCCCCGCTTTCTCTGCGACGGCTTTCGGCTCACCTCCTTCTTTGTAGATGAGGAGGAGCGTGTCTTTCGCACCTCGAGAGGAAAGATCACCTGCTTTGGTCATTCTGATTAATGCCACAAAATGCTCTGCAGTAAGTTTTCCAAGATGACCACTTTGCTTCATGAGCGATGCGACATCCGAGGAGATATAGTTCGATGCGAGTGTGATGAGCTCCTTGTCCTTTCCAAGCAAGGCGACAACATCATCGAAGAATTTCCCGAGCAGGAAATCGCTCACGTAGATCTCAGTCACGTGCTCCACGAATCCGTACTCTTTCTGCAATCGTTCACGTTTCTCCCATGGGAGTTCGGGGAGTGCCGGAAGCTTCTCGTAGTTCTTACCGAATACTTCAGTCGTCACCATCTTCGGGAGATCTGGATCTGGGAAATAGCGGTAGTCGTTCGCACTTTCCTTCTTGCGCTGACTGAAGGTCTTACCGGTATTCTCATCCCAACCACGTGTCTCCTGTATCACCTTCTCGCCGCGTGAAAGGACTTCCTCATGTCGTTTGATCTCGAATGCGATCGCATCGCCGACCGACTTGAATGAATTGAGATTCTTCACTTCGACCTTGGTGCCGAAAGTGTCGGTCTCCGAGATCGAGATGTTCGCTTCGACGCGCATCTCTCCTTTCTCCATGTTCGCATCGGATGCACCAAGGTAGCGGAGGAGAAGCTGCAGTTCCTTTGCGAACTTCATCGCGGTCTCCGCATCATGAATGACAGGTTCGGTGACAAGCTCCATGAGTGGAACTCCGGCGCGATTGTAATCGACCAGCGAATAGTCTCCTGCATCATGGCGCGAACTGCCGGTGTCTTCTTCGAGGTGGATACGGGTCAGCTCAACTCCTGCGATCGATCCGCCCTGAACCAGTGGGTATTTATACTGACTGATCTGATAACCCTTCGGAATATCCGGATAGAAATAGTTCTTGCGGTCCCACTCGGTGAAGTCAGCGAGATTCGAGCCGACCGCTTTCCCCACTCGAAGGACATGCTCGACGGCTTTCTGATTGATGACCGGAAGAGAGCCGGGCTGCGCGGTGCAGACAGGGCAGATATTATGGTTTGGCTTGTCTTCATCAGGGTCATTTTTGCAGCGACAGAACATCTTGGTCGCTGTTTTCAGCTCCGCGTGTATCTCGAGTCCGATAGTGGTTTTATACGCCATATATTAAGCGATTCTAGCACACAACCCAAAAAGGTGAAGCTTGCGGGTTTAAGCAATTTCTAGCGTCACCCAACAGAGAAAATGGTCGGTGTTTGTTTTGATGACCCCAGAATCAATACAAACAATTCCTTCGGGAACAAAAATGAAGTCTGTCTTCTTTCCCTCCGGACGAGTCGGAACATCTGGAAGCACATCATTACGATTTGAAAGCAACCGCGAGTAGAGCTGTTTAGGATTCGCGAAGTTGAAATCACCACAAATAACAGCTGAGTCCCTCACGTACTTCAGGAGAATGTCTTCCATTTCTTTTGCGAACACTTCACCATTATGTGAGTCGTATGGCGTACCGAGGAATTTTAATGGCATCATCTGAAGATTGACTACGGAGAGTGTGCTGATGTCGTCTATCTGAAATCCTTTATCGTGATGTGCCGCCGGTTTTCCATCTGGGAGCACAAGCGAAAATGACGGATATGGGAAGATGTAGTCTTGCTCTTTTGTCTCAGACACTTTGTGCAACAATGCGTTTCCAAGTGAATAGCGACTATCGATATGAGAAGGACTCATTGCTGTTTCGTGAATACGTAATCCGAGAGATTGCGCTATTTCTTTTGCGACTGACCGCTCACTATTTATATGTGTCTCTTGTAAACACACCACATCTGGATTGACCAGTCTAAGTTGCTTGGTGAAGTACTCAACATCCTCAGCATCATAATCAAAACGCCCTTCCGAACGGATCGGCCTTCCTCCTGCGATGTTCCAAGTTGCGATTGTTATTTGCATGGTTTTTCAAAATGACTTCTTGCATCAGACCTTCATAGTTATATGAAATACGAAGTCGTGGACTGAGATAATGTCTGGGAGCCATAGTCATCTATGGTGACCAGACTTGTCGAGGGAAAGACGAGCAGAGTACAAAATTTACTTACTCTGTGCTATATCTTCAAGAACACATACCGCGTGGCCCTCAGGTGAAACCTTGCGATATACCTGCTCGAGTTTTCCATCCTTTCCAACAACGAATGTTGAGCGCTCGATGCCCATATATCTCTTCCCATACATACTCTTCTCAACCCAGATGCCGTATTTCTCCGCGACCGTATGTCCAATGTCGGCAAGAAGCGGAAAAGTGAGAGCATCCTTCTTGATGAACTTATGATGACTTTCGATGTCGTCCGGGCTTACACCGAACACGAGAGTCCCCTTCTTGGCGAATTCCTTCGCAACAGCGGAGAACTCGTGCGCCTCGATGGTGCAGCCGCTCGTCATATCTTTCGGGTAGAAATACAGGACCACGCGTTTGCCACGGAGTGTGGAGAGTTTCACATTTCCTCCATCGGTCGACGCCATGGTGAAGTCCGGTGCAATCTCTCCCACTTTCAGGGATATGACCTTAGCCACAGCTTTTTTAGGAGCGGTCTTCTTCACTGCTTTCTTCGTAACTTTCTTGGTAGTCTTCTTTGCTACCTTCTTTTTTGTCGTGGTTTTTTTGGTTGCCATATATGGCAATCATACCACTAAACGGCTATTCAGGTTTAGCCTCTTCTTTGACTATCTTCGTATCTTTAGCGCGGAGGATCTTCACAAACTCATCGGCGAATTTCTTGATCGCTGGATCGTCATAGACGGAAATTGTGTAGATGGGTTTCTTGAACTTCGCGAGCTTTTTCTTGGCTTCCTCGATTGTCTTTTCGTCGACCATATCGGTCTTGGTGAGAAGTATGATCTCATCCTTCGTCGCGAAACTCTTGTTGTATGCGTCGAGTTCTTTGCGGATGGTGGTGTACGCCTCTACGACATCTTCATTTTCAAGTGAGACAAGGTGCGCGATCATCTTGGTGCGCTCGATATGGCGGAGGAACTTGTGCCCAAGCCCCTTCCCGTCCGACGCTCCTTCGATGAGTCCGGGGATGTCCGCGAGGATGTATCCATAGAATGCACCCAGATTCGGCTCGAGCGTAGTGAATTGATATGCTCCGACTTTTGCACTTGCATTGGTGAGCACATTGAGGAGCGACGATTTTCCGGCATTCGGGAATCCTGCGAAGCCGACATCGACGACGAGCTGGAGCTCGATGTAGTAATCTGCTTCCTCACACGGATAGCCTGGGGTAGTGCGGGTTGGAGCCTGTACGATCGAGCTTTTGAAATGTTCGTTCCCGAAGCCGCCGTCGCCTCCCTTAAGAAGGAGTATCGGTTCGTTCTCAGTGAGGATCTGCGTGATCTCTCCGGTATTGAGATTCTTGAGGATGCTTCCGATCGGAAACTTGATGGTAAGGTCTTCACCGTTCGCTCCGTGGTAGCTGTCCTTCTTGCCGTCTTCGCCATTTTCTGCCTTGAAGATCTTCTCATGGCGGTACTTGAAAAGAAGGCCAAGATCTCTCGATCCGACCACATAGACATCGCCGCCCTTGCCGCCATCGCCGCCCGAGGGACCTGCGAATTCCTTTCCCTTCTCGTGGCGCATACGGTAGACGCCGTCGCCTCCTTTTCCAGCCGCTATGTGTATTTTAAGTTCATCGACAAAAGCCATAAGTTGTGTGACTCTACGCGTTAACTGCCATTTGCGCAAGTTTTAATGCGCCCTCTTTAGATCCGGTGACCGCGATGAACCCCTTGTTATGACAGAAGATCGCATCCGACACTCCTGTCCTCTCGACGAGTTCCTCGTCTCGGTAACCCCTCCATGCCTCAGGGAGTGACTTACGATTCATGAAGCTATGTACGTCATCACGGACACATTCCACCTCCCAGTTCGGTCCGACCGATTTCGGCTTCACGATATAGAGCGCATCGGGTGTCCGCGCCAACACCGCAGACCAAGGGTATGGCTTATCGATGACGATCAGCCTTTTGTCGGGTGCGGCATTGTATGCTTCGATGACGTATTTCTCACCTTCCGTGGTGTCGCGCGCAGTGACGATCTCACGCTCGATGATTCGGCGGGCCATCGGCAAAAGTTCCATGAATCGCTCATCATGCATGACTCCGTCCCCTTCTTTCCAAGTCGGACGCATCACAACAAGTAAACGATGGATAAGGAACGGATGGACACCTTCATGTGTCGGCGCATATACCTCGATACCATTATCTGCGAGGTCGATCGGTGTGACCATTTCCTTATCAATCTTCTCAGCGATCTCCTTCGATCCACAGAGCGCTTCTCCGTGATGTTTCCACACGAGTCCGAGCGCGGAGTATGGGACACCGTTCATGCGCGCACCTGCACCTCCATGTTGATGGTGGTCATAGCGTTTCGTCGCTGGATCATAGACACTTCCGACATCGAGCACGTAATCCCCGCTTTCCCACACCATTGGATCGCGAGAACGTATGACTTCGGTGTGTTCTACTCCATGAAGGAGCTGAAGCGCTGCGACCGCGAACAGGTCGTCGACATGGAAATTACCGTTATGGGTGACGATCCGGATCTTCTTGTCTTCCATGTCGCTAGTCTTCTGAATTACCTACCTTTCCATCGCTCCCAAGGATGACACGATCGAGTATGCCCGTAATGATCGACACGATGATCGCTCCGAGAACCGCCCACCAGAAAGTATCGATAACAAAACTTTTCACGATGAATGGAACCAGCCAGAACACGAATCCATTTACTACGAGGGCGAATACCCCGAGTGTGAGAATGGTGATAGGGAGAGATATCAATTTCAGGATCGGACGCAAGGTCACATTTAAGACCGCCAGGACCAGTGCCACGATAAGGGCGATCTTATAGTCCGGAACATGAATACCCGGCAGGTAGCTTCCGACTATGAAGATGCCAAGTGCCGATATGAGCCATTTGACGAGTAGTGTTGCCATATTGCCATCCTAGCATAAATCCCAACCGAGGAATATCGTCGGTTGACTATATCCGTACGAGCGGTATAACTGGCGAAGAATCCAACCGAACGACATAACCCTAAGGAGGCGTGTATGGAACAATGGGTGATCTGCAGGCAGGTCGGAAAACACCTCAAGGTACTTTCATGCTCGCACGGAGCTACCCCGAAGTGGGAGATGCTCCGCAAGCGAGACAACCGTGACCGCGGACTGCGTGTCGCAGTCGAACTGTTCGACGAAGAAGCTGACGCGGAGCGGATCGCCATTCAACTTCGAAAAGGCTACGCCACGACAGGCGACATCGATGTGCGGAAGTACTCGACTGCGATGAAGCTACTGCGCGCTCAAGCAGAGCAAGAACTTGCAGAAAACAAGAAATGACAGAAACGCCGCTCATAGAGCGGCGCCCTTCTATCTCGATGACGATGTTAACGCATTCTTTTCTTACTTACCGACTCGCCTTGCTTTATCACAGCGATGATTTTCCCATTGATCGCAAAATCATCACCAGGGAGGATGAAGATCGGTTTGTGCGACTCACTCGACTCGGAGAGCAGTTTCACTTGCCCGAGTTTCTTGTCGAGCGAATAGCGTTTGAGGTTCGCAGCGCCGTCGATGATCGAGAGTACGTAGTCACCGTCGCGCACATCGCGATCCTCAGAATCGATTAGCACGAGGTCACCTTCATCGATACTTTTCCCCTTCACGTTTGCGCGGTTCATCGAGTTTCCGATCGCACGGAGCGCAAAGATACCGCTTTTCTTCGACACCAACGTCTTCGGAATGCTGAGGTACCCTTCAACGTTCTCTTCGGCAAGGATGGTCGCAGGACCACAATTCGCGGCACCGACGAGTGGGATGGAAATATAGTCGAAACCGAAGATATTACCTGACACCGACGATCCCATGAAGTCAGCGGCGAGTATCGCAACGCCACGTGGCTGATTGTCCGCCTTTGAGACATAGCCACCCTCTTCGAGCTTCTTTACATAGTGATGCGCAGTAGAGACTGACGCGAGGGAGAAGTGTTTGCGTATCTCCTCGAGGGAAGGTGCGAACGAATTCTTCTTGGTATAGCTCTCGATGAAATCGAGGACTTCTTTTTGTTTCTTAGTAAGCATATGTCTTTGGCTTCGTTCCGGTTTTCATTGTGGGATGAATCCGAAAGACGATACTATTAATTTTCTAATTACTAGATATATAGTAGAAAATAAATAGAATACTTGCAAACCACTTATCCCCACTATTTAGGGAGGCTAAACAGGGCATTTTTCTTGGTTATCAACCCCTCTTTCACAAGTGTTGAGACTAGTAGTGCTATATCTCCTTCGTATTCACTCAGTTCTTTTTTGATTTCTGTGATTCGCACAGCCTCCTTAAGTGAGAGCAATTTCATTAATTTGCCGCGGTAGTAACGCGCTGAGCCGGCGAATTTCTTTTGCGGCTTTTTGTAAGTGAAGTCTCCCACCTTGCCATGAAGTGAGCACATCGGACACGAGTCGGAATGATTACGCGCAGTGCATTTTGTGGCCCCGAGATCGAGCATCGCATAGTTCCACATCCTTCCCTCCCCTTTTGGGATGAGCGCACGCGCGAACTCATACAGCTCTTTGTCACTCGGAATTGTTTTGTTCTTATAGAATACACGAACAAGGATTCGGCGTATGTTCGTGTCGATCATCGGCGTGTCGTGTCCGAATGCAAAAGCAAGGAGTGCTCCTGCTGTGGATCTGCCAATACCCGGCAGCTGCACCAATCCTTCGTAATCGTTCGGAAACTTGCCGCCACACTCTTCCGTGACAGTCTTCGCACACTCTCGCAAAAACTTCGCGCGTCGATTATAGCCGAGTCCGGACCAGATACGCAGTACATCACCGAGGGGTGCCGCTGCAAGATCTTTTACTTTTGGATATTTCTTGATGAATGATGCATATTTCTCTTTCACTCTCGCGACCTGGGTCTGCTGGAGCATCAGTTCCGATACCAGAATGCGATATGGGTCGTGAGTGTCTCGCCACGCCATCGCACGATAATTCTTCTTGTGCCAAGCGAACAGCACTCGATTGAATTCTGCGCCAGTTACGCGTGTCATATGCTATGCGAGTCCACGCAGGCGTAGCAGTGCATCCGGCGACGGCTCTCTTTCTCTGAATTCTTTATAACTCTCCATGAACGGACGCGATGATCCGACTTCGAGCACCGAAGTGAGGAAACGTGCTCCGACCTCCTTATTGAAAGGATCGCCTGTCTCGGTGAACGCCTCGAATAGGTCCGATGCGAGCACTTCAGCCCACAGATAACTGTAATATCCTGCAGCATAACCACCTGAGAAAATGTGGGTGAATGAAGAGAGGAAACGGTCTTCGGGTATGGTCGGCGTCACGCGAATGTCCTTTCTCACTTCAAGAAGGACGTCCAGCGGATCTTTCCCTTTCTCCGTATGGAGTCTGAGGTCGACGAGTGCGAATTCGATCTGACGAAGAAGCATAACGGCAGTGAGGTGATGTTTTGCGGCGATCAGCTTCTCTGTCAGGGTAGCTGGGAGTGGCTCGTGAGTATCTTTGTGACGAGAAAGTGAGACAAGCATCGATCGTTCCCATGCCCAGTTCTCATTCACCTGACTCGGGCACTCGACCGCATCCCACTCGACACCATTCATCGATGAATCCGGGTTTTTTGTGCGCGAGAACAAATGATGCAGCACGTGTCCGAATTCATGGAATATCGTCTCGACTTCGCCATGAAGGAGCTGGAAATCCTCGCCTTCTTTTGGTTCAGTGAAATTGCAGTTAAGGTACGCGACTGGAACCTGCGTGACTCCGTCCCGCTCTTCCCTCTCAAGTACGATGTCCATCCAAGCACCCTGATTCTTCCCGTCCCGCGCAAAGAGATCGGCATAGAATCCTCCGCGAAGTTCGCCTTCGCGATCGTACAGTGCAAAGAACTTCACATCAGGACGCCAAGTGGACACATCGGACATTTCCTCCACTCGTGCTCCATAGAGTCGATTGACCAGACCGAACACGCCTTCGAGGACCTTTGCACCACCGAAATACGGTCTGAGCTCTTCTTGCGAAAGGTCGTAGCGCGCCTTCTCGAGCTTTTCGGCAACGTACGGATAATCCCACGCCTCTACATGTTCGATGCCTAGATTCCCTCGCGCGAATTCCTCGAGTGCGGCAAACTCTTCCTTTGCTTTCGGTTTCGCTTTAGTGGCGAGGTCTGATAGGAATTCCTTCACCTTACCCGCCGATGGCGCCATTCTCTTCTTGAGCGCAAGCTCTGCGAAATCTGTGAATCCAAGGAGTTTCGCTTGCTCATCACGGAGGGAGAGTGTCTCATTGATCAACTGCGAATTATCGTATTTCCTATCGTGCGGACCCTGATCGGATGCCCTGGTAACGAATGCACGATAGAGCTCCTCGCGAAGTCCTCTGTCTGTTGCGTGTGCGATGACAGGACCGAATATCGGAGCATGAAGCGTCAGCAGCCAGCCAGAGTGCCCCTTTGCCGTGGCGGCCCGTTGCATCGCCTGCTTTGCAGCTTCCGGAACTCCGTTCAGCACTACTTCACTCTCGATATACTTACTCCAATCAGCGACCGCACCTTTGACATTCGATTCGATCTGAGTGGAGATAGCAGAGAGCCTGGTCGCGATCTCAGTCATACGTATCTTGTGTTCCGGAGAGAGAGCTACGCCACCAAGTTCGAAATCGACGATCCGATCATCGATGATTTTCTTTTCTTCTTTCCCGAGCGCTTTGTATTCATCGGAGTGCTCACGATACGAGACATAGGCACGGTAAAGTCCTTCGTGCATCAACGCATGACTATTCGAGAGAGCGATCATTCGCTCTCCTTCTTCGATGATCCTATGCAATTCCTCGGTCTCGCCCACTGAATTCAGATGATTGACCGGACCCCACAATCTTCGAACTCGTTCGCCAAGCTCGCTGAATCGTGAGTGGAGCTCTTTAAACAGTGCCGGCTTCTTGCTCGCGACGTCTTCGATGAGCAATCGCTCTTCATCAAGAAGCTTGGTAAGTTCAGGTATGACACTCGCGAGCACAAGTGTGCTCCAATTCGGCGTAGAAAGCTGCAGCTTTTTCCCTGAGTGTTCTATTTCTTTTGTTTCGTATTCGATCATGACGATACGACGTCGGTTGTTTCTTTCGGCTGCTTACCGGATACGATCGCCGGATAGATATCGAGGAGCGCGTAGAAAAAGGCGATGGTAATAGGACCGGCAAGAAACCCGATCGGCCCGAAATAGACAAGACCGCCGAGCACAGAGAGGAGGATGACGAACGGATGGATATCAACACCCCGCTTGATGAAAAGTGGGCGGATGAGATTATCAATGGTTCCGACGATCACCCCTCCGTAGATGAGCATGAGTACTCCTTCAGTATAGCTTCCTTGGAAGATCAGATAGAGACCCGCCGGTATGGTGATGATAGCAGTACCAACGATGGGGATGAGCGCGGCGATGACGGAGACCGCCCCCCATAGGACCGGATTCGGGAGTCCGAAAACCGCAAAGCCGATGCCGATGGTGAATCCCTGGATGACCGATACGAAAAGAGCTCCGGAGACGACCGCGCTGATCGCGATCTCAAGCTTCTTGATCAAGCTTTCATCATAACGGTCGGCAAGCGGGCTCCACTTCACCGCAAAATTGTGAAGCTTCTCACCGTCACGATAGAAGAAGAACATCGCGCCGATAATGATGAACAGATCGATGACGATAGCGATGATCCCGGAGAAGAACGAATTGAGGTTCGTCGCTACATAACTCAGTATCGACTGTAAATAACTCGTGACATTCGTCTTGAGAGCGAACTGTGGGATGTAGTGCTGCATGAATCGCTCGAAACTGGTCGTAGCACCATTGATGTCACTGACAACGGTAGACCCTGGCTGCGTCAACGCGACATAGATGTTCACGACTTCCTGGAACATGAGTATGCCAAAGAAGATCACTGGAACCAGTATGATCGCAAGCGCGAGAAGCACAGTGATAAGTGCCGGCCACGCACGGCCTTTCCCGATCATCGCATGGATCTTCCGAAAAACAGGAAGGAACAGCACTGTCATGACCACAGAGAGGAACAGCCCACTGAGATACGGCGTCATCACGAAGAATGACAGTACCCCGGCCACCCCGAAAAGGATCCAAAAGAATACCAGCTCGCCGATGTTTGGTTTCGTCATATGGAGACAGTATAGCGCATTTTCATTCCTGGATGGAAATCATGGATTATTCATTTTCACCCCGCGGAGAATGTTTCAGCTTTTTGACGTACGAAAGAAGGAAGAATGACAGCATGGCAACCAGAAGCACCAGAACGGCCGAGAGCAAATTCGGGTGCTTTTCTGAATACGGGATGACCGGAGGAGCAGGCTGAACATACTGTTCGTTCGCGGATTCGGACAGGAGTGTTACCCGAGCAAGTCCGGCACTTTCGATGTACTGGAAGTAGCGAGAAAGATCATAGTTCGGCGCAACTGCGGAGGGGTTTCCGTAATAGAGTGCATAGCGCTTACCGAGAGTCGCCCTAAATACCACCGCGCGAACTGTACTTTCGATCGAAACACTTTGATTCCACGATATAGGCAGGTCGTCCTGATTCATTACCAGAACTCGGATGTATCTCGAATGACTTTCACGGTAAGAAAGCGTGAGAGCATCCCCCCTAAAGAGCTCAGTGTCGAGCGCGAACAGGTACCCTTCTCCGATGGAATTCCAATTTACTGCGTCGTTACTTTCTAGTACGAGCGCACGGCGACTGAAATTTCTCGCATCGAGCGTAGCAAGTGTGATTCGATGGGTCGGGATTCCCGTTCCACCGAGGTCCGCGGTTATTTCTGTTGTCTTCTTCGCGGGATTATCAACTATCGTCGCAGAGGGGCGGATCACATTTTCAACGCTCTCGCGAGCCGAAAGACGCAGCACCTCTGCGCTCTTGACTGAGACAGTCTCACCTTCTCCGTTATCGATTATCACCTTAAGATAGCGTGCGGTATTATCCGGGTACCTCACTTCACCTTGACCTGCATCAAACCCCGATTTCTCATCATGGAAGTTGTAAATATATCCTGTGTCGGTAAGCAGCCGCCATGCAGGATCGTCGACTGGAAGCCCCTGATCCGATGCATAGACCGCAACCGGTCGTTTGAAATTCTTACTATCAGTAATGATCCTCAGATGATCATTCATGACGCCGGAGACACCTAGGTCGATGACAAACATTGATACTCCATCACGAGTCGAAATGTCACGAAGGGTGCTCGGCATGTGGTCGGCACGGACTTGCTCGGAAAGCGTGACGAGTTGATATGGTATCTCGACTCCTTCTTCGGCGACACGTAGGTCGCTCAAATCGTTCTTCGCATGGAAACTCACTTCCCTGTCGAGATGCACCTTCACATATGACCCGCTCTCCGTGGGTGCGATATCACTGACGTCTTTCTTCCACATCCACTTTGCAGGAACGAAATCCGCATACGCAGTCCCAGAAAGAAGAAAACCAAGCATCGAGCAAGTGACTAATATTTTTTTCATGTTCATGAGTATTAATTTTCTTTTATGGTTTTCAATTCTTAATGAAGTTCGAGGCGCAAATGAAGTAATGCCGGCGAGACGTACTCATCGTACGTTGAGCCGACTCACGACGCAGGCAACGATGAAATTCGCCGGAATTGAAAACCACACTAATCGAGGATGATTGATTGTAAACGACCCTTATACTTCGCATACAAGAACGATCCAGCGAGCGCAATGACCCCGAACGCGATTGATGAAATGATCCGTGTGAGCTCATTGAGCTGCCAGATGATGAGGAACGCTCGTATCGCGGTGACGAAGAAGAACACTAGCCCGAACAAACGAATAACTCGCAGACGCTTCGCAAAGCCGACGACGAGCAGGAGTATCGCATAGAACGCCCAGAAGATCGTGATCGCTGTCTCTTTCGAGCTCTTGATATCCTTCACCTCCACATAGTACGGTACGGAGTTCACGTCAGGATTGGGAACATACGAAGGATCTGCTGCCCCTCCATAATAATTCTGGGCATCAGCTTGGATACGTGCCGATTCGTAGGAGAGTGTACGAATGCGCAGATCATAGCTGTAACCGATCTCCCAGGTGAAACATGCAACAGTAAGGAGATTCGCGATGATCACCAGTACTCCGGCATATTTCTTCCAGTCAGGGATACTTTCCTTATGAAGCCGGTAGAGATACGCGAAAACATAGGTAACTCCGACTGAGCAGAGCATCAGGAGTGTTCCAAGATTGAAGAACGCGGGAGCATCTGTCCCTGATACTCCGTGTGCTTGGTGGATGTTCCCTACTGCTCCCCCCATCGCCATCAAGCCAAGCGCGGAGATCAGCCACCCCACACCTTGTGTGAGCTTGGAGCGAAGACGAAGACCGATGAACAGCACGAGTAGGCCTTCGAATAGCCACGGGAGAGCCACCCAGTTATCGAGCCCGTTATCGAGCTCGACCGTGAATGTGATCGCCGTAGCGATACTGCCAAGCACTAGCGAAAGGAGCATCGCGTGCGATGCTTCAGGGTCGGCATCGCGGAAGCGATGATACAAATAGGCAAACAAGTAGATGACGAGTGTTGCCGTGATCATCAGGAAGAAGCCGGTATTCCAGAACGGTGCAAGTGTCGGAATGGGAACTTGCCACGCATCGGGTTGCGGCATCCATGTGTGGAGTCCGCTTCGGATCGCAGAGACATCATCACCGACGGAAGCAATTCCGAGTACGAGCACGAGCCATGCGAACACCTGCATCACTCTCTCGCGTAGGTAGAGTGATGTTGCGAGGAGGACAGCCGCCTCCACAAGCCAAGCAACGGAGATATAGAGACCGGTGAGCTGCAGCGGTATCGCAACAGTGAGGAACACGACGGCAATTCCCGGGAGGAAGAGATTGAGTGTGCGATCCGCACGATTCGAACTGAATGAGACATATGCGATCGCCAAATACAGTGCCGAAAGAAGAAATGCGAAGAAACCGAGATACTCATGGTACAGCGGATCGAACAGTCGATACCCGAGGGAAAAATACCACGCCGCATTTGCGGTGATGAGGAGGAGATCGGAAACGGTAGTCGGTTCTTTGCGCAAAAGATGATGAAGTATGGAAGTCGCAAGAAAGAGTCCGAAGAAGATTGATCCGAATAAGAAGGTCATTGCGAGCTGCGCCTCACTGTAATACGTGCTCATCCAGCCCTCGAACAAAAAGAGTGTGCCGATGAATGCGATCACATTGAGTTTCAACCATTTCTTATAGAATGCGGCACCGAATACACCAAGATCAAGGATGATCATGTAGAGAGATAGTCCGACCAGATGGTTCTCACCGGTCGAAAGTGCTACCGGAGTCGCGAATCCGCCGAGCGTGGCAAAGACGGCAAGGCCGATACTTCCGTCTACTACCGCAATAAGGAGTGCGACTGCGGTCACCAGCGCCATAAGGAAGAGTGCGACTGCGGGCATCACCATGTGGTAGAAGCCGTACGATGCGTAGATGGATAGATAGAGTACGCCGACACCGCACGCGATAAGAATGTCGGAATAGTTTTGATACTTCGAACGAAGCTTCTGTCCAATACCTACGGTGACGATACCAAAGAGTACTCCGATCGCGACTCGCCCGACCGGGCCGATCCAGTTGTTATCGAAAGCATACTTGAGGAAGAACACTACTCCAAGCAACACCGCGATCGCACCGATACGACCGAGCCACCTAGCACTGGTCTCTTCATTGCTTTCCGTCGGGACGCTCGAGGTCTTGCTGTTCGCCTCACTTGCATATAGTGGTGCGGGTGCTGGGGACGGCGTCACTGGCTCTTTGGCGCTTACTGCGAGAAGTTTTTCGAGCCCATCCGGTGAGGCAGTGGGTGTCGCTTGCTTCTCAGAGCCAGCGGTCGATGTGTTTTTCTTCAGAGCACCTTCGAGTTCATTGATACGCCACTCTGCTTTTCCGATACGATTATTGAAATAGATGATCGCGATCAGGAACGATCCGAACAGAAGAACTTCCATGGGAGATATATTAGGCTTATATTACCTTAAGTATATTGCGTTTTGCATGAAAAACCGATAGAGAATCTCCACAGTTGCTTTATCTCTATGAGTGAGCAAGTTTGAGGTTACGGAGATGATTATTGAAATATAGCCCAGCAATGACAGCGAGTGCTGCCGCAATGAGAAGTGACGCTTCCGGTTCGAAGAGTCCGGCTACCACTCCTGAAAGGATCGGAGGGATCGCCTGCGCGAGTGCCATTACGCTTCCGTTTATTCCGAGGACTTCCCCTTGCACACCGGCACCCGCTGAGCGTGAGATCAGCGCGGTGATGTTCGCCTGTGAAAGCCCGACCGCGATCGCAAAGAACGGGACTACCATATAGAGAAGGCTCCTTGACGGGACCATGACGATCGCGAGGATACAAAGCCCGACGGCGATGATCGAGTTCTGCACGACTTTCGTCTCATTTACATATTGGGCGACCTTCCTGGTGATGAACCCCTGAGTAATGACGATCCATATCCCAACGAACGCGAAATAGTTACCGAGTTCACCTTGAGTGAAATTGAATTTCGCCAAAAGATAGACCGCCATGAACGTGATATAGAACGAAAAACCACCTTGGAAGAGGAAGTTGGTGATGAACAGCGGTCGCACCCGCGGCATCTTGAGCGCATGGAGGATGTTCGACAACGATTTACCCCATTCGACTTTCTTGTCCTTCGCCGTATGAAGATTCGTCTCAGTGAGATAGTACAAGACCTGAATGACGTTGATGAACGAAAGTGCCGCGGCAAAGAAGAATGGCGTGGATGCAGAGAACCACGATACGAGCGTCGTATCGGTGAGTTTACCTCCGATGAACGGTCCAAGAATGAATCCAAGTCCGAACGCCGCGCCGATCATCCCGAAATTCTTTGCGCGGTTCTCGGGTGTAGTGATATCCGCGATGGCGGCTTGTGCAACGACGATGTTCCCTCCCATCACTCCAGCAAAGAACCGAGCGAAGAACAGTAGCGGGACATTACCCAAGATGACTCCCACACCGAACATGAAGAAACCGAGCGAAGTCCCGAATACCGAGAGCGCAAGGAGTTTCTTTCTTCCCCACTTATCTGAAAACTGTCCGATGATGGGTGCCGCAAGGAACTGTCCGAGTGAGAAAAGCGTGAACAGGAGTCCGAGCAGAAGGTACCCCGTTTCGACCGATGTTCCTGCGGGGAGGATGAAGTGTGAGGAACTCGGCTCAGTGAGAAGGACTGGCATGACCGGGATGAGGATACCCACTCCGACCATATCGAGGAATATGGTGAAGAAAAGCGTGAAAAGCGGACTTCCTTTTTTAGACATCAGCGGAGTATAGCATTATTTCTGGTCTGTTTCTCCAATGTAGGAAAAACGCGGGATGCTTTTCCCGTCTCGTTCGATGACTTCCTCAAACATCTCTTTCGGTCGTACCCAAAGTCCTCTATCGCCATCAAAGTGACGATACAGCACCATCTCTTCGAGTGTTTCCGAGTGAGTGACGACATCGATCACCTCATACTTCCCTCCTTTGAAATGGCGGTAGACTCCTTTTTTCATCGTTAGTTCGCTGAGTTCTTCTTCGCACGGTAGGCTTTCTTGATCCGCCAATATTCGGATTCGTTACCGGAGCCGGAACCTTCTTTTGCATTCTTCTTCATGACCGCTGCAGGGTATTTTTTCGCGGTATATGCCAGTTTCTTTCGTATCGCTTTTTCCGTATCGATACCAAGCAGCGTGGTAAGTTCGATCGCATAGATCAGCACATCGGCAATCTCCTCTTTCACTTCTTCGATTTTCTTCTTGTCTTTTTTCACCTCCGCGAGCGAACGATTTTCCCACTGGAAAAGCTCGAGCAGCTCCGCCCCTTCGATCATGATCGATTTCGCGACATCTGACGGTCGCAGCTCATGCCATCCACGTTCCTTGAGGTGTGAATATATCTTTTTTTCAAGATTTTTCATATTGTATCGTTGGCGTTTATGCTTCAGCACCGTGGCACTTCTTGAATTTCTTCCCGCTACCGCACCAGCAGGGGTCGTTTCGCCCGATTGCATGCTCGTCAGTCTTTTTCGCTTGCGAAGTGGTTGCGTCTCCGGTATTCGCCCCTCCCGCGAGTGTCATCTGTGCTTCGACTTTCTTGAGTTCTGCTTCGCGCTGTACGAATGCTCCAACTTCGATACGTGGAATCATTTCAAGTATCTGATGTCTGATCCCCTCCTCCATCTCTTTGTAAAGCCTAAGTCCTTCATGCTTGTACTCAACTAGAGGGTCACGCTGTCCGTATGCGCGCAGATTGACCGATGATCGAGCGTAATCCATCAGCTCGAGGTGGTCGATCCAGAACATGTCATTTGTCTGTAATGCCAGTCGGCGAACCACATCATAGAAAGAATCCTCGCCGATGATCGCGATCTTCTCGTTCTTTGCCTTCTCAATCTCCTCACCAAACTCACCTGCCTCGGCGATGAGATTGTCGAAATATCCTTTTACTTCTTCCTTCGTGCCGAGCAAGAGTTTTCGGCGACGCTCATACATCGTCTTACGATGAAGATTGATGATGTTGTCGTACTGGAGTACGTGCTTGCGGGCGTCGAAATTGAATCCTTCTATCTTCTCCTGTGCGTTCTCCAAGGCTCGAGTGATCATACGGTTCTCGATCGGTTCATCCTCGGGGATACCGAAACGACCCATCATGCTCTTGATGGTGTCAGATGCGAAGATACGCATCAGCGAATCCTCGAGTGAGACGAAGAACTGTGTCTCGCCGGGATCACCTTGGCGTCCTGAGCGACCGCGCAGCTGGTTATCGATACGACGAGCTTCGTGGCGTTCGGTACCCAAGACGAAAAGCCCGCCGTGCTCCTTCACTGTCGTATATGCTTCAGGACTTCCAGGATTACCGCCGAGCTTGATGTCGACGCCACGGCCCGCCATGTTGGTGGCGATGACGACCGATGCATCACGACCTGCTTGTGCGATGATCTCACCTTCCCGTTCGTGATTCTTTGCATTCAAAAGCTCATGAGGTACCCCTTCGTGAGTGAGAAAAGCGGACAGAAGTTCATTCTTCTCGACCGAGACGGTACCGATGAGTACCGGTTGGCCTTTATCGTGGAGTTCCTTCACCTTGCGTGCGATCGCCTTGAACTTCCCTTGTTCGGTCTGAAAGATCAGGTCATTGTTGTCGATACGGACAGACGGACGATTTGGGGGGACCGGAATCACGTCGAGCCCATAGATCTTGAGGAATTCCTCGCTCGAAGTGAGCGCTGTACCTGTCATACCGGAGAGCTTGCCGTACAGTTTGAAGTAGTTCTGGAAAGTGATCGACGCCATGGTACGAGACTCCTGCTGCACTTTCACCCCTTCTTTTGCCTCGATCGCCTGATGGAGCCCTTCTGACCAACGACGGCCGGGCTGCAATCGCCCGGTGAATTCGTCGACGATGATGACCTCGTCTCCCTTGATCACATATTCTCTATCTTTGAGGAAAAGAGCCTTTGCACGTACCGCGGTTTCCAGATGATGGACATATTTGATGCCTTTTTCTGTATAGATATTCTCGACACCAAGAAGTTGTTCGGCTTTAGTGATCCCCTCATCGGTGATCTGGACTGCCTTGAGCTTCTCGTCGACGGTGAAATCCCCCGGTGCAGAGAGTTTCGTCGCGATAGCTGCGAATGTAGCATAAAGTGACTCGGAATCCTGTGCTGGAGCAGAGATGATGAGTGGGGTTCGTGCTTCGTCGATGAGGATGGAATCGATCTCGTCGACGATAGCGAAGTTGAACTCTCTCTGCCGCAGATCTTTCGCTTCATATGAGATATTATCGCGCAGATAGTCGAACCCGAATTCGTTATTCGTTCCGTAGGTGATGTCCGCTGCATATGCTTCTCTTCTTGTTGACGGACGAAGGAACTCGTGGAAGACGCGGAATGAACCGGTCTCATCACGCGACTCATCGCTAGCGACCTGGGTCTTATCATAGAGATAGGATGAGTCATGATTGATCACTCCGACAGTGAGTCCGAGGAATGCATGGATCTGTCCCATCGACACTGCATCGCGGGAAGAAAGGTAGTCGTTGACGGTGACAATATGTACGCCCTTACCGCTCAGTGCGTTGAGGTAGGTCGGCAGTGTTGCGACAAGCGTCTTTCCCTCACCGGTCTTCATCTCGGCAATCATTCCCTTGTGTAGGATGATGCCGCCAAGGAGCTGCACATCGTAGTGACGCTGCCCAAGCGTGCGGAGTGATCCTTCACGTACAACTGCGAATGCTTCGGGAAGAATATCATCGAGCGTCTCTCCTTCTGCTAATCTTTTTTTAAACTCGTGTGTCTTCTCCGTGAGTGCTTCGTCTGAAAGTGTCTTGATCTCCGCTTCATATCCGTTTATCTTCTCCACGATCGGCCAAAGTCGCTGCACTTCTTTTTCTCCTTCTGTTTTGAATAGTTTGTTCAGTAATTTCATGATGTTTTCCAGAGCTGTCAACTAAGCGCAAACGGCCTGAAGTCCACCTACTATAACGTAGCCGAACCCCCATGTCGAACACCTTTGTCTTGTTAATTTTCTGGGCATTCAGGAAGAATAAAACAAGATGAAATTCAAGGCGCGGGGATTGCGGCGAAGGAGGCGTACTCGGAGTACGGTGACTGAGTCGCTGGGGCCCCGCAACGAAGAAGTTCGCTTGTTTTATTCTTCCACAAAGAAAAATTCCTGCTTACGCAGGAATTTTTCTTTGTGGAAGAAATGTGGCTTATGCCTTCTTCTTCTTCTTTGCTGCAGTCTTCTTTGCTGCTTTCTTTGCCTTCTTCTTTGCTGCCATAGTAGTGAGGGTTTAGAGGCTTATAAAATTTTATGCTTCGACCATAAAGCATCAAAAGATGCGAGTGTCCTTGAAAAATATTTTACGTTCACCAACGAACACTCCTACACATTATTATCCCTCGCATATCTTACACGCTCAATACACAACAACAAAAAGTTGTGGATAACTCGTGTATAATTTTTTTTCGTTCGCGATGCAAAAAAATTTTTTTATCAGGCATATCGCAAATGAATGTGCAGCGAAGCCTTATTTATATCATTCATCACCAACGAAGATGACTTCGGGAGCGAGAGTGATACCAGTTTCTTTTTTTGCTCTTTCAATGATCATTCGTGCAAAATCTTTCATTTCTGTTCCGGATGCACCTCCGTAGTTCACAAGTACAAGTGCTTGTGATGGCCATGTTCCGACATTTCTCTCACGCACACCGCGCAAATTGAGCACATGATCGATGATCCATGCCGCGGAAAGTTTCACTCGACCGTCATCCTGCGGAAAATTTGGAGCACTAAGGAACCTCTTGAGGAATGCGTTCGCTTCTTCATCGGTTACTACCGGATTCTTGAAGAATGACCCAGCAGTACCGATACTTCCATCTCCGGGAAACTTTCTTGCGCGGATAGCAAGGATTGCGCTTCGCATCTCTCGCAGTGTTGCGACCTCCCCGGTGTCCTTCTCGTACTCCGCGACATCTTTGTATTTTCGATCAAGCGTGCCTTCGGGACTGAGACGAAAAGCAGCTCGGAGGATAATGAGATGCTTCCCTTTCTCCGATTTGAAGATCGAATCACGATATCCGAGTTCACATTCTTTATTCGTGATTCTTCGAATCCCACCTGTTTTAATGTCGAGAGCATCCACCCACTCGAGAGTGCTGCTGACTTCACTTCCATATGCACCGATGTTTCCTCCCGCTGCTCCTCCGACTGAACCGGGTATACCTGAAAGATTTTCGATCCCATAGAGTGACCGCTCGACACTTGCTTCGACGAGTTTGTCCCAAGACACTCCCGCGTCTGAGGTGACGAGTGAACCATCTTCGTTCCAGACCATCTTGTCACTTTTCATGTGAATGACGATACCAGAGAATCCGCGATCCGAGACGAGGATGTTCGATCCGCCGCCGAGCACGAAATACGGCACATGATGCGCTACTGCGAATCTCACCGCCTCGATCACATCCTCATCATGCTTAGCTATGCAGTAATATCTTGCTACTCCGCCGATATGGAACATCGTGTAGGGTGCAAGTGGAACATGCTCCTGTATCTCCATCGACACATTGTACCAAACAAAAGAACACTCGCATGTACGAGTGTTCTTTTCTGTCGGATCGACGAATTTTATTTCGTTACAGGACGACCAGCACTGATCTGGGTCTTCAGTTGCTCACCTTGGTCCTTGAGTGAGGCATCGACTGATACAGCCTTGTCGACTGCTTCGAGTGCTTTCGCCGTCTGCCCGATTGAGGCATAGCCTCCCGCGAGCGAGAAGTAATCACGGCCGGTCGCGAGCCCTTGAGCGATCTTCTCGTTCACAAGTGCGATCACCTGCTCGAAGTACCCTGCGTTCCCGAGGGCGTTCACGATGCGACTGTCGAACGCCGACTGCCCGAGCGTAGCAAGGACTGGCTGCGCAAGCTCCGGTTTCTTGTTGTAGATGAGTGCCGTTGCGTATGCGACCCCGGCATCATTATTCGCCGGCTCAAGATCATATGCTTTCTTGATGACCGCCTCTGCGTCTGCATATCGCCCCATTGAGATGTACATCATCCCAAGGTCGAGATAGTTCGACTGGCGGTTCGGCGAGAGCTTGATCGCTGCTTGGAAATGCTCAAGCGCCTTATCATACTGACCGAAGCGGGCATAGAATGTTGCGGTGAAAGATTGCGTACGGACGTTCTCTGGATCGTCTTTGAGTTCCTGGTCGAATTGAGCAGCGGTCAGCTCAAAGAACTGCTTGCGGAGTGATTCAGGGATACGAGGGTCGAGTGTCTGGACTGCGAACTGTGCAAGTTGCTCACGTGCTTCTCCAGTTCCAAATAGCCCGCGATTGACCACTTCTTCGAGCGCGATCTTCTTGTTGCCGTGTCCGTCGTCGACAAGCACACCGTCCGGACGTATCGCGTTGATCAGGCTGAGGTTCGCATCCCAGTTGCGGATGTTCACGAAATAGATAAGACCTGCCGTGAGGACCATGACGACAAGCGTCGCGACTGCGATATCTCCGACTTCGAGCTCTTCCCCTTTCTTCTTACGTTCCACCTTCTTCTCTTCACTCTTTGGCTCTTCCGCCGAAAGTGCGTGGACGTAGCCAAGGATACCGAAGAATACGATGTAGCTGGTGAGGTTATCGAAGACGAAGATATTGTGGATGAAATACCCCGCCAATAGTCCGGTCATGATACTGCGTTCAATGATCGAGAAGTGATGCTTCTTTTTCCACCACAGCACATAGATGAGTGCACCGAACATCGACAGATACGAGAGAAGTCCCACTGCGCCACCTGCGACCAGCCAATCGAAGAACACGTCATGTGAACGATCGAACCACGGTTCTTGATTCCACATCTTCGGATTGTAGTACTTCGAGAAGACGTAGAGGAAATTCTCCTGGCCCCAACCAAAGATCGGTCGCTCTTTGAATCCTTGCCACGACATCTCCCAGATCATGAAACGCGAATTGGTCGTCGCATCCGAAAGTGAGATCGATGCCATACGCTGGAGTGTCGGGCTCGACTGGATGAACGATGTGTGACGGAACGCGATGAAGAGCCCGACAAGGACGATGAGTCCTGCGACCGATATCGCGGCATAGCGACGGAACTTCGGGAACTCTTTTCCGAACACCGCGATGAGCGCCATGGTGAGAAAAGCTCCTCCGACCAGACCAAGGAGGGTACCGCGGGTCTGGGTATAGAACAGGATGACGAGATTGAGGAGTCCGATGACCGGATAGATGTACCTCAAGCCGGTCTTCTTGTCAGTGCGAAAGAAAAGGAATGCTGCAAGGAAGATGTTGAACAGTGTATATACAGCGAGGTATGCCGAATTCCCGAAGGTCGCATCGAGGCGGGTAGCACTCTGATGAATCTCTTCTCTACCGGTGAGCTGCGAGAATCCGTTGAGTGCAGTGATGACCGAAGCACCGAGGGTTGTGTTCCAGAACCAATACCACACGCGATCGGTGAGCAGCACCGAACCGGAGATGATGAAATACAGGAAGAGATGAAGATGGGTGATGAGTCCTTCCATACGCTCATAGTTCGACCAGAAGCTCTTGTACGGATTCACGCCCTGGAAGTCGGCGATGGTGATCGCGACGATGAACGTACCCGCTGCGGCCAGTATCCACGAGAAGCGGGGACGATATTCCCTATCAAGGAACATCAGCACGACCCAAGCACCGAGCATCACTTCGACGATCACTCTAAAAAGGAAATTCTTACCGGTGATGAACGGGAAGAACATTTCGTTCGCAACATACAGACAAATAAATGGCGTGACGAACATGCACGCGAGCACGATATAGCGTAAGGAATCACGTAATGACATGGACACTACTATATATGGGAACAAGGGTGGTGGCAATTGTGCTGCAACCAATGACAACCGATGATTGTTATGGTATTTATTGAACCACAACAATCCTTCCATGACCTCGGCGAAACCTACCATCATTCCTGTTATCCTCTCCGGTGGTTCCGGTACGCGCCTATGGCCACTTTCTCGTGAGGCGAGCCCGAAACCCTTCATTTCCCTCCCGGACGGCGAAAGTCTGCTGGTGAAGGCATTCAAACGGGCGGCGCTCCCAGGGGTGACGGAGATGATCGTTGTCACCCGGGACGATCTGTTCTTTCGCACACAGGACCATTTCATAGACAGTGATATCGACGGAGTGAATATTTCCTATCTTTTGGAACCCTATGGAAAGAATACGGCTGCGGCGGTGAAGCTCGCCACACTCTATGCGAAAAAGAAGTTTGGAGAAGATGTGATTTTACTTTTCCTCTCGGCTGATCATCTCATCGGGGACCAGAAAGGATTCGAACGTTCAGTGGAGGATGCGGTTGTGCTTGCGACACTCGGTCATATCGTCACCTTCGGTATCACTCCCCTCTACCCAGAAACCGGATATGGCTACATCGAGCTCGGCGGGGGCGTCGAAGGGACGAAGGGACATCTTGTCGCACGATTCACAGAAAAACCCGACAGATCCACAGCGTTGCGTTTTATTGAAAGTGGCAGGTTCCTTTGGAATGCCGGGATATTCTGTTTTGAAGCGGAAACCTACCTTAACGAAGCGAGGATCGTTGCTCCCGACATCATGCTCGCCGCACAAGCGGTCTTCGACGCGACCGACCTAGAGGTATCACCGCTGCGTTTTCACGCAGATTCATTCTCGAAACTTCCTGACATATCTATCGACCTCGCGATGATGGAGCGATCAGAAAAGGTCGCGGTTGTTCCCGCGGATTTCGACTGGAAGGACATCGGCTCATGGAAGTCCATGTCTGAACTGACTCCTGAGAACGACGAGAAGAACCGGACCGAGGGAGAAGTGTTTACTATCGACACCAGAGGTACCTACATCAATTCCCCGCATAGACTCACCGCCACCATCGGTATCGAGGACCTGATCATCGTCGACACCCCGGATGCACTTCTGATCGCACACAAGGACAGGAGTCAGGAAGTGAAGAAGGTCTCGGAACATCTCAAAAAGAAAGGACACGAGGGCTACCTCTATCACCGCACGGTCCACCGCCCATGGGGCACATACACGATCCTTGAGGAAGGAGCTGGCTTCAAATTGAAACGCATCGTCGTGAAGCCAGGTGCATCACTTTCACTCCAGTCGCATGAGCACCGTAGCGAACATTGGGTCATCGTCAGCGGCACCGCGAAGATAGTCAACGGTGAACAGGAAATACTGCTGAACACAAATGAAGGTGCGTTTGTAGAAGCGGGTAACAAACACCGACTCACCAATCCAGGAAGCGAGATCCTTGTCATGATCGAGACTCAAGTCGGAGGATATCTTGGCGAAGATGACATCGTCAGATACGACGATATCTACAAGAGGACCTGACAAGACGACGACTACGCACCTCTCTCTTCGCGCAATGATTTGTAGTATCCGGAATTCCGTGTGATATCCGAATTGATATTCCCGAGCTCAGGTTTCTTGGTGAGTACGCCCAGAACGTCGTTCATTGGGAACACGTCCCTACCGGCGAGTTCGTGATAGACCGCACGCACGAACTCGAGGTCGCGCGGTTCATCGACGGTCCATCGTAATGTCGAAAGGTCACGCTCATATTCGAGCGTAGCGATGCGGAAGAGTTCGGGGTGATTCCATATGTACGGAGTGACATGTTCATGCTCACTCGGGAGTTTCGCCTCATCCGCGGCACGAAGCAACGCAGCTTTAGTGAACACTTCGGTGTCTAGTCCATCAGGGTATGTTGTCACCAAACGCCCGGTCGAAAGATAGTCGAGTTCACCGGAGAAGAATCTCTCGATCGCCTGATCGATGATCTCAGGGTCGATCAGCGGGCAATCGGCGGTGATGCGCACGATATGGGTCGCATGTTCCTTTTCTGCTGCAGCAACATACTGCCCGAGCAGATCTTCTTCTTTCCCGCGGTAGAACGGTATCCCTTTCTCTTCACAGAATTTCGCGAGCGTATCGTCACGTTCTGATGTCGGCATCGTGACCACGACACTGTCTATTTTCTTTGCATGGCGGGTACGCTCGACCACACGTTCGAGGACTGTCTTCCCTTCCACTTCCATGAGCACCTTTCCAGGGAGTCGTGTGGAGCCGAGCCGAGCTTGAATGATCGCAACAACTTTTGTCATGGACGAATAATAGCAAAGATTTTATTTTTTGGATGCAATACGAAGTGTTGGACTTTTTCAGTGTTCGTGAGGCTGTATTCGCATATACTGTCTCCGAACCTGAAAAAGGAAAGACGAGTAGTGCGCCAAAAATAAAATCTTAAGTAAGGCGAGCGAAGCCAGAATGTGCCACAGGCCCCTCAAGCAGCTCCTTGACGTTCCCTTCTGCGATAGCTAGCGCAAGGATGGCAAAGACCTCATCGATCGCTTTCATATATTTTTTCACATGGAGTTCCTTGTGCGCGTAACTCACATACACCGAAAGACCTGCGAGAAATCCCCTGCGGAGCATCTCCTGAGTGAACAGCGTCTTCACTTCCTGCGCGTTCGGATATTTGAATGCCAGCGACACAAGACACATCGGTCCTTCAGTTTCGATAGTGAGACCATGTTTCTTTGCTGCGGCGATCCAGCCTTTCTCGATGAGTGTTCCGATCTTTTCGAGGTGGCGGGAGACATTCTTTTTTTTCATCTTGTCGATGGTCGCAAGTGCGGCGACGAGCCCGACCCGCTCGGTCCAGTAAGTACTCGAGATGAAACTCTCCTGCGCTACATCCATCACCTCGCTCCTACCGATGATCGCTGACATCGGGTAGCCGTTCGATATCGCTTTACTGAACACTGCGATATCAGGGTCCACGCCATAGAGTAGGTGTGCTCCGCCGAGTGTAAGTCGGAATCCCGCGGATATCTCGTCAAAGACGAGCACGCAATTATGCTTGGTCGCGAGCGCGCGGACTTTTTGAAGAAAGTCATCTTTCGGTTCCTGGTGACGGATGGTCTCCATCACTATGACACCGACATCGTTCTGCCGGAGTATCTCTTCCAGTTCGTCGATACGGTTGTAGTGGAACGGGAGTGCAGTATCAGCAAGGTGTTTCGGCACTCCGACAGTCGATAGCCCTGACAGGTGCTGCCCGTCGAGATTCTTGGCCGACGAGAGATTGGTCGAAAGATACCAATCATGCCAGCCATGATAGCCACAGAAGGCAACCTTATCTCTCCCTGAGGCTGCGCGTGCGATACGGATCGCTATCGACATCGCTTCGCCTCCTGCACGTGCGTAGCGGACCATGCCAGCCCATGGATGGAGTTTCAGGAGCACGCTCGCAAGCTCTACTTCCTCTGGTGCATTGAGTGTTGTCATCGTGCCCTTATCGATTGCTTTTTTCACCGCACTATTCACGTCGGGGTCACGATAGCCGAGCGTACAGGAGCCGACCGACATATGGGTCATATCGATATACGTGTTCCCATCGAGGTCTGTCACCTCGACTCCTTTTGCTTTGGAGAAATATGCCGGCCAGAGTTCGGGAAGTGCCATCTCAGCACGCTTCGAAAGCAGCTGTGAGCCGCCGGGGATGACCTTCTTTGCTTCTTTCCAAAGTCGTTGCGACTTTCCTGTCTTGAGTTGTCGTGTTTTTTTCATATCGAGAATGATAACGCTTATATCCGCACGATGGTCGCAGCATGTACAGAGCGGAGCGAAAGATGACGATGAATGTTGAATCCGTTCTTGTTCACTTTCTTCGGGTCATGATATCTGCCGACATATATCCTGTCACCGTTCTTGTCCTTGTCGCTACACCAGATGAAATCATGTTTCCAGAGCAACTGCCCACCGGTCAGATTGTAGTAAGCGAAGAACGTGAATGTGGCGAGTATCGCTGTCGGGAAATCCTCTCCTTTCTTGAGTTTCTTGAGGGTGATGTCAGGACGAACACTACGCGATTCCTTGAGGACATTCTTGCGGACAAGATACCAGCGCGACTTGAGTGTTGTTGTATTCGCGAACTTCTCGTTAAGGTACCAGTCCTGATTGTAGAGACACGGTTCAGAGATGTTCGGGTCGACACCATAACGTGAGCGCAGTGCAGTAAGTGTGAGTGGAGTCCCGTGCTTCGTTTTAGGAACTCCGAGTATCAATAGATAGTCCTTCGCCAATTTGCTCAACGTCTTTTCGTCATACGGAACGTTTGGCGCTCCGACGACTTCTTTGATCCCGAGTTCATCGGAAACAGCGGAAAGTTCATCGGGCCCGATGAAGTGCTTTCCCATTATGATCTTTGCATCTTGCCATTTCATATCATTTCTTTTGCTCCAGTTTCGTAATAAAGTATTTCGCACGATTCTGCATATGCTTATTAGTTTCGAGCATACTCCAAGTCTTCAGGTCTTCACTGGCGAGGAATTCGGTGAGGCCTAAGAGTAGAAAGGTCTCCTTAGGGAGCGCTGTTGCGAGGTCATATTTCCTCAGTAGCTTCGTGAGTGTCGCCCGCAGATTTTCGATGCGCGTCACGCCTCCCTCACCTAGCTCACCGAACATCTCCATCGTCGTAGCAAAAGCGAGATGATTGTAGAGGATACCAACCATCGCCTTCTCTTCCGCTTCGGTCAATGTGTTCGGTTCGTCACTCATGGATCTATACTAACATGAGTGGTCTCCCTCGAAAGATAGGTGATGCCGTCCTTGTACGAAGCAATGTCTCCTTTTTCGCCATAGAGCGCAATCTTCTGGAACTCACGGATGAGCGCGTCCTCTCGGGTCTCATTGTAGAAATCCGGGAAGTCCTGAACAGCGGCGACGCTGAGTTCGATGTCAGCACCATTGTCATGCATCGCTTTGAGCCATGTGAGGAAGGCTCGATATGAGTGATATTCGGTTGTGACGAGAATGAGCGACTTCCAGCCGTGTTCTTTTGCCATTCGCAGCGTTGAGTCCGCTTCGGCACGAGTATGTGGTCCGGTCTCTTCCCATACGATGTGTTCGTTCGGGATCTCAAGTGTAATAAGCTCAGGAACGAGCTTACTCGACGGAAGTGACCCATAGTCCCAGTTGTCTGCGCTCGAAGTTACCGCGACCTTTGGAGCATATCCTCCATGATAGAGATCGGCGACTTTTTTCACACGGTGATATCGGTCGCCGGCCAGAAGTACGATCACATCAGCTTTTTTCGGCTGATGCTGCGAAAGTAATTCAACGAATTTTTCTCGTTCATCCATTTTTATTTCTATTGGATTACAGACTTCAAAATATATATGAAATGCTGTGACCGTTAAACGCTCAGATTTGAGCGGAGTACGAAGGCTAGGACCGATGCTGTGCTCGCGAAGCTGTACGAGTCGTACTGCTTCCAAGTCTGCTGATGGAAGGCTGAGTAATCCGCCAAATGTGAACGTTTTATGCTAAGGAGTCCCAGTAGATAGCCTCCCCTTTCTTAATATCCTTCGCCGCGGTGAGTCCTCCTACCTGCTTCTTATATTTCGGATATATCCCGAGCGCAGGACGAAGCTCGATGATACGCTCGACACCGACCTTCTCGCCTTTCTTGATATCCGCCGACGCATAGAGGGAGCGGCGCTGGACGACGACAGTCTCCGATTCTTCTGCGACGACCTCTTTCCTGCTCGATCCAAGAGCGGCCTCCATGTCACGGATACGTACCATCATATCGGCGAACTGCTGCGGTTCCATCGAGTGGGGATGATCAGGGCCTGCGTTCTTCTTGCTGTCGGTGAAATGTTTCTCGATCACCTTTGCTCCGCGAGCGACCGCACCAAGTACGACAGTGTCAGAGTAGGTGTGATCAGAGTACCCTACCATGATGTCGAAGGCAGTCTTGTAGGTATCCATTACTTTGATGTTCGCGCTCTCGACCTTGGACGGATAGTTGGTGATGCACTGAAGAAGTGCGATCTCCTTGTTGCCGGTCGACTCGATCACCTTGAGCGCCTCATCGACTTCTGAAAGGGTCGCTGCGCCGGTCGCGAGGACGACGGGCTTCCCTTTCTTTGCGATGTACTCGATCATCTCGAGCCAGGTGATGTCACCGGAACCGATCTTGTAGAACGGCACACCTGCCTCGTCCAAAATATCTACTGCTTCATAATCATACGGACTCGAAGTGGCGAGAATGCCTATCTCCTTACAGTAATCGAAGAACTCCTTGTGCCACTCGCGTGGGAACTCAGCTGACTTGAACACTTCTTCGACAGGCTTTCCCCAGCTGCCGTGCACGCCCTTGAGCTTCATCGAAGCGAAGCCTTTTCCGGAAACGATCTTGTCAGCGAGGAAACTCTGGATCTTCACCACATCGCCGCCTGCATCCTTCACCTGCTTTGCCAATTTCTTTGCCTTTTCGATACTTCCGTCGAAATTACCGCCGAGGTCAGCAATGACGAGTGCCGGCTGGCCCTCGCCGACGAGTCGGTCGCCGACTTTGAATGTTTTGGAGAAGCGCGTTGTCATATCTGTCCTTTCACTAAGTGAGTTTGATTAAATAAAACTACATCCACTCTATTCTACACATACTCATAACTTCCGCAATTAGCGAAACGTAGCGAAAAGAATGCCCTCGATGGGGCATTCTTTTTTGCCAATAAAACTCCAAGGCTAGGCTGGCTTGATCGCGTACGCCGTGATTATGAAGGAGTCAAGGGTGCCATTTGTGTATTTCACATTGAGTGTTCTATTCCCTGCCGGGCTAACAGGTCCATTTGTGTCAAAACAGTCGGCCTGCGCATCTGAGCAGCCTGTGATTTTGGTCGTACTGGCTCCAGCTACGACAGTGCGAGCATAGACATCTGTTGCCATCATCCCCACCCATGCACCATCTGTAAGAGTAGTGACAGTAGCAGGAATATCAGTGTTCACTGCCACATTCACATCAACCTGCTGAGTGTATGCTTCAATTGGTGTGCTTTGATTGACTCCGCCGTAAGAGACACAGTGTGCATAAAAACCGTTGCTCTGAGAATTCGTAGTGGTGATAGCAAGCGTATGTGTTCCTGTTGCTGCCCCCGCAAGGTAGAAGGTCTGCATATAGGATGTCCCAGGGACACTTGTTTTGGATTGGTTGGATCCAATTTGTGTCATGCTCACGCCACCATAGGTCATGGTCACAGCACCGGGATCAGCGTCATTGAAGTTGCTATTACTGCACACAAGCAGAGGGTCCGTTATTGCTCCCACTGTATACGAATAGGAACACGTTGTTCCACTAACACATGCAGTGTACGCTGCGCCGGTGTCACGATAAACTTCCACTGGCTTGATCGCGTACGCCGTGATTATGAAGGAGTCAAGGGTGCCATTTGTGTATTTCACATTGAGTGTTCTATTCCCTGCCGGGCTAACAGGTCCATTTGTGTCAAAACAGTCGGCCTGCGCATCTGAGCAGCCTGTGATTTTGGTCGTACTGGCTCCAGCTACGACAGTGCGAGCATAGACATCTGTTGCCATCATCCCCACCCATGCACCATCTGTAAGAGTAGTGACAGTAGCAGGAATATCAGTGTTCACTGCCACATTCACATCAACCTGCTGAGTGTATGCTTCAATTGGTGTGCTTTGATTGACTCCGCCGTAAGAGACACAGTGTGCATAAAAACCGTTGCTCTGAGAATTCGTAGTGGTGATAGCAAGCGTATGTGTTCCTGTTGCTGCCCCCGCAAGGTAGAAGGTCTGCATATAGGATGTCCCAGGGACACTTGTTTTGGATTGGTTGGATCCAATTTGTGTCATGCTCACGCCACCATAGGTCATGGTCACAGCACCGGGATCAGCGTCATTGAAGTTGCTATTACTGCACACAAGCAGAGGGTCCGTTATTGCTCCCACTGTATACGAATAGGAACACGTTGTTCCACTAACACATGCAGTGTACGCTGCGCCGGTGTCAGAAGTAATAGCTGCAAAAACATGAACTGGGGAAAGTAACATTATGAACAAAAAACTTAGAAACCCAATTATTATTTTTTTCATTTTATTAAGGTAATTACTAATGAGAAACTCATTAATCGACCTCACCTATTACCCACAAGAGTGAGAAATTAAGTGTATAACAAAATTATCTCTGATTTTAATGAGAATTATATGAAGAATAGTTTCAAGAAATTACCAACCAAAAGTGCCCCCACTAAGGTTAATATACTTAACCCGCTTCGTTTTTTGGAAATTCTAGAGAGGAGAAATCCCGCCTGGTATGGAAATCGAAGAGCCCGATGCGTAGAATGCTGGTTCAGTACATATCTTTAAAACGACGTCAGCAACATCTTCAGGGGTTGAGTCCCCTGCACCACTTTTTTTGCCTAGAAACTTGATTATTGCATCAGGAAGACCCTTATTCAGCCCTCCGGGAAGAAAACCCGGAGCGACAGCGTAAACACGCACCCCCTTACTTGCCACCTCTGCTGCAAGTGACCGGAGAAACCCGCGCAATGCATACTTTGCAGATATATAAGCTCCCGTTGGAGACAAAACTACATTTGGTTCGATGAGCGCAGAAGTGACTCCGATAAACGCAGAGTCATGAGCCATGAGAGGGACCACGCTCTTTGCCAACAAGAATGCTCCACGTGCTGCAACTGCGACCTGCGCGTCGAATGATTCGACCGAGGAGGAAAGCAGTGGTGTCTTTGCGTCAACGGGCAGCGTCGCGGCATGAATGCATGCATCAATTCGTCCATGTGTTTCTGCGATCTGCTGGATGGTACTTTTTATGCTCTCTTCATCGGTAACATCACATAAGTACGACAAAGCGGAATCAGCGGTTGGGGTACGTCCGAGAGTTGCAACTTTCCAGCCATGTTCAATAAATCGTGAGGATATAATGCTACCCAGATAACCGGTTCCGCCAGAGATGATTAAAAGAGGTTTATTGTTGTTTTCTGTCATGGGTTATGATCTTACTCGAACATGAACTGAGCCCTGAGTGGTTATCTCACCTTTGACAGTAATCGATACTCCCACTTCAATGAGTCCGACTGACTCACTCTTCGAAACGATCTTCCCAGTAACAGTGATCGTATCTCCAATATGCACAGGTTTTTTGAATTCAAGTGATTCTTTCAAAATGAGTGCACGAGTGCCTGGAAGTTCCATCCCGATCAGTCGCGAGACATATGCCCCGAGCAACATCCCAAAAACCACCCTTTCTCTGAAGGGAGTTAACTCTGCGTATGAAGCATCTGTATGGAGGGGGTTGAAGTCTCCACTCAATTTCGAGAAAACAGAAACGTCTTCGTCGGTAATTATCTTCTCGAAAGAAACCGAATCACCAAGATTAAGCTCATGGATAGACTTATCTTTGGGGATGACATCACTCATGTTACTTCCCCTTCGCTTCGAGAACCTTCCTAATATCGCCAAGTGAATTGAACGAGAGCACTTCATCCATTGTGAACGTCATACCGAATTCTTTCTCAATGTCCGCGATAAGAAGTAGGAAATTCATTGAATCCCATCCTGGTATATCATGCATAGTGAGTGCATCGGTCACTTCGTTCTCTGCAAGAGTAAAATGCTCTGAGACTATCTTGTTGAATGTTTTCATATGATTGTGATCCAATCAGGCTTAGTAATATTGATAACTTCCGTTTTTCGTTTTTCACCAAAACAGCGCTCAATGAATGTTCTCGCCGGCAAATTCTTCTCACTTTGGACAAAATTTGCCGAGATTGTTTCTGCTCCTTGTTTCTTCGCCTCCTTGGCGATTCCCCACAGAAACGCATCTTCGATCCCGCGCCCGATCACCCTACAGCTCATCAGCATCGGATCGATTTGCCAATTGCTCATATCTTTACTGATGAACGCTAATGCAATGATACCATGGTCGCCGAATCGATCGGAGGCAGAAGCATAGAATACTTCCTTCTGGGCGTCTTCGGCGAATTCGCGAACTTCGTCTTCATTCATGGGCATCTTATTGGTATTGAATTGATTGGTTTTTTCGGTCATTTGAGCAAGCCGACTCAAAGCGATGCCCGGATCATTGAATATCTTCACTTTTATATCTAGGCTCTTCAAAAAGTCCGCTCTATTCGCAAATGACTTCTCTGTCTCCAGACGAAGCCTTTCGGTCACATACATGCTCCCTCTCATTTTATCCTCGTCAGTAACGGCGTTCGTCACAAAATACGGAAGTCCGAGGAGAAAAGTCGTATATTCTTTTGGGTCGATTGGCAATTCAGGAGTCTCAACTTTGGGGAGAAAACTTCTCATCGCCTCACGGTTAATTGCGCTATCATCGAGGAATACCATGGAGTCAAGACCGATGTTCAGCTCTTTTGCTATGTCTTTTATGTTTGAGACTTTATCATCCCAGTTGATACGCATTGCGGCAAAATGTTGTTCCTTCAGAATCATGTTTGGGTTATTCCGAATGACAGAAAGCGCATCATTTGGATTATTTGCGCTGTTAATTGCAAGAATGATGCCCCGATTGTACAGATCGAGGAGAGCTTGCTGAAAGGCGACAAAGTCAGCGCCCGGGCCAGAAAGTGAGAGCGCAACACCGTTTACGCCGTCTTCTCCGACGACACCTCCCCAGAGGGTATTATCAAGATCAAGAACAATACATTTTTTCATATGGAACGAAAGTATGATATCGCACAGGCAGTATCATCTGTATGTGATATCGAGACGAGTAATGAATTCGAGCGGCTTCCCTTGATCCAGATTTCGGGCTTCCCTGTTTCGAGTCTACGCACTTCTATTGATTCGAGTGCAACAGAACGATCCCCACAGGCTTTGTGCGCAGCCTCCTTTGCAGCGAATGTCCCCGCGAAATGAACCGCCGGATTTTTGAAGGAAAAACAGTACTCTTGTTCATGGGGTGTGAACAGTTTTGAGATAAGATGTGGCTCTTCTTTCCCAATCAACTCTTCGAATCGAGATACTTCTACGATATCGATCCCCACGCCATCTATGTTCATGTTTTGTGTCATATCTACTTCATTCTGTGACATAAAAAGGTGACTTTAAAAATGCACACGTATCGTTCTGAAGCATTTCCATTCCTACAGCGAACACGTCCGTGAAGTTCATTGTTTGTATCATTCCTCCACGATGCTTTTGTTCTGAAATATGACCCCTTTTTTTCATCTCTTTTTCGAACGAAGAAAAGTCATACTCATCTGACTTGCGGTTTCTTAGATAGACTAGAAACGGACCTTCGACCAGTTGACCATCTCTGTACGCAGGATGGAAAAATGCTTTGTTGTAGCAGTGGGAAACGCCATACATTTGCTCGACATAATGAAGGAATGTGCACGACTGCCCCGCCGTCATTCCGATATACAGACATTTTGCCTTTAGTTGATGTAGCACATGGAAAGGAGACCCCCATCCAAATGCCGAACGAGTGCTTACGTCAGCGATTGCTGCAGCTTGAGGACCAAATGCAACGACTGAACAGAGCGGGTGAAACGACCTGATTGCACCAGCCATATTGCGAATATGTTCAGTGAACATCCCTGCCTCTGATGGACTCGTCTCATATACGAAAGGTATTTTTCCAGGTGCATAACTAAACGTATATGTAAGCACGGCGATTGTTCCCGTATCGCCGATGATATCGAGAAGTGGTGAGAGGAAATACTCAACGAATCCTTTTTTGCCATGACTCACCAGTCCGAATGAGAGGAGATTAGCATGAATAAAAACAGTATCTCCTTTTACAAGTCCCGCTGCTGTATAGGCACTTTTTAGGTCCACCAACTCTTTTGTCATAATTACAATCGAATTATTTTACAAGAATCGCAGAGTAGTTCAGCGCGACTTCGCGGTTTTCTGTTCGCCCCTTATCCTTAGGGAAAATATTCTGTACCAACTCCTTTTCGATACGAAGCCCGCTTTCAGCAATATGAGCCCTGATCTCATCGGCACTTTTGTATAGATAGATATGATCTATGAACGCAGCCCACGCAACGGTAGTGAGGAAGATTTTACCATCATCTGCAAGTAAATTTTTCAATATTTTCAGTATTGAAACAGGATCTTCGACGTGCTCGATGAACTCCATACTGATGATGCGGTCGAATTTTTTATCGCTGGTGTATTTATAGATGTCTTGATTCAACAATCGGACATGTTCTGATGTGTGTTTTATGTTGTGAAGATTCGTAGCAAAGCTCTTGGATGTTTCGCTGATATCAACGCTCTCAGCATTCCACAGAGGACGTTCATCAAGAAAATTTGAAAGGAAGATTCCTGACCCGGTGGGCGCTTCAAGACATACTCCATTTAGGGGTGATTTTCGCGCAAATTCCTCGATAAAGAACATGAATGCCAGATGGTGTGTCACCCAAAAAACGTTTGTGAAGTAAACTCCCCAGAGGTACTCGACTCCTTCTAGTCCACTCGTGCGCTCTTTTTTGAACACATTCTCTTCGACCTCCTTGAATGAAGTATAAAGGTATCTTCGATTCTTTTCGAGAAAATCCTGTAACTGAAGAAACTCGTAATTGATTTCAAAAAGATTTCTTAATCTCTTGGTGTATTCCTCCCAGTCTCCGGAACACATGAGAAGTGCGTCGGAGCAAATACGCTCTGCGGTACTGTAGTCAATCGGAATAGTTACGCTTGCCTCAAAGATATTCTTATAAAAAACAGAATTCTTTTCGATGTATAAGAATGTCTTACAAAGCGTCGGATACTTTTCAATTTTTTTTCTTGTTTCGCTTTCCATTGGATTTGTTTAGATCGTGACAGCATTTTTCGACAAACACTTTACACCAACTTATCCGGTAATTAGTTTCTCGATATTCTTTACAATAGTAAGGAGCTGCTCTTTTGACATCTGTTTCTCATTCGTTTCGCTGGAGAAATGGAAGTCGTCTCCGAGCGCACTGCCGGGCTTCATGAACTTTTGCCCACGGGTCGAGTCGTGGAGATGAGGGTGCTTCTCCGGGAGGACGACATAGTAGTCGCCGAAATCGACCGCATGGCGGGCTTCTTCTCGGGTGAGCAACACCTCATGAAGCTTCTCTCCAGGGCGGATGCCGATGATATTGCGTTTTGCCTCTGGGACGATGATATCGAATAGGTCGGTGAGTTTCATTGAAGGCGCCTTCGGGATGAATATCTCTCCTCCGTCCATATGTGTGAGTGCGAAGAGGACGATATCAAAAGCCTGCTCGAGATTGATCCAAAAACGGGTCATTCGCTCATCAGTGACATGCACCACCTTCGCATCACGGTTCTTGATTAGTGTCTCGACGATACTGCCGCGACTACCAACTACATTGCCGTAGCGGACCACCGAGAAGCGGGTGTTCCCTCCTCCGTATGAGTTCGCCGCGGTCATCAGTTTCTCCGCACAGAGTTTGGTCGAACCATAGAGATTGACCGGCATCGCTGCCTTGTCTGTCGAGACGAGCACGACCTGCTGCACATTGTTATCTATGGCTGCGTCGATGATGTTCTGGCTGCCCATGATGTTGGTCTTCACGGCTTCGAACGGATTATACTCAAGCGCAGGAACCTGTTTGAGTGCCGCAGCATGGACGACGATATCAACACCATGGAACGCGCGCTCTAGACGAGGAAGGTCACGCACGTCACCGAGAAAGAAGCGCAGACGATCGTCCTTGATCTCATTCTCCATCATTGACTGCTTGAGCTCATCGCGGGAGAAGATGATGAGTTTCTTTAGTTTCGAATTGGCAAGAATATGTTTGGTGAAATTCTTTCCGAATGATCCAGTTCCTCCGGTAATGAGGACGGTTTTCCCTGCTAAAATATCGATTTCCTTCATAGGCAAAATGTTAGTGTTCCAATAGTACTCACCTTCTTCGCTTAAATCAAGTTAGCGGCTTCTTTCATGTTTCTGACATAAAGGATTCCTGGATGTGGAAGCTTGCGCTGACTTTTCTTTGACAGAATACACACGGTCGGCATTCCAAGCAGCGCCGAAACCACGAGTGCGACCGTCTCAGCTCCTACAACGAGCCGAGCTGAGAGAAGGTTGCGGACAATGTCCTTTTCCTTTGCCTTATTCACTGAAACCATGTCTGCATACTTCTCGATAACGGCATCATATCGGTCAGACGGGTCAGCCGGATGGAAGCTCACACGTACTGTTTCCTCAGGCAGCTCCTTTGCGACATATTGGAGTAGCTTCTCGAGTGAACGCTCGACACCTGGGACAGCGTCCGAAAGAAAGAGTATCCCCTTTCCTCGCGGCACCGTGCTACGGATCTCCTTTGCGCGCAATTTGATCTGTTTGAAGTATTGATTGGGTACATAGCGTATTCGCTGCGAACCTGGAAAGAGTTTCTCTGCGAGAGTCTGCGCGTATGCATCCCCGACCCATATCTCGATAGGAAGTCGCTCCTTCCATGTTTTTTCAGGATAGCCGAAACGTTCACGATAGTTGACCCAAGACTCGAGGTAGCACGCGGTCTTCATTCCTCTCTGTTTAGCAGCGTGAAGCGCCCACGCTTCCATCTTCGTCATCCAGCCGGTACCCAGAAGCACAAGCGCCGCGTCATGTTGCTTTTCTACTGTCGCTTCAATTACCTGCTTTACTATATCAATCTTCCTTGCCGGAACACGCTGGCGCTCGAAGATTTTTACTGCTGGTCCGGCAACATAGCACGCGAACGGTTTCTCGGGATGTGCCGCTACATAGGCGGCGATGATCTCCGCTCCTCCTGCGTCATGCGCGAAAACGAGTGTCTCTTTTTGTTCGCTTTTACTCATTTATCTTCACGAAGATATCTGCCGGTGAGGTCTTTTCGTAAAAGCGTCACGACTCCGCGGTTCCCCCCATGAAGATCCGGAGCAAAGGTGTTCGCGGCATGCGTGAACGACATCTGGGCGATGCGTTGGTATATCTGTGTTGCTGCGAATATCGCTGCATAGTCTTGTTTATACGTGTATACCTCATCACTGGGTAGATGGTGATACCTCCTCATCGCAGGAGTGTTCGGGTCGAAGTCGCCGATGATGAGATACCCTCCATCCGAGACCACCCGATCGATCTCTGAAACAGCCTTAAGCAGGTCCCCACGAGAGACCCAGTGCATCACATACATGAGTGTAACGAGGTCGAATGTACCCTTCACCGGAAGCTCCGACACGACACCGCGCCTGAAGTCGATCTTCGGGAAACGTTTTTTTCCGTCTGCTATGGCTTTTGCCCCGGGTTCGACTCCGGTTCCCTTTCCTCCGCAGGCTTCGAGTATGGCAGCTAGCTTGCTTCCGTTCGAACAGCCGATATCGAGTACTTTCTTCGCCTTGATGCCGTATTGAGAGACGAGGTAGAGTACCGGGTCAGGGAATTTCCCGTCGACCAGATCGCTCTTGTTCCGAGAGAAATACGCGTCTCCCTCTTTCTGTAAAAATATTTTTTCTTGTGCCATGGTTATTTCTTTTTATAGAGATACTCGCGATATCGCCCCCCTGCACCCTGCCAAGGAACGAGCGACATCGATACTTTCTTGTAGAGTGCTTCTTTAATTGGGAATTCTGAGGCGATCACTTCGATGTGACGAACGGAATCAGGGAAAAGCACATAATTGCTGTTCTGGTGATAGAAATAGGTCGGCTTGAGTCTGTGTAGCAGTGCGATGTATTCCCAAACAGTCTGTTTTCCCATCTCAGAGAGACTGTTCGCATTGAACATTAGATCGGCTTTTTTGATGAGATGTTTTTTCTGCGCAGGCAAGAGCACGACGTCTGCATTCGGTACTTTCTCAAGTGCCCATTCGATGCGTGTGCCTTTGGGGAGTGCCTTCTTCAGGAAGAAGTACGCCATATAGAGTGTTTCGGGAAGATCACAATCGATATATTGGAACTTCTTGAACTTCGCACGACGGATGGTCTCAAGACACAGCCCACCATAACCGCCACCGATCTCGAGAACGGTCGGTGCTGTGATCTTGGCATCAGCAAGCAGCCCGAGCAGTCTGTTGGCGAAATACACATGACGCGGAGCATCCGCGATGATGAGCTCATTCTTTTGGGTCAGGTAACCGAATGGATTTCCGCACTTGGAATGATCTTTGAGCCACTTCGTTTTCATTTCGGTTGAGCCGTCGAACTCAGCGAGGACATCAAGATCGAGTAGCACTTGATTCTCAAGCTCGAACTGTTGTTCTTTCTTTTGGATCCCCTCGTAGTCGCCGGTGATGATCCCATATGCGGCATCGCGTCGGAACATGTTCGCGAGATATTCAGCAAGCATGAACTTATCTCCTCCGTTCAGTGCTTTCATATATCCTGCACGCTTATTGTCATTGATCCATTTCCACTCTCCGGTAGCCACTGATTCCTTCTTGAGGTATTCGTGGACCCTCAGGATCTCTTCTGCGATCTCCACATCCTGCTTGCTCGCTTTCGTTTCCCCGTTCATGAGGGATGCGGCAATACGCTCACCGGTAGCATCGGGGTGTTTCTGATAGGCAACTTTTGCGAATGTTTTTCTCTGCATGGATTTAGTTTAAATTATCTCACTACGATTCTCATACACCTTGTGAAATGCCGCGATCACATCATCGAGATCGCTCTTCGTCATACCTGGGCGCATCATCTCATGGGAAACGTATCCTTTCTCGTGCAAATTTTCCACGACAGGACACATGCCCTTCTCGTACCTTGTCTTTCCTTTGTAAAACTCGGACTTGAACGGGTATCCCTTCGTGCCGAATGCGATCTGTTTCGCGAATATCGGCATCAGGTAAATGGGCTTCACGTAACCGCCGGAAATCAGCGGACCGTCTGATTCGCGCAGCAGTGTAGCGGGTAGTTCAGCACGGATCGCATCAACGAACTTCGCTCGCGACACACCGACAACTGTTTCATCGAAAAGGAATGGGTGCTGATAGAACACATGGGTCGAATCAGGGCGAAGTTTCGCAGGACGGAAACCGGGCATGTCCTGACAGTGCTCGGCGATGTATGCGCAATTCTCCTGACGCTCCTTCACCAGTTTGTCGAGCTTCTTGAGCTGCTCACGCCCTATCGCCGCCTGTATCTCAGTGAGCCGATAGTTCTGCCCGACCATGTTGGTGAGGTCAGATACTCCCTTATCTTCGACCACCGCTTCGGCATGATTGCGGATGAGCTGCAGCCGCTCGGCGAGCTTGTCATCATTGGTGACGACGAGTGTCCCCTCTCCGGTATGAATGTGCTTGTGGTAGTTGAGCGAATACACGCCGATGTCGGCAAGTGTTCCTGCCGCGCGTCCTTTATAGAATGCACCTGGCACCTGTGCCGCATCCTCGATGACCGCAATACCATGTTTCTTCGCGATCGCATTGATCGCATCCGCATCGTATGGCTGTCCGAAGATATCGACGACGATGATCGCTTTGGTGCGAGGAGTGATGGCCGCTTCGACTGACTTCGGGTCGAGGCAGAAATATTCCGGCTCGATATCCGCGAATACCGGTACTGCACCATACCAGAGTGGCACGGTCGCGGAGGCACACATCGAATACGGTGAGACGATGATCTCGTCACCTGGTTCGATATTGAGTGCACCGACCGCCGCGATGAGTCCCGAGGTCGCCGAGTTCATCGCGACCGCATGCTTCACTCCGAATCTGACTGCCCACTCTTTCTCGAATGCCTGCACCTCTGCACCGCCATAGAAGTCCGGATCCCAGCACCCGAGATATTTCGACAGCACTCCGGAGTTGAGCACACGCATCGCCGCATTTTTCTCTTCTTCACCGATACCGTTGTATGCGGGAAAGAGCCTGTCCTTTGCACGCACTGGTTCACCCCCATTGATCGCAAGCTTCGCCATATTATTTTTTTGATGTGATACTTTCGAGTAATCGGAAACATGCCGCCTGGGTCTTCATCGCGTCAGCAAGTGACGATCGTGATGACTTCTTCTTGTTTAAGACTTCTGCTGCGTGACGATACAGTTCCGGCATCGCGTCCACCAACTTGGTCATCGTCACCTTTCGCTTTGACAGGGCCTTGAATCCTTTGAAAATCGGATCGCGTACGACATCCTGTGTTACCATTTCCTGCCCGAAATTCTCGAATCGGATGCGCTTCTTTTCGGTAATGATCTCTAGCTCGAATATCGCATATTGGCGTTCGTCTCCTGTCATAAGGGTAAACTCGGGACAATCCTGAAATGTTGCGAACCCGGAGACACTCGGATCTCCCTTATTGTGATCAGGGACACCTGAATATCCGCGTACACTTTTTACTTCTCCGAACAGGAAACGGGCAAGGTCGAAAAGATGTGAGCCGTTATGCAATACTCCATTGGTGTAAACCCCGTTCGCTGAAATGATCTTCCCGTATTTCCCTTTTCTGAGAAGATCACGCAGCTCGCCCACCGATGCATCGAAACGTCGAGAGAAGTTCACGATCACTGCGGCCTTTGACCCTCTGAATGCCTGTTCAAGCATTGCCATCTCAGCCTTCTTCGCGACCACGGGCTTTTCGCAAATGATGAGCTTAGGGCCATGCCGGAGTGCGAGAAGAAGATGCTCGGTATGTAGCGAATCTGGAGATGCGATGACGACGACGTCGGGCTTCACGCTCTCGAGCATCAGTTCGGTGTCAGTGAAGAACACACAGTCCCATTTCTTCGACTCTTTCTTTCCGCGGACCTCGTCGACATCACTCATCGCGAGGAGTGTGAAGTTGGGATTCGCAGTGATCGCATGCGCATGCGTGAGGACATGGCGCGAAGAAGGTGTATCGAACGTTGATGCGATGCGTCCTGCCCCGATGATCACAGTCCGATAAACTTTCTTTTTCAAAACATTATTCATCAGTATCTTGGATGCAAGGCGCGGGGTGCGCGACGACGGAGCCGTACTTTGAGTACGGTGACGAGGCGCGGGGGCCCCGGAACGCTGCAGACGAGGTGCTGATGGATGATGTTTATAGCTCATTTGCTTCTTTTTGTCTCACATTCGCATTCAGTGCAACCACTTCTGGATGTACGCGTAGATATTGCGTCACATCTTTCGCCGAGAAATTCGGATCAATGGGGAGTAGTGCTGCCGCGACACTCTGGAGTGCTTGATAGTCGGAATCCTCATCGAGGGTCATACGGAGTTCCGGGCCGTGACTTTCCGCATCCGCGACCCAATTATGCAGTCGATATTTCTCCGGATGCATATAGATATAGTATGAGACATGTGTACGATCAACTGGGTCCTGTGTCAGCGAGTCCACCTCAGCAAGTATCGCTGTCGGGAACACTTGCACATCGAATCCGTTGGCATAGGTCGCAGTGATGGTATTCGACGCATAATCGACCTCGTGCGTAAAGAACTCTTCGACAGCGCGATCGACCAGGAGAGGGTCTACGAACGGGCAGTCGCCGGTGATCTCGACGATGATATCTGCAGACATCGACCGCGCAGCGCCGAGCACCCGAGAGAGTACATCACTCTCACTCCCGCGGAAATTCGAGACACCAAGTCTCTCCGTCAATTGCACGATCGGCTCATCATCTTCGTTCACGGTGGTGGCGACACAGATGCCGTCGAGGTACTTACTCCGTCTCAGTCTTGTGACAAGCATCTCAAGTGCCGGAACTCCCCCGATAGGAAGGAGCACCTTCCCAGGAAGGCGTGAAGAGGTCATTCGTGCCTCTATTGTTGCGACTATTTTGAGGTTTTTCCCGTTATACATAGGCCTATGATAGCATACGCGGGTACTGGAGCGGCACCCTTTCGCATGCTAAGGTTATAGGATATTTCCCGCTAAACTCCAACTATCCCACCCGCATGAAAGTATGCTTCTTCCTACAACGCCGCTGGGCCATGATCGGTCACGCCATGGCGACCCACATTAAGGAACTCCATCCGGAAACAGAATTCTGCGCCTTCGTCGGCATGCGTCCGAGCCTTGATTTCCTCAAATCACAGAAAGACATCGACTACACCGCTCTCCTTCTTGAAGAAGATATCCACAAGCGCATCAAAGATGAAGTCATCGACTATGAGTATCTCGCCCGGATCGAGAAGGAGTACGGGATACCGAACCTCTGGCCGCATCTCTACGTAGACCGCGTGATAATGAACGGACAATTAGTGCGCGAATACCCCTTTAACCATCCGTCACTTTCTTACGAAGATATACTCCTCCGCGTACAGGTCACCGCAAAAGCGATTATCGCATTCCTCGACAAGGAGAAGCCTGATGCACTCGTCATCTCGGTCATCGGATCGGTCGGAAGTTCACTACTCTACTTCATCGCAAAGAAACGCGGGATACAGTGCATCACACTCGAACTTGCCCGAATTGGGAACAAGATGGTTTTTTCTGAGGACTACAAGAATTTTACTTGGGTGAAAAAGTATTTTGAAGAGATCTCGACAGGCAGAGTCTCTCCGGAAGCGGAGGCCGCGAAAGAATACGTCGTACAATTCCGGGACCGACCGATGCCGTATCGAAAAGAAGCGGCTCCCACCTTCAATAATCAAGCACTTCGCAAGGCAAACATCGAATTTCTCAAACCGGAAAAACTTATAAAGAGCATTGTGTGGCACTCAAAGACACTGCTAAGCGATCTTCGCAAAGATGATCGTGACTATACGGACGTGCTGATCTGGTGGCTGATGTGGGACAAGTTAAAAAGGAAAACTCGAGGTCTTATTGGATATTCCGATCTCTACAGTGATATTCAAGCGAACGAGAATTACGCTTACTTCCCTCTTCATTATGACCCTGAAATGTCGACCCTACTATACGCTCCATATTACACTGACCAAGCCCAGGTCGTGAAAGCTGTAGCGAGAGCACTTCCGATCGACATGTTTCTTTACGTCAAAGAACACCCCGGAATGGTCGGATACCGAACAAGAGATTTTTACAAAGAGATCCTCAAGGTGCCGAATATTAAACTCATAAGACCGGATCTGAACGGGAGTGAGCTGCTGAAAAATACAAAAATTACCTTAACAATAACGGGGTCGGGCGGTTGGGAATCAATACTCTTGAAAAAACCGGTTATAACTTTTGGCGATGTATTTTATAATGATGTTCCTGGAGTGAAACGCTGTCGCGGTTATGAAGAACTGCCTTATCTCATAAAAGAACAACTGCAAGACTGGAAACACAACGAAAAATCGCTCGTGGATTTCGTGTCAGCACTTCTTGAAGAATCCATACCGGGTGACTACATCCACCTATGGGTCAACTCCGATTCTTACGAAGAGATCAGGAACGATGAAGGTATCAAAAAACTTTCTGAAGCGCTGACAAAAAAACTCGATTTGCAAAAAAATAAATGAACAACGAGGACTCATCTGAAAAAGAAGCCTTTTTGAATAAGAGCAAGAACACGCTCGGGCTTTCTCTTTTGGCAGGACATTGGTCTGTGGTCAACACGATTTCGCAGAAGTTCTTCGGCTACGGCACCTTCTTCATCACTGCACGACTATTGACCCCTGCGGATTTCGGTCTCATCGCGATTGCAGCCATCATCCCGAATCTCATCGACGCATGCACAAGCCTATCGTTCGAGAACGCACTCATCCAAAAGAAGGACGGGGAAGAGAAAAAGTACCTCAATGCGATATGGACATTCAATGTCATTCGCTCGATATTGCTCTTCGCCGTCGTGATATTGCTTGGACCGTTGTTCGCCTCGTTCTTTCATGCGGAAGAAGCAACGCTACTGTTTCAGATGAGCGGATTCCTGCTCTTCATTCCGGGATGGAGCAACATCGGACAGATATATTTTTTCAAGAATCTCGATTTCAAGAAGGTCTTTCTGCGTGACCTTTCCGGTTCAGCGACATCATTTTTCGTTTCTGTGGGTGGTGCGATGCTTTTCCACACGTACTGGGCACTCTTTCTTGCGAGCGTACTTTCGGTGACGATGAACATCGGTTCGACCTACCTCCTGAATGACTACCGTCCACATTTCGATTTCAAGTTCAGGAAACTCAGGGAGCTCCTCCCCTACAGCCAGTGGATCTTCGGACAGCAGTTGTTCGGACAACTCGCTCGCACGCTGGAAGACTCGATCGTCGCTCGCTTCACCGACCCGACCTCAGTCGGTCTCTTCACCAAGGCAAAAGGCCTCGCGAACGCTCCAACTTCACCAGTCGTGAGCCTGATCAACAAGATCAGTTTCGCCGCATACTCCCGCGTACAGGAGTCTCTTGCACATGTGCGCGAAGGTTGGAGCAAGAGCTTCGAGGTCATCTTCGTGGTCGCATTCCCCTTCTTGGTCGCTATCTTGGTTGCTGGTGACAGACTTGTGCTCATCCTGCTCGGAGACAAATGGATCGCGATCGCGGAGAACCTGAAGATCCTCACCATCGCGGCGACCATCGACATCCTCACAGTGACGCTCACAGCACCGGTCTTGAACGCGCTCGGGAAGCCGCGTATCCAATTCACTGCGGGGGTACTCTATGTCATCGTACTGATCACCGCATTACTGTTTCTCACCCCCTTGTACGGCATCACCGGAGCAGCGTACGCGATGGCGGCGAGCTCACTCGTCGCAGGCGCATATTCGGTATTTCACCTACACAGACTCGTGCAGCTCTCACTCCCGAAGATCGCGGAGACAGTGCTCTCGGTCGTTATTGCGACGGCGGCCCCGCTTCTTGTCTCGCTCTTCTTCCTTCGCTACCCGGTCTTCAACACGACACTCGGATTCCTTTTTCTCGGAGGGGTCATCTCACTCGGATATCTCTATACGATGTATCTGACATACCGATTCGCGAAGAAAGGCCCATACCCGACCCTGCGGATCATCGGCATGTCGTTCGTCGACCGATTCAAGATGCGCTTTTCGTTCCTTCGCTGATGGAGCGCATCTCTCGCTCCCACTTCGCAATCACCTTTTTGTGATCCATCTGTTCATCGGCAAGACGGACGAAACATTCGCCGGAGAGTTTTTTACGAAGCGCAGCATCCGTCCCGAGCTGTTCGATCGCTCGTGCGACCGAGTCGTGATCGCCGTTGGTGATATGAAGCGCCGAACCGCCGGCTTGCCAGGCGAGTCCGCTCTCTTTCGGGACTATCGAAGGTAGGCCGAATGCCATCGCATAGAGCAGCGAGATCGAAGTCCCCTCCGGTCTCCATCCTATTTGAATGAAGACATCCGCCTTCTTGTATGCCGCGTAGAGATCATCCCGGGTCATCCACCCCGGAAAGGTGATGTATCTCATGATGTCGAGCTCTTCCGCCATCTTGTGTATCGCCGCCTCTTCAGGCCCCGTCCCGCCTAGGATCAATCGGTAACGTTCTTTATCCTTCACCCGTGCGAAGCCCGCAAGAATGAGGTCGAACCCCTTCCCTGGAGCCATTCGACTTGAGAAGAAGAGTTGGACCGGCCCTTCATGGTCAGTCCGCGAGACATAACTCTGTTCCGTGATCTGATTCTTACTCATCAGGAGCGGAAAGTCGATCGGATCACCCATCACGAAATGGCGTCCGTTGTCATGAAGCCCACTTCGTTCGTACATCTTTTGATACATCGGACTGATGAACGAGCGAAGGTCGATCGCGCGTGCAAGATACATACCGAGCGTCCTCTCGAGTGTGTCACGGAGTATCTTTTTGATCTTCCTTGGAAGCGAAACCTGCTTTGCTGCAAGCAGTGTCGAACGGTCTGCCGGGAAGAATCCGAGCTCACGGTTAAAGAACGCGGACACCGGGACTTTCCCGCCCATTCTGCGATAACATCCTGCTCCGTACAGGAAAAGATGTCCGTCTACGTGGAAGAAGTCTGCATCATGCTCATATTTTTTCATGATCCGATACACCCCGCGCTGGAGATTGTAGACGCTTCTCCATGGAATGTCCTCGACGACGACGGTGTACGGCAGTTCGGTCTGGATATCATTGTCCTCGGCAAAGGTCGTGACGCACACGACTTGATGCCCGTCGGCGACCAATGTGCGCATCATCAGGTCGAACTCTTCGATGGAGCCTCCGGATTTGAAGAAATTGAGTTTTGAGGTGATGAAGTAGATTTTCATGACATAGTGGATATACTGTAACTGAATCTCCGCCCCACCGTCGAAGGTGGATTGGATTACAATGTGATAATCGAATAATAACATGGAGCACATACGAAGCGTATTCATCGGCGGGAAGCAGATCGGGGTCAATGCACTCCGCATTCTTGTCGCTGAGAACATTCCCCCGGAGTTCGTGGTCGCAAACCTCGATGACGAAGGGGTCGACTCCTGGCACGAGTCCTTGGTCCGTGTTGCCAGGGAACATGACATCACGGTCATTACCGGGAAAAAAGTCCGGGACGAAGAGGTGGTTTCCATGATCAGGGACGCGAAACCGGACCATATCTTCTGTATCGGCGGGATGCAGATCATCCCGAAAGAAGTGCTCGATATCCCCACGCTTGGCACCTTCAACATCCACCCCGCACTGCTCCCGAAATATCGCGGAAGATTCTCTACTGTACACGCACTCTTCAACAACGAAAAAGAGACCGGAGCGACCCTCCACTTCATGGATGAAGGACTCGATAGCGGGCCGATCGTCGCACAAGAACGTTTCCCTATCACGGAAACTGACACCGGGAGAACGCTGTACGACAAATTCACGCAGGCCGGAACGACACTGTTCACCGCCCTTGTGGCGGATCTTGTCGCAGGCAAGAAGATCGTTTCAACCCCACAGAACGAGAGCGAAGCGACCTACTATCCGAAAGGGCTTCCGGGAGACGGCAAGATAGACTGGAATTGGGATGGCAAGACCATTGAGCGTTTCATCCGTGCCATGACGTTCGAACCGTTCCCTCCTGCGGACTTCACTATCGGAGATAAGCACATGCTCATTGTTGACGAAAAATACTTTTCAGGTTTTAAGCAGGAAAACGACGATTCGCGCAACCCGAATGAGGGAAAGTAGGTTATAAATAATGAACTTAATAGATTTTTTACACGCACACTACGATGAAGAAGAACGCATACGGTCACGTCAGCAAATGCCAGATTTGCGGCAATGATAACCTCAAGGGTATTCTCGATCTCGGCCATCAGCCTATCGTGCAGAACTATCGCACCCAAAAGGAGCTCCACGAAGAAGAGACGACCTACCCCTTGAACCTCGTGCGCTGCGAGAAATGCGGACTCGTCCAGCTCGACTATGTCGTTGACCCGAAACTCGTCTTCCCTCCCCACTACCCGTATCGTACCGGACTTACCAACATGCTCATCCGCAATTTCGAGTCGCTCGCCGAGACACTCAAGGCAAACGGGAGCTATGTAGACGGTGATCTTATCGTCGACATCGGATCGAACGACGGAACACTTCTTTCTTCGTTCAAACGACGCGGGATGAAGGTTGTCGGAGTCGAGCCCACCCGCGCGGCACGTGTCGCGAACAAGAACGGCATCAAAACCTACGAAGAATTCTTCACCCTTGCGAGTGCGAAGAAAGTAGTAGCAAAGCACGGCAAGGCCAAGGTCATCACCGCGACCAATGTGTTCGCACACATCGACGACACACCGAAACTCATCCGTGCCGTCAAAGCGATGATGGGAAAGGACAGCGTGTTCGTTTCTGAGTCACAGTATCTTGCTGACATCGTCGAGAAACTCGAATTCGATACCGTCTACCACGAACATTTGCGTTTCTACGCGCTCAAGCCGCTTATGCGACTCGCCAAGGATGCGGGCATGTCCATTGTCGACGCCGAACACATTGATGCGGCAGGCGGCTCTATTCGCGTCTACATGAAGACCGGAACACACAAGCCGGCTGCACGGGTGGCGGAGATCCTCAAGGAAGAAGAGGCTCTTGGTCTCTATGACACGAAGACCCTTCGTGCATTCGGCGAGCGCGTCATCTCCGCGAAGAACGACCTCCTCGCACTCCTCCTCTCGGTCAAGAAGACCGGCGCGACCATCGCCGGAGTTTCGAGCGCGGCACGCTCCAACACACTTCTCGGGTTCACCAAGATCAACACACACCTCGTTTCGTATGCCGGTGAGAAGAAAGGTTCACCGAAGATCGGGCTCTACACTCCCGGAACGCACATCCCCGTCGTCGACGAAGAACAGATATTCAAGGAGCAGCCGTCATATGCGCTCATCCTGTCATGGCACATCGGCGAAGAATTGATGCGGATCTACCGCAAGCTCGGCTACAAGGGCAAGTTCATCATGCCACTCCCTACTCCTCGTATCATTGATAACTAATCTCATTCATGGAAAAAAGAATCCCCTGGTGGCAGCCGCACATCGAGAAAGAAGACCATCGCTTCGTGAAAAGTGCACTCGACAATAACTACGTCAACGAGGGCCCTTTGGTCACTCGATTCGAGGAAGAGATCAAGAAGCTCCTCGGAGTGAAGTACGCGATCGCGACGAATAACTGCACCATCGCCATCTTCCTCGCACTCAAGGCAGCTGGAGTCTCTCGCGGCGACGAAGTACTCGTTCCCGACATCACCTTCATTGCGACCGCGAACGCCGTTGACCTCCTTGGAGCGACACCTGTCCTTGTCGACGTCGATCCGAACACCCTCACCATAAGTACTGATGCGATCGAGAAGGCGATTACCAAGAAGACTCGCGCCATCGTTCCGGTTCACGTCACCGGTCGCGCTGCGGACATGACGAATATCCTCAAGATCGCGAAGAAGCATAAACTCATCGTCGTCGAGGATGCTGCTGAGGCGTTGCTTTCAAAATACAAAGGAAAATATCTCGGACTTTGGGGAAATGCAGGATGCTTCTCGTTCTCTCCGAACAAGACCATCTCCACGGGACAAGGCGGCGTAGTGGTCACCAATGACAAGAAGATCTATGAAGCACTGCGGCCTCTCAAGGACCAAGGTCGCCCTATCCGCGGCACCGGCGGCGACGACCTCCATAACACCATCGGTTACAACCTCAAAATGACCGACCTGCAGGCGGGAGTCGGATTAGGACAACTCACCCACCTCGGCAAGAGAGTCGAGCGTATGAAGCGAAATTACGCCATTTACGCCAAGGAGCTCCAAGGAGTCGGTGATATCTACATATTCCCCTCCCAAGCAGGCGGAGTGCCGCAGTGGACCGATATCGCGACCATCCATCGCGACGCTCTTGAGAAGCTTCTCCGCGCCCACAATATCGACAGTCGTAAATACTGGTATCCGATCCACCGCCAATTGGCATACAAAAAATCAGACAAGAATTTCCCCAATTCGACCCACATGTCCCCCGCGTCGCTATGGCTCCCTTCGGCGTTCACACTCTCCGACAAGGACATCTTGCGAGTATGCAAGGAAATTAAAGCATTCTACGCCGGACTCAAGTAGTCTTAGGGGAGACTATTCTTTCTCATTTCTGCCGCATTTCACACAGCGATAGATCGCGGCTTTGGTATGTGCAGTCTCTCCTTCGACAGTGACCACCTCCATCTTTCCGCCACATGAACTGCAGATGCGGAGTCTGCTCGGATTCTTCTCATACCATTCGATGGTGTTCTTGAGTCCCTCCTTGATTCCGACTTTCGCACTCCATCCGGTGTCGCGCTTCAACTTTTCTACGCTTGGAAGACGCCTCTTCACGCTCCCCTTGGGAGACGGCTTGAGATCGAGTTTCGTCGGATGCCATCCCATGATGTCGAACATGGTGTCGATCAGGTCACTGATCACGGTCTCTTCATCGGAGCCGATATGATAAGTTCCCCCGTCGGTCTTTTCCGATTCCATCACCATGTCCATAGCTTCTACCGCATCATCGATATAGCAGAATGAACGGGTATCGTCCGATCCATAGATTGGGAATGGGTCAACCCGCTGTTTGATACGTTCGGCGACTTCCGGAATGACATGATGATATCCCTCCCGTGGACCATAGAAATTGTGCGGACGTACGATCGACATCCTGAAGTCATATGCCTTCGCGTAGTGGATGAAGAACTGTTCTCCGATGAGTTTCTGTCCGGCATAGGACCAACGCGGGTTATACGGATCGATGATCACGAGTGCGACGTCTTCGGGGGTCGGAATAGGAAGCTGATTGAAATGCTCGAGTGCACCCGCATATGCTTCATTCGATGAAGTATAGAGGATCTTCGCGTTCGGTTTATTGTTCTTCGAATGGAACCACTCGAGGACGTTCATCGTCGTCGCGACACCGATGCGCAGTACCTCATGCGGGATCTCATAGAAAAGCTTCGTACCGTTGATGCTGGCAAGATGATACACGTAGTCATATCCCTCACCTACTTCATCCCAGGCTGCTTTATCGGTGAGATCGAGTTTGCGCAATGTGACATTCGGAAGTGCAAGCAACTCCTTAAGGTCTGCGTCGTCATCGCTGCGGAAGAAATTGTCTGCAATGACGATCTCATAACCCTTTTTTGCGAGTCGTTTTGAAAGATGGTAACCGACAAACCCTGCTCCGCCGGTGATGAGTACTTTTTTGTTGTTCATGATTATGGTCTTCTGACGATCAGCCAGAGGAATTTCGTATCTTCAACTTCATTGTTGAGCACTTGTAATCCTGCCTCCTCAGCGAGGCGCGCCGCGCTTTCCTGCGAGAACGGCACTCCGTAGGACCATACCCAACGCCTGACTCCGAGTCCGCTCCGCAGCTGTATTTTTGCGACACCCTTCGGCTTGAGCGTACGACGGATCTCGTTCATGTACCGCTCGAGTGTCGCGATGTCATCGATATGCTGGAATACGAGATACGAGAAGATCAGATCAAAAGTATTGTCTCCGTACGGCACACTGTCACCTTCGGATTCCTTGAACGACACGTTCGGAAGCGTACCGAGTCTTCGGCGAGCGATCTCGACCATCGTCGGCGAGATGTCGATACCGTGCACTTGTCCGAATTCTCCTGCGAACATCTCGGTCATGCGCCCTATCCCGGAGCCGATATCGAGTACCACCAGCTTCTTCCTCTCCCCCGGAAGTCGGTCGATCAGTTTCTTGTCGCCAAGGATGAGTCGCTCGAAATCCTCCTTACCTGTCTCTTGTATCTCGGACTCGTCGACGAACTCAGCGCTTCTCGTCTTTTGGTTCACGTAGTAGCGGGCATTCTCTTTTGCCTTCTCCTCCCACACCCGTCGCTGCTCTTCTTTCGTGCGCGGCGGAACGAAACGCTCACCGAACACCACCGCGGGCTTGAAGAAGTGCCGAATGAACGTGACGGGTGGAGAGTGATAGATCTTCCTTATGAATAGCGTGACGGCTTTCTTCTGGTGGTCGACGATGCTGTCATAGTTCCACGCTGAGTACCACTCGGGAAGCGACGTATTGTGCTCACGCTCGAACTTGGCATGAGCTTCATTGGAAAGATACGTTCCGGAGAGGATCTCCGTATGGTGTTCATCCTTGTATGCAGCAAGGAACGCACGCATGTCCTTCGGAAGACAGTGTCCACCAAAACCTTTTCCGTAGCGAAGGTAGCTCTTCCCTTCGAACAGGAAATTGATCACTCTCTCGGCATCTTCCGACGGATGTTCACTCGTTGAATTCTTTGCTATGACATCACCGAGTTCGTTGACGAATGCGATACGGACGGCATTCCACATGTTGGAGTAATACTTGATGAACGAAGCTTCGGTATAGGTCCCTGAGAAGACCTTGTCTGCGCGTTCCTGCCACAAGAGCACATACGACGGCAGTGCGACCTCCCTTCCCTTCGTCCCCGAGCCGAGCACGAAATAGTACGGACGGATACATTCTTGGATGGCGAACTTCTCATGCAGGAATTCCGGAATATAGAGATCGAAATGAAGATCATCGAGCGACTTCGGGACGATGGTCGAACGAAGGATCACCACACCTTTCGCATTGCGTAGCGACTCGAGCGCCTGCTTGATGAACACGATGTCCTGTCTTCCCTCTTCGTCGACACGGTCGCCGACACAGACCATGTACGAGGTCTTCTCGCCGTCCACTTCGAGCGGACCCTTGAGTTGAATGATCTTCTCGTAGAGATGCTTTTCTGCGCCGCTGTAATGCTGCTTAGGGGGTAATACGTCGTAGGAATAGACCTTGTAGCCCATTTGGACCAGCGCAAGCGCATTCGCCTGCCCCACCCATCCGAATCCGACGATGACGACTTTCTCGTCTGAAGAAGTCTGTGTTTGCTGCTCTGTTGTAGTCATAAAACGATAACGCTCAATGTAACATACAACCGATTTCGGGACAAAAAGGTAGCTTGACCATGGGTCGAATATGTATCACTCGTGCATTCTATTGATGTGCGAAGGAATATACGAAGTATGCACCCGGTGTAGCGATGAGCTTGAGCCCCGGCAGTTCAGCGAGGAACGGATCGATGATCCTCTGTTTCGAAACGAGGTAGTCTAGCCGATACTTCGTAAGCTGCTGTTTGAGGTCGCCGCGAAGGAACTCCATGTATTCATCCGATATCTGTGCTTCTTTTTCGGTGAGCCAAGCGTCCTTGCCGTGCCCGAACATCTGACTCCAGTCTTCGAAGAAGTACCCGCGTACTTCATCCTCGTGGGTATCGAGATATGCGGCGAGTGTGTTTGCATCGATCCCGAGAAGGCGCAAGCGGATGTAGAAGTTGTGTTTGATGCGTTCGGGGGTGATACCGAAGAACCCATATGTCGTACTGTAAACATTGCTGTGCGTATACGCAGGGATATTCCGCTCGAGCGGCTCGTCATACTCTTTGATCAGCACGACGGAATCTTTTTCACCGTTCCGATTAAGCCAATCGATGAGCGCAGCTTGTCCTTGAGCGTCACGAAAATCAGCGAGCACATAACGATAGCTGAGGGCGCTGAACACTCCCCACGACACGGACACGAGCACGGCGAGCATGATGAATGAGAACCATAGCCGCGGCAGCTTCGGCCGAATGACGATGAATGCGACATAGAGAAGCGCGATGAACGCTATCGGGATAGTGTATTGCACGAAGTGCGACGGCCATATTTCCCTCCCAGTGAGCACTTGCTGATTGAACACGACCCAGCATGCGAGGATGAGTGCGAGGAGGAATTGCGCTGATTTGTTGCCCGCCGATATGATCTTTGTTCGCAGCGCATAGAGGAAGGCGCCGAAGACGATCACCGTTACGAAAAGGAGCACCTTATTGAGGATGAATTCATGGGTGAAGAACATCCCGTTCCGCAGTGCCGTCACCTTCCCCGCTGTTCCTCCCATCGAGGAGAGCGTTGAGACCCAGTACGGCAGTTGCAAGAGGAGCGAGAGTCCCAATACCGCTCCGAGACGCTTGAGTGACAGCATGTCTTTGCGAAGAAGGCCGATGAGCATCAGCACACCAAGCGTTGAGGCGGCGATGCCGAACGAGAAGAAATAGCCCACTGAGACGGCGAGCAATGTTGCCGCGACTGCGATGTTCGCTCGCCCCCCACGAGCGAAGACCGCCCATAGTGCAAGCAAGAACGAGAAGAACACGAGTGCGCCAGTGATTGGGTTGACCAATCTTGTCCAAACCAGAAGGTGCTCGATGTCGGTCCCATTCCTGATGATATCGAAGACGGTGCGATAATCGACAAGATCATAGCCAAGGGTCACGAGAAGTCCCGAGGCGATACCGCTCCACATTGCATCATCTTCATCCTCTCGGTCAATGAGTCGAGTGACAAGTAGATAGACCAGAAGGAACAGTAGCATCGGAAGAAGGAACTTACTGAGGACGATCGCTCCGGAAAGTCCGAATATGAGTGCTATCCCCGCGTAGAGATACTCGTTGATCGGTGGCACGACCGTTTTGACCTCTTTGTATTCGTAGACATACGGTGATGCTACTCTGCCATAGCCGTCGAGTATCTCGTGGATACGAGCACGGTAAATGTCCTCATCGTCAAGATAGAAGAATTGGATACCTTTGTAGTCTTTTCCGAGCGCCATCGGTGCAAGGAATTGCGGAAGCACGGAAAGCACCCCGACAAGCAGTGCGAAGAAGAGCACGAAGGATTTGGCGCGCAACCGTTGCGCAAGCATGACCGCGTTCATTTCTTTCTTCCTACAAAATAAATGACAGCGGCAAGTTCGTCCGCACGCGGCCAGTAACTGAAGATGATGTCGAGCAGCTTGATCGGGAATGTTACGAACATGACCACATTCACTAAAAGTGAGGCGAGGCGAGCAGATCCGAATGAAAAGATGAACGCAAAAAGATGGTTCAGGTAAACGGTCAAGGCGGAAAATGGACCTGCACGAACCCCGCTTTCAACGATATCAAATCCTGAGAATAGTTCTTCTAGTCCTTGCTTGGTATAGCGCCTACGATCATACGGAGACGAGTGAAATGGATAGATGAACGGGAGTGCGACATACACTAATCCCCCAGATGCGAGGAGTCGCTCTATTTCTTTCACTGCACCGTTGACATCACTGACATGCTCAAGGACGTTGTCGCAAATGATCCGGGAGACCGAGCCGTTTTGAAGAGGCACTTTTGCAATGTCAGCTACGATGACTACTCCGGGATAAGGATGGATATCTACGTTCTCGACTTCGCTTCCGAGCACTCTCGGACCAGAACCAAGATTGAGGGTTTTACCTTCAATTTGATACTTTGAAAGGAATCCTTTGGAAGAAAGCCCAGAAAACATCATCGGACCGAAGACTGTCCCGATGAAATAGTAAGCGCTCGGCCAACGCTTGAAGAAGTTACGCAGGTCGAAATTATCGATCGTTTGCTTTTCCATATCATTTCTTCGTCGCACGAAGTATCCACCCCGAATTATTCGGCGGCGCGGACACATCTACTTCCGCAACTGCAAGACCGTCCACAAGCCCGCGAACTTCGTCTTTTTTCCAGTAATTCGCAACGTCCGGGATAAGCTGATCGAAGACGATACTATGAATATGCCAGAGATCGAATGTTGCAAGTTGCTTGAGATACCCGCTCTTTGGGTTCCCATATTTCACGTATAAATAAAGCGGCACAGAGCAGAAATATGACAAAAAATGAACAAGGGGAAGCGGTAGTTTCGAAGTGATATTGAGTCGTATAGGGTCAACATAACGAACAATCCATTCGTTTCCTTCATAACCATATACCCAAATAAGGAGTTTCCCACCTGGACGAAGCGCTTTTACCATATTCGCAACGGCAAGCTTCGGGTCTTTGAGGTGATGGATGACTCCGATCGAGAACGTGATATCGAATTCATCCTTCCAGTCGATCTCGTACACACTCTTATACAGCACATTCGCGTCCTTGAATTCCTTGAGCGTCTCTTTTGCGCGAGCGACTGAACGCTCGTCATAATCGAATGCAGTGACAGATGATGCGCCCCACTTCATCGGCCAATAACTGTTGCGACCCATCCCACATCCGACATCGAGCACTTTCTTCCCTTTCCAATCTTCTGGGATATACGGAGTGGTCCAATTACGAAACTGTCCTTCGTAATTTTCACTTACCCAAGAGTACTTATCCCACTCATAGCCGAATCGGTGCTGTGATGACATAACGACTATTACTCTGATTTAGTAAACACGAATTCGATCTCATCGAAACCGCCGACCCAGAAGCACCAGATCCTGCTGGTGAATGCCGGCGAGATGTTCGCGATGAATGAGATGACTGCATTCACCCCTCGCAAGATACTGATCATGAGGGGACCATAGCCCATGAACGGCAGGAGGTGGAAGAACGCCAGCCATGAGAGTCGCATGGAGGTAAGATCGAGAGGTACTCCATAATACCCGGACTTTGTGAAATTCTTATTGAAGTAGAGCGGGAAAGTCACGTCAAATCCGTGTGCATGTTCTGCGTGAGTGAATCCGCGACTGAAGTGGGGAACTTTTACGTGAAGCTTCCCCCCTACTTTTAGAATGCGGTGGAATTCCTTCATGATCGCAAAAGGCGTATCAAGATGCTCGAGCACATGGAATGCCTCGATCAGGTCGATCGAATTATCCTCGAAGGGATACGGAAGCTTATTGAGGTCATGGACGACGTCTGGCTTTGCAAGTGGAGACCAATCGACATTGATATAGCCTTCTTTTTGGTCTTCTCCGCAGCCAAGATTAAGCTTTTTGGGGGTGTTTCCCGACATAGTTGTCCTAGTGTAGCAATTATGTCCGACGCTCACAACCTTACTGCGACGAACGAGGAGGAAGCATTTTATGACTTCTTAGACGCTCCAACCGAGAGATATCACGGCAAAGTGCACTAAGAAAATCGCTTTTTCCACTCGAGAAAGACCAGTATATTCCACAATCGTTTGCGGTGATCACGCTTTCCAGATTGGTGCTCCGTCCATAATTCGCGAATATATTCAGGGGCAAATACTCCACTCGCGTTGATATTCTCCTCAGAAAGCAACATCTCTCCCCATTCTCTGAGTGGTCCGCGTAGCCATGCACCGACAGGAACTCCGAATCCTTTTTTCGTCCGATCGATGATTTGGTCCGGTATCTTCCCTCGGAGCATGAACTTGAGAACATGTTTTCCAGAAAAATTCTTGAGTTTGAAGTGGTACGGAAGCGAGTTCGCGAATTCAACGACATCCGTATCAAGAAATGGTGCGCGAGTTTCAAGCGCATTATACATACTCGCGCGATCGACCTTGACCATCACTTGGTCCATCATGAAAGTTCGCTGATACATCCAAAGTAATTTATTATGCGGATCACTCGCAGGTGAAGAATTGAACTGTGCCACTCCTGTCTCGAGTGGATCGGCACGTTTTTGTACGGCACGTATATCTGGAAGCAGAAGACGCTTGCGCTCAGCGTCATTGAATGTACCCGTCCACACAAGGTGACGCCTTGCCATATTCTCTTCATTCATCCCTTCAATGAACTTGCGTAACTTGAATTCATTGCTCATGTAGCTATTACTTCTGGGAATGATGCCCGCAACTCCTTTGAGCACTTTCTCCGCTAGCCCGGAAGGAAACATAGTGAGGTATTGATGGATCTTCTCGGCCTGAAATGTCTGATACCCACCAAACAACTCGTCTCCCCCATCTCCTCCGAGCGCAACAGTTACATGCTCCCGCGTAAACTCAGAAAGCAGATAGGTCGGGATTATTGATGCGTCAGCCATCGGTTCATCAAGCTGAGCGAATACCTTTGGAATGACTCGAAGTGAGTCCTCTCCGGTGAGTACCTTGTGGTGGTGTTCGCTCTTAACATGAAGTGCGATCTGCTTCGCATACACCGACTCATCGAATGATGCCTCGTCGAAACCGATAGAGAATGTGTGGATCGGCTCTTTCTTCGCTTTCGCAGCATAGTATGCCACAGCAGAACTATCGATGCCGCCGGAGAGAAACACTCCGAGCGGAACATCGGACACCAGCCTTGATTCGACAGCTTTTGCGAAGCGCCGATCCAGTTCGAGAATCGCATCCTCTATGTTTTGCATCGAGCTTTCTCCTGATGAATGCCAGAATACTCTGGTTGATATCACTCCGTCTTTGTATGTGAGAATCGTAGCAGGCGCCAATTTATACATATCCTTATATATCGAGAGTGGTGTTGGCACATAATCAAGAGCAAGATATGCTTCGACCGCATCGGCATTTATCTCCTTTCTCACTGCAGCATGCGCGAATAATGCTTTTGGCTCAGAGCCGAAGACAAGAGTGTCGTTCCACACTCCATAATAAAGAGGCTTCTTCCCTGTACGATCACGAGCAAGAAGTAGTGACTTCGTCTTCGTGTCATAGAGCGCGATCGCAAACATCCCGTTCAAGCGTTCAATACAGGCGTCGCCATGTTTTTTATATAATGCCAATATCACCTCGGTGTCTGAGTGTCCGCGAAAAGCATACCCGTCCTTCACACATTCATCACGAAGCTCACGAAAATTGTATATCTCCCCATTGAATATGATGACTGTCTTATGATCTTCATCCCACATCGGCTGTTGCCCTGCAGGAGAGAGGTCAATGATTGCGAGTCGTGCGTGTGCGAACCCGACCCCATCACCTGCCCAAACTCCGCTGTTGTCGGGGCCTCGATGACGAATTGCGAAGATCATTTGCTCAAGTGACTTACTATCTCCTTGCCCTATGTATCCTGCTATGCCGCACATAGGCTACGAAAGTTCACTTTGAATATTGATGCTCTCCTTTATCGTGTATGGACGCTTGCTCTGCGACTCGTAGTACGTTCGCATCATCATCTCTGCAATGATACCCATGAGGAAGAACTGCGTACCTATGATGAGGAGCACTCCTGCAAGTGTTGGGAGCGGTGTTTGGATCAAGCTAATCCCCATTGTAAATCGCAATACTATTGCGGTTGCAACAGTAACGAATGCAAAGAGAAATGACCAAAATCCCGCGTAGGCAAAAAAGTGCATCGGGCGATTCATGTACTTCTCCAAGAACTTAAGCAGCAGGAGATCAGGAAGGACACGCAATAAACGCGAAAACCCATAATTACTTTTTCCGTGTATTCGAGGCGCAAAGCGAACTTCTACTTCTCCGATCCGCGCGCCCTGCTTTTTTGCATATGCTGGTATGAAGCGGTGCATCTCACCGTAAAGCATGATGTTCTTGATCACGTCCCTGCGATAACCCTTGAGCGTGCAGCCGAAATCATTGAGTTTCACTCCGGTGACTTTCGAGATGAGGCTATTCGCTGCAAGTGACGGTATCTTACGAGTAAGGAACTGACCCTTCCAGCGATTTTTTCTCCAACCAGAAACAACATCGTACCCCTCATCCATCTTATTGATGATTGTATTGATATCTTCCGGATCATTCTCAAGATCGCTATCGATCAGGATGATGACATCCCCGTTCGCAGCTTCAATGCCGGCTGACAGTGCTGCTGTTTGTCCGAAATTGTGACGAAAACAGATGACTTTGAGTCTATTATCTTTTGTGGCAAGATCGGAAAGCACAGCAAAACTGTTGTCCTTGGAACCATCGTCGACGACAACGATCTCATAGTCTCTTCCGATTTTCTTGAGTACGGAAGTGACCCGCTCATAGAAAATGGGTAAATTCAAGGCTTCATTGTATGCCGGAACGACCAATGAGATGCTCCCCTGTTTCATCCGCCAATCATAGCAACGAGTATCCCATTGAGCAACGCGCCGAATAAACGAAGTCGTTGGCTATAGCGCAATACCACAACTACCCCCTTTCGTGTATTTCTTTAAGTATCATTGCTGCCCTTTTCTCCCAAGAATAGTTTTCTACCGAATGTCGTGCATTTTTTGCTAGTGTTTCACCAGATTTGTTATCCATGAGTATCGATTGAATTCCACTTGCTAGCAGATGGGGCGCATCAGGCGCAACTAAGACCGCATTCGTCTCATCAAGTATCTCCTTCAAACTGGGGATGTCCGAGGCGACGATCGGGACACCTGAGGCCATATATTCGAAGAGCTTCATTGGTGAAGTATAGAGTCGGGAATCTTCACTTTTTGCGCTGTTAGGGAGGACGAGTACGTCAACGGCCGAAAGATAATACGGGATGTCTTCGTGTGGTTTGTGCCCGAGCACCATGATGTTCTTCGTTGCACCATATTTCTTCTTGAAGTCGGCGATATCCGTATCGGTCCCTCCGACGAATACAACCACTGTATCTTCATCGAATTGCGCTGCCGCCTCTGCAAGTGTCTGCGCTCCTTTTCGGGCATAGAGGTGTCCTGAATAGAGTACGATCTTCTTGTCTTCTGGAAGGCCAAGGCGATGACGTGAGGCTGCCTTCCCTTCTGCATGAGTGAATCGTTTCAAATTGACTCCGTCCGGTGCGACAAGCATCCTTCCTTCGGGAACTCCCTTCCTCATGAAAAAATCTTTCAATCCTTGAGTGATAGGTGTCACAAGCATTGCACCGACCATCGCCCTCTTCACGATATAGTGCCATTTGCCGATGTGCGGTTCGTAGACATATTCCTTCCCGAAGAACGAGAGAAGGAAGAGAAAGAATTCGTCGCGTGAATAGATCACGTCAGCATCACTCCGAAGAGCATAGACGAGGGCTGCGACAGAGAAGGTCAATGACTCGACCATGAAGCCGGCCCGTCCGAGCGAGATGAGGTCCCATGTGAAAAGTCGCGTCACAGGAAATGTCTTTTTGATCCGGTAGAAATCGAACGGATCACCCTCGATCCGGTTCTTGCGTTTCGGCACGACGAGTTCCACATCGGCACCATGTTGAGAGAACGCGCTCGCCATCTCCATGATCTGTACACCGTGAGCTTTTTCTGTCGGAAGTCTTATGTTCGCAATATAGAGAAGTTTCATGTTTTCTTTGCTATCACGAAATACCCGATCGGGGCGGGGTGCTGTTCGATGATCCTCTTCGGTAGTATGCGGTCGATGAGGAGTCCGAGCAGATAGAATGGCAGCCTGATGAAGGGAAAACGCAGTATCGGGTCGAGAAGATAAATAGCGGCACTTCCTCGTTCCCCATACGGAGAAAGAATGGCGTCGGTGAAACCCGCGATCTCCAGTTCTCGAAGGAGCCCTTCTTTCGTCAGTCTGACATAGTCATGTGGCTCTGGCATCTCGTTCGTGATGAACGGTGAAGAGAGGAAGAGTGTCCCTCCCTTTGTGAGCGAGCGATGCATCTCGGAGAGCGATGCGATGCGATCCTCGAGGATATAGAGTACATTGAAACAGAAGAAGGTCGTGATACTTCCGCTCTCGAACGGAAGCACCTTATTGAGGTCGACGACGATATCCGCACCTTTCTCGCTCGATAACTCGGTCGTGACGAGTTCGGTCTCCGTTGAGAGCAGTGTCCGATATCCCGGAGAGACACCTCCCCCGAGGTCGATCACCCGTCCGTGAAGGTCACCGCAGTATTCTGCGACCTTTTCATTAAACAGTATGCGTCCGATCGATTTTCCTGCTATCGCTTGTTTGACGAATGATTTCTTCATGATCCTTTCAGTGAATGATAACGATCGATGGTCCGCGACACCTTACCGAGGAACTGTGCCCAAGTAGTGAGCTGATCGATCGAATTGCGCTTGAGTATGAGTAGGTCATCCCCCGTTCTGACCGTCCCCTCGACCACTGTGACAGCCGCATCGAATCCGAGTGAACGAGTGACCTCGACTGTCGTATCGCTGAATGACCCATACGGGTATGCAAAAAGGTCACATGTCTTTCCGAGCAACTGCTCTAGCACTTGCTTTGAACCTTCGAGCTCTTTTTTCGTATCTTCAACAGTTTGCTTGGCGAGTTTCGGATGAGTCATCGAATGTGGCTCGATGTCGATCAGTCCAGATTCGTGCATCTCCTTTATTTCCTGTTCGGAAAGCATCGGTATTCTGCGCCCGTCGACCCCTCCGATCAGATCGGTGGTGATGAAGATCGTCGCGGGGAGTCCGAGTCGTTTCAGTATCGGAAACGCACTTGTGTAGTTGTCCTTGTAGCCGTCATCGAACGTGAGCACGATCTCTCCCCTGAGCTGCTCGTTCCGTTTCATTTTTTCCACCAAAGTCCGAAGTGGTATCACCTTCTTCCCTTCTTTCACAAGATAGTCCATCTGTGCTTCGAATTCTTCGGGCGTGACGGAAAAGTAATATTCTCTCTCGGGTGTGACCGAGTGGTACATCAGGATAGCCGCACGGTCAGTCATCTGTTGTGGGAATATCGAGGCTATGCGAAAAAATATGTTCTTCAGGATAGATCTCATGTTTTTTTGCGGAGTATGAAAAAGTGGTGGTACTGATTCTCGAACGGAACGAATTCCTTTTCTATGACGAATTCATTCTCGATCGCATTTCGCACTACACCGAGCTCGTATCCTTTCTTGCCGATCTCCCAATAGTGCTCACCATTAAAGGTGTGAGTCGGATGATGCGGAATCTTCCATGCGAACTTCTTCTCAACGAGGAACGGCAACTTGAACGAGAACCGAAGCGATGGACCATAGTGTGGGAGACTGATGATGACCTTATGCTTTGCGACACGACCGAGCTCACGGAGACCGGATGTGAATCGCTCGAACGGCAGATGTTCGAGCACCTCGAACGCTGCCGCGATATCGACCGAGGCATCAGGAAGCGGGATATGTTCGATCTCCCCGACGATGTCCGGCATGAGATCTTCAGCGATGTCGAGCGAGCGATACGAGACATCCGTATTCGCGCTGAGATAGTGTCCGATCACCCCGTCGCCCTTCCCTACCTCGAGAACGCTCTTCGGCGAGAGCGCGAGCAGTTCACGCAGTTGGTAATAGTAACTCGACCAACGGTCGAGTCCGCAGTAATGTTCGAAACGATATGCGATCTTGTCTACTTGTTTACTCATGAAAGTATTGCGACCATCTTTCGCACCAGGGCCTCGTGACTTGCGTCCCGCTCCACCTTCGCCTTGAGTGCTCGCCGTGTCTCGAGTGGAATGTCGTGCTCGGAAAGAAGTACCAACTGCGACCCAAGCTGCGAGCCGCTCTCCGGGTTGAGCTCTGGCAGCACGAATGTGCCTGCATGCTCGCCAAAGAGTGGTCTCCATGCCTGATTGCTGGTGAGTGCTGGCACTCCGGCTGCGAGCGACTCAAGTACGACCTTATCCAGCCCCCCGGTCGGAAGCATATTTATCGTAACATGCGCTGCGCGGTATTGGTTGCGTACCTCGATCGGAGTTCCGCCCCCGGCGAATATCACCTCGCTTATCAAGCCTTTTTCCTCGACATCACTGCGAAGCCCTGCGAAATACTCATCGTCGCTCGCGACCGCCGGATCACCGAGAAATATCACTTTGAATTCCCGCTTGCCGTGCTGTTTGAGGTAAGCGGCAGCTTCGATAAGTACTTCACAATGTTTGATCGGAGTGATGCGACCGACCTGGAGTATCGTGAACACCTTCTTGTTCTCCTCAGGAGTGATCGACCCCCAGAATCGTACGTCGATACCATGACCCATGAACTGCACTTTAGGCGTCTCCACCCGAAAACTCTCCTTTGCTGAAGAGAATATCTTATCGGCTCCAATTACTCCAAGTCTGAGCTTCCAGTCGACCTCGCGGTGAGTGTACCAGAGGGCGACCTTCTTTCCCGCCAACTTCCAGAAGATGCCTCCGAGCACGATATAGATAGGGTTCATATGCACGAACACCGTATCGTAGGCATTTCGTTCTCGGACGATGTATCGGAAGAAACGCGAGAGATATTTCATGCGAGATACTCCTTCTTCTTTGCCGAGTGACAACACCCGGACATTATTCGGAAGTTCGCATGCGCCCACCCGAAGCGCGATGACGGTCACCTGTTCACACTCCTTCGCGAATGCTTCCACCCATGAATGGAAGAACCCGAGCACCTTGTCGTTCCGATCGAGCGACTGTGTGAGAATGAGCAATCTCATACATGTGAGACATTAGAACTGGAGGGTGAGAAGATGATGTATTTATATACGAAGAATGTCTCAATGGCGATGATCCCTGTCGTACACACCACCGCAGTGAGGTAATGCAGATGCGCATACTCTACGAGGAGGTACATCAAAGCGGTATTCACTCCGAGGTTGAAGAGCGCGGTCATGAGCGAAAGTCCCAATTGTGCCGACATCCGATCGACTTCTCTATTCTTGAACGTCCAGAACTTCTGAAGCGAGAAACTCACCACGAATGCTCCGACGAACGCAAAAACTGACGACAGCAGGTACCAGACATGGAGCATGTCGGTAAAGAGGTAGATGAGTACCAGATTGGCGAGGAATGCGGTCCCGCCGGAAATCAGGAACCGGAGAAACTGCCCGTGCCGAAGTATAAGCGCATGAAGCGATGAGAACATGGTTATGATTTTACCATGGATCCCTGTTGCGGAGGATTGACGCATATGCGAATGATAACCTTATTTTTAAGGCTTTCGTCACAGTTTTTCATCGTATGACGAGGTCATTGTGTCTATTTATATCCCTCAAGCTCTTTCCGGCGTTTTTCGGGATATGCGAATCCATGATCTTCAGTCGCGGTGATATAGAAATGCGGATAGATCGGATCGAGCAGCATGTCGAGGAAACGAGATGCGAAATGATATCCTCGTACCGCACTGATATCCCATCCTCCATGCTTGACCGACTCGATCAAGGTCTCCCTGGTGAAGAAATTGATATGCCCCGTCGCAAGTGCACCCCTGAACTTCCCTATTCGCATCAGCGACACGATCTTCGGAATACACGGGACTCCAAGAATGAGTATTCCATCCGGTTTCAAGAATTTCTTGATGGTGATCAAGAATGTGTGCGGTGCGAGCAAGTGCTCGAAGATATTATTGGCGAATATCACGTCGAATCGCTTTGCTAATGAGAAAGCGGGGTCTTCGATGTTCCCTTCATGTATTTCCAGTCCGCGAGCGCGACCATATGCCGCCTCGTCCGGCGAGATAGACACACCCATACTACCCTCACCGAAACAGGCGAGAAATTCGCCGTATGAGCAGCCGATATCGAGTACCGACTTTTTGTCGAGGTCATGTGCGGCGATGATGTTCCGGAAGGTGGTCGATGCCGCGACACTAGCGAATCTCTTTTCGATACGAGGGTCTTTTTCCATGCGCAAAGTATACCAGAAATATTTATCCCTGAACGAGCTGCTTGATCATATACGTCCCCTCGAGCGTATACCCGAGCTTGCGATAATACTCGCGTACCCCGATACCGGAGATGACAGCAAGTTTCTTGTATCCTTGCTCTTTTGCGATGCGCTCTGCCTCGGCGAGAAGCTTCCTCCCGAACCCGACATGCTGGCTCTGTTTCCCTTCCCCTCCGACTTTCGTGTGTCTTCCGTAGGTATGCAGTTCTCGGATGAGCGCGGCCCCCTCGAGCACAGGGAGTGGCGCATGTGCACCAAGCTCATCAGGGAGTCGAAGACGGGTGAATGACGCAAGTTTACGCTCGCTCTTGTGCTCGAATGAGAGGAACATCTCTGTTCCCGACTTCGTGCGGAAGGTCTTATTGCGGAGCTCGAATTCCTCCGGGTCATATGAGCCTTCGCGGATCTCGCGACAGCGGATGCATTGACACTGCCAGTGGTTCTCGCGCATATCGTCATCCATCACCTGACGCAGGTTTGATATGGTGCTTCCGGATTTGATGTATGACGCGGGGATATCACGATAGACGCGCAAGATGCGCACATACAAAGGTACGCGCTTTTTCTCCTCGCGCATCACCTCGATCAGTTGCTCGTCGGTATATGCAGTGAATCCACCTTCCTTCCAGATGTCATACAGCTCACTGTGTTCGAGCACCATGCACGGATAGATCTTGAGCATGTCAGGCTGGAAGTCTTCACCCGAGAACAGCTCATCAAACATACTGATATCACGTTCCGGAGTAGAGCCGGGAAGGTTCGGCATCATGTGGTACACCATCTTGAATCCCGCATTGCGGAGGAGTTCTGTCGCGCGCTTCACTCGCTCTATTTTCATGTCACGCTTGGTGAGCTTGAGCACTTCGTCGTCGAGATGTTGTACCCCTATCTCTACTTTGGTCACCCCGAGTGCGCGGAGGCGTTTGATCTCGAAATCCGTGATGTAGTCGGGGCGTGTCTCGATCGAGAGCCCGATGATACGAGACACCGCATGTTCGTTCCTATCCTGTAGTTCGAGCAGATACTCGAGTCTATCTTCATACTGCTCATTACGTGAGTCATTTCCGGAGTTGTAATCGTTGCATGCGCGATAACATCCGATCAAGAATTCTTCCTGATAATTCGGATGGTAGAAACTCCAAGTTCCCCCGATGACGATCATCTCGATCTTGTCGATCGGATGTCCGTTCATCTCGAGTGCTCGCAAACGATTGGTGATCTGCAGATATGGATCGAAATCATTGAGAAGCGCACGCGCGGCGGCAGGCTCTTTCGAGAGGTAACTCTTCGGCATATTCACCTCGGTCGGACAGTAGGTACATCGACCGGGACATGCGAACGGTTTAGTGAGGAGCGAGACGACTGCCACCCCCGAGTTCGACTTGGTCTTTATTTTCCGAAGTGCGAGCAGTGTTTCTTCGTTCACGAGTTCACTTCCCTCTTCACGTAACTCTTTGTAGAGCTCGAGAAGTTCGGCCTTCGTAGGCATCGGGAGCGTTTTGCCGTCATGCTCATGGCGGACCCCGTCACGAGGGTATTTCATCCTCTTCCTGACAGCCAAAAGCCGCTCAGACAGTATCTTGTCCTTGATGATGTACTTCTTGAGCTTTTCGACATCTTGGTCGTTCTTGATGTTCGCAAACAGCATCAGTAGAGCGTAGCAAACTCCGAGCAGGTGGGTAATTGACACAGTGGCAATCACAAGGTCTGCTATTTCTTGCCTGTTCGCGATGGTGTTACACTTTGAACCAATGAGAACAGGTGCTGCAGCGAAGCTACTTGATGAGAACAAACATTCGTACAACAGGATGTCCGAAGAATTCTCATCTTCACGGGCAAGATTCTGGGAAGAACTCACTTTTCTCGGCGAACACGCTACCCCCGGAATGAAAGTCCTCGACATTGGCTGCGGCAACGGCAGATTTTATGATGTCATCAAAGAAAGACAGACAATTTACACCGGCCTCGACAACTCGAGAGGACTTCTTGATGAAGCAAAAAAGAAACACCCTGGGGTTAACTTCACGGAAGGAGACGCAACCAAGCTCCCCTTCCCTAACAATTCGTTCGATATCGCTTATTCATTTGCCGTCATTCATCATGTTCCCAGTCGCAGACTTCGCGGTGAGTTCATTCGCGAAGCGGCACGAGTACTGCATCCCGGAAACACTCTCATTATCACTTCGTGGTATCTCTGGCGCCCGCGTTACTTGGGGAAACTTTTGCTCTCTTCCCTGCGCAGTATGCTTTTCCTTTCACCGCTCGACCTCGGCGACATAATGCACACCTTCGGCAAAGAGCGTCATGCCCGCTACCTGCATGCGTTCACTGAGCGAGGATTGCGTCGACTACTTGAGAAGAACGGATTCGAAGTCGTCGGGAGTGAGATTGCATCACGCTCGAGCGGCTCAGGTGAACAGAACATCCTCGTGATCGCCCGCAAAAAATAAAAATGCCTTTTGGGCATCTTTACTCATCTCCGTAGACTTCGTTGAGGATGGGTATGCTTTTCCCTGTGTCTCGCAAGAGTCGATTATTCTTCTTTGCGATCGCCTGCAGGAGTTCGATCCCCTCTTTGTCATTCGGTAGTCGTGCTTGATACGATTCAACAAGCGCGGCAAAGTCTTTGATGAAACAGCTGCCGCCCGCTCCGCGCCCATCCTTGTGGATGGGGTCAAGATATTTCTCGGGAAACCAAGGGTTATGCAGGATGGCGTCTTTGACCGACTCCCATTCGACCCCATGCTCGCGCGCAAGATCATAGAGAAGATTGGTATACACGATCATCATCACCCCCATCGTGTTATGAGTGTATTTGATGAATTCCGCGTCAACCGCAGGGACCTTCATGGTGTGCTTCGCCTTTGGGAAGATTTCTTCGACAAGTTTCGCCGCTTCATGATGCGCGGGAGTGTCGGCACCGAGCCCGATGATGTTACGGGAAGGAAAATCGACATCCTCACGCGCGTACGCTTCGCGTAAAAATTCCGGAACATGCATGAGAACAAGATGCATGTGGTCTTGTTGCAGCTTGTCGGTTGTCCCCTTCTGTATCGTCGACTTGATGACCACAATCTGTCCCTTACGAAGGCCGCTGAGTGCGTCACGCACGAGCGAATCATCGAACGCGCCGTTCTTCGTCGGAGTCGGGACGGCGATGATGACGAGATCCGCTTGCGGTATCTTCGACTTATTCGCTGCATGCACCAGGTCGAGACTGTACCGCACCACCACAAAACCCCTATCCTCGAAATTATCGGCATAATTCTTGCCGACGTATCCTTGCCCGATGACGCCTATCGTGATGCTTTTGGTATCCATAGCTATTATTTATTCACACCACAGACGCACACACTCGATTTATCGGTGATCTTGCAGACACAAAGGACATCCTCTCCATACACACCAAGAAGGAGCTCTTTGTCTTTGTTGGTCGACTTGAGGAGATAATTATTCGTCGCCTCGAAGGAGCGCAGAAGTGAATGCATATGGGAGTGATCGGGAAACTTCTCTTCATAATGGAATCGTAACGCGGCAAAATCCTTGAGGAAGCAGTGTCCACCTGCCCCGCGTCCGGGCACACCGTTGTCGAGATGCGCGATCTGATGGACCGGTTGCATGTGCGATGCGCCGATGCGCGAATCTGCGACCATATTTTTCGCAACCACATCCCAGGATGCCCCGTGGTGCTGGGCGAGTTCGTAGAGCATGTTCATATACACCACCTTCACGTAGAAGAAATTATTCCCGCCGTATTTAGTGAGTTCAGCCTCAGGTGCGCTGCAGATCACTTCGTATGGGGCGTTCGGTATCACCGCGAGTACCTCTTCCGCACGCTTTCTCCACTCAGGATCATCTTTGTATCGAGTGGGGATCCCGATGATGTTGCGCTCGGGCTTTTCGATATCTTTTTTCACCGACATCTCGCGCAAGAATTCAGGCGAATGCATGATGAAGACCCCGGGATTCTCGTCTGCGATGCTGTCCGTTGTTCCAGGAAGTACCGTTGACTTGATGACGACTGTTTGTCCGGGTTTCGCAAGTTTGATCGCACTACGTAGGATACTGTCGTCGAATCCTTCCGGCGTCGTAGGGGTCGGCACCGCGATGAAGATGATATCTGCATTCTTGAGTTTCTCGAGGTTCGCGTCATACGGCTTCTCTTTGGCATAGCGTACGGTCTTATACCCACGTCGCTCGAAATTGTCCGCGAGGTTCTTCCCGATCCAACCCTGCCCGATGAATCCTATTGTTTTTTCCATATATGTAATAACTGCGGAATTTCAAAAAAGTCACGCGACGATAATCCCCGTACGATAACAGAGTAGTCCCCCGCTCGCAACTTTAAACGCAGCAATTAAAAGACGAACAAAAATAGATGGAATCCGAGACGCGGGTAAAGTGCGCAGTGAGACGTACTCGGAGTACGTTGAGCGAGCACTTGGGACCCGCAACGAAGGAGTCCGCTATTTTTGTTCGTCGCGTTCGAGGTGGGGAAGAAGCTTCTCCTTATGCCACTGATACTGACGCTTGAGTCCCTCTTCGAGGGTCACCTTTGGGGTGAAGCCGAGTAGATCCTTCGCTTTTGCGATCTTTGCGTGGGTCTCCCGTTGATCACCGTAGCGAGGAGGGCTCTTTGTGAGCGGGGCCTTCACCCCGGTGATGCGTTCGATAATAGCGATCCCATCACCGGTAGTGCGTAACTCTTCGGTGCCGATATTGATGATCTCACCCTGTGCCTTATCGATACGATCCAGTGCGCGAGTGACACCGTCAACGATGTCATCGATGTAGGTGAAGCTACGCAGATGCTTCTCGCTGCCTTCGTGGAGTGGGAAAGTGTTCCCTGTCTCGATGGCATGGATGAGTTTGTGGTAGAGCTTCTCGGGGCGCTCGCGTGGACCGAATACCGAAAAAAGGCGGAGTGCCGTGACCGGGAGCTTGTCACTGCGGAATTTTGAGAGTGCGAGCTGTTCTGCAGCGAGTTTGGTGACACCATAGGGTGAAGTCGGACGAGGGAGTTCTTCCTCACTTCCCATTGCTGTCGTTCCATACACCGACGATGTCGAAATATGCACGAATGCTTTAAGATCAGGCTTTGCAAGTGCATAACTGAGTAGTTTATGGGTCGAGCTGATATTATTTTTCACATAGTGGTCAAAACTCGTACCTGCGGAAATTCCGGGCTGCGCTGCGAAGTGGAGTATCGCATCAACGTCACCGAAAGTACTGAGGTCGTGTGTGTTGATGTCCGCGATCACCACCTTGCCCCCTGCTTGCTCGACATCTTTGATGTTGAGCTGTTTGATGCGCGGATCGTAGTACGGATCAAGATTGTCGATGCCAATGACTTCGTCGTTACGCGCCAAGAGCGCTTCTGCGACATGTGAACCGATCGCTCCTCCGATGCCTGTGATGAGAATTTTCATATGTCTTGTGAGGGCAATATTATATACTTCCGGATTCCTTGTCTATATTGGCATCCATCAGCCCCCTCTGTATGAACTCGAGATCGACCCCTTGGGTAGCAGCCATACGTTTTTGGCGCTCCACTTTGGTCGCAAGTTTTGCAAGATGTCGATGGTATGCTCTGCTATCCTTTTCCATATCGGGTTCGACCCATTCCATCTCTGTCCCGACTGGCTCAACAACTTGGAGACACTTACCGAAAAATCGCACAAATCGAGTGAGCGGAATGATCTCTTCGCAGCCAGCGACGTGGTATTCGACATTGCCGTCTCCGTGCCGCTCGGCTTTCTTGTCACTCCATCCCTTCACTTTCTCTCTGGTGTGGGCATGGACAAGTGCAGGCTTAGCGGCAATGAGATCGAATCCGCCGATCGTCATCAGGCTTTTGTTGTGCCACATGATGAATGTGTTCATCAATAGCCCGCGTGAGACAAGCGGCGCAAGCTCATTGATAGCAACTCCAGCGACCCGTGCCTTGTTGTACATCGCTGCGAGGAGACCGTTGACCGTCTCCGCTGTCGCGTAGCTCGATGCGGCATGGGAAATGATCATAGAGTATGCGATACGATCCTCGAGTTGGTTGGCAACACCATAATTGAGCAGCATGCAGTAGATGTCTCCTTTCTTTATTTCGGACACATTCACCGGTGCATCCGGGAATTCCGACCGAACTGCATCACGCAGCCGTTCTGTCATGAGTCCGCAGTCGGTGTCTTCAAAGTCAGGGTCGCTCGATACAAGAAAGTCGATACGATTGAATGTCTGCCTTCCTCCTGTGCGAAGTACCAACAGTCTGCGCAGTGCCTGCATCGCAGAATTTATCTGGAAATCAACTGCTTCGGGCGTATATGCGTATACGCGTAAAAGCGCCCCAACGCGGTTACGTTCGAGTAGTTTCAGTGCATCGCGCTCTGTATCGTCCATAGAAACAGTATAACAAAAACCCCATGAGTTTCCTCATGAGGTTTCAAAAGAACGAAGCGCGCATCGAGCTTGGGTGCGTGCTATTTCTTACCCCGATCGAGCTCGACCCACTGGAAAGCGAAGCCACCCATGTGCTCACGGAAGAAGGTTGCCGGTTCCATTCCGGGAGCATGCTCGCCGAACCGCTGGTGGATCTCCGGGAAAAGGTCCCAGAGCTCGCGTGCGATGCGGAAGATGAGCTCCTTGTGCACCCGGAGGATGTGGAGGGCATTCGCATGGTAGGCATCTTCCTCCCAGTACGAGTCGTGCCCGACCGGCTGGTAGTTCGCGAACGGTGCACTGAGCTTCTCGTACACCGCCTCGAGTGCGTCGCCGTCCGGCATTTCCCCATCGGTGAGCTGCCTTGCAACATACCCGATGTTGTAGCCGGCTTCGATCACCGCTTGCCCATTGCACCCACCGGTGGTGAAGAGTCCGGTGAGATGCAGCCTGGGCTTGTCGTTCATGCCGAAGCGGCTTGCCACGAAGCGGTAGAGTTCTTCCTGCTTGTCGTGTGAGATCATATATCTGCTCTCCTTCAGTTGAAGTCCCAAGCGGAATCGCTCCACTCGGGTATGGTTGGAACTCAGGCTTGCCGCAGCATCTGGAAGATCTCGGCGATCAAGGTCCAGAACGGGACATCCGGGAAGATCTCCTTCGCCCAGGCTTGCATCACGACGAGTTGACGACGAACCTTCTCGTCGAACATCTTCTGCTTCAGCGGGTCATCGGCGAATTCGATCTCCCAATCGGATGCCTTCATCACGCCGTACATCCCCCAAGGGACCGCAGCGCCGATGTGCTTCATTGCCGTGAGATAAGCGTAGAAGTCATCCATGCCGGCGAGGCGCACCGGGGTACCGCCTACGTCGACCGTCTCGTCAGCATTACCATCGCAACGCGGAGAGAAGCCGCCATGCTCCTTGAGGAACTCCATCTTGTAGATGGTGGCGGTGTTCTGGAACATGTTCCACTGGAATCGTTGGTACCAGCCTTCTCGGTAGAAGCCGCAGATCGGCAGGAAGTAACGGCGCATGTGCTCGAGTCCGGCGGCGAGCGTGTGCCCGGGCAAGTGGAAGTCCGGGTTCCACGACAAGACGAGGTTGATGTCGCCGTCGTCAGAAGCGGCACGCCAGCCGACATTGAGCGCCGATGCACTTCCGGCATTCTTGCCCCAGTTCGGATCGAGCACGGCCTTGATGAAACCACGCGCGATCTCCTCCGGGAACGCCTGCTGCACTGCGCGCATCGTCGGGGTCTTCCCTTCGGCGTCGACCATCTCCCGCAACGGCGAGTTGTTGTCACCACAGGAAACGATGATGACGCGAGCAAGCGAAGGTGGTGCCGAGTCGATCAACGCTGAGAGAGGGTCGCGCACGCTCTTTTCGAACGTCACGGGATTCCACTCCTTGTTGCTGCCAGCGACGCGTGCGCCCGCTTGGAACGTGCGAATGACGACCGCGAGACGGTCTTCGTGTTTCTTGAGTTGCATTCCTCTTCTCCTTGATAGTGGGGTGATGCATCCAATGGTATGGATACGACTATTCGTGCATACTGCACAAATCCTTGAAAACGTCTTTTGTTGGTATGCTATTTCTTTCGCACACAGCTCAGGTTTAGCCAAGACCCAGCCTGGCCTGCCTGTGCCCGATCCTTGAGAATCTTGTTCCAAGCATCGTTACATGCCTGTTCGGTTGGGAAACCTTCGATCTTGCCGATCGCAGCCGATTGGCCTTGGACCAGCAGAAAGATCACGAGAACCCATTCCATGGATATTTCTCCTTTGGTGAAAGCACACTAGCACATGCCCACTTCGTGGACGGATTACGTCTCTTGCGAGCGTATTTGAGAGTTCTTCTCATCACAGAGTTGAGCCTGACCGACAAAGTAAAGTCGGAAAGGGGTATGAATCAAAGAACGATATGAAAATATAGTAGCAGATAATTAAGATATTGTCAACTATCCCAGAAGCTTGATTATCGCCTTCGCAAGCTTGTCGGAATCGTGCCGAATGAGCGTGCGGCGGAGCAGGTCTTTCTTTGGCGTGTTCGCTATCCCCTCTGCAAGCAGGTCTTTCCCGACAAGTTCATAACCACTCTTCTTACATTCCTCAGTGCAGACGACCGGCTCACCCTCATCAGCATAGCGGCGTACCAATGCTTGAGGGGGTTTCTTGGTATTGAAAAGAATGGTGTCGAATACATGCTTTCCTATATATGCTTCAAGCACTTCGACATAATCACAAACGGAGAAATTATCGGTATGTCCCTGCTGACTCATCAGGTTCGCAATGAACACTTTCTTGGCTTTCGAACGTGCAAAAGCGCGCGGAACGCCTTTAACAAGGAAGTTCGGCAGTATCGATGTATAGAGCTTTCCTGGCCCGACAACAATGAGATCCGCTTCTGCGACTGCCTTGAGTGCTTTCGGATTCGCCTTTCCTGCTGGGTCGAGATATATCTTCTTGATCCCATACTTGGAAACCAGCTGATACTCCATGAGCGCACTCTCACCATTGAGTATCTTGCCGTTATTGAGTTCTGCGTGCAGCGCGATCTGGTCGAGCGTGACGGGAACGACACGCCCGCGGACATTCAGGATATTCGCGGCGACATCGATCGCTTTATCGATACTCCCCGCAACCTGTTCGAGTGTCGAGATGAAGATATTGCCGAAGCTATGCCCCTTGAGTGAACCTCTGTCATAGCGATGATTGAAGAGTTTACGCATGAGGAGATCCTCATCTGCAAGTGCCACCAAACACTGTCGCACATCCCCTGGCGGAAGTACACCGAACTCATCACGTAGTACTCCGGTCGAGCCCCCGTCGTCCGCCATCGTTACCACAGCGGTAAGGTCTACCGGGTAATGTTTGAGTCCGGAAAGCACGGTAAAAGTTCCGGTACCCCCTCCGATCACGACAATTCTAGGATTTCTTTTTTGTTTTTGTTCCACGTTCAGTTGTTTTCTTTTTCGTTGGATGTTTCGTTTCCTTCTTGCCGAATGCTTTTTCCCAGCTTTGTTTATATAACGCCAGCGTCTCTTCTTTAGTGGCAAGCCGTTTACTCTCTTCCTTCCCAGCGAGGGACAATGTTGCCCGCAGGGTACTATCCTCGATTAGTCTGTTCAGCGCAAGTGTGAGTGCCTCCTCACTTTGAGTGGGGACCACCAGCCCTGTTTCTTCGTTCCTGACCACTTCGCCTGCACAGCCAACGTCGGTCATGACAACGGGAGTCCCAGCCGACATCGCTTCGATAGCTGTGAGGCACCAACCTTCATAGAGTGACGGCTGCACATAGATGTCGGAAGTCTTATAATACGAAACGACGTCACGTGCCCAAGGTAGGATCACGACCGCCTTGTCGATACCGAGTGTTCGGGAAAGATTCACCAATCGCTCACGTTCGGGACCCGAACCGACGATGATGAGCATCGCATCACTATGAACACGTGAGATGTGCGCGAACACCTTGATGAGTTTCGTATAATTCTTCTCTGGTTGCAATCTTCCGATGGAGAGAATGATGTTCGAGAATTCAGGATAGGTACGATGTAGATCGAAATTCGGGATACCCTCCCTGAACATCTTCGTATCCACCCAGATCGGCACACGAGTGATCTTGTCAGGTGTCACTCCGAGGGAAAGCACAGAAGCCCTCACTCGCTGTGATACCACTCGTACACCGTCTGCACGGGTGAGCAGGAATGAGGCGATGAGTAGCTCGAATTTATTGCGCAGACGTTCCGCTCGCCACTCACGGCTCCATGGGTCGGTATGAAGCTGGAGATGAAGTGGTATGGAGAATTTTCGTGAGAGAAAAAAGCCAATAGCTCCGGTCAGGAATGGATCCTGAGTGGTGATGAGCCACTTACTCTTATCCTCTGCGTTCTCAAGAATGCTTTTGCCAAGCTTATATGCATCAGACAAATACGAGAACTTCGACGACGATGTGGTCGGATGTATGGTGAGTTTGCGACCAAGCTTGAACTGTTTGAATTTTTCACCTCGCGGAGTGAATACGACCACATCGAGTGTGGTGGCGAGATTCGCCTGTTCAAGAAGTCTGGCGCGCACAGGTGACTCCTCATCAAAGAGTGCCCGGTCGGTTGAGTACATCAGGAGTTTCATATCTTTACGGTATTGAGTAGTGACACTAGGGATTCTAGCATATGCGGCTCGGTGAATCCTTGTACATACTCCCCCGCTCGCGATGCCATCTCTTGTGCCTTCTTTTTGTCAGTAAGTGTATCGCGCAATGCTTTTGTGATCGCAGCGATATCATTGTATGGAAGCAGCACTCCGCGCTCTCCGGTCAAAAGCTCGGTGTTGCCTCCGACATGAGTCGTCACGATCGGTGTCTCGACCGCCATCGCCTCGAGGAGGAGATGCGAGAGCCCTTCATATCCGGTATTGAGCGCGAAGCAGTCTGCCGCCTTGATGCGCGAAAGGATCTCATCATGTGATTGATTGGGAGAGAAATGTACGAACTCATATCCTTTTTCTTTGGCATATGATTCATACTCGCCACGGTCACCGCTCCCGACAATCTCAAGCGTAAGTCTAGGGAATTCCTCTACAAGCGGTGCCGCCGCATCCATCAAACCCTTGAAGCCTTTCCACGGCACCATCCGCCCGACCGAGATGATGACTGGATGACCGTAATTGAATTTCTTGCGTAGCACTTCCTTTGAAGCGGTAGGTAGGTCTGAGTTGAATGCATTGTAGACTACCGAGATCTTCTCGCCCGGTATCCCCCATGCCATCACGATACCTTTCAGATATTCGCTCGGAACGATAACTTGCTCAGCACGTTCAGCAACTTGTTTTTCGACCGCTCGGAGAGTGCGAACAGCGCTCGGATAGTCATTTCGCTTCACGAATTCATCTAGATTCTCCTTCACTCCGAAGCGCTGTGTCCCCTGCTCCCATGCGTAGTCTCCTACCATTTTGAGGATGAGCGGCTTTCTCCTGAGATATGAAACAATAAGCGCCGGCAATCCGACCGAGACTGGGTCGAGAGCCAGGATGATATCCGCTTTTTTTGCTGCGCAAAAAAGAGCCCAAGTGTAAGAGAGGTGACTAATCCCTTTTTGTAAATGCCGATAGTTACTGAACGAGACAACGCTCGCGGTTATCCCTTTTGCAGGGAGTGCTGTTTCGAGAAGTTTCGCATATGTCGCCGGCCCACCGTCGTCGGGCGGATAGAGTGGTGTGGCAATGAGTAATCTCATAGGAATATCAACATCCTACACCAGAAGAAGGTGTTATGCGAAGAGTTTTGCGAACACCTTTTCACGCATATTCTTGGCTATCAGATCCCAGTCGTACTGAGCCATGACCAGGGCGTAAGCATTCTCGATACAGCGATCACGGAGTGCCGTGTCATCGAGAAAACGCTTGAGTCTCATTGCGGTATCCTCGAAATCAGCAGTCTTCGCAAAGAGGCCGGTCGGTTTTTTTTCAGGATTGATCTCGGGATCGAACAGGAAATCCGTGATTCCACCTTCCGCAGTGGCGACCACAGGAATCTTCGCTGCCATCGCCTCGACGAATGAATTCCCCATCCCTTCCGAGCGTGACGGTCTTGTGAACACATCTGAGATCTTCAGATACTTAGGAAGTTCAGCATGACCTTTCTGCCCGAGAAAGCGTACGCGCGACTCCACACCCTGATCCTTCGCAAGCTGCTTGAGCATCTCCTCGTCCGGACCGATGCCAAGGATAAGGAATGTGACGTTCGGGGGAAGCAGTTTCATCGCACGGATGACGATGTCGACCGCATTCTTGGTGACAAGACGGGACGTGGTGATGATATATTTCTCTCCCTCCTTCTTCCCGAGTTCCTTTTTCAAGGCATCGAGCTCGTTTTGGGGGAATTCTTGAGAGAAATGTTCGGTGTTGACTGCATTCGGTACGACTTCGATCGGGCCCTTGAAACCCATGTCTTTCGCCCATGTGGCAAGATAGGTCGAGATTGCTTGGATCACTTTCGCTTTTCTGAATGCGCGAATAAACAGCGGATACACAGGTCGTGCCTTCTTCATGATGTATGGGATCGGGTCACCTTCTTGGAGTGTAAGAAGGTACGGCACTCCTGAAAGGATGTTGAAAATGGTGGTTGGCACTCCACATGAATGTGCCATCATCGCCCATGCACCATTATAGTGATATTTCCGATCGAGCTTCCATGCGACGAGCGGTGCATAGAATTGATAGAGGAATTTATTCAAATGGAGCGGGAATTTGCGCAGATCTCCCATGCCAGGGTTCGGCTTTGTGAACCCGATGCGATGAACAAGGATCCCCCCCACGTTTTCAATAGCAGGAAGTGTTGAATCGAATCGTAAAGTGACCATATGGAATTCGATCTCCTCTTTTGGGATGCGCTCGACGATCTCCTTGATCGCAACTTCTGCCCCGCCGACGTGTTTCGGAAAATATGCGAGGGAGAATATCAGTACTTTTTTCATTGATTCATGCTACCAAGCCCCCCTTGCTCGGGCAAGAAAAAAGATGACCCGGAGCGTTGAGGTAACGCTCCGGGTCGTACGTGCCGTCAGGCAACGAACAGTTCCGGGTGGACACAGAAGAAGATGAACCAGACCGAGTTCGAGGTGCACATGCGGTACTTGGCGCCGTGGTCGTCTTCGCCGAGCTTCACGCGCCGGATCAGTTCCGCCGGAGAAATGAACTCTGCCGAGAAGATCGGCTCGTCGCGCGTCGACCTGAGTGCTTCGACACGTTCGAGGTCTACTTGCACGAACACGAGATCGCTCCAGGTGGCGACGAAGGTTGGGTTGGGATTGTGCCACGGATAGCTCGGGCGTTCGATCCCCACCACCACCGTCGCGCCGGTCTCTTCGCCCGTCTCGCGCCGTGCCGTCTCTTCGATACTCTCACCGAGGATCTTCTCGGCGAACCCCATCGGGGTTTGGCCGAAGATGATCGCCCGATTGCGGAGCGCCATGGCTTGCGTCGGGTCATCAGCATGCGGACGCGGCTGGCGCAGCACTGCGATCTTCACCTCTCCGGCGCGGTTGCGCCCCCAGACGACCAGGTTGACGTTCGGGGCTTCGCGGTAGGCAGGCCGGTCGAACACCGGTTTGCCATTGCTATCGAGAACGACAGCGGTCTCCACTGAACCGAACTTGGAGTTCACTTGCCACTCGGTTTCGGGAGGCAATTCGGTGCCGTTGACTGTGAGAATCCACCCAGGCTTGTGGGTGGTACTGGAAAGTGGAACAGTTGCACTCATTTTTCGCCCTTCCATGGCGTAGGTTGAAAAAACTACCAATCCAAATTGTAGCACAAATACTAGATTCTGTCCAATACCAAATTCTGGCTAATTGCGCTGCTTATTGGCGAAGTCGGAGTAGACGAAACGGAGTTGATTCGCGAATGCATCACCGTCTCCGATCGAGTGGCGTTTCAGTTTTCCGCGACTGAGGGTCGATGCATGTTCTTCCTGAGTACTGTCCCCTCCGTATACTTGATCAGCGCCGGTGAGAATTAACGCGAGCAAGTTACGTCGTAACGCAGGAACATCTTCAAAATTCTGATCTGCGAGCGTGATGAGGAGCGGCAGCCCGACCATACGCCGAAGGAGTATCGCGGCGAGTGACCCATAGCTCGCCATCAACCCCCACGCGAACAAATATGAATGGGTATCGTGTAATTCACGCGCTTTTTTGTAGCCCAAAAATGGAAGCAAGAATTTGTCAGTCTTATGCCCTATCCCAAGTCGGTGCACAACGATATTTGGTAATGGGTGTGCCGCACTCTTTGCACCCGAGGAAAAAGCGGTAGTAACGACATCGAAGTGCACTCCCGGGAGCGCGCGAGCAAGCGCAAGGAGCGCTTCTTCTGCTGGGCCGGAAACAGGATAGAACGTAGTGGAGAAGAGTAATATGCGTTTCTCAAGTTCTTTGCCACGAGGGTGAGAATTCACGAATTCTTCGAGGTACTCTTTGAGCGAGCGCTTCGCACTCCACCCAAGCGCTCGACTTTTCGAAGTATCAAGGCCGGACTGCATGCGGTTGCCGCGACGCTCCGGAAGCATCAGTACATCTGTCCCGAACATCTTCGCGACATCAAGGATAGAATAATTCGTATCATTACCGAGTCCGAACTCATCCCCGCTTCCCTTCTCCCCCACGAGCACAAGCCCGTCAACGATGTCGTCGACATGAGTGAAATTCCTCACTTGAGTACCGGGAAGCGTGACGGTCAGTGGGGCACCTCGTACGTATTGCTGTTTGAAATTCTCTATCAGCGTGCCGTAGACACCTGCGCGCTCTCCCGGTCCGTACACGTTATAGAAATAGGTTATCGCATACGGAAGTCCCTGCTCGTCACCGATCCTTTTCACCAGCTCGGAGTTCTCCGCCTTCGTATGAGCATATGGAGATGCCTCTCGATTCTTCCCATCATCGCCGAATTTGGTCGACGAACCGGCATACACGAGTTTCATCTTGTGTGTTTGCCAGAACTCGAGCACTCCTTTTGTGCCAAGCGTATTCAGGTCATGAACGATATCGGGCTCAAGGAGACTTTGTTCTACTCGCGAATATTCCCCGAGATGAAAAATGATGTCTGGAACCTCAGTGACATGCTTTGCGATATCCTTCGTGTGGCCCTCTCGATACTCGACACCGGGGACGTGGTTGTCTCTGCTCCCCGCGAAATAGTTATCAAGGGAAATGACACGGTTCCCGTCTGCATGTAGGCGCGCACACAAACGTGTGCCAACGAAGCCAGCGCCGCCGGTCACGAGTATCAATTTCCCTTTTAGCATAGCGTCACTATAGTATAACCGCCTACAAAGAAAAAGGTGGCTCAGCGAAACTAGTAGTCGCTGAGACGGTCATTGGCATCATCCTTCCCCTCGATGATGTCCTCAATGATCGCGTATTTGTCAGCCTCAGTCGGCTCATAGACATTCGCCCGCATGATGATGAGCGATGCCGCGATGACCAAGAGTACGGCGACGATCATCCATGCCCATGCTCGTTTCTCTGCATCTGCATTCTTCCCGCGCTGCCAGAGGACATTCGCGCTGACTGAACTGGTCGATATGATCTGGTTATTCCCTCCACTCTTCTTCTCTTCCGCAACTGCTCTTATCGGCGGGATAGCAGGTTTTGCGGGCCACACATTCTCTTCTTTGAGCGTCTCGGCGTTTGCAACTTTCACAGGTTGAGCGACTCTTGTTTTTGTAACCGGAGCGGCGATTTCACTAGCGACGGAAGGTGTCTTATTCGAAGCTCGCGGTGTGGCGGGGGCAGTGATCCAACCGGAGGGGGTACGTTGGGGTGTCTGTTTCGATGTTTTATCTCCGCCGATCTTGCTCCAGTTCTTTCCCCCGATGACAGTGTCGACGGTATTTCCTCCCCCGTCGACGAGTTTCAGCGTCTCGCCGTCGTTGGATATCCCCTTTCCGAATGAGACAACGAGATCTGCTTTGACTTCCGGCACGGTGCCATCGTCACTTCGCTCGACCAGGAAATATCCGTTCGGAGGAATACTCCCGGAGAGTAGTGCGATATTTGCACCACCTTTGCCGGTGATCTTCCACCCGGTCAGGTCTTGCATGTTCGTACTGTCGTTGTGGAGTTCGATCCACTCATCCGCGCTTGAAGAGGCACTTCCCATCCATGCGATCTCATTCACGACGACTGCCGCAAAAGCAGAATGCGCAAAAAATAGCGCGGTAATAGAAAACGCCATCATGAGTTCCTTCATACTGGCATATTATCGTTCTTCGTAAGACAGTCAACCCGGGATAATTCTGTCTACAAAAAAACAATGCTGGTTCAATCCGCCAATACCTTCTTGAGCACATCTTCCGGGATCTCAGTGGGTGGCGGAGGAGTGAACGGCGAATCAAGCAAGGGTGCACGGGACGGTGGAGGCTGCGCCATTGATGGTGACTGTGTGGGCGTCGCTGTTTTTACCTCCGAGGGTGGTGCCTGCACGACTCGTTGTGCTTGTGTGGCTGCCGGAGTCGCTTGGGTAGGCACAGTAACCTCAGGGGCTTTCTTTTCCTCTTTTTGTACTAGTACCGCCGAAAGTGCGTCACGGAGTGATGAAAGGTTTTGTTCTGAAGGTCCCTTGTCTTTTTTAGGATTGGTTTTGAGCATCGAAAGCGGGGCGCTTCCCTCTTTTGCGGGGGAGCGCTCTCCATGTACGCGCACTGGCGCTTCAGGAGATGCATGACGTCGCTCAGCTTGTACTGGAAGTACTGAAGGCGGGGCAGCCGACACCTCTTGCGAAGGAACGTCTTTTTTCACCAGCTCTGCGAACTCCATCTTGAACGGCTGATGTACTTCTGGCTGTCTTGGTTGGGGTCTTGGTGCATAAGCTGCGCTGGCGGGCGGCAATATTCGATCGCTCGGCGGACGCGGGAGCGACGGCCGTTCGGCATCCACTCTGTTCTCTCGTGCGGGCTCTCTCCCCATTTCAACGTACTGTGCCGAAGCGGGTCTCGGGGGCGGCCTTGTACCAGGAGCATACTTGCGCGTCTCAGGCACCTGCGGAGCATTCGGGTCACGCGGCTGTGGAGGAACGGGCTCGTGCCATTTCTTGATATCATTTTCAACTTGCTCACGAGGAAGCGCAAACTGTGCCCGTGATGCAGCGATCACTTCATTCGCGTAGGTCACTGCGGGCATCTTCGGCCTATTGATGGTTGTTGCGGAAAAAGGCGGAGAGCCGATCCCCTTGATCATCAGCTTGAGATATACCTGGGCGAATCCGAGATTGACGATATCTTCCGAGATGAACACCGGAGCGAATTCTTTCTCCAGGACTTCGGCATCATATGAACCGACACGGAATGCGATCATCGTACCAACGTTGCCGAACACCGCGGCCCGGACTTCGTCCGACATCTGCTCGATATACTGATGCGCGATCGTAAGTGAAAGTTTGTATTTACGTGCCTCGGAGAGGATATCCGCGAACGATTCATTTGCGAATGACTGGAACTCATCGACATAGAGGTAGAATGGTGGGAGCGACTTCACTGCTTCGGGTCCGACGTCCGCGCGACTCATGGCAGCAAGGTAGATCTTGGTGATGAGCATCGAGCCGACGAGATTTGCGTTCCCTTCTCCCATGCGTCCCTTAGAGAGATTGACGATAAAGATCTTCTTCTCATCCATGACCTTGCGGATATCGAATGTCGACTTCGGTTGCCCGACCATGTTTCGGATCAGCGGGTTTGCAGCGAATTGACCGACCTTGTTCTGAATGGCGGCAGTTGCTTCGGTCGCGAATTTATCGGAGTACTTTGCATACTCATCCACCCAGAATGCGCGCACCGACGGATCAGTGACATTGGCGACGATCATCGCACGATAATCCTTGTCGGCGAACATACGATTCACTCCGAGCAGCGTCGAGCCGGGAGTCTCCATGAGTGCAAGCATTGCATTGTTCAAGATATATTCCATGCGTGCACTCCACGCGTCCACCCACACTTTCTTGAACGCACCCATGAGTCCGGAGACGACCAGGGGGCGTTTGTCACGACCGAGGTCCTCCATCACATTGAGACCGACCGGGAACTCCTGATCGAACGGTGCGAAATAGATCACATCCTTGATACGATGCTCGGGGACATACGAGAGGAGTGTCTCTGCGGTACCACCGTGCGGATCGATGAAGCAGATTCCTTCCCCGTTCTGAATGTCTTGGATAGCGAGATTCTCGAGGAGTGTCGATTTTCCCATGCCTGTCTTACCGATGACATACATGTGGCGCGCTCGGTCCTCGTCTCGGATACCAAACTTGATCCGCCGCGAGCGATAATCGGTCTCGGCGAAATACGTTATCTTGTCTCCACTGTTCGGTAAATCGGACATACTGCAACCATTATAAACCAATCCGTTGTTTAAAAGAACAACCAAAGAACGCGGGAATAAAAAACACTCGAACGATCGCTCGTTCGAGTGTGATGATGGACCCAAGCCAGGTCAGGCGACTGCGAGTTCTGGCACCGGACGTACGGAGTTGACCGGATAGCGCAGCTGGAGCATTCGCAAGTACTGGTAGTAGTTCTGGAGACACCGCTCCTCATCCGCACCCGATGCGATCACCGGATCCGAGCCGTGTCCGGCGCGGATCATCGCGTCGTAGCCCTCTTCCGCAGCAAGGCAGAGTTCGCGATCCTCGAATGCAGTCTCGTCGTAGGCGGCGAAGAACGCCTCCATGAATTCCACATCCTCCGCAAGCTGCGGCGGCACGTAGTACTCGACGATGTTCATCGACCCGATGCCGTCAGGCTTCGGAACGAAGGAACTGATCACTGCGATGTGGTCGTCCGGAGAAGTACCGACCGAGAAACGCTCACCGGTGGTGAAAGGGCCCATGCGGTACCAGATCACGCCGAACGCGGGGTCCTTGCCACACGTACGTTTCAAGATGAGTTCTCGCAAACGCTTGTACTTCTCCGAAGGATTTGCGGCACCTTCCTTCGACCAGCCGACGAACTGCGCCGCGGAGGCGAGATCGTAGACTTCGATCGTGAGCGTACGCATGTCGTACACATGAGCGAACGTGTTCTTGTGCGTCCACCTGACATGCGCATCTTCGTCGAAGTTGGCGGCGCCAGTGACGGCGTCCATCTTCTCGTCGTAGACACAGGTCCTGTGGAGCACGAAATGCTTCGGAAGTTCGAGTGGCTTGATCCCGAGTGCAGCGAACGTCGAGCTCGCGGTGAGCCCTTCGAACGTCGGCAGACTGCCGTCAGCCGCTTCAAAGATGAGATCGCCGCGACGGACGGTCTCCACTTTGCGCAGAGAACGACACTCCTTCACTTCGCCCGACTTGGCGATGAATTCGCCGCTGTCGACACGATGAGCACGTTGGTGCCACGGACAAACGATCACCTTCGCCTTGAGCTCCCGATCATCCATTCGTCCTTGGCGCGGATACGCCTCACCGCCGAAGATCTTTCCGGTCGGACGGATCTTGAGCCGCAGATGACCGCAGGAATTGACGTACGTGATCGCTTCGTCATTGCGACGGACGAACACATGGTCATCGTTGGTTGAGGCAGGCACGTACCAGCTCCCCTCGTGTGGGATGGCTGCCATGGTGCCAAGAAACTTGGGTGTGCGCTGATAGAGCTCCGCCACCCAGGCACGAAAGCTCGCCGAGCGTAGCTCGGAGGGAGTGAAATAAGAAGGTTCCATGTTGAGTATGACTCCTCGTTGGGTTGGAAAAAGAGCAAAAAGGTCGGACCACACTATACCCCGCCCCGTCAATCGGGGCAAGCCAAAATATGGGGCTTTATAGGGCCATTTTGGGGCAAACTCTACTCCCTTTCATGCAGACTCCTTCACTCTTTGACGAGAAAGCACCCACCACAAGAGTGCGAGAAGTAGCCACACCAGCACTGCACCAAAAAGAACGATGACCCCGCCCGACGCGCCAACGATAAAAGACATGAGGAGTGCCCAGACTGAATAATGCCCTACCCCTATTAAACCCAGCGTTCGCCCATCGACAGAAGTCATTTTATTCAGTAAGCGGACCAACACAATGAACGGAATACTCACAAGTACGAGATGTGCGACGATCGGAAGTCGGGCCTCACCCCAGATGAAAGAAAGCAATTGGACCACTGCGAACAGAATACCGATTACAAAGAATCTCGCCTGAGATGGAACCGTCCTTGTTGCAACATCGAGGACTGGCCCTTGCGGCACTTTGAGCGAAAGAAGCGCGAAGAAGATGACCAGCAACCAGCAGGCAAGTAAATAAACGACGGGTGTCTGGGGGAACCTATCAGTGCTGAAATACGAGAGACTTCCGAGTATAACTGGGGCGACACCGAGAACGACCATTGATCTATGCGAAAGCCATCGTTGTTTCGATTGTTCCGGGAAAAGAGTATGGACGAGTATGATCGGATAGACGATGGCGAAGAACGCGTGCCACGGTACGATCAGAATAGCCCAAGGGACATTGAAACCCAACGTCGAATAGTCATGAAATGAGAGCATCTCTCCAGTCTGCAGTATGGTCCTTGCTGCCACTCCCTCATTGAACACCCCATAAGCGAGACCAAGTACGAAAAGTCCATAGAGACCCATTTGCCGACGGATATATAGTTCACGAATAAGCAGTGCAGGGATGCTATACGCAACAAGAAGGAACCCGAATACGACAGGATTCGCGAACGTAGGCATCGGAATGTTCCCGCTCAGAAGCTCGGTCAAAAACGGGATAATCAGCATGAAGAGCACTACCGCACGCTTATTAGTCATTTGCTCTGCCATTGTTCGATGTTCTGGTTATGGGGCTATACTTGCTGGTGAAATCGGGAGTGTTGTCGTCGCAAGAGAAGGAGCGGGTGCCTCGGTATCATAGGCACTCGGGGTATATTTATTGGAAGGGTCCCACATCATCCACGAATCAAGCCCTGCATCATTGGTGGCCTTGATCTGCGCACGCACGTCTGCCTCTGTATACACCTTGCCGTAGTCGAAATCCTGTAACCAGGGACGTAGCCGATCAGCATATTTCCCTGTCGGCTCGAACGTCGGAGTACTGGTCGACTTCACGAATCCCGCTTCTTTCGCCTCAAGCTCATTTGCGCGCTCGACTGCTCGTGTCATTACGAATTTGATGAGTGCATATGGAACCATGTTGGGATCTTTCCATCCGTTGAAATTCGGAGGATAGTGCGACGGATACACCATCGGCGCGACATAGTCGAAATTAGGTAGCGCGTTCTCGAGCACCTGACCGATACCGAGATCATCGGTGTTCGTCGTGGTCATTCCGAACAGGTCCGCAGAGATCGGGATTCCCACCTCGCGCATCCCTTTCCCGAGGTACACATAGAACTTCTTCATCATTTCCGGCTTCGTTGAAGATGCTGAGCGGAGATATACAGCATCGCTCATGTCTCCGTCGGACGGGTAACGGATATAATCATAATTTATCTCGTCAAAGCCGACGCCATGCGAAGCCTTTCCAAGATCTATCATATATTGCCAGTATTCTGTCGAGCCTGGGTCGATGAATGATAGCCCCTTCTTGTCGCGCCACGTTTCACCGTTCGACTTTCGCTTCACCGCCGCATTCGGATGAAGTTTTGTGTATGTGCTGTCCTGCATCACCGTCACACGCCCGATCACATAAATCTGCTTTCGGTGGAGCTCAGCGATGAATTCCTTGATGTCGGGGATGATGCAGCCGTTCTTATTGAGTACGAATCGATCATCACCCGTTTCGAACGACACCATTCCCGTATAGTCCTTGATGTCGATGACGAGTGCGTTGAGTTCCGATTTATCAACTAGGTCAGTGAGCGGTTTACGGAGATTCTTCCCGCTTGCGATACAACTAGTCATGTATGCCCCGCGAAGCGGCGAAGGGGTCGGGATATGCGTCACAACTATCTCGGGCTTCTGTGGAATGCCGTCTTTGACCACAGAAGGGGTGCCGGTCGAAGCAATGATCGTTGTTGTTGCTCTCGCCCCCGAATCATACTCGACAGAGGTCGCTTCGCCAGAAAACGCGTAGAGTCCCACCCCGATGAGCAGCACCGGGATACCTATCTTCGCGATGAGTGAAGTTCGGGACATATCACGCACCGAGGTTCGGTCCTTCTATCTCCTCACTCGGTACTTCGACCACTCGTTTCTTCCTTTTCCGGATGGTCGTGATTTTCGTCTCCTCGACTTTCACCTCACGCTCTCCCTGCCCATCAATAACAGTGTCAGTAGTGATCTCCTTTTCAATATGCACCTCAGGACGGTCTTCTGTTTCATGTCGTAGAACGCTCAACTCACGGGCTTCATCTGCTTGCTGGTCACCATTCTCTTCCAGTGAATAAGGGATGTAATGCAACCTCCCTTTCTGGGAAAAGAAAAGCAGGAATACGATGACGAGGCCAATGATGGTCCAGACCCATTTCGTGAAGTCATACGGAAGCCCTACGTAAGGAAGTACCGCAGTGATGAAACCGAGCAACATGAGAATATTACGTAACATACCTCCCGATTATAACGTAAAATCTGCTATACACGAATTCACACCCCTTCGACCACCACCACGAACTCGCCACGTATACGATCAGGGTGTGTGCGGAAATGCTCGACAACCTCAAGCAGGGTGCCACGCACATGCTCCTCATGGATCTTGGTGATCTCACGCGAGACCTGGAGACGTCGCTCCGGTTCAAGATGCTCTGCGAGCGATGCGAGGGTCTTCTCCATTCGGTGCGGCGACTCGTAGAAAACGACTGTGCGCTTGGAGGAAGTGATCTCTCTAAACAGCGTCTCTCTCCCCTTCTTATGCGGAAGGAATCCGAGGAACACGAACTCAGATGACGGGAAGCCGGAGACCGAGAGCGCGGAGAGCACTGCAGACGCACCTGGGACAGGAATGATCTCCACGTCGCCGCCAAATCTCGCTCGCACCTGATCCACGAGCATGCACCCGGGATCGGAGATGGTCGGCGTCCCTGCGTCAGAGACGAGGGCGAGGTCTCTCCCCGCCTGGAGGAGTTCGAAGATCTTCTCTACTTTGGAAAGTTTCGACTGCGCATGATATGAAAGTGTCGGCTTACTTATCTCGTAGCGCTGGAGCAATTTCTTAGTCTCTCGGGTATCCTCACAAAGAATCGTATCAACTTCTTTGAGTACGCGAACGGCGCGAAGAGAGATGTCTTCCATGTTCCCTATGGGCGTAGCAACTATGTATAACTTTGACATATAAGCAGCTTAACGTAGAAATATGAAAAGTCGAATAGCGTACTTGACTACAACGGTTTAATTACGCTATAATTGCGTACATAAGTCAAGGAGGCATAAGGTTCTTTGTCAGAAGTGAAACAACCGACACTGGAGGTCCCATGTCCGACACAAAAGGCACAAAGTACGACCCGAGCGGCCGCTTCTACACGACCGCCCAATTCCACGAACTCGACGGCACATTCAACGCGACACACGCCGCGACGACCTGCATGTTCGAAGCGATGCAACCGGGCACCAACCTGAAGCAATTCCTCGCCAAGGAGCTGCTGTTCGGCAACAAGGGCAGCATGGATGTGATCGAAATCAAGCAACTCGCTCTGGAACTCTTCGTGAGTGAACGAGCCGCCAGCTACCACGCTCAACTCGCGAGTGATGGCTGCCTCGGGTTCACACCCGAAGAAGTGCGGGAGATCATCGCCCTCCTCAGTGACCCCTATGTCGAATCTGCACGAGCAGCATGTGCGATCGGCTACATCCCACCCCGGCGGCACTATTAAGAGTTGGCCCACCAACCACACTCGGAAGCGGCAGCGATGCCGCTTTTTGTTATCTAAAAAAACAAACATCTCCCCTCTCGGAAAATTGTTTGTTTTTGTATCTATCTTGCTGCACTCTGCTTGAACAGAGCTGGAATCGGCGAACGCCGAACATGCACAACATATTCATACACCCCGAAGAACAGTGAGGTGTAGAGTAGGTTGCCGAGCAGGTCCCGACCAAAGAATGGCAAACCAGAGGTATATGAAGCGACAAGCCCCACCATGTTGTGCGAGTATATCGTTCCAAAGAAGCATACCGCAGCGTTCGTTGTAAGGAAGAAAAATATCGAAGCAAGAAGGGGTCGTCCAAGAAATACAGCGACTCCAGTTTTGTCGCGGGTGAGGAATGACAGAGTCCCGACGAGAAGCATCGATGCATAAACAATGACGAGCATGTGCCAGTCATAGAATCCGATGACAAGGTCACCAAAGAGCATTACGAGAAGCGGAACGATGACTGCATAGTGCTTACCGAGTTTTACTCCCGCAAATATCGACGCAGCCGCAACCGGAGTCATATTCCAAGGGTGTGGAATAAGGCGTCCAATGGTCGCAATGACGATGAGTCCGAACGCGATTATAAATTTGTTTTTGTTGTGCATGACGCGTGCATTACTTTTATTAAGACCTCGATAAGAATCGATGAGACCGGGCTATACCGTTGCGCGACAGCGGAGGAATTTCACCTCACTTCATCACCTACTCTTTTGGGTAGTGAAGAGAGTATAACATATCGATTGTCCACAAAACTGAAACGTGACACGAAAATTTGACCATGTGAATTCATTGCGAAAAAACCCTTCTTTTGCTATATTTTGTGAACTCACATGCGCGTGTGAGGCGTGGCATGGGAACCCATTCCTATGGGACCACGCCGCAAGACCTTTTGAGATTGCTTCGGAGAAATCCAAAAGGTGTACAGCTCCTGTAAGGAGGCTCCGGTGGTTAGAGCGGACAACGGATGCACACACTCCCGTTGCCCTAATAATGACGAGGTTTCGGTTTTGTTTGTGTCATCCTTAGTGTGCGCGTGTAGCTCAGGTGGTTAGAGCGCGTCACTGATAATGACGAGGTCCCAAGTTCGAGTC
>CAYXYK010000002.1:84277-268860 GCA_964469335.1 uncultured Candidatus Saccharibacteria bacterium | reverse complement strand
TTCGAACCTACGACCGTCTCGTTAAGAGCGAGCTGCTCTACCAACTGAGCTACGAAGGCAAGTATATTGCAAACGCGGTAGTTTTCTCTCTTTCTGCACTTCACTGTTATCTACCAAGACAGCTACGAAGGCATGTAGGAGGATTGTAACAAAATATGGTTGAAATGCAATCTGGTCATGGTTACAAGTGAAAAATTTGCTCCATGTATTGCAATTCTCCGCTTTTTCTCCATTTTCAAAGTGCGTTCAAGATTCCTCCCCAAAAACAAAACCCCGCAGTGCGGGGCCTGTGATGCTCACGGTCAGAACTGTCCATGAATGCCGATCGTGTACATCTGGATCTTGTGCGGATCGAGTGCCATGACTTGCGCCTCAAGTCTGGCGACGAACGGTCCTTTGCGGAAGAATGCCACTCCGAAGCCGACATACGGAGCCGCCTTCTTCTTCGTCTCTTCCTTGCCGAGTGTCAGCCCCTCAATGTTCACCCACACTCGATGTGTGGCACGGACATCTTCGACACCAAGTCGTAGGTACGGCGAAATGCTGCCGTAATCAAAGTACTTGAGTGCTGACAGACGATTGGCACTAGCTCGAACCTCCTCGTTCACCGTAAGGAGATAGCCTTCCGGAATGTTGATTCCGTGTCCTTGATACCCTGTGAAATAAACGTTGCGGGTGATGGACGCTTGTACTCCTGACAGATGAGAGAGGGAAACCGCATAGCCACCTTTCCATTCACATTCGAACGCGAGTTCCGTAACCGTGCTGGTGTTCTTGATCTGCGATTCGACCCTGGTGTACTTGGTAGTGAGGATCTCGTCGCCATGTGTGGACGAGATGCCTCCGAGTGTGATCTTTCCGAACGAGAGATCGACACCGCAGTCGACTGCATGTGACGAACCCGAAAGAACGAAAAGAACGCAGAACATCGTTGCCTTCTTCATGACTGTCTCCTCTGGGTGGTGTTGTAGAGAACTACTTCTGAAAGAGTATCATCATTGTCTTTCGCAGCAATAGAGTCTGCAAATCAAACAGTATTTTGCTGTTTTGTATACACGAGCAAGATTCCATGCACTCTCGCTTTGGAAATCAAAATACTTTATAGTTGTTCCATTGCCCGGGTGGTGGAATGGTATACACAGGAGACTTAAAATCTCCCGCCGCAAGGATTGTGGGTTCGAGTCCCACCCCGGGCACATATGAAAAGAACCCATATTGGGGTTCTTTTCATATGTGTCCGGAGCAGCAACTTGAGTTGCTGCGTGGTGGGACTCGAAAATCCAATAGCTTCGATTATCGCTTGTGCAGGAAGAGGGAATCGCGGCTACTGCCGCAGGTGGATTTCAATCTCGAAGACTCGATAATGAAATCCCTTTCGATTCCCGCACGCAAGCACGCAGGTGCTTGCTTCACGCCCAAAATGCAAAAGCCCCTTTGGGGGGCTTTTGCATTTTTGAGGCGTGAGCGGGAATCGAACCCGCGCATGTCAGTTTTGCAGACTGAAGCGTTACCACTTCGCCATCACGCCAATATGCGATAACCGCGCAGTATTTTACGCAGTGAAGAGACTATATCAACTTTTTCCCATCGTGTCAGTATCGAGGAGCTCGGTGATGCGTTGGCGATTCTGCTCGCCGAAGTCTGGAGCGAATTCGACATGGGGGAGTCGCTGGATGCGTGAGTGCTTCTTGAGATAGTCCGAGAATTCAGATCTGTGTCGATTGGCAAAATCAACCGCACCATGTTCTTTCTCTTTCGGTAGGACCGAAAGTAGAATTCGGACGCTTTTGAGGTCGTCAGAGATCTCGACGTTCGTGACGGTTAAGAGGGCTGCACGAGTGGATTCCCGATTGAGGAATTCTGCGGCAGCTTCACGCAGGATGCCTTTGAGTCGTTCGTCTTTTACATTCATGGGGTTACTGCTTCTTTACGATGGTATAGGGGACAAGGATGTCGCGTTCAGCGATAGTGAATTTCGACTCCACCATCATTCCGCACTCTGCTCCTTCAAGTACTTCGGGACATTTGATCTTTTGCTGCTGCAGTTCAACGACTTTTCCTTCACCGATCTCGACGTCTCGACGCATGATCTTGAAGTGCGAGTTATTCATGATCTTCCCGGATTTCACTTTTCCGCCTATGACCTGTTTCTCTTTTTGCTGGCTGAAGAAGCGTAGGACCGTCAATTGCCCGATCTCTTCCACAACTTCGATGTGCGGTGCGCGCTCTTTGATGATTTCTTCGATCCACTCAGTCAATTTGTAGATGACATCGAAATGATTGATTGCTACGCCGGTGCGCGAAGCAAGATCGACCGCAGGGGCATCTGCCTTAGTGTGGAAAGCGATAACGAGCGCGGTTGTGCTACCGAGTGCTTGCTTGATATCGGTCTCGCTGACCATTCCCACTCCTTTCTGAATGAGCTTCAGTTTAACTCGGTCATGCTTGATTTTCGCGATCTCATGTTCGATCGCTTCAAGTGTTCCGGCAACATCCGTCTTGATGATGAGGGGGATGATGATGACACCTTCCTCTTTGCGCTCGTAGTCCGCCTCGATGACCGGAAGACGCTTCACTCGGGTCACAGCTTCCTCGGCGTCTTTCTTCTTTGTATATGTTGTCACTACTGAGCCGACGACGGGCACACTGGTCCAGCCGGTGATACGGATTGGGGAAGAGAATGTAGCCTCGCCGATCGCCTTACCGTTGAAATCACTCATCATGCGTACAGGAGCCATGCTGTCTTCGGCGACGACAAATGAACCTTTTTCAAGTGTGCCATCGGTGATGATGAGCGTGGCGGTGGTACCTATTTTCGGGTCCATGTTCGATTCGATGATGATCCCTTCGGCACTTTTCTTCGGGTCACCTTTGAGTTCGGCGAGTTCAGCGAGAAGGAGCACGGTGTCGAGAAGTTCAGGGACACCGGTCCCGACTTTTGCCGAGATACCAACCCAAGCGACATCTCCACCATACCCTTCGACGTAAATTCCTGCTTCGGCGAGCGAGAGCTTTGTCGTCTCCATGTTCGCGTTCGGTTTGTCGATCTTGTTAATGGCGACAATGAAAGGGATCTTCGCTTCCTGGATGGTCTTATACGCTTCGAGTGTCTGTGCTTTTACTCCGTCCTCGGCGGACACGACAAGGATCGCGATATCTGCTACCTTCGCGCCACGAGAGCGCATGCCCTGAAAGGCACCGTGCCCCGGTGTGTCGAGGAAGGTGATACGAGACTCCTTCTTCCCTGACTTATGAACGACTTCATATGCCGAGATGTGCTGGGTGATACCCCCCGCTTCACCAGCGACAACGTTGGTTTTTCTGATGTAATCAAGCAGCGTCGATTTGCCGTGATCAATGTGGCCCATGATAACAACGATGGGCGGTCGTTCGGTAAGTTGTGGGGTTTTATGTGGCATAGGAAAAGATATGTGGATACTACCACGCGTTTCAGTGCTTGTCACGAAACAGGGCTCAACCGAGCCTGCAATTGAGCATAATGCAAACAATCCATCAGTCTCAATAAGGGATACCTTCGGTTTGGGAAGGTCGTAGAAATTTCCACGTGTTACTTGAGGACTTCCTTCTCTTCGTCGGTCAAGTCGAACTCAGAGGTACGGTGTTTTATCGGCTTCGCGAAAACGCTCATTTTCTCGCGGGAGTAAAGCGTAGAGATGACGACGCCGTCGCCTTCTTCATCAAGGAGCGCGGTAGCGAAACTCTGGTTCCCGCCGGAGCCGGTGCCTGCGAATGGATTGAAGCGCAGTGTTTTTGCTCCATGCAATTTCCTTTTGATTCGGCCGTCGAGCTCACGGAGTGCTCCTTCGACATCAGTTCGAAAATTAAAGAGTTTCTGGATATCGTCCTGGTTCTTCCCGATCGTATCTTCGAGACTTGCCCCGCTCCGTCCGGCGAGAAGTTTGCCGATACGACGCTCGAGCGTGAATAGCCAGACGACCAGTACGATAAGTGCGATTCCGAGCAGGATGATGACGAGATAGAGAGGGTCCATATCAAGCATGATATCGCAGGTCTGGTCTTTTGCAACTGTGGAATAGAAAGACATGATGAGTGAGAGTTGGCAAACGGTGCACTCTTCCGTAGACTATGTCGATGCAGCGGATATATCTCGATCATGCAGCCGCAACCCCCGTCGATGAAGGGGTGTTTACCGCCATGTCACCGTACCTTACGGAGCTGTATGCGAATCCGAGTTCGATCCACAAGGAAGGAGTGACAGCGCGTCGGGGTGTCGAAGATGCTCGCAGTCGAATAGCGACCGCACTCAGTGTCTTGAAAGCTGAAATCATATTCACGGGAGGTGCGACTGAGTCAGCGAATCTCGCGCTCCTCGGGACGGTGGAGGCCTGGAAAAAGGATCATCCGAATCGCACCCCGCATCTCATCGTCTCCGCGATCGAACACGATGCGGTGTTCGGGGCTGCACGCGCCATTGAGGCACGGGGGGCTCGTGTCAGTGTCGCTCCTGTTACCGAGAATGGTGTTCTCGACACGGAGACACTCAGCACGATGATCGAAGAAGATACGGTGCTCATTGCGGCGATGTACGCGAATAACGAGATCGGCACGGTCCAACCCATTGCAGAGATCGCAAAGCTCATTCGAAAGTGGAAAAAAGAGGTGCGCGGCGTCGTTCGTTCAGAGAGAACCATTGGCGACGGACGCTATCCCTTGCTCTATACCGATGCAAGTCAGGCCCCTAACTACCTCGATTGCCGAGTGCCTCACCTCGGTGTGGATATGATGACTCTTTCAAGCGGCAAGATCTACGGACCGAAAGGTGCGGGTCTCCTTTTTGTATCCCGTGGAGTGTCGCTTTCCCCGGTTTTTCATGGTGGCGGGCAGGAATTGGGCTACCGCCCCGGAACCGAGAATGTTCCCGCAATCATCGGCTTTGCTCATGCATTCGAACTTGCGACTGCCATCCGAGAGGACGAGGCGACGAGACTTCTCAGTATCCGAACACAAACAGAAAAACTACTGAAAGAGACTTTCTCAGATATCATTATCAACGGTTCTGGCGAAAGGATCCCGAACAATATAAATTTCTCTTTTCCTGCTGTCGATCATGAATTTCTCGCCCTAGCACTCGATGCGAGAGGCTTCGCGGTTGCCACAAAGAGTGCCTGCAGTGAGACGGAGGCGGAGGTCTCGCATGTCCTCCTTGCCATCAGGGACAGTGGTGACGATGAGAGCCCTGTAAGCGGGATTCGAGTGAGTATGGGGAGGCAGACGACCATTGCGGATATGACGGAGTTCGTTGCGACCCTTTCGGTAATACGCTCGACGATGTTACTTCCGCAATGAACTCCTTTCTGTGTTTCCGCCGAATGCTATAATGTCCAGACTTAACAAATAATATCGCCACCATGTACACCGCAAAAAATTACGAACGCCTCCTCGGTACCGAGGGCTTCAGTGACGCTCTCCTCAAGAATCATTTCACACTCTATGAAGGATATGTGAAGAATACGAATAGTACGCTCGAGAAGCTTGAACAGATGGCGAAAGAAGGGAAGCGGAGCGCGCAGGAGTACATGGAACTCAAACGCCGTTTCGGCTGGGAGTGGAACGGAATGCGCCTTCATGAACTCTATTTTGGGAACATGATCAAGGGTGGAGTGGCACTCGATAATGAAAGTGAGCTCGCGAAGCGCATCACTGCACAGTGGGGAAGTTTCGATGAATGGGCGAAGGGCTTCAAGGCGACAGGGGCGATGCGAGGGATAGGATGGACGATCCTTGCAAAGGATACCGAAACGGGGACCCTCTTCAATGTCTGGGTCAACGAACACGACGTTGGACATCTCGCAGGGGCTACCCCGATCCTGATCATGGATGTATTCGAACACGCATTCATGCTCGACTACGGGCTCAAGCGAGCTGACTACATCGAAGCATTTTGGAAGGCGATCGACTGGAATGTAGTCTCTGCTCGCTAGGAAGCAAGGCATCAAGGAGCTTATCCCCAGACTAGATACTGCATTCTTGATGGGATATACTGTAGTGACATATGGAAGAGCTGAACAACAGGCAAATGATATTACTGACGATGTTCACTTCTTTCGTCATTTCTGTGGCGACAGGCATCATCACGGTCGCAATGCTACAGGTCGCTCCAGAGACAGTGACCCAGACGGTTAATCGTGTCGTCGAGCACACTATCGAGCGTGTCGTGACCGGAACCTCGAGCCCCGAAAAACCTCAATCGATCATCACGAATAATGTGACAAAGGAAGTTACCGTGTATGCGAAAGAGGATGACCTGGTCGTGAGTGCAGTAGAAAAGAATCAACCGCGTGTCGCTGCTATCTATGCAAGTGATACCGGTTCGAGTTCTGACCCGATTGCGATAGGATTCATCGCGTCACGTGACGGACTCATCATCAGTGATTCAGAGGGGTTACTCGGTGGTGCACCCGCACATGCGACCTACTACGTAACTATCAAAGGAGTCGGATATGAAGCTGAGCCGATGACCGGGCAGGACGGAAGTAAGCCACTCTTCTTCCTCAAGCTTAAGAACCTCTCGGCGACTACTTCACTCGACTCGGTGACGTACGGACGCGGTGATCCGAAAGTCGCTCAGACCGTCGTCATCCTAGGTGGAGGAGATGGGACCGGAGTATTCAAGGCAACCCTCTCGAAGATGCGCTACAGCAAGACCGATTCGACAACCACACCTTCGATACTTTACGGCATAGAGACGTTACCGCGCATTGCTGACCAGAATCTCGGTGCGCCAGTAGTCGACCTTGATGGGCAGCTTGTCGGAATCGTGGTACCAGACTCACTCGACGGCTCTCGCTCGATGATCTATCCCATCTCCCGAATCCTCGAAAGTATCAACTCGATACCATCACAATCATCGAATAATGCAGTTATAGGAAGCGGAGGAGGTTAACAAAGTGGGCGATGGTTGAGTTTGACTTGCTATGTTTTGCATTGTAATATAAGCGACCTCTCTAATACCAAAACGTTATACATCATATGCCCCCATTTGGAGATTTCACAACTAAAGCACGCGACGCGATACGGAGAGCCCATGAGCTCGCAATCGAGCGTGGGCAGACACACGTCACACCGATGCATCTATTGGCTGGTCTTGTGCTACAGGAAGAAAGCATGGTGCTTTCAATCCTAGAAAAACTCGATATTGATCCTGTACTGCTGACTGAGTCGATCATTGACTCGATCGAAGAAGGAGCAGGGACCGGAGGCGGAGCGACCGCAGCATCATATCAACTCTATCTTACTCCAGAGCTCGCACAGGCACTTGAACAATCACGCCAGGTCGCAAAAGACCTGAATGACCAATTCATTTCGACAGAGCATCTTTTCCTCGCACTCATGGCGGTCACCTCAAATGTCTCGGAATTGCTCTCACGCTTCCGTATCGATCGTGAGAACGTCATTCGTGTGCTCGGCGAGATTCGCGAAGGGGGCAGTGACGCTGATTCTCCGAAAAAGCTCCGAGCGATCGGCAAATACACTCGCTCGCTCACGAAGCTTGCCAGCGAAGACAAGCTAGATCCAGTCATCGGTCGTGATGAAGAGATCAGTCGTATCATTCAAATACTTTCGCGACGCACCAAGAACAATCCTATCCTTATCGGTGAGGCAGGCACAGGAAAGACCGCGGTCGTCGAAGGACTCGCTCAGCGTATCGCAAAAGGCGACGTGCCTGAATTTTTGCGCGACAAAGACCTCGTATCGCTTGATCTGGGACTCCTCATCGCCGGTACCAAGTATCGCGGTGAGTTCGAAGAGCGTTTGAAGGCAATCATGAAGGAAGTCGAGCGCTCAGAAGGGAAGATCATTCTTTTCATCGACGAGATTCATACTATCGTCGGCGCAGGCGCAGCAGAAGGAGCAATGGATGCATCTAATATGCTAAAACCCGCTCTCGCGCGCGGTGAACTTCGAGCTATCGGTGCGACAACTCTCAAGGAATACCAGAAACACATTGAAAAGGACCCCGCACTCACTCGTCGCTTTCAGCCGGTGTACATCAACGAGCCATCCGAAGAGGATGCCGTCGCGATACTCCGCGGTCTCAAAGAGAAATACGAGATCTTTCATGGCGTCAAGATCACTGACGATGCCATTTTAGCAGCAGTGAACCTCTCAGCACGCTACATCAGCGATCGCTTCCTCCCGGACAAGGCGGTCGACCTCATTGATGAGGCGGCATCATCTCTGCGTATCGAGCTCGAGAACAAACCGACCATTCTCGAACAGACTCACCGCAAGATCATGCGTCTCGAGATCGAAAAGGAGGCACTCAAGCAGGAGAGTGAAGGCACGGGAGTGAACGCAAAGAAGACCAAGGATCGCATGAAGGTGATCGATAAGGATATCGCAGATCTGCGCGAAGAGACTCGCGAATTCGAGCTCAAATGGAAAAACGAGAAAGAACTCGTCCTCGACTTGCGCAACATCAAGCAGGAGCTCGAGACATTCCGCCTTGAGGCTGAGAATGCTGAGATGAGAAGTGATCTGGCAAAAGCCGCCGAGATACGCTACGGCAAGATCCCTACCCTCGAACGAGCCCTCGTTGATAAGACTGCGAAGCTCAAGAAACTGCAGAGTGCACGTCGCATCCTTCATGAGGAAGTCACTGAGCAGGACATAGCGAAAGTTGTTGCAAAGTGGACCTCGATTCCGCTTTCACGCATGCTCGAAGAAGAGGCAGCGAAACTCGGTCGTATCGAAGATGAGCTCAAGAAGCGTGTGGTAGGACAGGACAACGCTATTCAAAAGATCTCTGACGCGATCAAGCGCTCGCGCGTCGGCATTGCAGACCCAGGACGACCCATCGGTTCATTCCTCTTCCTCGGCCCTACAGGAGTCGGCAAAACTGAGTTGACCAAGGCACTTGCAGGGTTCTTGTTTGATGACGAAAAGGCGCTCATCCGCGTCGATATGTCGGAGTATATGGAGAAATTCGCGGTATCCAAGCTCATTGGCTCGCCCCCGGGGTATGTTGGATACGATGAGGGAGGTGGTCTTACCGAGATGGTCCGCCATCGACCGTATTCGGTCATCCTCTTCGATGAAATCGAGAAGGCACATCCTGAGGTATTCAATATCTTGCTCCAGGTACTCGATGATGGACGTCTTTCTGATTCGAAGGGTCGCGTGGTGAACTTCAAGAATACCGTTATCATTATGACTTCGAACATCGGAGGTGAGTTCATCGACAAGATGCAGACCATCGGCTTCGGTTCAGGAGAAGATGCTCACATGTACCAGAACGCCAAGGACAAGGTCATGGATCGTCTGCGCGATTTCTTCCGCCCAGAATTCCTCAATCGCCTCGACGACATCATTATGTTCGACATACTTCCTCCTGAGGCACTCAAGAACATCGTCACTATCCAGATCGACAAGCTGCGTGAACGTCTCGCAGGCAAGGAAATAAAGCTCGTCATATCAAGTGACGCACTCGACTACCTTGCAAAGCAGGGCTATAACCCGCAATACGGAGCTCGCCCGCTGCGTCGACTCATTCAAGACAAGATCCTGACACCAGTTGCGTCAACGATCATCAAGGAGCGCATGATGTCTGGGGGAGTCGTCACCGTTGGGATGAAAGACACAGAGATATCCATTAAGGTAGAGAAGCGTAAGGAGACGCGAAAGGGTCTCAAGATCAAAACACGGGAAAAAGCTGTAGTGTAAGAATAACACCGCCGACGAATGTCGGCGGTGTTGCTTCAGGCTATGCACAGGTTTGTTTGCGTTCGCTATTGAAATATTCTCCTCAAGGAATATGATTTGCACAGATATACGATGAAAGTGAGGTCATGGATGAGTTTCCCAAAAAAGCGGGTCACGATCGTGATCCACAAGGTGAACGGGTTCCTCGGCGGCGAGGGCGAAGACAACGGTGACTACATCGAAGTGCATGAAGTCGAAGCGGACAGAGAGGACATCGAAAGATGGGCACTCGAAGAGGCACTACGGCGTGATGCCGGTCGCGGCCTGCCTGTACAGGTGTGGTCGATCGAATAAGAAAAGAGATGACCTAGGCGCTCGATTGGGCGCCTTTGTTATTGATGGGTAAAATGATCTGCGAAGACAATGAGCGCAAATAAGGTGATGATCATGATCGACGCAAGGAACATCTTTTTTCCGAATAACTTGTCGTCTCTCGTGCTGAAGCCGCTTATTGAGAGTATGAGCCACATGATCGAGGCCGGTATCATCGTGAAAAGGTAAACTTTCCCGGCGTAGTCGTAGAAGTACAGTGCCGCGAGTGAAGCGATGAAAAGGAGTATATAGGCCACCATGTGTACTTTGGTCGTGTTGGCACCTTTTGTGACCGGCAGCACGGGTATACGGGCATTGGCGTAGTCCCGCTCCCTGTACATTGCGACACCATACGAATGCGGCATCTGCCAAAAGGTGAGGATGAGGAATAAAATGACCGCTCCAGCGTCAATTTGCCCCATAGCAGCGGTGTAGCCTACTACCGGCGGTATTGCCCCGGAAATACTACCAAGGAGCGTCCCATGAACGGATGTGCGCTTCGACCAAAGGCTATAGATAAAGACATATGCGAACAGTCCGAAAAGTGCGGTGAGGAGCGTTGTTCCATTGGTGAAATAACCAAGGAACCACGCTCCCAATGATCCCAAGAAAAGCGCGAAAATATATGCATGCCTCACGGAAACAAGTCCTTTTACAAGCGCACGTGAGCGGGTACGCTCCATTAACGCATCAATATCCGTATCAATGATATTGTTGAGGACACAACCTGAAGCGATAATCAAAGATATTCCGATGAGGGTCTTGAGCAAGAGCAGGATATCGAGTGATGCGCTTGTGCCGAGTACGAAACCTGCTGCAACAGTAATAAGGTTGCCGTAAATGATTCCGGGCTTCGTGATTGAATAATATATTTTGAACACAGCAGAGAGACCTTAGTTTCCGTGAGTGAGATCCATCATGTAGTTCAGACGGAGCGGGGACATCATGTTATTACTGAGGTTCTGCATGATCCAGATGGTACCGACAACGAGGAAAGTGACCATCAGCATTGTGAAGACGATTGCGATGATGTTCCATTTTGCCTTCGATCGAGGACTCAGGTGTAGGAAAAAGATCAGTTGCACGACGAGCTGTAGCAGCGCGAACAGCGTGATGACATAGAGCAGGTCCCTGCCGTCGAGCAACCCTTCGCGGACGATCTCATAGGGGATGAGCGTGAGCATTACAGAAAAAAAGAATCCTGCCGTATATGATGCAAGTGTCGAATGTCCGGCACCGTACGCGTTATCGATCGAAGTGAGTTCGTTTGTCATAGCTATACACCGGTCATGAGATAAACAAAAGTAAAGATGAATATCCAGATGATATCAAGGAAATGCCAGAAAAGAGAGAAACAGGCAAGGCGACGGAGGTTTGTTGTCGTAAGTCCTTTCGTGATGACTTGCCACAAAAGCAATAATATCCAGATCGAACCCGAGAACACATGTACTCCATGCGTTCCTACCAGTCCGAAGTAGGAAGAGAGGAAGCCGCTTTTCGTCCAGTCATGACCTTCCGCCGCGAGCTTGGCGAATTCGCTCACTTCCATCGTGACGAACGCGATACCAAGAATGAGTGTGAGGGTGAACCAAAGTAGCACTTCGCGCTTGGCATCCTTGTGGGCAGAAAGCATGCCGAGTCCTGCGGTAAAACTTGAGGTGAGCAGGATGAAGGTTTCAAGCAACACGAAGGGGAGACTGAAGAGTTCAGCCCCGCCGGGTCCTACGAATGTATTTCCGTGCATGACCGCATAGACCGCGAAGAGGCTCGCGAACAGGAGACAATCCGTCATGATGTATATCCAGAAACCGAACACGACCCTTGCGTCTCCCTCGTGGTCGATGTGCGATGTGTGCTCCGTGTGTGTGAGTGTGGTCATACTATTTATGTGCAAGACGTCGCGCTTCGATCTTCGCGACCTCCTCCTTCGTGATGTAGTAATGGGTGTGCTCATCGAAAGACCGTGCGACGATGACCGATATTCCTCCGACGAGTCCGAGTGCGATCATCCAAGTGATATGCCATACGAATCCGAATCCCATAAGGAAGAATAGTACGGCGAAGATGAATCCTGCCCCGGTGTTCTTCGGCATATGGATGTCTTCATAGTGCGGCTCTGGGCGCGGATGATCGTCATATTTCATGTTCCAGAATGCATCTCGTCCGTGCACGGAAGGTATCACTGCGAAATTGTATTCCGGCGGAGGCGAAGCGGTCGACCATTCGAGTGTCCTGCCGTTCCACGGGTCCCCGGTCAGATCCCTCGATTGCTTTCTGTTTTTGATCGCATGCAATATCTGAGTGACTTGGAATATCACGCCGAGTCCAATGATGCACATACCGATAGCGGCGACAATAAGGAACGGCTGCCAACCGCTCTCTGCGTCAATGTGCGAGAGACGTCTCGTCATTCCCATCAGTCCGACGACATAGATTGGCATGAATGCGGTAAAGAATCCGATGATCCAGCACCAGAATGCCCATTTACCCAGACGTTCATTCAGGCGAAATCCGGTCGCCTTCGAGAACCAGTAGGTGAATCCAGCAAAGTACCCGAATACGACCCCGCCGATGATGGTGTTATGGAAATGCGCGATGAGGAAAAGACTGTTATGGAGTTGGAAATCCGCACCGGGGATCGCGAGTAGGACACCGGTCATCCCGCCCATCGTGAAGGTCAGCAAAAATCCGACTAGCCAGTGCATCGGTGACGCGAAGTCAATTCTTCCTCGATGCATGGTGAAGAGCCAGTTGAAGATCTTCACCCCGGTCGGTATTGCGATGATCATGGTCATGATGCCGAAGAAGGCATTCACATTCGCCCCAGCTCCCATGGTGAAGAAGTGGTGGAGCCAGACAAGGAAAGAAAGCACGGTGATCGCGACCGTCGCATAGACCATAGAGGTGTAGCCGAATAGTCGTTTCTTCGCGAATGTGGAAACCACCTCCGAGAAGATACCAAATGCGGGAAGGATGAGAATGTATACCTCAGGGTGGCCCCATGCCCAGAACAGGTTGATGTACATCATCGGGTTGCCGCCAAAATCCGCTGTGAAGAAATGCATCCCAAAATAACGATCGAGGAAAAGGAGGGCAAGTGTGACAGTGAGGATCGGGAAGGTGATCAGGACAAGTGTCATTGCAGAAAGTGTGGTCCATGCGAATACTGGCAGTCGCATCATCGTCATTCCAGGGCAGCGCATCTTCACGATGGTAGTGAAGAAATTGATCCCCGAGAGCAATGTGCCGATCCCCGAGAGTTGCAATGCCCAGATGTAATAGTCGACTCCCACTCCTGGGCTATATGCCAACTCGGAAAGAGGTGGATATGCGGTCCATCCTGTTGCTGCGAATTCTCCGACGAACAACGAGATATTGACTAAGACAGCGCTCATCACCGAGAGCCACAAGGAAAGTGAGTTCAGGAAGGGGAATGCGACGTCGCGCGCGCCTATCTGGAGCGGGATCGCGAGATTGATGAGGCCGAACATCAGCGGCATCGCGACAAAGAAGATCATGATCACCCCGTGAGCGGAGAATATCTGATTGTAATGCTCTGGCGGAAGAAAGCCTTGCGAAGTCCCGACCGAGACCGCCTGTTGCGTACGCATCATTGCCGCATCTATAAAGCCGCGGAGTAACATGACAAGCGAAAGGATGACATACATGATCGCGATCTTCTTGTGATCGACCGTTGTGATCCATTCACGCCACAGCCATTTCCAGCGTTTTTTGTATGTGATGAATCCTGCGATTGAGAGGCCTCCGATGAGCATGAATGCGAAAGCAGCATATTCTATCGGACCGTGAACCAATGCTTGTAGCGTGAGTTTTCCGAACATATTACATTTGCATGATCACTGATTGCTCATCGTGCTCCATGTCCATGATCGGCATGCGCTCTTCTGGGGTCGGAGCTCTCTTCTTCGGCATCATGTATTTCATGATGATGTCATTATACAGTTCATTGCTCACTGCGCCGTATGATCGGTCGGGGTCATTTTTGCTCGGGAGAGCGAGTTTCGCGTACTCGGAGGGGGTAAGCGCAGTAGGGAGTTCTCGGGTCGCTTGTGTGAAGCTGTTGAACTCGTCACGCGTGACCACTTTTGCTTCGAATCGCATGTCAGAGAATCCTTCCCCGCTGAAGTTCGAAGATACTCCGCGGTACACACCAACCTGATTGCCCATGACGTGGAGTTGTGTGTCCATTCCCGCCATCGCATACACTTGCCCGGCAAGTTGAGGTATCCAGAACGAATTCATCGGTGCGTCCGCGGTGATATGGAAATTGATCGGTGTGTGCTCGGGGAATTCAACGTAACCGAGTGTTGCTATGCCTTGCTCCGGATATATGAATAGCCACTTCCAGTCGAGTGCGACGACTTGGATGGTGATGGGGGCCTCATCAGACTCAAGGGGTCTGTACGGATCGAGTCGATGCGTACTCGTCCATGTGATGGTACCAAGCACAAGGATGATGACACAGGGGATGGCCCACCAGATGAATTCTTCAAGTGAGTTATGGTCCTCAGTCGGACGATATGTCTGTTTCTCCGGATTGGTATCGCGGTATTTCCATGTGAAATGGATGGTAAGTATATAGACGGGAACGACGACGATGAGCATGAGCAGCACCGCAATGATGATGAGTTCTTTCTCTTCCATCGCCATGACACCTTTCGGGTCAAGGATGCCCATGTTCTTGCCGTCAGTAAGAGTCTTCAGCAAAAAGCCGAATCCGACGACATAGATAGTGACAAAGAGAAATTTAAGTTTTCCGCTCATGTGAAAGTGAGATGCATGTATTGTAGCAGAAAAATATGAGCGATGTTGTGAATAACTGTAAAAACAAAAGTACTCGCGACCCCGCCTTGCGCTGTCGCGCTCCGACTTTCGAATCTTGCCAGACAGATAACAAAAACACCCCAGCGAAAGGGTGCTTTTGTTATCTGTGCGTAGGGCAGGATTCGAACCTGCGTAGCCCGGAGGCGACAGATTTACAGTCTGTTGTATTTGACCGCTCTACCACCTACGCAAAACGAAGCGATCCAGACACTGGATCGTAGATGGATAGTATAACAAAACGCGTATTTTGCAAAGTGAGTGGATCTCGCGTGTTATGATTGAGTCATGGAAAAGAAGGGGAAAGAACTGCCGGTACGGACCTGGGTCGAAATAGACAAAAAGTCGATCGCTCATAACTACCGGGTTTTTCGCAAACTGCTCAAGAAGAGCACTCGAATGATGGGGATCGTGAAGTCGAATGCCTATGGACATAATCTGATGGAATATGCAGCAGAACTTGAGAAGCTCGGGATCGATGCACTTGGCGTTGACTCTCTTGTCGAGGGTATTTCTGTACGGAAACGGAACGTGAAGATTCCGATCCTTGTACTCGGCTATACTCTTCCTGAACTATTCGATACCGCTCGTGAATATGACATTGCTGTCACGATCTCGTCATTCGAGTCACTGGAAGAAGCGATCAAGAAAGGGAAGAACAAGAAACCGCTTCGAGTGCATCTGAAGATCGATACCGGCATGCATCGTCAGGGTTTCCAGTCGCATGAGATCGAGCGGCTATTGCTCGGATTGAAGTCCGCGCCACGAGTAATTATAGAAGGTGTCTATACGCACTTCGCTGATGCAAAGGACCCGCGCACCGGTGCAGGCACCCGTGAGCAGATCGCATGTTTCGAGAAAGTGTTGAAGCAACTTCGTGATGACGGACATCGATTTCTTGCGCATGCGGCAGCAACAGGCGGAGCGTTGCTGTATCCCTCAGCACATTACGATATGGTACGCATCGGAATCGGACTCTATGGCCTTTGGCCTTCGAAGGAGTGCGAACAGTTTCTTTCGACGAAGATCAAGCTCATTCCTGTCCTCTCGTGGCGTGCCATAGTGAGTGAAGTGAAGACGGTGAAACAGGGCGAACGTGTTGGGTACAATTTCACTGAGATGCTCACTCGGAACTCTCGACTTGCAGTCATTCCCGTCGGATACTGGCATGGTTTTCCGCGTATGCTCTCATCTCGCGGACGTGTCCTCATCAATGGTAAGACCGCTCGAGTGATCGGCCGTGTGTCGATGGATATGATCGTAGTCGATGTCACTGATATCCCTGATGTGAAGGCAGGGTCGATCGCAACCCTCATCGGCACAGACAGGAAGGAGGAGATAAAGGCGAGGGAATTGGCTGAATTCGCCGCAACAACCCACTATGAAATAGTGACCAGACTCAACCCATTGATGAGGAAAGTATATAAATAAGGGTTATTTTGTATCAAAACTTGCCAAATAATGGCTAATTTGTTAGTCTTCTACTACTAACAAACGTAGATATGTCACAGGATTTTCTCATACAACTCAAGAACAAAGGCACCGGACAGGTGTATTGGACTCGCAAGAACAAGAAACTTGTGACCCGCAAGATCGAGCTTAAGAAGTACGATCCGAAGACTCGTAAGCACGTCGTATTCAAGGAGACCAAGAAGTAAATACAAAAAACCGCCACTCGGCGGTTTTTGTATGTGATTACTTGAGCTTCAGTACGACCGGAGCATGATCGCTTGAGTAGAAGTCAGTTTCTGGTCTCGTTGTTTGGTCGACGATTTCGTCGTTGTGGATCGTAAGTGACTCGGTGCTATCTTTGATGGTTTTCGATACGACCACGTGGTCGAGAAGAATTCTCCCGCCGCTTCCGATGAACGAATAGCGATCTTCTTTGGGGACATTCTCGCATAAGTCATGAAGCTGAAAGTCGGGGAAACTCTTTGTTCCGGAGATTGCCTTCACGATATCGGAGTACTCGAGTGCGTTGAAATCACCGAGGATCACCACCTGGGCATTCTGGTCTTCACTGAAATGCTTATCGGCGAGCTCACGAAGTCTTTTTGCCTGAGCGAGCCGGAATACTGAAGCACGGATGATCGCATCACTCTCTTCCTGCTGATTCTTTGGGGTGATACGTTCACCACCTGGTGATTTACGCAGCGGGTAGCCGCTTGATGCCTTGAGGTGGACACCATAGATGTGAAGTGGTCGATCGTTATAACGCGCCTCGATGTGTACGAATTCACGAGAGGGAACAATGCTTTTCCCGATGACATCTTCATCTCCGACGACCGTAACAGGGAAGCCGTTTACATCATTCGTGGAATCCATTTTTGCAGGGACTCGTGCGAGAGCAGCGTTGCCGATACCTCGCGTGTCTGGAGGAGCGACGAATACCTCATATGTTCCCGGCAACTTCACGGCGATCCGCTTCAGAACTTTCTCGGAAGCAACTTCCTGTACCACAAGAATGTCAGGATCGATAGAAGTGATGACTTTCGCAAGCTCGTCGACGACACCGTCGACGAATACTTCAGGGATGGTGATGTCGCTTCCGTAGCCCATACGGACGCCTGCATCGAATAAGTTCCGCAGATTGTAGGTTGCGATGGTAAGCATGGGGTCATGATATCACGCATCCCTCACGGAAACATTATGTTGCGGTCACAGATAACTTTCTCGCCGTCTCATATATTATCCACTCGGAAATCTCGCCTTACAGGCGCTGTACACCCTGACGGTTTCGCAAAGCCGAAACAGCGGCAGGGTCTTCGATTCCTCGTCGGAAGTGCCACAGGGCACTTCCTTGAGCCCTAACGAAAAAGCGTCGAAGCGCTTTTTCTGTTGGCGGGCCCACGAGGAATCGAACCTCGACTAATGGTTTTGGAGACCATTGTTCTACCACTAAACTATAGGCCCAGTGCGTGAAAATATAACACGTTTCCTTCAATAAATAAATCCCGAATAAGGAATGGTACTTGACGCTATTGTAATAAGTAGGTGTTGTGCTAGTGTTCAGAAAGATAGCTCAAAAATCTCAAGGAGACGAACATGAAAAGAGTTTTCGCCGTTGTCATGACGCTCGTCGTCATGCTCGCTGCAGTATTTCCTGATAGCTCGGTTGCAAAGGACGGGAAAAAAACAGCAAGACGCGTCCCGCTCGGTGAAGTGCATCCGCGTATCACCCAGAACTACAAAACAAGTCCTTTCTCCTGGAAAAGTACCGAAGAGCGCGTCGCCGCGTACAAGCAGTGCATGTTCCCGGATGAAGGTAGGCTTGAGCGAGCACTTACCCTCAACCTCGCTGTGAAGGATTCCGTCGAACTGTTCAGCGACCCGAGGCAACTTGCATATGAAGTATGTCTTGCCGACGCAATGGGGCTTCCGCGCTACGAGGATCAAGTCAGCATTGAGAAAGGGAAGCAGTCCGGCTCGCTGGTTGAACTCTCAACAGAAGGACTGGTGTTCTCCGACGCGCTACCGTCAGAGCGTCGCTATGGAACACCGTGGGTGAAGCATTATGTCGAAGGCCTTGCTGCTGAAATGAAAAAGAAGTTCAACGGCGAGTACACGCCGCTCCGCGTCGGTTCGTTGGTGCGGTCATTCAAGGACCAACTTCGTCAGCGCAATTCGCCTGCCTCGTGCAAGACCGAAATCTGCTCATCGCACACGACCGGAAGCGCGGTCGATCTGTCCAATGTCCCGAAATGGTCCGGGGACGCAGAGCGCGAATGGCTCAGGGCGCGTCTCGTAGAAGACAGAAAACTCGGGAAGATCGTGGTGATCGAAGAAAAACACCCACAACATTTCCATGTTCTGGTGATCCCGCCGGAATTCGTTCCTTCGAAGAAGGAGTAAGGCCCCACTGGGGCCTTTGTTCTTATTCTTGCAAAAAATTGGTAAGCCCGGGGAAGTCAGCGTTCGCGTCACCTGCTTCGATCCAATGGATGTCTTTATTTCGCTTGAACCAGGTCATCTGGCGTTTTGCATACTTTATGATTTCCTTAATAAGTTGTTCCTCGAATTCATCTCGTGTAATCTGCCTTTGTAATAGTCGTGCGCCAAAGCGGTATTCGAGGCCGAGCGTCTCCATGCGTCTAAATGTGAGCCCTTGTTCATGTAGTCGTTTACACTCTGAAATCATTCCGGCCTTTATACGCTTTTTGAGTCGGAGTGCGATGCGCGCCTTGATCACTTCAGTGTCAGCACGGATACCGATCCAATAGATATCATACGAGGAAGTGGTCGTGACTGGAGCGACAGGGCCATAGAGTGTTGCAATCTCGAGTGCGCGGATGAGACGGATGCGGTTGTGTCTATCAATCTCGTCTGCGCGGCGTGGATCGAGCTCGCGGAGTTTCATATTGAGCTCCTCAGTGGGGAGCTTCTCGAGTTTTCTTCGCAGCGACATGTCCGGCTTCACATCGGGAAGCTGCATATCAAGTAGTAGCGCATCAAGATAGAATCCTGTGCCACCGACGACGATCGGGGTCTTCCCGCGCTTCAATATCCCAGCGATCGCCCTGCGTCCGTCACGCTGGAAACGTGCGACCGAATAGGTCCGTTTCGGGTCTGCTACATCGAGCAGGTGATGGGGTATACCTCCCATCTCTTTCTTTGTTACCTTGCCAGAGCCGATATCGAGTCCGCGGTAGACCTGGCGGGAGTCTGCCGAGACAATCTCTCCGTTATATTTCTTCGCCAGTAATACCGCTAGGTCACTTTTCCCTGTCGCTGTAGGGCCGACTATGGCGATTACTCTGGGTTTTTCGTCCTTCATGGGGTTATGCTATGATAGGTTTCTTAACAATACAAATCAATCAAATTTATGGATTACATGCACGACGACTGTGACACCATCCGAATCGGTGACAAACTTCCAGAAATGACTCTTTCGGCATATGAGCCGGTCAAAGATAAGACGATAAAGATCAAGACCGGTGACTACCACGAGAAGGGAAAGAAGAAGGGGAAGTGGATGGTATTTATGTTTTACCCCGCCGACTTCACCTTCATTTGCCCGACCGAACTCGAAGAGATGGCAGGACTATATCCCGAGTTCCAGAAACTCGACGCGGAGATCTTTTCGGTGTCATGTGATACTGCATTCGTGCACAAAGCGTGGCATGACAATTCACCTGCGATCAAGAAAGTGAAGTATCCTATGGTCGCTGATCCGACTGGCATCCTCGCGAAACTCTTTGGTGTGTACATCCACGAGGGTGATGACGCTGGTCTCGCACTCCGCGGAACGTTCATCGTCGACCCGGACGGTGTGCTCAAGACGATCGAGATCCACGATAACTCAGTCGGACGCAGTGCGAAGGAAACGCTCCGCAAACTGAAAGCGGCGAAGTTCGTCCGCGACAATGGAGGCATCCAGGTCTGCCCAGCAGCATGGGAACCGGGCGATGATACGCTCAAGCCGGGAATGAATCTCGTCGGAAAGATATAAGAAATGAACCAGAGCGCCAGTGGCGCTCTTTTTCATCATTCGATCTCGCAGACTTGATAACGAAAAGTATTTCAAATCCCTCACGGGAGCACGCAGGTGCGTCCTTCCCGTCACATATGAAAAATCGCCCCAGCGGGCTGATTTTTCAAATGTGCCGGAGGAGGGACTTGAACCCTCACTCATTGCTGAACACGATTTTGAGTCGTGCGCGTCTACCATTCCGCCACTCCGGCATGTAGGAGCAGTCTATCAAAAAAAAGTGGAAAATCAATCTACTGCTTGGCAATTTACTCGTGAGTGCTAGACTTGCAAACAGCACGTTTGGTGTCATCTCACTGGTTCTTTAACTTCTTTTTATGAAGGAGAGAGAAATGGAATACGTTCTCTATGGTCTCTTGGCTGCACTCGTGTTTTGGGCTGCTCTCGCATTCACGGTCATCAACGAATGGGACCGCGTTCCGATCCTCATTCTTGGACGTTATTGGTACACCGCAGGACCTGGCCCCACATTCATCGACTGGGTGCTGTGCAGGAAATTGCCCCGGGTCTCGGTCAAAGACATCGTCGTTCCCATCGAGGCAGAAGGTCAGACTTCAGACAAAGTCGGGCTTTTGCTCGACCTGATGCTCACACGCAGGGTGATAAATGTGCGCGACTACTCGGTAGAAGTCACCGATGCAGAAGGGGCACTCGAGGATCGAGCTCGCACCGCAGTGCTCGAAGCTCTTGGTCACTCCTCACTCGAGGAAGTCCAGGAACGGACCAAGTTCTCCAAGACCATCCGCGATGCCCTTGAGGAGAAGGTGAAAGTATGGGGCTTTGAGATTGTCGCCTTCGAGATCGACGACCTCAAAATCGCTGATCCTGACATCGCCGCCTCGATCTCTGCGAAAGCACGCGCGACTGCAAATGCCGCCGCGTCCCTCACGCTTTCTGAGGTTGAAGTGAAGGTGGCCGAAGCCCTCAATCGAGCAGCAGCATTGCTCACGCCAGGAGCACTCCAACTCCGGCAACTGCAAGCACTTCGCGAGATGGCAAACTCAGCGTCCAACAACACCGTGATACTCCCGAGCTCGATCGCAGACTCCCTTTCTCCGTCAGTTGTTGCGGCCTTCAGGGGGACTGCGAGTCCTCCGGTAGCCACTACAGCTTCCTGACATGTATTTCGTTCACCCGCGCCAACATCTGGTGCGGGTTTTTCATCCAGAAATGCTCTCCTGAGCGAGTGAGTCAGCTTGTGGATAGTCGATAAAACATATTTATAATATGTCAACTTTACTAATGAATCCCTGTGATTAGACTGGGAATAGGAAACTAGCTGTAGTTCTTTGTCAAATGTGCACACGACGCATTGCCCACGGACTATTCCGGAAATTTAGTCGAAAGGAAACATATGGCCGCTGTGTTCTCTGCACTCCAAAAGAGTATGCATGCGAACGCGCGGTTCGTCATGTTGGCTCTCGCCGTCTCTCTGTCGTTCACGAAACCAGCAAATGGAAGTGAGGGTTCTCCTCCGCGTGCTTATGTGTCTGCTCGCATACTCCCTGGTGGAGTTGTGCAGAATACATCAGAGCTGATGAGTACCTGCGCACCACGCATCGGAATGAAGACGATGGATCAATTGACCTACACTGAGTCGAGATGGAATGCCTATGCGATAGGCATCAACTACGGCAAGTGGCGTCTCAAGCATCCACCGCGCACGAAAGCGGAAGCGGTCGTGACTGCGAAGTATCTGCTCGACACCTACGGGAAGCTCAAGGGCTTCTCCATCGATGTCGGAGCGGCGCAAGTCAATTCGAATAATCTCGCCAAGCTAGGCGTCACGCTCGAAGACCTGTTCGACACGTGCAGTAACTTGCGCGTTGCCGAGATCGTATTGGTCGATTGGTGCTACAAACCTGCAGCACAGAAACTGTATCGTCGGAGTGAGCACATGCTCAGCTATGACGAGAAACAGCGAGTGCTCGCAGCCGCACTGTCGTGCTACAACGCAGGCAACTTCTCGAGAGGAATCGCGAATGGTTATGCGGGGAAAGTGTACATCGCTGTCCCCAAACGCTATAGCGGATGATCGAATCAGTCTGTTCACGTGCCTCAGAAAGGGCAAACGCATGAGCATGTAATTTTCTGCAACGTTCAACCTTATGAGGTGCTGACATGAAACAACCTTCCTTCTGGTCCGTCTTTTCTCTTCACTCAACCAACGGAGCAAATCTCATGACCACAACTGCCCAACTCAAGCAACGATCCTCGCAGTTCTACGCCAGCCTCGTCTGTGCTGCGCTCATCTTCGTGAGCGAGAGTGCCGCTGCCCAGAGCAACACGCCGTTCATCAACCGACTCTCGAAGTTCTTCGCGAACATGCTGCCTCCCGAGGTGATCATCCCGATCCTGGCGTTCGGCCTCGCACTCGGTGGTCTCCTCCTCTGGACCGGCCACATGTCGAAGGGCTTCTTCTTCCTGATCCTCGGCGGCGGTGTCATCGTCGGCGCCGCAACCTGGCTTGCGAACCAAGCGGTCTCGCTCGGAGCGGGCTGAAATGGCGCTCCAAGAAGACACCCTCTACGTCGGCTTCACCAGATCGGCAACAATGATGGGCGTTTCGTATGGAGCGTTCATCTCGTCGATGATCATCGCGGCACTGACGCTCGGTTTTCTCGGCTGGCTGTTTCCGAACCCGTTCTACGGCATCGTGCTGTTCTTCGTACTGATCGGGCTCAGTCTTGTGATCGAGAAGTTCGATCGGCGCATCTATCGGATGCTCTACTTGTGGATCATCACCGGTGGGCGTTGTCCGCTACGACTGCGGCTGTACTGGAAAGGTGACACACGCTCGCCCATGATGCGGCAGCGCAAGCTACGCAAGTAAACGGTGGGGAGCAATCGCTCCCCACTTTTCATTTCCACTCAACAAGGAGATTGCCATGAGTGCACTTCTGCAAGGACTGCTCTTACGCACGCCATCACCGGCTGTGCTCGAGCGATACGAGATATCCGCAGACAAGGATATCCCGTTCCAGGTACTGGTCGATGACCGCACCATTCGGACTCAAGAAGGCGACTTCGTCCGCACCTACTACGTCACCGGAGTTCCATTCGAATGTGTTGAGGATGACATGTTGAATGCATTCCACAACGCGCTCAACCACACTATACGTGTGGTGAACGGCATCGCTGATGGCAGGCTGACATTCTATACGCATCTCTTGCGTCGGCGTTCGGGTGAATCACCACGGAGGAAGTTCGAACCGGGTTACCCTGATGATCTCAATCGTCGATATGCGGAGAACCTGGCGGACATCCAGCTTCACGAGAGCACACACTACCTCTCGGTCGTCTATCGCATGAGCGATGGTGGTGTCGGCCCCTTATCGGCACGTTCGAGCAAGATGACCCCTGCCCAGCTACAAGAAGAAGACGCAATCGCACTCGAAGACTTCGACGAAGTGACTCGTGCACTCGAGGCCGGCCTCAAGCACTTCAAGCTTCAGTCACTCACGACCTACGACCTCAATGGCAACGTCTTTTCTGAACAGCTCGAGCTGTATCACTACATCGCCAACGGTTTCGATCAACGGGTGCCGCTTACCCACGACAACATCTGCGACACCTTGCTCGCGGCACGACCCATCTTCCGTCATACGCTCGGTGTCATCCACGGAGACGATTCAGTCTATGTCGCCGCACTCGGCATCGAAGAATACCCGATGAGTTCAGGCCCTGGGCATCTCGATGATCTGTTGGCGCTTCCGTTCGAGTTCGTCTTCACGCAATCGTTCGCACTACTTCCGCGTGAGAAGGCGAAGAAGATGATGAAACTCTACGGTATCCACCTGGAGCAGACCGAAGACGATGCCGGCTCGCAAGTCGAGGAGATCACCCGACGCGGCGAAGGTGGCGCGCTCAACGACCTCACTGCTCGCAAGTTCGACATGGGCATGTATCACGGCTCACTCGTTGTGAAGGGTGCGAATGCCGAGGAGGTGAATCTCAACCTCGCGAAGGCCCGCGGAGTGCTCTCTGATGGCGGATTCATTGCGAAGCGTGAATGGCTCGGACTCGCGGCAGCCTGGTGGTCACAACTGCCGGGCAACATGAAGCTCAATCCGCGCCAAGTGCCGATCACCAGCCTCAACTGGTGTGGGCTCACGTCCTTCCACCGCTACATGCGTGGCAAGCGCTCGGGGAATCACTGGGGCGAATCCGTGGCGATGCTGCGGACCGCGTCAGGCGATCCGTACGACTACAACTTCCACGTCGCGGATGTCGGCAATGCGCTCGTGGTCGGCCCCATCGGCTCAGGGAAGACGGTGTTTCTGACCTTCCTCGCTTTGCACCTGAAGCAGTTCGCTGCCAAAGGGATCGTGTTCGATTACAAGCGCGGGATGGAGATCGGTATCCGTGCGGCGAAGGGCGACTACTTCGTCTTGAAAAACGGCGAAAAGACCGGCTTCAATCCGTTCCAGCTCGATGGGACTTCCGAAAACATCGAGTTCCTCAAGGTGCTGCTTCAGAGCATGCTCGAAGATGACGGTGGCCCCCCGCTCACGGTCAAGGAGAGCATGCAACTCGGCGACGCGATCACCTCGGTGTTCAGGTTGCCGAAGGCATCGCGTCGGATCAACAAGTTGTCCGAATCGATCAACATCGATGAACAACTTGGACAGCGACTGTCGCAGTGGTTCGGTGAAGGATCGAAGGCGTGGTTGTTCGACAACGAAGTTGATGGCATCGATTTTCGTCCGGACCAATTGACCGGCTTCGACATGACGCAGTTCATCGAGAACAAGGGTATCCGTCAGCCGCTGATGATGTACCTCTTCTACCGCATGCAGCTCTTGATCGGGCAGGGGAGAATGTTCACCATCATCGATGAGTTCTGGCGCGCGCTTGACGATGAGTTCTTCGTTACGGAGTTCAAGAAGCGCACGAAGACGACTCGGAGTCAGAACTGGTTCTTCATCGTCGCGACACAGAGCGCAGCTGATGCCGTGGGGAGCGTCATCTTTCCGACCATCATCGACGGTTTCGCCACCAAGGTCTTCCTGCCCAATCCGTCGGCCAAGATGAAGGAGTACGTGAACGGGTTCGAGCTCAGTGAGGCGGAGTTCATGACCATAAAGTCGCTACCGCTCAATTCGCACCTTGTGTTCATCAAGCAGGGTGATGTCTCAGGAGTGGTATTGCTCGACCTTGCCGGCATGGATGACGATCTCGCAGTGCTGTCATCGTCCGCGGAGCACACACTCCTTGTCGAAGAGATCATCGCAGATGTCGGTTCCGATCCCGAACTGTGGCTTCCGATCTTCCATCGTAGGAGAAAGAAGAAAGGCTGAGGGATTCGGTAACACGAAAACCTCCGATCAAGCAACTTGCACATTTTGACGCATTCGATAACATGAACTCGGTGTTGGCTAAACCCCAAACCGAGTTCTTTTTTTCATGTTTTCAAGGAGATCGTCATGTTCAAATTGCGAAACTTCGCATTGGCTGTCGCATTGTTCTTCGCCGCTGTCACCAGTTCGCTGGCGGTCTGGCCGGTACACGATGCCCCTTCGAACGTGCTGCGTATTGCCGAGGCAGCCAAGGCGATGGCCGAATACATCAAGCAGTACGAGACGCTGATCAAGCAGCTCCAGCAGGCCAAGCAGATGTACGAGCAAGTCACCGGCAAGCGCGGCTTCGAGAAGCTCTTGATGGGCGAGTTCGAGAACTCGAATTTCGACTACCTTCCTCCCGATGCCCGCGCCAGCATGATCGGTGCGCGTGATGCAGTCGGCGAATCTGCACGGCTCGCCAAAGTGGTCGAACGTCTGCGTGGCGAAGTCACCAGCCTGACCAATGACACCTTCGGCGGCGACATGGGTACCGAGTCCGCACGGATCTGGAAAGAGCGGGTCAACCAACTCGCAGGGATGCGCGCAACCAGTGATGCCGCGCAAACTGCTGCCGTGAATCGGGTGAAGACCAACAAGCAATTGGTCGAAGCCATCGGCACGACCGACGATGCCAAGTCGATCGGCGAACTGCAGGCCCGTATCCAGGCTCAGCAGAACATGCTCCTTAACGAGCAGATCCGACTCTACGCGCTCGCCGAAGCCAATCGGGCCAGTCAAGAACAGCTCGTCCAGATGCAATCCGACATGCTGATGAAGATGGATCAACGACCGGCCCCAAAGGTCGTCTACGGCAAGTAAGGACCTACATGGTCGAAAGAAACGCCCCCTCCTCCCAGTTTCTGGGACGGAGGGCCTTTTTATGGAATTTTAAATGAAAAGCGGACTTTTCCACTGCTTCTAGTCGTAAGCATCATTAAAATAGGAGGCGCACAACAAGGAAGTGTTGCTTCCTTGTATCCTCAATTTTCATCTATTTCTGAAAACCCCATTTCAGGGCAGATTTGCTTGCACAATTCCCTCATTTCGCTAGGATTAACTTGGTAGAGTTTCTAGACGAGTTCTTTATTATGTTCTCAAATAAGGAGTGTGCAATCATGTGCAAACAGTTTGTTTTTGCCTCGATCGTGTTCGCTTTGTGCACTGCATGCACGACGCCACCGAAGGCTCCCTATCCGACTGGTCCGGAGCGCAAACTCAACCTCGACAAGCGCCCGGTACCGCCGAAATCGGTAACCCCAGCAGCGTCTGTGTCCGCGAAAAAGTAATGTGCCTCGGCACCATACTTTTTAGACAAGGAGATCGTCATGTTCAGTTTCTTCAGGCGTAAGCACGTCAGTGTCGAACCGGCAAAACAGCCGGTCGGGACAGACGACCTACTCAAGTACTTCAACTCGGCCAACAGTCACGAACGCAGCGTCATTGCGCTCTTGGTCTACAAGATGCGCATCAGCATCAGGGTCGCAATCGGCATGTTCGTGATCGCCGTCATATCGTCGATGAGCGCGTTCTATGAGATCCGTCTCAAGGAAGCACCCCAACCGATATTGATGACCGTCGACTCGAAAGGTGTCGTCGACCACGTGACCGCGATCAAGGACTTCGATCGCACGTATCGCAACCTCGCGACCAACTCGTTCATTTGGCAATGGGTCAAGTGCCGTGAGGAGTATCACCAATCACGGCACCAGATTCAGTTCAAGACCTGCAAATACTTCGCCGAAGCCGGGCCAACACTCGACTCTCTCGTGAAAGACTTCAAGTACGACAACCCAGAAGGGATGTACGCGACTCACGGTGGTGAAGAAGGAACCGGCTACATCAAGCTCGAGTTCTTGTATATGCAACCGACAGTACTTTCCGACCCGAAGGCGAAGACCAAGATGATGTCCGTGCACTACGTGCAGGAGGAGAAAAGCTTGGCCCAACCCGAACCGAAGAAGGTCCGCAAGGTTGCGACCATCGAGTACTACTTCGCCGAGGATGCAAAACAAGGTGAAGAAGCTAACTTGGTCAACCCATTCCGACTGCAAGTGGTCCGCCACACAACCGACAAGGAAGACGTCAAATGAGTAATCTACTCAAACGTATCTGCGTGGCGCTCTTGGCCACGCTCGTCCTCTCTGCCGCTTACGCAGCTGGAGAGAAACCCCCACCTCCCTACGTGCCGAAGTCAGATCCGCGTATCCGCATCGAGAATTACGAACGCGACAAGATCGTGACCCTCTACGGGTATTTCGGTTTCATCACGGTCGTGGAGCTCGAAGGTGACGAGGTGATCGACGAGAAGTCGTCGAGCCTCGGTTTCATCGGGCCGTGGGAAGTCCGTCAGCTTGGCAACAAGTTCACGGTCAAGCCCAAGTGGGATATGAAGACGAAAGGAACTGATGGCAAGGAAGTCGATGTGCCGTTTCCGTCGAACGTCGACTCGAACGCGGTGATCATCACCAACAAGCGTACCTACCTGTTCACCCTCAAGTGCGTCAACAAGTGCATCGCCTCATCCGCCGAAGCGAAGGGGATGACGTACGTGCTGAGGTTCAACTATCTGCGAGGGTACAGCGATGACCCGCGAGTGCGCAATTACCGCTACACTGCGCAATCGATGCCGAACACTGAGGGAGACGATCCCGCCGAAGTCTACGACGACGGCACGTTCACCTTCTTGCGCTTCTACAAACAGCAAGAGCTCCCGGTTGTCTTCATCTGGAATGCCGACGGTAGCGAAAGCAGCGTCGACACCAGTGTGCAGCACGGCGACACCATCGTCGTACCGCGCGTCGTCATGCGCCTCGTCCTCCGAAAAGGCATGGCATATGCGACCGTGATCCGAAGAGAGGATCCGCTCGAGCGAACACTCCCGGTGAGTTACCCAGGGACTTCGGTCCCAGGCACAGAAAAGGAAGTGAGGAAGCCAAAATGACCTCGACCAGTGAAGAATCCCCATCCACACCGACTGGTGTGGATGGGGGAGAGCGAATCATCGAGATCGATGGCGACAAGGGTGCTCCACTCCGACACAGCAACACGCGCTATACCCAAGGACGACTGTTCGCAACCGTGATGGTGCTGCTCGGACTTGCATTCATCATGGTTGGATATTTCAGTTTCCCCACAGAGCTCCCAAAATGGAATGCGCCTAAGTTCGTCATCCACAAGGATGCAACTCTAAGGAAGATCGAAGAGCTGAGTCGTGAAAGTACGGCAACCATAGATGCGGCGCTTGAAGATGCGAAAGCAGCCTCGGCACCGCGGACGTTTTTTCCGGCAGAGAGCGCAAGCGTTCCGAAAGTTATCTACAGAAAGGCAGAAGGTCGTTGACCTCGAGCACTCTGATCATCTGAAAGGAGAACTACGATGTCAACACTTGTCAGTGACTATTTCAACTACGTCGACACAGCGATCGTCGGCTTCGTCGCATACGGCGCGTCCTCGCTTGCAAAAGCGCTGATCGGACCGTTCACGACATTGCTCGGCTTTTCGTTCGTGATGTTCGGCATAGGAGTCGCACGCGGGGTGATCCATACCCCGATCGAGACCTTGCTGTGGAAGATGTGCAAAGTCGGCTTCTGTGTCTATCTTGCATTCGCAGCAGGGGTGTTCAGTACCGTCTTGGCAGGCCCGATCTACGCGATCCCCGGTGAACTGGTCTCAGTCATGACCCAGGGTGCGACCAAAGCACCCAACATGGTCATTGATGATGCCCTCGACAAAGGAGTCGAGCTCGCCGTATCGTTCAAGAATCTTGCGACGGGATGGAAGCCTGCCGATGCCTTGGGTCTCTACCTCACTGCACTCATCGTCCTGTTGGGGACTGTGATCATCTGTGCGATCTCGGCAGCACTGATCCTGCTTACCAAGTTCGCCATCGGTGTGCTGCTTGCGTCAGGAGTGCTATTTCTAGGGTTGTTCGCGTTCCCGTGGGGAGTGAAGCTCGCAGAGGGGTGGGTGACACAACTACTCAACTACGTACTGATGTTTCTGTTCCTCGGGATCGCAGTAAATCTCTTGTTCGCGATGTGGATCGCAGGCCTCGTAGCAGCCAAGGGAGATGTGTCGAATGGCTGGACCGCACTCTTGCCCGCGATCTTCAACGGTGTCGTTGCATACCTCATCATTCGACAGATCGAGTTCATCACTCGTGGCGTCGCTGGAGGTTGGCATCTGATCACACCCAACGTACTCGGAACTGCGAACAAGAACGTCTTCCGTCCACTTGGAGGCGCTGCAAAGACTGCAGCTGCCACCGGAGCGGGATGGCTTGGAGCAGCAGCAGCAGGTGTCGGTGGTGCAATCGGAGGAGCCGCGCAGAGGGCGTGGAGCGGAGCAGCTGCTTCCCAGGCATCGCGCGCTGAACGTCGAGCACAGAGAGGGGACCCCGCGGCACGTGCACGTGCCGCACGAGAAGGCTCTAGACGCTCATCGCGTGACCCGAGCAATGTTGACTCCTCAGAATCGGCGGTTAAACATCATGTTGCGCAACAACGCAGCTATGACAAAGACCACAAAAGTAACGACAAAGATGACCACCACGACAACGGCATCGACTTCGTTCCCGACGATTGAATTGCTTGCACATTCCGGACATTTCGATAGGATGAACTCGGCTAGGTACCAACTAGACGAGTTCTTTTTTATGTTCAGAAATAAGGAGAATCGTGTTATGTCTACACTGTTTTCTCGCTTTGCCGACCGTTCGGCCACGGCTAGGTCTCGATTGACCACTGCCACATCAACCATCTCGAAAGGAGAGTGACATGTCTGCTCAACGAAGAAGGACCTCGCGGAATCGTGAGGAACCCGTCGACGTCGAATCGCATGACGTCGAGATCCCGGGCGACCGTTCCGGTCCCGACGCACTCATTCGTGCACAACACAACGATCGCCTCAAGCTGGCGATCCCGATCTTCGTCCTGTTGGTGACGGCGTTCTGCTACTACATGTTCTGGTATCGCCCCCAACATCAACAGAAGGAACCAGAGATCCAGACCACTCAACGACGTCTCGATGCGAATCTTCCGGAAGACCTTAAGCCACCTCCTCCGCCGATCCCAGTGGTGAAGGAGGCGACCCCAACCCCGCAGCCGATTGGCGTCGTGGTCCCGAATGCCGACAAGTCATATGCCCCGACCCAGGTCGACCCACCGAAGCCACGCAATCCGAATGCCGATCGCATGTCATCGCCATCCGTTCTGACGAACGGCGGCGGAGGCGTCACTTCCGGCGACGGTGGTCTCGGTGGCAGCATGAAGCCGACACAGCCTTCAGGTGCGCTTGCGGCTGTGATGCGCAATCCGACCTACACCATCACGCGAGGTACGCCACTTGGTGACTGTTTCTCAAAGGTACGGATCAACAGCGAAGTGCCTGGGCAGATCACCTGTGATCTTGCGACTGATGTCTATGGCGCTGACAAGAAGATGGTGCTCCTCCCAAGGGGCACCAAGATCGTCGGTAATCAAGTCGGCGCACTGCCACTCGGGCAAGAGCGGTTGTTCGCACTTGCAGCACGGGCTGAAACACCGGATCACGTCCTCATCGATCTTGGTTCCCAGTTCACCAGCGAGCTCGGTGAGCCAGGCATCGAAGGGCATGTTGATGCACGCTTCATGAAGCGACTCCTCCCGGGGCTCGCCTTTGCGCTCCTCGACAGCCTCAGTGTCGGGATCAGCAACAAAAGCGGAAACGGTACTGGCTCAGGTGCCACCGTGGTGCTCGGCAATAGCGCCAACGCGACACGCGACACAGCTGGAAAGGTATTGGATCAGTACAAGGATATCCCCCCGGTCCTTACCAGGGAACAAGGAGCACGGCTTTCGATCATTGCCATGCAAGACCTCGACTTTTCCAACGCCTATCGACTGCGTAGTAAGGAGTGAATCATGAGTGAACTCCTTGAAATGAGTCTCGAGAAGCACCTCAAGGTGGAGCTCGGTCGGGCCGATGTCACCGACATCTGTATCAATCAGCCTGGTTCGGTGTTCATTAAGACCCACATGGGCTGGCAGCCGGAGATCAAGAAGCCAGAGCTCACTTTCGCCGAGTGCAAAGAGCTCGCGCGCTACATCGCTGCGAAAAATCGCCGGAAGCTCGATACCGAAAAGTCTCTTCTCTCAGCGATCTTGCCGACCGGGGAGCGAGTGTACATCGTTCAGCCGCCCAGTTGCGACAACGACACTATGGCATTCGCGATCCGCAAACCCTCCTCGAAGTTCAGGACCTTTGACGAACTCACCGACGACGGACTGTTCGACATGGTCTGCGATGCCCCTACATCACTTCGTCCTCACGAAGAAGAACTTCTGGGACTCAGTCGTGCGTTCGAGAAAGCATTTGCCGAAGGAAGAGTCGAAGAAGGTAGAAGACTGGTAAAGCGATTTTTCCCACTCGCGGTCAAGGAAAAGACTACCATGCTCTTGAGCGGAGCGACCGGTTCCGGCAAAACGACACTGCAGAACGCGGTACTCAGCTTGATTGATCCACGCGAACGTCTGATCTCGATGGAAGATGCGCGGGAGATTAGATTTCCGAGCCAACCGAACCATGTGCATCTCAAGTACGAGACTGATGGCGGAGAAAGCGCAATCGGTATGACTGAGCTGTTGAAAGGGTCGCTGCGGATGATCCCCGATCGGATCATCCTCGGTGAGCTGCGCGGTGCAGAAGCATGGGACTACGCGATGAGCACTGGATCCGATCACCCCGGTGCGGTCACTACCATTCACGGCAAGAGTGCCGATGGAGCGATCATGATGTTGATGGCACGCATGCGCCAACATCCCGACTGCAGTGTGAACTACACCGATGAATATTTGCGACATCTGATCCTTCAGCAGATCGACCTGGTGGCACAGTTCAAGCAGCTCAAACTACCGGATGGTCGTGAAGTGCGCCGGGTCACTGAACTGAAGTACGATCCCGAGCGCAAGTACAAGGAAGCACCGTAACAGCAACTTTCGTTGCATGCATATTCTCTTGTTGAAATTTACACACCCTGTGCCAACGCGCAGGGTGTCGTTCTTTATGCCATGAAGTCACTCAAACGAGTTTGTACATGTTAAGCTACATTACACTCACGGTCGATAAATCGATGATGAATTATATTAGCACCTGAAAGCTTACTTCAAAACGATGTCGAGTGCCTTGATCAGTTTCTGATTATCTTTCTTCGATCGCAGGGTGAATCGGATCCATTTATCACTGACATCCAGCAATTCGTGACCTCCACGAAGATGGATTCCCAGTTTCTCCAATTTACGCTGTAGTTCAAGACTCCGCTGTTTCGTTTCGATCTTGCACAGCACAAAGTTACCGTCCGGGCGGATGGGGTAGAGTCTGTCACTGAATTTATCTTTGATGATATTAAATACACGTACTCGTTCGTCGTCGAATAGCTTGCGAGCCTGAGTCGCGCCTGCGGTATCCTTGATCTGCTTGGTGAACGCGAGTTGGGTGAACATTCCGACTGAATAGGGAATATGGAAATATCGGTTGTACTTCGAGATGATATCTTTGTGTGCCACCATGAATCCAAGGCGTACTCCTGCGAGTCCGAAGAATTTCGATACGGAGGTGATGACAATGAGATTCTTCCTCCGCGATGCCTCCCCAAGCAAACTCTGTTTCTTGTAATCTTTCCGGAAGACAAGGTAGGTCTCATCGATAACGAACTGCGTGTGAGGGTGCTTTTTGATCAGCCTGAGTAGTTCATTACGGTCGTAGAGGAGCGATGACGGACTATTCACATTTGCGATGAAAACACAGTCTCCCGCTCTGATCTCCAGGTCCAGCAGTTGATAATCAGGAGCGAAGTCATTCTTTTCTGAAAAGATGATCTTCTTCATCTTTTTCTTCCATAGAGTGTTGAACGCGGTGTATTCCCAGAATGTTGGTACAGGAACAAGTGCCCGTTTATATGGGATCAAATTCGGGACATCGAACAGTAGTTGTGTCGAGCCGATACCGAGTGCGATATTTCTTCCATGTACACTGAAATACTTGCTGATGGCAGCGAGTATTTCAGTGTTATTGTTGTCCGCATATTCTCCTACGCGGTGTGCGTTCTTCTTCAAGTGCGTGATGAGCGCGGTGCGTTTTCCTAGAGTGTTACTGTTGCCTGCAAAATCTAACATGGTTGGATATTATATTACGAATTAGAATGACGTGCGACAAGGTTGCGCAGGTATGTGATCGTTTCCGTTCGTTCCTCTTTATACCCGAGGTACAACTCGCCGCTTTCACCGTTCTCGCCCTTAAGGAGTACGTTAAGTATCTGTTCTGGACTCATGTCCGCCTCAATCAATAGACCCTTTGCGAGCGTCATTAGTGCACTTTCCGCACTAATTCTGAATTCAGAGTAATGCTCATTGTTTCCAGATAAACATAAGTGTGGTGTGGTGAGTGCATTCAGAATCAGGCGTAATCGAACTTCGCGTGACGCGAGGAACTCAGGTCTTTTCTCGATCGGAGCTACGGAGTATCGTTCACCGTCTTGAGTGAACGCTTTCAGTCCGATTGCATCACGAATGTCGTCGTACGATGCGACTAATTTATTCTCATACGGCACCTCATCGTCGAGCGGGAGCCCGTGCCGGAGGTGGAGATCTTGAACGAAGTCGCGTAGCAGCTCGAACTCGCGTCTATCATGATATTTGAGCGCTACGAAAAGGTCGATATCTGAACTGTCTCGGTAATGTCCCGATGCGTATGAACCATAGATGCACACGAAATGGTCCCGATCTGAGAAGTGTTCAGCTGTGAAAGTAGTGATGGCTTCGAACAGTGTTTGTCGTTTATCGATCATTGTAGTTGAGCGGCCACTTGTTCACCTAGTGTCCGTACGTATTCGACCATTCCATCCACATCGTCTTTCGTCGTATTCGGATTGCCACACATGAACCGGAGTGGGTAGACGATCTCGTCCTGTTTGAATATCCCCCTATCAGGAATGCTGAATTGGTGTAGATGGTAGACACCCTCGTCGAGGAGTCGTGCGTGGATCGTCTTATTCACCTGATTGATCTTGGCTACATCGTCAGAAATACCTCTCGTGTAGAAGAAGGCGACTGCATTGATGTCTATCTTAGTAAGCACTTGGAAATCCTTGTCCTTATCGAGTTTGTCCGACAGGTAGATAGCTAACTTGTGACGCTCGGTGATGAGTTTATCAAGACCATCCTTACCGTAGTTCTTCATCATGAACCACAATTTGAGTGACTCCCAAGAGCGACTACCCATGAACGGCGTGATCTGTCCGAATGCGAATGGCTCCTGCATGATAAGGTCAGATTTACTTGTGATTTTCTTCATTTCATGAGGATTTCGAACCAACAGTGTGCTGAGTGTATAGGGTGTAAGCATCACTTTATGTGGGTCGCACGAGATACTATCGAACTTCTCGATACCGGATATCTTGTGCCTCAATTCACCACTGAAGCCAAGGCTGAAACCATGGCATGCATCAGCATGGAGCCAAATCGAAGGGTCGATCCTGCGAACAAGTGCTTCGATGGCAAGGAGATTGTCCACAGTCATAGTCCGGCTGTCACCGGCATATGCGACCAGCGCCATGACTCTTCCTTTGTTCTCGACCAGTGTTTTCTCAAGCTGTTCAAGATCATAATGAAAATCATCCGTCTCGACTTCAAGTAGATGACTACCAAGCCCGACCCACATCTGTGCGCTTTTCACACTGTAATGTCCGATTCCTTTCGGTACGATCACTTGAAAATCTTCAGGGTTCCTGACCCCCTCATCGAGTGTTCCAGGAGATTTATTCTCTCGAGCAAGCATCATTGCGATCGTGTTGCTTACAGTGCCGCCTGGGGTGATGATGCCACCGACATCCCAGATATCCGTGATCGCTTCGTTATGGTAGCCAACCGATTCACGAAGCCAACGGATGACAGCGATCTCCGCGAATGTTGCGGCAGGTGCACAAAAACTCTGATTGATCAGATTTTGCTGCATCAAGTCACACAAGAACGCTCCACCGATTGCACTGACCGAGTTTCCGGCGTCAGGGAATCCCATGAATTTCGTACTACTGAAATTCGTAGAGTAGGGGAGAATGTGCTCTTTGAAGTCTTCGAGTATTTCCTCTTCTGCCATCCCTTTATGAGGAAGGTCAACGAGAATCTTGTCGATCTCAGCTGCTCCCAAGTTTTTCTGCTTGAAGTTCTCCTGCAGTTTGAAGTCAATACCAGTGTCGATGACTTTATGGAGAAATAATTTCGATTCGTCTTTGTTGTCGTTATGTAAGATCATAGATCGAGATTAATGATCCGCGCGAACTGATGCGTGATAATGATAGGTGTTGTAACGTTTCATGATTGAACTCGGTCAACAACAAGAGTTTCCTTTGGGTGTGTAGCTTTTGTTAGTCTTACCATATGATCCAGATTCTCGCTAAAGATGGAGATCGCGGGGAGAGATTGACCGAACGGTTTGACCGAGTCGAGTCTATCAGGATAGTTTTTAGAGGTGAATGATAATATCGCAAGCATCTCAAGGCAGGCATAAAAATGCAGTCTGGCAGCATGCTCAGAGTGATGATCGAGGATCGCATTCGCAAGGTCTGTCTTCCACGCATGTGCCATAAGCAGTCCGTATGGCAATAATCTGTCGCCTGATATGTAGATTCCGATGTCTAATACCTTCAATTCTCCTCCGGTGCTGATCAAGAAGTTCGATAGATTGACGTCCCCAGGGACAAGAGTCGTTTCGATGGAGTCGACACTGGGAAGCATTTCATGTAATAAGGAATTCCAATTACTTGAAAAAAGAGGTGTGCTGCTAAGTGCTTGGGTATATTGCTGAAGTTTAGTTTCAAGGAAGGATGTCCATGAAACGAAATTAGCTTCGAAATTCGTATTCACCGGGCCGAAGTTCTTAGATTCGATAAGCGCTAGCTCAGCAAAGAAGTGCTCAAATTGGGTGTATATGTCACTGGGCATGGCATCCCCTTTAGCGACGATGTCAGATAGCATCGTTCCTTCAAGATAATCGAAAAGCAAAACCCGCTTCCCGCTTGGAGAAACGATGGTCCGGATGAGTGTCCGCAAGTAATCGGTTGCATTCCTGCTCATGAGCACATGATCGATATCTGTATCGGCACGTTTGCTTTCATCGATGATTTTCAGTACGAAACGCCCACCTGTTGCATTCGAGAGTAGATAGAGCTCGTTCGTGACTGAATCGATTTGCTCAACAGAAACGACCTCACCGGTATCCATGCTGAGAGTTGAGAGTATTTCGGTTAGAGAAGTGTTGTTCATGGTGAGTTGCTGAAAATGCCGCTCTGTTGATTGGTAGGTGGCAGCTGGTGGGGATGTGGCCCGAGAGTGCTGTCGATCTGATAACAATAATAAAAATGGGGCCGAATGCAAGTGCTTGCATTCGGCCCCGAACTTTTGAACAGACACGTACTTCAACAGGTGGTGAGCTCTCCCGAGGTCACCTCTTCGATCTTGCGCACCAGCGGTGTGGGGGCATGTGCCACCAAAAGGAACGGTCGTTCCCAAGGATACTCCCATCGTTCACTCTTCCGATCGAGGTCAAGGATGACCCCGATCTGTTCCGCCGCATTTGGCAGGAATGGTGCGATCAGTCGCCCAAGGGCATGGATGACATGGACCAGTGTTGCGAGATCGGCTTCTGCCTCAGCTCGTGTTGCCGGATCCTTCACCTTCTTCCACGGCTCCTTCTTGGTTGCAAAGCGATTGCCGCATGCCGCCAGTTCGATCACCTCCTTGAGTGCTGCTCGCAGTTTTGTGGACCGCAGCAGATTTGAGACCCGCTCGAAGGTGGCGCATGCCGCCTCGAGCAGCTCTTCGGTGTCCCCGTCGGCCTTCTCGGCGCGATGGAGCCCCGTAGGGAAGTGCTTGTAGGCGATCGACAGTACCCGGTGGACGAAGTTGCCGAACGTGCCGATGAGCTCGCCGTTGACCCGTTCTGCGAATTCTTCACGCGAGAAGTTGCTGTCGCTTGCCTCCGGACCGTTTGCGATCAGGAAGTAGCGAAGTGCCTCTGCGTCGAATTCATCGAGATACGCGTCGAGTGCGAGTGAACCTCCACGGCTTTTCGAGAACTTTGCCCCGTTCTGCTGCAGGTACTCGGACGAAACGATCACGTCAGGAAGCTTGAGGTCACCGCTGCCGATGAGGATCGCAGGCCACAGCACCGTGTGGAACGGGATGTTGTCCTTGCCGTGGGCGTAATAATGGAGACTGTTCGAGTCTTGCCACCACTTCCGCCACGATTCGGGCAACCCGCTCCGTTCGCTGTGTGCAACCGATGCGGAAAGGTATCCCGCCACCGCCTCGAACCAGACGTAGATGCGCTTGTCGTCGTACCCCGCGACCGGAACCGGGATTCCGTAGTCGGTATCCCGAGTGATCGCGCGATCGATGAGTCCACCTGCGAGAAAGCTCTCAGTGAACGCACGCGCATTTGCCCGCCAGTTCTTGCTCGACCCCTTGGACCAGTCGACGATCTTCACTTCGAGCTCGGATAGTCTCAGGTAGAACTGCTCGGAGTCGCGCACCACGAGCTCGCGCTCGCTGTCGCTCAGCACTTTTCCCTCGAGGAGCACCGGGTTGATTCGGGGCTCTAAGAGCTCGTGTGCTTCGAACGGAGTACCGCAGCTTTCGCATTGGTCACCGCGCGCAGCACTCTTGCAGCTGGGGCAAATGCCGACGATGTGCCGGTCGGGGAGATAGCGTCCGAGATACGGCGAGTAGAGTGCTGGCGCGGACTTGGTGTAGATCAGTCCTTTCTCGAGTAGGTCAAGGAAGAGCCCCTGCACCACTTTCTTGTGTTCTGGGGTGTCCGTCCTGGTGTACAGGTCGTACGAAAACCCGAGCCGGTTGAACGTCGCGACGAACTCGCGGTGGTAACGGTCGGCGATCTCTTTGGGTGTGACGCCAGCCTTGAGGGCAGAGAGTGTGATCGGGGTGCCGAAGCAGTCGCTGCCGGAGACGTACAGCACGTTGTCACCGTTTAGGCGGTGGTAGCGTGCGAGTACATCGCCCGAGAGCAGTGCGGCGGCATGGCCGAGGTGCAGCGAGGAGTTGGCATAGGGCCAAGCTCCGCCAATGAAAACGTTTTGCTTGGTGTCCATGACAACCTCCTAATCAGATTGAAGAAATTGAATATGTATGTCTCGAAGGACAATCTGGTATGTTTATATCATGATTATACTGTTTAGTCAATATATGGCTATACTTATGAACAACTGGCATCCAGCACAATATTTCAAAGCACCGGAGACGCACGCAGCTCATTGTTGTCGGTAATCAGAAAGATTTTCATGCTATGAATGAATGATAAATTTGATAGACATTGTAAAGTTGTCAGCTCGTGAATCGATCCGTTCTTCGTCATCTTTGTGTCCTGGGAGTGGGTCACGATCTCTGTCCAGAATATGATGACACTGATGTACGCTGAATGTTCTCGTCACATCAGTTTCGCGGTTACACGCAGTATTTATTCACTTTTCTGAGATTTGGATTTAAAAACGATATGTTAGAATGTCCCCATGTCAGAATTCTTAAACAATGCAATTTTTTGGATTGAAGTCGAAAAGATCAAGCCTAATCCTTATCAACCACGCAAGGAGTTCGATGAGAAGCACCTGAATGATCTCGCCGATTCGATACGCCAATACGGAGTATTACAACCGATCGTCGTGACGAGGAATGAGATATCGAGAGATGACGGCGGACTCGACGTTGAATATGAGCTCGTCGCGGGAGAGCGACGCCTCCGTGCGTCGAAGCTAGCCGGAGTCGCGCGTATTCCCGCGACCATACAGGCGAATGTGATGAGTTCTCGCGAGAAGCTCGAAGTGGCGATCATAGAGAATCTCCAACGTGAGGACCTCAATCCGGTCGACCGTGCTCTCTCATTCTCCCGACTTGCGAACGAATTTGGACTCAAGCATATCGAGATTGCGAAAAAGGTCGGTAAGAGTCGTGAATATGTTTCGAACAGTCTTCGTCTTCTACTTCTCCCTGAAGAAATTCTCGGAGCACTTTCTGCAGGGAAGATCACTGAAGGCCATGCACGTCCCTTGATGATGCTCGGAGATCGAAAGGAAGAGCAGGGGACCCTCTACAAAGAGATCATTATGAAGAAACTCACGGTGCGTGAAGCAGAACAGATTGCAAGGCACATCGCGCACGATAAGGTGAGAAAGAAGACCACTCCAGATCCCGAGATGGACCGGATCGAGAAGGAGTTCGCTGAGTCGCTTGGAACTCGCGTTTCTATCGAACGGAAGCAAGTCGGAGGAAAGCTTGTCATCGATTTCTTTTCTAGCGACGATCTCCGTGCGATCCTCGATAAGGTACATCTGGCCGAACAGTTGAAAGCTGTCCGCACCATGCGAGAAGATGAGGCGGTCACTGCCGCACAGATGGTAGCGATTGAAGACTCGACCCCCATTGCGCTTTCAGCGACCCACGATGCTCCGCCCGAGATACTCGAACAGGTAATCTCGGTGAATGCAGACCCAGGACAGGAGACAATGGTTCCGGAAGAGTTCATTCATGCGATCTCACAGGATGATATTCTCTCGGCGCCATACGACGACAGACCAAAAGAAGAGCAACGAAAAGACGCAGAAGAAGGAGAGTTATACTCCGTCTCATCATTCAATATCTAGTATAGAGAAAAGAACGCGATCATCGATCGCGTTCTTTGGCCTCTCGTTCCGACTCCCTCATGAGGACTGAGCGGATATGTCTTGCCGCAAGAGTTGTCTTCGCATACTCGAGCCACTTCTTCGAGGGCTTAGCACTTTTCTTGGTGATGATCTCGGTGATGTCGCCGTTCTCGAGCGGAGTGTCGAGTGAGACCATTTTCCGGTTCACCAAGGCTCCTGATGTATGATCACCGATGTCTGAATGGATCGCATAAGCAAAATCGATGGGGGTAGCTCCTCGAGGAAGGTCGATGACGTCGCCGACCGGAGTGAATACGAACACACGGTCGCCAAAAAAATCGGTCTTCAATGTCTCAAGGTAATCACTATGAGGATCGCTGTGTTGCAGACTGGACATTTGCTTGAGCCATTCAAGGTTGCGCGTTACTCCCGGGGTGCCAGTTGGATCGGTTTTTTCCTTATATGCAAAATGTGCTGCGACACCGTATGCAGCATCACGGTTCATATCCTCAGTACGTAGCTGCACTTCGACGAAAGAACCATCACCTGTGAAGATCGTGGTGTGCAAGGATTGATACCCGTTGGGCTTAGGGAACGCGATGTAGTCTTTGATTCTTCCCGGGAGAGGTCTCCACTGACTGTGAATGATGCCAAGTGCACGATAACAATCAGCGACAGAGGGGACGATGACGCGGATCGCCGAGAGGTCGTAAATATTATCCATGTCCATCTCGTGGCGGAGCAATTTTTTGTACAGACTATACATGCGTTTGACACGGAATTCTCCCCGCACACTTTCGATCCCCGCCTTCGCGAGTTCGATATGGATGGAACGATAGATCTTTTCGAGCTTTTTCTCATTATCATCACCGCGCTCCTTGAGCATGTCATTGACCTTCTTGTATTCTTCGGGGTACGCATATGGGAAGGAGTAGTCCTCCAGTTCACCTTTAAGCTTACCTATCGAGAGTCGGTTCGCTATCGGTGCGTATATTTCTAATGTTTCGAGAGCGATCCTTGCTTGCTTCTCTTTCGGGACGTACTTGAGCGTCGATACATTATGCAGTCGATCGGCCAGTTTGATGATGATCACTCGGATGTCCTTAGCAGTCGAAACGAATAATTTCCGTAGGCTTTCGACATGACGTTCTGCGCCGCGATATTTGAGTTTTCCGAGTTTGGTAACTCCGTCGACAAGAAATCTTATTTCTTTATCGAATTCGCGTTCAATGTCTTCTTCGGAAACTTGCGCATCTTCGACGACATCATGGAGTAGTCCTGCAGAAATCGTCTTAGGATCCAGCCCCATTTCTGCGAGTGTGTATCCGACGGCGGAAACGTGGACGAAGTATGGTGCACCGGAATATCGCTTCTGTTCTATGTGAGCAGCTTCTGAAAACTCATACGCGTGCGTGACAAGAGCCACATCTTCGGGTCGCTTCGAATGCATCACACTGAGAATTTCGCTGAGAGGTGTGATCTTTTCCATTTCCTGATAGAAACATAATAGAGAAGGTTTGACAATGGCAACACCAGCCTTACACTTGTTTCAGATCAACTTCTCCTAGAAGGAATTGTCATGGACTATCTGCCTCATATCGGAAGAACGATTGACCTCTTTCTCTGCTTCGTTCTGATCATTCTCGCAGGATTGAACGTCTTCTTTCGTTCCCCCGAGCTCGCCATCCTTGTTTCTGTCATAGTCGGATGCGCCGCTATTTGGGTCATAGCGAACTACATTAGTCTCGCCTCAATGATCCACCCTGTCGAAAAAACCGCCTGAGGGCGGTTTTTACTTTTTTCCTTTCTTCTCGAGTTTGTGCGGGTTATGATTCACGCATGCTTTGTTCGAACATCGTTCAGGGATCGTTTTTGTGCCTTCCATCATTAATGATTGGCACATCGGGCATATGTTTCCGGTCGGCTTTGCCTTGATCGCATGTTTGCACTCGGGGTAATTTGCACAACTCCAGAAGATCCCGAAACGTCCGCGACGCTCGATCATGTCGGCATCTTTCTTGCAGACATTACACTTCACTCCGCTTGAGACTACCGGATTGAGATTCACGTCTTTCTTGATGAACTTACACTTCGGATAGTTTGCGCAGGCGATGAATCTTCCGAATCTTCCTTCTCGCTCGATGAGATCTCCTTTTTCGCACTTCGGACACTTTTCACCTGTCGGTTTCGGGCCTTCGATTTCCTTACCGTCGATTCCTCGGAGACCATCACAAGTAGGGAACGTACTGCAAGAAAGGAAACGCCCGTTCTTTCCGAGTTTGATGATCATTGTGCTGCCACACTTCGGGCAGGGGAATGCTGCGTCGCCTGCACCGAGATTTGTGACTTTATCCACTTCCTTATCTTTCAACTTCACTTCTTTGAGAAATGGTCCATAGAAGTCTTTTAACACCTTTGCGTATTTCGCATTTCCTTCCGCGATATTATCAAGCTTCTGCTCCATCTCCGCAGTGAAGGTGTCGCTGATGTATGAAGTGAAATATTTCTCTAGGAACGAGCTGACCACATCGCCCGTGTCGGTCGGTTTAAGTGTTTTTCCTTCCTTCGATACATAACCCCGGTCAACGATGGTCTTGATGATCGAGGCATATGTAGAAGGACGACCGATGTCGCGTTTCTCAAGTTCTTTGACGAGACCAGCTTCGGTATAACGAGAAGGCGGCTCAGTCTGTTTTTCTTCTGCGGCGAGGTCGCGAAGCGTGAGTACATCACCGGCAGTGACTTTTGGTAGCATCACTTCTTCGCCTTGAGCGTCAGGGTCAGCCGTAAGCCATCCGGGCGAAAGGAGTCTCGAGCCGTTTGCTTGGAAATCTGGGATCTCGCCCCCGGCTCCTTCGTAGTTTGCAACGACCTTCGTCCGCAGCATCGTCGCATCCTTCATTTGTGATGCCACTGCGCGGGCCCAGATGAGTTTATACAGCTTTTGCTCGTCAGGTGTGCGACCTGCGCTCTTTTTTGTCACGTTAGTAGGCCTAATTGCCTCATGCGCTTCTTGCGCATTCTTCGACTTAGTCTTGTACGTTTGAGGGGCAGCGAGCGCCGCTCCGTACTCTTTGTTAATGAAAGCAACGATTTCATCCTGTGCCTGTTTCGAAAGATTGGTACTATCGGTTCGCATATAGCTGATGAAACCACCTTCATAGAGTTTCTGCGCGATGCGCATGGTGTTGGAAGGGGAATAGCCGAGACGCGTACTCGCGGTCTGTTGAAGTGTTGAGGTCGTGAATGGTGCGCGCGGAGCACGAGAAGCTTCACTTTCCTTAACTTCGAGCACCTTCCACTGTTTTTTTCTCCCTTCCTTGATGATCTTGTCGACAAGTGCCTTATCGCGCGGTTCTTCAGAGCATAAAAGCTCGAATTCGACTTTGTGTGGGGTGGTCACTTGTGCACGTAGTCGCCAAAATGTCTCAGGAATGAACGCGCGGATCTCACGTTCACGTTCCATGATGATGCGCAGTGCGGGGGACTGTACTCTCCCCGCGGAAAGTCCATAACGTACTTTTTTCCAAATAAGTCCTGAAAGGTCATATCCTACCAAGCGGTCAAGTACGCGGCGTGCTTCCTGTGCGCTTTTCAAATTGTCATCAATATTGCGTGGGTGAGAGACAGCTTCTTTGATCGCACTCTCGGTAATTTCATGGAAGACGATACGCTTCGCTTTCTTGAGTCCAAGTGCATCAGCGATATGCCAAGCGATCGCCTCTCCTTCGCGGTCGGGGTCAGTGGCGAGGAGCACTTCTTTCGTCACTTTTGCGATATCGCGTAGCTCAGCGACCACTTTGTCTTTTCCCGGTGATATCTCGTAGTGCGGCTCGAAATCGCCTTCGATATCGATGGCTTTCTTATTGGACTTGGGAAGATCGCGAATGTGTCCGACTGAAGCGCGTACGATGTACTCATCGCCGAGATACTTTTCGATCGTCTTTGCTTTCGAGGGTGACTCAACGATGACAAGTATCTTTTTCGACATTGCGGTGCTCATAGTTTTGTATATGAGTATCACGCGTAAATTATTTTTGCAAATCCAGCACTGCGTGAAAGTTATTTCTACGATCATGTTTTGCTTCAGAGAACTGGCAAGAAAGAACAGCACAGCCTCGCGGTTGTGCCGAAGCACGTCTCATTTCTTTCGGATGGAGTTCAAGACCAAATTGATCTTTTGATCAGCGAGTTTTTCCTGCATCGCTGCATTGTAGACAGTCGAGTTGAGCCATACCCCAATGTCGTCAATCTGTGTCACGCCCTACGGATACCATGTGCTGTTTCAGTGATCAGCCCTGCGATTTCCATTTTCATGAGCAGAATGTTCCCGTCGCTGGGGGAACAGCCGAGTTCTTCAATCAACTGCTCTCGGTACTTCATGGAAGTGAGTGCTTTGATCACTGCACGCTGGTCTTGCGGGAGGGAGGAGTAATCACGCCGAGCAGTCTCGTGTTCATCGAAAGCGAATCCGAGTGCGCGTATGATGTCTGCGCTTTCGTGAGTGGGAGTTGCTCCGAGGGCAATGAGCATGTTCGGTCCTGCTGAGAGCGGAGAGAATATCTCTCCGGGCACTGCGAAGACATCGCGGTTGTAATCAGTCGCGAGTCTTGAGGTAATGAGGGTTCCAGAACGCTGCTCTGCTTCGATCACCAGTGTTGCTTTTGCAAGTCCCGCCATGATGCGGTTACGTTTGGGGAACGTCCATGGTGCAGCAGGAGTCGATGGAGGAAATTCTGAAAGCAGTGACCCTCCACTCTCCACGATTTCTTCAGCCAGGCGCAGGTTTGAGCGTGGGTATAGCACTCTAGGATCCAGACCTGACCCGGGAACGGCAAGAGTGAGAAGGCCTGCTTCCATTGCGGCACGATGCGCGATGGTATCAATGCCGAGTGCAAGTCCTGAGACGATCACGATGCCATACCCTGAGAGCCCTCTGATAAGTGACTCGCATGCTTCCTTCCCATATGCTGAATGCTTGCGTGCGCCGACTACCGTAAGGAGGACACTGTCTTGAGGTGGTAGTTGTCCCGACCGCCAGAGCTCCTTCGGTGGTTCTGGGGTTTCAGCGAGCTGGATAGGGAATTCCTCTTCTGTGAGTTTCACGATCTTCATGCTTTGCTCATCACTACATGTATATATAGAGTGAAACTACACCCTCAAACAACGCTGTGAATCTTGACAGCACTGATTCTGCGTGAATTAATCTGCTCGGAAGCGTATCTCCCGTAACTGAAGCCACTAAGGAGACCAAAATGTACTGTTTGCCAAAACCTACCCCCAGTGAACTGGTACGGGCGGTCGCTGCCCTTTGTCTCGAACAAGAAGAACTCGCAGTGCTGCTTGCGAAGCACGACCCACGTCGATCCGAAGAAGAGGTGTCGCGACTCCTTGCTGTCAAAGACCGTGTCGACGGGGCGCTCCAAGTCCTCGAGAACATGACTGCTCTCGTGCAGCATGTTTGCGTGGCGATAGGGGCATACCGCTCCGGGATGCTCGACGAAGGCATCGACCTCGTTAACGCACATTTGTACCGTCAGACTGTTGCTCCGTCAGAAGTAGTGCGGCGTCAGTGAGACCCCTTGAGACCGAGGAATTCCTCGGTCTCAATTTCATATATTTTGGAAAAAACCCACCTTTTGTTATGATGTTTTCATATGTTAGATATCAAATTCATCCGCGAAAATCCGGACCTTATAAAATCTGCTGCAAAGAAGAAACATATCGATTTCGATGTAGACAGTCTTATCGCCGCAGAGGAGAAACGCTCGACGCTTCTCACTGAAGTTGAGTCGATGCGCGCCGAGCAGAATAGTTTCACCGAAAAAATCGCCCGTGCTTCCGACCAGACAGAACGACAGGGGATGATCGATAGAATGAAGACCTTTAAGGATACGATTGCCGATAAAGAGGAAGAACTGAAACAAGTGATGGAAATTTGGCGCTCACTGATGCTTCAAGTTCCTAACGTTCCTGACATATCTGTTCCGGATGGCGGAGGTGATGAGGACAATCAGGAGGTGAAACGCTGGGGTGAGCCTACGAAATTCGATTTTGAAGCAAAGAGTCACATTGAGTTGATGGAACGGCACGGCATGGTTGATTTCGAGCGTGGGACGAAGGTCGCAGGTTTTCGCGGCTACTTCCTCAAGGGTGATGGTGTGATGCTTGCGAATGCTGTCTGGCAGTTGGCACTCAAGCACTGGAGTCAGAAGTCTTTCATCCCGATGCTCGTACCCTCGCTGGTGCGTCGCGAGACATTCCTTGGTACTGGATATCTCCCACAAGGAGAAGATGATCTTTATAAGACCCAGGATGGCGATTTCCTTGCCGGCACAGGCGAGGTGGCGACCATGGGCTACTACATGGACGAAACAATCGATCTCTCGAAGGGTCCGATCAAGTTTCTTGCATTTTCTCCCTGCTTCCGCCGCGAGGCAGGTGCACACGGCAAGGATACACGCGGTCTTATTCGTGTCCATGAATTTTTCAAGTGGGAACAGGTTGTGCTCTGTGAAGGCTCACACGAGACTTCAGTCAAACTTCACGAAGAGATAAACCGTAACACGGAAGAATTCATTGAGCTCCTCAATATCCCATATCACACCGTAGTGAATTGCGGCGGTGATCTTGGACTCGGGCAAGTCAAGAAATATGATATTGAATTGTGGGTACCGGGAGAGAGCAAGTACCGTGAGATCAGTTCTGCCTCTTACTTCCACGATTTCCAAACACGACGGCTCAACACTCGGTATCGCGATGAAGCGGGGAAGATGCGTTTTGCGCACTCGCTCAACTGCACGGCAATTCCTACGCCGCGTATCCTCGTCTCAATCATCGAGAATTATCAACAACCGGACGGCACCATCCGTGTCCCTGACGCACTCGTTCCCTATATGGGCAAGTCAGTCATCGGATAAGAACCCTCACTGGGCATATTCATGGCGCTTCGCAGAAAGACTCTTAAATCGAAGCGGTCACGGATGCGCAAGATCGACAAAACGTTTGCGTATATTGGCTATACGATCATCACGTTGTATGCGGTCTTTCTTTTGTGTGCATGGATATCGCTCCGTCCTGCACTTCATATCACATCAGTCACCGTAGAGGGAGCGCATGCAATCTCAGAGGAAGGTATCAAGAATGTCGCAGTCGCTCATCTCGACGATACAATTCTTTTTTGGGTGAAAAGAAATAATCAGATACTCTTCCCCGTGATGGAGATGGAACGAGCAGTGAAATCACTGTCTCCACGTATCGCTAATGTGAAAACGGCATTCGATTCGCACCACCACATGCGAGTGATCATTACTGAATACACTCCGAACTTCCTTTACTGCATGCGAAGCGACCTCCTCCCCACGACTTCTTCAAGTTCTCCTTCGGAATACCAGCCGAAGGATTGCTATTTTGCTGATGTGGATGGATACGTGTACGCTGAGGCCCCCGAGTACATCGGATATCCATTCGTTGCGATCGTTGCATCTTCCACTGAAGAAGCGGTCACTCATCAGTCTCCGATAGGGACCACTGTGCTCACAGAAGATGCCTACTCGCGTATACGAATGTATATCGATGATCTTTCTCGGGTCGGACTCACCACTCATTCAGTAACACTCCTTGGTGGCGGGGATATTCGCGCCGAAGTTGGCATGCCATGGGTACTTCTGCTTGCCACGAGCAAAGAACCGGATAGGACGATCGCAAATCTTGGTGTCGTGCTTGAGAACCTCGAAAAGACTCCCGATAAAGGGAAGGGGGTGAGGGAGATCGATCTGCGCTTCGGCAACAAGATCTTCTACAAGTAGTCACTGTTTTTCTGAACTAACACATATGGGAATTGATACGTATGGAGCTAAGTATGCACTTTGTAAAACCGAATTGCTGTGCGCTCGCCAGCTCCGTGATATAATTTTTACATGAACATCGTATCCATCGCCAAGAACTACCTGGTGTGGCATTACAGTATGGCGATCACCGATTTCCTCCATATCTGGTGGAATTACTTGTGGTTCGTGAATCATCTATTTTCCGTTCCAGATGTGTTAAAAAGCCTTTTTGCACCCTTCAAGAGACTTCAGGAAGAGCGTGGGAGCATCTTGCTTCACCCCGAACAGTTCTTCTCGGGGCTTGTGGTGAATATCATCATGCGTCTTGTCGGATTCTTTCTTCGCTCCGCCATCATCACCGCCGCATTCCTCGGTTTCACAACTGTCATCATCGGAGGGCTAATGTTTCTTGCGTTATGGCTCACACTCCCGGTTCTGATTGTCAGCTTCTTGCTTAATGGAATAAGTTCACTCCTCTCATAGTATGTTCGGATTCGATGACACATTCTGGAGAGACCCGAACTACCGCTTCTCGAGAGGTATCGTTCTCGAGCATACTTTTCCTCGGAAGATACGTAATATCATTTCTATTCTTGCTGGTACTATTGTGCTCATCTACTTGGGCGTGATGCTGGCGCCGTTCGTGCAAAAGCGTCTTGCGACGGGGATCGTCGTGCCCAAAATGGATGTTATGGATGCTCCGAGCAAGACCATCGTCATTCAAAGTGAAACAACGGTCACTGTACCCAAGACCACATCCCTCCCAGCTCTCATTCCAGGGATCAAAGAAACCGAGATTCCACTTGATCCTGAAAGCGCTAAAGGCAACGGTATCTTTCTCATCGCGCTTGCGGTATGGCTCTTGATGAAAATGCTATCGTTCTACTCGCGTTCATATTTCTACTATGTCGAAGGCCTGCTTGAGCGTGGCGTGACAGGGGCCCAAACGCCGTATTCCACCCCGAACTATGAGGTGTGCGATATCTATTACGAGACGAAACACGGAGATCTCTTGAAGAGTTTCTGCCTTTCAAAATACGGTCGCAATATCACAAGACGTGCTGGGATCGCGGACGTGACCATCGATGACTACCTGAAGAACAGAAAAACTGTTGTGAACTGGAATGAGCTCGAGAGTGACCTGCGTCAGACGTTCACATTGCGCGATTTAGCCGACATTATTGTAGAGAAGGACCCTGACTTCTATCAGTTCATTTTCGAACTCGGGGTACGAAAACGCGAACTGATAGGTCCTGCCGAGTGGGTCGAACGTTCGATCAAGAAAAAGAAACAGAAACAGCGTTTCTGGGGAAAGACCGCTCTCGGACAATCGAAATCTTTCGGATCTGAATTCGCTTACGGAGGTGCATATGTCCTTGGGAAATACGGTACTGACCTGTCGAGTAAAGCTATTGGCGGTGGTTCGAATTTCGCTTTCGTTTATGGCAATGAGCAGATCAAGCAGATCGAAATAGTGCTCTCGAGAGAAAAAGAGGCGAATGCTATTCTTGTCGGGGAGGAAGGCAGTGGAAAGATGGATGTTATCTTGGACTTCGCGCGCGATATCACCAACGGCTATACAAACCCGAAGTTGAAACATCGTCGCGTAATGGCGTTCGATGCGAAGAGTTTTATCGCAGGGATGAAGGATAAACAATCCCTTGAAACAGGACTCATTAAGCTACTTAATGATGCAGTGAAAGCCGGCAATATCATCCTTGTCATCGAGGATCTCCCTGGCTTCATACAAAGTGGTCTCGCTCTGGACTCGGATGTCATGAGTCTCCTCGATGCCTATTTGACTGGTAGTTCACTTCAGGTGATTGCGACCGCGGATAATGCCCGTTTCCATCAGTACATAGAGCCGAACAATGCGATCATGCAGCGCTTTGAGAAGGTCGTACTCACAGAACCTCCTGAAGAGTCCCTACTTCGCATATTGGAAGAAGTTGCCGAAGCGACCGAACGCCGGAACCCAGTGTATTTCACATACCCCGCCGTTGTAGAGATCATCAAAGGGGCAGAGCATTATTTTTCTGACGGAGTGATGCCAGACAAGGCGATAGACCTGATGGTCGAACTTGTACCGACGATGCTGGCGAAGGGAGGACACCTGATCAAAAAGATGGACGTGCTCGAATTCATCCGAAAAAAGACCAATATCCCCGTTGGCAACATCTCGGACGAAGAACGTATCCGCCTGATGAATCTCGAGGAACTGATGAAGAAGCAGGTGGTAGGGCAAGTACAGGCAGTTGAGATCATCGCCAATGCAATGCGCCGCGCTCGCGCCGGGGTGCGTAGTATGGAGCGTCCGATAGGGAACTTCCTTTTCCTCGGTCCGACTGGTGTAGGAAAGACCGAAACAGCGAAAGCGCTAGCGAATGTGTATTTCGGAAGTGAAGGTGCGATGGGCAGACTCGACATGACCGAATACCAGGGAGAGGATGGATTGTCACGTATGATCGGTTCGATGGATGGAACCCCTGGCGCTTTGCCTGTCCTCCTGAAAGAACAGCCGTATGGCGTAGTGCTTCTTGATGAGTTCGAGAAGACCAACACCAAAGTACTCGACGTCTTCATGCAGATCTTCGATGAAGGTATCTTCCATGATGCGCAGGGAAGGAAAGTAAATGCGCGGAATACTATTTTTATAGCGACTTCGAATGCCGGTGCTCCGCTTATTCGTGCAGCGATCAAAGAAGGGAAAAACCTCGATACGGTAAAGAAAGAGATACTCGACCAAATTATCGAGCAAGGGAAGATCAAACCTGAACTCTTCAATCGTTTTGACGGTATCATTCTCTTCCATCCACTGACAGTCCCCGAGTACAAGATCATCGCGGAGTTCATGCTCAAAAAATTACAGAAACGTCTACGTGAGAAAAGTGTGAGTTTGGTGATTAATGACGTCATCATCCAAGCACTGCTCGCACACGGTGTTGATCCGGACATGGGTGCTCGCCCGATGGCCCGAGCGGTACAAGAATTGGTGGAGCAGAAAGTTGCTGAAAAGATCATCTCAGGGAAACTGCTTCCCGGTGCGAGTCTCGAATTTACCCTTGATGACTTCCCAGAGCTGAAGGGTGTTAGTGATCACGAACTCGCGACTACCCCGGTAGACAAGCGCATGCCCAATGCCCTTGCTTTCAACTCTATTCACATCCCAGAAGTAACTTCAGTCTCTAATTTGCCGGGAAATGGCCAGAATCCCGCATCTTTGGCATCGGTGCAACCCGACCAGTTCATGCCAATACCCCCACAGGGAGCTGTCTCGTTACCGGAATCCCCAACCTCGATACCCCCACCTCCTGTAACGCCGGCGACATCTATCCCGCCGCCACAGACATAATGTTCGTCTATACAGTCAGTATTCGTAAAACACACTGCTTGAATTCTTAAATAAACTCGAATATGCTGTCCTAGACATGTCTGAATCCACGCCTTATCTCGGATTTTGGGAAAAACTCCCTCGTCCATTCTTCGTGCTTGCACCGATGGCCGATGTGACCGACGCAGCATTCAGGAGGGTCATAGCAAAGTACGGTAAGCCGGACGTAACTTGGACGGAATTCGTTGCTGTTGACGGGCTACTCTCCCCAGGACGTGATACGCTCATGCGTGACCTTCTCTATACTGAAGCCGAGAGGCCTATTGTTGCGCAGATCTTTGGCTCGAAGCCAGAGAACTTCTTCAAAGTAGCACAGCTATTGGTTGAGCTCGGATTCGACGGAATCGACATCAATATGGGATGTCCTGATAGGAACGTCGAAAAGCAAGGTGGTGGCGCAGGAATGATAAAAACCCCAGAACTTGCTCTTGAGGTGATCCGAGCGACGATCGATGGTGCGCAAAAGGAGAATAAACGGATTCCGGTCTCTGTGAAAACGCGCGTCGGATACAACAAAGTAGAACTCGAAGATTGGCTTCCGAAGCTGCTCAGTGCCAAACCTGCGGCGGTCACCATTCACGCCCGCACCCGGAAAGAAATGTCCGATGTTCCCGCACGCTGGGAGCATGTGCAACGTGCCGTTGAAATAGCAAAGGGAACTGGCACGCTGATCATTGGCAATGGTGACGTGAAGGACCTCTCTGATGCAAAGGAAAAAGCATCTCTGAGCGGAGCTGACGGTGTGATGATTGGGCGTGGAATCTTTGGGAACCCCTGGCGGTTCAATCCCACTATCGATGTTGCGGATATCTCGCTCGAGGATCGCTTCAATGTGATGCTTGAGCACACAAAACTATTCGAAGAACTGCTCGGTGACATCAAGAACTTTGCAACGATGAAAAAACACTATAAAGCTTATGTGAACGGGTTTGACGGTGCGAAGGAACTTCGGATGAAGCTGATGGAAGCAGATGACTCAGATGCGGTCGCACGAGGTGTCCAGGAATTCATTTCATCAAAAACACAGAATTGAGACTCAGTTAGCTTGCGCGAGAAAATCGAAGAAGAGTATAATGAACTTGTATATGAGCGAGTTCTTGAAAATGGACATCTTCTTTGCAGTGACCACCATGGTTGTGTTCTTTTTTGGAATCATGGGAATGGTCGCGCTCTATTACATGATCCGCATTCTACGCAGTGTTGATCATGTCGCACGAAATGTCTCAGAGGAAAGCGACAGTGTTCGAAAGGATGTGCAGGTCCTTCGGGAGAAAGCTCGCGCGGAAGGCATGCGGATCACCCACCTTATGGATTTTTTCCTTGGAATGAGGGACCGAAAGAGGTCCAGAAGTAAAAAGGATGAAGTCTGAGAAAGATATTAATAATAGTTTAAACGCAAAACAACATGGCAAAAAAACCAGTAAGTAAGAAAAAGGTTGCACTAGGTGTAGGACTCGGACTCGCAGCGGCTGCGGCGGCAGGTGCCGGTTATTTCTTTTTCGGAAGTAAAGATGCGACCAAGCATCGCAAGAAAGCGGCAAAGTGGGCGCAATCACTCCAGGCTGATGCAATGAAAAAGGCAAAGAAACTTCAAAAGCTCGATGAAAAGGCATGGAAGACCATCGTCGATGAATCAATGCGTGCATACGACAAGGTAAAGTCGATAGATCAGGCAGATCTTGCTAGTGCCGCAAGGGAACTGAAGACAAACTGGAAACATGTCTCAGCAGAACTCAATCGTGTTGGAGCGAAAGAGATGAAAGTAGTGAAGAAAGCAACCAAGAAAGCTGTCGCAACAGGTAAGAAAGTTGTTGCGAAGGCAACAGCAAAAAAAGCGGCGAAAAAGACGAAGAAATAACCATAATAGGATATTCTCTACGAAGCGAGCCCCATTGGGGCTCGCTTCGTTTCTTCATTCGTGCTAATTTATGTTCATGTCAAAAAATGATGATCAAAAGGAGTTCGTCGGCTGCGGAGGGAACTGTGCGTGCGCACAAGTATCCGAAGGTAAGGAAACCTGCTCGCTCCCTCCTGAGGGGATCGTGTTCGACAAAGAAGGGAAATGCCCTTGCGGGAAATCAAAGAGCAACTGCTGCCACGGTGAGAATGAAAAGGAGAACGATGCATTGCATGAACTTTGTGAACCGCACAATGGCAAGCACGTCTGCGAAGTGGCTTCCGATCTTCAGAAGACAGGTATCTAGTAAGAATTAAAACTCCAGGGCACGAACAGGGGGAGTTTGACAGAATAGGTTTTCAAGCTAGGATGCAGAAGGACGAGATGTTTCGAGTTTCGAATGCAGTGTCAGAAAATCCAGTCTCACCGGACTGGAATTCTCGCCTCAACAAGGCGAAAATCGTCGCAGAGCCTCAACAGTTCTTCGGCTAATATATGCTGACACGCACGAACGTTACCGCGTTCGTCGTTCTCGGGACATCGCGTTCCACTGCAAGGCCCCTTACACGAGGTGCCTTTTTATTGACCGAATCATCATTGTCTCGTAATATCTCGAGTGGTGCGACACACTTTGCTGTAACCGGGACTTTTCCATGGAAAGCATCCACCTTGGTCGAGTCTTGCAACCCACACTCTGGGCCTACATGCCTGGCCAGCTAATGACCCACTTCGGAAGTAAGCGGTAACCTTGGTACCACAGCAGGGATTGTCGCACCCCTTCGGGCGCTCGAAAGAGTGCCTTTTTTCATGCGTAAAATACTGTATAATCCTTTTTATGTCTGAATTAGCTTTGTATCGTAAATACCGCCCAAAAGAGTTTGCTGACGTTCGTGGGCAGGACGAGATTGTCTCGACACTCCTTCGTGCGATCAAGGATAAGAACATTTCCCATGCGTATCTTTTCTCAGGGGGAAGAGGAACTGGAAAAACTACGGTTGCACGCATTTTTGCCGCAGAGATAGGGTGTAAGCCTTCTGACCTTTATGAACTCGACGCTGCTTCGAACCGTGGTATCGATGACATCCGTGAGCTACGCGAAGGAGTCTCAACTATGCCGTTTGAGTCACCATATAAAGTCTATATTATCGATGAGGTGCATATGCTCACCAAAGAAGCTTTCAATGCACTCCTCAAGACTCTTGAGGAGCCTCCCGCACATGTCATTTTCGTTCTTGCGACCACAGACCGTGAGAAGGTTCCCGAGACCATCATTTCACGTTGCCAGACATTTACGTTCAAACAACCAGCGCTCATAGAGCTCAAAGAATATGCGATCGAGATAGCGAAAAAGGAAAAGATAAAACTCGACGTACCTTCTGCGGATATCGTGGCGATGTTCGGTGATGGTTCGTATCGCGATACTCTTTCTGTGCTCGAAAAAGTGCTCATCTCAGCAGAAGGAGGAAAGATCGAGCTCGATACCGTAGCCAGAGTGGTTGGTGCTCCGACACATGATCTGGTGAATAGCGTGGTCCGCTCGATCGAAGCAGGTGATCCTGCAGGGGGACTCGAAGCGCTCAAAAAGGCGAGTGAAGAGCGCATCGACATGAAAGTCTACCTGAAGATGCTGCTTGCCAAGATGCGTGCGATATTATTGCTTCGCTATGCACCAAACATGGAGGTAACACTGAAAGACGAATTTCCTCCAGATGATATGACGCTGATCAAAGAGCTAGCTTCCTCAAAAGAGAAGCGTATTAACTCTCATGTGCTTTCTGAATTCATCCATGCATCGCACGATATCGGATGGAGCGTAATACCGTCTCTTCCTCTTGAGCTCGCTCTTATTCGGACTACAAGCGAGAAAAAGTAGTTTGCTGGGAGACTTGGAATCGGACCAAGATTAACGGCTTCAAAGGCCGCTGTCCTACCATTAGACGATCTCCCAATTTCATTGCCGCTTTGGAGCAATGACGTGCATCATAACATTTTTCCAATAGTTTTCAATAAACTTAGACAATGGCTAAGAAACTGAACATCATTCGTACCCACCCCGAGCTCTGGGAAGCGTGTAAAAGCGAAGCAATAGCGAAGGCAGGAAAGTTCTCTGCACGTGCGATGCAGCAGGCGGTACTCTTGTACAAGGCCCGTGGCGGCGGATATATCGGAGAGAAGTCACCAGTGAACACACTCGTCATATGGAATGAGAATCAGAAAAATCAATGACGAAACGAATTTCATTTAAAGTACAAGGAGCCAGAAAAGCATAGCTGCCAGGATTCGATAGACTCCGAACGGGATGAAATTGTGTTTTCGGATATAACCGAGCAGAAATTTGATGCTGAGTAGTGCCACGACGAATGACGTAATGAACCCGATCGAAAGTATGCCTATTTGGTCAGATGAGAATGATTGGTAATTCTTAAGGATATCAAGTGAGCTGGCGGCGAGCATCGTAGGGACTGCGAGTAAAAAGGAAAATTCGACAATCGTTGCCCTCCTGAGTCCAAGAAGTAGTCCACCGACTATTGTTGCCGCAGAGCGCGAAAGACCTGGAATGATAGCGAGTGATTGGAACACTCCGATAAGTGCGGCTTGTCGGTAGGATATTCCCTTGATCGATGCTGTTGCAGCAGTGGATTCTTTATGCCAGAGCTCAAAAGCGATAAGTGCTATGCCTCCGAGGAGTAAGGAACCAAGGACAACAACCTGATCACCGAGGAGATAAATTTTGACAGTTTTGTATAAAAGAAGCCCGATCACACCTGTCGGGATGAACGCGACGAATAGCTTCTTGATGACGTCGAGGTCCCATAGTATGTTCCAGTAAAGAACAATAACAGAAAGTATCGCTCCTAATTGAATGATGATATCGAAACTTTTCTGGAATTCTGTCGAGGGTATGTGCAATATCTCCCCGGCAAGGATAAGATGTCCGGTCGATGATATTGGTAGGAATTCGGTGATTCCTTCGATAATACCTAAAATCAGGGCATGGATGGGTTCCATGAGAGACATTATACCAGCCGAATTGCGAGCAATGAAACATGACTTCAGCAACGTCTAGTTGTATGGAGGTGTAACGCTTTGTAAAATGAGCGAATGAATAAACATTCCTACCTTGTACTCGCATCACTTTCGCTTTTTGCTGCCGCGCTGACATTCTATTACGGAAGTACTCCGTCAAACAAATTCGCTCAGAATTCATTAAGTGCTTCGACGACAGTCTTTGTTGTGAGTGATACGGGGATGTCCTTTAGTTATCCGGAAGGGGGCAATGGATATAGATTGAAGGAACTCCAAGTTGAGAATGTCCCGGGTCTCAAAAAAATGATCGTGCTTTCGAAAACAAACGATGATTCAGAGCAGATCGCGGCAGTAGCCATGGAAGGACCACCTACCATTTCGCTATCAGTCTACGCGAATGATCGCGAACAACAACCTGAGGATTGGGCGAACGAACATAAGCTGTACAGCAATATAGGCATGAAGATCACCGATCCAGCCGAATTGGTGATCGGAGGAGCAAATGCTATACGCTATGCAACCGACGGACTATATCGTACCGACAACGTTGTTATTGCTCATAACGATGAGATCTACGTACTCTCCGGGTCCTATTTGGATGAAGAAGCTGAGATACATAAGGATTTTCTCGCTATGCTTGGCACAATCGAATTCGCTGCACCCAAAGACCGAATCTAGCTATCTTGGGGAATGTGTGTTATACATAGCCCCTCATGAAAAACTTCAAAAAGGGCGCGTTCAGTAAGGGTGGTGACTTTGGTGGTCGCCCAAAGTTCGGAGGTGACAGAAAGTTCGGTGGAAAACCGAATTTTGACCGTGGGGGAGATCGTGGCGGATTTAGCAGCGGCCGGCCCGAGCTCTTTCCTGCAACATGCTCCTCATGCGGAAAGGGTTGCGAACTTCCGTTCAGACCTTCAGGAGACAGACCGGTTTTTTGCAGGGACTGTTTTGACAAGAAGGATGATGCCCGGGGACACAGTAGTTTCCAGAGGACAGAGCGCCCACGCGAGTTCCGCACTGCTACCCGAGAAGGTGGAAACAACCAAAGCAATGATGAAGTTAAGAAGCAGCTTGCAAATCTTGAATATAAAATGGATCGTATCCTCAAGATGCTTGAGGGATCAAAGATGAAGGAGTCTACGAAGGAATCAATAAAAGATGAAGTTCCCCAAGTAAAACTCGAAGGAGTTGAGAAGAAGCAGGAGACGAAAGGGAAGTCCGTAGTTGCAAAGAAGACCCTCATCGCCTCAAAGAAAGTGAAAGTAGCAAAAAAAGTAGCCAAGAAGAAGTCATAATCTGGCCTGACTTGCTATAACGTGGTATACTGAGTATCTGAATGGATACTGTTGTATGGTAAGGCGGTATCCGAATAACGAAGAGGGAAACCTCAAATATAACTCCTATGCCAACACCAAATTATGTCGCATTTCTTCGAGGGATCAATGTCGGGAAACGTCAGGTTCAGATGACCAAGCTGAAGTCCGCTTTCGATAAAATGGGATTTTCAGACGTGAGCACGATCCTCGCGACCGGGAACGTGGTGTTCTTCTCAGACAATGACGACAAAGCAAAGCTCACCGAGGCGATCGAGTTTGACCTTGAGAAACTTTTCGGATTTTCCGTTCACGTCATACTGCGCAGTGCAGCGGAGATAAAGAAACTCCTCCACTCTGATCCGTTCAAAGGAATAAAAGTCACTGCAGATACACGTTTATATGTCACTTATCTCTCCGAACAGCATGAGTCAGTGCTTCCTATCCCGTATATTTCCAAGGATAAGGAGTTCAGGATCATCAAAGTGACAGACACAGAAGTCATGAGTGTTCTGGTCCTGTCCCCAGATACTCGTACTGTTGAAGCGATGTCGATCATCGAAAAAGAGTTCGGAATGAATGTAACAACGCGAAATTGGAATACGGTAGTCAGAGTCGCTGATGCGACATCGTAATCCACATATTGCGTTTTAGGACAGTAGGAGTACACTCTCTATTCTCTCGGATAGAGAGTGTACTTTTTGGAGAAGAACATGCAGAACTACATCCTAGTTGTTTCGGATCTCGTGAAGACTCTATTAGATGAGCATCCATTACCGTGGGCGAATCTCACGGTCGGGAAGTATCAACACGTGATCGCAACAAGCACAAAGAAGATCATCCTTCGAACGCGAGATGCTGCAGTTGCTGGCGAAGTGCTCACGCTGGCAAACACGCTTGGAGGACGTACCGAGACCGGAATTTCGTAAACGATCCATTGTCGTGCATCAGCGTGCACATCAGGCTGTCCTTGTGGGCAGCCTTTTTCTTAGATTACATATTCCCCATCATTGAAGATCAATTCGCCGTCAGCATATACCCGCTCAACGAAAGGGAACAGATCGACGTGAAATTTCGTCTTGTGTGTAGTTATTCCCTCCTTCTTGTAGACACTATGTTTCTCTCCCATTGAAAGATGGAGCCCGAGAATACGTTCGAATGCAGTAATATCTTCAAGGTAACGTTCGCGGGTGATCGCACGATTCAGTCCGAATCCGATCTCGCGGATGAGCGGTCGCTCGTATTCTTTTATCATCTCGACAATTTCTACGAACGATTTCGGAGCATCTGCCTGCCATGTAGTCACCACGCCCTCTTTGACATCGACACGGAATGGCTCGTGCATATCCACACAGAAATCAGCTCCCGCATATGCATAGACGAAGAAAGATCCGTTCATCTTCGAGAAATCGACACTCTCGGTGAAAACTTCTCCGATCGGGAAAGTTCCGCCGATGTTCTCCATCCCAGCATAGTCTCCGAGATTGGGCTTAGGAGGCTCTAGGCCGCCTGTAACGGTCAAGACTGCGTCTTTACCCTCTATGCGCAGAATATCGCATTTCTCTAGCTTTTGACGCAATTTAGGGCCAATGCTGCGGTACCATGCTGGGTCATAGGCGAGTGCGTTGATATAGACATCCCAAACTTGCTCTGAGTTTCGATGGAGATGGACATGTTCAATGACCTTCAGTTTCTTTTGGAATAAATGCAACCTGATACGAAAAGCATCGAGAAGGAAATTCGACGACTGAAGTAATACGACGAGATCACGTTCTTTCATCTCGTCAAAGAGCGCAATAATCTGATCTTTTGGAGTGGTATCGAAGTCGACGAAGCGAGCATCTGGAAGCACCCTTCTGTATGCATCGGTGAGTATGCTTGTCAGACCGTACTGGGTGTCATAGACCACTAGTGCTTGCTCATCAGCTTTTTTTTCTATCGCAACTGTGACGATATTGCGAAGGTTGGTTTCTGCTACGTCGACCAGTTTTTTTCGTTCTGTTTCGTTCATCCAGTGAGCGTAACGCAAAATCATGAAATACACAAAAGGGGAAATGCATGTTCCATATTGTGATATGATTTCATCATGAAACTCTTCAAACATGACATGACCAGTATTCTGAAAAAATGGCTCACACTTGGGTTTTGTGTCACTGCGATCTTGTTTTTCACTCTTGTCGTTGTGAGGCAAGACCTGCGTCTGAGTGCGGATGACACACAGGCAGAGATAGCTGGGAATGTGGAACTTGCGCTTGCGGATGGAACTCCTTTCAAATATTTTTCAAGCGCGAACCCTGTGAAGATCGGAAAGAGTTTAACGCCGTATGTGATACTTTATGACCGGAATGGTGTTCCGCTTGCTGGGAATGGATCCTTAGACGGAAATTTCCCGGTTCCGCCAAAAGGTACTTTCGATTATTTGCTTGCCCATGGTGAGGATCGTTTCACATGGGAACCGATCCCTGGAGTGAGAGAAGCCGTTGTTGCACGGGTACATGGAGACAAGGAACCAGTATTCATTGTCGTCGGCCGCTCACTTGTGGAAGTCGAGTCACATATCTCAGAGCTAACTCGAATTTCGATCGTGTTCTGGGTTGTCTCAATGCTAGGGTCCTTCGCACTTACTGCGGTTCTATCTTAGCGCGCAACGCCATGGTCATCCACCAGATGCTGCCATACTTTACTTTGTGGCACTATTCCCGGTTGTGGTCGCTTTGGTCGACGTTGCTTTTACGAAGGCCAGATCAGGCATGAGTTTTTCTATGTCATCACGAGTTTTGAATCCATAGTATGCCTTACGGTTTATGACTAAAATCGGGAGATCGTTGTCGAGTTTATAGATTGATTTCAGTGTATCTATGACCGAAAGGCCGATGTTGTAATCGAAAGCATAGATATGCAGCTGATCATAATCCTCGCGCATTGAGGTGAGCACATAGCCAAGTTTCTTGCAGTCGGTACAGTCACCTTCGTTGGAATAGAAATAGAGGATAGTGAGAGGCTTCTGTCCGCATTGTTTCGCTCGCTCTCGCAAAAGAAGATAGTCTTTCACCTGTAGCAATGAATAGTATTTTTTTAGACTGATCACTTCCGCATCGTCCGTACCGCGCTGTTCCTCCATATATGAAAGACGCTTAGTCAGGCTGTTGATCTCGTCGATCATGACCGGACTGTTGTCCGCGTCATCCTCACATGTCGCATCAGCAAGAAGGGAATACTGTATCTCTGATTCAAGGATATTGCGGGAAATGTTGTCTTCGATATTCTTCACCTGATTGATGCGCTCAGAATAGAGATAGTTCGAAAGGAGAAACACTAGGGCGAATACTCCCAGTGTGATGACGAATACGATAAAATATTTTTTCCCGCTGATGTCCTTGTTTGATTCCATGTGATGAGGTTCTACCTTATTTTATACTATTTTGCGAGTGGTGATCGATTATCTCCATTTTGCCTCCTTTGCTGAGATGAGATTAAACAGTGATCGGGCAAGCCAGAACGGTGCTATAAATCCGTAAAGAAGCAGGAAATAAAGCATGTCAAAAGATACGCGTTTCTTCGCCATCCTCACTCCCATGAACACAAAGAAAACCGTAGTGAAGAACAGCATGTAGATGAGCAAGGCGCGAAATTCAAGATCAAGGGAGAACCAGTCGAAATTCCATGAACCAAGATGGGGATGAAAACCGAGCGTGGAGTATTGGATATACCGTTCATAAAGGAAGTGAGCGATGCTCCGTATGTATAGTGCGGTGAAGAAGAGTGCGATGAAGATCGAAACGAACGCGAATGGCATCACAAGAAAGCCAAGATTGCCGTATTTTCTCGACAAGAACATGAAGCGATACTCAAAAAATGCGTTCTTCAGGAAGCCCGAGACCCAGCGTACGCGTTGTTTATAGAGTGCTCGCGGAGTTCCAGGAGAGACCGTGTACACGTATGCGGTGTGCGAGTTCTCGATTTTCATCCGATTCGACTGAAGGCGAAGTGCCATCTCCATGTCTTCGGTGTTGTATGCGTGCTTGAAGTTGCCGATGACTTCGAATATGCGGTGCCTATAGATAGAGAATGGTCCCGGCGTAACGTAAAGTCCGTTCAGCCGACTGAATAATTTTCGGGTGAATTGTCCTATCATGTACTCAGTGGCCTGGATTCTGCGCAGGATATTATCTGGTTTATGTATTTGGACAGAGGGTGTGACCGCCATTACTTCAGGGTTGTCAAAGTAGGGGATGATCTCCTTTAGTGCCGCACTGTCGACGAACGAGTCGGCATCGAGGCACCCGATAAGATCACTCTTGCACTCGGCAATTCCTAGGTTGAGTGCGGTGAACTTACCGCCATTTTGTTTCGTAAAAACACGGATCTGGGGGTGGCCTTCGTATCGCCGTGCAATCTCAAGTGTATTGTCAGTTGATCCGTCGTCAATGATGAACAATGTTAGCCTGTCTTTTGGGTAGTCTAGAGAAAGCAGTGACTCGACAGTCCCGGTGAGCGTTTCGCCTTCATTCCAGGCAGGGATGATGATTGTGACCGTAGGATATTTCCCAGGCATTCTTCTCTTCGCTATGTTTTTTGGAACGAAGTGCTCTTTTTCTTCAAAGTATGAAACAAGAAGAAATACCTCGAAATACATAGTGAGGAAAAGCAGGATATAGACCACGAATGATGAAAAAAGATGCATATTGGATTGGACAAGAGTAGGTTCGTAAGTGCGATAATAGTACCAAAAGACCCTTATGTAAAGGCACATTTTGGATTATTTTCGGTCAAATTCCAACATGAATTAATGATGAAATTATGTAAACGCATAAAATACTGAGCATTTACAACAAACCGGGACAAACCAAGTAACAAATTTCAACAATGTCAAAATGCAATTATGCATACATAGGCCACCTATCGGAAAGTCACAGGCGCTAAAAGGCAAAAAATATCTATATTTTAGGCTGCAAAATTGCATGTGGGCAAAAACGGTTGCCTCATTGGGTTCGCTCTGTACAATTGTCGAGTACCTGAAGAACCCACCCGAACTGATTGACTTGTTTGTGATTTTATGTTATCATATACAAGCTTAGTCAGATTGGCTTCATGCTTAAGTCAGATAACCAACAGACATTCCATCCCATATGAAATTTCATTTTGCTGTCTCAGAAGACATTGGTGAACAGAAGGGGCAATTTCGCCCCCTCTCACGTTTTACGGCAGGAACACTTACGGCACTTGCACTAATAGCAGCCGTACACCCAACCACCGGCTTTGCAGCAGGTTTTGTGTACCTAAAGAACAATGCTCCGACATATTTGGACCAGACAAAGCAAAAATACGGCGAAATGGTGAATATCGCATCGATGCTCCATGATTACGACAAGAATCTCATTCTTGCAGTGATAGTCATCGAATCTGAGGGGAAAAACGAGGCAACCAGTCATCGCGGCGCTCAGGGGTTGATGCAGCTCATGCCTGAGACCGCAAAGTCGATGGGAGTAAAAGACTCAAGGGATCCTTTCCAAAATATCTTGGCTGGCACGAAGTATCTCAAACAGCTTGAGGACAACTATGGTTTCGATTCTCCCCAGGAAGCTTTGGTTGCATACAACATGGGTCCCTCACGGGCACGTCGTTGGTTGTCCCAATATTCTGCAGAAGATTACGGCTACGTAGCAAAAGTGATGTACGTATACGGCATCCTTGCAGAGCAGGACAAGCAGCGCGAACAGCTCGCGCAGTCGATCGTGAAGAAGATGGCTGCTGAGGAAAGTGCTTCATCTGGCACTATGCCTTTCATGACGCGCCCGCGAACACTTTCAATGTCGGCATTCCCTATGACACTCCCGAACAATCGCAAGGAAGTAACTGAATAAGCCCCAATGACGAGTATCGAAAAACATCCCTCAAAAGGATGTTTTTCGTATGAGTACCCACATAGTGTTACAATAGTCGAATGTTTGAGATCGGATATATTTCAGCACTCGTCGGAGGGATATTGACCTTTCTCGCACCTTGTACGCTACCCCTTATCCCTGCATACATCGGGTTCTTAGCTGGTGCAGATAAGGATGAGAATGCTCGAACGCGTGGTCGCCGGATCATGCTCAATGCACTGCTTTTCACTTTTGCGTTTTCTGTTGTATTCGTTTTTTTTGGACTGGTCTCCGGTGTTATCGGACAGTTCTTTGTGCTCCATCGCGCGTTGATCTCACGTATTGGAGGGATATTGGTAATCATATTCGGTCTCTCTATGCTTGGTGTATTCGATATGCCTCGCTTCTTTTCTGGAAGGAAGATGCCGAAATTTCTCACTCCAGGGAAACCCGTTTCGTCATTCCTCCTTGGGCTGCTGTTCGCATTAGGGTGGAGTCCGTGCCTCGGTCCGATCCTTGGGACAATACTGGTACTTGCCGGGACAGGAGGTGCTGCCGCACATGGAGCAACACTCCTTTTTGTTTACTCTCTTGGGCTCGCTATTCCTTTCCTTCTTGTCGCTGCAATCTATGGAGCGTCATTCTCGTATATCACCTCACTGGCGAAGCTGCTTCCAGCTGTGAATAAGGCCGGGGGAGTACTCTTTGTGTTCATCGGACTGCTTCTCTTGATGGGTAATTTCGGCCTATTGAATGTTTGGGTTACAGATGTCTTCGGCGATACTTGGTATACTGGATTAATGGATCGAATGTAATTCATTCCTTATGCTCCGAAAGTTTATCATCGCACTGATTCTCCTGGCATTTTTTATTTCTCCTGCTGAACTTTTTGCAAAGACTCTTCCTGCTGGCTTTTCAAAGGACCTCTTGTGGTTCTCTCAGGATCCATTCTTTGTCGGTGACAACATTACGATCAGTACCTTTGTCTATAATTCATCAGCTTATCGGATGCAGGGGACAATGGTGCTCAAAGATGGAACGACGACTATCGATAAACGAACATTCATTGTCGATGGATACGGGGGCTCTCAATTGTTGTCGTTTCCGTGGGTAGTCACCCCAGGCAGTCACAGTTTCTACGCCACCATCGAGCGTGATGAGTTCACTTCAGCGACTAGTTCGCTCGCCTCTTCTTCTCCGAGCGTTACCGAAACTACAAGAGTGAAGCGTTTTGCGGACTATGACCGAAACATGAACAGAGTGGGCGATAGCACCGAGCCTCCTCCGCCCCCGCTAAAGACGGTACCTGTCGCAACGAGTGCAACTTCCTCCCCCCTCGCGCTTTCGCAAGATCCGATACGAGACCTATCTGTCGCGATCAGCAATGAAGCACCGACTCCGGTGTCGTCCGTTGCGATTCCCGTCATCAGTACAATCGAGAACATCAGACTTTCTCAAGGCGTAAAAGCCGTGAAAAATCTCGATGTTGCGGAAAAACGAGTATTGTCAGGATATGCTACCACTACTGCGCTGGATAGTGCTCCGCATCGAACGAGGGCAGGTGAGGGATGGTCGATGATAAAAGAAGGACTCTCGAATGGACTGGTGATCCGCAGCCCACTTGATTACCTCAAGCTACTTTTCGCACTTCTGCTACATTTCTTCACGACAAATCCGTACGTTTTCTACGCATTTCTTATTCTGCTCATATACAAGCTTGTGAGTTTGGTGATTGGTATGTTTCGATGAGCGAGGTACAATGGAATATATGGACAAAAAGGGAACATATCTCATAGCAGGCATTGTAATCATTGCGGTCGCTGGTTTCATTGCGATCTCTTTTCAAAAGAGCACCATTGATACGAAACAATCTGCTGGTGACACCGCAAGTACGACAGCATGGGAAAACACACCAGCAGAGGTTGTGGCAAGTCCCGAAATTGTCATCACTGCAAAACACGCGTACCAGAATGGAGCCCACATTGTTGCTGGAGAGATTCCTCTACCTTCTCCTTGCGACATCCTCGAGTCGAATGCATTGCCGAGTTCTGACAAAAAACAAATGCTCATTCAGTTTGCATATACAGTGAGATCTGGAGAGAAATGTTCACCGGACATCACCCCTGCGCGATTTAAAGTTTCGGCAAAGGCTGATAAGAATGCCGTGCTTTCCGCTACCCTGAACGGGCTCCCTGTCACACTCAATTTGATCGAAGCAGGACCCAATGAGAATCTCGACGATTTCGAGCTCTACATCAAAGGCTGAACAACGTAGTTCGCTTGTTTGTGGGGTATGTGTTCTACTTCAGCTGTTTCTTGCTCCAAAAAACAGCTTTTGCTACGCTTAGACATATGGCAAAACAATCACAACAGCTCGTACTGATGCTTATTATCGGTATTCTTATCGGAACTGCAGGTGTCATGGCATGGAAAACCCGTACCGTAGATATGGGGGGTGATGAAGCGATCAGCACCACTGAAAGCGGAGGAATGACTGCCACGAACACTTTGGTACAGACTCAAGAGACGATTGCAAAACCCGCATCACTTCTACCTCTTGCCCCTTCGATCCCCAGAGGTACTCGTCTTGGGCTCAATGTTCAAGATCAGCTTGCTGGAAACAGTGTTACAGTCGACAGTCTCGACATCAAAGATTCAAATTGGATAGCAGTTTACGATGACCGTGATGGACAGCCTGGGTATATCATGGGTGCAAAGCGCGTTCGTGCTGGTGACACATCCGCAAAGATAGATCTACTGCGACCTACTGTCCAAGGTCAGAAGTACTATGTCGGCATTCTCAATGATGACGGCAGTGAAGACTTCAACCGCCAGACAGATCTCCCTCCTCTTTCTCCGGACAAAGTTGTCATCGTCTACTTCGGAGCATTATAGTACCGAGCACAAATACTTCAGAAACTTGTGCAATGATAAGTGTCGCATACGCCGAAAAGCATGCGACGCTTTTCATTTTTTGTGATACCGTGGATAACAACAAAGATAAATAAATAATTCTCTCTTATCTCGCCTTGCATATGATAAATAATAAAAAACTTCCCGCCTTAGCCGTTCTCATATTCATGGTCGCTTCACCGACCGCCGCATTTGCAGGGTGCCCCTATGTGCTTACGAAAGATCTCAAGCAGGGAATGACGGATGCAGAAGTAAAGGGTGTGCAAATCATACTCAATATGAGCACGACAACAAGAGTTACTTCATCAGGCGCGGGTTCGATAGGTCAAGAAACTTCTTATTTCGGAAAGGCAACAAAAGCAGCGGTGATACGTTTTCAGGATCAATTTGCAGTGGAAGTGCTTGCTCCAGCAGGCCTAAAGAAGGCGAGTGGATTTGTCGGAAAATTCACAAGAGAAAAACTCTCACTTGTATGCTCTGATGCCTTACAAAAAACAGCTACAAGTACAGCTGTGGTCATGCCCCCAGTGTCTCCAGTTTCAAGTGGAGGGGGTGGAGGTAGCAGTGTTTCTCCAACTCCAACATCTCCTCCAAGCGGTTCAGGTGGTTCAGTAAGCCAGTCACCAGCACCGGCTCCAATTCCCTCAACGAATCCCACTCCTACTCCAACCCCTACACCAACCCCTACACCGATACCGACGACAGCCACAACTACTTCAACAAAGTTCGTCCCAGGCGAACGAATAACCGTAACTTCGGGACCACTGAACGTAAGAAGTATTGCCTCAACCAATGCCCCGATACTTGGCACTCAACAATTTGGATCAGTTGGAACCGTAATGTCGCAATCAGTGTCCGCAAATTCATTGATCTGGTGGTCAATCAACTTTGATTCGGGCGCTGATGGGTGGGTGGTCGAAGGTTATATCGAAGCTTATGCGGCGACAACACCGAGTCCTGCGCCATCTCCCACACCTGCGCCGATCCCCTCACCAACTCCGAGCCCCACACCTGTATCAAGTTCTGCACCATCAAGCGCTAACCCCTTCGATCAGCTGTATGCGTCAACCTTCTCACTTACGGCTCTTTCCCTCGACCCGATTCCTTCGGTCACAAAGCCTGCCACAAAAGCTACGAGCCTGACAACAGCAAGTTATATCGATCCGGTCTATGGGACCCGGGTTTACAAGGTCACAGATTCAACCGACTTTCCTGGAGCAACGTTCATTCGCCATGACTATAGTCGTAGGCAGGCATTCAATGCCGACAATACTCGCTTCATAGCTCAGACTGGAAATGGTTTCTGGGTTCTCTATGACGCAAATTTATTCCAGCGGCAAATAAGAACCGGAACCAACGGTTCCCTTAAGGGTCTTGCAGGCGATTCGGAGCCTATCTGGCACCCGACTGACCCCACGAAACTCTGGTATACAGGTAATTCTGGGGGAATGATCTGGTATGAAAAGAATGTTGAAACAGATGTCGACACAATCATAGGGAACTTCAATGGTCGGCTTCCATGGAGCGGTGTAACGAGTGTGTGGACCAAAGCAGAAGGAGTCTCATCTGCCGATGGACGCTACTTCGCTTTCATCGCTACTTCTTACAATTCATCAACACAAACAAATGTCATCTATGGTCTGTTCACTTGGGACCGTGTGACCGACACTATCCTTGGGACCTTACCCGCATCCTCATTCGGAGGAGCTTTCCCGGATCACATCAGTATGTCACCGAGCGGCACGTACGCAGTTCCGTCATGGGCATATAACCGCGCACTTGGTACCCGTGCATACACGCGAGACTTCTCGACGTGGCGTATGCTTCATGACATGAGTGAGCATACTGATCTCGCGTTCGGACCGAACAATGAGGACTATTATGTAGTTGCAGATTACGATAGTGGTTACATACGTGCGGTAGACATGGCAACAGGTTCATCGTTCAACATCATGTCACTCTATCCAGCATCTGGTGCGTCGTATGCTGTGCACATTTCTGGTAAAGCATATGACAGAAAGGGGTGGGTACTTATCGGCGCATATGCGGATTGCGGCAATTACGGTTCCACTTGCCCTGCAACGCCGTTACAGTCCATGTATAGGAAACTCGTTTTAGCTGAACTGAAGCCAAGTGGCCGGATTCTTAATGTTGCCCATACGCGTGCTGCAGAGAATTACGGTGGTTATTATGGCGAGCATCAAGCAACAATCAGTCGTGACGGATCACGAATCATATTCGCAACGAACTTCAATGACGGAGGATACCCAAGCGACTTTATGATTGGACTACCGTCATGGGTCTACACACAGGTGACTGCTCCAGCTCCAACCCCCCCAGCTCCGTCACCTGCACCAAACCCAGCACCGACACCTTCACCAAGCCCTTCATCTCCCACCACCTTGTCTATTTCTTTGGGCACGCAGTCCAAGGTCGATGACTACTCAGCAACGTATACCGTCACGACAAGTATCCCCGCGCAGTGCAAACGGACATACGCAGGCGGCTATCCGTATGCAGTCCTTTATGATCCACTTAGCTCTAGTGCGGACCATCTCACTCACACCAAGACAGTAAATTTCGGAACAGTCGGTTCGCATACCGAATATGTCATCTGTAAGGCAGACACATCAGTAGAAGAAAAAGAATTCTCTTTCGTGGCGAACTGATAACAGGTGCATGATCCTTTATCTCTGAATAAGTGGATAAACCCCATATATAAAATACACATAGTGTATGTTATACTTTTCGCAAGGCCCCAGAGAGCACTAGAGCGAGTGCCCGCCTGTTTCTTTTAATTTGCAATGAAGAACATACGCGTGCTCATGTTTGGATGGGAATTCCCACCGCACAACAGCGGCGGTTTAGGTACAGCCTGCTACGGGTTGACCCGTGCACTTTCGCGTCGAGATGTGAATGTAACATTTGTTCTTCCGAAAAAACTGAACGGGCTCGAACATGATTTCCTCAAGATTGTGTTCGCGAATATTCGCAACATAAAAGTTCGTGAGATTAAGACATTACTGCATCCATACATCAACGCTGAGCTCTATGATGAGTACCTTCGAACAGCTCCTGAAGACAAGATCTACGGGTTGAATCTTTTCGATGAAGTAAGGCGCTATGGCCTACAAGCGCGGATCATCGCAGCAGATGAACCCCATGATGTCATTCATGCGCATGACTGGCTGTCTTTCCGCGCGGGACTTGAGGCAAAACGCGTATCAGGCAAGCCGCTCATCGTTCATGTACATGCAACCGAGTTCGATCGAACTGCCGGAAAACCAAATCAGTATATCTATGACGAGGAACGTCGGGGTATGCATGCGGCAGACTGTATCATCGCAGTTTCGCAACACACCAAGAATGTGATCGTCGAGCATTATGATATACACCCCGACAAGATCACCGTCGTACACAATGGTATCGATCATGCTGAACATGCCAAGGAACTGCCACCTGCACTCCAAAACGTTCGAGCGGAGGGGAAGAAAATTGTCCTCTTCGTCGGGCGCATCACCATCCAGAAGGGGCCTGACTACTTCATCAAAGTTGCGAAGCGCGTGCTCGAGTTCGATCAAAATGTACTTTTTGTCATGGGAGGATCAGGGGATATGGAACATCAGATGATCAGATTGGCTTCGGACATGGGAATAGGTGATAAAGTGATTTTTGCCGGTTTCGTCCGAGGTGAGGAATTGATGAAACTCTATCGAGCCGCTGACCTCTACATTATGCCGTCTGTTTCTGAACCATTCGGCATCACGGCGCTTGAAGCGCTTGCGAATGGGACCCCGATCCTTGTATCAAAGCAGTCGGGTGTTGCGGAAGTACTTACCCATGCGCTCAAGTCCGACTTTTGGGATATCGACGATATGGCAGATAAGATTATCAACGTCGTTGAGAGCAAGGGTCTCAAGGAAACACTCGGTGAGCTCGGCTCTGTCGACGTTGAGCATGTCACATGGGAAAGTGCTGCGGGGAAATGCAACGCACTCTATGATCAAATAGTAACTCAAGCCAATTAAATCTATGCCATCCGTCTGTTTTTATTTTCAAGTCCATCAACCATACCGTACAAAAAAGTATCGCATCTTTGACGTAGGCAATGACCATGAATATTTCAATGACAAAAGCGATCGAGATATCAACAACGAAAAGATACTCCATAAGGTCGCGAAGAAATGCTATTTGCCGATGAATGCAGTCTTGCTTGATCTACTGAAGAAACATCCTGAATTTAAGTTCACGTTCTCTTTTTCTGGAGTGTTTCTCGACCAGCTTCAAGAGTTCTCTCCTGAGACACTGAAGTCCTTCCAAAAACTCGTTGGAACCGGACAGGTTGAGGTGCTCGATGAGACCTACTATCACTCACTCTCATACCTTTACTCAAAAGATGAATTCAAACGCCAGGTCGCGATGCATCGCGAGAAAGTTCAGAAATTATTCGGTGTAGTTCCAACTGCATTTCGAAATACTGAGTTGATCTATAACAACGAACTTGCGAAGACGGTCGAAGACATGGGTTATAAGGCGATCTTGGCTGAAGGTGCAGATCACATCCTTGGGTGGAGAAGTCCTAATTTCCTCTACCGCTCACCTGGTACCACAAAGATTAAGACGCTTCTTAAGAATTATAAGCTTTCTGATGACATAGCATTCCGTTTTTCTTCGCGAGACTGGGCTGAATGGCCACTTAAATCTGAGACCTTCGCACAGTGGGTAAGCGCGGTGAACGGGAACGGAAATCTCGTGAATCTGTTCATGGATTATGAGACATTCGGAGAACATCAGTGGGAGGATACTGGCATCTTCGAATTCATGAAGGCACTGCCGGGAGAAATACTCAAGAACCCCGATAATGATTTCGTTACAGTAACAGAAGCAGCGAAACGATACCCAGTCGTCGGCGAATTCGATGCCCATAATTTTGTCTCATGGGCGGATGTCGAGCGCGACCTCTCTGCTTGGCTCTCGAATGGGATGCAACATGAAGCGATAGCGAATATCTATGCATTAGAACAAGAGGTGATTTCATCAGGAAATCTTGAGATCATCGAAGATTGGAGAAAACTGCAGACATCAGACCACTATTACTACATGTGCACGAAGTGGTTCGCTGATGGTGATGTCCATAAGTACTTCAACCCATATGACACGCCGTATGAGGCGTTCATCGCATTTAATAATGTATTGCATGACTTGCGACTTCGACTCAAGACAAAGGAGGGGCCGAAGATGAAGGCAACGGTAAAAAAAGTGGCAGCCAAATCAGTAAAGAAAAAAGCGAAGAAAGTTTTGCCGACTGCGAAGAAGAAGACTGTCACAAAGAAGAAGAAATGATTATACCCGTCTCGCTTGATCGGTCGTATACACGTTAATCTGATATACTACTCGCATGGCAAAGTCCCTTGCATTCGGAAATGGTTCGACACTTATTACGACTGACAAATATGGTCAGGTCCGTGATTTGTATTTTCCTTATGTCGGACTCGAGAATCATATCGGTGGGCACTATCGTCACAAAATAGGAGTGTGGGTAGACGGACAATTTTCATGGACTGATGACAATACTTGGATTGTCGATACACGCTCCGACGGTGCATATACTGGTCTGACAAGTCTGTTCTCATCTCGGCTTGGGATCGAGCTGCACTTCACTGATTCGCTTTCAAACGAGAAGAACATCTTCCTGCGCAAGGTGAAGGTACAGAACAGAAGAGACGGAGAGCGAGAAATCAGGGTGTTTTTCAATCATCAGTATGAGATATACCACTCAGAGAACCTCGACACCGCATTTTACGATCCGATGAGTAACACAGTGATTCACTATGAAGGAAGGAGGGCATTTCTCATGAACGCACTCCATGATGGAAAAGGGTTTGATGATTATACTGTCGGTATCTTCGAGATAGAAGGAAAGGAAGGGACCTATCGTGACGCAGAAGATGGGGTGCTCTCAAAGAACTCGATCGAGCATGGGCGTGTCGATTCGACGATAGGTGTGACACTTAGGGTCGGTCCGCAAAGCGTGGGACTTTTCCATTATTGGCTTGCTGTAGGCCATTCAATCGAAGAAGTGAAATCACTGAATCAGTTTGTGATACAAAACAGCCCTGACGCGATCATGAAAAGCTCCCGAGACTATTGGTACGCGTGGGTAGAAAGAAATAACTGGAACTTCTATGGACTTGGAGATACACTCATCGATCTCTTTAAGAAATCGCAGTTTATCCTTCGTTCGCATGTTGACCGTCATGGAGGTGTAATCGCTTCTGGTGATTCCGATATGCTTCAAGGGGGGCGCGATACGTACGCCTATGTGTGGCCACGCGACTCAGCGTATGTAGCAACTACACTCGATTGGATCGGCGATCGACATAGCGCTAGGCAATTCTTTGAGTTTTGCAATAAGTCGATCACCGAAGATGGCTACTTGATGCATAAATACCGGGCTGACGGTTCACTGGGTTCTTCATGGCACGGATGGCTCGTGGGTGGAAAACCCGAACTTCCAATTCAAGAAGATGAGACGGCGTTGATATTGTGGGCACTATGGGAACACTGGCTCGTCTCGAAGGATCTCGATTTCATTGAGTCGATCTATAATTCGTTCATCAAGAAAGCTGCGATCTTCTTGGCATCGTATCGTGATCCGTATTCAGGTCTTCCAAAACCCTCATATAACCTCTGGGAGGAGAAGTTCGGAGTACATACATATACCGCCGCTACAGTTTATGCGGGGCTTAAGGCTGCCGCGCGATTCGCAGAGATGCTTGGGAAGGAAAGAAGCGAACACAATTTTGATCGTATCGCTGAGGACATGCGCGAAGCGATAGTTAAGCACCTGTACAACATCGAAGATGGGAGCTTCTATCGCTCATTGATCATCGACCCTCGCGGCATGACGATTTATGATCGCACCATCGATTCATCTAGTGCTTACGGGATATTCTTGTTCGGGGTGTTGCCACCCGAAGATGAGCGTCTTCAGCGAGCGATGAAACTCACTAAAGAACGACTGACCATAAAGACACCGGTAGGAGGAATTGCAAGATACGAGGGCGACCATTACTTCTTCTCTGGCGGTGGAGAGACTGGTAACCCATGGTTCATCACCACACTCTGGTATACGCAATATGCTATCGCTCTTGCCAAGAATGATCACGATCTTGATCTTGTTCGCGAGGAACTTAATTGGGTCGAACACAACGCCCTTCGGTCAGGAGTGATGTCTGAACAACTAAACCCATATACTGGAGAACAACTTTCCGCAGCTCCTCTTACTTGGAGTCATTCCGAATACATTCGTACGGTCATTATGTACATGCGTAAACTCGGAGAACTCGGTATCGCGGAGATCCCACGTCTATGAAGCAAAGTCTCAACTACAGTTATCACAACGTGACAGGTCGAGCGCATATTCCAGAGCGTATGTCTGGTTATACTGAAATGCTTTCCGATATCGCTAGTATGAAAAGTGGGGAGTATGTGACACATGAACACTCTTTGCGTCTGCCGCTCGACACTGCGATGCTTGCAGAAGTGAAGCACCAAGTCGAACGGTACTTCACAACCTCACTTCGATATGTGGTCGTAGTCGGTATCGGTGGTTCAAACCTCGGAACTCAGGCAATCTACGATGCTATTCGAAGGGAACGTGATGGGGTGCACGAGGGGTACCCTCAGATTATTTTTTTGGATACCGTATCAACAAAGCTTATTCTCGATATCGAGCGGATCCTCGAACTTGATGTCTCGTATCCCGAAGAGATCGTCGTGAATCTCATCAGTAAGTCGGGTGGAACGACGGAGAGCATTGCAAATTTCGAGCTCTTGTACGGGTACCTTCTGAGGCGATTCCCTAAGATTAAAGAGCGCATCATCGTCACGACGGATCATAATTCCCAGTTATGGAAGGCAGCCGAGAAAGAGGGGCTGGGGGTACTGCCGATACCCAAACTAGTTGGGGGAAGGTATTCAGTGTTCACGCCGGTCGGACTATTTCCGCTCGCTCTGGTCGGTGTCGATATCCAAGAATTGTTGCTTGGAGCAAAAGACTTTCTTCGCAGTAACTTTTCGGGTGAGAATCATTCACTGCGTCTCGCGGAGACGATTTTCAGGGCTCACCATGACGGAGCAAAGCTCTGCAATTTTTTCTTTTTTAATCCTGAACTCGAATCAGTCGGAAAATGGGCGAGACAGCTTTATGCCGAGTCATTAGGAAAAGAGCACGACAAAACAGGAAAGGTTGTCCACTCCGGACTTACTCCCATTGTTTCGATTGGCTCGACCGATCTTCATTCGGTCGGACAGCTCTATTTTGGTGGGCCAAAGGATAAATTCACTCTAATCACCTACGTGAAGTCGCCATCGCGGCTCGTTATTCCCAAAGACGGGCTTTTTACATCACTGGTCCCTGGTATCGGAGGTCGTTCTCCAGATGAGATCATGCAAGCGATCTATGGAGGTACAGTAATCGCATACAATAATCATAAGCTGCCATATGGAGAAGTAATGCTGCCAGACATATCTCCTTACTCACTTGGAATGTTCCTTGAGTGGCAGATGATCAGTGTGATGTATCTTGCGGAGCTTTTTCATGTAGATGCATTCGACCAGCCGAACGTCGAAGATTACAAGAAAGTAATGAGAGACATCCTCAATACTCAAAATCATAAATAAATGAACTATATACTTTTCGATATCGGCGGGACAAAGACTCGTATCGCTCTCGCACATGACAGTGAGTCGTTCGGAGAGCCAAGAATAGTCGACACACCGAAGGATTTCGATACGGCGATACGGTTACTCAAAGACGTCTCTTTCGAGCTCACTGGAGGGGAAAAGATAGACCATGCTGCAGGCGACGTTGCTGGGGTGTTTTCGCGTGACAGAGCAGTAATTCTCAAATCTCCGCATCTCCCTGGTTGGAACGGAAAGAATGTCAAATATGCAATTGAGACCGGACTTTCAACCGAAGTATCACTCGCAAACGACGCTGCCGTGGTTGGTTTAGGTGAAGCAGTTTACGGTGGGGGCAAAGGGTATGACATTGTTGCGTACATTACTGTGTCGACAGGAGTTGGAGGTGTTCGGATTGTGAATGGAAAGATAGACTCGTCGGCAATGGGCTTTGAACCGGGACACCAAATATTCGATGCAAGTGGAGGTTTCCACAAAGATTCTGTGGGCGGACTCGGCCTTGACCTCGAGGGTTATGTCTCAGGTTCAGCGATAACTGAGCGCTACAACAAAAAGCCCTATGAGATCACTGATAAGAAATTCTGGAATGACATGGCAAGACTGCTTGCATATGGGCTTAATAACACGATCGTCCATTGGTCACCGGATGTCGTAGTGCTCGGAGGATCGATGATGAAAGAGATTGGCATATCGGTAGACGAGGTAAGATCTCATCTTGGGGGAATTCTACGTATTTATCCCGAACTTCCGCATATTGTACACTCAGAACTCGGCGACATCGGAGGACTTTACGGTGCACTAGCATTCATAAAGTCACGAATTACGTAGATTTGCGCGTTTTTAAAGTATTGAATAGACTTGTGCCAGAACTTCATTTTCCATCATTTGAGGAGAAGGCACATGGAAATCGCAATCCTTGCGGCGGTAGACAGGAATGGCGGCCTCGGTTTTCAAGGTGACATGGCCTGGAGAGGGAAAGTTCCTTCAGATATGAGGCGATTTCGCGAGCTGACTACCGGACACACGGTGATCATGGGGAGAAAGACCTTCGTGTCGCTCAGGCGCCCGCTTCCGAATAGAAGAAACATCGTGATCACTCGCGATATCACCGGGAGGCGCGACGGAGCAGAGTGCTTCACGTCGATCGAAATGGCGCTCACATCCTGTGAGGAAAAGAAGACCGAGAAAGTGTTCGTCATCGGCGGCGGCGAGATCTATGCACTCTTCATGGCAAGAGTGGACACGATGTACATCACCAGGATCGACGGGACCTTTCCTTCGGATACGTATTTCCCGACATTCGATCGCGATAGCTGGAGCGAGCATGTCGAACGTGTCATCGAAGTGAACGAAAAAGACTCATTGCGGATGGAATTCATGGTGCTCAAGCGCAAGTGAACCGAAGGGAACAAGGTTGGGCAAGGGAACTTGCCCGATTTTTTTATAAAGAATGCCCCGCTTATGCGGGGCAAAGAAAAAGGAATTCATTTTGCTACAGGTGCCTTGATAGCCGGATGCGATTGGTACCCTTCGAGGGTGAAATCGTCATAAGTGAAATCGAAGATAGATGTGACAGCGGGGTTGAGCACCATCTTTGGGAGTGGGTATGGCGTCCTGGTGAGTTGGAGTGCGACTTGCTCATCGTGGTTGCTGTAGATATGGCAGTCACCCCCGGTCCAAATGAATTCACCGAGACCAAGGCAAGTTACCTGCGCCATCATCATCGTGAGTAGCGCATAGGAGGCAATGTTGAACGGAACGCCAAGGAATGAATCGCAGCTGCGTTGATATAGCTGACACGAAAGCTTGCCGTCAGCAACGTAGAACTGGAATAGGGCATGGCACGGCATGAGCGCCATCTTGTGCAGGTCGGCGACGTTCCAGGCACTGACCAAGATACGCCGTGAGTCAGGATCGTGCTTCAGAAGCTCAACGACCTCAGCTATCTGGTCGACGATACGACCGTCAGGTGTTGGCCATGACCGCCACTGCGTACCGTACACAGGTCCGAGATCGCCGTTCGCGTCAGACCACTCATCCCAGATAGTGACGCCACGCTCCTGCAGCCATCGCACATTGCTGTCACCACGGAGCATCCACAGCAGTTCGTAGATGATCGACTTCGTGTGTAGCTTCTTGGTTGTGACCAAGGGGAGACCCTCGGACAAATCAAAACGCATCTGGTACCCGAAGATGCTCGTTGTTCCTGTTCCCGTGCGGTCCGTCTTTCGTTTTCCTTTCGTGTTGATGGTGCGAAGGTATTCAAGGTACTGTTCCATGACTGACTCCTCAGAAAGGTGAAGTAGAAATTCTATTCTGACTGTAACACGGATACATGTCGGGTAAAACTGGAGAAGAAAACATATTATGGTATAGTCAAAGCGTGAAAAAGTTCGGCTTTACTATTGAGAAAAAGATCCCCGGCTCCCTGGCTAGAGTCGGGGTGATCCATACGCCGCACGGGGATATAAATACCCCCGCCTTCATCGTAGTGGGAACGAAAGCGACAGTGAAGTCGCTGACGATGGAGCAGGTGGAAGTGCTTGGTACCCAAGCGGTGCTTTCGAACACCTACCATCTCTATCTTGCGCCGGGCGATGAGCTCATTGCTAAGGCGGGAGGACTCTCGAAATTTATGGATTGGGACGGACCGACCTTCACGGATTCGGGAGGTTTCCAGGTGTTCTCATTGGGAGTTGCGTACGGGAAAGGAATAGGCAAGGTAGCGAAAGAAGAAGAGCATCAAGAAGACACCGACACAGACCACAATCAGCTCGCGAAGATTGATGACGATGGAGTGACATTCAAATCCCATCGAGACGGATCGAGTCATCGTTTTACTCCGGAACGTTCGATCCAGATCCAGCATAATATCGGCGCTGATATCATTGTTGCTTTCGATGAATGCACTTCTCCGACACAGCCACATGACAAGCAAAAGATATCGCTCGACAGAACGCGAGCGTGGGCAGAACGCAGCCTGGCAGAACATAAACGACTACTTGAAATTTCTGACTCGAAGAAGGTGGGAAATGTTCCCGCGGCACTCTACGGCGTCATTCAAGGCGGGAAATATCAGGACCTTCGCGAGGAGGCTGCTCGCACTATCGGCGCGATGGATTTCGACGGATTTGGAATCGGAGGTTCATTCGGTAAAGATGATATCGGCACTGCGGTGCGTTGGGTGAACACCATTCTTCCTGAAGAGAAACCAAGACATCTGCTCGGTATCGGTGAACCCATTGACTTCTTCTATGGGATTGAAGCGGGGGTGGATACGTTCGACTGTGTCTCTCCTACGCGCCTCGGACGTAACGGTTCGCTCTATACCAAGGGAGGTCGAATGAACATCAATAATGCGAAATTTACCTATGACCATACTCCAATTGAAGCTGATTGTGACTGTTATGTCTGTACACACCACACTCGGGCGTACGTCCATCATCTTTTTAATGAAGATGAAATGCTTGGTGCCGCATTAGGTTCGATACACAACCTCCATTTCACGGTCAATCTTGTTGAGAGTATCCGCATATCTTTGCTGGATGGTACTTATGAGGCACTGAAGGAACGGACCCTAAGTGATTACTATAAGACGATATGAGTAACTTCAATCTAAAAAGTGAATGGAAACCAGCTGGTGATCAGCCAAAAGCAATCGAGGCACTCACGAGGGGTTATAAAGAAGGCATGCGGTATCAGACATTGCTTGGTGTGACGGGGTCAGGGAAGACCTTCACGGCTGCGAATGTAATTGCAAATCTCGACAAACCTACTCTAGTGATCGCGCATAATAAGACACTTGCAGCGCAGCTCGCGCAAGAGTATCGCTTATTTTTCCCAGATAATGCTGTGCACTATTTCGTCTCATACTACGATTTTTACCAGCCAGAAGCGTATCTTCCTACCACAGACACCTATATCGAAAAAGATGCTCAGATAAACGAGGAGATCGACCGTTTGCGCCATGCCTCTACCCAAGCACTTCTTTCACGTAAGGATGTGATAATTGTTGCTTCGGTCTCGTGTATCTACGGGCTTGGTTCACCTGATGAGTATCTTAAGACCAATATAAAGATATCAGTTGGCGACACATTTGCCCGCAATGACATCATTCGTAGATTCGTATCAGTCTATTTCGATCGAACCAATGCTGATCTTCGTCCTGGCACTTTTCGTGCTACAGGAAATACTCTAGAGATCATGCCAACGGGTGAGATCATGATCTACCAGATTACGTTTGAAGGATCACAAGTCGCAACAATCACTCGGATCGACCCAATTACACGAGCAATCGTCTCAAAGGAACAGCATGCATTCTTTTTTCCGGCGAAACATTTCGTGACAAGTGAGGACGAGCGGAAACGAGCAGTCCTCGATATCGGACTTGAACTAGACGAACAACTTGCCGTCTTCGCGAAAGAAGGAAAATTGCTTGAAGCGGAGCGTTTGAAGCGTCGTACAAAATATGATATCGCGATGATCGAGGAGGTCGGCTATTGTAGTGGGATCGAGAACTATTCCCGTCATTTCTCTGGGAAGAAAGCAGGTGAACCACCTGAAACGCTCTTATCGTATTTCCCGCATAAGGCTGATGGGAGTCCTGACTTTCTCACTGTTATCGATGAATCACATGTTTCGGTACCTCAGATACGTGCGATGTATGCGGGCGATCAGTCTAGAAAAAAAACGCTAGTGGAACATGGCTTCAGACTCCCGTCAGCTCGCGACAATAGACCGCTTACCTTTACTGAATGGGAGAAGCGGGTTGGGCAAGTACTTTTCACGTCAGCAACCCCTGCCGATTTCGAACGGGAAGTAAGCGAACAAGTTGTCGAGCAAGTCATTCGTCCGACTGGTCTCATCGATCCTGAAATGGTCGTACGAGGGGTCATTGAAGCGGGGAATTACCCAGGACAGATAAAGGATTTCATCGACGAGACGATAAAGACCGTAAAAAAAGGAGAGCGTGTCATCGTAACGACTCTTACAAAAAAGATGGCAGAAGATCTCGCGGTGTACCTAAAAGATAAAGGAGTGAAAAGCGAGTATCTCCACAGTGACGTCAAAACAATGGATCGGATTAAGATACTCACGGAATTCCGCAAGGGTACCTTCGACTGCCTCGTTGGAGTGAACTTGCTTCGTGAGGGGCTGGATCTGCCCGAGGTGTCACTCGTGGCTATCCTTGATGCTGATAAAGAAGGATTTTTACGTTCTGAAACATCACTTATACAGACGATCGGCCGTGCCGCTCGAAATATCTCTGGTCGCGTTCTACTTTATGCCGACGTGATGACAGGGTCACTTACAGCGGCAATCGAAGAGACCAACAGGCGTCGCGCAATACAGATTGCACACAACGAAAAGCATGGCATCACGCCCATTTCGATTAAGAAAAAGATCAATGATATCACTGAACAACTTACAACCGTTCATGACAAGACGCTATATGAGATGATGCTTATCGATAAGAAAGCGTATGAAAAGAACCCAGAAAAAGTCATTAAGCAGAAAGAAAAGCAGATGACACTAGCAGTAAAAGAACTGGACTTCGAAACAGCCGCACTCCTACGTGACGAGATTAAGCTTCTGAGAGGGGAATCGATCGGACCAAAAGGAGACAGGCGAACCAGAAAATAGACTGAACAACTCGATCACCATGTCACTATATCGTGATATAATGACTCGCATATGATCGCTGCAAGTGTTGGAGTCGGGCTGGGAACCGACGCATATCGTGCCGGAGTTGATGCATGCGCCGAGGCACTGTCTGGGTTATCTCTTCATAAACCCGAAGTCCTTTTTGTGTTCGCGTCCGTTGCACTCGATCAAGATAAGCTTATAGAAGGAATTTCTAAGAGCTCCCCCGGCACACTTATTGTTGGATGCTCTACTGCTGGAGAGATCTCAAGTGACGGTTTTTCCTTAGAAAAAAGCGTCGTTGTGATGGCAATCGCTTCAGATAAGATCAAATTCTGGGGCGCTGTTGGGAATCATATCATTTGGAATTCAAAGCAAGCAGGTCAAGAGCTCGCAAATACGCTCGAGTATGACTCACATGGATACATGACTTCGGCATTACTTTTTCTCGATATCATCTCAGGGAACGGAGAAATGGCCTTGAATGGTATGCTTGAGCGACTTGGTCAAAATTTCCCGGTCTACGGAGGTTCAGCTGCTGACGACATGCTTTTCTTCCAAACATATCAATATCTTGGCGATAAGGTATATAACGGCTCAGCAGTAGGGGTGGGAATTTCAGGTGAGTATCATGCTGCAGGAGTCGCTCGACACGGATTTCTTCCGATCGGCATCTCTAGACGAGTGACTCGTTCTGAGGGTACAACATTGCTTGAACTCGACGGGAAGCCCGCAGTCACGATCTATGAGGACTATTTCGGCGAAGAACATCTTAACGAACTTCACGAAGGCCTGCTTCCCGCATTGGCTGTATCCTACCCGCTCGGCGTTTTTTTACCTGAATCGAATCACGTCATTCTTCGCAATCCCGTTTTTGTTGATCAGAAGGGTGGAATGACTTTCACTTCGACAATTCCTGAAGGATCAGAGGTCAGACTCATGATATCAGACATTGAGCGGGGCCTTGAGGTTGCAGTTGAAACTGCAAAAGAGGCAGTGGCAAAACTCGAAGGAAGGAAGCCAAAAGCCGCGATCATTATCAATTCAGTTGCTCGAAAGAAGATGTTCGGGGGAATGGCCGATGAAGAGATACAAGTCATCCAGCAAGTGATCGGCAGGGATGTACCTATCGCCGGGTATTATTCGTATGCCCAAATCGGGGACAAACTTGGTGGGCAAGTACCATTCCACAATGGATCTTTACTTATTTGGCTCCTTGCTGAGTAACCCAAATATCACGTAACATGAGCGTAGTGAATCCATGCAAATAGAGAACGTACATCATTCGAATACTCGACTGCAGTCCACGAGGTGGATCATCGATGCCCGTTGGTATTATGTGTTACTTGCATTCCTGCTTTCGGTCATCACGAACGAAGACGCGAACATGCCAGTGGCACTGTTCGCTTCTGCTGCGGCGGTCTTGTTGGCGCTTTTGAGTAATATCTTCTTCTATTTTTATCTTCATAATATTGATCAAGGCAAACTTTCTGAAAAGAAACTCAATGCGCTCAATTTGAGTCAAATTTCAATTGACCTCGTGTTCTTCTTCATCATCATGCTTCTTACTGGTGGAGGAGTGAACAGTATCGCGCATGCGTTCTTTTCGATCACCATCATGGTTTCGATGATTCTGTTCGGCTTCCGTGGGTCGATCATCGTTGCTGCAATATCAGGTTGTTTGCTTTTTGTTTCATCATTCATCAAACTCGGCATGGTCGAAGGGGTCATGTCAGACGGAGGTTTGACCATGACAAGGGAGGCATCAGTCGAATTCACGAAAACAGGCATACTTTTCCTCGTTTTCCTGTTGATGGGATTCTTTGGGGGGTATATCTCGAGGCTGCTACGTGCCCGCGACCTGCTACTACTTGAGCAAATTACGAAAGAAGAAGGACATGTGAAGCGTTTGGAAGAACTTACGGTAGAATTCGACAAAAGTGCGAAACTTTTGGTACGCCGTGATCTTGAGCTGTCCGGTGCAAACGAAAAACTCACTCAACTCGACAAGATGAAATCAGAGATTATTTCGATTGTCGCTCATCAATTGCGCACACCTCTTTCCGCAATCAAGTGGACTCTCAAAATTTTGCTCGATGAAGATGCTGGGCCTGTTTCACCGGAACAGCGTGACCTTATCAGCAAAGGATTCGATTCGAATGAGCGTATGATCGCGCTTATCAATGACATGCTCGCGGTCGACCGACTTGAGTCAGGAAAGATCAAATACAATTTCGTCCCAGTTCAGTTTGAAGAACTTGTTCAAGACATGATCCGGAGCCTTCTTCCGCTTGCGACCCAAAAGAATATTCGGGTCGAGTTCAGTACTCCTCAGGCTCCTCTCGCTAAGATTAAAATCGACCCGGACAAGATGCGCGATGTCCTTCAGAACCTTATCGATAATGCGATAAAATACACGAAGAACACTGGCACGGTGTCTGTAGGGGTAGCAATGGAAAAAGAAGAGCTACATTTTTGGGTTAAAGACAACGGAATCGGTATTCCTGATGACGAAAAAGAGAAGATTTTCTCGCGCTTTTTCCGCGCGAACAATGCGGTGCATACGGAAACTGATGGCTCGGGACTCGGCCTATTCATAGCTCAAAGTGTTATAAAACGACACGGGGGGAAAATATGGTTCGAAAGCGTGCTGGATGTCGGCACCACATTCCACGTGCTCTTACCGTTCAGCTCCTGAGCTAACTTATGTTATACTAAGCATTAATCAATTCCGCGATGAATCCTGAGACTGAAAAGAAAATCTTGCTACTTTTGAGCGATCAAGCAATCGCGAGCACTCTTGTATCAAAACTAGGAGAAGTGGGATACGGGACGCTCGCCGTTCATGATGCACCAAGTGCTGCTTCAGAGTTCGATCGCTATCACCCAGATCTCCTCATCCTTGATGTTGGTGCTTCAGATTTTGATGGCTTTGCTATGATCGAATCACTTCGGAGCACTGGGGAGCTGTGGCAAAAGGAACTTCCGATCATCATAGCATCGAATAATGGGGATCTGATGGAGATTTCGAAGGGCCTCCATCTTGGCATCAAAGATTACTTCGTAAAGACCTCGTTCACGCCCGATCAGATAATATCAAAGATCGCAAAGCAGATCGGCCCGGCACATGAACCAAGCATGCAACCCCAGATGTCTGCAGTCCAAAAAAGTGAGCAGAAGATCAGGGTACTGATGGTAGAAGACGACAAATTTCTTCGTGATCTCGCAGCCCAGAAGATGGCCAAAGAGAATCTTGATGTGACGACAGCGATGGATGGAGAGCAAGGACTTTCACTTGCAGAGAAGAATATACCGAACATCATTCTTTTAGATATCCTTCTTCCTGGAATCGATGGTTATGAAGTGTTACGTCGCATACGGCTTAACCCAGCACTTGCGAGCACCCACGTTGCAATGCTCTCAAATTTTGGTCAAAGAGAAGATGTTGAGCGTGCGCTAAAGGGCGGCGCGGATCACTTTCTCGTGAAGGCGAACTACACACTTGACGAAGTTGTACAGGAAGTAAAACGTATAGTTGCGAAGCCGAGAGGGCAAGGTAATTAGATCGTTTGCCCGCATTAATGCCATAGCTTTGAATAATTTCACACAAAGAAGTGGGAAAAAATCTGACGAGGAATACGTCGTTTTGGAAAACGGACTCACTACTACAGTAAGTACGGAACTTCTTCATGCGAAATTGGGTATCGATGGCTCTATTCGAATCCGCAAGGATGAGTACCATCACATCGAGACATATCTGCCATATTTCACCCATTTCAATCTTGAGTACTCGGGACATAAGATCGGTGCCAGATATGCTCTGCCGCGGATACTGGTGCAAGGTTATTTTCACTCCAGCGAAGATGAGTTGCCGCCGTTGCTTTCATTCGAAAATATTCTCTTCGGGACATGTGTACGAAAAAAAGACCGAGTACCTTATCATGACCTTACCGCAACAGACTTCGCATATTCGATGAGCAATATCAAGACTGTCGATGATTTGGAACGACTCATCTGGTCACGTTATCACGTGAGTATGCCTAAGCTTTCAAAAGAACAGATACAAAAAATGGGTGTTTCTGTTACGACCCTTCGACTCGAAAATCTTGGCGGGGAATTGGGGGAAATGTAAATTTTGTAAAGCAAGCGTTCCATGCTAGAATCGCGCTACTTTCATGTCACAAAAAGAAAAGAATAAAGGGGAGGAGAAGATTATTGTTCGAGGTGCTCGTACTCATAATCTGAAGAACATCACCGTAGAGATGCCACGGAACAAAATGGTTGTCATGACCGGACTTTCTGGCTCAGGGAAATCATCACTTGCATTTGATACAATCTTTGCAGAGGGACAGCGACGTTACGTTGAGTCCCTTTCTGCCTACGCGAGACAGTTTCTCAATCAAATGCAGAAGCCAGATGTCGACGAGATCATCGGCTTATCTCCTGCGATATCCATTGATCAGAAATCCCATTCATCGAATCCTCGGTCGACAGTGGCTACCATTACGGAGATATATGACTATCTTCGCGTTCTTTTTGCGAGAGTTGGTATTCCACATTGTCTTGTCTGTGGAAAACCGATCAAGCGTCTTACAAATGAGGAGATCATCAATTTCATCATCGAACGGGTCGAACATATAGGTTCACACGAAGCAAAAGATACCGTGATGGGAGTCGCATATTCCTCGCTCAAGGTGGGTATCTATGCACCGGTGGTCAGGGGAAGGAAGGGAGAATATTATCAACTTCTATATGATTTCCTCTCCAAAGGGTATACGAAAGTGCGTGTAGATGGCAAAGCGAAGAACCTGCGTGATCGCATCGAGCTCACCAAAACGAAAAAGCATGATATCGATATCCTCGTTGACGAGTTCTTCGTATCAGAATTTAAAGACAATCAAAAGGGAGTTCGAGAACGCCTTGGCGAATCGGTTGAAAAAGCACTTGAGGAAACCGATGGGCTTGTACTGATGGTCATCGGAGACGAAGAAACGCTTATGTCGGCGAAGTTCGCTTGCCCGGATGACGGGTTCTCTTACCCAGAGATCGAACCGCGTCTCTTTTCGTTCAATTCACCTTATGGAGCCTGCCCGTCATGTAACGGACTCGGTACGAAGCATTTCTTCGGTGACGAACCATGCGAGACATGTAAGGGGGCAAGGTTACGCGGTGAGGCGCTCAATGTCACGCTTGGAGATGCTAATGAGATCAAAGCGTCTAAACTTTCAAAGAAAAAGGATAAATCACTCTATCCGAGGGGGAAAAGCATCCTTGATATCACAGACATGTCGATCGAGACTGCTAGCGAATTCTTTGCAACACTCGAATTGACCGAAATGGAAAGACAGATATCCTCGGTGGTCATCAAAGAGATCGAGTCCCGTCTACGCTTCATGCTTGATGTTGGGATAGGGTATCTTACGCTTGGGCGTCGAGCAAACACACTTTCAGGCGGCGAGGCGCAGCGTATCCGTCTTGCATCACAGCTTGGCTCACGCCTTGTCGGTGCACTTTATGTTCTCGATGAGCCGACGATCGGACTACATCAGCGCGACAACGATAAGCTCATCAAGACACTTCGAGACCTTTGTGATATGGGAAATTCGATCATCATCGTCGAACACGACGAAGATACAATTTTCGCATCCGACTATCTTATCGACATAGGACCAGGAGCCGGGGTGCACGGCGGTAGCGTTGTTGTTTCAGGATATCTTGAGGAATTACTGCTTGAAAAAAAGAAGAAGTCACTTACACTCGACTATTTGCGCGGTGACGCTGTGATTAAAGTTCCTGAAAAGCGTAGAGATAAAGAAAAAGGGGAACTTACAATCAAGGGCGGAAAAGCTTTCAACATCAACAACATGAATGTTAGTATCCCGCTCGGACGCATGGTGGCTGTCACTGGTGTTTCTGGGTCAGGCAAGTCGACATTCCTATATGAGTTGGTGCACAAGAACCTACAGGCTAGGTTTGATCGCAAGTATCGCAGCGCGAAGATCTATAATTGCTCGGAGTTCACTGGTACGGAATACCTCCATCGCACGATTCTGATTGACCAGTCACCGATTGGCCGCACTCCGCGCTCAAATCCCGCAACCTATACAGGCTCATGGACGTTTATACGCGATCTTTTCGCCGAAACCGAGGAAGCACGAGTGCGCGGCTGGAAGGCATCTCGCTTCTCATTCAATGTCAAAGGAGGCAGATGCGAAGCCTGTGAAGGAAATGGTATGGTTGCAGTTGAAATGCATTTTCTCCCGACGGTCTATGTGCTCTGCGACGTCTGCCAAGGCAAACGGTTTCAAAAGGAGACTCTTGAAGTAAAGTGGAGAAAAAAGAGTATTTACGATGTGCTCAAAATGACGGTTGAAGAAGCATGTGAGTTCTTCAAGGACATCCCTGCGATCTCAGACAGACTCAAGTCGCTCAGTGATGTCGGGCTCGGATACCTTGAGCTTGGACAATCTGCGACGACACTTTCGGGCGGTGAAGCACAGCGAGTGAAGATCGCCTCTGAACTTTATCGACCACTGATGCAGCGAACACTCTATCTTCTCGATGAGCCGACGATAGGCCTCCACTATGCTGACGTACAGAAACTCATCGACATATTGCAGATGCTCGTCGACAAAGGGAACAGTGTCATTCTCATTGAACATAATCTTGATGTGATCAAATCCTGCGATTATCTCATTGATATTGGGCCCGAAGGTGGTTCCGGGGGTGGACAGCTTGTCGCCAAGGGAACGCCTGAAGAAGTCGCGAATAATACTAAATCTCACACCGGGAAGTATCTCAAGAAGATGCTCGCAAAAGGAAAGCGAGGCAACTAGTGCCTCGCTTCATGTGACTTCCTGTCACGCGTGGATGATGGAAAAACCGTGTCGTCCGCAGACTTCGCTCGCGACTTCCTTGATGCCGTCGATCGTGCACGGCATCGCGGAACGGTCGTACCTTGCGATGAGCGCATTCGCGAGAAAGAGAAGGAAGACCTCACGGCCAGCGTCAGTACTCTCGCTTTCGAGCGGAACGATCCGATAGATGTCCGAATAGAGCATCTGCGCAATGCGAACGAAGACGTGCATCGCCGTTGCAAGAGGCGACTCTTGTCGCTTCCAAGCATCTTCGATCACGAGATTTCCGGCTTTTTCGATCAGTCCGTCGTCTTCCGCACACAGCGCGACATTTCCGATGAACCCCTTGGAATCCATGTGAACCCTTTCTGATTGAACGAACGGATTTCATTAAATCATGATTGTGACATTTGTCAATATATTTGCAACGTAGTATCATTGCCGTGTGACACATGACAAACTCAAAGAACTGAAGCTGCCGGACGAACCCGGAGTGTACCGGTTTGTTGACGCGAAAGGAGCCATTCTCTACATCGGAAAAGCGACGTCATTGCGTGATCGCGTGCGCAGTTATTTTTCGAATGACCTTCTCCATACCCGCGGCAAACATATCGTCGACATGATCACCCTAGCCCACACAGTTCGACATACGACCACTGATTCGGCACTAGAGGCGCTCATTCTTGAGGCTGCTCTCATTAAAGAGCACCAGCCCCTCTATAACACCAAGGAAAAAGATAATAAGAGTTTTAACTATGTCGTGTTCACCAAAGAGCTATTTCCGCGTGTATTGGTGATTCGCGAGCGAACCATGCTTTCGGGGGTAGGCGAGTCAGAAAGTGCGTACAAGCAAGCTTTCGGGCCTTTCCCGCAGGGCTCAAGCTTGATCGAAGCACTAAAGATTATTCGCAGAATCTTTCCGTTCAGGGATAAATGTGAACCAGAGACAGGGACGCCATGCTTCAATCGTCAGATCGGCCTGTGTCCTGGCACATGTAGTGGAGAAATGGGGGTAAGGGAATATAATGAGCAACTCAAGAACATAAAATTATTCTTTGAAGGCAGGAAGTCGGAAGTCGTAAGGAGGCTCACGAGGGCAATGAGCGACCATGCAAAAAAGATGGAATTCGAGCTAGCGAATGAGTACAAGCAGATGATATTCGCACTGAAACATATCAAAGATGTTTCGTTGCTTGATCAAAAAATTAAGGAATACTCGCAGCGTTCATCAAAGAAGCGTGGTCGCGCATATCGAATCGAAGCCTATGATATCGCGCATATTTCAGGGAAATACACTGTCGGAGTCATGGTAGTCGTTGAAGATGGAGAGCCAAAAAAAAGCGAATATAGAAAATTTAAGATACGGATCGAGGCGGATAGATCCGATGACACACTCCACCTTGAGGAGGTACTCATGCGTCGGTTCAATCACCCTGAGTGGCAAAAACCTGATCTTCTTGTGATTGATGGAGGTACTGCCCAAAAGCGTAGGGCCGAAAAGACGCTTAAAACACTAGCGCTTGAGATTCCTATTGTGAGCGTAGTCAAAGACGACAAGCATAAAGCAAGGGCGGTACTTGGCAACAAAGAGATGATTGAATCATATAAGCGGGGGATACTTGTCGCGAATCTTGAATCGCATCGCTTTGCCGTCGCATATCATCGCGAGTTACGAGATAAACTCAAGAAGTAGCTAGCTTTCCTCATGGCATGATTGCGGATATAATATCTTCATGTCGCGCTTGAGAGTTGGGGTCGTACGAGGAGGTCCGTCCTCGGAATATGTCATTTCGCTGAAGACCGGCGAAAGTGTGCTTCGCAGTCTTGATCCTGAGAAATACATTCCCGTAGACATACTCGTCACTCCAAGAGGTGATTGGTACATGAACGGCGTTCGCACCGAATTAGCTGAGATCAACAATCATGTCGATGTGATCTGGAATGCTATGCACGGTAAATTCGGCGAGGATGGGAAGGTCCAACAGCATTTTGAAGCGTTGAATATCCCCTATACGGGCTCAGGGGTGATGGCATCTGCCGTCGGTATGCACAAACAGCTTGCGAAAGACCGCTTCATTGAAGCTGGACTTCTTGTTCCGAACGGTGAAGTCATCGACGCAACGAAAAATATGTTCGAGATCGCATTCGATCTTTTTCGAAACCGCCACATGCCAGTGATTGTAAAACCTGTTTCAGGTGGCTCCTCGGTCGCTACCAAAGTCGTGCGTACTTATAATGAACTCCGTGATGCGCTCGTCGAAGCAAGCCAGTACGGCGATATTCTCGTGGAAGATTTCATCCCAGGCAAGGAAGCCACCGTATGTGTCATCGACAGTAGCGTGCCGGGGGAGTCATTCGTCTTATATCCGATCGAGATAGTCCCCCCTACTACCCATGATTTTTTTGACTATGACGTGAAATATAACGGTGAAACCGAGGAGATTTGCCCAGGGAGGTTCACACTTTCAACGCATGGAAAACTGCGGGACTTAGCACTCCGTGCGCATAATGCGATCGGAGCACGCCACTATTCTCGCAGTGATTTCATTATCGGCGGAGACAACATTTATCTGCTTGAGATAAACACACTCCCCGGTCTCACAGAGAATTCGTTACTTCCGAAAGCCCTTAAGGCAGGTAAGGTTGAGTTCTCTGATTTCATTGACCATATCATCACTCTTGCCATAGAGGGAAAAAAGTCTGGTAAATAGTGGAAAGTTTTTTTGGTTCATGTATAATCCCTTTTGTTGGTAATTTGGGCCGTTAGCTCATCTGGTAGAGCACCGCATTTGCAATGCGGGGGTGGCAGGTTCGAGTCCTGTACGGTCCACAAACATAAAATCTCTCTGCTAAGGGAGTTTTTTGTTGTGGACCATAGGGAGTGCCTTATGGCACTCCCTATGGGACTCGAAGACCTTGGTGGTGTTTTGTCTTCAAAACCAGCAAGGAGTACTGACGCTGTAAGCGTCGAGACTCCTGTACAACAGGACGAGAAAGACAGAGGTGGTCTAGTGATACTGTCTCTCGTAGAGATTGACTCCCTGTCACTTGCTGCAGGACTCGAATGGCTTTTAAAATAAAAAAAAAATCAAAACGCCCTCACAATCGTGGGGCGTTTCAGCTTTATGAGCTATCGAAGGAACGAACCTTACGATATTCTTTCTGACGCACAAAAGGTGCGACGGCTCAAGCAGGGCCTTAGCGAGAAGTACCCTATGTCTTTCACTCCGACCGGAGCGATGTGACGCTCAACACGTGCGGAGTGCCGGACTTGCGTCCAGAGTTAGGAGGGGTCCGTCTGAACCGGCTCCTTCGGAGTCCGCGCGGCAAGGATCGTCCGCACACGCTCGACGCTCCTGAAGTAGTCGAACTTCTCGACGTTGTCGTTGAAGCGCTTGTACTTCCAGGCATCGTTGTACGGTCCGACGTTGTACGCGACCAAGCCATGGGCAACTCTGCCCTCGAACTGCTTGGTGTATGCGAACAACACCTTGATGCCGGTCCTGATGTTCAGGTGCGTGTCGTAGATCCTCTTGAACGGAAGACCGAACGCTTTTGCTGTCCCCGGTTGGAGTTGCATCAGACCGTAACACGGGTCACGATCGGGCTTGAGCGGTGTTGATTTCGCCTTCGGATTGCCCGAGGACTCGACCAGCATGACTGCAACGACGCGGAGGTAGTGGTCGCTCACCGTGCCGTCATCCGGAGTTTCCTCGCGAATAGCGGTGCGGATCACGTCACCCCACTTTGCTTCGATGCAGTCTGCCTGCGCATGCAGTTGTTCAGTTGAGCCGCGCTTGTGGCCCCAACCGGCGGCAGAGCAGTTGTCTCGTGCAAGTTCGGCTTCACGGCGCGTACGCTTGGGAGCTGGGCTCTCGGTATCGGGTAAAGACTTGTCCCGAGAAGCTCCGCGTTGTGACAGCGAAACGTTCTCCGGAAAAGCCTTCGCTTTTGCCATTACCGGAGAACAGGGTTCCACCTTCAGTAGCGTTATGACGCCGCCCGCGATGATGATATCGCGAGACTTGATGGCAGAATTGCCTTGGTTGCGACGAATGACGTCGTCGATCAGGTTGCACGTCTTCTCCTCGATCCGCGTCATGGTGTAACCTTGCGGGATCGTGAACGAATACGTGGATGGTGCTTGTACGGCAACAACGGGAATGAGGGTCGCGGCGGCGGGTGCCGCTGCGACCGGCAACGTGACAATATCGCTTGCAGCCTGTGCGGGCTGGCGAGCGGTGTCCACTTTGGCCGGAGCCTCTTCATGTTGTGTTTTCTGCGCGGCACCGAGGTACCACCAGAAAAAGAGCGAACCAAGCACCACGATCAGCAGGACCAGGTTAGCGGTCTGCCGTTCGAGGCGATGAAATCTCATTCGTATTTCTCCTTATTGTGATTGCGGGTTATTTCTGGCTTGTTTTCAGAAAGATATCGTACGGTGTATCAAAGAACAGAGATCGATTGTACTCACTAAATCATACTCTGTCAATCCTGTAGTTTGCGTGAGGGACGATAATTCGCTAATATTTTTCTACCCGATAGTATTCCTGCATTGCAATTACCTGGGGCCTATAGTCTAGTGGTACGACGCTACATTCGCATTGTAGAGGCGGGAGTTCGATTCTCCCTAGGTCCACCAAAATAAGGAGTTCACTACAGAGTGGTGAACGACTATGTTTTGTGAGACCTAGGGAGAATCGAAAGACGGAGCCGGTACACAAGACGAGCGAAGTGAGTACTTGTCGGCGAGTCGGGGTCGAGAGCACTTGGGCTTTTGCGAGTGATGCAAAGCAAAAGACTTAGTGACTCGTGGGCGATTCTTTGTATAATGCATCAGTCAGGGCCATTAGCTCATCTGGTAGAGCGCATCCATGGCATGGATGAGGTGAGCGGTTCGAGTCCGCTATGGTCCACAAATACCTAAATGAAGATGCCTCTCAGGGTCGCGGCTTCACACTGTGAGGCTGCACTCTCACTTGAACTCATATATAATTACTCAATGTTTCAAAGTAGTTCTACTTCGTGTTTACGACGAGTACTTGCACAGTATATAGCGGTACTGTTCATGATTTTTTCATATCAAACTGCATTCGCACAGAACCCGAATCCAATTGTCGTGTGGAATTTCAACGAAGGAAGCGGATTTTATACTGAAGCGAAAGTTATTGTCGGCACGACTACATATACGGCAACCGGAACAGTCAGCAGCTCCTACTCTGCGTGGGAGCGAAATGGAGGAGGTTATGCGCTGGTATTTCGTGGACTATCAGGAGAAGGAGCATTACTTTCAGATGATTCTTTCGGATACATTGTTCCGGATAGCACAAAGTTCTCCTCTCTCAATTTCAATCTTCGGCTGGATGCTATCGGCAAAGATCAGGTGGTATTTGCGGCTGATGTTAGAGATACGTCCGGAAAGTACGAAGTAGTTCACATCAATCCTTCCGGACAGATCGTTGTTTCCTGGAAAAACGGATACTCTTCGACACTCACTGAGGTAACTTCTGTCGAGTCTCTGGGTACAGGTGTCTGGCACTACATCAGTATCGTGAGAGGGATGGGAAAAGTCGCCATCATGGTGGATGGAAAAGATCTGATGCTGGCAGGTGAGACCTCGAATTTCGCTTGGTTCAATGAATACCTCGGAACGAACATTGCGTATCATGTTGGGACGGCAAAGAATCGCGACTTTCCCGGAGTGCTCAGTGGTGCTATTGATGACCTATCCTATCCGTTCAATCCCATGAGTGCGATCACTCCTATCGTGATTGCAGCTACTTCGACTCAAAGCCTACTGCCTTCTGTCACGCTCACCGCAGCGAAAACCACACAGACATCTGCGAATGTTGCTGCAGTTAATTGGAACACAAAGAATGCAGACTACTGTGAAGCGACCGGCGACTGGAAGAATGGCAACATTGGAATACGAGGTACGCATTACTTCACTATGCCAACCCTCACAGCAACATTCAGTATCCTGTGCTTTTCCGCATATGGGAGAAATAGCGCCACCACATCGTTGACAATCGATCAGCCTCCGGCACGAATAGTCCGCCCGACGACGACACCTATCGCTCCACCTTCCCCGAAATCACCCGCAGTTGCTCCGCCCCCAACCCTTGAAATGCTGCTTGCAACAGCACCTCGACCGGTCGCCTCGACAGACCCTGTTCGCATAGGGGATATCAGGTATGCCACCGAGAATGCCTCCGGGCAGATTTACCTCAAATGGACGACGAATGTTGCAGCAACGAGCAGATTATTCTTCCGCACTGAAGGTGATACAGAGATGGTGGATGCGCAAGTGAATCCTGTGCCGGATATTGGCCATGATGCTCGCATCACGGTGAAGCCTGGCAAACTCGTCATTGCGCGTATCTCAGCGAGTGACCAAGACGGTCGAAGTAGCGACGCAAAAGAGTTCCGTTTCATCGCCCCAGAGTCATTCTCAAATCGCAACATCTATACGATCAGTGGGATAGCGATTGCGACTGAAACAGTGATGATGATCCCGGAATCCGATACCGTAACTGTAAAGACTGACACAGTTCCTACTGCGAATGATCGTATTACTTCGGGACAAGCAACTGTTCCGATACAAATCACCGCGACGAAATCCGATGGCGCCGAAGTGAGCCGCGTCAGCACATCAAGCATACTGATGCTCCTTGCTTTCCTGCTGATATTAGGAGTACTGCTGTTCGTCCAATACAAGAGACACGAATTCCCGTTTGTGAAAAAGATCGGCGAAGGTGATGCGCGCGACAATTCGAACTGAGGATGCATGATGCAACTAAGGGGGTATAATAAATTCATGACCAACTACTACAAACCAAATCGCAAACCCGACTGGAACTATGGAGGTCCAAATTGGCGACTGTCACGCTCGAAGATCGATCTTTTCATCGAGTGTCAGCGCTGTTTCTTTATCGACAACAAACTCGGCGTCGCTCGTCCGCCTGGTTTTCCGTTCAATCTCAACTCTGCTGTCGATCATCTTCTCAAGAAAGAGTTTGATATCCATCGCAAAGGGAAGTCCGCGCACCCGCTGATGGCAAAATACAACATCGAAGCGATCCCGTTCGACCATCCCGATATCGATGTGTGGCGAGAGAACTTCAAGGGTCTTGCGGTCAAACACGAGCCGACCGGATTCACTGTCTCAGGTGCGATCGATGACGTCTGGGTGAACGCTCAGGATGAATTGATGGTCGTTGACTACAAATCCACTTCGAAGGACGAGGAGATCACCGCACTCGATCAGGACTGGCAAGATGGATACAAGCGACAGATGGAAGTCTATCAATGGCTTCTACGTCATATGGGATTCAATGTTTCGTCTACAGGCTATTTCGTCTACGCGAATGGTCAGAAGGATCGCAAGGCATTCGATGGGAAGCTTGAGTTCGATGTCACTGTCATCTCATATACTGGAAATGACGGCTGGATCGACCAGACCCTGCTCGACATCAGGAAGACGCTCGAGGCAGACACAGTTCCGCTTGCAAGTCACGACTGTGATTACTGCCGTTATCGCGGTGCGGTACGAGAGTTGGGCGTAGAAAACGAATTAGCTGGGTAGTTCTCTTCTCATGCTATAATCGCCAGATGCAGCTCACCACTCCAGAGTTTGAGGAAGCATACAAGAAGCTTAACCCTGAGCAAAAGAAAGCCGTCGATACCATTGAAGGTCCAGTGATGGTCATCGCTGGCCCCGGAACAGGGAAGACCCAGGTACTGTCTCTCCGTGTCGGCAACATTCTGAAACAGACTGATATCCGCCCCGGCAACATCCTCTGCCTCACATTCACTGATGCGGCACAGGTCAACATGCGCGAGCGCCTCTCTGATATCATCGGCCCGGCCGGATACAAGGTTGGTGTCTATACCTTCCACGGCTTTGCGCGAGAAGTGATCGCGTCGTACCCAGAATTCTTCTACAGCGGCGCAGACTTCATGGCTGCCGACGAACTCACCCAACTTGAGATCCTCGAATCGGTGTTCGGAGAGCTTCCACGCACGGATCCACTCTCAGTGAAGCATGAGGATCAATATTCATACATCAAAGATGCGCGCCGATCGATCGGACTTTTGAAACAGGCAGGCATTACCCCGAAGGAATTCACCACATTGATCGACAAGAACGAGAAGGAGCTCCCCAAGGTCAGCAAACTCCTCGGCGAACTTTTGGGTGATCGACTTTCCAAGACAGCATTCGCGCCGGTCGCAAAGGCTGCCGAGGAACTCGCACTCGGAAGCAAGAAGGACACCACTCCTACCACCGAGCTTTCGCTCTCGCACATGGTTGGACTCTCGCTCTCGCGCGCACTCAAACAGGCTGTCGAGGAGGATAAGACCGCTCCGCTTTCTGCGTGGAAACAGTCATGGATGAAGCTCGGCGAAGATGGGGTCAAAGTATTCAAAGATGAACTCTATCTCGCGAAGATGCGCTCACTTGCTCGAGTATACACTCGCTATCGCGAAAAAATGTGGAAAGCGGGCTACTACGATTTCGACGATATGCTCCTTGATGTCGTATCTGCGTTCGAGGAGCATCCAGCACTCCTCTCTGACCTACAAGAGCGCTATCAATACATCCTCGTCGACGAATTCCAAGATACCAATGACGCACAGCTCAAGCTCGTGCGCGCACTCGGCAGCGCGGAAGTCTCCGAAGGCAAGGCCAACATCATGATCGTCGGTGATGACGACCAAGCGATCTATCGCTTCCAAGGTGCAGAGATCTCCAACATCCTCGACTTCCCCAAGCACTTCAAAGAACACGCGCTGATTGTACTGACCAAGAACTATCGTTCGACTCAACGCATCCTCGATGTCGCACGCGAAGTGATCGAAAAGAGTGAAGAGCGACTCGAGCGAGTGATCCCATCCCTCGAGAAGAAGCTGGTGTCCGAGCGACCCGAACTTGGCGAAGGTCACATTGTTCATATGTTGCTTCCGACTAGGGCACATGAATACACCTACGTTGCGCGTGAGGTGAAGCAGTCGATAGCCGATGGTGTCCCGCCCAAGGAAATAGCGATCATTACACGCCGCCATCGTGAACTCGAAGACGTTGCACGCGTCTTGGTGCGGAGCGGCATCCCTATAAACTACGAGCGCAAGCAGAACGTGTTCGAAGAAGAGCATATCCGCATCATCGTCACCCTCGCCCGTTACATCGTCACCCTCATTACGAGTGACAAGAATGAAGCGGACCACTTTCTCCCCGAGATCCTTACCGCACCGTTCTGGGAACTTTCTCGCGAAGCAGTATGGCGCCTCTCGGTAGACGCTGGCCGTCGTGACGACCGCACCTGGATAGGTGCGATGAAAGACAGTCCGGATGCAAAGATACGTGGCATCGCAGACTGGTTGATCGAGGTCGCTGCTCGCGCCAAGCACGAACCACTCGAACGCATACTCGACGAGCTGATTGGCTCAGACGGCGTACTGCTCCCCGGTGGGGGTGACGATGATGGACACGATGAATCCGCGAATCCTTTTGTCGATGAGAAGAAGGGAAAGACATGGAAGAGTACCTTCCGCGAATACTATTTCGGCCCTCATTCAAGGAGAACCAATGAACCGCGCTATCTGCTCTTCCTTTCATCATTACGCGTGTTCGTCGGCTCACTGCGTGAGTTCAGGAAAGGGAAGCAGCTCCACCTCGCAGACCTCGTAGAATTCGCCGATATGCATGAGCGCAGCGGCATCACCTTGGCAGACACCACTCCGTTCGCCTCCGCAGACAATGCAGTGAACCTGATGACCGCCCACAAGGCGAAGGGGCTCGAGTTCAACACCGTGTTCGTGATCTCCTGCCAAGAAGAAGTATGGGCAGGTCGCGGCTTTCCCAACAAGCTTCCTTTCCCGATCAACCTCGCTGGCATCGAGAACGGCGAGGGCGGCGACGATCGCCTGCGCATCTTCTATGTCGCACTCACACGCGCAAAACAGCGCCTGTTCATCAGCGCATACAGAAAGGATGATGGCGGTAAGGATTCACTTCCAGTGAGCTATATCAAGCCGGAGAAAGCGGAAGGCGCACTCGCTACCCACTTGACCGAGAATGAGACCATTCTTTCGCCAGAGGAAATAGTGGAGGCGATAGCAAATGTTCCCGATCACCCTTCATTCTTCCCAGTCACTGTAGGGGAGCAGGCGATCCTGAAAGAACTAGTGAAGGATTACCGCATGAGCGTCACCCACCTCAACAACTTCCTCAATGTCGCGATCGGCGGGCCGACAGCATTCCTCGAGCAGAATCTGCTGCGCTTCCCGCAGGCAATGAGTCCATCGTCTTCATTCGGGAATGCCATGCATAAAGCGATCGAACTCTTTTATCGCGAGCTGCACATGACAGGCAAAGTACCAACTGAAAAGAAATTGATCACATACTTTAGTGAAGCGATCGAGAAAGAGCGAATGATGATTTCCGAGCGCAGTCATTTTCGCGAGCATGGCGAAGCAGCGCTCAAAGTATGGTGGGAAGTGAGGGGAAAGCACGCGAAGAAGACAGACCGTTCTGAAGTCGATTTTCGCTCACAGGGTGTGGTGGTCGAAGATGTGCACCTCACCGGCAAGATCGACAAGATGGTCGATGAGGATGGAGCGGTGCATGTGATCGACTTCAAGACCGGAAAAGCTAAATATGATTGGGGTGGGAAGGATTCGCGCGAGAAGATCACCCTTTATAACTACAGACGTCAGCTGGTGTTCTACAAGATCTTGGTCGAAGGCGCGCATGAATTTGTTGGGAAGAAGGTGAGCGAAGGCACCCTCGAATTCCTCGAACCGGTGGACGGTGAGATCAAGACGCTGGTGAGCCAGATCACCGATGCTGATGTCGAACGGCTGAAAAAGTTGATCGTTGCGGTGCACAAGAAGATCATTACGCTCGATTTCCCGGATGTGGAAGCCTATTCCAAGGATGTGGATGGGATTATCGCATTCGAAGACGCCCTGCTCGAGAACACGACGAAATAGCCTCATCTGCGGCTTTATGGAGCTTCTGCTGCTCATCACAGTACGACTTGGAGTTCACTTGCTAACCCCCTTTGTTCTCGGTGTCAAAAGGAGAAGGATGGAAATTAAATTTATTTGAATTTTTTTGAAAGTACTTACTCCAACGAATTATGTAAGCAGCGTGAGCTTATATCCCGCCTTCTTTTCAGGAACTGTCAATTCTTGTGGGTTTTTGAGGTGGTGGTACAAAGATATGAGCAGAGGGCACCCTAGCTCCGCATTTTGTAACCCATTATTCCTAGCTATTCCACATGAATAAGCGCGTCATCGCCCAAGTGGCGATCATTTCCGTATTCGTATTACTCAGCACATCCTCGGCGAATATCGCCTTTGCAAAAGAGAACCAATCATCATGGTGGGGTTCTCGCGTCTGGACTTCGTTCGTACAGAAGTTCGAACACAAGGAAGTGAAGAAAGAAAAAGAAGAGTCGAAGAAGGAAGAACGCCGCGAGGAAAAAAGTGAGAAGCATGAGGGCAAAGGTCACGACAAGGATGATCGCGGCAATCATGGTAAGCCGACCACCACACCCGACACGACCGCTCCAGTGATCTCGAATATTGCTGTTGTAGGCATCAGCACCTCATCGGCGGCGGTGAATTGGAATACCAACGAGAAAGCGAGCGGCAAGGTCTACTACTCCGACGGCGCTGTGCTCAGGAATAAAAATGGTGCAAGCGGCGTCACCGCGCAGAGCGTACCACTCTCAGCCCTCACCGCATCGACCACCTACGACTACGTGGTTGTTGCGACCGACGCAGCAGGGAACACAGCGACCTCGTCGTCGCGCTCATTCACCACGCTCCCGCTCCCGATCGTGGTACCTCCACCGCCTCCACCTCCTCCTGCAGATATCACTGCTCCCACGTTTGAGCTCCTCATTTCTGGAAACATCGGTACCTCTACCGCACAAGTAAATTGGAAAACGAGTGAAGTAGCGCAGAGTGATCTCTATTTCACTGACGGCATAACACCACAAGTCCGCATAGCGTCTGCGACATCGATATTCGGATTCGAGCAGCTGAAGAGCCTCACTCCGTCGACGACCTACTCATACTTCGTCGTCGCCAAGGATGCAGCAGGGAACACCGGTACCTCGACCACCAGGACGTTCACCACCCTCGCGCTTCCTGTCGTACCCCCACCTCCTCCTCAACCAACATCGATCGATTTCGGAATAACACTCCCATCAACAGGCAACTGGGACATTCAATCTGATGTTGTTATGTGGCAGAACACACTTCACGTAGGTCCCACTACTACGAGAATTGACTATATCAATTTCTCTGCGAGCGGCACTGCCCCGGTAAATGCAATTGTGAATTTCCGCTTGCTCGTTGATGGTGTCCAAAGAGGACTCGCATCATCTTCACTTTCTGCGACCAAAACTGTCTCGTTCGTCCCTAATATGACCCTTAGCCCCGGATCACATACGCTCCAATTGCTTGGTGATATCGTTGGAGGAGGAGGCACGTCAATCGCATTCTCAGTGTTAACTGTCTCGGATGTGCAGATATACGATTCATTATCATCTGGATATCTAGCATCTACTGTTTTTGGAGGATCATTCCTGCCATTGACTGCAGGAACCATCACAATAAATACTGCCCCTCCACAAGCTCCGATGGTTACAATCACCAAATCAACCTCAAGTCCTGCAGGTAACATCCCACTTCGCGGTTTAAATGTTCCGTTGGCTAAATATGATATAGGGAGTGCCACAGGAACACTTCAAGTACATAACCTGAATTTTGGCTTTACTACAAGTAACCCAGGCGTCACTTCGCTTGTAGGTTTAGTAATCCTCATTAATGGAACATTCTACTCTGCACCTTCACCCATACCACTTAACGGAATCAGCGTAGGATTTGGTAATAGCCTTATTGTCCCCGCGGGTTCAACAAGTACGATTGAAATTCGCGGACATGTGCGTGAGAGCACTGGGGTGAGTCTATCTGATGGAGATACGATCACAGTCCAGATCAAGCCTACGAATAACAGTTTCAGTTGGGTTAACATGCCCTCACTTGTAGGATCACTTCCGAATTACGTGAATGGCAACACACTTTCGCTCAAAAAATCACAAGTGGCACTATTGAAATATCCTGGATACAATAATCAAACAGTTGTTACTCCTCAGACAACATACAAAATCAGTGAGTTCCGACTATCCGCAAGCGGAGCTGAAGACATCATACTTCGCAGCGGCACACTCCAGCTTTCTGGCGTATTCCCATTCTCTTCAACGACAGATATCTTCCTTGTCTATGGTGGAACGACTACCGCTCCTCAGGATTGGTCACCTATTATGAATTTCTCTCTTGGTAGTTCAACACTTCCACTTGGGGAAACGATACCAGTTGCAATCTACGCAAACCTACCACCAAATACCCCCTCTGGCGCATTCTTTACTCCGAATTTGTCCGTCTCGTATGCGGGGAAATATGTTACGTTGCCCGCATTAACTCCAACCGAGGGAGGGCAAACAATCACCGCAGGAAATGGAAAACTAACTGCAACTACCGATCCATCAACTCCCGTGAGTCGACTTGTTGTCGGTAACACTATGCCCAAGATAGCATCATACAAGTTCACAGCACTTAACGAGGCATTCACCATCACTGAACTTACCGCTACTACAACCGACCCCTCAGCAATTATTGAACTTGTATTCAAAGATGGGGCAACCGAACTAGGAAGACAGACATTCGATGGAAACGTTGCGACCAAGACAGGACTTTCGATCCCAATCTCATATAACTCAAACAAAGTCATCGACATCTATGCAAATCTCGGTTCTATAGGAACAGGTGCCGGAAACTCAGGAGCTAACGTTGGAGTTGCACTCGTGTCATACAAATACCAGAACTCTGGCGGAACGAATCTTGATAGCGGAAGCATCATTAGCCTTGTCGGATATCCGTCATATGCCTACAAAACCAAGCCGACGATTACCAATGTCGCGCTGCCAACCACCATTCTCACGTTCGGAACTCAGACAATTGCACAGTTCAGTGTCACTGCTGATGCAGGTGGGGCTATCTCTTGGGAAAAAATTAAGTTGAATGTGTCAAAATCACAAAATGTTGGATACTCATCGGTTGCAATTTATGATGCAGCAAACCAATCAGTACCACTTATTGGGGTAACTGTTTCGACCACCTCGAGTTCAATAACATTAACTTCTACCCAAGATCAGGAGGTAGTTGGCTCAAAAACGTACGTAGTCAAAGCTACCATCATCGGCATACTTCAACCTGGTGACACATTCTCGACCAGCATTGGTTCTTCTGGTCTCGGATATGCTGCACCGACTGCGGCAACTCTCGCTGCAGCGACCCCAGCAACCTTTGTCTGGTCTGACGAATCGATCACTGGTCACTCGTTGACCACGAACGACTGGAACACAGACTTCTTGGTTAAGAATTTGCCCACAGATTCACAGGTCTTGACCAAATGATAGCGATGGAAACTCTAGGGACATCCGGGAGTTTCTGCACATAGTTTTCGCGGTATACTTAATTCAATAATCGATAACTTTTTTCATATGAGCGAGGAAGTGAAGAATGAGGGCGGGCAGGGAAGTGCTCCGGCACCCACAGCTACGAAGAACAATACGGTCAAATACATCATTATCGCGGTCGTCGTACTGGCGATAGTCGGGTATGGCGCGAAGTATGTGATGGGTATGTTCGTAATGGGAGCAGTCAACGCAAAACTCGCATCAGAGGGCGTGCATGTCTCGGGAAATCCCATGGAAGGCGGATCGTATACGATCACTGACAAGGACGGCGCAACGGTCAAGGTGAACACGAGTGGCGACGGCACTTACAATGCGACCGACAATAAGGGCAATACCGTCACCGTCGGCGCCGGAGCGAAACTCCCAGACAACTTTCCTTCTGCTGCGCCTGTCTATTCAGGAGCGACCGTTGTGAGTAATGTAACATCAAGTGACAGTGGGAAGACCGCTTACTCCGTATCGATGACCACCAAAGATTCGTATGACAACGTAGCGAACTACTATAAAAAATCACTTTCTGAGAACGGATGGAAAACATTGCAGAGCATGAATATGTCCGCACAATATTCGATGTATTCCGCAGAGAACGGCACACTCGAACTCACTGTAGTCATACAAGGTGATGAGAAAGGGGGTGATACCACCATCATGCTCACAACTGGAGAGAAGTCATAAAGCGGATTGCTTTTTATTCTTTAAAGAGAAACGCCCCATCCGGGGCGCTTTTTGTGGAAGCAGGGTTGTGTTCAGGCGGGGACAGGATGCTCCACGATGTTGCTGATCGACAAGGAGATGCCGACGCCGATCATCGCGGTGGTTGCCTCGGGTGTTAGAGCGGGGGGAGTGCAATTCGCACCGATGACGAAGCTGATGGTTTCGTCGATATCGCTTGCTGGCACCCAGACCGGACGTTCCGCTCCAGTACTCATCTCCATTTCGCCGGAGCGGATGCTGATGTGCACCCGACAGCGTACCTTGTCGACCCGCACCGATGCAATCGGCCCGCGCAGGCTGATGCCAAGCGGATTGATCACCGTGAGACGCTTGCCCTTGATGCTCGGGTGGGCAGCCAGATCATCCCACTTCGCGAGAGTGCTATTCATGATTTCCTCGTTGTTACGGTCAAGAACGACCGTTTGGATTAAAATACTTTACTCAAGTACTGTCAATGAATCAGGTTAGTATCTCTTATCATGGAGAAGAATGAAGCTCTTCGCGATAGACAAGAAAGCATGCTTAAATGCTTGTATGAATCTCAGACAAGCTCTCTACGGATGGCGAGACAACGAGGCATCCAAACGTGGCGTTGAGCTCTTTCGCATCCTGCCGAATACTGCACTCGATGAGATCGTGAGAGCACTGCCCAAGACCAAAGAAGAACTTACGGCCATCAAGGGGATCAAGGACGCGAAGTATCATGCCTATGGAAAAACAATCCTAGACCTTGTACAAGAATTCGGCGGCGGACACAGTGTCGCGAGTGAAACGACCCGCGGAGACTCCATGGAACGTCTTGGGTCGCTTGCAAAGGCTGATGATACGAAGGATATTCGTGAACAGTTCGTCGAGGAGATGTCATACACAGTTTCGACCTACCTTGATATCGTTAACGCTGCACTGTGGCGCTTCACTGCAAGAGTGAAAGGGGAGATTACCAGTGTGAAGCAGCAAGGGAGTGCGGTGTATATGAGCATGCGTGATAAGGATGATAACAGCACGATGAACTTGTTCATGTGGCTTTCTGATTACCACCTCTCCGGAGTGACTCTTGAGGAGGGACTCGAAGTTATCGTCGAAGGAAAGAGTGAAGTGTACAAGCCTACCGGAAGACTGTCATTCAGAGCCCAGACCGTCGAGCTTGTCGGTGAAGGCGCACTCAAAAAAGCATATGATGTACTTAAAAAGAAGTTCGACGCAGAGGGTGTATTTGCGACTGAAAAGAAGCGTCCACTGCCCGACTTTCCTGAACACATCGGACTTGTCACCTCGAAGCAAGGTGCGGTCATCCACGACTTCCTGAATAACCTAGGGAGCTATGGTTACAAGGTCAGACTCACGGATGCACGTGTCGAAGGCATCGGTGCGGTAAAAGAGTTGCTCTCTGCGCTCAAGTATTGGAAGGATAAACCTATCGACGTACTGGTCGTCATCCGAGGTGGAGGATCACTCGAAAGTCTCCAGGCGTTCAATCACGAGCTTGTAGTTCGCGCTATTTCTGAATTTCCGAAACCTGTCATTTGCGCCATCGGCCACGATAAAGATGTCCCACTCGCTCAGCTTGCCGCGGATCACGCACCCTCGACTCCAACTGCCGCGACCGCGCTTCTCAACTCGTCATGGAAAGATGCAGAAAGTGAGCTTCGGATCATCGAGCGGACACTCATATTCGGAGTGAGCGAGGGAATCGAGCAGGTGCGCAGTGAGATCATTCAGCTTGAGTCCGGATTGTCTCGTATTTTTTCCTCGCTCGCGCAGTCCTTCGACAGAGTCGCTCGCACAATCGAGTCATATGTACCGATCCTTGCCCATGCTCTAGATCAGATCCGTATCGAGACGAACGATGCACTGGAGCGGATCAGTACGAGATTCTTACTGTTCCTCAAGAACACCACGCACGAGCTGGAGCGCATTGCGGTCGAACTCGAAACACATAACCCGCTCAGACAGCTCAAACTCGGCTATAGCATCCTTTCCGGAGGGAGCGGCGTCATTCGTTCTGTGAAAGAGCTGAAAAAGGGTGACCGTTTTGAGGCAAGACTCGCGGATGGTACACTGGATGCAACAATCACAGATATTACCAGTCCTGACCGATAACATCATGACAAAGAACAACATCAATCTTACCGAAACGATAAAGAAACTCCGTGCTATCACGACATGGTTCGAGTCGCAGGACGAGATAGACGTCGAGAAAGGATTAGAGCGGATCAAAGAGGGAGCTGAACTGATCAAGGCATCCCGCTCGCGACTGAAGGAACTGGAGAATGAATTCGAAGAAGTGAAGAAGCAGCTCGCTTCTGAGACATAACATCATGTCTACCCGCCGAACATCCGTCGGCAGCCTTCTCATCACGTTGCTCGTGACGCTTTTTTTACCTTCGACCTCATTCGCAGAACAGCTCATCCATACCTATAGTTCGCATATCGAAATAAAGCCCGACGGCAGTGCGTCGGTACAGGAAGAGGTCGTCTATGATTTCGGAGAAGAAGTCCTTCATGGGATCTATCGCACAATTCCGCTTTCGGTCCGGGCTCTCGGGAAAACCGACTATTCTTCCCTAGACATAGCGAGCATTCTTGTCACTGACGGACACGGCAAACGCTATGATGTGGCATACGACAAGGGCGGAAACGTCGTGACGCTGAAGATCGGTGACAAGGCCGAGACGGTGACCGGCCCACAGCTGTACGTGATCCGTTATACACTCTTCGGTGCAGTGACGCCGAATCTCATCTCCGATCAGTTCGATTGGGACGTGCTCGGAGCAGATTGGAATGCTCCGATTAGAAGAACGCGCGCAGAGATTCTTTTCCCGAACGAAACAGTGACATCAAAGATTGCCGCGCGCTGTGGCTTCATCACCAATGAAGGAAAATCCGAGGAGTGCGAGAGCGGTGCCGTCTATGCCACGACGACAGAGATCGGATATGCGATCCGCTATGAGGCAACCGACACCCCGCCGCATACGAGATTCCTGATCCAGGCCGTATTTCCGAAGGGAGCGATCATTTACAAAAAAGCATCTGATACACACTCGGACTCAGCACTAAGGGAAAGAGGGATCGTGCGTTGGTGGAACAGACCGTTCATTGACCTCTCGCTCGTTGTTCCGTTCCTCGTCTTCTTTGCACTCCTCTCAGTTCGGCTCGGGCAGAGAAACACGCCAAAAACAAAACGGCATGTCATGCGAAAGCACTATCTTCTCACTGCGCTCGCATTTGGAATTATCTCGTTCTTCATACCGGAATATAACCTTGCTACGCTCTGTGCTGCGCTCGTGATATGCGGGTTCGGGCTCGTTGAGCGTGGGGTAGAACCGAAGTAACTTGGTATTTTTCCGGAGAAGTGCTTAAATGGCTTGGTGGAAAACGACGCAGCTACGAAGCTCTCAGAGATGGAGAAGAAGATCGACGCGATCTATGTCTCTGTGGAGAAAACCAGAAAATATATTCTCTGGACGATGATCATCACCGTGGTCGTGCTCGTGCTTCCACTCATCGGGCTCATGTTCGCGATACCCTCATTCATCGCTAGCTATTCAAGTCTAATGAACATGTAAGTTGCGTGCTGCGATCAGGCAAGACTTAACGTAGAAACAACGGAATATAGTACAGAGGTAGTATACACGCTTCGGGTGCGTGAGACCCCGGTTCGATTCCGGGTATTCCGACAAAATGCAAACCGCCGAAAGGCGGCTTTTGCATATATGTCGGAATACAGGAAGTGCCCTGAGACACTTCCTGTCAGTAATCGAAAAGCACTGCAATGTCGCGAAACGACGTGCGAGCTTGCGAGCTATAGCCGAGAACACTTAGCAGATGAAATGCTTTGCTTCGAATACGCTTAGTAATTCGTGACCAATTCCTGATTCCTGAAAAATCCCCTTACAAAAATCGTGTGCACGCTATCATGAATATGCGATCGTCGTGATCGCGCCTGTACCTTCCGGAGACTCCCATGCGACGAAGACAAAGCACCGCCGTCATCCATGCCGCGCACGCTGCAGCCGCTGCCGCCAAGAAGGCCGTGACCGCCATCAACACCGCCGCCGACCCCGCCGCCGTTCCCGACTGAACGGCGCCGGCTGCAGAGTCCCCGTGACCCTGCCGTAGCCCCACCTCGTGTGGGGCTCCGTTTTTTTATATCTTGTCTTGACGGATTTTTAGCAGTATGTAGGATATTTATCGTAGCTCACCTTCGACTACGCCGCTCTTTCAGGAGAAACCATGCGACGACACACGATCACTTCGCACAGGCAAACCACGCTGCTCGATTTCGGCCTGGCCAACACCGTCGCGGTGGGCGCCGGCACGACCATGACCTTCGGCCACGCCGCGCGCTGACGCCCGGCCGGCGCGAGATTGATGAGCGAGGCAATGCTTCGCAACTGAGGTAGTCCTCGCCATCAGATCGCTGTTCTCTGTAGTAACTCTCCCCGCACGCTTCGGCCTGCGGGGAGTTTCATTTCGCTATGTCCGCCTTGATGTGCGCTTCTCACGGATGAATTCTATGTGGAGCAAGAGTCTCCCGATGCGAAGTAGCCTCAATAGTCGAAGGGCTTCAGTGATCTCATTGCTCACAGGTATGGCAGCGAGAAGCTCCCACCAGCTCTTTCTCAGAAAATCGCGCTTACTTCTTGCTGTGACGAAACGGATGATAAACTCAGTCAGGAATATGAAGGCAATCGTGATATCTACCTGTTCGATACGAGCAAGCTGGAGTGAAGTGACGGGAGCAAACAGAACAACGAGAAGGAGTGCGCCCGAAAAGAGAGCAAGTACGATCATGAATACCTCGATAAGCACATGGAACTCATTAATGAATGATAAATTCTTCATTATTTTTTGTTTCAGTATAACAAATATGTCTTGTGCACTCGTTTGATTTGCATAAAAACCTTAAAAATACTATTGTAAACGCTATTCCGCAGTAGACACTGCGAAGAAATACATGCTGCAAATGCTGCTGAAGATCTTAAGGACTCCCCGAACCGTCATTAAAACGGAGGTTTTATTCGAGGGGGGAAAGACCATCGACACTACAAAAGCCGAGCTAGCTGAGAATGTTCGAAGGCTCTTTCATGGCTCACTTGCCATCCGCGAAGTAGCAGCAGGATCTTCGAACGCTGAAGAGCAGGAACTGACTGCCCTTACCAATGCATACTATGACATCGAGCGTCTTGGCGTGCACTTCGTTGCATCACCCCGCCACGCAGACATGCTCATGGTGACCGGACCCGTATCCCGCAACATGATCCAAGGAGTGAAACATAGCTATGATGCGATGGCGACTCCGAAAATCGTAGTTGCCGTAGGGGACGGAGCGATTAACGGAGGTATATTCCGAGGCTCTTATGGGATCGTCGACTCACTCAGTGACGTCATTCCAGTCGACTATGAGATCCCAGGTGACCCCCCGAGCCCGAGTGACGTCATCAAGGCGCTCAACGATATCCTGAAATACGAAGCATCTAAGCAGGTAGCTACGAAATAATTCATCATGCTGTCCTCCGTACTCATAACGAAGTTGTTCATAGATGCGCTTGGCGTACTGTTCGCTGGGGTGATCTTTTCACTGCTGCTACTTCGCGGCAAGGCCCACACAGCGCGCATGCTCGCCGCGTACGTTCCAGCATTCATCGCCTCTCTTCTTGTTGCAGTCATTGCTTGCCTTACGATCAAAGGTGGTGAGTCCATCTCATTCACACTTCCTTCGACATTCGGTTTCATTCCATATAGTTTCCGCATCGATCTTTTAGGGTCGGTATTCCTCCTCATCATCGGCGTTGTCGGTGCAGCCGCTTCACTCTATGGGTCTAGCTACAGTCGTCACTATGATGGTCATTACAATACTGGGTATCTTGGTCTACTCTTCAATGCATTTCTTGCCAGCATGGTTCTTGTGATTACCGCCAATGATGCATTGTTCTTCCTTGTCGCATGGGAGATGATGTCACTCGTCTCATACTTACTCATCATTTTCGAGCATCGAAAGGCAGAGAATGTCCGTGCGGGATTCTTCTATTTCGTGATGATGCACATCGGTGCTGCTGCGATTGTCGGCGCACTCTTTATGCTCGGACATTTCTTTGGATCAACAAGTTTCGATCTATGGCGAGGAGGTCAAGGTACAGTGCCCGCCATAACCGCAAGCATCGTTTTTGTGCTCGCGCTCATCGGCTTCGGCACCAAGGCGGGTATGATGCCGCTCCACACCTGGTTACCAGAGGCACATCCTGCAGCTCCTGCACATATCTCCGCGCTGATGTCTGGAGTAATGATCAAGACCGCACTCCTCCTTTTGGTTCGTTTCATTTTCGAATTCCTGCCATCGCCGTCATGGTGGTGGGGACCTGCGATTATGCTTATCGGAGCAGTTTCCGCCGTACTCGGGATACTGCAGGGTAGCGCACAGACCGACCTCAAGCGATTACTTGCGTTCTCGAGCATCGAGAACATAGGCTTAATGACCCTCTCTCTTGGTGCGGCGGTAGTTTTCCTTGGTTACCACGTGGAAGCACTCGTCGCCATAGCACTCATCGCTCTCCTTTTTCACATCGTCAACCATGCGATGTTCAAAGGACTGCTTTTCCTCTCCGCGGGTACGGTTGTCGCAGGAGCGGGAACAGCAAACATGGAAAAGCTCGGCGGGGTGATCCGCTTCCTTCCTCGAACCGCAGTCGCGTTCTTCCTTGCGGCTCTCGCGGTGTCGGCATTTCCTCCGCTCAATGGCTTCGCAAGTGAGTGGCTCATCTTTCAGACCATGCTAGTTGGTCTTTCCGCCCCATACTTCCTCATTAAAGCCGTATTCCTTATCGCGCTTACCGCATTGGCATTCGCTTCAGGTATAACAATCCTTGCTTTTGCAAAGGCATTTGGCATGACTTTTCTGGCACGAACGCGTATGACAGACATGACTCACATGAAGGAAGCGAGCGGCATGATGCAACTTTCTTATCTTTTCCTTGGCACGATGATTGTTGTTCTTGGGCTCATGTCAAAGAAAGCGATTGAATATTTTGAGCATGTTGCGTTATCAGTAGGCAATGAGAATACTCCTGCCTCAGCATTGCGAGGCTTGAATGTTCCGATCATTGACCTGATACCTACGGCAATTATCTTTGTTGCAGTACTCGTTCTCGTATTCCTTATCGTGCGCATTTTCACAAGAGAGAATACTGAAACTATCGGTGATACCTGGGACTGTGGCTATCCGCTCTATCCGAACAATGAGATAAGCGCAACAGCTTTCTCGCGCACCATCCTGATGTTCTTGAAGCGCATCATCCCGACGAGGAAACATGTAGATTACGCGCTCGTTCATCCGGATAGTCCTTACTTCTTTAGATCCAAGACCGTCGTCCTTGAAGTCGTGGATGTGTTCGGTCGTTACCTATACCAGCCGATAGGGAAGGCAATCGAGTGGTTCGGAGCGAAGATAAAACACATCCAGAACGGAAACCTGAATGCCTACATCCTCTATGTACTGATCGTACTTATCCTTTTGGTCGCAATCTACATATGACAAATTACCTACTGATCCTTGTTCCGATATTCCAGTCGCTCATCATCGCGGCGCTATCGCCGTTGGTGATCGGCATCATCAGAAAGATGAAGGCATATTTGCAGAATAGAGTAGGCGCAAGTGTGCTTCAGCCGTACCGCGATCTCCTCAAGTTATTCTCGAAGAATGAGATTATCTCGCGAGACGCGTCATGGGTGTTCCGCGCTGTACCATTCGCGCTCTTCGCGATCACACTTGTACTCGGAACAGGCGTACCGCTCCTAGTACCGCTCTCGTTTACGTGGACGGGTGATTTTCTCATCGTGATCTACTTGCTCGGCCTCTCGGCATTCCTCATTGCACTCGCCGGAATGGACGTCGGTAGTGCATTCGGAGGATTCGGCTCCAGCCGCGAACTTTCAATGAACGCCATTACTGAGGGAGTGCTTCTCTTTGCAGTCCTGCCACTCGTCATTGCTTTTCGCACCACAGATCTCGGAGGGATCGCTATCGGCTCATACACCATATCGGCGATCGCATATCTCCCGATCATACTCGCTGGATGTGCGTTCCTTGTCGCACTTGCGGTCGAGAACGCGCGTATCCCTGTTGACAACCCGACCACCCACCTTGAACTGACGATGATCCACGAGGCAATGATCCTCGAGTACTCAGGAAAGCGACTCGCTCTTGTCGAGTGGGCATCATGGAACAAACTGCTTTACTTCATCGTGCTCGGTGCACACCTTTATCTTCCGTGGGGAACACTTTCCTCGACTTCGCCCATCAGTATTTTTTACGGAGCACTCTATCTCTTGCTCAACATCGCTGTATTCACCGCACTCATCGCATTGGTCGAATCGACGATGGCGAAATTCCGTATTTTCCGTGTTCCCGACATGATCATGACCGGTCTTGTGCTCGGACTCATCGCCACCTTAATCGTCATCCTGTAATCAACTATCATGACCGAGTTACTCACCATCAGTTGTGTCGTCGCGTTCATCGCAAGCATCTTCATGCATGTGACCCGAAAGAACACCTCGCTGGTCACACTCTACGCACTACAGTCGCTCGGACTCGTGGTCTTTCTGGGGATCATCTCGATGATCGAGCATGACCGAATCCTCACCGTTGTCGCACTCATGACGTTCATCATCAAGGTAGTGCTTGCCCCTTACTTCTTCTATGCGGTGATCAAACGCTCGAAGATATACTTCGCTTCGGGCACATATCTTGGGATTCCTTTGTCCTTGTTCGCGATCCTTCTCCTAATGTTCCTATCAACGAAACTGCTCATGCCGTTTATCTCGAGCGTAGGTGATGGTCAACTTTTCCCGATAGTGCTCTATCCGATACTTGTCTCAGGCATCCTTACCTCGCTCTATTTCATCGTCAATCACCGTGACGTCTTCGGTCAGATCGTCGGAATCCTCTCGCTGGAGAATTGGACCATGCAGACAGGCATCGCCATCGGAGTGAAGCATGCACTACTTCTTGAGATCGGGATGAGCTTTGACATCGCTATCTGGATCATCATCGCACTCATCTTCATCTCCAGATTACATCAGAGCTTCGGCACTCTCAGGGTTTCTCACCTTACTCACCTCAAGGAAGACTAATACCATGTTACTTTTCACCATCATCATTCTTCCGCTCGCGTCAGCACTAGTCGCTTTCGGCCTCAAGGATCGTCAAGTCAAATGGATCGAGCTCGCCAGCATGCTTTCAATGGGGATAGTCCTTGCACTCTCACTTTTTGCTGCATATCTCACAAGCACAGGAGTGATGGTCGCTTCTTCGGTATGGTTCGAGCTAGACCCGCTCTCGGCTATCATTCTTTCTGTCATTGCTTTTGTGGGAACGAATGCGATGCTTTACTCGTCGGGCTACCTCTCGGAAGAGGAGAAGAAGGGCTATGTCACCCCCAAGAAGATGCGCGAGTACTACATCCTTCTGAATGCATTTCTGTTCGCGATGTTCCTTGCAGCATCGACAACAAGCCCCGTGCTCATGTGGATCGCAATAGAGGCAACCACACTTGCAACGGTATTTCTCATTAGTTTCTACAACAAGACATCATCGATAGAGGCAGCATGGAAATATGTCGTCATCAATTCTGTCGGGCTTCTTCTTGGTTTCTTTGGAATGATCCTGCTTATCGCTTCAATCGGCGCAACCGGCGGGGAATCACTTCTTTCATGGAGCGACCTGCGCATGATCGCAGGAGGTGCGTCTCCGCTCGCCGCACATGTCGCATTCATCTTCATCCTTGTTGGATTCGGAACTAAGGTCGGTCTGGCCCCGATGCACACGTGGCTTCCTGATGCCCACTCGAAGGCACCCGTGCCGATCTCGGCTCTGCTCTCGGGTGTATTGTTGAATGTCGCATTCTTGGCACTTGTACGCTTCAAAGGTATCGTTGACACTGTTTCTGCTGACCACTTTGCCGGAAACTTGATGATCGGCTTCGGACTGCTATCCGTAGTAATCGTCGCCTTCACACTACTCAGACAAAAACACTACAAACGCCTATTTGCGTATTCAAGTATCGAGAACATGGGTCTTATTGCAATCGGAACTGGAGTTGGAGGCATCGGAGCGATGGGTGCAGTCCTGCATATCATCTATCATGCACTTACTAAGTCGATGTTATTCATGTCATCAGGGAATATCTTCTTGAAATATAGCTCGACAAAGATCGATTCAGTGCGCGGAATGATCAGAACGTTACCCAAAACGAGCATAGTGTTCTTTTTGGGAATATTCATCCTCGTCGGGATGCCCCCGTTCGGTATCTTCGCGAGCAAATTCGCGATCCTCTCTGCTGCGACGAATACATCCATATACCTTCTCGTCGCACTTCTCCTTGCGCTCATCCTCGTCTTTGTCGGATTCCTGCGTCACGCGGCGCTCATGCTCTACGGAGAGCCGAATGGCGAGATCGCCATCGGTGAGCATAACAGTCTCACACTCATCCCGCTTTTCGTGATCCTGGTGGTTCTCATCGTGCTATCGCTATATGTTCCTGCATCGATCGCGAAACTGATCGGGGAAGCATCTTTACTTGTAAACGGTAATGCTCACTAATATGAACGAACCCACTCTATTCACACAGATTCCGAGCGAATTCCCGATCAAGTGGTCCGGAGCCCATGCACACACGACTATTCAACAAAACCATATTCAGGAAGTCGTCGGGGCATTATATCTCGACGGCCGACTCTCACTCCTCACCGTTTATGGAGAAGAAGTTTCGGGGAGCACTTTCACGGTGAATTATGTCTTCGGCGTTATCGGACAGAACAAGTTTCTGACTGTTACCACCCCAGTTTCTTCATCTGGTTCATTCCTCTCACTTGGTTCGCGCCATCGCGTGTTCGCCGGCTACGAGAACGAGATCATGACTATGTTCGGGCTCACCCCAGAAGGCCATCCCGGGGCACGCAACACTGTCATTCATGCGAACTGGCCCAAAGATATCTACCCGCTTCGCAAAAGCACCTCCTGGAATGTCCGACCTCCAGTCATCGATGATTTTTCATATCCCTTTTTCGAAGTGAAAGGCGAGGGGATGTATCAGATCCCTGTCGGTCCGGTCCACGCGGGGATCATCGAGCCAGGGCACTTTGTATTCAGTGTGCTCGGAGAGGAGATACAGCAACTCGATGCACAACTCGGCTACGTACACAAAGGTGTGGAGAAGCTTTTTGAGAATCTTGAAGCCGAGAAGCATCTTCAGCTCGCTGAGCATATCTCTGGTGACTCGACTGTGAGCCACGCACTCGCTTATGCACAAGCAATAGAAGATCTGAAGCAGATTGAAGTCCCTGAACGTGCGAAATACCTTCGCGTGATCTATGCCGAGCTCGAGCGTATCGCAAATCATCTCAATGACATCGGCTTCATCATGCTCGATACCGCGTATGCGTTCGGGGGAGCAAACGGAGGCCGTCTACGTGAGCAGGTCATGCAAATTGCTGAGCGCCTTACAGGAAGCCGCTTCATGCGAAAGACCATCATCATCGGTGGAGTAAGCCATGACATAAACGAAGGAGAGATCAAGCAACTCTCTGAGCAACTCAAGACAATCGAAAAAGATTTCAACGAGGTTATCAAAATCGCAGAAAAGAGCATTACCCTCGCAAACCGAGTGGAAAATACCGGAAGATTGAAACCCGAGATCGCAAAGGACTATGGAGTGGTCGGAGTACCGCTTCGCGCGGTTGGGGTAGCAAAAGATGCTCGCAAAGACTTTTCCTACGCAGCATATCCAAAACTCGATTTTCCGGTGGCAACTCGAACTGAAGGCGATGTGTCAGCCCGACTCTGGGTAAAGATCTATGAAGTCTATGCCTCGATCTCGCTCATCAGAAAGGCAACCGAAGAGATTCCAGCAGGCCCACATGTGGTGGCATCAGCAAACAAGGAACTGACGCACGGATCAGTCGGCATCGGTATCGTTGAAGGCTGGAGAGGTGACATTGTCTATGTGGTCAAGACTGATACACATGGAAAGATATCTCGTGTGAAGGTGCGTGATCCTTCATTCCTCAACTGGCAAGCTTTCCCGCACGTTGTCGAAGGGGAGATGGTGCCGGACTTCCCACTCTGCAACAAAAGTTTCAATCTCTCGTACACCGGTAACGATCTATAAAAAACAGAAACAACCCGAATTCCTGGTGGTTTCTGTGTGAGGCAAGAAAAAACTCCGCCGAACGGGTCGGCGGAGTTGGTTAGGTGGGTGGCGAGACTACGCCACCCGCTGCTCAGTACATGCAGGCGATTGCCAGTTGTAGAGCACGGGCAATTGCCGGACACGGTCTTCGTAGGCGAGCCAATCCTCCCACACTTTGCTGAACTGGGGGTCGTTCTGCATCAGCTTGACCAGTGCTTCTTTGCTGAGCGAATGAACCTCGAACTCGTCTGCAGACCAGTCGATGAAGACTTCCATGGATACCTTGAGCCCCGGGATCTGATGCTTGAGTCGCATCTTACCCTTGGCAACGAGGATGATTGACTCCAGGAACGAGACACCGATCGAAAGCGCTGCCTTGCAGGGCCAATGGTGCACCAGCCGGTGCTGCTCGACGTCAACGCCGAGCTCAGTCGCCCATTCAAGCGTCTGCACGACCTCACGGGTCTTGAACAAGCCGCAGTCGTCTGACGAGAAGTAGGCGAGGGGTGATTCGAACGCGAACCGCATCGGATCACCATTGCCCCCAGGCGTGTGGAAGAAGGCATCATCGCCGCCCTTCGCGAAGCAGAGTTTCGCGATCCAACGCTTGTAGTGCGGTCGGAATCCGTCTGCACAATAGTTGCACAGTTGTTGGCCACCGATCTTCTCGGGCTGGTGGAGTCCGAGGACCCCAGCAGTTACCAAGAGGTCACGCATGGGACGGTCGCTCTCGGGAGCGAAGAGTTCTTTTGTACGATAAAGCAATTTACACCTCCAGGTTTTGAACAGAGCAGGTTAACAAGGAACAAAAAATCGTCCATAGGCGGCGTTTTATTCGCCACTTAATGTCCGGAGGAGATATCTAGGGTGTACTGAAATGGATCGTTCCTATTTCAACGCACGGTACATCGCTCCTTCGGACATACGATTATTTATTTGCCCAAATGTGAAGCACAAATGAACAAGACTCTATTCTGCTCTTCTCATGATGGTGTGTCAAGGGTGTTTTTCCACCTCATTTAAGGCCATTTTCTTCCATTTTTCTATCGAATATGCTACGGTGTAGCCACATATGGAGGGAGGAATCCACGTTGCGATACGGGCAGAAGAATTGACCCGAGTCATGGGCATACCACTGACGAACACACTACTCATGAGCTGGGTAGTCGTGTTGTTTATAGTGCTTCTGGCATTTTTGACCACAAAAGCCATCAAGCTGATCCCGGGGAAATTCCAGATCCTCATGGAGACAATGATCGGAGGAGCCCATACCTTTGTTGAATCATCGCTCGAGAGCAAGAAACTCGCTGACCGCTTCACTCCGTTTCTTATCTCGCTTTTCCTGTTCATTCTCATCGGGAACTGGCTCGAATTCATACCGGGAGTCGAAAGCATCGTTTACCATACGCATGAAGGGGAGGTGGTCCCGCTCCTCCGTGCGATCAACACCGACCTCAACATTCCACTTGCCCTCGCGATCATCGCGTTCGTCACCATTGAGGTGACTGGTATCATGGTGCTCGGACTCTGGAAGTATGTGGGGAAGTTCTTCAATTTCCGTTCTCCGATAGGACTGTTCGTCGGACTCTTGGAACTACTCTCGGAAATGATCCGCCTGATCTCGTTCTCTTTCCGTCTTTTCGGCAACATCTTCGCAGGTAGCGTACTGGTGATGATCATCACGTTCTTGGCACCATACGTCGTCCCTGCACCATTCATGCTCTTTGAACTGTTCGTCGGATTGATTCAAGCGGCGGTGTTCGCCTTGCTGACACTGTTCTTCATCAAGCTGGCGATCATGGACACCGGCCACTAGTCGAGACCACGATACTGTCCGTTACTCTGTAGTGAACAGTATCGTGCTCCCGAAGTACGCCACGTAGAATTAATAGTTATCAAAGTAATATCCAAATCATATGGAAATAGAATCAGTAAAATTGATCGCAATGGCACTCGCAGCAGGTCTCGGTGTCATCGGCCCGGGAATCGGTCTCGGAATACTCGTCGGTAAGGGACTTGAGGCGATCGGTCGCAATCCTGATGCTTATGGAAAGATCTTCTCGACGATGATCCTTGGTGCCGCTCTCACTGAAGCACTCGGCATCATTGCACTCGTTGCGGCATTCCTTATTCGCTTCCTGTAATCGCCTTTCGGCCCCCTTATCATGGAGATCTTTCACGCATTCGGCATAGAGTGGAAATTGCTGGTCATACAGATGATCAATTTTGCGATCGCACTCTTTGTACTATATCGCTACGCATACAGACCGATTATGGTGATGCTCGCGAAGCGTGAACAAGAGATCAAGGAGGGAGTCGAGGCGGCAAAGGCTGCAAAGGATGCCGAGCAGGTCATCAAAGGCGAGAAGGAAGGAATTCTTCGTTCCGCACGCGAGGACGGCGGTAAGATCGTCGAAGGTCTACGCAAACAGGGAATTGAGGAGGAGCGCAGACTCCTCCGTGAAGCGCAGGAAAAGTCCGCTGCAGTGATGGATGATAGTCGAAAGAAAGCCGAAGAAGAGCGAGCATACATCCTCCGCGAAAGCGAGAAGGAGGTAGCAAAGATGGCAGTACTTGCAGCTGAGAAGATACTACGTAACAGCGGGAAGACCGCCTAGATCATGCGCGCAGCACATTATGCACATGCACTCGAGGAGCTGTTGAAGGAGCAGCCGGAGAAAGAGACGGAGCTCGTGGAGCGTCTTCTCACCATAGTGCACGAGAACGGTCACGACCACCTGCTCAAGAAGATACTTCGCTCGTTCACGAAACTCCATGAGCGTGACGCAAAGAAAAGCACCATCGAGGTAGTGACCTCCTCACCGATAACAGAATCTGAGGTCCAAAAGCTCCTGAAGGTCGATCCGTACAAAAGGATCCTCTCAGCAGACCACAAACACGTGAAGCGCACTGTAGATGACACGATTGTGGGAGGGGCGATCATCAGGACAGGAGGACAGCGCATCGATCAAAGCTACAAGAGAGCACTCATCGAACTTTACCAGCACATCACCAAATAAGCGGAACTATAAGACATATGGAACATATCGTAGAAAAACTGAAGAAACAGATCGCAGCCCACAGCGCGAAGCCCGAACTTGAGAAGGTCGGTGTCGTTGTCACAGCTGCAGACGGAATCGCGGAGGTAGACGGTCTCGACGGGGTGATGATGTCGGAAATGGTGATGTTCGAAACTGGCGAAGGGAAGTCTCTCGAGCATACGCTTGAAGAGGACTCAGTACTCTTGGGTATGGCACTCAACCTCGAAGAAGACTCCGTTAAAGTGGTCGTGCTTGGAGACGCTCGCCGAGTGAAGCAGGGAATGACCGTCAAAGCGACAGGGAAGATCCTTTCGATCCCGGTCGGCAAAGAACTCATCGGACGTGTCATCGATCCCTTAGGCGAAGCACTCGACGGCGGGATACCTATCAATACGAAGCAGCAGAATCCGATCGAACGGAAAGCGTATGGTGTTATCGAACGAAAGTCCGTTAATACTCCGCTCCATACAGGGATCAAGGCGATCGACGGGATGATCCCCATAGGTCGTGGGCAGCGTGAGCTTATCATCGGAGACAGACAGACGGGAAAGACCGTGATCGCTATCGACGCAATCCTCAACCAGCTCAATGAAGCACCTGAGAATCGACCGATCTGCATCTATGTCGCGATCGGACAGAAGGATTCAAAGATCGCGCGCATCGTACAGCAACTTCGCGATAAAGGTGCGATGGACTACACGATCGTAGTCTCTGCCCCGGTCTCTTCTTCGGCCGCACTACAGTTCCTGGCCCCATATGCCGGAGCGGCGGTCGGTGAATATTTCATGGATAGCGGCAAGGATGCACTTGTCATTTACGACGATCTTTCGAAGCATGCCGTTGCATACCGCCAGATGTCACTTCTCCTCCGCCGCCCTCCCGGTCGCGAGGCTTATCCGGGTGATATCTTCTATCTCCACTCACGTTTACTCGAACGTGCAGCCCGTCTTTCTGACGCGCTCGGTGGTGGTTCGCTCACCGCACTCCCCATCATCGAAACCCAAGAGAACGACGTATCCGCGTATATTCCGACCAATGTGATCTCGATCACTGACGGTCAGATCTACCTCGAGACCGACCTCTTCAACAAGGGCATTCGCCCGGCGATCAACGTTGGTGTGTCTGTGTCCCGAGTCGGTACTTCCGCACAGACCAAAGCAATGAAGAAAGTTGCAGGCAAGCTCCGACTCGAACTCGCGCAGTTCCGTGAACTCGAAGCGTTCGTCCAATTCTCATCAGACCTCGACGAGGAGACCAAGAAGCGGATCGAGAAAGGTAAGCTCATGGTCGAGATATTAAAGCAGGATAAACATGTGCCGCTTCCATTCGAAAAACAGGTTGCTATCATCTATGTCGGAGGTGCGAATCTCATCAATGATGCCGACAAATCGAAGGTGGGAGAACTCGAATCAAAATTCTTTGCGATGCTCGAGACACAGTATCCGGAGATTCTTAAGACCATCCGTGAATCACGAGAACTTTCCGACGACTCACAGAAAGCACTCACAGAAGCAACCGCAACATTCAAGGGCGAACACCCTGAGCTGTTCACGAAATAACTCATGTCACTGAAAGCAGTCAAAAATAAGATAAAAAGTATCGACAAGACCCGCCAAGTCACGAAGGCGATGGAGGCTGTTTCAGCCGTGAAGATGCGCAAATCACAGTCACTTGCACTCGGCACTCGTCCGTATGCACTTTCTGCGATGCGTATCCTGCAGACCATCTCAGGCAGCGTAGAGGCGATGCTGCACCCCTTGATGAACGAACGGAGTGTGAAGCGAACCCTTGTGGTTATTGTCTCCGCCGACAAAGGTCTTGCTGGAAGCTTTGGAGCTTCTCTTCTCAAGAACGCCTACCGCTTCATGTCCGAGAACAACCTCGATAAGGGAAACACCGTGCTCGTAACGATCGGTAAAAAGGCTCATGAGCATTTCGTAAAGCGTGAATGGGAGGTACTTGCTCATTATGAGAAATGGGGAGACAAAGTAGTATTCGACGACATCAAACCACTCGCGAACCTTGTGAAGGACGGATATCTCGACAGTAACTTCGACGCAGCGTACATCGTCTACACGAACTTCATTTCTACTTTGCGGCAGGAAGTATACGCCCGCAAACTCCTTCCAGTCACATTCAAGAGCGTCGAGGAGGCAGTTCGCGGCATCCTTCCGAAAGAAGGGAAGTTTTCCGAGCTTGGCGCGAGCGACGTCGACCCTGTGAAGGAGGTGACCTTCGAGCCTTCGCCTGAAGAGATACTTTCTGAGCTTGTCCCGGCACTCTTCAATATACAGATATACCATTCCGTTCTTGAGTCCAATGCTTCTGAACATTCTGCGCGCATGCTCGCGATGAAGAACGCATCAGACAACGCGGGTGACATTTCACGCGGACTGAAACTATACTTTAACAAAGTACGACAAGCGACGATCACCAGAGAGGTCTCTGAGATCGTAGGTGGCATGGAGTCCATGCGCGTCGTCGATTTTTAATCATTTTCACAATCATTATGGACGAAGAAGAAGTAATAGCTGGGGGAGATATCGCACGCGAAGACGTTGTTGATGCGCTGGAGGACACAGATAACGAAGACGCGCTTTCCTTGGTGACCGAGTACTATGTTCAGGTGAACGGGAAGGATGATGCGATTGCAACGAAGATCAGGAACGCTCGAAAATGCACAGAACTGATCTTTAAAGCAAAGCGATTCGAAGAAGTGAATATTTGGCTTGATGAGATAGCAACAATAATCTCGGATGAGTATGGTCCTGATAGCGAAGAATACATGGCATTCACAGAGGATGAAGAGCTCGAGACCCTCAGGATGAATGCAAGCGATCGCTCACTTGGAGATGAAGAAGAGGAAGACGATTATAATGACGACGACGAATAGTAAACATATGGAAACAAAACACAAGAAAACTCATGCAGCGGAAATTTCCGAAAAAGGAACCATCAAGCAGATCATCGGTGCTGTCGTCGACGTGCATTTCGATAATTACATCCCGGAGGTGTACACCGCACTTCATGCCGTCTCAGGAGAGAAGGTAACCGTACTCGAGGTGGCATCACACATGGGTGGCAACGTATTCCGCGCCATAGCGATGGAATCCACCGACGGACTGAAGCGTGGAGACACGGTCATTTCGACAGGTAAGCCCATCCAGGCACCTGTCGGCGAGAACGTACTTGGTCGCATATGGAATGTACTTGGAGAAGCGATCGACAATATGCCCGCTCCAAAAGGTGACTACAAATACGCTTCGATCCATCGTGCACCTCCATCATTCAAAGAGCAGGCGACAAAGACCGAGATTTTCGAGACCGGAATCAAGGCAATAGATCTGATGACCCCGTTCATCAAAGGTGGTAAGGTGGGTCTTTTTGGAGGCGCAGGAGTCGGAAAGACCGTGCTTATCCAAGAGCTCATCCGAAACATTGCAACCGAACACGGCGGCTATTCGGTATTCGCCGGTATCGGTGAGCGTACCCGCGAAGGAAACGATCTCTATTTTGAAATGAAAGAATCTGGGGTCCTCGAGAAAACTGCTCTTGTCTTCGGACAGATGAACGAAGTCCCAGGCGCACGTGCCCGCGTCGCACTCTCTGGTCTCACCATGGCAGAGCATTTCCGCGATGAGATGTCGAAAGATGTGCTTCTCTTCATGGACAATATCTTCCGCTTCACACAGGCAGGCTCAGAAGTCTCAGCTCTCCTTGGTCGTGTTCCATCGGCAGTGGGATACCAGCCGACACTGGCAGAGGAAATGGGTAAACTTCAAGAGCGCATCACTTCGACTTCAAAGGGGTCTATTACTTCGGTTCAGGCAGTCTATGTCCCAGCAGACGATCTCACAGATCCTGCTCCTGCAACTACTTTCGCTCACCTTGATGCGACTGTTGTGCTCTCACGCCCGCTTGCATCACTCGGTATCTATCCTGCCATCGACCCGCTTGAATCTTCTTCACAAGCACTCGATCCGTTCGTCGTCGGAGAGGAACACTATCGCGTAGCAACCCAGACAAAGCAGATACTCCAGCGCTACAAAGACCTCCAGGACATCATCGCTATCCTCGGGATCGAAGAGCTCTCAGACGAAGACAAGACTCTTGTGTACCGCGCACGCAAGATCCAGAAATTCCTATCACAGCCGTTCTTCGTCGGTGAAGCTTTCACTGGCACACCGGGTAAGTATGTTACCCTTGAAGAGACTGTTCGCTCAGTGAAGGAGATTCTAGAAGGAAAGCACGACGCAAAAGAGGAGCAATCATTCTACATGAAGGGTACTATCGACGAAGTGATGTAGGATGGAAATATTCAGTATCGGACGTCTCGCACCAAGGTTGAGACTCAGGATACGAAATACATACATTCGAAAACAAATACTACTCATATGAAACTCACCATCGCACAGATAGACAAGGTACTGCACAGTGGAGAAGCGATCTCCGTGACTGTTCCGGCTGCTGGAGGAGAGATGACCATCCTCGGGCACCACATGCCGCTCATCACGACGCTCGTGAAGGGTGACATCGTCGTACGCGAGGAAGGGAAGCCAGAAAAGGTTTTTCCGGTAGAAACTGGGTTTCTAGAGATCGGAAAGACTGAAACAGTGATTTTGGTCTAAGGCGTATGGGGTAGACAAAGGCCTATATTCCTTTTGCTATTGTAATTAGCACTATTTTGTGCTATAATGTTCAGTGTGAACAATACCCTCCGACGGATCAAGGATCACTTCATACCGTCGAAAGCTAATGACTTTCAGCCGCATTTTTTGCGTCTTCGTTTTGCACTGCTTCTTCTTGCCTTCATTTTTACCGTAGAAGGATTCTTCCTGGCTCACACACTCTTCATATTGCCGAATAGCAACTACTTTGCAGCAATATTCGCCACCGTACTCGTGGACGAAACCAATAATACTCGTAGCAGCGAAAAGCTCGGACAACTAAGGGTGAGCTCAGTCCTTGAAAAAGCCGCTCAACTCAAGGCCGATGACATGGCGGCAAAGGGGTACTTTGCTCACAACTCACCGGATGGAAAAACTCCCTGGTACTGGTTCGAGCAGGTCGGGTACGACTATGCTGCTGCTGGTGAAAATCTTGCGGTCAATTTCACTGATTCGAAGGACGTCACTGAGGCATGGCTTGCCTCGCCGACCCACCGTGCAAACATAATGAACGCGAACTATACCGAAATCGGAATTGCCACTGCCAAGGGAATGTACAAGGGAAAGGATGCGATCTTCGTCGTTCAAGAATTCGGACGACCGTCTCTCATTGCGCGCAGTACAGGAGTCGCTTCGACATCCGTTGATGCGTTAGTAACACTTGTATCATCCAGGGAGAACGATATTAAAAAAGCGACCACTGCGAAGCCAGTGACTGAAGTCGCCACTCGAACGACTGTCTCTACTACGCCCACACCACCAACACCGACACTTTTGAGTCGAAATGAGAGCAGTACAACTTCGGTCGCAGGTGCAAGTAGTCAAAAACTGTCGGTCGCTGACGATGTCGCACCGATTGATTCACCCATTCTCACCACGGTGCACTCTGGTTTCGCGGCCACACTGCTAGCTTCACCGCGACAGACTTCGACGATGATCTATCTCATCCTCGCAGCGATATTAACGCTCGCGCTCGGACTGGCCATATTCATTAAGATCAGGGTACAGCACCCACACATCATCAAGAATGGCATCTTGTTGATCGCCGTTATCATTGCTCTCATCCTTCTTAACAGCGCACTTGGTATCACCGAGGCGATCATTTAATCATTCCATCATCATGTATCTTTCACAGAAACAATTCATTCCTCTGGTCATCGTGATAGCAGTGGTAGCAGGATTCTCATATTGGCTCGGGGGAATGGACTCAAACTCGCCCGATTCAAGCGAATCCGCTTCTTCGACAACTGATTCAGTGGTTGCCGCATCATCCTCTGGCGCTGTGATCGAAGACTGGACAGCGCTCCCCAAGAAACCTACAGACAGGACCGGCGCTGAGGTATCCACCACACCAACACCATTCTCGGGGAAGCTAGCACCGGAATTCGTACGACCCGGAGGCTTCACCAACACTGATCCGTTCTTACTCAAAGACCTGCGCGGCAAGAAGATCGTATTGGTCGAGTTTTGGACTACTTCATCGATCAACTCAGTTCGGACTATCCCATACCTCAATGATTGGTATGCGAAATACCATAATTATGGACTGACAATCGTTGCTATTCATACTCCGAGATTCACATTCGAGCGTTCAAAGACCATCGTCGATCAGTTCGCATATAGTCACAACATGCCGTATCCGATCGTGATCGACAACGGCGCAGAGACGTGGACTGCGTACAAGAATGCAACCTGGCCTCACCTTTACCTTATCGACCTTGATGGTCGTATAGCTTACGACCATTCCGGAGAAGGTTCCTATGAAGCAACAGAGAAGAAGTTGCTTTCTCTTCTCAATGACCGTGCTGCGAAGCTTAAATTACCAGCTCCTCTCGACCAGAAGATTTCGAAACTCACCGTCGACACCGCAGACCTCTCCCAGCTTGGCTCAAGTGAAGCATTCTTCGGGTCAGCGCGTAACAAGAACCTCGCAAACGGCACGACAGGCAAAGACGGTATTCAGACATTCGACACATTATCTGACCCAAAACTCAACATGGAATATCTTTTTGGGGGATGGAAGATCACACGCGACTATGCTGAAAATCTCACTGAACACACGTCTGCGATATACCGATTCCATGCAAAGCAGGTCTACACCATCATGGGGTCACAAAAACTCATCAGAGTGAAAGTGCTGCTGGACGGAAAGCCGCTTGATGCAACGAATTCCGGAAAGGACATCCGCATCGAAAAGGGAGAATCGGTCTTCTATGTCGACCGCGAGCGTTTCTATGATATCGTGGATATCGATGCAGGGTATGGCGACCACACCATTGAACTCACCCCGGAAGCCGGTGGACTTGATATTTATACGCTGACATTCGGCTAATCACATAATTCTCCACTATGGACAAACAGACTCTTATCAGCTACATCGCAGCCGAACGAATCCGCGGAGTGCTCGATGCCGATATCAAAGCTGAACTCTTAGCAAAAGGTTGGGAGGAAAACTTAGTCAATGAAACACTGAGCGGAGTGAGCAATACTACCATTGCTCTTCCGCCAATTATGGAACTCCTTCGCTCATCATTCGACGAACTTTGGCGGAATATCTGGAAATCGATCTTGATCATGGTGCTTCCGGTCGTACTTATCTTTCTTCTGGGGATCGTTGGGGGCGTGGGTACGGTATTCATGGCGATGAATCCGGCAATGATGCTTGGGGCAGGGATACTCTTGGCTCTAGCGTTCATTTTCATGTGTGTCGTTATGTATGTTGCAACGATCATGCTAATAAAAGAGGTCGAGCTCGGCTGGACTCTTTCCTACATGGAGGCATTGCGCAAGTCACTGCCATATATCCTGCCACTTTTTGGGGTCGCGATACTTGCCAGTCTTGCGATCATCGGGGGTTTCGCGCTTTTTATCATTCCAGGAATCATCGCAAGTATCTGGTACGGATTCGCGCAAATAGCGGTAGTCATAGACGGAAAGAAGGGCATGGGCGCGCTGCGACACAGTGCCGCATTGGTGCAAGGGAGACTCTGGAAAGTTTTCTTATACTATTTGGTCGCGATGATAGTGGTGATGATCGCGAATTTCATTCTTGGGCTCATCCCGATTGTCGGCATCTTTGTTGGTTTCCTTACCACGCCGTTCACGCTTATCTTTACTGTCCGGTTCTATCAGTCACTAAAAGTCACATCATCCCCAATGAGCGAAGGTGTACGGAATTTGCGAATCGCACAGGCTCTCATCACGCTCGGGATCCTCACGCTCATCGGTGTCGTACTTCTCATCGCATACTCTTCACAGTTTTGATACGGCACCTCTCGGCATTCTCCAAAGTCATGCTACAATGAATGAGCACTCAACTCTCTTTATTTAGGGAAGTCGTATGGAGCAAGAACCGCTACAAGAAGGGCGAAAGAAACTCAGTGAAGTAGGTCGTCCACATGGCGGCGTATTACTGTTAATTTTTGCCCCGATAACGCTGATTATCGGGGGAGCGGTAACCGGCTGGCTCGCGTACTGGCTTCCTTCCTCCTCGCTCGCGGAATATGCGTACTTGATCATCGGGGTGACTGCGATTGTAGAGGCAGTTATTGTCTGGATCATGCTACTTTTGGTCATCCCGCAGTATAATCGATTCGCGAAGAAAGCCGGAGAGGCATTAAACATCGCGGGAACCGGAGAAGATCGATATATCCGTGCGATGATTGGCTCAGGACTGGGCTTCTGGGACTACGACATCGGTAAGAAAACGGTCTTTTTTTCTGGAAGGATGATGTCTATGCTCGGTTATCCTGATAGAGACAAAGAAGAAACCATCGACTTCTGGATGAACAGTGTGCATCCCGATGACCTCGACGGAGTGAAACGTAGCATGGAGTATCACATCGCAAGACGCACTCCTGAGTATGCTATCGAATATCGTTTCAAGCGACAGAACGGTGAATATCAGTGGGTTGCCGATAAAGGGCAGATGAAGACCGACGCGAGCGGAAAACCGGAGCGTGTGTCGGGGATCACCGAGGACATTTCCAATGTACGTCGTGTCCAGGAGGTGTTGGAAGCAAGAACGAATGAACTAGAGGATGCCAAGAACAAGATCGAGCGCGAAGTACAGAATGCGCGCAAATTCCAAAAGGCAGTCGACTCATCGACTGAGGCTGTTTCCATCACTACCCCTGATGGTGCGCTCGTATATGTGAATCCAGCTTGGGTCGAACTTAACGGTTATACCGACTCTGAAGCATTAGGGCGCAACCCGAGACTCCTCAAAAGTGAAGAGACCAAGGCAGACATCTTTGTCGCGATGTGGGAGAAAATCAGCGCTGGTCTCACATTCACAACCGAAGACATCACCAATAAGCGCAAGAACGGTACAATTTACCATGCTGAACTATCCATTTACCCGATCAGAGAGGGAAGTCAGGTGCTTTTCTATGTCAGCCTCTGCCAAGACATAACACAACGCAAGGAAGTCGACAGAGCGAAAACAGAATTCGTCTCACTGGCGTCACACCAGCTCCGCACACCCTTATCTGCAATTCGGTGGTACTCGGAGATGCTTTTGTCAAAATACGTCGGAGAACTAAACGACAAGCAGAAGCAGTACGTCAAAGAGATATACGCAGGAAATCTTCGTATGGTCGAGCTGGTCAATGCACTTCTCAATGTCTCCCGTATCGACCTAGGTACATTTGCCATTGAACCGGAAGCGGTCAATCTCGTGGAGATTTGCGAGAGCGTACTCGGCGAACTCACTCCACAGATCAACGAGAAGAAACAGACCGTTGAAAAGATCTTTGCAACGGCACCCGCAAGCTACATGGCAGATTCTAAACTCATTCGTATTGTCTTCCAGAATTTCCTTTCGAATTCAGTGAAATACACCCAACCGGAAGGCCATATCGTCGCCGAAATTGCAACACAGGGTAATCAACTCTATATTCGAGTTTCTGATAACGGCTACGGTATTCCGAAGTCGCAACACGGGAAGATTTTCGAGAAACTCTTTCGTGCTGACAACGTCCGCCAAAAGGATACTGAAGGCACAGGTCTCGGCATGTACATCGTTAAGGCAATCGTCGAATCATCCGGCGGAAAGATCTGGTTCGAGTCAGCAGAGAATGAGGGGACTACATTCCATGTCTTACTGCCACTTGCGGGTATGCCAAAAAAGGGTGGCACGAAGGGCCTCGGCTAGTTAATCCTGTAAAGTACCGATTTGATGGAAAGAGTGATAATATAACACTATATATGGAAGAAAAGAAAAAAAGGACGATATTGATACTTGAAGACGAACGACAGCTCGCCAAAGCGGTGAGGGAGGCATTTTCAGGTCGTGACTTTGAACCAGTAATTGTTTCCACAGTTGAAGATGGTCTGAAAGAGTTAAAAAACCTCAAGTACGTCGATGTGATCTGGCTTGACCACTACTTACTTGGGACGGGAAACGGTCTAGACTTCGTGGTCGAGCTGAAGAACCACCCGGAATGGCGCTCAATCCCGATTTTTGTAGTCTCGAATACTGCATCATCCACGAATATTCGTTCCTATATCCAATTGGGCGTTTCAAACTATTACACGAAGGCAGACTATGATATTCATCAGATCATCAATGATATCGAGTATGCACTTTCGCAAAAGCCGGAACAGGCATAAGATAATATCATGGGAGAAAAGCTCAACAAGAAGATACTGATAGTTGAAGATGAGGCTCCGCTTCGCAATGCGGTCACTGACATTCTTTCATTCGAAGGATTTACCGTCTTTCAGGCAAAGAACGGCCAAGAGGGCCTTGATCTTGCGCTAAAGGAGCACCCTGACCTAATACTTCTCGATCTCATGATGCCGATTATGGATGGACTCACGATGCTTGAAAAATTGCGTCAGGACGCCGAATTTGGCAAAACTGCAGCAGTGATACTCCTTACCAATATCAATGACCCCGAGAAGGTCGCAATGGCGACGGAGGCAGGTTCGTATGATTTCCTCGTCAAATCAGACTGGAACATCGAAGACGTCGTTAAGAAGATCAAGGGCAGACTAGGCATTGCATAATCGCTTCGGAGAGTCGGGAAATTTCTTCTTTGGCATCGCTCAGGAACCAGCTCAAAGTACAGTCCTTACATATCGCGAGTATCGCTCCTTGTGGCTTCGAACTTGTTGCGACTGGCGAAGCTTGAGTGTTTTCTAAACTACGATATACTCGAAGTTCTAAACCGTAATCAATTCAAATACATATGTTCAAAGAATTACTGATGAAAAAACTGATCCAAAGCAAACTAGGGAATATCCCGAAAGAGCAGCAGGATAAGATCGTCGCAATCGTAACAAAGAACCCGGAGCTGTTCCAGGAGATCGCCATGAAAATTAAAGCTCAGATGGACAGCGGCAAGGATCAAATGAAGGCAACCATGTCAGTGATGGAAGAGTACAAAGACCAGATACAGAAGTTAATGAGCGAAAAATAATCCCAATATGTCACTCTCCGTCGGCATCGTAGGACTCCCGAATGTCGGCAAGTCTACTTTATTCAAAGCACTCACGCGTAAGGATATCCTTATCGCAAATTACCCATTTGCAACGATAGACCCGTCAGTCGGTGTTGTGGTTGTGCCCGATGAACGCCTCAAGTTGCTCTCTGAATTCTCTAAGACAAAGAAAACCGTACCCGCAGTCGTTGAATTTGTCGACATTGCTGGACTCGTGAAAGGTGCCTCAGAGGGGGAGGGGCTGGGAAACAAGTTCCTTGCGAACATCCGTGAGACCGATGCGATAGGACAAGTAGTTCGCATCTTCGAAGAGACTGACATCGTTCATGTAGACGGCAAAATAGACCCTGTGCACGACATAGAAGTCATCAACCTCGAGCTCATCCTTGCAGACCTACAGACTGTTACGAAACGCCTCGAGAATCTCGGACGCGACGTGAAGCGAGGTGACAAAGCGGCGATACGCGAGCACGGACTCTGCACACAGATCAAAGCTGCCCTCGAGGCAGAGCAACTCGCATCCAGCGTAAAACTTGATGAAGAAGAAACAAGGATCGTGAAGCAACTCAACCTGCTCACCACTAAGCCATTTCTCTATATTTTGAATAAAAAAGCTGGGGGGAAGAATCTTGATGAGATGAATGATGAGCGTTTCACCAAGCTACTTGAATTCTTCAAGAAGCGCGGTGATCAATATGTGATTGTTGACGCGAAGATCGAAGAAGAACTCTCGGAATTCGAAGGAGATGAGAAAAAGATGTTCGCGAAAGAACTTGGCGCGAAAGGTGACGGTATCGATGACCTGATCGTGGCTGCATATAAACTTCTTGGTCTTTCTACTTTTCTTACGACCGGAGTCGAGGAGACTCGCGCATGGACCATTAAAACGGGATCGACCGCACCGATCGCAGGAACCGCGATCCACAACGATTTCAAAGATAAGTTCATTCGAGCTGATGTGATCAACTGGAAAGCACTGCTTGATGCAGGCTCGTACGCTGAAGCTCGCGAGAAAGGACTTGTTCGGACCGAAGGGAAAGAATACATCGTTCAAGACGGGGACGTGATCGAATTCAAGATCTAAGCAGGAGATGGTATGAAAAGCCCCGCGCGAGATGCGCGGGGCTTCGAACTGGGAAATCACTGCCGAGTGAGTCGTTTGCCAGCGAAAGCACATTCCTGGCAGACACCATCGAACAACATGGTGCTGCGACACTTGCACAGCGGACACACCTTGTCGCACGGATCGGGTCTGATCATCTCCATCACGAGGGAGATGATCGCTCTGAGAATGTTCATATGACCTCCTTGATTGAGACAGCTAGCTGTAGCGGATCTTTCCTTTTTTCACGTCTTCCGCGATGCGTGCGGCGTACTGATCGAGGCCGCGGGGGAGCTCTTCGTCGGATGAGGCGAGCAGCAGTGCGAAAAGCTTGCCGATCGGCACACCAAAGAAGAATCGCACGATCAGGTAGCCGAGTACTGCGACGAGCGCAACCCCAAGCACCGAAATGAAGACGGCGAGCGTGTGGTATTCAGAATAGTGATGCATGAACCCTCCGGTGAATATCGTTGATGAAGAACCTAATAGGGATTATACTATTTTTTATCAACTTTGTAAAGGGTAATCGCATTCCTTGAGGCTCAGTGTTGCGCGAAAGCCTTGTTAGGCCGTATTATGAAGGAATGAAGGAGTACGACCACAACGAAATAGAAGGGAAATGGCAAAAACACTGGCGAGAATCCGGACTCTTCAAGACCGAGGAAACTCCTGGAAAACCGAAAAGTTACGTGCTCGATATGTTCCCGTACCCCTCAGGTGAAGGGCTTCATGTCGGACACCCAAAGGGCTATATAGCCACTGATATCTATTCACGTTACAAGCACATGACTGGACACAATGTCCTTCATCCGATGGGCTGGGACGCGTTCGGATTGCCAGCAGAACAATATGCGCTGAAGAACAAGGTTCACCCACGTGATGCCGTCGCAAAGAATACCGAGCGATTTAAAGAGCAACTCGCGAAGATTGGTTTCAACTATGATTGGTCGCGCGAAGTGAATACTACGGACCCGAAATTCTATAAATGGACACAGTGGATATTCAAGCAGATCTTCAAGGCGGGTCTCGCATACGAAAGCCATGAACCAATCAATTGGTGTCCATCATGTAAGACCGGTCTTTCGAATGAGGACCTCGACGGTGACGTATGTGAACGATGCGGCACGAAAGTCGAGAAGAAACCACTCCGACAGTGGGTGCTCGAGATCACTAAATATGCCGATCGCATGCTGGTCGACCTCGACAAACTCAACTGGCCCGAAAGCATCAAGGAAAGCCAGCGCAACTGGATCGGAAAGAGTGACGGAGCTGAGATCGAATTTCCTCTCTTCGGCATTGCTGGACAAGAAGACGGTAAACACAAGGTCAAAGTGTTCACGACCCGTCCCGATACACTCTTCGGTGCGACCTTCATCGCAATCTCAGCTGAGCTGGCGGCAACATGGATTACCTTGGGATGGGAACCCTCATCGGAAGTTCGTGCATTCATCACGGAAACCTTGGACGAGGAAAAAACACGTGCTGCGGACTACAGAGATGTAGCAGAAAAGAAAGGAATCTCTACTGGCATTTTTGCTGAGAACCCTGCAAACAACACGAAGATCCCTGTCTGGATAGCAAACTACGTCCTCTCAAGTTACGGCACAGGTGCGATTATGGCCGTTCCCGCACATGATGAACGAGACGGTGATTTCGCAAGAAAGTACGCGCTACCCGTTATAGAGGTCATTGAGCCTGTTACCGGCACACCGCACGAGAATGAGGAGAAACGTGAAAGTATTGTTGCGATAGTACACGACAAAAAGAACGACAGATTCCTTTCGCTCAACTGGGGCGAGTCTGCAGGAGGAAGTCTTTTTATTGGTGGAGGCAAAGAGAATGGGGAGGATGATGTTGCTTGCGCAACGCGAGAGATAGTCGAAGAGACGGGCTACACTCATGTCAGATATGAAGCGGTGACCCAGTCGGTATATCACCATTATATTGCCCACTCAAAGGGCATTAACAGAGAAATTAAAGCCAAGGGTCTCTACTTTATCTTGGAATCAGATGTGGTATCGGAACCGAAGCTTGAAGATAACGAAAAAGGTAAGTTCACTGTCGAGTGGCTCACCAGAGAAGAAGTCGCACGCAAGATTACTGATCAACTGCACAAACTTTGCTTTGACTTGCTAGTAGACGGTAAGCAATATACTGGCGATGGAATATTGATTAACTCCGGAACATTCAACGGATTTGTAAGTAACGGAGCAAAAAAAGCGATCACTGAGAAAGTCGGGGGGAAATTGACATCAACATACAAACTGAAAGATTGGGTCTTTGCCCGACAACGCTATTGGGGTGAGCCATTCCCGATCGTGTTTGACGAGTCACACAAACCCTACGCAGTCGCAGATAGCGAGCTACCAGTGATGCTCCCAGAAGTTGATGCTTATGAACCAACCGGCACGGGAGAAAGCCCGCTCGCTGGTATAACGGAATGGGTCAATGTCTATGGCTACATTAACGCTGAGAATGAATTCGAGACATTGCCGCAGGCAGACGTGCGCGCGAAAAGATACAGACGAGAGACAAACACCATGCCGCAATGGGCAGGATCCTCGTGGTACTACCTTCGCTACATCGACCCGAACAACAATCTAAAGTTGGTAGACAAAGAAAAAGAGGCTGAGTGGTCACCAGTTGACTTCTATGTCGGAGGAGCTGAGCATGCGACACGGCATTTGATCTATGCGAGATTCTGGCACAAATTCTTATACGACATCGGAGTGGTCAATTATGATGAGCCATTCATGCGACTTCAGAATGTCGGACTCATTCAGGCATCAGACGGAAGGAAGATGAGTAAACGCTATGGTAATGTCATCAATCCTGATGACATTGTTGCGACATTCGGCGCTGATTCTCTGCGTGTTTATGAGATGTTCATGGGACCGTTCGATCAGTCGATTGCGTGGTCAACTGACAACATGATGGGTGCCCGTAGAATGATTGAGCGACTTTGGAGACTGTCACGGAACGTTGTCGACGCAAGTACTCATATCACAGAAACAGAAGTACTAGTCCATCAAAGTATCAAGAAAGTTGGTGAAGACATTGAATCATTCGCATTCAATACAGCGATTGCGCAAATGATGATTCTACTCAACCATATCGAAAAACTTCCGAAACTGCCGAAGGTCACTTATGAGACACTCCTGAAATTACTTGCTCCCTTTGCGCCACATGTCACTCAAGAGCTATGGACCATGATAGGGAATGCAACCGAGCTCTACAATGAACCGTGGCCGAAATACGACGAAGGGAAAACTGTTTCGGATAAAATGACCGTTGCGATACAGATAAACGGAAAACTTCGTGACACAATCGAGGTCGATCGAAGCATTGGGGAAGATGAGATCAAGAAGACCGCTGTCGAACGCCCGAATATCGCAAGATGGCTCGAAGGGAAGACCCCAAAGAAAGTCATCTATGTGCAAGGAAAGATAATCAGCATCGTCTTATGACGGAAATCCGTCGCATCGACCTACAGATCCAAACTGTATTTTCGGACGGAAGGAACTCACCTGAGGAAATAGCTCGAATGGCAAAACATGCGGGTCTTTCTTGTTACGCTATCACCGACCATGATACCGTTCTTGGTATTGATTCGGCGATTGCTGCCGCGAAGGATGCAGATATCATTTGCATCCCCGGAGTAGAGCTATCGGTCAACTTCCATGGGAAAATGAACCACCTCCTAGGGTTAGGTATCAACCATAATAGTGATGAACTACTCTACGTTCTAGATAGACAAATGGAAGCGAGAAAGAAAGGCTGCTTGCTTGCGGTCCCTGTGATCAATGACAGACTCTCGCATGCAAACAAGAAACTTATCTCTCGGGATCTACTCAGCAGAGAGCCTGAGACAACTTTCTCATTGCCGGGATTGATGCGCTTTCTTGTTGAACAGGGGATAGTTGCAAATACCGAAGAGGCAAATCCGTTCGTCAGCGGAGTGCTTACGTATGACTTTCCGCTTCACATCACTGAAGCAGTTGAGGCGATACACAGATCCGGGGGAATTGCTTCCTTGTCTCACCCGCTCGCTCCGCGGATCTCATTGAAATCTATAGCAAGTGGAAGGAGGGAAATGGCCACATTGCTTGAGGAACTCCGTAGTGATGGCGTAGATGCACTCGAGATTTCAAGCACTGCTCATAGCGATGATGAGAACCTCTTCTTGAGAGAAACCGCGGGCAAAGAGGACTTTATCCTTACCTTCGGAACTGATTGGCATGGGACACTTTCAGAGACAGGTGCATCGATCAAGAACTATTTGCCCTACTACGACGGTGATTTCTCAGGCATCGCCGTGAGTGATGATGAGATGAGAATTCTTTCAAAATCACTTAACTTGAAGTAAGGAGGGCTGTGTCATAATTTTTCGAAGTCGAAAATACCTTATAAAATAAGGGTATAATATTGGTATCAGAATACTTATCCAGGGATTGACAATTAATCCAGTAGTGCTAGAACTATAAACAACCGAGTATTGGAGGGAAACTGTCAATACCGCACATATTAACCGTGGCTTCCGTCTTTCTGCCAGCGTAGAAAGTTGGAGGTTCTTATTTCTTATCATTCATGAGTACCGTTACTATCACGTTCAAACCAAAGCAAGTCACAAAGATGTTCCTGTCGGTACTCCCGCGCCGGGCCGCTGATGTCATCACAAAGCGCTACGGCCTCGGAAGCGAGGTCAAAAAGATGACACTCGAGTCCATCGGGGAAAGCTATAGCATCACACGTGAGCGTGTTCGCCAGATCGAAAATTTTGCGCTCGCTACGATAAGAAAGTCTGACGAATTCAAGACACAAACGGCTGTGTTCGACGAACTCAAGAATGTCATGACCGCTCTCGGTGCACTCGTCCCAGAACACACATTCCTTTCTGATGTATCTGCAGACAAGAGCACGCAGAACCACGTACATTTCCTTCTTGTCCTTGGTGATTTCTTCACCAAACACAAAGAAGACGATGACTTCGCTCATCGCTGGAGCGTAGACAAAGAGACGACCGAGTATGTGCACGAATCCCTCCGCAAACTCTACTCATCGCTCGCCGACGACCAACTCATCGAGGAATCGAAGATGATCGAGATGTTCCTCAACCATCTCAAGGATGTTTCAGAAGAGTTCAAGAACGAAGAGGTGCTCCGACGCTGGCTCTCGCTCTCGAAGAAGATCGGCAAGAACCCGCTTGGGGAATGGGGTGTCGCGCATTCTCCGAACGTATCTGCTCGCGGTGTGCGAGATTACGCATTCCTGGTTCTCAGAAAGCACGGAAGTCCGATGCACTTCACCGAGGTTGCGAAGGCGATCGGAGAACATTTCGACAAAAAAGCTCACATTGCAACAACGCACAACGAACTCATCAAAGACAAACGTTTCGTACTTGTCGGGCGCGGACTCTATGCGCTCTCTGAGTGGGGCTATTCGACCGGAGTTGTTCGCGACGTCATCACCGAAATCATTAAGAAGCACGGACCGCTGACGAAAGAAGACGTTGTCGACCGCGTCATGCGCGAGCGATATGTGAAACCCAACACGATCTTGGTCAATCTCCAGAATCCGAAATACTTCAAAAAAGGGAAGGATGGGACGTACTCTCTCGCGTAAAAAATGTGGGGACAGAAAAAGACCGCTCAGGCGGTCTTTTTTGTTTTCCCCGTACGATTCTCGCGGATTCCACACTGCTGCGATATACTATGACTATGTTCGACCCATTTTTTGCACTCTTCGATAACCCGGTCTTTCATGTCATCGGGCTTGTTTTCGACCTTATCTCTTGGACCGCATTCATTTGGGCGCCGATACTTCTCGTATGGCTCGCGGCAATGCTCTGGCTTGAATATCGACAACTCCTCTACATCCGCAAAAACTTCGAATTCATCATGCTCGAAGTCCGCGTTCCTCGTATCGTCGATAAAACACCCGTGGCAATGGAGCTTGTGCTGCACGCATTCCAACAGGGCAGCAAAGGAAATTGGTATGACCGTTGGTGGGGAGGGCAGGTCAAACCTTGGTTCTCACTCGAAATGGTCTCACTTGAAGGTGCGGTTAAGTTCTTCATTCGGACACCTTCGAAATTCAAAAAAACCATAGAAACGCATATCTATGCTCAGTACCCTGATATCGAGGTACACGAAGTGAAAGATTATGTCTCTCTCGCACCATACCTCCACGAAAAGGGTGAGTGGAGTATGAACGGATGTACGTACACACTGACGAAACCTGACCCGTACCCGATCAAAACCTATGTCGACTATAAGCTCGATTCCACCCAGACGAAAGAGGAGCAGAAGAGTGACCCGATTTCGAACATCATCGAGTTCCTCGGTAGCGTCGGACGACATCAATATGTCTGGCTACAGATCCTCATCCAAACGAACAACGAACGATACTCGACGGCGGGAACTTGGTTCGGTAAACATGATTGGAAACAGGAAGGGAAGAATCTCGTCAAAGAGATCCAGGATAAATATGCAGGTGACGGCGCAGGAAAAATGAGCAAACGGGAGAGCGAGGCGATGGCAGCGATTGAACGTTCGATCTCGAAACCTGGTTTCGATTGCGGTATCCGCGGCATTTATATAGCAAAAAAAGAACACTACGACGGATCGAATGTCGGTGCTCTACGAGGGATATTCCAAGCGTTCAGCTCGCATGACCTGAATGGATTCAAGGCGAACGGCACTGGCTTCGATTATCCTTGGCAAGACTACAAGGACTGGAGAGTGAACAAGCAGAAACACAAACTCTATGACGGCTACGTTAGACGCTCATACTTCGCTGGCCCGTACAAAAAGAAACCCTTCGTACTCAACACAGAAGAACTCGCTACCATATTTCATTTCCCCGGCGGAGTAGCAGAAACACCGACCTTCACACGCATCGAATCACGAAAAGGTGAACCTCCCGCAAATCTTCCGATATGATGAGTGAGATGAACCCCGTCGACCTGACGCGAAACGACACAAGCGCGCTCCCTAAAACTTCAAAAAGGCGAGCTTCACGATTTCCCCTTCTCGCCCTTATTGTACTTTTTGGGATAGGGTCCTACGCGTACACTCTGACGCTACCGCCTGCTTCATTCTCGCCTGACACGCTGATCGAGATCCCGGGAGGATCAACCCTTGCCTCAACAGCGAAGATCCTTGCAGCTCACGGGATCATCCGCTCTCCACTGTATTTCTCTCTCCTCATTACGAATTCAGGAAAAGAGAAGCTTATATCTTCAGGCACATATCTTTTTCATGAACCGGAGGACATATTCTCAGTTGCAAAGCGATTTGCCGTCGGAGACCACGGGATTGAAACAGAGAAGGTGACCCTCCCAGAAGGACTGTCTATCAAGGAGATGACTACGGTGCTCGAACGGGAGCTTAGTACATTCAACGCTGAGGAATTTCTCAATCTCTCACGCGGAAAAGAAGGATATCTATTTCCTGATACGTATTTCTTTTTCAGCACAGCGACGAGCGGGGAAATCTACATGGCGCTCACCGAGAATTTTAAGAAGAAGACCGTCGACATACGTGCAAGTTCGACCCAGCTCGGCAAAGATTGGGGATCGATAGTGACTATGGCTTCGATCATCGAAGGAGAGGCAGTCACGAAAGAGGATCGGCATATCGTTTCAGGTATCCTTTGGACGCGTATCAAAAACGGCATGCGACTCGGGGTTGACGCACCGTTCGTCTACATCATGGGCAAAGGATCACTCGAGCTCACGCAAAGCGACCTCGCAACCTCCTCCCCCTATAACACGTACCGGAATGCCGGATTACCACCGACTCCGATCAATAACCCGGGCATGAGCGCACTCGAAGCCGCCCTGTATCCGAGCACAACCCCGTATGTGTACTATCTTTCTGACAAGCAAGGAAAGATGCACTATGCGAGAACCTTCGAGGAACACAAGTTGAATAAAGAGAAGTATTTGCGTTAATATGGCAAAATGAATCTGTCAGACATCAAAAAAGCGCATTTCGTTGGTGTGGGTGGTATCGGGGTCTCTGCTATACTCCGCCTGTTCGCAGAGCGAGGCATACATGTTTCGGGATCGGATATGCATCTCCCCCCAAGAGAGACACTCCCTCCTGGGGAATATTTCGACGGACATCGCAGTGAGAACCTGTCGGATGATGTCGATGTGGTGATATATTCTCCCGCAGTGCCAGAACACAATCCAGAGCGGAAAAAAGCTAGGGATCTGCGGGTCAAGGAATTGAGTTACCCAGAAGCACTCGCCCTCGTCACTCGCGACCACAACACGATCGCGGTATCAGGTACGCACGGGAAGTCGACCACCACAGCACTCATCGGAAAACTCTTTGAACGAGGAGGTTTGCACCCATCCGTTATTGTCGGAGCAGAAGTACCTGGTTGGGAGAAGCGCAATCTGCTCATAGGAAGCAGTGACATATTCATTGTCGAGGCATGCGAGTATCGTCGCAGCATGCTTAACCTCTCTCCTCAAACGATAGTGCTCACGAACATCGAACTCGACCATCCGGATTACTATCACGATCTCGCTGACGTGAAGAGCGCATTTCGGGAGTATGTCGCAAAATTACGACAAGAAGACCTACTCGTCGTAAACAATGATGATGCGGACGTTCGTGAAGTTGCTCGCGGTTTCGACGGTATCATTGTGAGATATGGGGTCGGAGAAGGCCCAGATCTCTATGCGAGCAGTGTGATCGAATATGAATCAAGTCAGTCGTTTGAACTGGTCTGGAAGGGGACATCCCTCGGAACATTCTCTACAGAGCTTCCGGGCATATATAATCTCTATAACATTCTCGCTTCGATATCGGTCTATCTCTCCTATGGCGGACAGACAGAAGCGATACAAGGCGTGCTCTCAGGATTTCACGGCGTCGGCAGAAGATTCGAGGTACTCGGACACCTCAACGAAACACTTGTAGTCTCCGACTACGCCCATCATCCGACCGCACTGCGTGCAGTCACCGATGCAGCACGAAGTCGCTATAAGGGGAAACGTATTCTCACTGTGTTCCGCCCGCACCACAGAGAACGCACTATCAAGCTTTTCTCTGAATTCGTCGACGTCATCTCCGGGATTCCAGAGATGATCCTGATCGAGATATACGACGTTGCGGGGAGGGAAGAGTCGACTCCAATCAGCTCTCGCGACATCATTGCCAGAGTAAAAGAAAGACATGCCGATGCTCCTATCGAATACGCGGCAGATCTCACTGAGGCGGAGCGGATGATTCGTGACCATGCAGAGAATTTCGACGTGATTCTCGTCATCGGCGCAGGAGATGCGGACCAACTCGCAAAGGAACTCATATCATAATTCATGAAAAAACATCGACTTGCGTTTGTGGACGTCGAGACGACCGGACTTGATCCTTCTATTCATGAGGTATATGAGATCGCTATCGTATTCGCTGAGCAATCCTTTGACACAGAAGGAAATGTAACGCTGACGATGACCGGCGAGGAGGAGATACTTCTCGCGACTGAACACATCGAGAATGCCGAACCTCAGGCTCTCGCAGTAGGGATGTATGAGAATCGAAATTGGACAAATGCGGTATCGCAGAAAGTTGGACTTGAGAAAGCAGCGAGGCTCCTGAAGGACTGTGTCTTTGTCGCTCAAAATGTGACTTTCGATTGGACCTTCCTGTTCATGAATGGAAAGCGGCACGGGGTCGATTTTGAACGTTCCCTGTATTATCAAAAACTCGATCTTGCATCTATGGTATTCGGGAAGCTCTATTCCGACAAAAGACTGTTCAAGTTCACCTTACGCGAGTTATCGGAGTATTTCGGCGTGAAGAATATCAATGCCCACACTGCACTCTCCGATGCAAGAACCGCTTTCGCTATCGCGAAGAAAGTCCTCGAACGACCGGCTTGATGCCGCCTGGTGGTCATGATACATTCCGCTGATGGAGAAACACCCGAGAAGTAAAGTATTCGTCGGAATGTCCGGCGGGGTAGATTCATCAGTATCTGCGCTGCTACTTCGAGATGCCGGGTATGATGTTGTCGGCGTATTTATAAAAGTATGGCAGGCAGACTTTCTGCCTTGTTCGTGGCGCGACGAAAGACGTGATGCGATGCGAGCGGCTGCTCATCTCTCAATTCCATTTCTTACACTGGATCTTGAGAAAGAATACAAAGAAGAAGTGGTGGATTATATGATCAGCGAATACTCACGCGGCAGGATTCCGAATCCTGACGTGATGTGCAACAAGTACGTGAAATTCGGTGCGTTCTTAGAATTCGCTAGGTCTCATGGAGCTGATTATGTCGCCACCGGGCACTATGCCCAAATAGATGAGCATCGCGGAAAACCCCGACTGCTTAAGGGAGTCGACACGGAAAAAGATCAGTCATATTTCCTGTGGACGCTTAGCGAGGAAGTGCTCGCTTCGGTATTATTTCCTATCGGTCACCTCAAAAAAAACGAAGTACGAAGCATCGCCAAAGAGAAGGGGTTACCGAATGCGGAAAAGAAAGACAGTCAGGGCTTGTGCTTCATGGGACCGATTGACATGGAAGACTTTCTCAAACACTACATCAAAACGGAGAAAGGAAAGGTGTTTGATACTGAAGGAAAAGAGATAGGAGAGCATCACGGTGCGACGCTCTATACCATAGGACAACGTCACGGATTCAGGGTAACAAGTGTGTCACCGAATGACAGACCGTATTTCGTCATTGCAAAGGATATCTCGGCCAACACGATAACGGTCTCGCACAACGATGCGTCACGAGGACAAGAAGGTACTAAGCAATTCAAACTCGACGATGTGACCCAAAGGGGCTTGGTCGGTGCCGGCCCCCACAAGCTCGATGTCCGTATCCGTTATCGAGGAGAGCTCATCAATGCTATCCTCGCTGAAGAACAAGGAACCTGGAAAGTGACGATGGAGTCTCCGATCAGTGACATCGCAGACGGACAGTCGGCAGTATTCTATAGAGATGGTGTGTGCATAGGCGGAGGTATCATCTCCCATGAGTGACATCGAGAGCTCAATTACGATATAATCAAGGTAGCAGATAATCTACACAAACATGAATGACGAGCAAACACTTGGTATCGAGACAGTTGAGGCGGGAACCGGGCCAGTCGCACAGAAGGGCGACAACGTTTCGGTCGACTACACGGGCAAACTTACCGATGGCACCGTATTCGATTCAAGTATCCCGCGGGGGGAACCTTTCACGTTTAAACTGGGCGGAGGGCAAGTGATCGCCGGCTGGGAAATGGGAGTGGCTGGGATGAAGGTCGGCGAGACACGCAAGCTGACCATACCGTACCATCTTGCCTACGGGGAAGACGGCTATCCCGGAGTCATACCTCCACGCGCAACACTCATCTTCACCGTGAAACTGGTAGCTGTAAACTAATTTCCAAAACTATGAAATGGGTCATCGCATTCACTATCGTCATCGCTGCAGGGATCATGGGGTACTTCTATGTAGGTTTGATGAAAGACACGTCGAAGCCTCCGGTAGCTGTGTCGTATGCGACGTCTACACGCTCACTCGCGATGTACCACGCATTCAAGGACGGCGAACATCGTTTCTCCGGACAGATCCCGCTTCCACACTCATGCTACGCCCTTGATGCTGAGGCGGTGCATGATCAGAAAAATCCGAATATCGTGACCATCACACTGAACGCGAAAGACAAGATGCTCGACCAAGCTCTTTGTGCGCAAATAAGGACGAACTATCCTTTCCAGGTACTTGCTGAAGGACCTGAGGACATCGATATCCGCGCGTCATTCAACGGTGACCCTCTCATACCGAAGATCACCGAGACCGCATGGCAATCGAGTGCCGGTACCTACATTAATCCGGTTAGTCAATAAAAGTCCGTGCCAAAAGATCCCGTTTACATCATAAAGGCGTCCGGTGAACGCGAGCTTTGGAACGAAGCCAAACTCGTGTATTCACTTCGAACTGCGAAGGCGAGCGAAGACCTTACCCGCGAGATAGTCGCACACGTCGAACAAGACCTGCGTGATGGGATGAGAACGACAGATATCTATCATCATGCATTCGAACTTTTGAAGCGCACAAACCCTCCGGTCGCAGCGGAATACAGTTTGAAGCGGGCACTTATGCAGCTTGGCCCCTCAGGATTCCCATTCGAGAAGTTCATTGCAGAGATACTTGCCGCTGAAGGGTACCGCACTTCGACGGGTGTCATCGTCAACGGTGAGTGCGTTGAGCATGAAGTCGATGTCGTCGCCGAGAAAAGCAGTGAACGTATCATGGTCGAAGCAAAGTATCACAATCAGCCCGAGACGAAATCGGATGTGAAAGTTGCTCTCTATGTCCACGCGCGTTTTGAGGACATAAAGAAACGGCTTGAACATTCAGCGGCCGGAATGGGTGTATTCACCAAGGCGTGGCTCATCACCAACACCAGCTTCACTACCCAAGCGATCCAGTACGCGAATTGCGTCGGGCTTGCACTTACGGGTTGGAACTACCCGAAAGGACACACTCTCCAGGACCTTGTCCAGCGTACCCAAACACACCCAATCACCAGTCTTACTTCGCTCTCGGAGCACCACAAGAATGAGCTACTTCAAAGCGGAGTGGTGCTATGCAAAGACATTATCCGTGACCCGTCGATGCTGACGAAGATGGGGATGAACAAGTCTGCGATAGCGAATGTTGTCACTGAAGGGCAGTCCCTGTGCCCGATTGTTTAGTGCCGCACAACCAACCATCAGTCATGTAGTCCGCCGAAACGAACACTGCACGCGTAATTGATATCCTCAGTTACGTTTATGCTCTGGAGCGTGTATAATCTGTACATATGGAATTATTCGCGGTCTCGGATTTCGAATTGATGACCAGACTCACGTTTGCAGTCCTCTTGGGAGTCCTTATCGGAGCAGAACGCTCACGAGTAGGAAAACGTGCGGGAATGCGCACGTATGCACTCGTCTCGCTCGGAGCTTGTCTCTTCATAATCATGTCAGGTGTCGTCGCCTTCAAGTTTGCCGAGTCGTTCACCTTTGACCCACTCCGTGTCGCATCGCAGGTCGTAGTCGGTATCGGATTCCTTGGGGCAGGAGTCATTTTCGTGCAACGCAACGAACTGACCGGACTTACCACTGCAGCTGGACTATGGGTGGTCGCAGCGATCGGAGCAACTTGCGGGTACGGACTTTACCCCATAGCAACGTATGTCACAGTGCTCACACTCTTCATCTTCGAAGTACTTTGGTACGTCGAGGAGAAGTTCGTCAGAAAAGCAGACAGGAACGAAGATCTCATTGAACTATCCAGAAAACGCCACCATGAAGACAAAGATTAAAAAAGCTATCATCGCTGTTGCGGGTAGTGGGACACGGTTCCTTCCAGCAACAAAGGCGCAGCCGAAGGAGATGCTGCCTATCGTCGATAAACCCATTGTGCAATACATCGTGGAAGAGCTCGTCGAATCAGGTATCGAAGACATCATCCTCGTCACCAAGTGGGACAAGAAGACTCTTGAAGATCATTTCGATCGCTCATTCGAGCTTGAACACTCACTTGAAGCAGCAGGAAAACACAAGATACTCAATGATGTTCGCAAGATCTCCTCGATGGCAAATTTTATCTATATCCGCCAAAAGGGCCCGTACGGTAACGGAACACCAGTACTTTCCGCTGCCAACCTTGTTGAAGGAGAGCCGTTCGTATTTGCGTGGGGAGACGACCTTGTTCTGTCCGAGAAACCCTTCACAAAGCAGCTGATCGAAAATTATGAACAACATCAGGCACCGGTCATAGGAGTACAGAAGGTTCCCAAAGATCACGTGAATCGCTACGGTATCGTCAAACTTCGAAAAGGAACGAGGGAGATGGAACATGTGGTAGAAAAACCTACTGTAGAGAATGCTCCTTCGCAGCTCGCTCAGTTCGGACGAATGATACTCACTCCGGAGATCGTTGATATCCTCAAAGAGACAAAGCTGGGGAAAGGCAATGAACTATGGGTGACTGATGCTACCTCGGAGTATGTGAAACGCGGCGGGAAATTTATGGTTCAGGAAGTCGAAGGAGGACAATGGTTAACGACTGGCGATCCACTCAACTATCTCAAAGCGATGCTCGAGTATGCCCTCATCCGAGATGATATTGGCGAGGAATTCCGGGCACATCTGAAGAGCCTCTCGCTCTAGTTTTCTCGGTAACCTCCTATGATCCCATTCATTATTTTCGTATTGATTGTTCTTGCAGCACTATTCGCTGGCGGCGAAACTGCGCTATTTTCACTGAGAGAGAGCCAGGTGAGGCTGATGGAGAAGAGCGGGGAACGCAATGCGCATATCATCACGAAGCTCAAGCGCGACCCGCACCGTGTTTTGGTCACGCTTCTTTTTGGTAACACCGTCGTCAATATCACTGTCGGGTCCCTAGCTGCAGTGCTTTCTGCGCAGGAGTCTGAATCACTCGGGATCGGGGTCACTACCGGAATTGTCACGATACTCATTCTGCTCTTCGGTGAAATCTTTCCTAAATCTTATGCTATCAGCCACAACAAGAAAGTGATGCAAACCTTTGCCTATCCGCTCTATTTCCTTTATCTGCTTTTCTATCCTATCGCAACAATATTCGTGTTCATCGAGAAGCACATGAAACATATTTCAGGGGGAGTTTCTCATGATACGGTAACCGAAGAGGAGATTCGAGTGATGAGCGACCTCGGCCTGGAACACGGGGGTATCGATAACGAAGAGCGCAAACTGATAGACAACATCTTTCAGTTCGACGACATTACCGCCGGAAAGGCGATGACAAAAAAAGAGCACATTGATGCGCTTAGTGGCGACGTCCCAGTGACCCAGATTGCATACTATGTCTCTCAGTCGGGATATTCGCGGTTTCCAGTCTACGAAGGGAACCAGAACAACTTCACAGGCTATGTGCATACCAACGACGTGATGCGTGTTCTCAATTCCGATGATAGGGAAGAGTGCCTCATCGGCTACGCCTCACCGCTCACTCGAGTACCTGAAGACATGGATATCAGGCAGGTGTTCAAACAGATGACGAAAGAAGGGTCGCACATGTATCTCGTGCACAAAGCAGACGATGCTGACGAAATCGTCGGACTCCTCACCATGGAGGATATTCTTGAAGAGATCATGGGAGAAATCGAAGACGAGGGGGATCGACGGGAAGAAGGAGGCAAATGACGTGCAGACGGGATAACCGCTCTGTATACTGAAATGACATGAAACAGCTATTGATCAAATTCCTCAAGTTTCTGTTGGTTGTTTATGTATTCGTGTTCGCATATGAATGGTGGAGACCAATGCCTGAGGATTTCGCGAAGGTTGCCCAATCCTACAGTGTGCCGGAAAAAGGGGTGCGATTTTATGCTGACATCGAAAAGAAAGACAAGAAGGGTAATGTCGTGCGAGTACGAACGATCGAGGAGCGATACAAGGAGCTACTTTGGAATGCGGGGCATATGGTACTCATAGGGGAAGAATACGTGCCCGAAGGAAGTACATCAACGGCTGTAACCTTGCTTTCCGAGAAACATACCAGAGATAGACACGTCGCGCTCGCGCTCATTACAGACAAGGTGAGCACGCGCTACGGCGGGATCGTCTCGCAACCACTCGAAGCACTCCGTGCGGCGGGGACACTGGTAGTCGAGACAGACATGAATGCTATGCCCGACAGCAATCTTTTTTACACTTCATTCTGGAGACCGTTCTTCTCATGGTGGGGAAATTCACCGAAGGGAGGGTGGCTGATGGACCCGATCGCAATGAGTCAGAAGGAATTTACACTTCGAACTTGGTTATCATTCTTCAACATGAAAGCGAATGAGTCACACATCCTCTTTGCAGATTCCCCAGTCGGGAAGGAAGTGAAACTTGTCACCCTATTCTCTTCTGCAGACATATCGGCACCAAGGGGGTCAACGGGCGCGACTGCCCTCGAAGTGGACGACAAGGTATGGAGTGAAGTACTCCGAAGAGAGACAAGTATCTTCGACATCTCTGGATCCGGACTGCCATCATACGGGGGTTCGGAGATAGATGATGCATCAGGCACGCTGCGCGCCACGATGATCGACACTGGGCGACTTCGCAGCAAACTCATCTCACTCATCGGAGAGATGAAGCAAAATGATCATCTGTACATCGCTTCTCGGTTCATCAGCGACAGAGCAATCATCGGAGCACTCAAAGTTGCGGCAAACCACAACGTTGTCATTCAGATCATCCTCGACCCGAATGACAGTGTCATGGGTCAGAAATTGTACGGCATGCCAAATAGACCGGTTGCGAAAGAACTTACCGGGGGCACCTCGGGCGGGATCACTGTGAAATGGTGCGACCCACGTCAACTTCCTTGCGAAGCGCGAATGATCCTCGGAGAGACTGCCTCATCTACATTCATGCTCGTCGGAAGTGCGGACCTCACGCGTCGTGATACCGCTGGCTTCAACCTTGAAAGCGTGGTTCTTGTCGAAGGGGTGCATGACTTCACTGCTTCGAGAGAAGCAAAAGTCCACTTCAACCGCCTTTGGGCGAATGACGGGGGGGATTATACCGTCCCATACGAAGCATTCGCGGATGACAGTATTTGGCGTTCATCAGTATACCGAATGATGGAGCGGACGGGGTTTGCATATTACTAGTCTGGAACATCCCCAATTGATCGATGTGCTATACTTTTTTACATGAGAATCATCATCAAACTATCCGGGGAAAGTCTGCGTGGAGACAGTCCTGAAAAGGGGCAGCAATACGACGAACAAACCCTTGAACAGATAGCGGCCAACATAAAGACCCTGCAAAACGAAGGCCACCAAGTAGCACTGGTCGTGGGAGGAGGAAATCTCTTCAGGGGACAGGAACTGACCGAGAAACTCGATATTGACCGGGCAACCGGCGACTACATCGGTATGCTTGCGACAGTACAGAACGCGCTCGTACTGCGCGACTACTTCGAGATGAAGGGAATGGAGACCCGTGTCTCTTCTGCACTTACCATGCTGCAGATCTGTGAGCTCTACGCACCGAAGCGTGTCTTACGCCACATGGAGAAGGGTAGAATAGTGATATTCGCCGCAGGTCTTGGTGCACCCTACTTCACCACAGACTCGACAGCGGTGCAGCGGGCGCTCGAGATGAAAGCGGGCATCCTTATCATGGCAAAGAACGGTATCGATGGTCTCTACTCTGCTGATCCGAAAAAAGATAAAAATGCCACAAAGATCAGGACCATCTCTGCAAAAGACGTGCTCGACAAGAATCTGAAAGCTGCTGACCAGTCTGCGATCGCATTAGCAAAAGAACATGGGCTCACGATCAAGGTGGTCGGTATCCCAGACATCACCCACGCACTCGATGAGAATGTCGGCTCAACCATCACCCCAGATAAATAAAAAACCACTATGGACAAAGACCAAGCCATCGAAATTCTTGCTGGAGGAGGGATCGGGGTTCTCGCAACAGACACACTGTATGGTTTAGTGGGGAGTGCGTTTTCTGGTGACGCTGTTGAGCGCATCTATGACTTGAAACAGCGCTACCCAAACAAGCCGCTCATCGTACTTATTTCGACAATAGAGGACATCGAGCGATTCGGGGTTGTGATGTCAGAAAGCCTCGAGCAGACACTGAAAAGTTACTGGCCTGGACCTTACAGCATCATCCTCCCAACCATCGATGAAGACTTCGAATACCTCACGCGCGGGCAAGATTCGATCGCCTTTCGCATGCCAGACAAAGACGAACTATTGGAAATACTGCAGGCAACCGGACCACTTCTTGCTCCGAGTGCGAACATCGAAGGAATGCCGCCAGCTAAGACGATCGACGAAGCGAAAAGATATTTTGGTGATAATGTTGATTTTTATCTCGATGAAGGAGAAATTGATGGCAAGGCATCCACGATCATCCGTCTCGACGGTGACGAGCCGGAGATCGTACGCGAATAGCCCCTTCATTGCGGGAGTGGCCTCTGCCCGCTATAATTCGAAAATCATGCTTACATCCAGAGAAATCCGCTCTCGTTTCCTTGAGTACTTCAGGAAACGCGGCCATGCGATCATACCAAGCGCATCTTTAGTACCGCTCAATGACCCTACGGTCCTTTTCAATACTGCCGGCATGCAGCCGCTTGTCCCATACCTCCTCGGCACGCCACATCCGGAGGGGAACCGCCTTGCGGATTCACAGAAATGTGTACGTACACAGGACATCGAAGAAGTAGGTGATAATACTCACGATACGTTCTTTGAGATGCTCGGCAACTGGTCGCTCGGTGACTACTTCAAGAAGGATGCGATCAACTGGAGCTACGAGTTTCTGACCTCAAAAGATGAAGGACTCGGGCTTGATCCGTCGCGACTATACATCACGGTCTTCGGTGGGAACGAAGACGCACCGAGAGATGATGAAGCACTCGAGATATGGACGAAGATATTCAAGGATGCGGGAATTCCCGGAGAGCGCATCTATGTCATGGAAGGTGAGCTTGCAGCCAAGAATTGGTGGAGCGCTGGCGACAACGGTCCATGCGGTCCCGATACTGAGATGTTCTATGATGTCACAGGAAAATTGAATAAAGGGATGACACAAGAGGAATACCTCGAGGCGGACGACAAGCAGCAGGTCGTCGAAATCTGGAATGACGTGTTCATGGAATATCTCAAGGAAGGAGGCAAGGTGACCGGAAAACTCAAAAGTCAAAACGTAGATACCGGAAGTGGGCTTGAACGCGTCACAATGGTCTCCCAGGGTAAAGATAACATCTTTGCGACTGACATGTTTGTCGACATGATGAATATCATCAATAAGGGATCTGCCTCATATGATGAGCGTGCAGCGCGAATTGTTGCGGACCATATCCGTACATCGGTGATGTTGATCGCTGACGGAGTGACACCTTCAAATACTGACCAGGGTTATATTCTTCGCAGACTACTACGTCGTGCGGTGCGCTATTCCGATGTGCTAGGACTTTCATCTGGCTTCAACGCGCTCATCGACCAGGTAGCACTAAACTACAAGGGGGTCTATGACAATATCGAAGCAAATCTTGCCACGATAAAGAAAGAGATCGCTGACGAAGAGGAAAAATTCCGAAAAACACTTGAGAATGGGATGAAGGAATTCGAGCGTCTCGCTAAGGGCGGAGACATCTCCGGTGCAAATGCTTCGATGCTCTACCAGACGTTTGGATTTCCGTTCGAAATAACCGTTGAGCTCGCGGGAGAAAAGGGGATCAAAGTAGATGAGGCTGGCTACAGGGAAGAGATGAAAAAGCATCAGGATCTTTCGCGTTCAGGGTCAGAACAAAAGTTCAAAGGAGGACTAGCTGACCACTCGGAAAAGACCGTCCGACTCCACACCGCACACCACTTACTCCTACGAGCACTCCAGATCGTTCTTGGTGATGATGTGCACCAACGTGGATCGAACATCACTCAGGAGCGTCTGCGTATCGACTTTGCATACCCACAGAAGATGACTGATGATCAAAAGAAAGCGGTTGAGGACATTGTGAACGAGAAGATCAAAGAAGATTTGCCAGTACTTCGCACCGAGATGCCATATGAAGAAGCAGAGAAGCTTGGCGCTGAACATGAGTTCGGAGCGAAATACCCTGAACGTGTTTCTGTGTATTCGGTTGGGCCAAAGAACGCTACTCCCGAGAACCCACAGTTCGACAAGCGATTCTCTATCGAGTTCTGCGGCGGGCCGCACGTAGCCCACACAGGTGAGCTCTCAAAGTTCCGTATCCAAAAAGAAGAGGCAGTTGCCCAAGGTATCCGTCGCATCAAGGCCGTTCTCGAGTAAGTACACTTAACTCAAGCACGTAGTGCTCATCGACCACGATGAAGGATTCTGCTTCATTGATATCGTCTGTTGTGGCAATGCGACACCAGCACTCGAACAAGAGCCTTTGAGGGCTAAGATTATATTGCTATAATCAGTGCATGGGTTTGTTTCAAAGAAAGTCCAAGAGTGGGCAGCACTTTATTATCGTCTTTGATATCGGTTCCGCTTCGATCGGAGGCGCTTTTGTCAGCATCGACGGAGTAAAAAAGCCTGAGATCATCTTTTCTACACGCCGACCGATTCCTTTCCAGGAAAAACTCGATTTTCAACGTTTCTTGGACTCCATGATAAAGACACTCGAGGAGATGTTTGATGTGATGCAGAAGACTGGTGGGGGAGTGAAGGTGGATGAGGCATTCTGTATCCTTGCTTCACCCTGGTACGCTTCTCAAACGAGACTTGTCCACTACAATCAACCGGAGCCATTTACGGTCACCGAGAAAGGGCTTGGAAAACTTGTCCAAAAGGAGATTGATCTCTTTAGGAATTCAAAACTTTTCAGTCGTTCCGGCGAAAGTGATACACCTCCCGAGATCATGGAGGCAAAAAGTATTCAGGTGAAGCTCAACGGCTATGAAGTGCGTGACCCGTTCAAGAAAAAGACGACCAAACTCGAGGTAGCCCTCTATATCAGCATGATCCCAGCCAATATCTATCGCTCGATCAACGATTCGATTAAGAAATTCTGGCATGTCCCTGATTCACATTTCTCTTCTTTTTCTTTCACTGCATTCGATTCCATTCGCGACATATTCACCGAGGAGGGTTCCTTCCTTTTCATGGACATTTCGGGTGAAGTGACGGACATTTCGCTTGCAAAAGACAATGTTCTGCTGGAGTCGATCTCTTTCCCTGCCGGGAAGAATATGCTTGTTCGTGCGCTTGTTTCTGGAATGAAGACCGCTCCCGCTGCAGCGCAAACGGAACTCAAACTCTATCTCGAAAACAAGTCGAACCGAGACCACCGAGAGCAAGTCGAAAAGGTCCTCAGCAATGCTGCGAAGGAATGGTTGGTCTTTTTTGAGGATGCCCTTTCACAATTTTCGACTGAGTTCCCGATTCCACGAACAATATTTTATACGGCGGATGACGATGTCATGAAGTGGTTTGAGAACGCGATCCGTGAGACCAATTTTTCGAAATTCTCAAAAGAAGAAGGCACCTTCATTGTCCGCTCACTTGGAAATTCTTTCTTAAGTAAATTTGTTCAAGTATTAGAGCCTGATTTTCAGGACCCATTTATTGCCATCGAAGCGATGTTCGCGAATAAGCTGACAAAACGCCGCAGATAGAAGAGGTATCCACTTTCACGTTTCACCCTTCATACGTTACAATAAGGGCATGGTAAAATACATGATCCAAGACATCGTTCCTCCGGGTCGAAAACATACGATCCATAAAGGAACGAGCAAAGACCCTGTACACAAGAAATCTGAACCTTCGACGATTCGCGCAGAACAGCAGGAGGTCCCCAATAACGATGTGCACACCCCGGTGAAGACAACTGTCTCTCATGCTCTTCATCACGAACAAGAACCTGAAGGCAACGAAGAAGTTCATGAGATCCATGACGATATAATAGAGCGCCCTCAAGCAATGATCATCGAGAATCTCTACCAAAGTCATGAGAAAGAGCCGATAAAAACAACTGAGACTCCCGCTGTCAACATCGACGGAGGAGTGTACCCATACAACAAAGTATCATCGGAATACCGATCGCCAGTAGCAAAGCCAAGTTGGAAATTCCCTGAGACTTCGAATTGGAGTACTAAGCTTGGGGGATGGGTACCTTGGGTCGTCATTCCTCTTGTCCTCATTGTCGCTGGAGTATTTCTGATGAATCATTTCGCAGGTGCCACTGTGCTCCTCATACCGAAGCACGATACTTTGCCTATCCCAACAGGTGAGAACTTCTCTGCAGCAAAGAATCCCACGGAAGGACAGCTTGGTTTTTCGGTCATGAAGGTCACACTTGATGATTCACGAGAAGTGAATGCGACCGGAACAAAAACCGTAACATCAAAGGCGAGTGGAAAGATCGTCATCTACAATGAGCAGACGGTGATACAACGCCTCATCAAGAATACTCGATTCGAAAGTGCTGCAGGAAAGATCTATCGTATTAATGATTCGATCAACGTACCGAAAGCCACGGTCAAGTCTGGCAAAACCACCCCGGGAACAATCGAGGTCACCGTCTATGCTGATGAGGCAGGGGTTGAGTTCAACTCTCCACCTTCTGACTTCAGTGTTCCGGGTCTCAAGAACACTCCCCAGGCAAAGAAAGTCTATGGCCGCTCGAATGGACCGATCACTGGAGGTGCATCTGGTACAGTAAAGAGTGTTTCAGACCAGGAGCTCAAGCAAGCAGGTGAGGACTTACGCATCTCACTCGAAACGAAACTACGCACTAAAGCACGCGGGGATCTTGCGCCTGCCCAGATCGCATACGACCAAGGCATCATTGTCAGCCTTGAAGAACCGAAGCTATCGAGTCAGCAGGCATCCGGGGGAGACAAAGCGATCGTAACTGAGTCCGGAACATTGTATATGGTGGTATTCGACAGAGCGGCACTTACAAGATCGGTTGCTAAAGCACTCGTTCCGACTTATGGAGGGGAGAACATCGAAATGACGAACCTTGAGAGCCTTTCCATTGGCCTGCCGAAGCTTACTGGTGCAGCACTTGTTGATCTAGACAGATTAGACTTCACACTTTCGGGCACACCATCACTTGTTTGGCAAGTAGACGAGCAAAAAGTTAAAAAGGAGCTTCTCGGCGTTCAAAAAACGAATTTTAACCTTATTTTAAGCCAATATTCGAATATCGAACGCGCAAAGGCAAGTATTCAACCTATTTGGAAAAGCACTTTCCCCACAGAGGAGAAAGCGATCACCGTCAAGTTAGTCGACGAAATACCCAATTAATTGGCCAAATTTCTTGACCGATACATAGGTGTCTGCTAGGATGCTAACACCACATTGAGAATGAGTGACGAGAAACAAGAGAAACAGAAGGAATCGCTGGTCATGGGAGTGATCACCGAGGCGCTTCCGAACACACTATTTCGTGTAAGTACGGAAAACGGCAGTGAAGTACTTGCGTACCTGGCCGGCAAGATGCGTATCCACCGCATCAAAGTACTTGTCGGAGACAAAGTGGCTCTCGAAGACAATCCGTATGGCGGCAAGCTACGTATTGTCAAGAGATTGTAGATACATTATAATGGGCAACTACCTCGGGAGAGTTTATCTCACGAGAGTATTATTTTGTTGAATTTATGCGCGTAAAAGCTTCAGTAAAAAAGATCTGTGCGAAATGCAAGAGCGTAAGACGACGTGGCGATCTTTATGTTATCTGCGAAAACCCGCGCCATAAGCAGAAGCAAGGTTAATTTCATATCATCATCATGCGTATCTTAGGTATCACCGTTCCGGAGAATAAACAGTTGTGGGTAGGCCTCACTGTGTTTTATGGCATCGGCTTCTCAACAGCGAAGAACATCCTTAAGGATGCCGGAGTACAGGACACGAAGAAACCCGCTGAAATCACGACTGAAGAGGAGGCGAAAATCAGAAAATCGATTGAAGCAATGAAGATCGAAGGAGACCTCAAGCGTGAGAAGGCAGCGAACATCAAGCGACTCAAGGACATCAAGTCATACCGAGGTACTCGCCACGCAAAGGGACTTCCGCTCAACGGCCAGCGCACAAAGACAAACTCTCGCACCACTCGCGGTAACGTCCGCAAGACGATGGGTTCAGGGCGTCGTAAGCTTGAGAAGAAGTAATCCGACCAATTTATAACTATTAAGAATGAACTATGGGTAAGAAGCGAATAGTAAAAAAGGCGGGAGGATCAGTAGACCAGGGACTTAAGGCTCGGTCTCTTTCACGCGTTCCGAAGAAGAAGATCGTCCACGGAGTCTTGAACATCCAGTCGACATACAACAATACCATCGTCTCGCTCGCAGATGCTGAGGGTAAGGTACTGATGTGGTCCACATCAGGCTCTCTCGGTTTCTCTGGAGCAAAGAAAGGAACTCCATTTGCAGCAGCAAAGATCGGTGAGTTGCTCGCGGAGAAGGCACAGCTCATGGGACTCAAATCAGTTGATGCAGTCGTTCGCGGCGTCGGGTCAGGACGTGAGTCCGCTATCCGCGCATTCATCGCGAAGGGCGTTGAGATCCATTCAATCAAGGACAAGACCCCGGTCCCGCACAACGGACCTCGTGCTCGTAAACCTCGTCGCATCTAATACTTTATTCATCCCCACACTATCACCATGTCTGACCCCAAATGCAAAGTATGCCGTCGCGCAGGAGAGAAGCTCTTCCTAAAGGGAGAGAAGTGCTTTACCCCGAAGTGTATCTTCGAGAAGCGCCCGACTCCTCCCGGTAAGCCAATGAACGAGCGTAAGCATCGCAGTAATCTCACCGAGTATGGAATCCAGCTCAAGCAGAAGCAGAAAGTACGCAACGTCTACGGTCTCTCAGAAAAGCAGTTCGCACGCTACGTGAAGGAAGCAACCACTGAGAAAGGAGCCAACCCTGTCGACCTCCTTTACGAGAAGCTTGAGCGCAGACTCGACAACGTCGTCTATCGACTCGGCTTCGCAAAGAGCCGCACCATGGCTCGCCAGATGGTCGCTCATGGCCACTTCATGGTCGGAAAGCGCAAGCTCACCATTCCTTCCTATCAGGTAAAGAACGAGGACGTCATCGGCGTCCGTGAAGGTAGCAAGAGTTCAACTCTTTTCACCACGATGAAGGAGACTCTTTCGAAAGCATCAACCCCGAACTGGATCCTTCCTGAACCTACCAAGCTCACTGCAACAGTGAAGGGAACCCCGAAGTTCGACAAGAACGAGATGGGCTTCAATTTCCAATCAGTCATCGAGTTCTACAGTCGCTAAACCGGCTCATGAACCTGTGCTATATTTAAAAACAGTTTTCGTTGTTACTAAGCCATAATCCAATCGCTATGCTTGACCATAATGTCGCACTGCCGTCCAAACCAAAGCCTGTCCGTGAGGAAGGTTTCATGGGCGTCTACGAAGTAGAGGGTCTTTATCCGGGATACGGACACACACTCGGCAATTCACTCCGCCGTATCATTCTTTCGTCACTTCCGGGAGCTGCGATCACGCAGATCAAGATCGATGGAGTTCAACATGAATTCTCGACACTCGACGGCGTTAAGGAAGATGTCATTTCACTTATCCTCAATCTCAAGAAGACACGCTTCAAAGTGCTCAGCGATGAACCACAAACGGTTCGACTCTCTGTGAAGGGAGTAAAGCAGGTCACTGCGAAAGATATAGAGGTTGGCGGCCAGGTTGAAGTACTCAACCCTGACCAATATATTTGTGAGGTCACCGATAAGGGAGCAGAGCTCAACATTGAGATGAAGATCGAGATCGGACTTGGATATCTTCCGAAAGAAGCGATCCAGAAAGAGAAAGTCGAGATCGGAATGATCGCACTCGACGCAGCTTTCACTCCGATCCGCCGCGTGAACTACGAAGTAGAGACCATGCGCGTCGGAGACAGAACCGACTACAACCGTCTCAAGATCACAATCGAAACCGACGGAACACTCACTCCTCGTACCGCACTTGAGAATGCGATCGAAGTGATGATCCACCAGCTCAAGGCGATCATTGGCTTCAAGGAAGAGGAACTCATCCATGAGGAACCGAAGACCGAGATGAGTGACGAAGAGAAGGGAGAAGAGGGAAGCGAAATGGACACGGAATTCCTCAAGACTCGCATCGACAGCCTTGATCTTTCAGCACGCACCCAGAACGCACTTACCAGTGCGAACATCCGCACCGTCGGAGGACTCGTGCGCAAGAAGGAAGAGGATCTTCTCGACATCGATGGTCTCGGAGAGAAAGGTCTTCAGGAGATCAAGCGTGCACTCTCGAACTTCGGAGTGACACTCAAGCAGTAATCATAACAATAAGCAGTAATTAAACGCGTATGAGACACCATAACAAGAACAAGAAATTCGGACGACAGGCTGGAGAGCGCCTGGCACTGCTGCGTGGCCTTACGGTGTCTCTCATCGAGCACGGAAAGATCACCACGACACAGGCACGCGCAAAAGCTTTACGCCCTTTGATGGAGCGCATGATCACGAAGGCAAGAGAAGCGGACATCGCAGACGTACGCCTCCTCAGAGCTCGACTCGGGAATAATCGCACCGCAACAGAGAAGCTCGTCAAAGAGATCGCGCCCAAGTATGTCGGCAGAAGCGGGGGATACACCCGCATCACCAAGCTTGGTCAGCGAGGTGGTACCGGAGATGCTGCTGAAATGGCAGTCATTGAGCTTGTGTAATCGAGACTAAAGAAATCATCATGGAACACATTATAGATGCTAAAGGAAAATCACTCGGACGAGTTGCAAGCGAAGCAGCGGTGCTTTTGCTCGGCAAGTCAACTCCCGATGTGAAGAAAAATGCGGTCGCTTCACTTACCGTTCGAGTCGTGAACGCGAGTGGACTCGTGATCACCGACAAGAAGAAGGTGCAGATGACTTACCACAGCCATAGCGGTTATCCCGGTTCTGACCGTGCGGACATGCTCAAAGATGTCATCGCAAAGAAGGGATACGGTGAAGCAGTCAAACGCGCAGTGAAAGGAATGCTTCCGGGTAACACCCTTCGCGACAAGCGCATGAAGAATTTAACTGTTGAAGAATAATATGACCACAGAAACAACCGTAAAACCGAAGGTCGCGAAGCCGAAGGCTGCAAAGACAGAATACGTCGAGGCAGTTGGACGTCGAAAGACAGCAATTGCACGTGTACGCGCGTCTGTGGCTGCTAAGAACGTCTACATCATCAACGGCAAGCCGGTAGAAAAATACTTTGTCACCCCGCAACTCCGTGATATCGTCCTTTCTCCGCTCGCTGTCGAAGGTATTGTAGGGAAATACTCCGTCTCAGCAAAAGTGAATGGCGGTGGTATCCACGCCCAGGCAGAGGCGATACGCCACGGACTCTCACGTATCCTCGTCAAGGAAGATGCGGAGCAGAAGAAAGAACTTAAGAAGCTCGGATTCCTCAAGCGTGACTCACGTAAGAAGGAACGTAAGCATTTCGGACTCAAGAAGGCACGTAAGGCTTCACAATGGTCGAAGCGCTAAGATAACGCTGGACCAGAGACCTCAAAAGACCGCCTTCTTGGCGGTTTTTTGTCTGGAATTACTGATCGAAATTCTGTATACTATCTCCACTATGACTGAACAAGATGAACAAAAAGACGGAATCAAACCGGTGACAGAGTCTGAAGTTGACGATATAGAGTTTGAGTCGTATAATGATGATGTACCCGGAGGTCTTGGGTCCTCTCCGGAAGAGAAGATAAGAAAACTCAAGGAGAAACTCAAGCAAACTGAAAAAGAGAAACAGGAATACCTCGATGGGTGGCAGCGTGCAAAAGCAGACTTCGTGAATTTCAAGAAACGGGAGGCGGACGGCAAAGATGAATTCACCAAATTCGCCCGCGAGTCCCTGATCAGCGATCTATTGCCGGTACTCGAAAGTTTTGACATGGCATTCTCGAACAAGGAAGCGTGGCAGAAAGTTGATTCGTCTTGGCGTGTCGGAGTCGAGTATATCTATACCCAACTCTCTTCGATCCTCCGGGATAGCGGACTCACCGAGATCGACCCTACAGGCTTGCAGTTCGATCCAAGTGAGCACACTGCGATTGGATCGGAGAAAACCAATGATCCGTCGCAGGTACACAAGGTCGCGAAGGTCATCCAAAAAGGATATCGTCTTTCAGGAAAGATGTTACGCTCACCAAAAGTGAAGGTCTACGAATCGGAAGATGCAACCAAGGGTGAGCAGCGAGCGTAATAGAGGTACGGCATCCACATTCATTTTGTATTAACAGTACGTAATAATTCAAACGTATATGGGAAAAATTCTAGGAATCGATTTAGGAACAACAAATTCAGCGATGGCTATCGTCGAAGGAGGAGAGCCACGGATCATCGAGAATGCGGAGGGTGTTCGCACTACTCCCTCGATCGTCGCGGTCGCAAAGACAGGGGAACGCGTCGTGGGTCTTTCAGCAAAGCGCCAAGCGGTCACCAACCCGAAGAATACCGTCTATCAGATCAAGCGATTCATCGGACATAACTTCAATGAAGAGATGACCGAAGCAGACCGCAAGATGGTTCCATTCGAGATGCGTAAATCATCGAACGGCGGCATCGAGGTACAAATGGGTGACAAATGGGTCCGCCCGGAGGAAGTCTCTGCGATGATCCTGCAGAAACTGAAGGCTGATGCGGAAGCGAAACTCGGCGAGACCATCACGGAGGCGGTCATTACCGTACCTGCATATTTCAATGACTCACAGCGACAGGCAACGAAGGATGCGGGCAAGATCGCAGGGCTCGACGTGAAGCGTATCATCAATGAGCCTACTGCTGCAGCACTCGCATATGGCTTCAACAAGAACAAGAACGAGAAGATCGTCGTATTCGACTTTGGTGGCGGCACCTTTGATATCTCTGTGCTCGAAGTCGCTACTGGCGACGAAGGCGAGAACTCTATCGAAGTGAAAGCGACCGACGGCGACTCTCATCTCGGAGGAAAGGACATCGATCAAAAGATCATCAACTGGCTCGCGGAAGAATTCAAAAAGACTTCAGGTATCGATGTTCGCACCGATGCACTCGCAAAGCAGCGACTCGACGAAGCAGCGGAAAAAGCGAAGATCGAACTCTCGTCTGCGATGGAGTCTGAAGTCAATCTCCCATTCATCACCTCGGGTGCAAATGGACCTGAACACTTGGTGATCAAGCTCACCCGAGCGAAGCTCGAGGAACTCACCCAAGAATTCATCGACCGCGCGATGGAAATCGCAAAACGTGCAATGGAGGCTTCTCCGTTCAAACTTTCGGAACTCTCGGAGGTAATCCTTGTCGGCGGACAGACCCGCATGCCAGCACTCCAGAAGGCAGTAGAGGCATACTTCGGAAAGAAGCCGAATATGTCTGTCAATCCTGACGAGGTCGTCGCGATCGGAGCAGCAATCCAGGGCGGAATCCTCCAAGGAGACGTCAAAGATATCCTCCTCTTGGATGTCATCCCACTTTCACTCGGCATCGAGACCATGGGTGGCGTCGCAACCAAGCTGATCGAACGCAATACGACCATCCCAGCATCCCGCTCACAGGTATTCTCTACCGCTGCGGACAATCAGACCTCAGTCGAAGTACATGTTGTGCAGGGTGAGCGCCCGATGGCGGGAGACAACAAGTCACTCGGCCGCTTCATGCTCGAAGGAATCCCACCTGCACCACGCGGCATGCCGCAGGTCGAAGTCACTTTCGACGTTGACTCGAACGGTATCCTCAACGTGAAAGCGAAAGACAAAACCTCAGGAAAAGAGCAGTCGATCCGCATCGAAGCACGCTCATCGCTCTCAAAGGACGATATCGAGCGCATGCAGAAGGAAGCTGAACTCCACGCTGAAGAAGACAAGAAGAAGCACGAGAGTGTCGAGGTGAAGAATGTCGCCGAAAGTCTTGTCTACACTGCAGAGAAAGCACTGAAAGACAACGGCGATAAGGTACCAGCTGAAGTGAAGAAGGATGTGGAGGACAAGATCGCTGAAGTGAAGAAGGTGAAAGATGGTACTGACCTCGATGCGATCAAGAAAGCGACCGAAGCACTTTCGGATCACATGCAAAAGATCGGCGAATCGATGGCGAAGGAGGCAAGTACGCACGAAGGGGCAACTGCGCCGGAAGGCGAAGAAAAGAAAGACGATACGCCACCCGCAGGTAAAGTGCACGACGTCTAAAGTGTGAATAAGGACAGCCCCGCATTGCGGGGCTTTTTACATCAAGAACATCAGTTCTCTTTGTGGGCCATTCGGATGTGGCCGGGGTGTGCGTCGTCATAGATCGCGACACCCATCGCTACGAGTCTTCGGAAAAGACGGCGGACGGTCGCGTGGCAACGTCCGGTGTAACGCGACACCCAGTCGACGTCGAGCCCGCCATGGAATGCGAGCCGGCTTTTCATTGCCTCGTGCCATCCGAGCTTCTCGATCTCATCCGCCCAAGTCGCAGCGGCATGATCTTTCTTCGCCATTGTGTGACCTCCTCGGTCGAAAGGAACATGAAGAATATCATAACACTATATTTACTATTGTCAATTATTCGATATCTGTTATACTAGAGCCATGGCAAAGGATTATTACCAAACACTCGGTGTCGACAAAAAGGCATCAAAGGAGGACATCAAGAAAGCTTTCCATAAGCTGGCGCACAAATATCACCCCGACAAGAAGGGTGGTGATGAGGCGAAGTTCAAGGAAGTGAACGAGGCCTATCAAACCCTCTCTGATGATGCAAAACGCTCGCAATACGACACTTATGGCAATACCGATGGTAGTGCCGGTCCACAGGGCTACGGGGGCTTCCAAGGAGGCTTTGGAGCCGGACAGGGTTTTGACGGAGTCGATCTCGGAGACATCTTCAACGACTTCTTTGGTGGCGGATTCGCCAACCAAGGAGGACGAAGGGTGGAGCGAGGCAGTGACATCTCGATCGATATCGAACTCTCATTTGTTGAGAGTATTCGTGGTGCAGTGCGCAAGGTGATCATCGGCAAAACTTCTGTGTGCGACACCTGTAGCGGCTCGGGGGCAAAGCCCGGTAGTAAAATGAAGAAATGCGCGACCTGTAACGGCAAGGGTAAGGTCACCGAGATGCGCCGCTCGTTCCTCGGTACATTTTCCACCGTAGCGACCTGTTCGATCTGTAGCGGCAAGGGTGAAGTACCTGAAGAAAAATGTAAGACATGTGATGGTCAGGGAGTGAAGAAGAAGCAAGAAGAGATCGCAATCACAATTCCTCCCGGTATTCAGGATGGTGAGATGCTACGCATGAGCGGGCGCGGTGAGGCCGTCGCGCACGGTATCACCGGTGACCTGTATGTGAAGATTCACGTCAAAGCACATCCACTCTACAGGAGGGAAGGAAGTAATCTCGTCATGGACCTCGACGTCAAACTTTCTGATGCACTACTCGGTGCGACCTATAAAATTAAGTCTTACGATGATACTCTTATCGAGATAAAGATCCCCGAAGGCGTGAAATTCGGCGACATTCTCCGCCTCAAGGAAAAGGGGATACCGGGGGCCAATCGCGGCAAAACTGGTGATATACTGATATCTGTGCAAATCAAGACTCCTACGAAACTATCAAATAAAGCTAAGAAACTCATCGAGGAACTCCGCCTCGACGGAATATAAAATACTGCATGAAATCTGAAAAGCCGTTTGACCCGCATTTCCATTTACCCTCAAAAACGATTCTTTCACAGATCAAAGAGAAAAAATCTGATTTCTGGAAAAGGAAAGGGGAAGAAAGAGCACTGGCGATTTTTCAAGGAGCGGCTCATCGGATCCCCGCATACAAAGACTTTCTCAAAAAAAACAGGATATCGCCCTCGAATATCACGAGCTACCGGGCCTTCACTGACGTACCTCGGACAAACAAGAAAGACTATATCAATGCATACCCACTAAAGGACCTGGCTTGGGATGGCAAACTCGACCATCCATCAGTATTTACATCTACCTCAGGTTCGACCGGTGAACAGACATATTTCTTCCGTTCGAGTGTCGTCGATTGGCAATGTTCTGTCATACAAGAACTCTTTGTGGAGAACGGGAAAGAACCGCTCAAACCAACTTTGGTCATTATTTGTTTCGGGATGGGAATATGGATCGGAGGTGTCATCACATACGAGGCAATGACCAGACTTGGGGAACGCGGTTTTCCTATTTCGGTAATCACTCCTGGGATCAATAAGGCGGAGATATTCAAGATACTCAGGCGTATTTCTCCCGCATATCATCAAACGATTATTTTCGGATACCCACCTTTCCTTAAAGATCTTATCGATGAAGCACCAGGCGCAGATGTTGACCTACGCAAGCTGAATATTCGATTCTCTACTGCGGCTGAGGCATATTCGGAAGACTTCAGAGACTACATCGCATCATCAGTAAAACTCCGCGACCCTGTCCTCGACATCATGAGCATATATGGAAGTGCCGATATCGGAGCCATGGGGTTTGAAACTCCTACCAGTATCGGGATCAGGAGAATGGCGAATTCGAATAAAAGAATGTTCGCAGAATTGTTCAATTCGACGCAGAAGACGCCGACTCTCGCCCAATTCATCCCCACCTTCATCAATTTCGAGGAACAGAATGGGGAACTGCTTCTCACCGGAAACAACTCCATTCCCTTGATCCGCTATGCTATCGGCGACAATGGAGGCGTCTATACACATGGCGAGATGGAGAAACTTCTTGGAAAGTACCGGAAACTGATACCGCAACATAGAGGAGATCACTTCGCAGAAAACGAACTTCCGTTCGTATATGTGTTCGAACGGAATGATTTCTCGACGACACTCTACGGCGCTCAGATCTACCCAGAAGCGATACGTGAGATACTTATCAAGAAGCCATTTTCGAAAATGCTCAGCGGGAAGTTCACGCTTATCACGAAGTTTGACCAGAAACATGATCAATATCTCGAACTGAATCTTGAGTTGTCTCAGAGGGGAACGGCGAGCAAGATACTCCGGACGCAACTGCTGAGCAGCATCATCAAGAATCTCACACAAAAGAACTCGGAGTTCCGAGAATTATCGAGGTTCATAGGCGCAAGAGCGCATCCTCGTCTCGTCTTCTGGCAGCACGAGGATCCGAATTTCTTCAAGCCAGGAATAAAACAATTGTGGGTTAAGAAATGATCATGCAAAGTACGCTCAGAAAAATGGGGGAGGAAGAATACAACTTCCTCCGAGAGTATGACGGGCACAGAGATGTTTATGAGTTCGCAAATACGTCGGCCGGGTTGCGAGGATACATCGCAATACATCGGAAAAGAGGGAAGCTTTCGACGGGAGGTACGCGTTTCTTCGACTATAGATCCGATAATGACGCACTACGTGACGTACTTCGTCTTTCCTCGGCCATGACATCTAAATGTGTCGTTGCTGGACTACCGTACGGGGGCGCAAAGAGCGTCATCATCGGCGATCCAAAAAAACTGAAGAGTGAGACATTGCTCATTGCGTATGCGGAAGTGGTCACGATGCTTGAAGGGGCATTCTTCACTGGGGAAGATGTCGGGATGACGGAAGCTGATGTGCAGGTACTCATCGAGCACTCGCCGTTCTTCAACGGAAAAACAGGGGTCGCAGGAGACCCTTCTCCGTATGCAGCGCGAAGCGTACTGGTGGTCATGAAGAAAGCCGTCGAGCTTTTTCTCGGGAAATCGTCTCTTCGCGAAGAAAAAGTTGCGATCAAAGGTCTCGGAAAAGTCGGCGGCTCTCTGGCGAAACTACTTAATGAAGAACATATTGTGCTTATCGGTGCTGACATAAATGAAGATGCGGTTGCGAATGCGAAACACGCGTGTCCGGGTATGGTCATCACTGATTCCTCTCTCATTCCATTCAGTGAAAGTACGATATATGCCCCCTGTGCATTCGGTCGAGAAGTACGCCTCGACAATTTCGACCGATTCCAGGCAAAAATCATTTGCGGTGGAGCAAACAATCAACTGGAGAACGAAAGTCTTGCCACTCAACTCATGAAACGAGGGGTACTTTATGTCCCGGATTATCTTGCGAACGCCGGTGGGCTCATCAACGTATCGGAGGAACTTGAATCGGACGGTTACCATCATGAACGGATCGTCGAACGGATCGATAATCTCAGCTTGCTTCTCGAGCGCACCTACAGCGAATCGAAGAAAAAGAATATCTCACTTGCCGAAAGCGTGCAGGAGTATGTTGTTTCCCAATTAGCGCTATAATTTAAAGATATGGACACCATAACACCAGTTTTCAAAGACAAGAACGTATCACTTGAGGAGTTCAAAAAGAAGGTAGATCCCACACGCACCATCGATCGCTATGAAGAGATGCTTGAAGAGCTTTTTCTTGTGCGGAACCCCAAATACAAGTTCATACCAGACCACAAAGACGACTTCAAGAAATTCACGGAAGCCCACACGGGCGGAAAAGAGCTTGGTGAAGCAGGGGAATGGGTGTACTTTCCTTGGAACGGGGTACTGATGCATGTACTCGATCACGAGATGCATTTCGAAGTTCGCACCGCTCGCAACAAGAACCTAATCAACAAAGAGGAGCAGCAAAAGCTCTATGACGGAGTCGTTGCCATCGCAGGACTGTCAGTTGGAAGTCACCCCGCACTCACACTAGCGATGATGGGGGCCTCCCGCGAGATTCACATCGCAGATGGAGATGAGATCTCCGCGTCGAACCTTAACAGGATACGCTATGATTATACGAAGATCGGGGAGAAGAAATGTGATGTCGTCAAAGAATACATCTACCAAATGAACCCGTATGCAATCGTGCATGCGTACAACAAGGGAATCGATGCGAATAACGTCGATGCTTTCCTGAAAGATGTCGATGTCCTCATCGAAGAAGTCGACCATCTCGAGACAAAGATCACACTTCGGCTAGAAGCGAAGAAACGCAAGATCCCGGTGGTGATGGGCACAGACAACGGCGACGGGGTCATCCTCGACATCGAACGCTTCGATCTTCACCCTGAACTACAACTCTTCAACGGCGTCATCGGTGATGTCACGGTCGAGGAGTTCAAGAAGTTCCCTCCGACCGAACTGCCGAAACTCGCAACCAAGATTGCAGGGCCGAAATTGGTCGCCCCCAAGATGCTCTTATCTCTCCTGGAGGTTGGGCGTTCACTTTATTCGTGGCCTCAACTTGGTGATGCCGCTACACTGTGCGGAGTCACGGTCGCATTCGTCGTCAAGAGAATACTACTCGGCGAAGCGGTACGGGAAGGGAAAGTCGAAGTCAATCTCGATGAGATCCTTGATCCCGCCTATGCGACACCCGAAGCGACAGACGCGCGAGAAGCAGTGAGAAGTGATTTCATGAAGACCATCGGACTCACCGATATCTGAAAGATACATGAGAGAAATCGAAGAAATACTGAGAATGGCGGTTACGGCTCCTTCGGGCGACAATTCCCAGCCGTGGTGGTTCCATGTCGAAGACGACATTCTGGATGTACACCTGTACCCCGCAAGAGATAACCGCATTCTCAACTTCGAGTTGAGCGGTTCGTATATTGCAATGGGAGCATTGATCGAGAACATCGTCATCGCAGCAAGCAGCAAAAGCCTTTCCTCCGTTATTTCGCTTTTCCCGGACCAAAAAGCCCCCGAGCTCGTCGCACGGATTTCATTCGCCAGTGAGAATGTCAAAGCAGATACACTCGTAGCGGTGATGGGAGAGCGTACGACGAACAGGAAGCCGTACGAAAAGAAGCCGATACCTGCGGACGTCCTACGAGAACTTTCGTCTCTCGGCAAGCAAGTGAGAATCATCGAGAATAGGCCAAAGATTGACGACGTCGCGAATGCGTCAAGTATCATGGAGCGAGTCGCACTCGAGACAGAGGCGATCCATAAATTGTTCTTCGAAAGCATCACCTGGAGCGAAGAGGAAGAACGAGCGAAGGGAATGGGGCTACCCATCAAGACAACCGAGCTGCCTCCGCCGATCCAACTTCTTTTCAGAGCGATCAGACACTGGAGAGTCACGAAAGTACTCAATCACGTAGGACTTTCGTTCCTAGCCGCAAAAGCGAACGCACAGACCTATCGCAGCTCTGCGGCAGTAGGGATCATATTGGCGGAGCGGTTCGATAAGTATTCATATATAGATGCAGGCAGGATATTCCAACGAACATGGCTCACTGCGACGAAATACGGACTTGCATTCCAGCCTGTCACAGGATTGCTTTTCCTGGCACAGCGAGTCAACGCAGGGAAGACTGAAGTATTCGACCCGAAACACATACCAATGATTCGCACTGCTTACAAGACCGTTTTGGACGCATTTGCGGTAGAGACAGGGGTACCAGCAATGCTCTTTCGGATAGGGTATGCTGACGCACCCTCAGCACGGACCACCCGCAAAGCTCCTGAGATCCGCTGAACAACAGAGATATATTTTCTTCATTCTCTTTGCTAGAATGGCAATTGATGCTCGCAGCTATTAACTTTGCGCTCCTTACAGTTGGCGTTGCGGTTGCGTCTATCGGCGTGCTTGGCTTCACCGTACTGTGGAGCGATGCGAAGAATGCCACCAACAGGGCGTTCTTTTATTTTTCGATCGTCTCGATCGCCTGGACAGTTGCGAATTACGCACAATACAACATTACCTCGATCGAGTTATCCTTTCTGGTCGTTCGTGTTGTCATATTCCTTGCGGTGTGGCACGCCTTCACTTTTTTCCGGCTGATGTATATCTTTCCGGAATCGAACAAAGACCTTCCTGCGCGATTTTATATATTTGCAGTTCCACTGATTGTCGTGGTCGCAATGCTGACACTCACTCCACTTGTCTTTACTGAGGTTGCAACCGTCGAGAACGGCAGGATATCGGAGATCACGAACGGTCCGGGGATCATTGCTTTCGCAGGAACGGTAACCGTGCTGATCATCAGTGCCCTCGTGAGTTTCTTCAGAAAACGCGCACGTGCGGAAGGCATAGTACGGAAGCAACTCACCGACGTAGTATGGGGATTTTTGCTTACCTTTCTGCTTTTACTAACCTTCAATCTCTTTCTTCCTGCATTCCTCGGTAACGCAAAATTCATACCGCTCGGTGGACTATTCCTCCTGCCGTTCGTCGCATTCACCTCCTTTTCGATCTACCGAAACAAATTGTTCAGCATAAAAGTAGCGGTGACCTCAACGCTCGTTTTTGCGCTCTGCACCGCGATCTTTTTTGAGTCAGTCTTGTCCAAAGACTTATTCACGATCGTGCTCAAGATCATCGAATTCGTGCTCGTACTCGGTACAGGGATCCTGCTTATCAAGAGCGTGCAAAAAGAAGTCGAGGCTCGAGAAGAGATCCGAAAGCTCGCCGACGAACTTGCGGCGACAAACGTGCAACTCGAAACCTCGAACGAACGGCTGCGTATCATGGATCAACGTAAATCCGAGTTCGTTTCGATCGCTTCACATCAACTGCGTACTCCCGTCACCGCAATGAAAGGGTACTCGTCACTTCTCCTAGAGGATGCTTACGGCAAGCTCCCTGATAGTATGCGTGACCCGGTTCAGAAGATCTTCGATTCGACGCAGCGCCTCGTGAACATGATCAGCGACTTCCTCAATGTGTCCAAGATCGAACAAGGGACCATGGCGTACACCTTTGCACCGCTGGACATCAAGAAGATGGTCGTTGACCTGGTCGAAGACTTCCACGTCGTCGCAGGCGCAAAGAAGCTCGACCTCGCGACCGATATCCCGGAAGGTATGAACTTCTATGTAGTTGCAGATGAAGGGAAGATCCGACAGATCCTTTCCAACCTTATCGACAACTCGATCAAATACACACCGAAAGGAAGTGTCAGGGTGATGCTCGAGAAAGAACCGAATAAAGGCGATCATGGCATGATTCACCTGATGATCCGCGATACCGGTATTGGACTCTCGCAGGACGACATCCATCACCTATTCGGTAAATTTACCAGAGGTGCGGAGGGGTCGAAGGTCAACACCACCGGGTCCGGTCTTGGTCTCTATGTTGCAAAACAGATGATGGAGAAACACCAAGGCAACATCTGGGTCGATTCCGAGGGAAAAGGGAAGGGATCCACCTTCTCGATAGAGCTGCCAGAATTCCACGGCGAACTTCCGAAAGCGTAGTATATTTGCTACCATCAGCAGTATATGAAAAAGACCCTCGTTTCCGGGATTCAGGCTTCAGGCACACTCCACATCGGCAACTACTTCGGTGCAATGCGCCAAAATATCACCATCGGGAACGACGATGCGTACGACGCTTACGTGTTCATCGCCAACTACCATGCGATGACCACCCAGAAGGATCCGAAGGCACTGCTGAAGAGTTCATTCGATATCGCCTGTGCGTACCTTGCATGCGGATTAGACCCGGAGAAGGTCTCGCTCTTCCGTCAGTCTTCGGTACCTGAAGTGAACGAACTCACCTGGATCTTCAACACTGTTACCTCGATGCCATACCTCATGCGCGCGCATGCATTCAAAGACCAGGAAGCCAAGAACAAAGACGTGAATGTGGGGCTGTTCGACTACCCGGTGCTCATGGCGGCTGACATCCTCATCTATGGTGGTGAACTCGTGCCGGTCGGGCAGGATCAAAAGCAGCATATCGAATATGCACGTGATATTGCCGGCTACTTCAACCGAGAGTGGAAGGAGCTCTTCAAGCTTCCGAAAGACTATATCGCGAAAGATGTCGCAGTGGTACCCGGAACCGACGGAGCAAAGATGTCGAAGTCAAAGGGGAACGTCATTCCGCTGTTCGGAACAGACGCAGAGATCAAGAAGGCGGTGATGGGTATCGTGACCGACTCGAAGACCCCAGACGAAAAGAAGGACCCTGACACGAACAATATCTACAACATCCATAGGCTTTTCCTTACCAAAGACGAAGACGCGAAACTGCGGTCAAAATACCAGGAAGGAGGTTTGTCTTACAAAGATGCAAAAGAAGGACTGCTCCATGCGATCCTCCACTTCGTCACTCCGATGCGTGAGAAGTATGAACACTATCAGTCACATCCGGCAGAAGTCGAAGCGATCCTCGAGCAGGGCGGGAGGAAAGCGAAGGAAAAAGCCGAAGCGACGATGAAAGCCGTCCGTAAGGCAGTCGGCCTCGACGCGTAAGCCTAGCATCATGAAAGCGATCTCGACACAGGGACTTCTCTCAGTCTATATCGTGATCCCGATCATCACGCTCATCATCCTCTCTGACCACTACCTGTTCGAGGGCACACTACGGAAACTGCTCCCGCGTCAGCCGGAGCAACTCCTCTGGTACACGCTCCTTTTCAACGGACCACATTTCTTTGCCAGCTTCTTCACTTTCGCAGACAAGGAGTATCTCTCATACTACAAAGAGAAGCTCAAGTACGGGATCCCAGTGATCGTCATCCTTGCATTTCTGTTACCGTATCTGAGCCTCGATGTTGCGGTGGTCTACCTTGTGCTCTATACCATGTATCACAATGTCACTCAGCAGACCGGAGTCACCTCGATCGTGATGAAGTATCGCGGACCGATGCTCACTACCTGGAGATACTTCAATATCGTCCTCGCGCTCGTACTCTATCTCTTGGTCTATCCGTCGCCTGTTTCCTCATTGATACGCTCATATAGTACGGTGATAGTGCCGATACTCCTCGTCGGTTCGTTCACCCTCACATATCTCATCACCCGAAAGAGCAGAACGACGGAAGGGAAGTACTACGCATGGGGGACCGCGATGATCGGCGGGGTCGGCACACTGGCGCTCGCGTTGGGATACCCGTTCTTCGTTGCGACGACACTGCGCATCGTTCATGATCTCACCGCGTTCATCTTCTACATCATCCATGACCTGAACCGGAACAAAGACACGATGCATAACCTCATCTACCGCTACGTACTACCGCGCAGGTCGCTGTTCGTGATCGGGATTCCGCTTTTTGGGGTACTGCTTACATATATCGCCCAGGGAGGGACGAGTTCGATGGTCATTCAGGCATTCGCGATCATCGCGGTCACTCATTTTTACATCGAGGGATTCATGTGGAAGAATGGCACTCCGCATCGCGCTCAGCTGACTTTCCAATATCAATAAAATGTCTTAGGATAAGATTCTATGGCCAAAAGAACACTCATTTCGGAACTTAACAAGATGATCGGACAGGAAGTCACCCTCAAAGGATGGGTCGACGTACGCCGCGATCAGGGGAAACTCATCTTCATCGACTTCCGCGATATGAGCGGCAAGGTGCAGATGGTCGCACTGCCGATGCACAAGGAAGCTATCGAGGTTGCGAACAGGGTCCGACCGGAATGGGTCATCGAAGTTTTCGGCAAGGTGAATGCCCGCCCGGAAAAGAACGTTAACGCGAACGAAGCGAACGGTAACCTCGAGATCGAGATACTTTCCATCACGGTCCTGAACGAGTCACTCACTCCGCCGATCGATGTCCGTGGCGACGGCATGGAAATCGGCGAAGACATTCGCCTCAAGTATCGTTACCTCGATCTGCGTCGCCCGCGTCTCACAGAGACGATGCGCCTTCGGCATGCGATCAAGCTCCATATCCAAAACTTTCTCACACAGGAGGGGTTCATCGAGATCGAGACACCACTGCTCTCGAAATCGACCCCTGAAGGATCGCGCGACTATCTGGTACCTTCACGACTCGAACAAGGGAAGTTCTATGCACTACCACAGTCTCCACAACAGTATAAGCAGCTCCTGATGGTCGCTGGCTTCGAGCGCTACTTCCAGTTCGCTCGCTGTATGCGCGACGAAGACACCCGTGGTGATCGCCAGCCTGAATTCACGCAACTCGATATGGAAATGAGTTTCGTAGAGCGCGAAGATGTCATGGCACTCAACGAAAAGCTGTTGATCGAACTTGTCCAAACACTCACGCCGCACAAGAAGATCCAAGAGATCCCGTTCCCGCGTATGACGTACGCTGAAGCAATGAAGAATTATGGCAACGACAAGCCTGATATCCGAAAGGACAAGAACGACCCCGATCTATTGGCATTCTGCTGGGTCGTTGATTTTCCGTTCTTCGAGAAAACCGACAAGGGTGGTTGGACCTTCACACACAATCCGTTCAGCGCACCGCAGCCGGAATTCATGGATGACCTCATGAACAAAAAGGACATTGGAGACATCCTCACCACCCAATATGATGTCGCACTCAACGGATTCGAGATCGGAGGAGGAAGCATCCGCAACCACCGTGCCGATGCGCTCATGAAAGTGTTCGAGATCATGGGGCACAAAGAAGAGAACATCAAAGCGAACTTCGGACATATGCTCGAAGCCTTCTCGTTCGGAGCTCCCCCGCACGGCGGTATCGCTTGGGGGCTCGACCGCCTGATGGCGATCCTGCGCAACGAACCGAACATCCGTGAGGTGATCGCATTTGCGAAGACCGGAGAAGGGAAGGACCTGATGATGGCAGCACCGTCGGATGTTTCCCCGGAACAGCTTGTTGAATTAGGGATTAGGATAATCAAGTAGCAATCCACAAAACCGCTCAAATAGAGGCGGTTTTGCTATTCCCGCGTGATATAATCTGGTCATGGACGAACAGGCTGTCATTGGCGAACACAAGGTGAACTATCAGATCAAGACCGAGCATTTCGAGGGACCCTTGGACCTCTTACTCAACCTCATCGAGAAAAGAAAACTCTTCATCGGCGACTTTGCGCTCTCGAAGGTGGCTGACGACTACATCGAACACATCCGTCGCTTCGAAGCATTCCCAATGAATGACGTCGCAAACTTTCTTCTGGTCGCATCGACGTTGGTGCTGATCAAATCCAAGGCGATACTTCCCGAGCTCGACCTTACCAAAGAAGAGGAGAGTGACATCGATGATCTCAAGCGCCGTCTCCAGATGTACGAACTCTTCCGTAATCTTGCAGGGGAGATTAAGGGGAAGTACGGCATGACCCTGATCTACGAACGTAGTGGGCGCCCTGAGATGCCGACAGTGTTCGCACCCGAAGCAAGACTGACCCCAGAGCAGATGGCGCAGTCGATGAAGGCGGTCATCGCCGCACTCCCGAAGAAACAGACCGTACCGAAAGCAACGGTGAAGAAAGTAATTTCGATCGAAGAGATGATGACGAAACTCTCGACCCGTGTCACTGCGGCACTCAAGATGAGCTTCGGTCAATTCTCGAACTACAAAAAAGGTGTCGCGGTCTCGAAAGAACAGCGTATCGACGTGATCGTCTCGTTCCTTGCGATGCTCGAGTTGGTGAAACAGGGGGTTGTCCATGTCAGCCAGGCGGAGGAACACGGCGATATCGACATAGAGACGCAATCGTTTGGCACCCCGAGCTACGCATGAAATACCCTTTGAATTACGTCAATTTTACGCTAGACTAATCCAGTTATGGAGCTGCAATATTCAATCCAAGCGATCCTGTTCTACCAAGCTGAACCGATGTCCATCGGACGTCTTTCGAAGCTCCTGAAGCACAGCGAAGAGGATATCCGCATCGCGCTCAGCAAACTCCGGGAGACGCTCGAGGGGAGCGGTTTGTCTCTTGTTGAGAACGGAAATGAGGTCATGCTCGGTACCTCTCCGTCCGCCAGCTCACTCATCGCTGAAATCACCAAAGAGGAACTGTCGAAAGAACTGTCAAAGGCGGCACTCGAGACGCTCGCTATCGTGCTTTACAAAGGCCCGATCACACGCGCGGAAATAGACTACATCCGCGGAGTGAATTCCAATTTCATATTGCGTAATCTCCAAGTTCGCGGCCTCGTCGAAAAGATCGACAACCCGGCGGACCAGCGCAGTTATCTCTATAAGCCGACATTCCAACTACTCGAATTCATGGGTGTAACGAGACTCGAAGACCTTCCGGAATATGCCGGCACAACGGATCAGCTCGCATCGTTCATCGCTTCGAAAGAGGAAGAAGAAAAGACCGAGACAAAGGAATCAGCGGTCATGGAGAAAGAAGATGAGGATGTCGACGATGCGACCGGACTCGAAGAAGGCATCTTGAGCGAATCCGAGATCGAAGCCGAGCTCGATGCGGATATCGCCGATGAAAATGAAGCGGGGAGTGCATATGATGATGCCGAACTCGTCGCACGGAGAGAAGAGGATGAACAGCAGAACCAAACGACCATATGACAACGACGAGCAAAGTACAGCTGTTCCTGCTTTTTCTCATTCTTGGATTCCTGACCGGACCGAGGGTGCTTGCACTCATCAGTGACCTCGAGGGGAGCGGCTCACTTTCCGGAAAAGAAGCAGCGAATGTCGCGAGTGCGCAGAGTGCCACGGCAGCAACTCCAGTCCGCCCTCGTCTTGCGACATCGAGCGACCCGTACGGCACACTCGAACTCGGCGCGAAGAGTGTCTATGTCTGGGACATCAACGCACACAAGAAACTCTATAGCAAAGACGAGCATAAGGTGATGCCGCTCGCTTCTGTCACCAAAATGATGATGGCCCTTGTCGCGGTCGAAACTCTCCCGGAGAACACGGAGATCACCATCGCACCCGTCGACCTGCTCGAAGAAGGGGATACCGGGCTCCTCGCTGGTGAGCACTGGAAGTTCGAGGACTTGCTCCGCTTCACCCTCGTAACCTCGTCGAATGACGGCGCAAGCGCCATTGCCAGCGTCGCGGGAGCCAAGATCCTTGGCGCGTCTTCCTCGGACCCGTTCACCGACAAGAAACTTTTCATCCGGAAAATGAACGAGAAAGCAGCCGCGATCGGGCTCACCCAAACGTCATTTCACTCGGAGAGCGGACTCGATCTCGACTCCGTCACAAGTGGCGCGTACGGCACTAGTCGTGACATGGCGGTCCTGTTCGAATACATATTGCACAAGCATCCGGAACTCTTCACTCCAACCACTTATTCGAAGATCGACGTCACCTCCGACTCGAACATCATCCATCGTGTCGCGAACACCAATGCCGGAGTTGCTGCAGTGACCGGAATCATTGGATCGAAGACCGGCTACACCGACCTTGCAGGAGGGAACCTCGTCGTCGTCGTCGATATCGGCATCGACCATCCGGTGGTGATCGCAGTACTCGGCTCCACCCGAGAGGGCAGATTTACCGACGTCGAGAAGCTGATCGGCGCGACCGTGAAGAAGATCGCGGAGATCCCAGAGAAGACATCACCCAAACAGACCGCACTCGCACACTAATCAGCCGTATCACACAATTCTCACCCTCACGAACATGATCACCGACGTACTCAAGATCCTCATCCCATCAGCAGCGGCATTCGTCGTCGGTATCTCCATCACGCCGCTGATCGCTGATTTCCTCTACAAACATAAGATGTGGAAGAAGACGAGCGTGAAGCACACGATCGACGGACAGGCTGCGACCATCTCCTCGAAACTCCATAATGATGAGGAGCGCAAGACTCCGCGCATGGGCGGAATCGTCGTATGGGGGAGCGTGCTTCTCACTACCATCACCTTCCTTCTCCTCTCGGCGATGTTCCCGAGCGATGTGACCGGTAAACTCAACTTCCTCTCGCGCAATCAGACCTGGCTGCCGCTGTTCGTCCTCTTGGGCGGTGCGATCTTCGGGCTCATCGACGACTACCTGGTCTGCCGCGACATGGGCAGTTATAAAGGAGGGGGGCTCTCGCTCAAGACTAGGCTTATCTTTGTCACCATGCTCGGCACACTCGGCGCATGGTGGTTCTATCTCAAACTCGACGTCGACTTCATCCATATCCCATTCTGGGGCGACCTACATCTTGGGATCCTGTTCGTCCCAATCTTCATACTGTTCATCCTCGGCATCTACTCAGGAGGGATCATCGACGGGGTAGACGGACTCTCAGGAGGAGTGTTCGCCGAGATTTACGCCGCGTACGCGATCATCGCGTTTGCAGGAGGGCAGATCGACCTTGCCGCGTATGCTGCGGTGGTGACCGGGGGACTGTTGGCATTCCTATGGTTCAATATCCCGCCGGCACGTTTCTTCAACTCAGAGACAGGGACGATGGCACTCACCTCATCGATAGTGATCGTCGCATTCCTCACCAAGGCGGTGGTCCCACTTCTTGTCATCTGCTTCCTCCTGATCGCGACCAGCGCGTCGAGCGTCATCCAGATCTTGTCCAAGAAATATCGAGGAGGGAAGAAGGTGTTCATCGTGGCACCCTTACATAATCACTATCAGGCCAAGGGGTGGAGTGGGGCGAAGGTTACTATGCGGTATTGGGTGCTCGGGATGATGCTTGCGGTGGTGGGTGTGATTTTGGCATTGGTGGGCTAGTGCTGCATACGAATACACAAACCAGTGTCAAATGAGTAGGATTTGCACTCAAGAAATCAGTTCATTTACATATCTTCCAACTCAGTAGATAATTACTGGTAAGAGTCCCGTGAGGACCGTGCCGGTTTTTGTTGCATTTGATCTCGTCTTTGCAACCAATTCAAATGAATACTTTATTTTTTAATTAGTTATTTTTATGAGCGAAGAAATTTCTTTGTATAAAAAAGACAAGGTGAGTAATGTACTCAAGTGGGTACTGCTGGGAGTGGGAGTCATCTCATTTGCTATCCTTGTTTGGGCGGCAAAGGTTACCTATAGTACTGTGCCACCACGCCCCGATCGTTTTTTAACAGAGTCGGGAGAAACACTCATGACTGGGAGTGACATCGTTTCTGGGAAGGGTGGTTTTCAGAAAGCGGACTTGATGGACTACGGAAGCTTGTTTGGCATGGGCTCCTACTTTGGTGAGGATTACACAGCGAAGTACCTGAAAGAGCTTGGGCAAAAGACTGAGGAAAATATCGCGCTGCTTCAATTCGGGCAACCCCTCGCGGCACTTTCTGAAAATGATCAAGAGTCCTCCAAGCGCGAAATGCAGAAAATGCTTCAAGGAATAGACCTCACACGGATTGAAGTGATACTACCTCCAGCCCTTGCGGAAGCAGTACGAGCGACACAACAAGAAATTGTGACCAGCCTATTAACGAATGACTATTCGAGGGGTTACGCCAAAGCAAAAGCACTCAATCAGGAAACAGCGCTACAAACTGCGAACTTTCTCATCTACTCATCGATGACTACTGTAGCGCGTCGCCCCGACGGGTCATCTTCGTGGACACAAAATTGGCCGTATGAGCCTTTGGTCGGTAATCTCCCCATCACTGCTGCGTTCGTGTGGACATGGGTAAGTTATGCGTTCACATTCCTTCTGTTTGGCGCGGTCATCTACATCTACGAACATTATCTGAATCATCGCGATAATTCACCCAGAGAATTCAAGCTTGTGGAATTTCGTACTCTCACTCCAAGCCAACGCAAAGTGGGGAAGTATTTCCTGGTGGTATGCGCGGTGTTTCTCACCCAGCTCGGAGTGGGGATACTCATGGCACACTACTATTCGGACCGTACTAGTTTCTATGGATTCGACATCAACAAATACTTGCCGTTCAACTTCCTCCGTTCGATACACATTCAAACACCGATTGTATGGATCGGTTTGGCATGGATTGGTGGTGCATTGTTCTTGGCACCAGCAATCAGCAAACAGGAAGCAAAGCATCAGGGCTTGATGGTTGATATCCTCTTTTGGGCCACCCTAGCGGTCGTTGCAGGAGGACTTGCAGGAAACTATTTTGGTCTCACTAATGCAATAGACAAACATTGGTTCTGGTTCGGGAACCAAGGTCTCTCATACATCGAACTCGGACGTGCGTGGCAGATCGGTTTTTTTGGCGGTTTGCTCCTTTGGAGCGGACTCGTGTTCAGAGCATTGTGGCCTGGGGAAGGTCAGTTCCGTAAAGCAGTCAAGGATTTCTTCACTGGGAATATCTACCTAGAACATCTGCTCTGGGCAGCAACGATTAATATTGCGCTTTTATATGCCGCTGGTATGGTCCCACTCACCGGAATTGAGAAGTCGTTCTCTATCACCGACTTTTGGAGATGGTGGGTAGTGCACCTCTGGGTTGAACAATCGTTCGAGTTCTTCACTGTTGCAGTTAGTGCCTACCTCCTGATGGAGACAGGTCTAGTCTCGCGGGTTCTTGCAGAACGAGCGGTCTATTTTGAGCTCATTCTCATTTTCCTCGGTGGAGTGCTCGGAACAGGACATCATCTATACTGGGCAGGGGGCCCTGGTATGTGGATTCCGGTCGGTAGCATGTTCTCCTTCATTGAGGTCATTCCGCTCATTCTCCTTATCATCGAGTCGATACAGCAGTATCGACTCATCCAAGACCATAGCACGTTCAAATATAAGCTGGCGTACACCTTTATCATCGGTGCGGCATTCTGGAATTTTGTCGGTGCTGGAGTGTTCGGTGGAGGACTCATCAATGCACCTCTCGTGAACTACTATGAGCATGCGACATTCCTCACGCTCAATCACGCACACCTTGCACTGTTCGGAGCGTTCGGACTCTTGGCGCTCGGACTTATCTATTACTGTCTACGCTACGCTGCGGGGAATCACACTCCCTTCAAGGAAAAGTGGGGCTACTGGGCATTTTGGCTTTATAATCTTGGTCTAGTCTTGTGGGTGGTTTTCAACTTCCTTCCAATTGGTTTCTCGCAGCTTGCGGCAGTTTACGAACATGGCCTTGCATATGCGCGAAGTATCGAATTCTATAACACTACAGTATTCTGGCAGTGGATGCGCTTCCCGGGCGATGTTGTATTCGCTGCAGCAGCAGTACTGATGGTTTGGGACTTCTGGGTAAAACTTAGACCTGTATTTCAGCAGAACCCCGATCAACCCACTTCGAGAGAATAGCAGCCACAATACCACTCACTTACAAACATACCTTCATGGGTATGTTGTTGGTGTGTAATGTGGACAGGTGAATGGGTTAGTTGAGGTATAATTCTGGGGTGCATAATCAAAACTCTGTCGACAGGGTATTTCTTTCGATTGTCATCCTACTTCTCGTAGCAGGCTTTCTTATTTTCGTTTCGGCATCACTCGGTACCTTGGCATCGAATGAAGGGAAGTTCTACAACCTACTGGTCAGTCAATTAGGATTTGGGCTTGTGCTCGGATCGGGAGCAATGTTCGTGTTCTCACGACTTAAATACCAGTTCTGGCGCAAGAACGCGTTCTGGATATTCCTTGCCTCGATCGTACTCTCGACACTCGTATTCGTCCCAGGAATCGGGATGGAGCACGGGGGAGCGAAACGCTGGATCGACCTCGGAGTGACCACGCTGCAGCCTGGTGAAGTGCTCAAATTCGGCGTCATCGTCTATCTTGCCGCATGGTTCACCTTCATCAAGAAGCGCATCCATTCGCCATACTTCGGTTTCTATCCTTTGATGGCGATGCTTGGCATCGCAGGCGGACTCCTGATCGCTCAGCCTGACACCGGTACCTTTCTTATCGCTGCAGCAGCTGGAGTGGCGATGTACATCGCGGCGGGCGGACGTTGGCGCGACATCTTCCTCCTTATCCTCCTTGCGGTGGTATTGGTCGGTGTACTCGCATTCTTCAAGCCCTACGTGAAGGATCGCATCACCACACTCTTCCATCATGATGACTTCCAGGGTTCCGGCTACCAGGTGAAGCAATCCTTGATCGCAGTCGGGTCCGGCGGGGTGTTCGGAAAAGGATTCGGACAGAGCATACAGAAATTCAACTATCTTCCCGAAGCACAAGGGGACTCCATCTTCGCGGTACTCTCCGAGGAGTTCGGGCTGGTCGGCTCCTCTGCTATCGTCGTCCTCTACGTGCTCTTTGCGCTGCGCGGACTATGGATCGCCGCGCACGCCCCGGACAAATTCGGCGGGCTATTCGCGACCGGGCTGGTGGTGCTCATCACCTCTCAATCGTTCATTAACATCGGCTCGATGCTCGCGATCGCACCGCTTACCGGTGTGCCGCTGGTCTTCATCAGTCAGGGTGGGACGGCACTACTTCTCGGCATGGCAGAAGTAGGTATTCTCCTCAATATCTCAAGATACAGAAGGTCATAATCAAGGCGAATTAATGGGGAAAAGAAGCCCTGATATGAGGTGATTTTATGATATAGTGTTTTCATGAAGATACTATTCGCAGGAGGGGGAACAGGGGGGCATTTCTACCCGATCATCGCCATCGCAGAAGAGGTGAATAAGCTCATCGACCAGACTCATCTGGTGGATGTCGAACTCTATTTCATGTCGGACAGTCCGATCGACAAAGAGATGCTCGACCGCAACAATATCAAATATATCGAGGTGAAGACGGGAAAGAAGAGGACCTACCGATCGATCCAGAACTTCTTCGACGTCTTTCGGACCATCGGCGGATCGATCAACGCGCTGTTCAAGATATTCTTCCTCTATCCGGATGTGATATTCGGCAAGGGAGGCTATGCGAGTTTTCCTGCGATGTTCGCCGCGAAGATCCTGCGGGTTCCGGTCGTCATCCATGAATCCGACATCGTTCCTGGCAAAGTGAACAAGTACATCGGCGACTATGCAACGAAGGTCGCACTCTCATACCCGGACGCGACCACATATTTCAAGAACAAGGATCGCATCGCGCTCACCGGCCAGCCGATCAGGAAAGTACTGCTTGATACACCTACTGGTGATCCGTTCGAAACATTCAAACTCGAGGCTGGCGTTCCGATCATCCTTGTACTCGGAGGTTCACAGGGCTCTGAACGCATCAACGAGAACGTCATCGACATCCTCCCGCGCTTAGTTGAGAAATATCAGATCCTTCACCAGACCGGAGAACAGAATCTCGACTGGATGAAGAAGCGTGCTGCCGGGGTACTTGCCGACAACCCGAACGCGGGAAGATACCGCCCGTTCGGATTCCTCCCAGTCGACCAGCTCGCACTTGCTGCTAAGGGTGCAACGCTCGTCATATCACGCGCCGGTTCCACCATCTTCGAGATCTCAGTCTGGCACAAGCCGTCGATCCTCATCCCGCTCCCGATCGCGCGCGATGACCATCAGAAGCTCAATGCCTACAGCTACGCTCGCACCGGTGCCGCCACCGTCATCGAAGAGCAGAACCTCAAACAGGAGGTGTTCATGTCGGTGATCGAGTCGATCATGCAGGACCCCGCCCGCCAGCAGCTGATGATCGAAGGGACAAAAGAGTTCGCGAAGGCAGATGCTGCAGAGAAGATAGCACAGTTACTCCTATCCATCGCTACCCACCACGATTAATGAGATTTTCGTTCACATTACTGCGTTGCCATCGTCGCGAGCCCGCTTACAGACCACAGTAGGTCAGCTCGCGAGCATCGCTCCTCGGCGCCTTGTACTGTTTTCGAAAATCTCATTAATATGACGGTCTACAGCGAAAAAGATAGTATCCAAATAGAACTGAAACACCATGACAAATACCGATAGAAAAGTTGTGACGAGATTCGCACCGAGCCCGACGGGCTTTTTACATGCGGGCGCGTATCGCACCGCTATCTACTCCTATCTCTATGCACGCAAGCATGCGGGCACCTTCGTGCTGCGCATCGAAGATACCGACAAAGAACGCTCGAAGAAGGAATTCGAGGAGAACATCATCGACTCGCTCAAATGGCTCGGACTCGAGTATGACGTCTTCGTGCGCCAGTCAGAGAACATGGAGCGACACAAAGCAGTACTCCTCAAGATGATCGCTGACGGTCATGCGTACATTTCCAAAGAAGAGGCAAAGGACGGCTCGGGGGTCATCAAGGAGATCGTCCGTTTCAAGAATCCGAACATTGACGTGACTTTTGCTGACGAGATCAAAGGTTCGGTCACCATGAACACCACGGATCTCGGCGACTTCGTGATCGCAAAGAACATCGAGGAGCCGCTCTTCCATCTCGCTGTGGTCGTCGACGATTTCGACGTCGGCATCACCCATGTCATCCGCGGAGAGGATCATGTCTCGAATACTCCAAGACAGATTCTGATCCAACGTGCGATCGGAGCACCGACGCCGATGTATGCGCATCTCCCGCTCGTCTTGGGCGCTGACCGGAAAAAACTCTCAAAGCGACGCGGAGCACTTGCACTCACCGAATATCGTGAACGAGGATACTTACCCGGCGCAATTCTCAACATGGTCTCTCTCGTCGGCTGGAACCCTGGTACCGATCAGGAGATCTTCACTCGCGAAGAACTCGAGTCGGCGTTCGACCTTGCGAAGGTACAGAAATCTGGCGCGCACTTCAATCCGGAGAAACTCGAATGGATAAACAAAGAACATATCCTTCGCATGGATCTGAGTGCGCGCCTTGATGCGATCGAGTCATACATCACCTCCGACATCAAGGCATTGTCGGGGTATTCTCGCGCGATGCTCGAGAAGATCGCCCCAGTCGTGATCGAGCGCATCACCAACTTCGGTGAGGTGCGGACCATGTGTGATGAAGGCGAGCTGAGCTATTTCTTTTCTGCCCCGACCTTCCCCAAAGAGAAACTGGTTTGGAAAGGGGAAGGGGATGTCACAACAACGACCGCCCGACTTTTACATGTACAGGAGCTTCTCGAACCGCTTCCAGGAGGGGCAGAATTTACCCCAGAAAACGTCAAAAATGCCCTTTGGAGCTATGCGGAGGCAGAAGGTAGGGGAAATGTGCTCTGGCCGCTACGATACGCGCTTTCAGGCCGGGATAAGTCCCCTGATCCGTTCCAGCTTTCCGGCATCCTTGGAAAGGATGAAGTTATGACACGAATAAACAATGCGGTCAAGTAATGATGCGATCCACAAAGCACATATTCATTCAGGACATTTTTTCTGCGTTCGCCATCATCTCGGCGTTCCTTTTTCTTACATCATACGCAAGCGCACAAAGTGACGCTTCGAGTAGTGTCTCGACACTCGATCCGGACACATCATCGAAGATCGACACACTCAAACAAGGCATCACCAACCGGCAAACGGAGATCAAGCAGCTTGAAGCGGAGATCGCCGCGTATTCGAGCAAGCTCGTCGATGTCGGTAATCAGAAGAACTCACTGCAAAGTCAGATCAAGACCATCGACCTTACACGTTCGAAGCTCGCTGCGGACATGAAGCTCACACAAGTGAAGATCGCCAATACCTCGGACGCGATCGCATCACTTTCAAAGAACATCGACTCGAAACAGGAACATATCAAGAAAGATAAGAGCATCATCGCTGACATCATTCACAAGGTCGATCAACATGACGCCACAGGAATGGTCGAGACAGTTCTTGGAAGTGAGAGTATCTCCGATGTGATCCAGGATGTCGACGATCTCACTCGACTGCAGGCATCGGTACGTGACAGTATTGCAAGCCTACAGCGACTCAAGAATGAGCTCAGTACTCAGAAGACTTCCTTTGAAGGTCAGCAGAAGCAACTCGTCGCACTCAAGTCGCAGCTTTCAGATCAGAAGCTCTTGGCGGACCAGCAGCGCGTCGAACAGGCAAAACTCCTCTCAGACACCAAAAATCAGGAATCGAACTACAAGAAACTGCTCGCAGATAAGCAGGCAAGAAAGAAACAATTCGAACGAGAGATCGACGACTATGAGGCACAACTGCGTGCAGTGATCGATCCGAACAGCTTTCCGAGACCTGGCACCAGAGTCCTGGTGTATCCACTCGACAATGTTCGCATCACACAGAAATTCGGGCGTACCGTCGACTCGGTCAGGCTCTATGCAGCTGGCACGCACAACGGAGTCGACTTCGCCGCGACGCCCGGCAGTCCGATCAAAGCGATCTCGGACGGAGTCGTCGAAGCGACCGGAGATACCGACATCGCATGCCGCGGTGCATCATACGGACGGTTCGTATTCGTGCGACACAAGAACGGACTTGCGAGTATCTCCGGACACCTCAGCCTGATCAAGGTCCGAGTCGGCCAAGAGGTCAGCCAAGGCGATGTGATCGGATACAGCGGATCGACCGGTTATGCAACCGGGCCGCACCTTCACCTTGGACTGTTCGTCTCAAGCGCGGTCAGTGTAGTCAATCTCCCGAGCAAATCATGCTCAGGGGCGATATTCCACATCCCAGTGGCACCTTTGAATGCATATCTTGACCCGCTTTCTTATATGTAATATGAGTTTGAAGGTCTGTGATAAAAAAGGTAGCCTAAATATATGATCTCAAGAATATTCTTCGCCTTCATCCTGTTCGCCGGGCTCGCATACTATTTCGATATCGATGTGCGTTCGGTCGTCGACAAGAGTGGCGCGCCCGAGTGGCTCGCGGCGCACGGTATCGCTCCGAAACAAAGCACCGCGGCAGCTGCCGACACCGACGCGACAACGACCACGCCGTAATACTCCATATGTTCTGGCAACCGCTCTACCAACTTCTCAATATGATCCGGCACGCATACTGGTTCGTGTTCCACCCAGACACGTTCGGAGTGAAGGTCGTGATCGAACAAGACGGCAAGTATCTGTTCATTCGGCACGGGTACGGCTCGAAACGTTGGACATTTCCTGGCGGAGGGATCAAGAGAAACGAAACCCCATCCGACGCGGTACGCCGCGAGACCCGCGAAGAAGTACGCATTGAGCTCCAGGACCTGCGCCCATTAGGTACCTTCAACAATCACTATGAATACAAAAATGACACCGTCCATGCGTACTACGCGACGACTACTGCCGACAAAATAGTCCCGCGACGAGGTGAGATCATCGCCTACGGTTGGTTTCCGAAAGATGACCTACCGAAAGAGATCTCCGTGACCGCGACCGAGACACTCAAACTGATCGATTAAGGAATTGACTCCACATTTCTAGACGGTAGTATCTAACAAGAACAACATCACGGAAGGAACGATGATGAGACCCGGCCTTGCACTCATGTACCTTCGCAGCCACCGCAGCAAAAGCACCACCGAGGCGGCATCCCTCACATTCATCAACAAAGGACGACTTGAACGGATCGAGTCCGGCGACGTCGAACCTTCATACAAGGAAGTCGCTCGACTGCTTCGGGTCTTCTCGATACCGCAGAGTCTTTTCGAGCGATGCGCCGAATACTTCGACTCCAGCGAGTTCAGGACACTTGAAGAGCGACACAAAGGACCCGGCGCGAAGTTCTATATCGGGCAACTGCTGTCGCACGCAGAGGTCAAACACGTCAGCAACGGACACGAGAAGCCGCATCTCTCGAGCGATACGCTTTGGCAGCAGATGCGCATGACCCGATGTGGACCGCATCGGAAGCGGAGCGCTGTTTCACCCGAAGACGATTAGAGTGCGGCACAAGCGATTTGTGCCGTTCTTTTTTGCTCAAAATGTTTCAAGGTTACTCAAAAAATTGATCAAAAGAGGGGAGTGGCGTTTTCTTGCATTTTTTAACACATGCAAATTTAGAAACGTACGCTGACAAATATTGTGCGATGACTTTCTTCCGCAACGCGGAAGAAAGGCGTTGCACAATATTTGATATCATTATCGACACATAGTTTTGCAAAGAGCAGTTCGAATCAAGATGTAAAAATGTAAATTTAGAGAAAATTGAATATGAAGCAATATAAGGCTTATTTGCAAAACTATGTGTCGCAAAAGATATATTGTGCGACGTATCATCAAAAAGAAGAACCGG
>CAYXYK010000002.1:0-84267 GCA_964469335.1 uncultured Candidatus Saccharibacteria bacterium | reverse complement strand
GGCCTTGATTGGCCGTTTTATACTGTCCCCTTGATTATGCTGTCACAGTTCTGCGACTCTGAACCGATAAGAACTGGGATGGAATTTCTGGTCTCTGGCCAAGTTATTCCGAATTTCATTCCTGCTGGATTTTGACCATTCCTGATTTCGACTGTTTTAATCGATCTGCCGGATTTAGCCTTTCGCTCAATTCCAATGCTCGCCGTTGGACTTGCTCATCAGTTTACTCGACGATTTGATATGAGCTTCGTATCGACTTTGGCACTACTCGCATGTCATAGATCGATTTTGGACATCGCTTAAGTCTTTATGTCCGAAGGCTCGCTGGTGCGGCTAATCATCTACGGACACGGGGCTTGGCGAATCACAGGCATAATCCTGTTGACCCTTTTGCGGGTTCTTCTGCTTCAGGTCGCCACTCCACTTGTTTTTCAGTCGACACACTTTACGATCTGTGCCGAATGGACCACGGGGCTCCGAACTGTGAAGTTGTGTGGTCAGCAGCACTGCGCGTTGGAGTATCTACTACTTCCCTTGCGCTTACTTATTTTGAAATATTATGCCACACATGTCAAGTGCAGACTAGTTTGTGCAAAATTGCGAAAATTACTCCGGCCATGTGAGGAATTCGTCGGCAGTACTTTTAGTAAGCATAACAATCTCCCGATTCTTCGCGTCGCTTGATTCATACTGTCGTCGTGCGTCTTGCTCTGAACGGCCTCCTGCAATATGACGCTTGAGTGTCCTCGTGCGGGATTCCTCTGCGATATCTTCGATATAGAAGACCTTATCAAGCAAAGGGCGCACATTCCCCCACCCTCCTTCTTTTCGCAATAACCATAGCCCCTCAACGAGCAGAATTGTAGGGTGATCGGAGACCGAGATCACATTCGAGACAGGTTCATGCAGTTTTCGCGAATATTCGGGAAACTGAACACGTGCTCCGTCCCGATATGCCTCAAGTGACGTGACCAGCGCTTCGACATCGTAAGTGTCATATCTTCCCTTCACTTCCTTGAGTGAGACTCCGTCTTTGTGCGTGCTCTCGAGGTAGGTATTCGGGAAATGATACGCGTCGATAGAGATAGGGACGATATCGACACTTGGGTCGATCTGCTTCCCGAGTTCATGGGCAAGCACAGAGAGGAACGACTTGCCGCTCCCAGAAGGACCGGCTATACCGAAGCTGATCCTTGTTTTTCCGCTGTCTTTGAAATCGGCAATGATGCGCTCAGTGAAATCGAGTGCGAACGATTTCTTAGCCGCGCTCATTTGCGTGCAGTCGACTATTTGGTCGGTCACAACGACGGAATCCGGGAAAATAATGTGTTCCATCATTTTAGGATACCACCTCGTCAAGAATGTCGCCTTCCTCTACGGAATCATTGTTCAAAGAGAACCGTGAGATGGTCTTGAATATCGAACCCGTCGGAGTATCGACTGCTTCCATGAGTACGATCTCTTTCACTGGCATCTCTTCTCCTTCATGAAGCGTAAGTTTGAGATGAATGAGTTCTTTCGGTCCAATCGCTTTCTTATCAAAACGAGCAAGTGTTGTGTGAGGAGCAATAGGATCAGCATCGACTTTCCCGACGATATAGGAGAGTTCTTCCCTTGTGCGAGCGACCAGGGTAGCGAACTCAGGTTGATGCTTCCATTTCGCCCAAATCATACTCGCGCGCTTCCCTTCCGGTGCATAGGTAATCTTCTCTAGCGCAAGCATGAACGGAGACTGCGCCATACCAATATCCATAAGTGCGTCTTCGATCTCTGGAATGAGTTCTTCGTCAGTGTTGCCGACAAAAAGCACTGTGACATGGAGTTTGGGGAGTGACTCCCATTTGAGCCAAGCATACTCGCCCATCGGGTCACGATATTTCTCAAATATTTTTTCCCATTTCTTTTCAATAGGAATTGCGATGAAGAGTCGTTTCATAATGTAAATATACTAGCGGATTCCTTGTTTTTTGCTATACTCCGAGCTGTTCTCGTTTTCTATCGGGCAATCGGATTACTGCAGTCTACATGCTATCGGGATAGCGTGCATGCACCAATGTAACCTAAGAGTTCGATATTCAAATGAACAGTATCGGGCTATCGGATAGTGGTAGTCTACATGCATGGGGTGCATGCGGCGGCAGTTCGATTCTGCCTAGCCCGACCAAATAAATATACAGACCTTCTTTTAAGCCGTGCATGCATGGGGTGTCTATATTCATTCTGGGACGACAGTTCGATTCTGCCTAGCCCGACCAATGGGAGGTGCCAAGAAAGCGACAGCTTTCGTGGCAGAATCGAAGCCGTTCTCCCTTATTTGTGAAGGAGTCTTATCCTGAACAAATGGGAAACGGGTACTGCGCCTGTAAGGCGAGATTACTGCCTTCTTCTAGGATTGTTTTTCAAATTTTGTTCCCCAGTCTGTTATCGACTTAATCACTCCTTCAAGTGAGCGGCCGAGTGGAGTGAGGCGATACTCAACACGCGGAGGGACTTCGGGAAAAACTTCTCGAATGATCACTCCGGCCTTCTCGAGTGATGCGAGCCGCAGCGAGAGCGTACGTGGACTGATACCAATGAGTCCTTTTTCTATTTCTCCGAAACGGCGAGTGCCGTGGAAGAGTTCTTCGATGATGAGTATCGTCCACTTGTTGCCGATGAGATCGAGTGTGGTCTCAGCCGGAGAATGGAGTACTTTCTTGCTGCTCTTTTTTGCCATTGGAATACTTATACTACCTGTATCATTTCCCGAACACAATCCTTACATTCCCGGACAACTCGAAGATGGTTTCAATCCCCTCGCCTCTGCTTCCTCTCTGCTCTCTAGCCAGATCAGATTCTTGTCTTTGATCCTTTTCGCTCCACTACAGGTGGGAAGGTAGTAGAAACTACCAGAACGTGATGCGACATACTTTCCTTTTACCTCTATCGACTCGTCAGCTCCAGCAGTCGTGGATGAAGAAGTAGCAACCCCACCCGAAATCACCCGCAGACTCCCCTCTCGGCCATATTCGCCCTCGATAATCGAGTAGCCAAAGTACCCTCCCGAAAGAGTGAGGATTATGGCCAAAATCGCGAAGATGTTGGGGGAAATGTCAGGAATTCCCTTGATTTTCCCTGATATGTCTGTTAGTATCATCCTACTTCAATTTACAGGAGCATATTACGCATAACCAAGGCCTATGGCAACAAAGAAATCAGGTGGATCAACAAAGAATAACCGAGACTCACAACCGAAGTATCTTGGCACTAAGCTCCATGACGGACAGGCTGCTATCGTAGGCAATATCATCGTCCGCCAGCGCGGCACTCGTGTCGTCCCCGGCGCGAACGTGAAAGTCGGCAAGGACCACACCATCTACGCGATGAAGGACGGAAAGGTCAGCTTCAAGACCGTGCGCAAGACCCGCTTTGACGGCAAAGTGGTCATGCACAAGATGGTCTCGGTCAACTAAACCACCCTCAACAAAAAAACATCCTCGCTCGAGGGTGTTTTTTTAATGCCTCAATGCAATTCTCGACATATCTCTATGACCTTGGTCGCAATCTTCTCTTTCTGTTCCTGGTCGAGGGATGAGATAGGATGTTCGATCCGATACGAAAAATATTCATCACTCACGATATATGCGGCGATGAGCTCGGTGATATCTTCGAGCACCTCGACTCTCAATAGCCCGGTATTCGTACTTTGTGAGACATATACCGATTCTGTGGTTAGTCCGTTGATAGGGCCGATGCCGGTAAGCAGCGCATACAGCTCAATGTACGGAAGATGCTGTTTGCCGATCTCATTATTTCCATCAAGAAAGCCGACAAGTGCTGTTTCGAATCCTTTTTCTTCTTGGTATGCATGGGCAAGCTCATGTGAAAGCTTGATAAGTAACTGCTCGTTTTGATCGGAAGTACCGACTCTCCAACGCTCGGCTACCTGCTCGGGTAATTCCTGTGTTCCGATCGAAATAGTGTTATTTCCTCCTTCTCTTTTCGTCGATGAGACCCATGTGCTTGGATCATGACTGACGCTTGTCGAGCGAAGCAAAGCTGCCACACGATTCAATCTCATGTCGGGATCACCTTCAACGAATTGACGTAACGGGACCTCGAGTGACGTTATGGTAAGTCTTTCATGGCTCATTCCATCATGATACCCAGATTTTCTCCTTAAAACAAAAAATCACCTGCTTCTGCAGGTGATTTTGTTAGATTGATTCGATTGATGCTATTCAGCCTCAATTACCACTTTGAATTTTGCGGTTTTTTCGCCAACCTTCGCAGCAACCTCAAACTCACCAAGCTGCTTAAGAGGCTTCTCGAGATCGATGTGTGCTGACTCGATCGCTGCACCAATAGCCTTTGCGAGCGCCTCAGCGAGGTCATGCTGCGTGACTCCGGCATAGAGGTGACCCTCTTCGTTGGCAGCGCGCTTGAGCATGACGACGGTGTCGGAGACACCAACGAGTGCCTTCTCGAGGATATCCTGCTGCTTCTTCGCCTCTACTTCACGTTTCTTTGAGAGATCAGCAACGCGCTTCGCATTCGAGCGAGTGACTGCCTCACCGAGACCGCGGGCAAAAAGGAAGTTGCGGGCATAGCCAGGAGCAACGTCAACCAATTCATACTTCTTTCCGACGTTCTTCACGTCCGACAATAAGATAACTTGCATATCGTTTTTGTTAATATGTACGCATTTAGTTCGTACAAGACATCCTTGGAATCTAAGGGATTCCACGGTAAAAGATGTGAGGCTCAGTATACGGATTTTCATAAAAATGGCAATCCCGAGGATTTTTGAACAAAAAAAAAGGGGCCCCTCCTTTGGTAGCCCCGGTTGGTGGAAGAATGCGGAAAGAACGATGCTCTTCCCCGCGAGGGGTAGCGTTATTCATAGTAATCAGTGCATGAAAACCGTCAAGCACATTTTTGGCGTGCCAGTTAAAATTGCCTCCAATGGCAGTGCGGAGTAACAACGAGGAAGACGCACCTTGTGGCACATCAACCAAGTTGCAGGGTCCATAACTCCCGTGCCTTACGACAAAGCAGGGGTTATTTTACTGGCGTAGTTGTTGCGTCGCCTGCTTTCGGAAACTTGCCGCTATGCAAGAGCTCGATCGCTTTATCGAGCTGCGGGTCCCTCCCCGCCTCCTGGTCTTCTTTCGTGTAGTCAACCTTTACGTCAGGTTCGAGTCCTCCTGCTGAGAGATTGGTTCCATTCGGAGTGATCCAGCGGGCAATAGTGATCTTGAGCGAAGTGTCGTCAGTGATCGGAACAAGTTCCTGAACAGAGCCCTTACCGAATGACTTCGTACCAACGAGAGTCGCGATCCCGTGCTGCGAAAGTGCTCCCGCAAGGATCTCTGCTGCCGAAGCTGAGCCTCCGTCCATAAGAATTACGAAATGGAACTTCTCTCCGAACACGTTGTATCCCTTCGAGCGGTAGACCTGTCCGACTCCGGTCTTTTCTTCTTCAGAAACGACCACACTTCCCTGTGGGAGGAACCAGCTCGCCATGTCGACGGCGACTTCGAGGTACCCTCCCGGATTCCCGCGCAGGTCGAGTACGAGTTTATTCGAACCTGATTGCACGAACTCACGAAGCGCATTGCGGAACAGATCAGCGCCGGTCGCTGGGAAACCATAAAGATGGATGACGAAGACATCACCCTTCTTCTCGGTGTCGATGGTAGGAACTGCGATCACCTCACGCACGACGGAAACCTCTATCGGCGCTTTTGCGCCTTCACGAATGAGCGTGAGATGCACTGCCTTCCCTACTTCGCCACGGATGAGATACAGCGCTTTGTCGACATCCATATTCGTCGTCGTCGCACTGTCGATACGATAGATCTTGTCCCCTTTCAATATCCCTGCACGTTCAGCCGGAGAACCCTTGAGCGGAGCAATGACAGTAAGGACCCCATCCTTTACCCCGATCTGCATGCCGACTCCGCCGAATGAGCCGCGGACGTCCTGTTCGAAGAGTGATTTCTCCTGCGGAGGCATGAAATAGGTGTACGGGTCGCCGAGTGAATTCGCTAGACCGCCGATGGCTCCCCAGACTTTCTCCTGATTCGAGACTGCCTTGTGTTTGGTAGGGACATATTTTTCATTGATGATGTTCCACGCTTTCCAGAATTGCTCGAAGTCCGCCGCATCTTCACCTTTCGACGCCACTCCGTCACGCTTCAAGATACAAGGAACCTCAGCACCTTTCGCATCGATGCATGTCTCGATCTCAGAGCTGGTCGCTTTCGCCGGAGATGTCGGAGACTCAGTGTGTATGACACCGACAGCTTTCGAAGCCTCGGGTGCCTTTCGCTCTCCGATGTAGAGACCCGAAAGAAAAAGTGCGGCGCCGATCACGATGAGGGCGACCGCTTGCTGCGGAGTCCGGAGGAGTGTTTTCATGACAGACATTATCTCAAAGTTAAATCGAATTTACAAATTAGAGACAAGCTCGCTGTTCATCGAGTTCGAACTATGGCAATTACCTTCTCTTCCTCGTATAATAAAAGGGATGATCTCTAGAAATAAGTATCGTGACCTGACATGGATCGACTGCGAGCGACCCTCGCATGAGGAGATCCGTTCGCTCATGGAGGAATATGACATTCATCCTATCGTTGCAGACGAGCTACTTACTCCGTCGCTTCGTCCGAAGGTCGATCACTACGAGAACTTCATATACCTGATCCTTCACTTCCCCGCTATCCGTCACTCACACTCCAATGCGACACAGGAAGTCGACTTCATCATAGGAAAGAAGTTCATCATCACCGTACGATATGAACTACTTGACCCGCTTCATAAATTCTCGAAAGTATTCGAGGTGAATTCCATCCTCGACAAGAGCGACATCGGCGAACATGCAGGTTATCTGTTCTTCTACATGATCCGAAAGATCTACTCGTCACTACAACACGAGCTTTCAATCATCGCGGAAAGCCTCAAGGATGTCGAAGATCGGATCTTCGGAGGTGAAGAGCGTGCAATGGTAGAAACACTCTCGAACATCCATCGCGACCTCTTGGCATTCCACCGTGCCTTACGTCTTCATAAACCGGTGCTGACCTCACTCGGTATCGCCTGCGAAGAATTCTATGGACGTGATTTCCGTCACTACACCGACAATATCGTCGGCGAATACTATAAAGTAGAAGAACTCCTTGAAGACCAGCGCGAGATACTTTCTGACTTGCGGGTGACCAATGATTCGCTCCTCACAACCAAAACCAATGAGATCATGAAGGTACTCACCATTACCTCGTTCTCGATCCTACCTGCAACGCTGCTTTCGCAGATATTCAGCATGAATACCCCCTATATCCCACTCATCAAACAGCCGGGTGGGTGGTGGGTGGTGATCGGAATGATGGTGACCATCATGATCATTGCATTTCTTTTCTTCCGCGGTCGCAAATGGCTCTAGAAAATACATAAATGGCAAACTTTTTCGTTACGGGTCCCAGTCGACTCGTCACCATACATTGAGTATGGCTCCTTCGTCGACTTACCCGTGCCTCAAATTTTGCTCATTTCTTTATTTTCTAGGGAGGAAAAAGGGTTTTTGTGTATAATGGGAAAATACGAATATGGCACTCAAGTTATACAACACCCTGACCCGTAGTCTTGAAGAATTCTCCCCTATCGCAGCACCGAAAGTGACGATGTATAACTGCGGTCCGACCGTCTACAACTATGTCCACGTCGGGAATCTGCGCGCATATGTGTTCGCAGATATTCTCCGAAGAACACTTGCCACACACGGTTACGAAGTCGCCCAGGTCGTAAACATCACGGATGTGGGTCATTTGGTTTCCGATCAAGATGAAGGTGACGATAAGATCGAGGTTGGAGCCCGCCGTGAAGGAAAAAGCGTCGAAGAGATCATCGCACTATACTCTGATGCATTTTACGGTGATCTCGCACGGCTCGATATTCTCCCCGCCATGGCGTATCCACGCGCAACCCACTATATCGAGGAACAGAAAGCAATGATCGAAACATTAGCAAAAAAAGGATACACCTATCTCACCTCCGATGGCATCTATTTCGACACTGCACGATTCCATCAGTACGCCGATTTCGCGCATCTCGACGTAGTGGGCATGAAAGCAGGACTTCGCGTCGACATGGGCGAAAAGATGAACCCGACCGATTTCGCTCTTTGGAAATTCTCTCCGGAGGATGGAAAGAAGCGTGAGCAAGAATGGGATTCCCCCCTTCATATTCCAAAGAAAGGTTTTCCCGGCTGGCATATCGAATGCTCCGCTATCGTGAAAACATTACTCGGTGATACCATTGATATCCACACTGGTGGTATCGACCACATCCCGGTCCATCACACCAACGAGATCGCGCAAAGTATGTGCGCGAACGGCGTGCCGCTCGCTCGTTTCTGGCTGCACACGGCGTTCATGAACGTGAATGGAGAGAAGATCTCGAAATCACTCGGGAACGGCTTTCGACTTTCCGACCTTCACGAGCGCGGAGTTCCTCCACTTGCTTTCCGCTACTGGCTCCTCACTGCACACTATCGCACACAGGTGAATTTCACTTGGGAGGCACTTGCCGGAGCACAGTCGGCATACAACCGCCTGACGAACTATGTGATCGAACATGATGATGCGAGCGGTACGCCATCTGATGAATATCGTACGAAGATCATGGAGGCGCTTGATGACGATCTCAATACCGCGAGTGCGATCGCACTGCTTTGGACACTGCTCAAAGACGAGTCGATCGAAGAAAAAGACAAACGTGCGACACTCCTATTTGTAAGTAGCATTCTCGGTCTTGGTCTGGAGAAGATAACGAAGAAAAGACACTCCCCGATTTCTCGTGAAGCGGAAGAGCTGCTCGATGCGAGACGCTCAGCTCGGGAACAGAAAGACTGGGGAGAATCAGACCGACTCCGAGATGAACTCAAGAAACTCGGTTATGACGTAAAAGACGGACCGAACGGGCAAGAACTGACGAATTCTCACCCTCATTGACCCTTCATACTTAGTTTGCTAAGATTTGAATATGTTCGCCCATCAGCGTAAAGACCTCGATTGGTCGAAGAGTTTCATGTATAGCCTGCATGAGACCTATTTCCTTATTGAAAAACGACTTGAGCAACGCCTTGCAGAAGACAATGGCATCACGTTCTCCCAATTCCTGATATTCCTCCCGCTCAATTGCGGGAATGATGTTTCGCAGTCCGACGCAGCCAATTTTCTTCACCTTACCGAAGCCACTGTCTCAAGGCATATCACGACGATGGCCCGAGACGGTCTTTTGCAAAAGAAAGAAGTGATCGGGAACCGCCGAAAACACACCCTCACGATGACAGCGAAAGGAAGCACAGCATTCAAGAAGGCGCATGCAGTCATCGAAAAGGAATTGAAAGAGATCTTCGCAGTAGTGCCGGAAAAGGACAGAGCAAAGATCAGCCAAACATTCGACTCCGTACTTACGACGTTAATCAACTAATCATTCCATTATCATGTTCGCATCTCTCAGTAATATGTCACTCACAAAAAAGATCGTTTACGCACTCATCATCGCAGCGGTGATCATCGTCGGACTTCGACTCAAGAACGGCAATGCCGATGTCGCGGAAGATGTGGTCCCAGCCGATCGTGCGGTAACCCTCGCTTCAGTCGGGGATCTTTCACTCAATACCTCTCCCCTTCCTCTACTTGGAACGGTCACTTCTCGCAGTGAGGCGAACATAAAGGCGGAGTCATCCGGAAAGTTGGCTGCTGTCTACAAAAAACTCGGTGATTACGTCTCCGCAGGCGAGGTGATCGCGGAGTTCGATAACGGAGCGGAACGTGCGGGAGTACTTTCCGCACAAGGGGCATATGAGGCAGCAAAGGCCGGACAAGGCACTGCTGCGCTTTCCTCGAATACCGCCGCTATCACCAGTGGATCGGCAGAACTCTCTCTCGAGAGCTCGAAAACATCTGCCCTCAACGCGATCAATGCAGCTTATGTCGCACTTGATGATGCGGTACGAGTCAAATCAGACGGGGCCTTTCGCAATCCGCAAACTCGAGACCCGCAGTTCATCGTGAATACCAACGATTCGAAACTCTCGATCGCGATTCCCCAGGAACGTGGTGCTATTGAGGTCATGCTCAAGGAACGCGAAGCAAAGAACAGGACACTCACGATCGACAGTGACCTGATAACTGAATTGAATGCCGTCGAATCGGACACTCTGACGGTGAAAGACTTTCTTGATGATCTCGCCCTCGCATACAGCAGAGCGATCCCTGACGCTTCTGTTCCACAAGCGACAGTCGACGGATTTAAGGCCCAGAACGGTCTCGCACGCTCGGGTGTTTCCGGTACTCTTTCATCAATAGGCGGTGCACGAAGCGCACTCAACGCAAGCATCGCAGCAAGTCTTGTCGCGGTGAACAACCTCACACAAACCAGCCAAGGGAGTACTGCTTCTGCCGACGCGAATGTCAAAGCTGCACTCGGCGCACTCAACGCGGCACAAGTACGTCTTGAGAAGACCATCATCCGAAGTCCGATCGGAGGGACCATCAACTCACTTTCAGTAGAGTCGGGAGACTTCGTTCCCCCGTTCGGCGACATCGCCGTGGTCTCGAACAATGGAGCGCTTGAAGTGATCGCGTATGCGACCGAAGAGGACGCAAGGGTGCTCAAAGTAGGCAGTAAGGTCACCATGAATGACACCACGGCAGGCGTGATCACCAGGATCGCATCAGCGCTCGATCCTAAGACGAAGAAGATCGAGGTACGCATCGGAATCACCGGTGATCAGAGTGCGCTCATCAATGGACAGACTGTGCGCATCGCGGCTGCACGCTCCGTGGCGATACCCGGAAAGAAGGCGACGGTACTGCAGATCCCTCTTTCTGCGCTCAAGATCACACCGACCGGTGCGGTCGTATTCACTGTCAGTGCTTCAAGCACCCTTGTAGCGCACTCTGTCAAAGAAGGAACGCTACTCGGTGATCAGATCATCATCACTGAAGGACTCACTCCTGACATGATGATCGTCACTGACGCACGAGGTTGGAAGGATGGGAACGCCGTAACGGTAACCAAATAACCAAGACCACTATGCACGACCTCTGGCTATTCTTCCTCAAAAAACGTTCATTCACGTATCTTCTGATGTTCTCACTCATTGTCAGTGGTCTTTTCTCGCTTGCTTCCATCCCGAAAGAATCGACTCCTGAAGTGGTCGTTCCTATCGGAGTCGTCTCGACGACACTCCGCGGCGCCTCAGCTGAAGACACAGAAAAACTCATTACCAACAAGATCGAAGACGAGGTCGCCAATATCGAGAACATCGATAAGGTCACTTCGACGTCGCTTGAAGGTGTTTCAGTGGTCACTGCACAATTCATCGCAAGCGCTGACATCGATAAATCCATCCAAGATCTCAAGGATGCAGTCGACCGAGCGAAGGCTGAACTCCCGAAGGAAGCGGACGAGCCGAATGTATCCCGCGTCAATTTCGCCGATCAGCCGATTATCATCGCCTCTATTTCCGTTGATGCGCCAGAAGGAGCACTCGCGAAACTCGGAGACGACATCAAAGATGAGATCAAGAAGATCAAAGGTGTCTCGAAGGTCACTGTAAGCGGCACACGTGCGAATGAAATTCAGGTAGTAGTCAAAAAGGAGTCACTCGAAAAGTACGGTCTCCGCGTCGACCAGGTGGTGGCTGCTCTTTCCGCGGGTAATGCCTCGTTCCCTATCGGCAATATCACTGTTGCGGATATCAACTATCCGATCAAGTTCTCCGGCTCAATAGATGAGCCGTCGCAAGTCCCTGAGATCCAGATCACTACCCAGAATGGAGTTCCGGTCTATCTCAGCGATGTCGCATTCATCGCCGATGGGCTCGAGATGCCTCGCGCATATTCCCGCGTGAGTATCGCAAGTGAGCCTTCGTCACAGGCGATCACCCTCTATGCATACAAGAAATCTGGCGGGGATGTCACCCAAATAGCGAAAGCAGTGGTCGATCGGATCGACGAACTCAAGAAGACCAAACTGGTGGGTGCAAACGTCGTCGTTTCATTCGACCGTGGTGCGCTCGTTACCAAGGACCTTCGAGAACTGACGAGAGTCGGACTCGAAACGGTCGGACTGGTCATTCTCACACTATTCCTTACCATCGGCTGGCGTGAATCGGTCGTTGCTGCACTTTCGATCCCGCTTTCCTTTGTCATCGCATTTATCGGACTGTATGCATCGGGGAACACCATCAACTTCCTTTCGCTGTTCTCACTCATTTTGGCGATAGGTATCCTCGTCGACTCAGGTATCGTGGTGACGGAAGCCATCCATGCGCGTATCAAGCCATATGGCGGCGCCGAAAACGCAGCGGTCGCATCGATACATGAATATTCGTGGCCACTCATCGCAGGAACGATGGCGACAGTCGTTTTCTTTGCACCGCTCTTCTTCCTTTCCGGGATCGTAGGGAAATTCATCGCATCTATCCCCTTCACGCTGATCTTTGTGCTCATCGCTTCGCTATGGGTCGCACTCGGCATGGTACCCTTGCTTGCGCTCGTACTTACGAAGGAACATAAGAACAAGTTCGAGGACATGCAAGAGGAGTACTTCGAAAAAGCAAAGGCTTGGTATAAATCATTTCTCGGCGGGATCCTCGACTCACGAAGATCGCAGAACATATTCATTTCGGTGATGTTCCTCGGTTTCGTTGCTGCGGTCGCACTCCCCGTTGTCGGACTGGTGAAGGTGTCATTCTTCCCCAGCGGAGACCAAGATTTCGTTTATATACAGATCGAAAAACCGCAAGGCACCGTCCTTGCAGTGACGGACCTGGCGACCCGCGAAGTGGAGGAGATGCTCTACGGCAACCCCAACATCGAATCATTCGTCACCACCGTAGGTGGAAGTTCGGCGTTCAGTAACACCGGTCCGAGTAACGGTTCGAAGCTTGCGAACATCACCGTTATTCTTAAAAAAGATCGCACAAAGACTTCGACCGAGGTCATGGAGGAGCTTCGCAAAGAACTCGCCCCAATCACTGACGCAGACATCCATGTCGAGCAGGCTTCGAACGGCCCTCCGTCTGGTGCACCGGTTGAAATGAAGTTCGTCGGTGACGATCTCAATGATCTCGGTATTGCCGCAGACAAAGCAGAGAAGCTCCTCAAAGACATTCCCGGTACACTTGATGTCCGCACTTCACTTCGAGACGACGGTACGCAGTTCGAGATCGCCATCGACCGCGACAAAGCTTCTCAAGTCGGCCTTTCAGCGGCTGCGGTCGCTCAGACGCTCCGCACCGCAGTCTCAGGTTCAATTGCAACGACGATAAAAAAGAACCAGAAAGACATTGACATCGTCGTGAAGATGAACCTCAATCCAAACTTTGTGAACCCAGAGGATACGATCAAGACCACCATCGACAGCATCAGACAGATCCCGCTCGCTACTCCTTCGGGAACAGTACTAATGGGATCACTCGTGAATACGTCGGTAAGTGAAAGTCGCGCTTCAATCAGCCACGAAGACCGAAAGCGTACGGTATCTGCGACGGCGCAAATTCGACCTGATGTCACCGCTGTAGAAATCACCAATATCTTCAAGAAACGTATCGCGGAGGCAGGAATTCCGAATAGTGTCGAAGTGAAATACGGAGGAGAGAACGAAGATGTGAATAAGACATTCAGCGAGATGGGATATGCGCTGCTCGCGGGAATGATCCTCGCGTTCGCAATCCTCGTCCTTGAATTCAACTCCCTTCGCTTCCCTCTCTACTTGATTCTCATCATCCCGCTCTCACTCATAGGGGTGTTCCTTGGGCTCGCGTTGTCAGGGCAAGCACTATCCTTCTCTTCCATGCTCGGAGTCATTGCCCTCGCCGGTGTGATCATCAACCACGCGATCATCCTCCTCGATTCAATGCTGCGCATCCTTCGAAATCCGGAGAATAAACGATCGCTCAAGGATTCGATCGTCGAAGCATCAGCGGTGCGCCTTCGCCCCATCGTACTCACGACCATCACTACGGTCATCGGCATGATACCGCTGACCACCGCGTCGCCGCTCTGGGGTCCGCTCGCGTTCGCGATCATGTTCGGACTGACCTTTGCGATGGTACTCACGCTCGTATTCGTCCCCGTGTTCTTCTACCGATGGCCGGGTGAATTCAAGAGCATGAAGAAATAGTCCCTTCGATCAAAAAACCGCTTTAGGCGGTTTTTTGATCCTTGAGGAATGTTTCCCCCCGTTTGAGGTCAACGGGTTCCGTGACCTGGAACCATCCCTTTGACATCACCACTTCTACTGGAGCTTCTTTCGCGACCAGTGCGAGTGTTTGCGGTAGGCCTAGCTCATCGGAACCAGGAGATTTCGGGACCGGCTCATGGTCAAATATAGTTTTGCTCAGCATATAGAGTCCCGTATTGATGAATCCGATATCGACATAGCGTTTCGATTCATCGACATTCACGAATTTCCCGTTCATATCAAGCACAACACCGCCGGAGATCTCCCGATCCTTCACCTCACTGACTGCGATCGCATACTCATATCTCAACATCTCCTTGATATCTTCCTCGACGTAGAGATCATCGCCCATCATGACGATGAAACGGTCAGGGAGAACGTCCTTTGCCGCCCACAGCGCCCCTGCGGTGCCGTTTGGTACGGCTTGTGTGACATAACTGATCCGTTTTCCGTTCCAGACATCTCCAAAATAGTTCCGGATCTTCTCACCGAGATAACCGATGACGAGCACGATCTCACTGACCTCATTCGGGAGGAGTTCAAGCTTCAGTTCGATGAGATTCCGCTCTCCGATCCTGAGCATCGGTTTCGGCATATCGAGTGTGAGCGGGAGCATACGCGAACCTACTCCGGCCACCAATACCACTGCTGCGATTTTGTCCATAGTGGCATCATAGTGAATTATCAACGAAATTCCAAGTTTTCGTCCACAGCTTGCGCACAGTCTTACGCACTTTCCCCACTTTCTCATCAATGCACGAACCATGCTAAAATACCTCTACCGTGAAAAGCCCGTACGTACCGTCTACAGGATTACGACTTCCTCCTCAGCACCTTGAGTCTGAGCAAGCCCTGCTTGGAGCCATCATGCTCCGCAGTGACTCACTCTATGAGATCTCCGACGTCGTACTTCCTGAATCTTTCTATGCTGAGAAGCACCGACTGATCTTTGAGGCAATGCTCGACCTGCAGAGAAAACACGAGCCGATCGATCTCCTCACCCTTGCAATGAAACTCGAGGAGAAAGCATTACTCGATCAGGTCGGCGGACGTACCTATCTCGCAGAACTCGCGAGTTCGGTGCCTTCATCTGCGAATGCACGCTTTTACGCTGATACAGTTCGCAAAAAGCACATCCTGCGAGAATTGATCCGTACCGCCGAACACGTCGGTCAGCTCGGCTATCAAGAAGACGTCGCACTCGAAGAGATCCTCGACGAAGCGGAGAGCAAGATATACTCAGTGACCAATATCTCCTCAGGACAAGGAATCCAGAAGATCAAGGACGCACTTGTCATTGCTTGGGAACGTATCGAGAAGATCCACGCGGACAAGGACGGTATGCGCGGTGTACCGACCGGATTCCCCTCGCTCGACAAGACACTCTCAGGACTCCAGAAATCTGACCTCATCATCCTCGCTGCTCGTCCGTCGATGGGTAAGACGTCGTTCGCACTCGACATCGCACGCAAGGCTGCTGTCGAACACAATATCCCGGTCGGCATCTTCTCGCTCGAAATGAGTTCACAGCAGCTCATCGATCGTATGCTCTCGGCGGAAAGTTCTGTCGACTCTTGGAAACTCCGCACCGGACAACTCTCAAAGGATCACGAGTTCGCGTATCTCCGCGAAGGGCTCGACAGACTCTCGAAGGCTCCGATCTTCATCAACGATCAGGCAGGAATCAATATCATGAACATGCGCTCAGCGGTTCGCCGAATGAAGAGTGAGCACAATCTCGGACTGGTCATCGTCGACTACCTTCAGCTGATGACCCCGATGCGTTCAACCGACTCTATGGTGCAGCAGGTCACTGAGATCTCCCGTTCACTCAAAGGTCTCGCAAAGGACCTCGATGTGCCGGTGCTTGCTCTCTCACAGCTCTCGCGTGCCGTCGAACAGCGCGGCGGCAAACCTCGCCTTTCCGACCTTCGTGACTCTGGTTCGATCGAGCAAGACGCCGACGTGGTGATGTTCATCCATCGTGACGACAAGCAGAACGAGAATTCCGAGAAGCCTGGTATCGCCGAGATCATGATCGAGAAGCACCGCAACGGCCCTACAGGCTCCATAGAGCTATTCTTCGACGGGCGCCACACAACCTTCCGCGAAATCGACAAAGGCTACACCGGCGGCTCAGACAAAGCATTCGACGATATATTCTAAATGGATCCGATACACCGCCTTGCACAACTTTTTTCGGAATTTCCCGGTATCGGCACTCGCCAATCGAAGCGATTCGTATACTTCCTGCTCAAGCAGAACAGATCATACATCGATGAATTGGTGCGGCAGATACAGGCGCTCGAGCAGAACATCCTGGAGTGTGCACGTTGTCACCGCTATTTCACAAAACGCTTCGCGACGGCAGGTCCTACTTGCGGCATCTGTTCTGATCAAGAGCGCGACAGAAGTATCTTGATGGTCGTCGAGAAGGATTCCGACCTCGAAGCGATCGAGAAGAGCGGCACATATAGCGGCACATATTTCGTGCTTGGCGGAACACTTCCCATCCTTGAAAAAGAACCAGAGAAACGCATTCGCGTAGAGCTCCTCACCGCACTCATCGAGGAAGAGTACAGCGATCTCAAGGAAGTCATTCTCGCCTGCGCCGTCACTCCTGAATCGGAACACACTGCGGAATATGTTCGTGAATACATCACTCCTATCGCAGAAACGAATTTCATCAAACTGACCAGCCTTGGAAGAGGCCTCTCGACCGGAACAGAGCTCGAGTACTCGGATGCCGAGACGCTCCGCTATGCGCTGGAAGGAAGAAAATGACACCCAAAGAAATATCATCGAACAGCGAGAAGATCGACTATCTACGTAACTGCATACGTGAGGGATATCTCCTTCATGGCGGAAAGATCCTAGTTGACGCACTCATCCCAAAACAGTCCACCGATGACGACAGCACAAGAACGACGGGACAGGCGTTCGCGGTCTACGCAGAAGCATCGGATATCCGTGTGCCGATCCTGATGGCATTGTTCGCAGAAAAAGACCCAAGTAAAAAAAGTTGGCGGAGTAGCTACTCCGCCAACGGGAACGGTCCGATGAAAGTCGGTGGCGAGAATTACACGTTCACGTCGGGATATGTGTATGTGCTCCCGAATGAGACGTTCACTACGGAGGGTGACGATCACGACCGTGAATACATCTCACGAGTCAGCGTCGTGCCGAAGGACGTGGTCCCCGTAGATCCGTCGATACTTTCCGAACTCGACGGTATCGAATTCGAGGGAAACTAATCCCTAGCCGTTGTCATCTCGTAATATGCGTGCTGAGAAATGGTCGAGATGAGCTTTGCAAGCTCTTTGTGGGTACCTCCTTCGGTCATAACACACAAGAAATAGGGATTCCCCGGCGCATAGATGATTCCACAATCATGAAGCTCGAGTTGCTCGAGTTGCTCGAGAGCATCGGTCTTATCTGTGTTGATGAATTCGCCGTATTTGTGCGCAGTAAGCGTCCCGTAGGGTAGCCCCGCCACGATACCATCCTTGAACGTGGTACGAGAAAGTAGCTCGAGCGCAACCTCCGAATGGAGATTGTCGAGATATGTGGCACTGTAGAGGGTTCGGAAAAACAGAGAGATATCCTTTGGAGACATCTTCAGATTGTCCGCACTGCTCCTTGCTAGCTCGAGTCCGAAGTACTGCAGGGTTCGAACCAACTCATCGGTAGTGATATTGGACAAGAGTAGGTCTTTTGCGCCATTATCCGACTGAACGATCATCGTATCGATCAGCGTTCCGACACGATAACTCTCGCCAACAACAAGCGTAGTACTACTGTAATATCCCACCGCATCGCCTTGGTGATAGATATCGTCGGTCATTGTCAGTTTCCGATCAAAAAGATCAGGGTGGGATTCAGCCATGTGCGCATAGGTCATCATCAGCACCACCTTAAACATACTAGCGGGATCATATCGCTTTTCTTCATTTATCCCAAGACTCTCTCCGCTGTTCATGCTCCGAAGATACACTGAGGCATTGATCGTTTCCTGAGAATCTTGGGCATTTTCGATGTCATTCTCGAATTGCGACTTGAGCGATTTCATTCTTTCATCCTCATCATTGTCAGGAAAATCGCACGCAAGCAATGGTTGGATCATCCTGTATTCGCCGTGCGGAGCTCGCACAGGTCCCCAAACTGGGTCGGTGATCGGCGCAGGTTGGTGCAGCATGTACCCTACTCCTCCCCCCGAAAGAAAACATATCGCAAGCAAGAGGAGCGCTTTCTGCTTTGGATGTAACCTTTTGCGGAGATACCACAACATTGCCTCCACAGTATATCAATAGAAATGAGGCTATAACAGGATACGCCGATTATGCGAGTGCTCCGTCGATATCGAATGTTTCTTCGGTTTTCGGAGTCTCATCGGTCGGGAGAAGAGAGGCAAGACGAAGCACCTCATCGAGCGAATGGGTGTTGTCCATGTTTATTTCTTCATTTTGTTCGTATCTGTTCATATATCATGGCTCTTCGGCCATCTACCAGAGAACCCCTTGCGGGGCTCTTTGTGACAACTATCCGATCGATTCGATCTTTACCTCGGTAAAAGGTTGGCGATGTCCGTTCTTTTTGAAATAACGTGATTTCGGCATGTATTTGACCACCATCACTTTCTTCCCTTTCGCTTCAGGCACAACCACCGATGCGGTGACTTTCGCTCCTGCGACGTACGGAGCACCCACCTTGGTGGAGCTGCCATCATCGACTAAAAGCACCTGATCGAATACCACTTTTGCGCCTGCCTCGTACACTACCGGCTGCTCTCCTGCCTTTGTCGGCTGTGAAAGCTTCTCGATCTTGAGTACATCGCCTGCTTCAACCTTATATTGCTTTCCGCCCGTTTGTATTACTGCAAATGACATAGTGGAGCTATTCTACATGCTTTTTGGGATATTGCAAATCTCAGATACTTGACATATTATAATAAAATGATGTAAAATATGTCCTAGTAGATCTAGGCATACTGCCAACTGCGCCTCGAGTTCAGGGGTAAGGAGAACGAAATGACGGCTCATCAATGTCCGCAGCTCAAGGTTAGTGAAAAGATCCAGGACCTGAACAGTGACAAGGGTGGCAAATACAAGGCACGTGACGGGAGCGATCTCTTCTCAGCGCATGACCTGTCACTCACCGAGCAGCACGGTGTCTGGGTCTTGGCGGTGAACAACGAATACGGCATCATCATCTCTCACTGCCCTTGTTGTGGTGAACGGCTACCCACAAACCAACAACACTGAACTGTGCCGACGGATTGCAAAGCCGCCCTACTGGGGCGGCTTTCTTATTCCCCAATGGCAGGTTTTTCGAGCAAATTCGGCTCTAAACCGGGGGTAGCGCCGGTAATGCGGGTTACGTCCTTGTCTACCTTCCCAAGCTCCTTATAGGCCGCATTATAATGATTTACCGTAGTACTGAGCGCATTGCCGAGCTTCGCCACATATTCCTCATATGCTTTCATGTGCTTCCCGAGCTCGTCCACTCGCTTGATGATATCCTTTGCCCCTTCTTCGATCTTGAACGCCTTGAAACCATAGAGCACCGACTGGAGGTACGCTGCAAAGGTGGTCGGGGAGACGATAATGACCTTCTTGTCATTGTAGGCATAGTCGATGAGATTGCGGGTATTGACCTTCACTGCACCGACTTCGTTCACAAGAAGATCGTAGTATATCCCTTCGGCAGGAATGAACATGAATGCGAACGGCAGTGTCCCCTCCTCCGGGCGGATGTATTTCGAAGTTTCGTCAATGCGTTTTTTTAAATCATTCTTGAATTCCTTCTCTAGCTCTTCTCGCTGCTTGTCATCTATCGCCATCGTGACCCGATTGTAATTGTCGAGCGAAAACTTCGCATCGACCGGGATCATGCCGTCCTTTGTCACGATCACCGCATCAACTGCGTCGTTGTTCGTGAAGCGGTGCTGCATCTTGAATGCGCCGGGAGGAAGGATGTTCGAAAGGATGAGTTCGAGTGAGGCCTCGCCGAGGTTACCTCGCTGCTTTTGATGCTTCAAGACCTTCTCGAGATTCGCGAGCTGCTCGGCGATCGCCATGAAGCGGGTGGTCGACTCATTGGTCTTGGTCTGCTCGACCCGCACGTCACCGAGGCTGCGACTCATGTCCTCTTTGATCTCGCGCATGAGTTTCTGGGATTCTGAGAACTGCGTGCGTACCGCCTCACTCATGTCCTTTCTCGATTCGGAGAGCTTGGCATCCATCTGGCGAGTGAGCTCGGCCATCTGCTGTTGCATCAGGACCAATCCTTGGGTGTCCCCCCCTTGTTTGCGCGAAAGCACGACCCAAATGAGACCAGCGACCAAGAGGATGAGGACGACAACAAGTGCGAGCAGTACGGTTTCCATGCGTTCATCTTAGCATGTCATTTCGAATATAAAAAAACGCCGCCCCGAATCAAATCGGTAGCGGCGCGGTTTGTGCACGAAGCGAGATTCAGACGACGCGCTGTCCGGCCTTCTTGGCTCTCTTGGCCTCGCTCAGTCTCACTGCTGCAGCGCGATAGAGGTCATCAACTGACATGCCAGGAACATAGAACTCGACGCCGAAATACGCGGCGAGCGTCGGATCTTCCTGCCGGAGGCTTTCGCTGATCTGAGCAATCTTGGTGGCAATAATCTCTGGTGTCATGTTGCGGAGCAACAGGCCGAACTCATCACCACCCAGGCGACCGATCTTCTCCCCGTGCCGGAGCTTCCTTCGCATCGCGGCGGCCGCCTTCTTCAGAATCCGGTCACCCTGAGGTTGTCCTTCTTCCGAGTTGTTGAAGCGACTGAAATCCTCGAGATCGATCATCAGGAATGCCGTACTCTCGGGAGGCGGCGTATTCTGCCGCTTGGTCCCGGTAGTTGATTCAGTGATGTCTTCCTGCACACGCTCCATGAAGTACCAGCGGCGATAAAGGCCGGTCACCTCATCTTTGCGTCCGTGTTCTTCGGCGACGATGAGCATGTCTTTGAGCTGCCGGTTCTCGACTGCGAGACGGTCGTTCTCTGCATGCAAGAGGCGCTTGTCCTCGGTCAGGAGTCGGTTCTGTTCGTTCAACCGTTCAACTTCAGTTTCAAGCTGCCTTGCCCGTGCTTCGGCGACGACGAGCGGACTCGGTTCATGTGCCATGATGTGTTCCCTCTTCTGTTGTGAAATGGGTAGAGCTATTCCGCACCAAAACTATCACATAATTGTGATTTGTCAATGGAAGCTCTGGTTCGCTCTAGGATATAATCGAACAATAACCTCATAAATATATGCACGAGAAAATCAAAGAACAGATCAAAGATGCAATGCGCGCAAAGGATGAACTCCGAAAGGAAGTCTTGCGTGGAATCCTCACCGCATTCGTCAATGAACTGGTCGCCAAACGCCGTACTCCACAAGAGATTCTCGGTGATGATGACTGTGTCGCAGTACTCAAGCGCCTCGTCAAGCAGCGCAAAGACTCAGCAGAACAATTCACCCAAGGAGGCCGACCGGAACTTGCTGAAAAAGAACTCAAGGAACTCGCGATCATCGAAGAGTTCCTTCCTGCACTCATGCCGCGTGAAGCGATAAAGAAGATCGCGCTCGCGAAGAAGGCGGAGCTCGGCGCGGTGGACAAAAGCAGCATGGGTAAATTCATCGGTGCAGTGATGAAGGAATGTAAGGGTCAGGCGGACGGCAATGACGTCAAAGCTGTGTGTGAAGAGATCCTCTCGTAGCAAAATCCAGCCCTTAACTGAGCCAAAATCCTCTACTTGCATAGTAGAGGATTTTGTTGTATAATCCTATCAGTTCAACATTCGCGAAAGAGGTTCTTTATGGAACAAGAACGCGCACGACAGGTAGCGAAAGAAGTCATCGACAACATGGAGGCTGACAAGCGCCAAGGTGGTCGCCTCGGAAGAAACGTGATCATGCAGCGCACGCTCAACCGATACGGAGTGACAACTGCTGATTGGTCTTCTGCATGGCGACAGGTCAGCATTCTGGTCGACCGTGAACTCCGGGAGGCAAAGCATGCGGATGAAGCTGCCGCAGCCGCTCGGGAGACGGAAGTGCCGACCTTCGTCGACGACGGCGAACCGATCGATTACGTGCCGACCTCGGATGGACAGAAGGGGGTACTGGTCGAAGTCATCGGCCACACGAGTCGCACGGAGCTCTGCTTCCGCAACCGACAAGGTCGCCTCGAACTGACCGAAGGTGACCCCGCTTCCCTGCCTCACCATGTGCTCGACGCGGCACGTCGTGCTGCTGCAGCACATCTGACTCGTGCTTGAGTCGCTCTGAGGGCCCCACACCGGGGCCCTTTTTCTTATCTTGATATATGCTGTGTTTCGTGTTATAATTCCAAAAGTAGTTCACCTTGAGGTTTTCAGTATGAAGAACATCAGCCCGATGAGTGACCACGTCTTTGCATGCTGGAACGACGGCAAATGGTGTGCGCGAGTGATGATCGACGGCGAAACGCTCTACTTCGAGGAGTTTGGTGGCGATATCCGCCTCACCTCGCAGGGCGGGCACACCGCAGAGATCGGAGTCAGACGAAATGCTGCCATACGCAAAGCAATGCAGATGGCACGCACTGAATACACAATTTCAAGAAAGTGCGATTCATCGGAGTAATGTATCTATATGGCTCAACTGAGCCATATAGACTCGAAAAAGGGGCGGAAATCCACAGTTGGGTTTCCGCCCCCTTCCTTTTTGTGTTATACTATTCACATTAATAGGTCGAACGAAAACCTCATGTCCGCAAGCATGAGGTTTTTGCTTCCCAATTTTTCTCATTGCTCAAAGTGCAATGGCGAAAAATTGAGGAATTCCTAAATTGCTAAGAGAGAGCAATTTAGGAATTCCAGTTTTTTGAGGATATCCTGAATCGCCAATGAGGGGCGATTCAGGGCCCCAATCCACTTCTACTGTTTTGCAATCAGCTCAGTCACTTCCACCAAATCTCGCGCAACATACATCGGCACAAATGTGTCTATTGCTGATGCGATAAGAATTCCAGTGCTCGCTCCTCCCCTGTCTAAGTGCACACAAACAGCATTAGGATTTTGTGCCTGCATACTTGAGAGATGCGCAGGTTCATCGTCGACAAATACAAATGACTCGTCCATGCGCGAGTGCTCATTGAGGTAGTGTTTTGCCTCTTTGCCCTTATTGTCTATTGTGACGATAATATCAGCGGCATAGTCACTCACACCCGAGCCGCGAATTTTTTCCATTTGTAGCATCGGTTGCTGAGGTGAATAATCAAGCTTCACGAAACTCAAAATAACAATCGTGTATTTTTCTTTTGCAGTAGTAAGAAAATCCTGAGCATCAGGAAAAAGAAACTGAGAAAAGTCCGGGAGAGGACGCGCGCCGTCTATAAGTGCCTGATTGTTTTCCTTACGTGGCTCACCAAGCCAAAGATAGTAACGTTCGGTATCAAACAGCGTTCTATCGAAATCGAGAAAGAGGATCGGCTTCATGTCCATGGCAGTATTATTTTATCTCCATTCCGTCGATACGGACTCTGGCAAATCCGCTTTCCTCGAACTCCCGCTCATATTCCTCGGTGTGTTCTTCGAGGAGTTCGTCATAATCCTTCGACGGCATGCGATCCTTCGCGTTCGGCCCATACTGCCTTTCGAGGTCCCGTTCGGCGAGTTTCTCGGACAAGAGCTCGATCGCGGCGGCGGCGTCGTACTCGTCGAGGAGTTTATTCACCTCCGGGTCATGTTCGAACGAGATCGATGGGTGGTGATGCACTTCTTCATCCACCTTGTGCCGCTCGGTAGCTCCCGGAAATCCGGCTTCTTTCGCGCGCGAGAACACATATTGCTCAAGATCGTCATAATCCTTGAGAAAATCACCGTCTTCGCGACGGCTGTTCGCGACGGTGTTGGCGATATAGACCATGTTGAGCAAGGTCTTGAATTGTTCTTTGGTCAGGGCGAGTCCGATCATGGTGGTTGTGACTATAACACAAAATATGCCTTCCGCCAGCTATTCTTGCATGACCTGATTCGTCGCCTCATTGTGCTTGTTGAGCACGTCGCGGGTGGCGTTCGCCGCGTCGACATCCGCATGCATTTGCTCTATTTCCGTTGTCGCGACAGTACCGCTCGCTGTAAGCGGCTGAGCTGCTTTCATCTCGGCCGATCGCTCATTCGGAGTAAGATACACCTTCGCGAACAGGAGTGCGATGATAGCGACTCCGACCAAAAGACCGATCATGCCCGCATAGCCCCCTTCTCTTCTTTGCTTCATCATCCTATGATATCCCCTCACGTTCGACCTGCAAATAGGAGTACAATGTCGATATGGATAAGCGCGTCATTTGGCTTGGAATGTTCGTCGGCTCACTTGTCGGCGCATATGTACCGAACCTCTGGGGAGACGATTCGCTCTTCTCACTCACCTCGGTGTTCACCAGCGCCATCGGTGCCTTCATTGGGGTATGGCTCGGCTTCCGCCTTACACACTAGCGACTTTCCCTAAACTTCGAAGGGACACTTTGTTGAGTTCTGCCTTACGAACTTTATGATCAGGGATGGTTTCCGCCATGAGTGCCCAGAAACGCGGTCCGTGATTGAATTCCTTGAGATGGCACAGTTCATGGACGATGATCGCATCGACCAAACGCTCTGGGAGCAGCGCAAGACGGTAATTGAAATTGAGATTCCCCTTCTTCGAACAGCTCCCCCAGCGTGAATGTTGGTCTCGGATCGCAACCCGATGATAGGTGAACCCGTAGTGACGATTGAATTCATTGAGTTTTCTGTGCACTAATGCACGTGCAGCCTCTTTGTGTCTCTCATACGTCGCGGTCGCAACCTTGCCGCGCGGACGCCGCACACTCCGCCTTCGTACGATCCGAAACCGTGAACCCGGGAAAAGTGTATGATAGAGCCTTTTTAATTGTGCACGAGTCGGCATCAGAAAAGTATAACAGCTCTTTCCCTATTCGAGGAAAAACAAAACGGGGTGATACCCCGTTCCAAAACGATGCCGCACTTCTACTCTTCCTCATGCATCGCGAGTTCTCGGCGAATGTTCGTCGCCGCAAGTCTGTTCATGTGATCGAACTCACCGGAATGGAAGAACTTTGCACCGCCACCTCCGAGCGCATCACGAAGGAACATTATGCGTCCTTCGAAGAATTGTTCGGTGGTGACACCGACCGCTTCGTACTCACTGCACACATCGCCGACGTATGCGGTGTAGGTCCCCCAATCCGGGGCGGCGAGTATCGACAGGTCAACATCGAGGAACAGGTGCTCAGTGGCACTGAGTGCCTCATCGCGGACAAAGTGGTTCGCCGACGCAACGACCCCGCGGATGACGGGAGCGACCTTCTCGAGCGGAATGTGATTCTCGACGGCGAAGTGCTTCACGTACTGCGCCGAGAGGATCTCGTTGCTCTTTGCTCCCGGCACGTAGATGATGTCGTGATAAAGACACATCAGGATGAGGCGCGCGACTTCGAGTTCCCCCATCCTGTCGAATGCCTCGTTGTCGATGACGCGGGAGAGTTCGCGAAGTATCGCGACCACATGCGGAAGCGAGTGATAGTGACGCCACGGTTCCTCGTAGCGCAGGATGATGTCGGTGAGAACATCCATCACTTCATCTTCGTCGATGCCGGGCATGAACACCGTAAATGCAAGGGTGACAGATTGGACGAGGAACTCCATATCTTCGACGGGAAGACATGCTCTGGGTTGCTGTTTCAAGAACTTCTCCTTGGTTGTTGGTCCGCATTATTTATAGCACGCGGAGTACCACTGTCGACTACCTGGAGTTGACAGTGGTAGGAAAAGTTACATTATGTATATCAGTATTCACAGCTGGAGAATTCCGATGTTGAACCGTATCTTGCTCTTTTTCACCACACTGCTCTATCTGCCACTCCTCACTTCCTTTGTCGAAGCTCAACCGCTTCCTGTTCATCTGCATCCGTATCTCATCGATCGACACGCCGCCGAAAGTGATCGGTTCATGGGCACGTTGTACATCGCACAGTGCAACAAGAAGCTGGCGAAGTTCTGGCTCGAAGCGGCGCGCACGCATGACCCCGGTAACGAAGGCGTCAGAGCGGCGCTCATTGCACTCGACACCTGGCCGAAGAAAGAAAGCATGCGCATCTACAATGATGCCAAGCGAAGGAAGAGCACCGAGCTCACCGACTATTACCGGGCGATGACCTGTGATCCGGACAACGAGCTTGCCGCAGGAGAGATACAGCACATCCTTTCTGAGCAAGAACGGATGAAAACGACCGCCGCGCGCTGACAGAACGCCACCCAAGAGTGGCGTTCTTTTCATGTATGCAAAACTCTGTTTTCGGACACTTCTTGACAAGTGTGTTGTAATTTGTTAGAGTCTCCTCATCATGAATAATACGATCCACAACCAGATCACCTCAGCGCCGTTTTCGTGCGCGGCTCTTCTCGTTGCGGGATACTCGCGCGAAGGAGTCTCTGCCTCTCTTTGGCCGAAGCGTTTTATTCGAAGCTAATTCCCTAGGTTAGCACCTCAAATGAAACACCCCGGCCGAATGGAGTCGGGGTTTCAAAACCCTCACCCATCACGGTGCAGTTCTTTCCAATCAACAGAAACGGAGTACCATCATGTCCTCAGTACCGACTACCGTACGTCCGCCCGGTTTATTCGACCGGCTGATGCGGAGCGTCCTTCAAGCAGGGCCAATCAGACCACAAAAAGAGTCTCTTGATCCGAAACCATTGTTGCGTGCATACGCGCGCACGGCGGCACGCTACCCTGTTGCACTCGCGACCGTGCTGATTGCAACGACGGTCGAGCGCGTCGCCTATGTGTTCGTCCCGATAGTCCTCAAGGGCTTCATCGATGCACTTGGCGCCGGGGTCGGCGCAAAAGAAGCTGCCATGGCAAAGCTGTGGCAGTATACGTTCTTGATGCTCGTGTCGTGGCTCGCGGCGCGTATCACCATCTTCGCGATGTGTTACAAGACCGCGAATGTCACGGCGGCGCTCAAGAAGGACGGCCTCGCGTACATGATCCGCCACAACCATCGGTTCTTCTCGTCGATGTTCCTGGGAGCATTGGTGAAACGGATCGACCGATACGCCAACCACTACGATGCATTTGCCGACAGGATCGTCTTCGACATCATCCCTACGATCATTCAGTTCACTGCGGTCGCCGTGGTGCTGTGGTTCTCTGATCCCTGGCTGTCGCTCCTCGTGGTTGGATGGATCATCACGATATTCACCGCGAACTATTTCTTTTCCAGCTGGGCTCTCCCCTACAACTCAGGGCGCGCAAGGCAGGACTCGAGCACCACCGGTGTGCTCGCGGACATCATTGCCAACAATCCTGCGGTCGCTACCCATGCGAGCTACAAGATGGAGGAGGCACGATTCGCTCGAGAGGTGGACATGCAGGCTCGCTGGACCAGATTCTCGTGGATGTGCACTGCGACGTTCGATGGATTCCAAGGCCTGTCGGTGCGCGCGATCGAGATCGGCATGCTCCTTCTTGGCGCATATCTGTATTTCCGTGGAGAGATCACACTCGGCACTGTCGTGATGGCGAGCACCTACGTGCGCATCATCAGCGACCAGAGCTGGGCATTCTCCCGTATCTTCCGCGAGTTCTATAGCTGCTTCGCGGACGGCAAAGAGATGACCGACATCCTCGCGATCCCTCATGAAATCCAGGAACCGGAGCATTCGAACGCTGTGGCGGCAAACGGCGGCGAGATCGTCTTCGACAATGTCGTCTTCGGCTACCATGGCGAAGCGACGCTGTCGGGACTCACTCTCAGAGTGAAGCCCGGAGAGCGGGTCGCACTGGTGGGGCCGTCAGGTTCCGGCAAGTCGACCATCGCAAGACTCCTCCTGCGTGATTACGACCCGTTAGCGGGCGCGATCACCATAGGAGGCAAGGATCTTCGTCACATGACGCACGAAGAACGCGCAGCCCACATGGCACTGGTCCCCCAAGATCCGTCGCTCTTCCATTTGTCGCTCTCGGATAACATCCGCTATGGCAGACCGGACGCAAGTGACGAAGAAGTACGTGAGGCGGCAAGACGCGCACAAGCAGAAGGGTTCATCCTTGCGACCAAGCAAGGATATGACACGCTTGTCGGTGAGCGTGGCGTGAAACTCTCGGGAGGCCAGCGGCAACGCGTGGCTATCGCACGGGCAATCCTGCGGGAAGCGCCGATCCTCATCCTCGATGAGGCGACCTCGAGCCTCGACTCGGAATCGGAGATGCACATCCAGATGGCACTCGCGGAGCTCCTCCGCGGCAAGACGAGCATCGTCATCGCACACCGACTCTCGACCATACGGAATGCCGATCGCATCGTCGTCCTCGACCGGGGTGTGATCGCGGAAGAAGGAACGCATGAGGAACTGCTGCATCGCGGCGGGATCTATGCGAGACACTGGCAATTGCAGAAAGACGGCTTCCTCACGGAGCAAGACACTGACGTGCCTGAGGAAGCACCTCCTTCGGATTGATCAGACCTCCGTTTCTGTTGTTTCATGCTCCTCCATGCAGATGTATGGAGGAGTTTTTTTATAGATAAAATTTGACAAATCTGAAAATTACGGTAGTTTACGAGTTACATTCATGGAGATGGATGTGCTCTTTGCAACAACAGACGAGGAACCCCGATGCCCGCCGCATGCAAGTGGATCGAACAACTCTACAGCGGACTCGAGACCGCTGACACCGCCAAGCACTCCCCCGACATTCCGGTCAGTAAGAACGAGACCGTGATCGGCGAAGCGAGCGAAGGCCTGCGTCGCCTGTTCGCATTCGCGCAGGCGAAACACGACGAGGCGATCAAGCTCATCACCGACACCGCGCTGTCGCCGCGCGAAGTCCGTGTCGCCGCACAGAGAGACGCCAGCTTCATCCACCAGGAATTCAGCTTGCTGCTGAAGATGTTCTGGCGTTCGCTCGCGACCGAGTTCCCCGCGACCCGCGGCAAGCACTACAGCATCAGGAAGGACTGGAAGATCGTGGTCTGGGAAGATGACCCGAGAAACGCCGGCCTTGAGGCTGCACTCGGCGACCTGTTCTCGGACAGCGTCGCGATCGTGAGGATCTTCCGCAGCCAAGGCGGCGACCTCTCCGGGCCGCCCAATCAATAGCCGACCGAGTCGGCGCACCACCTTCGGGTGGTGCTTTTCATTTCAGCTAACTCAGTCGTCGAGGCCGAGTCCGTCCAGGATGCGGTCGAGATATTTCTCTACTCGCTCTGCTCTGGTCTTGGATTGCTTCGCGGATGAAAAATAGAGTAGATATCCACGCTGCCTCCCCGGAGTGAGCGCCTTGAACGCCTCGCGCAGTGGCGGCATACTGTCGAGTTTTGCTTTGAACTCCGGCGGCATCTCGAATTGCGCTGTCTTCTTCATCTTCACGGTCGCGCCCATCTTTTCGAGCGTAATCGCTTCTTTGAGATAGGCACTCACAGTGGGTTTCAGCTTGGTGATCTCAGCAAGGCCAGTGAAGCGGATCTGGCGCCCTGCCTGTACATGCTTGGTCTGTTGCACCAATATCTTCTTCGCATCTTCGAGCAGCACTCCTTTCATGAAAAAAAGTGCGACGTAGTCCTTAAAGCCATGGATGAGTGCGACATTGTTCCCGTTTAGGGTGTAGCACGGGCAGCCCCACTTGAGCTCCTCAGTGAGGCCGGTCGTGAGCATGATACTGCGGAGTGCGGCGTTCTCACGCTTCCATTTTTCTTTGGTGAAGTACCAGTCGACCTTGGGGTTTGGTTGGGATTTGGGCATGTGGGTTATTTTGTTTCTGAAAAGTATTTGCTTCCTTTTATTGTCCATCTATATCCTTCGCGGGATAAAGGGAAAAGACCAGTTAGCAAAATCAAATTGAAGAGGGAGACTAAAACCCAACTTAGCCAATCAGCGGTGAAAATAGGTACAAACTGTGGCCCTGTTTGAAATATTAAAAGTGAATTTGGGGGAACTTCAGGCACAGTAGATAAACCTTCTTCTGTAGCAACAAAGCCTGGGCAGTAGCTGATATATGAGACTATTGAATCAATTAGGTCACGAGAGGAATCAGGAAGTACAAACTTTTTATCAATTTCTTTTTCCTGACCGTATAAGAGAATTTCGTTCACGCACTGAATATTACCTTTCACCTCAACCGGCGTAGAAGAACCAATTTTCACGGTTCCAGTGGATAGATTTACTATCGTTACTTTAAATTGAATCAAGGAAATATACACGTCAGATAATTTTCCAAGCCTATGAGAGTTTTTTATTGAATCAGTAATAGTTTGATTGAATGATTCCTTTTTTGACTCATCTACCCTAACAGGACAAACACTATTTGGGCCACTTAAACAGGTGAAATCAAAAGTAAGCGAGCTGGGTTTGGGAGTATGGATATGAATTACTACTGCAGTTGTGGCAAGTAAGAAAAAAATGCAAAGTATAATGCGTATAAAAATTTTGTAGTGTTTATTCATATTTTTTCGTGTCACCAATCACTAAATTTTTTGTAGCTAATCGCACAAGAATATAAGTGTTCGCGACCCCGCATCGTATCGTTTGCTATGCCAAGACACATGCTCACGATATACTCCGTCTTCATAAAACGCAAAGAGCGCCATGGGGCGCTCTTTGAATCTCGTTTGGTGACCCTACAGAGAATCGAACTCTGATTTGAGGCTTGAGAAGCCTCCGTCCTAACCGTTAGACGATAGGGCCAAGTTTTGCAGGTCCACCGAGGCTTCGCTGCAGTTCCGCTAGAATATCGAATTTAAGCCCTTCTGTCCAGTGGAAATTTGACAGAGAGATATTTGTATGAAAAATTCGTTTTCTCACTCGTGCGGGCAATTCTTCTTCCTCTCGTAAATTGCTACACTATGCTCATGGAAAAGCACCGCGTCTACAGCATGAGTGTTGCGAGAGTCTACCCTCTCTATATAACCAAGGTCGAAAGAAAAGGCCGCACCAAGCAAGAGGTCGACCAAGTCATAAAATGGCTTACCGGATACAGCCAAAAAGAATTGAACGCACATATAAAGAATGAGACCGACTTCGAGACCTTCTTCGCTGAGGCACCGGAACTCAATCCTTCCCGATCGCTGATCACCGGCATTGTTTGCGGTATCAGAGTGGAAGATATCAAAGAGCCGACAATGAAACTCATCCGCTACCTCGACAAACTCGTCGATGAGCTCGCCAAGGGCAAGGCGATGGAAAAGATCTTACGTAAAGAGTCCTAATACTTGACATGCTAAGTGTTATGACATATACTGACCATCTAACACTCGTTCTTTCCACAATCGCATAAAGGAATCAGAAGATGCAAGAGACAGCGACTGCGCCCACCGTGACGCGGTTTTCATTTCCCCAACCTTCCGCCCCTGAGTCCATGGATGCCTCACGTCTGTACGTAGTGTGCATCCGCTCCACCTCAGGATCGATCCATTTCATCGGCCCCTTCACGCCACAGCTCCCCTTCCAAGAGATCGGGAGAGTAGACGTGCTCTTTCGGGGGAATTTCCGTTTGAACGGATTCTTCCCTGACAAGGACCTCACTCATGCGGTAGCGATACCAAAGGGCGGCAGAAAGATCATTTACGGCATGGAGTACACCCTCTACGAATTTACCGATGAGCTCCGCGTAACAATGGAACTCGTGCACAAATGGAAAGAGACTTCTCGACACGCACTCACTGACCTTTACCGCAACGACAAATACTGACCCCGCGGTCAGTGCATTCTCAGCGGCCCTATCAAAGCGATAGGGCCGTTTTCACTTATATTGGTTCAACCACTCTTTCTCCTGGCGGACGAGATACTTATCCGCATCCTCCGGATGCGTCATCATCTCCTTCACCGCGCGTTCCATGCGCACCATATTCTCACCCGAGCCCTGCGAGCCTTTGACCAGCACCACATCACCGGTCTTAAGTTCAGGCATCAACCACTTCCCCGCCTCTTCGGAGTTCGAGAACGTCCGTATCTTCCCTTCCGGCAGACCTGCAGTCTTTGCTCCTTCCGCGATCCCGCGCGCACGTTGTCCGACAGTGACCAACTGGTCGACCCAAGCGCCAAGTTCTCTCCCGATATCCCAATGTTCGGTATTCGAGTATTTCCCGAGTTCGAGCATATCACCAAGGACCGCGATGCGATGATTCGCCTTCACCCCTTTCAGTGTCTCAAGTGCCGCCTTGAGCGCGACCGGCGAGGAATTATAGCTATCGTCGATGATGGTGCTGCCGCTCTTCCCTGGAAGGATGCGCATGCGCCCGCGAGGAGTCTCTAGGACTTCGAGTGACGCGATGATCTTCTCGAGCGGGATGTTGCGCGCGATGCCTACCGCAGCCGCGGCAAGGGTCGCTCCTGCGACATGGGTACCGAGGATACCCGAGAGCTTCACTTCCTCTACCCTGCCATGATAGTCGATGTTGTACTTCATGCCGATAGGCACCAAACGGTCATCACGCTCGCGATAATCGATCTCCGGGTTCGAGCCACGCACCATCGCGGTCTCGCCGAAGCCGTAGGTGATCATATGTGCGCGAGTGAGCGATGAGAGTCCGACCACAGCAGGATCATCTGCGTTCGCGATGAACACACCCGTCTGTTTGAGAGCCTTCACAAGTTCGGATTTCTCCTTTTTTACCTCTTCGGGTGACGAGAAGTATTCGACATGAACGGGAAGATCGGGGATGCGGGTGATGACGGTGATATCCGGGGTCAGCCATGCGGTGATGCGCTTGATATCCCCAGGATGATCCGCCCCCACTTCAAGCACAAGAAGTTGCGGATAGCGTGAGGGAAAAATGACCATGAAGAACCCATGGATGATGTTCGATGCCCAGCCGAACACACTCGACCATTTGTTCTCCAGCCCGAGTATGGTGAGCGGCACGCCGAGCTCGGAATTGAAGCTCTTCATACTCTTTCTCGCCTTGATGGTCCCCTTCATCACCTCGAAGATCGCGTCCTTGGTCGAAGTCTTCCCCACCGAACCGGTAACGGCAATGATGAATGGCTTGTGTTTACGCAGGACGCGCTTGGCTTCCCAAGAGAGGGTGGCGACAACGAGAATTTTCAGTAACCGCTTCATGAAATCATTATTGCGCTTTCAGGGGTGCTTGCATAGGTGTCAGTGTGGGGACGCCCGAGCCTCTGTCCGGAGGAACATTGTAGTAATGCAGGAGGAATTTCGCGGTACGAATGAACGGCATGGTGAGCGTGTGTGACGCGAAGGTGGCATCCTTTGGGTAATAGGTATAGAGGAAGACGATGAACTTCGGGTCATATGCGGGGAAATAGCCGAAGAAGGTATGAAGGTAACGATCCTCGTAGTAGCCACCTCCGTCCTTCGGTGAACGGGCGATCTGTGCGGTACCGGTCTTCGCTGCGATAGAATACTCCGGTATCGACACCGAACCCTGGAGGAGTGCCTTGTCGACAACGGTGACGAGCATGCGAGTGATACGCTCAGAAGTCTCCGGCTTGATCGCTTGCTCCGGAGGTACCTGAGTGATCTTCTTTACCTTTCCTGAGTTGTAGTCTATTTCCGAGACCACATGCGGAGAGACAGTGATGCCACCGTTCCCGAGTATCGCAAGCGCAGCGATCATATTGATCGGGGTGACGGCGATACCTTGTCCGAATGATGCAGTGGCGAATTCGATGTCACGTTTGGACTGAAGGTTCGATGTGAGCCCTTGGCGCTCGCCAGGAAGGTCTATACCTGTCTCCTCTCCGACGTGAAATCTGTTAAGCAGGTAGTCTGCGAAGCGCTGATTGCCGAGCTTCCCGACCACGAATGCAACTCCGGTGTTGAGTGAGTCATTGAGGACTTTCTGCATCGGCGTGTTCGGTCCGCGACCACGACCGTCGTAGTTACCGAAGGTCTTGTTGTTGAGAGTCAGATGTCCGGTGTCGTTATAGGTAGTGCTCTCCGAGATCACTCCGGCATCGAGCCCAGCCGCCATAGTGATCGGTTTCACGATCGACCCCATCTCGTAGACGTCTTCGATGCTTGGATTGCCGAACATGCCGATGTCCTTCACCTTGTTGTACGCATTGAGGTCGAAGGATGGGTTGACCGCCATCGCGTAGATCGCGCCAGTCTTCGGGTCCATGATGATGCCGCCGGTCTCGTCCGAATGCCATTCATTCATGACATTCTGTAGCTCGGTCTCAAGGTATGCCTGCACATTCGGTTCGATGGTCAGCACCAAGTCGCCACTCTGATCCTCCGCGCGGTCGAAGATCGTGTCGGTGATATTAGAAAACAACTCCGCGAAGAAATTCACATAGAGGTTCTCAGAGTTGCGAGAGAGTGTGTCGTTGTAGTAAGACTCGAGCCCATAGCGACCAGTGAGCTGGTTGCCGTTATACCCTACGAAACCGATGGTCTGCGCAGCCAAAGAGCCCGCAGGATAGAACCGCCAGGTCTGACGAAATATCTGTACTCCTGGGAGTTTCTTCGCCTTGAGCGCAAGGGCTTCGTCTTCCGGTACTCGTGTCGCGATCTCTTCGTACGGGTCCGCCTTCTTCGCAACCGAGGCCATGAACTCTTCTTGGTCAACGGAGATGATCTCGGAGATCACGCGATAATACTCTTTGGGATCGGTCACAGACTTCGGGACGATGGCGACAACATAGCCTGAACCGACCGACGCGGCTGCGACGTGTTTACCATCCTTCTGGGTGAAGTAGATATTGCCGCGATTATAGAGATTGGGCATGGTCGCAATGTACTGCGACTCGGCCTCTTTGGAAAAATCATCATGGTGGACCACCTGTAGCATGTAGAGGCGTACGATGAATAGCGCACCAATGAAAAGAATCACTCCGGCGATAACTCGTAGTCGTTTACGTTCATCGTGTTGCATATGAAAATCTACTGCTGACCGTCGCGTGACGTGCGTAGTGTGAGTGTATCACCCTTCTGCCCGCCGTTCACATAGAGTGGCGCGGCGACTTCGACAAACCCGCGCTCATGGGCGAGAGCCAGGTCGATCTTCTTGCTCATGGTAACGTATCGGGACTCGAGCGACATGATGTTTGCAGTGAGCGATGCTGAACGCTGCTCGGCGCCCTTACGTTCGATCACCGCGAACACCGATACTCCGAGAAAGTAGATATAGAGCGAAAGTGAAAATATGAAAAAAGCGACAAAGATCCAGAAGATCCGTCTGTCATGTTCTTCGAATTGGAGAAGAACGGACTTGACCATATATTAAATGCTGCGCATGCGCTCACGAATAAAAGTGAGTACACCGCGCTGTGCGTGCTTTTTCTTGTCCGCACTACCCTTCACTTCGATGGGTACGTGCCTGTCGATCGTAGCCCGATAGGTGACCAGCAATTTTTTCATACAAAGAACTTTAACCGATAAAAGAACTAGATACGTTCGATGACCCGAAGCTTAGCACTGCGAGAACGCGGATTTGCGAGAAGCTCCTCATCTGTCGGGATGATCGGCTTCTTGGTGATCGCTTTCGCTTTCCCCTCTTCCGTGAACGCTTTGAAGAGGTGCTTCACCTTACGGTCCTCGATGCTGTGGAAACTGATGACTGCGAGTCTCGCGCCTGGGCGAAGATGATCGAGGGCACCGGCGAGACCTTTCTCGATGGCACCAAGCTCGTCATTCGCGGCCATGCGCAATGCTTGGAATATCCTCGTGGCCGGATGCGATTTGCCCCGATGATACCAACTTGGCGTTGCCGAAAGTATTATTTCGACGAGCTGTCCCGTCGTTGCAATCGGCGTAACTTTACGCTCTGCCACAATCGCCGCAGCGATGCGTTTCGCGAACCGCTCTTCACCGAACCCCTTGAAGATGGTGGCGAGAGTGTCCTCGCGCCAGATGTTCACGATGGTGAATGCGGTCACATCGTCTTCTTTTGGATCCTGCTTGAACGTCATCAGGAGCGGTTCGTCCTTTTGGAAAGAGAATCCCCTTCCTGATTCCTCGAGCTGTGTACTCGAGAGACCGAGGTCGAACATCGCACCATCGAGCTCCAGATGCTTGAGCGCCTCGTCGACATTTTTGAAATTCACCACGATAGGTGTGAATGTCGTGAGCCGCTCAAGCTCCTGAACCTTTTCCTCTGAAAAGACCGTCTTATCTGCATCGAGCGAAATGAGATGCCCCTTCTTCCCGATAAGCTTGGCAATCGCCGTACTGTGGCCTCCTGCGCCGAAGGTGCCGTCGAGGACGGTCATCCCTTCCTTCAGCAAAAGCGCATCCAGTGAACTTTGTAAAAGAACTGAAACGTGAGACATGCTATCGATATGACCTCCATCCGGGAATGAAGGTCATACTAAAACACACCTCTCTCTCCGAGCTGCTCTGCCATCGTATCTGCATTCGAGACCATCTCTGCCTTGTATGCTTTCCATGTCGCCTCGTCCCAGAGTTCGACGCGATCGTAGACACCGGTCAGAACGACCTTCTCGGCGAGGCCTGCATATCCCTTAAGAGCTTCCGGGATGAGAATACGACCTATCGCATCGATATCGACCTCGAACGCTCCGGAAAGCATTGCGCGCGAGAAACCGCGGTCCTCAGACTTCCCCATCGAGAGCTTCGACAGTTTTTCGGCAAATATCTTCCATTCCTTCGTCGGATAAAGCGAAAGACACTTGTTGAGTCCAAGTGTGATCACCGCCTTCTTCCCTAGATCCTTACGGAACTTTGCCGGGACGGAGAGGCGTTTTTTATCGTCGACTGAATGTATGTATTCGCCTATGAACATTATGATTCAGGGTTTCTGATCAGAAGCCCTGACTTTGGCGCACTCTACCGTGAAGACTGCGCCAAACTCAGTGTTTCTTTGTCTAGATCGCACATCGCCCGTTTTTAAGGTAGAACCCCCGCACCGTCTCACTCCCACAAGCGGACAATACAGGGGTTAAATTTTCTACCTTTACCATCCCATGTTGAAGGTCAGGATCGCTTTCGCGATTTCCCACTTTCTCCCACATGCGTACCATTCTATCCCACCACTTCCCACTCTGCAACCACTTACCTACCCCTGTTATCCACACAATATTGATGCGAAACAGTATTTCTCAAACGTCAACACATGATTGACATTATTCTGATGCGTGTTAGTTTCACTTCAGAGAAACAACGCATTGCTGCGAAAGGAATCGCAATGAAACAATATGTCCTGATCGGAGGAAAGGATTTCCAAGGGAACGGTTACATGGAAATCGTCCTTGCCTACGTGAACTGCAGCAAGACCGGAAATACCTCCCTATCGATGCCCGACAGGCTCACTTCCGTCGTCTCGTACAACACGCAGGACTCGGGGCTTGCGCATCAACTCACGATCATCGGCGTGCGCAAAGCAGTGAAACGCTACATCGAGTTCACACAGCTCGAAGACGACTCTTGGGTATACGAGCAAGGGACCGCCCTCGAAGTGAGTGAGCTCGGCAAAGTCACCCGAAAGGCTTTCACTTCGAAAGGACCGGTCGTTTACAACGGAGTGCGACTCGACCACCTATACCGATACCTGGTCATCGGCAAACGTCAATGACGTACCGGATCCACCTCAACACGAAAAACGCCGCGACTTGCTCGCGGTGTTCTTTTTACATTTTGTTTTACACCCAATTGTTCTGAAGCAATATTTGAGATGCGATGCAACGCGCTGGACTGAGACGATGTCGAGAAGACATAGTCATCATGTTGGCTCAACTCGCTAAAGGAAGCGAGAGTAGTGTGCTCAAATTACTGCTTCGGCTTCATCAACGGAAATACCTGTGCTTCACGGATCGGTTTATCGGCAAGAAATGCGAATAGGCGTTCAGAAACTCCGAAGCCGCAGGTCGGCGGCATGCCATGCTCGAGTGCCTCAACAAATTCGTGATCGAACATCTGTGCCTCGTCGTCGCCTGCATCGCGCATATCCTGCTGTGCCTGGAACCGCTCTGCCTGGTCGATCGGGTCATTGAGTTCGCTGTAACCCTTACCTACTTCACTGCCGGCGATGATCGGCTGGAACTGCTCGACGACCTTGCCGTTCGCAGCAAGTTTTGCGAGTGGTGACATCTCAACAGGAACGTTGATGAGGAAGCCAGGTCCGCCAAGCTTCTTGCGGCAATACTTCCACAGCGTGTCAGTAGCTCGGATCTTGTTCCAGCCTTTCTTGTCATACTCGACCTTGAGTCGCTTGAGTGCTGCCTCAATCACAGAGAGCGGAGCGGTATCAATATTCACATCGGTGAACTTCAGAATGGTCTCGCGATAATCGTAGCGCTCCCAATCTTTGTCGAGATCAACTTCGAAACCACGAATGGTGAATTTAGTGGTGCCGAATGCTTCCTTGGCGACATGCTTATACATACGCTCGACAAGCTTCATGCCGTCTTCGTAGTTGGCGTACGCCCAGTAAAACTCGAGCTGAGTGTAGTCTTGGGCATGCTCAGCACTCATGCCTTCATTGCGAAAGATGCGTCCTATCTCAAAGACTTTGTTGTACCCGGCGACCATGAGGCGCTTTTGCCACAGTTCGCCACAAGAGATACGCAGATAGACATTGATATCGAGCGCATTGTGATGAGTCGAGAACGGCTTAGCATCTGCACCGCCGGTGGTATTTTCAAGTACAGGAGTTTCAAATTCAAGAAATCCCTCAGCAAGAAGAAATGAGCGGATACCATTCCAGAATTTAGAGCGTTTGACGAAAAGGTCGCGCAGTTCGTCATCGAAAAGGATATCGAGGTAACGTTGGCGGAGTTTCTCTTCAGGGTCCTGAAGGCCGTGCCACTTCTCAGGAAGCGGACGCAGTGACTTGGCAGCCATGGTCCACGAAGCGACCTCCACACTCTGCTCCCCTCGTTGTGTAACGAAGAGTGTTCCTTCGATGCCGATGAAATCACCGATATCGACGACTGCACCAAATAAGTGCATTTTCTCCTCTCCGAGCACGTCACGTTTCATCACGCCCTGGAACGTTCCGGTCCCGTCACTCAAGACGATGAACTGGATGGCACCCTGCCCGCGGACTGCCATGACACGTCCGACAAGTGCGACGGATTGCTTCTTCGCTTCGAGTGTGGCAAAAGACTCTCTCACATCTTTGAGTGAGTAGTCACGTTTTACCTTGCTTGGATAAGCAGGCATCCCTTGCTCTTTGAGCTGAGCGAGTTTCTTTATTCTTTCCTCTCTGATTTCATCAAGTGATGCCATGGTAAAAGTATACAGTATAAAGCACCGAGTATTCAGTATGGGTACTCCATACGTTCCACAAGATACTCGAAGCCGTATTACTTGATCTCGATAATCTCGCCGGAAACTTCACCACCTGGAGTGGTGTAGGTGAACTTGTCGCCTTTCTTCTTTCCGATGGTCGCTTCACCGAGCGGTGACTTGTTCGATATCTTCCCTGCGGCAACATCCGCTTCCTCGCTTCCGACGATCGTGAAGACCTTTTCTTCTTTCCCGCGCTTCACGGTCACCACAGAGCCGACTCCAACTGCATCAGTCTTGTGCTTAGCCGTCATGATGACCGCATTCTTGATGATCTCCTCGAGTACCATCACACGCTCCTCCACCGAAGCCTGAAGTTCGCGTGCGGAGTGATACTCTGCGTTCTCTGAAAGATCACCGAGCGCTTTCGCAGCCTCGAGTGCCTCTGCGATCTCACGTCGACGAACATGGGTAAGAAATTCAAGTTCGCTCTTTAACTCTTCAAATTTTTCCTTGCTCAAATACTCCTTTGTTGTGTCCATAACACGGCACTATAGCACAATCGCGGGGGCGGGGCAACAAAAGGACAATTTCATGTAGCCGAAAAATATGAAGCCAGGCAAAGCTAGTTTGGAGTTGCCGACTTCTCCGTCCTTAGATATTCGGGAGTTGATGAGGCGAGATGGCGGAACAATTGGCGTGCGGTATAACTCGCATTGGTGGTATTTCCCTTCACTCCTCTGTCCATCACAACTGCGAACGCATACCGGGGCTTCTCATAAGGGAAGAAACCGATGACCCATGAGTTCACTCTCGCTTTGGTCACACCAAGCTCTGCCGTGCCTGTCTTCGCCGCCATCTTTACTTCAGGAATATTGAGAATGTTCGCTGTTCCTTCGACGACTGCTTCACGCATCCCCTCCTGAATCACATTGAAATAGGACTTCGGAAGCGGAAGTTCTTCGGTCGTGGTGGCGATATCGAGCGAAAGATGCGGACGAACCACGACACCTTTTGACGCGATGATCGATGCTTCCTTCACCGCCTGAAGTACCGTCGTCTGCATGCCATACTGACCGATACCGGTGAAATATGTATCACCGACACGCCATGCGGGGTCGTCGGGGAAACTCCTTGTCTTCCATTCAGGGTTCGGTATCGTTCCTGCGAGTTCTCCATAGAGATCGATGCCGGTCGTCGAACCGTAACCGAACATCCGCGCGTACTTTTCGACATTCTTTATTCCGAGGCCTTTTTGGCCTTCGAATCCGCCGGCAATCTCATAGAAGTAAACATCTGACGACCAAGCGATGGCGGAACGCATATCGAGCCAGCCGTGGTTCTTCCAGTCATTAAAACGACTCGGCTTGTCGGGGAAATACGGATTAGGAACAGTCAGGTAGCCGATCGAGAGTATTTGCTTCTCCGGAGTAATGATCCCTTCGTTCAGCGCACCGATGGCGAACATCGGCTTCACGATCGATCCCGGAGTGAAGAGTCCTCCGATAGTACGATTGAGAAATGGACTCCCCTTGTCCTGGTTGTACTCGGCGATCTTCTCCCGATCCTCACCATCAGTCATCACGTTCGGGTCATAGGTCGGATATGAAACCAGTGCGAGAAGTTCTCCGTTCGTGATATCCATGATCGCTCCCGCACCACCGAGATAGTCCTCTTGTTCGGCGATCTCGCCGATCGTCTTATAGAACACACTCTGCACCCGGGCGTCGACGGAAAGCTTCAAGTTTGCGCCCGTAATCGGCGGATCGATGACATTGGAGGAGACCACATTCCCGAGTGCATCAGTTTCGATGATGCGGAGCCCCGACTTACCCTTGAGAGCTTCATTGTAATAAGACTCAACGCCTGAATCCGCTTCATAGTCGTTGCGATAATATACCCCCGACTTATCCCGCGCGGGGTAATGCAGGAAACCAAGAATGCTTCCGAAGCCGGGATCCTCGGTATAGCGACGAAGCGAGAACCCGAGGTCCTCGGGGTTCGGCTCATTCCACGCGAGTGGCTCCCCTCTTCGATCACTGACGACCCCGCGCTCAGGGAACAGAATCTGATGTTCGAGCCTATTCTGCTCACTCTTCTTCGCATAGATGCTGCCGTCACGCACTTCGAGGATGCCCGCTCGTGCCGCCAAGACAAGCCCAATCACAATAAAGAACATTGCGACGAAAATGATCGTACGTTCTCGGATCGGACGCTCGATCCTTCCTTCGAACTGATGTACGTCGAATTCAGGGATGTTCTTGTCGTCCAAGAATATTTCATCTGGATCGATGTCCTTATTCGAATGAAAGGGAGTGAAGCGACGCATAAGATTGCTATTCTAACATTAAATGCGCAGGAAGCGTTCTCGGGTGAGGCTGCGTCCTGCTTCCAGGAGGATGAAGAACGCGAACAGAGAAATCGGGTACCATAGCGACGTCCCCATTACCGACCCGGAGTGATAGAGCATCTCTTCGACGACAACAAGTGCGATGAATTCGAAGTAATACGGTATGAACACGGCACAGACAGCAGCGATGAAGATCATCAGCCAATATGGGAGAAGGAACACCCCGGCAAGCAGTGCGAACGCAAGTCCTATTCTTTTTGCTATGAGAGTATTCATGGCGAGCGACTATAGTCTTGCTTTTTCTTTCGATGCAACTTTCGGGGTAGCAAGGTAGACCCACTTTTCTTTATAGACATCGAAGGGCAGCCTGATATATATCGCTTCAAGCGAGCTCCCTTCCGGACGGTCGATCGCATCTACGGTACCCGCATACTCTGGTGAGAGTGCGGGAATAGCAATGATGTCTCCCTGCTTTACCGCAACACCGCGAGGAAGTATCACGCGAAGATTGCCGCCGCCAAGTCCCCATGCGACGGCGGGGATCGAACTTGACCCTATCGTGACCGAGAGCTGGGTGTTCGGAGTGGAATAGAGCGAAACGAGTGAGGTACGCCCCCATACGCGCGAGACCTCTCCCACCTTGAAGTCCCCTTGTGAGAATGCCTCCATGCCGACGAAGACCCCTTGCTCCTCTCCCGCATCAATGAGGAGCGTATCGTACGGTGAGACCGGGGGTGCGGAGAGAATGCGCCCGAGGGTGTAGGTATATTCTCCTTCCCGCCCGAGCATCGCCTTGAGGTCATCGTTCTCCTTGCGAAGCTGGTCACGTGAATATGCTTCGAGTGATATCTCATCGAGCACTTCCTTGAGATAGTCGTTCTCTGCTTCGAGTGCTGCTTTCGAAGAGAGCGCGGTCGCTACCGCATCGTATTTCGTCACCACCGTGTCACGGATGAACCAGAACGGACGACCGATAAGGGCGAACAGTCCGCCTAGCGTATTCGCTACCGGACCGCGTAGCGACAGAAGGAGAAGAGAGACAAGCAGAATGACACCGAGTATCTTCCTGCGCTTCTTTTTCTTTTGTTCATCATGTCTCCAACTGGTGATCATATGATTTAAATATACTACAGATTTTTATTTTCTTTTTCGACATCATCTGTAGTCTTTTGAAATTTGATGCAATGCGAAGACTTGGACAGAGGTAGTGTTTGAGAAGCTGTACTAAGTGGTACCGCTTCCAAACCTGCCGAAGGAAAGTCGAGCAGAGCGCAAATTTCAAATGACTACCGCGGTGGGAGTTCGTTGTCGTGTTCGATGAGCACTTCTTTGAAATCATCGATGTTCTCGATCACGATCCCCGTCCCGCGCGCGACCGCCGTCAGCGGGTCGTCACTGGTAGTAACCGGTATCTTGAGAGTTTGTGCCAAAAGTTCTGGAAGTCCGATGATGAGCGCGCCGCCGCCGACAAGGACGATACCGCGATTCATCACGTCTGAAAGGATCTCCGGGGGTGTCGTTTCGAGTACCTCTTTGGTGGATTCTACGAGCACCTGGATCGACGAAAGGAGTGCCTCGCGGATGTCCGCATCAGTAACGATGACTTCGCGAGGGAGACCGGTCAAAAGGTCTCGTCCACGGATTGCTGCCTCCATCGGTTCTTTCGGCTTCATCGCCGAGCCGATCGCGATCTTCACATTCTCTGCAGTACGCTCGCCGATCAGGATCTTGAACTCGTCGCGGATGTAGGAAATGATATCCGAATTGAAACGGTCTCCTGCGATCTTGAGGTTCTTCGAATTGACGATGCCCCCGAGTGATATGACTGCGATGTCGGTGGTACCGCCGCCGATGTCGATGATCATCGAGCCGACCGGTTCTTTCACTGGAAGGCGGATACCAATTGCGGCCGCCATCGGCTCTTCGACGATATACACTTCTCGTGCACCCGCATTCATTGCCGCGTCGCGTACCGCTCGGGTCTCGACGTTGGTGATGGAGGAAGGTACCCCGACGACGACCCGCGGTCTACCCTGCTTTTTGGACATCTTCACTGCTTTGTTGATGAAGTGTGCGAGCATCTCTTCGGTCACTTCGAAGTCTGAGATGACTCCGTCGACTAGGGGGCGGATCGCGACGACGTGTCCCGGAGTGCGCCCAAGCATCTGCTTTGCGTCCATACCGACTGCGACGACGCGGTTGGTCTTCTGGTTGAGTGCCACAACGGACGGCTCATTGATGATGATGCCGTGGTCGCGAAGATACACAAGGGTATTTGCGGTACCAAGGTCGATGCCAATGTCGCTGCCGAGCATGTTATAGAATCTCTCGAACATAAGGTGTTCCCCATTCTATGGTACAGGTCAGTTCTAGTCAAAATACTGCGATTTATTGACAGATTGCCTTTTTGTGCCAACATGAAATCAGAAATGAACTGCACCCAGAAAGGGGGTCTCTGTGTCCACTATGAGTATTTTTCTCAAGCATTTTGACGGTGAGCTCGACTACTGTCACGTGCTGATTACGGACGAAACACTGCCCGGGAAATTCGGGAAGCTGATTAATCGCAGCGTAAGGCCAGGAAGGGGAACGCTACTCGAAGTGCTTCGCTGGGCTTTCGATTACCACCGTGACCAGCTCGCGGCACTTGGAATCCGTGCAACGCCCATCAACTCCGTCATCGTCTGTGTTGAACAGAACTCGCGGATCTTCTCAATCAAGGACTTCAACAGAAAACACATGTTTATCAAATGACCCGCCACACTTGTGACGGGTCATACTTTTTTTGTCAGCATCTATGCTTGGCCCAATAGCTCACTCTTTGTCATGGAAGTTACTTCCCCGCTCTTTCGATCCTTGACTTCGAGCATCCCTTTCTCGATGACTTTCTTTGAAACGACGATGCGGGTCGGAACACCAAGGAGATCGCTGTCGTTGAATTTCTCTCCCGCGGACGGCCCGACGCGGTCATCATAGAGCACTTCGATCCCTTTCTCGGTCAGCGCGTAGTAGATCTCTTCGCCGAGTTTCTTCACCTCTTCGTCCTCGGGTGCGAGCGAAACAAGATGATAACGGAACGGTGCAATGGAGATTGGCCAGACGATTCCCTTCTCGTCAGAGAGCACTTCAACGACGGTGCCCATCAACCGTGCCGGGCCGATACCGTAGGAACCCATCACCACACGCTGTTTCTCACCTTTTTCATCGAGATAATTGAGGTCGAATGCATCGGAGAATTTGGTGCCGAGCCCGAAGATGTTGCCGACTTCGACCGCCTTGGCTTCGATGACTTTCGACTTATCCACGCCGAGATCCTTGAGCACTTCGTCATTGTAGACTTCCTTATTGATGGCGATATTTTTTTCCTTGTCGATATAAATGACATCCTCACCCGCATCAGTGATGGTCTGGAATTCATGAGAATATTTGGAAAAGGTTCCACCTGAAGCGAACGTAACATAGGTCACCTCACCAAGACCCGCACGTTCGAATACGCGCACGTACGCTTGTTTCGCCTTCTCATAGAATTCATCGTGTTCTTTTTGTGAGCGCGAGAATGAGTAGAGGTCCTTCATGACGAATTCCCTACCCCGCATGATCCCGCTCTTTGCACGGGTCTCATTTCTGAACTTGGTCTGGAATTGATATGCGGAGAAAGGAAGGTCACGGAATGAACTGATATACTCACGCATCAGATTGGTGAGCGGCTCTTCGTGTGTGAAGCCAAGACCGACCTCGACGCCAGTTTTGAGTTTTGTCTTGAACCAATTGTCGACCACATCATCATTCCAACGATCGGTCTTTTCCCATACTGCTTTATCTTGCAGTGAAGTCATCAAGAGTTCTTGCCCGCCGATCGCATTCATCTCTTCGCGGATGAGCTGCATGACATTGTTGAATACCTTGAGTCCGAGCGGGAGAAACACATATGCACCCGCCATTTCTTTGTAAATGTACCCTGCACGCAAGAGGAGCTGGGCATTCTTCGACACCTCATCCTTTGGCGCTTCCCTTCTGGTCTTTGTGAATAGTTGTGATTGTCGCATAAGAGTTAATTAGATGAGTTTTGCAATGTCGTGATAGGTTACCAACAACATAAGGAGCATCAGGAGTGCGAACCCTCCCACGTTCACGTAGTTCGCGACTCTGGTCGGTATCGAGCGGCGCATGATACTTTCGATGGCAATGAAGAGGAGTCTCCCGCCGTCGAGTGCCGGGAACGGGATGATATTGATGATCGCGAGATTGATCGAGATGAGTGCAGTGAAGAGCAGAACGTTTGCGAACCCGACTGAGGAAGCGGCACCGACTGCTTTGACGATACCGACGGGGCCGGTCACTTCGTCATAGTTCGCATTACCCACGATAGCTTCCGAAAGGAACTTCCAAATACCGACTGCGGTGAGTTCGGTATACTGCCAAGTCTTTATCGCGCCGTGATAGAGCGCCTGGTCGATGGGAAGTTTGAGCATACCGACCATATCCATATAGATACCTATCGCGGCCCCCTTCTCGGAGATTCCCGAGACCGGTAGCATGGTCGCCTTCTTTATCTCACCAAGATGTTCGTAGGTGACCGTGATCGGCTTCGCCTCACGCGGACCGATGAAGCCGGAGACTGCCTCGGGGGAGGTCGCTTCGACCTTATCCGCACCGTCCTCCAGTGAAAGAAGGTAATCACCGCCGACGATACCTGAGATATCCGCAGGTCCCTTTGCGGAGACTTCGGTGATCATCAAGCGCGCATTCGTGACCGGAAAACCTTCATCATTGTCCTCCGGAGCGGCGATCCCGATCGCGAGTGTTGCTGAGATCAGCACCCAAGCAAGTATGATATTCATCACCACGCCTGCGACGATGACCGCGGCTTGAGTGAGGCGCGGCTGTGCGGAAAAACTCCGTGCGGCATCCTCCCGCTTCACTTCATTCGGGTCTTCGCCGTATATCTTCACATATCCACCGAGCGGAAGAAGGTTGAAGGCATAGGTGGTCTCACCGAATTTCTTCGCGAATAGCCGCGGAGGAAAACCGAATGCGAACTCGTCGACACGGATCTTCGCCATTTTCGCCACGATGAAGTGCCCGAACTCGTGCACGAGTACCAGAACAAGGAGTATCGCAATGAAAAGAAGTATCGACATGATTTTGTATGACTAAGAAGTGACCTCGGTCTCTTTTTGAGCTGCCATCTTGTCGAAGCGGCCATTTGCTTCATCGACATGTTTCTGTAATTCCTCTTTCGCCTTGAAGTGTTCATCTTCCGACATCTCCCCTTCTTTTTCCATCTTCTTCCATTCACCAAGAAGATTCTCTCGTTCCTTGCGAAGCGAGATACGCGCGTCTTCGAGCTTGTCCTTCATCAGCTTGATGATCTGCTGTCGTCGTTCACCCGTGAGCTCCGGGAAGATCACCCGAAGTCCTCCGTCATCAGAAACGACAGAGAGTCCGAGATTCGCCTTTTGGATTGCGGCTTCGATTGCCTTCACTTGTGATTTGTCCCACGGAGCGATACGCAACGTACGTGCATCCTCCATACTGATGGAGCCCACGTGTGCGATCGGCGTTTGTGAGCCGTACGATTCGACCGTGATCGAATCAAGGATCGCCGAGGTGGCGCGACCAGTGCGAAGCTGCGAGAACTCCTTCTTGAGCCACTCTTCCACTTCTTTCATCCGGTCTTTGAAATCTGAAAAATCGTATGTCATAGATAGGCTGTAGTGTAGCAAATGCGGGTGAATTCTCAATCCCATAGCCATACGAGAGACCTTGAAATATCTAGGAATGTGTGGTAATATAGTCTCGGAGTTGTCCCTCACATGTAGGAGTAAGTTCAATGTTCGATCAGCAAAAGTCTACTGCAGCAGCGCATGGCGACCGAGACCGGATGGTCCTCGCGGAAGGAATTCCGACGGACCATCTTTTCATAGAGGTCGATCGCTCGAAGCAGTTCGACCCAGAAGCATTCTTCGGCAAAGGATGGAGAGTGTCCCGGCAGCCTTATGACGCTACCCTGATCAAAGGATTCGATCTGCGTGATCTCATCATCACGACCTGTATGGCTGATGATGAGACCATGACGACGACCGATGACCGCCTTGGCCGTATGGCGATGAGAGGACTCACCCCTCTCGATATGGCGGCGTTCGTTTCGCTCTGGGAAAAGCGTGAGCACTTCCCGCTCGAGTGGTCGCTCGACTTCCGCGACTGGAGGAAGTTCTTCTTCATCCTTGGGACGAGCATGCTCGACCCGAAGGGAGTCGAAGTCCTTCTCTACTTCACCTATCGGGTCGACCGATGGATCTGGGAGACCCGCCCGGCAAATCGCGAACTGTACTACAACAACATGGTCCCCTGTCTCGAAATCTTCTGACAACCGACAAGGCCCTGCGCATCCGCGCAGGGCCTTTTTGATACATGAAAAATCATATTAAAACAAAAGAAAGAAGCCCCGCGCGTTGCGGGGCTTCGGCTCATCGTTGCGACGAGCAAAAAGAATATCACTTCCCTGCACTCATATCTTAGGTTTGTATAGGTACTTGCCAAGTATAATAATACATGTTATAGTTCTACCGGAGTTCGCTCCAGCACAATAACAACAAACAAAAGGAGGTATCGATGCAAGAACACCTGAAAGAGTTCTTCGTCGCAGTTCTGAGTGGTTGCATTGTAGAGGTATTCGCCCACTACGTCGTAGAGGGAGTGAAGCGCCTGTCCAATCGCTATTTGGAACACAAGACAAAGCGGCGTGCGAAGAAGAAGCACCGCCACTAACACCGAGCCCCCAGTCATCACGACTGGGGGCTTTCTTATTAAGTTTTATTTTAGAGGAATGGTGAGTGCGAGATGCTCCAAAAGAATCTTCAGTGACGGAGCGCGATCTGAGAGATAGCGCTTGGCGGTGATGACATCCTCTAGTGAAGTTGCGTACTCTTTCTTGGTTGCAAGTCGCGCATGGAGTGCCGACTCGAGATGCGAGAGGAAGTCGCGCGCAGCATCCTTTGCCTCGGATTTATCATCTGCTTTCACCTTAGTGAATTTCTCTACACGGAGGAGTCGCTCAGGAATATCCGCATCGAGGAATTCATCACCGACCTTACTCCCCTTGAGGAGTCGCTTCTCGCCGACCAGCTGCACGCGAGAGCGAACAGTGGGGATCAGCGTCTCTTTGGTGCGAGTAATAAGAATGAAGTGGGTGTCTTCGGTAGGCTCTTCCAGAGTCTTCAGGAGGGCATTCTGTGCCTCACTGGTCATCACATTGAACGCGACGATGAAGAACTTTTTGTTCCCCTCTGCCCCCCTCATCTGCTGCTCGCGCCGCAGCGCATGCGCATCATCGATACCCATCGAATCGAATTCGAGGATATGGAGATCTGGACTGTTCGCCGCCGTCAGTTTCTCCGCATAGAGAAAATCGAGCACCTCGGGCATGATCAAATCCCTCTCCCCCTCCACGAGATAGGCATGATGCAGGTGTTTTGTATTTAAAGTGAAAGACATTTTATTTATCTTACATTACCACTTTATTTGAAAAAGCTCGTGGGCAAGCGCCTTGTAGCCATCAACTGTTTGAGGGAGTTTGTCAGTTTTAGTTCTCGTGAAATATTCAAACATCTCTTTGAGTTCCTCACCTAATCTGTCTTCGTCAACCCCAGACTCAATCAAATTCGCAACATTTTGAATAACAGAATCGTATGCGTACTTCAACTCAAGTTCCGATGGCGGCGAAGCAACAATTCCGCTGAGGTCATACCGGCGAACTATTTCAGAAACATGCATCTCGATTGCATTATTTTTTTCAGACCATCTTTTTGCTTCTTCATCTGATGGGTAGAAATTAACACCAAAGCCGATCTTTAAATCCGCTAGTTTGGCAATAAGTTCATCATAGAATTGCATTCCTGCCCCTCTTTCAAATGAGCAGCTAATATAAAAATCTAAACCTCCATCCGTAGCGACTAATTCTTTGAGAATATCCTTATATGGATAAAGCTTATCAATAAATGTTTCAATTGCTTCTGAGAGGTCATCCTTTTCGAGTATCGCACTCTGCCATTCTCCCCCAAATTGGAAGTAACAATATGAATTTTTATATACCCCCTCAAGTGGTTTATTGTTTGGAGTTATTCTTTGGTCTCCCACTTTCCAAATTCTACCAAGTTCTAAACCTTCGATTTCAAGTAATTTACTTGATACTTCAGTTAAGTCACGCGTTGGGTGCGAGATTCTAAAAGAAATATGATATTTGTACGCAAAGTTATAGTTCTTCACTTTTTAATTATACGCCAATCTAGCGCGGAGGAAATTTGGATACGATGCGAAGTTTTGGACTGAGGGAATGTCGAGAAGCCGTAGTAATCTACGGTGACTCGACTTCCCGAAGGAAAAACGAGCAGATTGCCAAATTTACCCGCGCCTATCGTTTCGCAATAATCGATTTGCGGTATGTATCCAAATGTTCGAGTGCAACGCCGGTGCCCTTCACCACGCAGTACAGCGCATCATCCGCAAGTATCGCTTTCACCCCCGTACGGCGGAACACGAGCTCTGGAAGATTGCGCAACATCGAGCTACCACCCGTCATGATGATCCCCTGATCGATGATGTCAGCAGAAAGCTCAGGAGGAGTCTCCTGGAGCACATCTTTGATCGCCTTCACCATTTCGCGAAGCTCTTTGTCGATCGCCTTCACGATCTCATTGGTCGAGACGGTTATAGAGCGTGGAAGTCCTGCGACGAAGTCACGGCCTTTGATAGTCATTGAGAGTTCTTCTTCGAGCGGCACAGCAGAACCGATATTGATCTTGATGTCCTCGGCGGTCTTGTCTCCGATCGCGAGGTTGAAGGTCTTTTTGATGTAGTCAGCGATTGCCTGGTCGATGCGGTTACCTGCACACTTCACCGAAGTTGATGCGACGATACCACCGAGTGAGATGACTGCAACGTCAGTCGTACCTCCTCCGATATCGACGACCATATGTCCGCGCGCTTCGTAGATAGGAATACCCGCGCCGATCGCGGCGAGAATAGGTTCCTTCACCACGTACGCGTTCTTCGCGCCGGCACGCATCGCAGCCTCGATGACCGCGCGGCGCTCGGTCGAGGTCACACCTGCGGGAACAGAGACCATGACTTCAGGCTTGAAGAGATTCCAGCGTCCCATCGCTTTGTTGATGAAGTAGCGCAGCATCGCTTCGGTGACACGATAGTCGGCGATGACGCCGTCGCGCATTGGGCGGTATGCGATGATGTCGTCCGGGGTGCGGCCGATCATCTCTTTCGCTTCGATGCCGACCGAGAGAATACGGTTGTCTCGCTCTGAGACTGCAACCACGGATGGCTCATTGAGAACGATGCCGCGGCCAGGGACATAAACGAGGGTATTTGCCGTGCCGAGGTCGATGCCGAGTTTTGAGGTCATGAAAGCCATGTGTAGGCCTCATTTAACACAATAGAATCGGCTTGCGCAATGAGCACAAAGTGTGGCTTGATCTTTGTCTGTGTCGAGCTCAGAAGTCGAATGTCTTGGTGTCAGGAGGGAGACCGGAAACTGTCGTAAAATAGGCATAATAACCGAATATCACCCCTATGGTGACCAGCAGAACGAACGCAAAGATCACAAAGGTCGAGAACCTATTCGCGCTCGAGTGCGGCTCGTCGGGCACGATTATAAGTTCACTTTACTACTTGTTGCACTTGCTCCGGAAGCGGTGGCAGTAAAGAGGATGTCGTAGCATGCTTTCTCGCGCTCAAGAGAGCAACCGGTGGTATCGGCACCTCGTACGTCTGAATTCTGATCCGCATCATTCGCCAGTTGTGGATCGGTCAGGTCGTCGAGATTGACCCCGATATGATAGGTCCCACATGTCTTCGATCTCTGGACACATTTGTTGGCTTTCGTGAAATCACCTTCTTTGACATACGCAGCATAGCTATACAATTTCAAGAGGTCATCCGAAAGCGTCGAGGTCGAAAGCATATTGTCCGCGCGGAGTTCGGAAAGCACAGTCGGGTATCTTCCCTTCGCGCTCATATAACTTCCGAGTGCGTGCTCTACTTCACCAAGACCGTTGATGTAGACCGCATCTCGCGAACGGACTTCTCGGAACTTCTTGAAATCATTCATGCGAGTGTGCAGTTCATCGAGCGTAAGGAACGGAGCCGGGACAGTGACTGAGACGGGTACCCCCTGCTTCGAGAACATGAACGAGAGCGAGATCGGACCCTTCGCGTGGATGTCTTCGATATCGTCGTCGAGTTCACCGGAAAGTTTCACTTGTACAAGCGTATTGGTCTTCTCATCCACCCAGATCTCGAACTTGAGTTTCTCGAGCGCGTTCATCATGCGCAACTTCTCTTCGGTGTTCACAGAGAACGTCTTACCGAGGAACTTCTTGTAGAGATCGTTCGCAAGCGTGAACATCTTCTCCGGATCGGTCTTGAGTGCGAAATGCGTGACCTCGATACCGTTCAACGTCTCGCTGCCAAGCTTGTCACCGCCGATGAAAGGCATATTCTTCTCTACGATCGCATTGAATGTCGTACTTTCCGTACCTGCGATACCGTTATAGCTGTCCCCTGCCGTCACTGAATCGAGCGAGAGCTCTTTAGCTATTTCAGCGATATCCACTTTTATCCAATACGTCTTGAAGAGATCGGGATCGATATCTGATTGAGACGGGAACGAGAGTACGTGGAAGTAGAGATCAGTCCCCGACATGCGCAGGTCGGATTCAATATCCGTACTCCAGAAAAAATTCCCCGACGAAAGTCCTCCTGTCCATTTCAAGCGGTGATTCCCGTCACCATAGCCGTATTTATCGTTCTTGAGTTCTCCCGCATAGTCGAGTGAGAATTTCACAGCACCGTTCCTAGTGACACCGTCTGCCGCTTTGGAGGTGAGCACCAGGTCGCTTGAAGCGGTACCGATATAGGTGAACGACGTGGCCGAGAAATACTGCCCCATCGTTGTGGCGAGCAACGTACCGACATCCGGACCGCGCATGCTGATGAATGCGATAGCGCCTCCCGCGACGAGCGCGAGTGCGACAAGGATCCCGACTGCGACCCCGATGAACTTCTTGATCTTGTTCTTGCGCGCCAGCTCTTCTGCAACGGTAAGTTTGGGTTTTACGCTTGCCGCCTTTTTCTCTTCTACCACCTTCTTCGCCTCTTCAACCTTGCGACTCGAGTACTGTGGCATCGGATTCGTGTCTTCGGTAGGAAGCAGAGCGGGTAAACCCTGAATGACCGCCCCCTTACCACGGAGGAGCATGTCGCTGGCCATCGTTCGGCGTGAGGAAAGCGATGCGCGTAATTCTTTCTCTTTCACAGCATCCTCAGCCGGCTGTGCCTCAGCCTTGCCCTGCGATAACCAAAGTTCGGCGACGGAGTGAGTCTGGACGGGTTTATCTATCACGGGTGCAGTCGCTGGTGCTGCTACGACCGGAGGCATTGCATCTGGCTGGGTCGAAGGTGCGGGAGAAGCGGAGACAACAGCCTCTACGGGTTTATCCTGTTTGATGCGCGACAGATCGAACTTGACCATCGGAGTAGTCGGCGTGACCGCACTACTACTCTCCAATGGGGCTGCGGATATCTCACTCGGAGCAGAGACCGTGGCAAGCATATCCATCAGATTAGGTGTCACTTCGGGCTTTTTCTCTTCCTGCGGCTTAGCAACCTCCCGGATCGCAACTTGCTGAGGATCAACATGAATAAGCGACTCGGCAACCACAACAGGAGGTTGGGCAGGCAGAGGGGCGGCTGCTTCGGCAGGAAGTGGAGATGCGGGCACAGGCGACGCATCGAATATCCCGAGGAAGTCATCGACAGGAGCAATGTCCGGTGTGCGCTCTGAGCGCACCGAAAGCACGACCGGGGTTGATTCCACTTTTGGCTGCAATATTTCCTGTTTCGGAATTTCAGCCGGCGCAGGACTCTCGATCTGAGGTGAATCGATGATCGGAATCTGCTGCGGAGCTGAGATCGACGCACTCGCAACATCCATCGACTCGACTCGAGCGGACGCGAGAGGCGCAGCCTGTACTGGCGGAACTGATGCGGGAGTAGCGGAAACACCGATCTTTGCCAAGCCTTCTTCGACATCTGCCTTTTCCCAACCTCCTTCATTCACGAGCATGCGCTCGAGCTCGACTGAGGATACTCCGGTCGCAAGCTGCTCACGCAAAAAATCAAGTAACTCTGGAGTGACCATATGCATCCCATTGTATGAAAATTCCCCGACTTATACAATCGTTTTTTCTCAATTATCTGCGGATAACAATCGATTCTTCGTAATACTTTCAGAAACGGATGGGATGCAAGGCGTGAACGAGTGATGTTCATGAGCCGTACTCATCGTACGGTGAATGAACTCACGAGGAACACAACGATGCAGACCGCCGGTTGTGGAAGTATTACCTAAATACCTTTAAGGACTTCGATGCGGGCGCCGATGGTATTGAGTCTTTCTGCTATCTCCTCATACCCTCTGTTGATCGAGTACACATTGCGCAGATATGAAGTACCTTCTGCGGCGAGCATGCCGATAAGGATGATCATCGCAGGGCGAAGGGCCGGAGGACAGACAATCTGAGCCGCGCGCAACTTTGACGGACCGGTAACGAATACACGATGCGGATCAGCAAGGTCGACGCGCGCACCAAGACGATTGAGCTCGGTGAAATAGATCGCCCGATTCTCCCACATCCAATCATGAATGAGCGTCGTTCCCTTTGCCAGTGTCGCGATCGGGACGAAGAACGGCAGGTTGTCGGTGTTGATACCTGGATATGGAAGCGAGTGGATCTTATCTAGTGGCGCCGTGAGCGACGACGGCATCACAACGATGTCGACGAGTTTCGTATGTCCGTTCTCGGCTAAGTAGACCTTCCCTACTTTGAACTTCTGCCCCATCTTCTTAAGTTTCAAGAGTTCAACGGAAAGGAAATCGATCGGACATCGGGTGATCGTGAGCGTTGATCGGGTCACGATCGCTGCGGCGATGAACATCATCGACTCGATCGGGTCCTCACTGTTGTGGTATTCGACACTCTTGTCTATTGATGCAATGCCGTGAACTACAAGCGTGGTAGTGCCGATGCCCTCGATTTTCACCCCGAGCTTTTCAAGGAAGAAGCAGAGTTCCTGCACTTGATAGTTAGGAGGTGCGAAACGGATAGTGGTCACACCGGGAGTGAGTGCTGCCGCCATCAGAATATTGTTCGCTGCGGTGTCACCTGCTTCGTACATCACGATATCGGCTGGGCGGAGTTTCTTCTGGCTGACGTGATAGTGATCCTCGAGTGTCTTTATCGATACACCCAGCTCTTCGAGGCCGTAGCGGTGTGCGGCGATCGTACGGTTACCCATCTTGCACCCGCCGGCATGCGGGAGGTCGAACGACTGAACGTGGTGGATCAAGGGTCCGATGAACATCAACGAGGAGCGGACGCGAGCAGCCGCCGCAACATCGAGCGTCTTGAGTGAGAACTTCTTCGGAGGAACGATCTCGACGGAATTCTTCGCGGTCCAACGCGCTGTTACTCCGATCGACTCAAGGATCTCGATGAGACGATTTACCTCTTCGATACGAGAGATACCATGAAGCGTCGTCTTGCTGCGATTGAGTAGGGCCGCACAAAGCAATACGACCGAGCCGTTCTTCGAATAGTTGGTGACGATACTACCGGAGAGTTTTCGTCCTCCCTCGATGCGAAAGTCAGTCGACTCCGGAATGGTCATCAAACGCTTCTCGAGCGCTTCACTGAGTTTCGATAGCTCTTTGGTAGTGAAATTCTGCTTGCCCGCCTCCATGCGTGCGACGGCGGACTGCGAGGTGCCGAGAGCATCTGCAAGGGCACCCTGGGTCATCCCCTTCTTCTCACGTAGACTTTTAATGAAAGAGCCGATCTTTGCTTGTTCGTTCATGAAGCGATTATATCACATGTGATATAAGTTCAATCGTGAAATCCACAGCGCTTAGCGTTTCTTTTTTGTCGGTTGATCCGATTCTTTTGTAAGTTGTCGCTCGACCAGCAGACGATATTCGGGAACACTCGTGAGGAGAGAACGATGTTTGCCGATCCCGAGCACCCTCCCTTCCTTCATTACGATGATCTTGTCCGCGTCTCGTACCGTCGAAAGCCGATGTGCAATAATGATGCCAGTTCGCCCCTTGAGTGCATCTCGTATCGCCTCGTGGATGAGCGCCTCGTTCTCACTGTCTAGGGATGACGTCGCTTCATCGAAGATCAGTACGCGCGGATCCTTGATCAGCGCACGGGCGATCCCTACCCGTTGCCGCTCACCTCCCGAAAGCCGTACACCCCGTTCTCCAATGAGCGTATCGATACCCTTTTCGCCAAGACGAGGCAGGAACTGATCGATCCGAGACGCAGCGAGTACCTCCGGAAGCCTGAGCGTCGCCTCCTCGCGGTTCGCCTCTGGAACTCCGAAGAGAATGTTCGAACGAAGTGACTCGTCGAAGAGTTCAACCTGTTGTTCGACATAGCCAACCTGCTCAAGATAACTGCGAAGATCGAGCTCCGCGAGATCGTATCCATCGACAGTGACACGTCCATGCTTTGGGTCATACCCACGCAAAAGGAGTGTGATGATGGTCGACTTACCAGCGCCGGAATGCCCGACGATTGCGACTGTCTCCCCTTTCTTGATCGGGAAACTTACCTCATGCAGCGTATGTGCTCCATCTACCTCAGGGTTGTCACGCCCAGGGTATGCGAATGAGACCGATTCGAATGTGATCGTACCACCGAGTGGGCGAAGCGCGACCGCACGCGGTGAGATCGTCACCGCAGGAGGAATATCGAGCATCGCGAAATATCTCGAGATACGTTCGTAATCGGAAAGCAGCGAACGGAACTGGAAACCGATACGTCCGAATCCGTTGAATGCACTCGAGGACCAAGACAGATAGATCACGAGTTCGCCCGGAGTGTGCTTGCCGATGACTACCAGCCACGCACCGAGCAAGATGACGGCAAAGCGGAAAAACTCCGACACGAACATGCGTGCCGTAGCCTTTACAATGAATCGATCCCACATCTCCTTGAAGCGTTCATCGAGGCGGGAACGTCTCTCGTCGAGCTCGCGGACCGTCTCCACCTCGCGAGCGTTGGCCTTGATGAGGATTGCGTTGCGGAGCGCCTCGGAAGCTCGCTTCTCGTCGTCTCGTCGTGACTCCTGATTCGCCTTGATCTCTGGATAGAACCGCTTCGACAGAGCGATCGAAACGATCGTCTCGAGCGATACTCCAACAAAGAGGAGCCCTCCGAGGATCGGGTCCGCGATGGTAAGCGCAATGACTGTAAGAAGTGCGCGAAGCAGTGTCGGACCGAGACTGACGACAATAATGTTGAAGGAATTACGGAGTGCACTCTCCCCGCTCGTGATTACCGAAAGCTTGATTGCGGAATTCTCATTCGCAAGCTGCCCGATCGAGAATGCGAAGATTTTTTCGATCGCCTTCTTCATAATCGAACGCGGCAGGTCGAAATCGAAATTTCGATTCTGGTAGTGTTCGTTCCATGTCGCAACCAAAACACTTACAAGATATGCAGTGAGTGCTCCAATTGCATACAAGAGAACTGTGGCGAAGGTCTCCCCTTTCGCAAGCAGATCGACAATCCTACCGAAGAGATACGGTGCGACAAGATCTATGAGTGATGTCGCAGTGGTGAGAACGAAGATGACACAGACTACTTTATAGAATGGCCGGTAGTATTCATCGAGTCGAGCAAGGAATTTGGAGCGAGCGGTCATTTCTCCTATTTTACCGAATGAATCGACTCTCTCAAAATCATCCGCTCCAAATATGCTAATATTGGAACATGTTTGTAGTAAGCGTAGCCCCCATCAAACGCGGCATCCCCATCGACGAGCTCTCCTACTTCACCAAAGACCCGATCGAGCCGGGTGCGCTGGTCTCGGTGCCGCTGCGCGGGCGCTCGGTACCTGGACTCGTGATACGCTCGATCCCCGCGCAAGAAGCGAAGTCAGAACTCCGTCAGGCGGACTTCTCACTCAAGAAACTTGAGCGCGTGCGTGCGACGAATTTTTTCTCGCCGGGATTCATCCGCGCGGCGATCACCACAGCGACGTATTTCGCTGCCTCTCCCGGTGCAGCAATCCAGGCACTATTCCCGAATGCACTCCTGACCATGAAACAGTCGAAGGACGGTATGCGCGCGATCAAAGAGCGAAGTGGACAGCGATTCATCTTCCAAGCCGAAGAAGACGAGCGGTTCGCTACCTACAAGAGTCACATCCGAGAAGTGTTCGCACGTGGAGGTTCGTGTTTCTTCGTCTTGCCGACACTCCAAGATATCGAGAACACTTATACGAAACTCGAAAAAGGAATCTCCAACTACACCTTCATCCTACATTCCGGTCTCACGAAGAAAGAGATGGAGAAGCGTTGGAATGCGATACTCGCGACCGACCACCCGGTACTTATCATCGGTACGCCACTTTTCCTTTCGATCCCGAGAAGCGACATTGAGAGCGTCATTCTCGACAAAGAGAGTGCGAGCGGTTATCAACTCACTACCCGTCCGTACATCGACATGCGATTCTATGTTGAGGAGTTCGCGAAAGAAGTCGGAGCAGATCTGATCTTCGGGGACCTCTTTCTGCGAGTCGAGACTATCGAACGCTATAGTCGCAAAGAATTCGAGGCACTGCTACGTCCGAAATCTCGTGTCCCTTCCACTGCATCACAGCACGTGATCGACATGCGTGCCTCAGGAGAGCAACCTGCGACGGGCAAAGTAGCGATCTGCTCAGCAGAGTTGGTCGATCTGATCGAAGAAGTACGGAAGAAAGGTACCCACTGTTTCATTCTCGGAGTAAGACGCGGTTTCGCACCTATGACCGTCTGCGGAGACTGCGGAACTGTCGTGACCTGCACCCGCTGTGCTGCCCCAATGGTGATCCATAAACGCACCGGCGGAGCGAGGACCGAGGACGGAGAAGTCGAACACATTTTCCTCTGCCATCGCTGCGGACTTGAACGCGAGACGGACGTGACCTGTTCACACTGCGGAGGATGGAGGCTCGTGCCGCTTGGTATCGGCATCGCGCAGGCGGAAGAATCGATCAAACGACGTTTCCCTGACGCGACCATATTCCGTATCGATCGTGACACGGTCGAGCGTCATGGTGATGCAAAGAAGATCATCGACAAGTTCTACCAGACACCGGGCAGCATCCTTCTCGGGACCGAAATGGCGATCCCATATCTCACGGAGCCGATCGCGACAGTCGCGGTGCTGTCAGTGAATTCCCTTCTCACCATCCCCGACTTTCGCATGGGAGAGAAAGTTTTCAGACTGCTTCTCGTACTTCGCGAAAAAGCACGAGAGCATTTTCTGGTACAGACCAGAGACCCTGATATGGAACTGTTCGAACTCGCGACAGCGGGCAACATCGGTGAATTCATTCGCACCGAACTCCTGGCGAGACAAGAACTTTCGTATCCTCCATTCTCGACGATGATAAAATTCACGCACCAAGGAGGCAAAGTGGAAGGCGGACGAGCCCTCGAAGATATCGAACGCATCTTCGGCGCATACCATCCGGTCACTTTCCCGAGCTTCATCGGCAAAGTGAAAGGAAAATATCTCATGAACGCACTACTGCGGATTCCGAAGCAGGGCGATGTGTCGGCATGGCCGAACAACGAGCTGCTCGGCCTCATCCGAGCGCTCCCTCCCGATGTCGAGGTGCGAGTGAATCCGGATTCGATCATTTAGTTGCGATTTCGCGGGCAAATGGTATTACTGGGGATAGTATCAACCAACCTACGGAGGCTCCATGGAAAAGAGCGACCTGTTCTCAGGCATTTCTCCCCGGGGTGCCGCGGGGGTCATTGTCAGCACATTGAATGCAGTCAGCAACGGCCAAAATCCTTCGCTCCGTGAAACAGATCTCGTCCACGCGATCGATCGCTACACGCTCCCCCACCTTGGGACAAGGAGCGCTCGACTTTTCGAAGCGATCCGGGCGCGGATCACGAACATCGCGCGCGGCAACGACGGAGGGCGCTTCCGTGAGATCCTGGACGAGCTCGTCCAGTGCGGATTCACCCAACCGAGAGTGAAAAGCATTCCCCTCGACCTGGTCGAGCGAAGATTCCCGAAGGCGGCAAAGATCATCGCACGGAAGTTCCCGATCTCATCGAGCGGCGGGATCGTCCTCACCCTTGCGAAGGACATGAGCGGCCACTGGCGACTGTTCGCATGAGCACGTTCGGATCACCGACCCCCACACACTGATGGGGGCGGTTTTTTATCCTTCGCTAGCGAGAATCGGTAAATTCTGTAGAATGGCGATAATGAAAGACAAAGACGGAACGACGATCGTGCAGAATGGTGACCCGGTCCTGCGCGGCGTAGCGCAAAAAGTCGATCTGAAAGATATCGGCTCAAAGAAACTGCAAGACATCCTTTTGCGAATGAAAGTCGCACTCGATCGCGAGGGCGACGGCGTTGCCATCGCAGCACCACAGATCGGAGTTCCGCTTGCCATCTTCATCGTCTCGCATCGCGCATTCGAACTCGAGAATGAAGAAGGAGCGGATCATGATGCGAAGAAGGTCGAAGAAAAGGATATGGTGGTCATCAATCCCGAGATCACCAAACTCTCAAGGAAAAAAGTGAAGGTGCCTGAGGGTTGCCTTTCGGTACGTTGGCTCTACGGCAACACCATGCGGCACGAGAAAGCGACCGTACGCGGGGTCGACGAGAACGGGAAGTCATTCACGTATGGCGGCTCTGGCCTGATCGCACAGATATTCCAGCACGAGACCGATCACCTCAACGGTATCCTGTTCATCGATCATGCGACCGAGATCGAAGAGCTTACACAGGAGGAGATCGCCCGGATACAGAATCAAAGCACTAAGAAATAGCTGCTATGTCACAAATCCTTTTCGGCAACAATGTGCGCTTCGTCTATTTCGGCACACCCGAGTTCGCCGCGATCATACTCGACGAACTCGAGGCAGCGGGATACCTTCCTACGCTCATCGTTACCGCCCCCCCAAAGCCGAAAGGAAGGAAACTTGTCCTTACTCCGAGCGAGGTAGAGGTATGGGGAAAGACGCATGACATACCAGTCATCACTCCGACCACCCTCAAGAACGAAGAGATCACTACACTCTTACAAAAAGAAGAAGCACATCTGTTCGTCGTCGCTGCATATGGAAAAATCATCCCAAAAACGATACTTGATATCCCCACTCACGGTGTCATCAACGTACATCCGTCGCTTCTTCCGAAATTTCGCGGTTCATCTCCGATCGAGTCGGCGATACTTTCTGACGAGACACGGACCGGCGTCACCATCATGCAGCTTGATGAGGAAATGGACCACGGACCAGTCATCGCACAACGTGAACGTATCATCGCAAACTGGCCTCCGCGCGGAAGTGAGCTGACGCGTGACCTCGCACATTTCGGCGGGAAACTGCTCGCGGAGATCATCCCCGAATGGCTGAACGGCCTCAAAGCCTTCCCCCAAGACCACTCGCGCGCGACTTTCACCAAGAAGATAACCAAGGAAGACGGCTTGATCGACCTCTCCGCTGACCCACTATTCAACTACAAAAAGATACGGGCATATGACGAATGGCCCGGTGCATATTTCTTTCTCGAACGGAACGGGAAGGAGATCCGAGTGAAGATCACAAATGCGGAATACAGGAACGGAGCACTGACCATCCTCCGTGTCGTCCCCGAAGGCAAGAAGGAAATGTCTTATGAAGATTTCCTTCGCGGAGCGAAGTGAGCAACAATCACTCTCCGGAGATATCAAACGATGCTGCATCTGTCTCAGACTCCGGCGTCGAAGAGGCGCGATGTGCTTTTATAACGGAACTCATCTTTGCCCCGTCGAGACGAACGGAAGTGTCGTACTGATGCTGCTCAGAGTTCGCAAGTTCTACCATCGTATTGAGGAAAAAAGTCACGAAACATGAAAGCAAGACAAAGGTCGCCCAATAGACGAACGAGTCCAGCCCTGAACGTGCAACTCCGAGTCTTGCCATATTACTGTGACTCCATGCGGCGCTTCACTTCACGGGCACCTGCCTTTCGCTCAGTGCGAGTTCGGTCATGATGTTTCGTCACATCTCTGACGATCTTCTCTTTCATTGTATCGATAGCCTCATAGAGATCAGATGCTTTTGAAACGATCCGGAAGTCCTTTCCTTTCACATGAAAAGTGATCTCGGCATAATACTGCTCCTTCCCTTCTTTGTGATGCTTGTTCGAAAGACCGACATCGATGCGTGCGATGGAGCTTTTTTCCTTCGGCTCGAGCACTTTCTCAAGGTCACGCATACGCTTCGTGACATATGCATCGATAGCGTTCGTGTGGGTAATATTTGTTGCTTTGAGTGTTATTCGCATATACCCCATTTTACCATATTTTCAGTAAAAAAGTCTCATTTGAGTATCGAGAGTGAGTTGCTATACTGTGATTATGAAGTCACAAAGCTATCTGTTCGGCATAGTGGTCGTCCTGTTCGCACTCGCAGCCATCGGCGGCACAACATATCTGGCGATCACCTCCCCAAAGACGGCCAATATCCTCGTCGATTCATTCGAGACATGCGTTGGTGCTGGATACCCCGTGATGGAATCATACCCTGAGCAGTGCAAGACCCCGGACGGAAAGACGTATGTTCGCGCGATTCCTGAGCAAACACCCCCCGAGAAAGAAGTAGGGACAAACGCAAGTACAACACTTCTGCTTCCCACACTTACAACCCCGCTTTCGAATTCACAGATAACAAGTCCACTCAAAGTAAGTGGGAGTGCGGTTGGAAATTGGTATTTCGAAGCAAGCTTCCCGGTCATTCTGAAGGATGCGAACGGGAACGTTCTTGCTGAATCCCCCGCACAGGCACAGGGAGACTGGATGACGACAGATGCCGTGCCCTTCGTCTCCACACTGACGTGGGGAACGACGACCGCTACCAGCGGAGTACTGATCCTCAAGAGAGATAATCCGTCCGGACTCCCGGAAAATGACAACGAGGTCAGTTTTCCCGTCCTTTTCTGAACATGAACTCCCTCAAACACTCACTCAAGAAAGAGCGTATCGCAATCTTCGTCGTCGGGCTCATTGCTGGGGCGCTACTTGGCGGTACATTCCATAAGGAAACGATCATCGTGAGAGAAGGAACTGCGGATACTCCGGCAGCACTCACCTCAGTGAACCTGATGATCGACGACGGACACGGAAATGTGAAGACATGGAATACTGTCTCATGGCACGAAGCAATGTCCGTGATGGACCTCCTGGATCTTGTTGCAAGCACAGGCAATATCACGTACACCACAAGCGCAGACCGCACCAAGGTGGTATCAGTGAATGGAGTCTCCACGACCGGAACCTCGACCGAGCGCTGGCAATTCTGGGTGAATAACACGTATGAGCCGAAAATCCCGAACAAGTATTACTTGAAACCGGGTGATATCGTGTTGTGGAAGTTCGTCACCGTACAGGCGAGCTGAACTCTCGCGTCGAGTAAGACATGCCGCTCAATTTCTTTTTCATCATCGTTGTCCAGAGTATCGTTCTCATCTTCCTTGCCGCAAGAAGAAGAACGCAGTCCGGATACTCGTTCGCAAAGGTCCTGGCGCTTAGTTTGTTGCCCGGCATCATTCTTGGTACGTTTTTCGATCTGATAGGAGGGATATTTGTCACTCACGCTTACATACTTACTCCTTCGGCTGCCACACCACTATGCCCATGTGGTCTCACTTTTGCTCAGCTACTCTGGAACGGGGTACTCTCGTACGGTATCGCGGTCGCAACTGCGTACTACATAGTACAGGGAGTGACGACAGTGACAAAAAAACGGGCAATCATTCTCGCGAGCGTACCTTTGATCGTCCTCCTCGCCAGCATATATGAGCTGTTCACTCTACCAAAAGGAACCATCGCGATCTTCTTCGCGTGCGGATTCGCAGTCGTCGCAACCGGTGAACTCCTCATGCTGACCCGCGGAAGAGTCGGACCCATTCTCGCGGCGTTCGTCAATCGCGACATCACGACACTTGCACGAGGATGGCTAACGGTCGCCCTTGTCGCAGTGAGTTACGAGCTGGCGAATCATCTGTTCCCTTTCTGGAAATGGGTCGAAGATAGTGGTACCTCAACGACCCAAGTTGAGCTCCTGGTCATCATCTTCGCGTATGCGGGACTGTTCCACCCGATGATCATCTTCTGGCAACTCTTGCAAAGACATACTGTCAAGCCATGAGGCTTTTGCAATTACGCTGCACGCACTTATACTAACTCTACTCCTCGTCGTTCAATGGATAGGATATCTCCCTCCGAAGGAGGTGATCGTGGTTCGATTCCACGCGAGGGGACAATATGATGGAACATGAACCAAACGAAAAAGCTCCGAATGTATGTGAAGTGAAAACGCTTAGTGGAAGTGAGGCAATAGTATATCTTTCCGAACGTAAACTTTTTGATCCGGGATCTCAGACGGCACCAGGAGAAATACTAGTGATAAGAGCGCCTAAGGAGCTAGAATCACTGACAGTAGAGGGCAATAAGACTATCCAGCTATCGCTGCTACTATCCAGCATCACTGAAGAAATCAGTGGAAATGCCGGCTTAGAAAAACTCATATCACAACAGGTTGACCCAATCGGAATCATTCTTCCAAACGAAGATGGATCGAAAGATATTGTCTGGGTTGTTGAATATTAAGAAAAAATAACTTCCGAGTTTGGACGCAATGCGAAGGCTTGGACCGAAAAAATGCAAAGGGAGCCATAGTACTCTATGGTGACCTGCTTTTGTCGGGTGAGGCAGATAACTCTGCCGCAAGACCTTTTGAGCTATTTTCTGAAATAGCCAAAAGGTGTACCGCCTCTGTAAGAGGAGCCGAGTAGTGCGCCAAAATCGGAAGTTATGTTATGCTCGTTTCATTATGCCTACTGCACCCGGTGACCTCCCACCCGTAAATCCGAAAGAAGTCGAATGGCTGCTCAAAGAAAAGTACAACGGGGTCGAAACTCCCGAATTCCATGCCGATGTCGAAAGACTCAAGAAGGCAGAGCCCTTGGCCTATGTGATCGGCTGGATACCCTTCTATGGCTGTAAGATCGACGTATCGCTGCACCCGATGATCCCCCGCCCCGAGACCGAGTTCTGGGTCGAGCGCGCAGTCAAGGAACTCAAAGCGCTTGGCAAGGAGAATCTTCGTCTCGCAGACACATTCTCTGGCTCTGGCTGTATCGGTGTCGCACTCCTCAAACACCTCCCCAATGCGACGGTCGAACTTTCTGAATACGACCCGAAACTGACCGAGCAACTACGGATCAATGTGAAGCTGAACGGCATCGAAGCAGAGCGCGGACCATGCATGCAGGCGGACGCACTCGGGGGACTTACCGGTACATATGATGCTATCTTCGCGAACCCTCCGTACATCGACCCGAAGGCGATACCTGAGATGGATGCGAGTGTGATCAATTACGAGCCGCATCTTTCCCTGTTCGCAGGTGAGCGCGGACTCGACTATGTGAAGCTCATCATCGATACCGGTGCGCAGTACTTACATGACGGCGGGACCTTCTATATCGAATGCGATGCCCACCAGAAGGAGTGGATCGAAGAACTTCTCGTCGGGAAGTCGTGGAAGCATGAGTTTTGGTTCGACCAGTACGACCAAGTTCGATTTCTTATCCTGCGCAAATAGTTCCAGATTTGGCGAATTTCTTCGTCGTGCGCGGCGAGAACCCTTTCGGAGTACAATTCGTACACCTCAAGGGCATCTCTCCTTCACTCCTTGAACTTCATCCAAATCTGAACCTTTTGCTAGCTCGCGAATATATTTTGAAGGAAATGTTTTATAGTATAATTATTCCATGGATATCTTTTCTATATGCGGATGGATCGGGATGGTACTCATTGTCGTCACCTATTATTTCGTTACCACCGGCAAATGGGGACCGCATACCAAGATCGACGAGGTGCTCAATATCCTTGGTTCACTCCTCGTCGGGGCGAGCGTTTACCACACCGGAGCTTGGGCAGCATTCACTCTCCAAGTGGTGTGGATTTTGGTGGCAATACTCAGCCTCAGCGGAAAATTAAAGAAATCATAAAAAGAAAGACCGCTCGAGTGAGCGGTCTTTCTTTTGCTTAGCGCATGCGGGTCGCGACGTTTTTCCCAGCTCGTTTTGCCTTCTTGCGTCCAGCGTGTTTTTCTTTCTTATTCATAGGGGTAATCTACATTATTTGCTCCGTAATGACAATATCAGCAGACTCTCGAGGTGTGGGGTCTGGGGGTAAAAATCAAATCCCCGCACAGCCTCGATCTTGTAGAGCGCTGAAAGCTCCGAATAGTCACGAGCCTGGGTTTCTGGGTTGCATGACAGATAGATGATGCTTTTTGGTTGTTTTTCCTTGATCGCATCAATCAGCTTCGGATGGAGTCCCGCCCTCGGAGGGTCCAGTAGAAGGATATCATCGGCATGCAACAATTCCCTGTCGATCGCCTCAGCCGGAAGCGCTTCCGCGGTATATCCTTCGATGCCATTCACTTCGGCATTAAGTAGCGATGACTCTACTGCGGCAGGAACGATCTCCACCGCATGTACTTTCGTACCCGCGCGACCAAGCATAAGACCGATGGTACCAGCGCCCGAGTAAAGTTCGAGCACACGGCTCCCCTCCCCGACATACTTTTTCATCATATCTACCGCCTCAAGGAAGACCGGGATATTGTTCTGAAAAAAGGAGTCCCATGAGTATCGGATCGAAACTCCCCCCATCACTTCGGTGAGGAAATCGTCTCCCCTCCCCCAGAGAAATTTTGTCGGCACAGAAGCTGGAGATTTCTCAGTCGAATGAAATACCATGAATCCAGAAAGATCAGGGACATCCTCAACCGAAAATTCAGCGATCTCTTCCTTCTTCGCATACAGGATCGCGATGCATTTGCCTTCGCTCTTGGATTCGCGGACCACAAGCGTTTTGAGGTCTCGAGAGACATAGCCAGCATCACGCAGCTTCGCGGTGATAGCGAGCGCGACGGCATTCATTCTTTCCGATGCAAGCATGCACCCTTTCTCGAGCGGAAGTCTGCGCGCGCCCCCTCCGCGTTCATGGAATGCGAGTGAGAGCGGAATATCATTCTCTCCCTCCCTGTCACAGAAACTGAACTCGACCTTGGTGCGATATCCATAGAACTGGACTGCGGGGGTATAGCTCGCTTTTGGCGCGTCATCGTAGTAATTAAATAGCTTTGAGATAAGCTCATGTTTGAGTTCAGACTGAAGCGGATACTCCATCACTTGCCACGGGCTGCACGAAAGGAAATGCGTTTCCTCTGGAAGTTTGCGACGAGAGGACGCCTTTGTGATCTCCTTGAGCGACCCAATGAATAAACCCTGTTTTTTTCTTACCTCGACGACACCCTCTTCGTCCGGAAGCATGCCGTGAATATGCACCTTTTTCCCTTCGAATGTGCCTTCCGCGGCTCCGTCATGAGCGATCCTTTCCACTGCCATCGAAAATGTCTTTTGCATGATGCTATACTAACACAATGCACTTAATAGTCATTCGCCACGGCGAAACCGACCTCAATAAGGAAAACCGTCTGCAGGGATCGAAAGGACCGAACATGGGACTCAACCCCGACGGCAAAAAGATGGTCGCCGACCTAAGAGACTCCATCATGGTGACTCCGAATACCATGTATGTCTCTCCACTCGAGCGGACACAGGAGACCGCATACATCCTGAACGCACGTTTTCATGTGCCGATGGTACTCGTTCCCGAACTCATGGAGCGCGACTTTGGTACACTGTCCGGGCAACTACGTGGCGACATTGATCCAAAACTTGTCGAAGCCGATCTTGAGGGGAAATATGATTATCGCCCTTTCGGCGGCGAGTCGGTGGAAGATGTCCGAAAACGGGTATTACGTTTTCTCGCGACACTCCCACTTTCCTCCGACGCAACAGTATTCTTGATCACTCACCGCGGTATCATCCGTCTCATGTATGACCTCTTCCCCGGAGCGGGGCTTTCAAATGAAGTACTTCCTGCTTCGAAACATGCTTTCGAAATCACGGAACTACCGCAGCAGATCTAAAAAGAAAATGCCTGCACACAGCAGGCATTTCTCGAAAAAAAGAACTTCTCACGCAGACATTCCTTCACCCACGCGGATAAGGATGGTCTGCGTCAGCGAAAAGAGCGCGGCGAGGGTACCCTCGAGGCCGTTCATGACGTCCGGCATCAAGCACTTCAGGATAAGAATAGTGAGTCCCAGACCCAATGCTTTGAATATTCCCATAGCCGCTTGCTTGGGAGGGGCACTTCGATCGACAACGAAGCCTAGGATCACTAAGCGAATCCAAACCCTCCCCGACTGGGCAGAGACCTTCGGCGCAATCGGGGAGGGTGAATTTGGTACGTAAGGTGTCTTCCTGATATAACCCTACTCCCAGTAAAAAGGTCGTCAACTCTGAGGTTCGAAGGGGCTCGCTGTGTACAGAAAAGACGCGTAACCGGGGTAAATTTGTTATCATACTCGTATGTCCGAACGTTCTCTGCTTTCCGTCAATTTCAGCATGCGCATGATGATGATTCGCTTGATAGCGGTCATTATTATTCCCCTTGCCACCATCGGTATCTTTGGAATCTTTTACGGAAAAAGTACACTTCATGACCTGGCTGTACGAAACGCGCAGTCGATCAACATCATGAAGTCGAAGCTGCTCGCAGGCTGGCTCTTGGACCGTCGCCAAGAAGTAGAAGGTATCGCCCACTCGCAGAACATCGTCGACCTGACCGCACTCGTACTCGCATCCTCGACGCGAAGCTCAGATCTGGTTCTGATGAGGGAATTCGTCGACGGACTCGCCCAAAAAGAACATCCCGCGATCCGTTCGCTCGCGATCATTGAATACCCGTCACGGAAGATGCTTGTGCACGTTGGTGTGCCGAATGCCGGAATGATCGACAGCAACGAACAGATCATCATCGATGGTGCAAAAAAGACCACTGTCGATACCCGCTATGACCCGAATGAGAAGCGGACCGCGGTCTTCATTCTGACCCCGATCAGCTATGCAGGGGGTGTCCACGCAGTGCTGATCGCATCGCTCAACACCGAGGTTCCTATCACCCAAGCCACTGAGAATGCGGACATCGGCGGAAATGTCCTCACTTATCTCCTCACTGACAGCGGCAGCATCGTGACTGTCGCGTCAGGCGTTTCGGATGAACTCAGCGCACAAGTGAGCGACGCCGCAAGGATCATCATGGAACATGTCGCGCTAAGCCCGCAAGGAAACTTCGTCACGAACGACGGCTACAATGTTTCGACCAACATCTCGTACACGACGACCTCGATCGGTTGGATACTTGTCACTGAGATCGCTGATGAACGGTTCATGGGCATCGTCAATTGGTCACTCCTCTACCTCCTGCTTCTCCTCGCCATCATCTTCGCGATCTTCATCGCCATCATGAACCTCCGCGCACTTGTCGAGCCGATGCGACGTGCTATCGACCAGATCGCCCAAGCGGGTTCTTCGCTTTCAGCGACCTCGCAGCAAGTTGCGGCGGCGGCACAGAATAACGCCGGGATAGCCGAGCAGGTCGCACAAGGTGCCGCGACACAATCTGCCCAGGCAGAGAGTATCTCGCGCTCGGTCGCAGAGATCGCTCAAGGGACCCAGGAGATCCTTGCCTCATCCGAGGATGCGTCACGCGTTGCGCGTGAAGTGTCACAAGTCACCCAGATCGCGGGCGAGAAAGGTGAACAGTCACAGCAGTCACTGGATCAGATCCGCAAGATGACTTCTGACACAGCAGTCATTGCTCGCACGATGGGCAACCGTTCGCGTGAGATCCGCACCATCGTGGACACCATCACGAAAATCGCGGAGCAGACCAATCTCCTCTCCCTCAATGCCGCGATCGAAGCTGCTCGTGCGGGAGATGCGGGACGCGGTTTCTCGGTCGTCGCCGACGAGATCCGTAAACTTGCTGAGCAATCGGCAAGCAGCGCAGACGAGATCAAGCAACAAGTAGAGAAGATGCTCATTCAGATCGATGACACAGTCACTGCAGCTGAAAAAGGTCTTGAGCATGCGGACCAGAATGCACGTGTGGCCGCAGAGGCGCTCGGTGAGTTGCAGAACATCTCGGGCTCGACGCAGCAACTCTCTGCAAGGATCAAAGAGATAACGAGTCGTACTGAGATGCAGACCTCGCTTGTCCAACATGTCGCAGAAAGTATGGATGCGATCGGATCGGTTGCGGAACAAAATGCCGTGGGAGCCGAGCAACTCTCTGCCTCGACCCAACAACAGAGTGCCGCGAATCAGCAAGTTGCGGCGGCGGCACAGCAGCTCCAGGCACTCTCCTTAGACCTCCAGCGTCTCACTGGCGGCATAACTCAGACTCTCGGAAGTGCCCAGCACTTCATGGACAGTCGGGTGAGCAAAAAGGCGATCCCCGCATACATCCTTGAGGACAACCGCGGTGACAGCGTTTAAGCTATTGCACACTTAATCTGAGCGGGTAAAATATACACATGAAGAAACTATATCGTCATCATCAGAAAGAACACGGAACACCCGTCGTCAGCGGCATCTTTAGCGGACTCGGAGAATGGATGGAAGTCAGCCCGGGAGTACTCCGACTCGGTTACATCTTCCTCGGTATTTTGACTGGGATACTCCCAGCTATCGCCCTCTATTTTGCATTTCATTATCTGATTCCGAAAAAGAAATAAGACAAAATAAAAACACCCGCAGGAATGCGGGTGTTTTTATTCCAAGTCATTATCGTACTTCTGCAGAAGTGATGACGACCGGAGTGATCGGGCGGTCATTGCCGTCTGTCTTCACCGCGTCGATCGCATCGACGACATCGAGTCCTGAGGTCACCTCTCCGAAAATGGTGTAGTTCGGCGGAAGCGGATAATCCTTCGCCATAATGAAGAACTGACTGCCGTTTGTGTCCGGTCCTGAGTTCGCCATCGCGAGAATGCCATGCTTGTACCCTTTCTGATAGATCGGGCTCGTCGGGTTGATCTCGTCGGCGAATTTGTATCCAGGTCCACCTGAGCCCCAGCGCATTGAAAGCGCATCATCTTTCGAGAGCGGATCCCCTCCTTGAATCATGAATCCCTTGATGACACGGTGGAACTTCACCCCGTCATAGAAACCGGATCCAGCGAGCTTGATGAAGTTTTCTGCGGTCTTTGGAGCATCTTTGGTGTACAGTTTGACGGTGATGTCGCCCATCGAGGTCTTAAGTGTCACCATATCTGCAGCACTGGCAGCAACGCCAGCAACCTGAGACGCAGCATTCACCGTAGGAGCTGAGGCACTATTCGTTGTTTCTTCAGGCATAGTTGTTTTCGCAATGGCTGCGACTTCATTCGTGACACTTGAAGTAGCTGCATCAATGCGGGTGATCGTGAGATCCTTATTGTTATTAGTAGAAGTATCGATCGTTATTTTGGCGTCATCGCCGCTTATGGTGTAAAGCACCCCGGCGAGGACAACGATCAGTAATCCCCCGCCGACTATCCATGTGGTTTGATTCATACGAGGAGAAGTATACACACAGTGCCCGATGACTTCAAGTTGCGATGCGACTTCATGTTTCAGGCGACGTTTTCCTCACCGCCAAGTTTGCCGTCGGTGAGGAATACCACCCTGTCCGCATATCGGCGGTCATCCGGTTCATGCGTCACCATGATGATGGTCTGTCCGAGTTCTCGCTGAAGCTTCTTGAATAACTCCAGAACTGTCTTCGCCGAAGCGGTGTCGAGATTCGCAGAAGGCTCATCCGCAAAAAGGATCTTCGGGGAGTTGATGAGTGCTCGAGCAATCGCGACCCGCTGCTGTTCGCCTCCTGAAAGTTCGTTCGGATAGTGGTCGAGTCTCTCTCCAAGACCGACCAACCGAAGCAATTCGACAGCGCGATTCTTATACGCTGATGCATTCGTTCCCTTTGCCATCCCCGGAAGATAGACATTCTCGAGTGCGGAAAGTTCGACGATAAGTGCGTACTCCTGAAAGATGTAGCCGAGGTATTCGAGACGAAAACGGGATTTTTCCTCATCACTCTGTGTAAGCACATCCATGCCGTCGATGAAGATACTGCCTCCAGTCGGAGTATCGAGAAGTCCGAGCTGACGGAGAAGCGTCGACTTACCTGAACCGCTACGACCCATGATCGCAAGAAATTCTCCTTTCATAACAGAGAGCGTGACTCCGCGGAGTGCATACGTCGGCACTTTACCCGGATAGGTGCGTTCGATATTGGTGACGGTAAGAATCGGTGCGGTCATATCAACCCCAGATAGCTTTCAATATCTCTTCGCGGGCGACCAACCGCGAAGGAACATACCCCGAGAATAAGCCCGCAACGAAGAACAGGGCGATGCTCTCGAGTATAAGCTTTGGCCCGAACGAAGGGATCAGTGGCCCGAACGGTAGTTGTATCGGATGTGTAGCGAGAAACGGCGAGAGGAACAAGAACACGAATATCATTCCGACAAAAACTCCGCAGACGACATAGAACATCGATTGAAGCACGTACGAGAGAATGATGATGTGCTGTTTTATCCCTATCGCTTTCAATATCCCGATCTGCCTGCGCTTCGAGGCCGCGTTGATATAGATCATCACGAATATCGTCACCGCCGCAACGACAACACTGATCGCACTGACAATGGTGGCAATAAGCGTGAATGCAGTGAGTATCGGGTCGATCGCAGCAAGAAGATCTGTATATTTCTGTACCTTCAGATTCGGTGCCATACTCGCGATGCGCTCGCTGTAATATTCGGGAGTATGGGACTTGTCGGTCTTTATGAGGATCTGTGAGGCTTGATTCGAGGCAGAAAGTACCGACTCAGCTTCTTTCGAAGTGATGTACACCGATGAGAGTGCGGTGCCGAAGACGATTTTCACGATGCCTTTTACGGTATACGTACGGGCGACACCGTTACCATAGACGACGTCCACTTTGTCACCGACAGAGACACCGCCAAGGTCGCTCGGCACCGGTAATCCGTATCCGCCGGCGATACCAGCTGAGAGTATGATCTTATCGGTGTCTCCCTCCTGAAGCGGCTCCCCTTTGACCAGATAATCGTTTATCGTCAGCAATTTCGCTGACACAACCGGGTCGATACCGATCATCTGTCCAGAAACGGTCTTATACACTCCATCCTTACGCTTATCGTAGGAAAGCGAACCCGCAGTAAGATAAGTGCGGGTCGTTCCGACTACTCCGGGGATCGTCTCGAACTGTGCACGTAGCGTCTGCTCATTGTCGATGAACGATTTCGGATTCGGTAATTCCTGCGGACTCACCACGACATCAAGTGTCGAAGTATTCACCACAAGTCCGACAACAGTGTTGTAGAGGCCTGAGAATACCCCAGGCACGAACAGCATATTGAAATACGAGAGCGAGAGGATGAGCATCATCAGAATGAACATCCCCAATCTGCCTCGTACAATGGATTTGTACGCGATGAAAAAAGCAGTGCGAAAGCTCTCCATACTATTTGGTACCGATTACGACTTGGTCTCCTTTTTTCAGGCCTTCGAGCACTTCGACCATTCCATTCTGTGCAGAAAGACCGACGACCACAGAGCGACGCTCAGTATCAGATCCCGACACAACGAGGACTTGGGTACCGGTAGCGGAAACGATAAGTGCACTCGCTGGCACGAGCAGTGCGCTTGATGATGAGCCCGTCTCGATACGGACATTTGCGGTCATGCCGGGCCTGAGGTCAGGGTAATCCTGATCGAAGAAAATCGATGCCTGATAGTACACTCCGCCGCCCACCACAGTTTCTGCCGGATCGATGTCTGAAACCTTACCAAAGAATATCGTACTGCGTGGGAATGCATCGAGAGTCACACTCGCCTTCTGTCCGACGCGCACTCCGACGATATTACCTTCTGCGATATTGGTCTTGATGTCTAGTTTTGTATCCGGCATGAGGGAGACAACTGCGAGTGAGGGAGTCACCACTTCTCCAACATTTCCTTCTGTGTCAGTGACGATACCTGAGAACGGTGCAACGAGTTCTAGGTCGTTCATCTGCGCTCGTATCGAGTTAACCGCTGCCTGTGCCTCGGCAACCATCGCTTCTGCACCTGCGATATCATTCTGTGTATTCGCATGTTTGGTAAGTTCGAGTGCTGCCTTTGCCTGCTCGAGATTACCCCTCGCTCCACGTATTGCCTGATCGACTCCTGTAATGAGACTGACGGCTACATTGACCTCGCTGAGTCCGGTGTTTGCACTCGTGCGAAGTACACCCGCCGCCTGAGTACTCTGCCCAGTATTTGCACTCGCTGCACGCCCTGCAAGTGAGAGGAATGCGCGGATACGCTCGAGATGCTCGGCTGCATGAGCGAGGGCGATATCGAGGACGAGTGCATCGGTGGTGCCAGAAACTGTCATCAGTTCGGTTTGCCATGTTGCGAGCTCAGCATTCATCAGTACTAGCTGCGCAGTGATGTCCGTCTCTATGCTTGCATCGCTCACCTGGAACGTGAGGCGTGGGTTCACAGTGTCGGCATTGGCAAAAAACGATGCAAGCTGATTTTTTACTGCATCGTTCGCCTTTGCGTATGCGTCAGCGAGTGAGACGTCGACGCCCTTATACGCATTCTCCACCGCACGATTTGCGACCGAAACACCAGCCTCTGAAAGTGCAACTGTTTGCGTAGTGGCACCGGAGCGAACCTTTGCGAGCTGCGCATTCGCCCCAGAAAGTGCGGCAGATGCTTGTGCGAGCTGCGCGGAGAGGATGCTCGTGTCCTCGCGCGCGAGTATTTCACCTGCTGACACCCTTCTTCCGGTCTTCGCCTTGAGGAGTGTCAGCTTACCGGCGGATTTGAAATGGAGATCGGTCGCAGACGGTGATTCGAGGTGCCCAGTGGCGAGTACTTCTTGCACTATTGGACCCTCAACTACAGTAGTAGTCACATACACTGGAGACTTCGAAGCTGCAGCGCGTAACAGACCGACAGAAAATATGACGAGGGGGATGACAAGTACTATTTTGTGCGCACGAACAAATCCAAGCAGTGACGCCATAGATGAATTATCCCACGCAACAAAGCTCGCGACAATGGAAATATCCCATATCAAGAAAAAACACCGAGTAGGTCGGTGCTTTCAAGCATTTCTTATCTGGGACTCGGCCATGCGCGCTGGAAGTCCCAATACCGCACCTTTGAACACTTCTTCTTGAACTTCGGAAGCTGTGGGTCGATCGGGAGCCACAGTGTCACGTAGCGGCTTTCCGGTGTGAAATATGCAGCAAGCAGCACGTCTTTCGGGATGACGAATGCGCGAGGTACTCTCCCCTCGACGGTAGTGAGAAAGATCGCGTAGTCGACTTCGTGAAGCGACGACTGCGCGACGACGACCTTGGAATACGGACGCCGAGCACGCTTGTTCTGGATCTGATTGGCAGGATTCTGGAACAAGCAGCGCTTGCCATTGATGAGGATCACCCGAGGGGTCAGCCTCCTGTCGTCGTCCTCACGAGGAAGAAATTCGACGAGGCAGCCATCATGGCGCGCCATCGCGACACAGTGGTTGAGCGCATAGGTTCGGGCATCACTCCCGATCGTCGCAGTGAGTTGGATCTGGTACGGAAAAGGAGGACGGTCGCTCACTTCTTCCGAGCGAATTGTGTCATGCATGATCTACCCCCAATGAGATGTGGAAAGAATTTCGAACGGAGTCTGCACCAAGTTTTATCACTGAATGAGCACGTCAGCAATCGGGAGTATCAGCGACTAGAATGTTTCGAGCAGGCGGAGTAGCAGTCGCACGGGTTCCCCCGCCGCTCCACGTGCGAGATAGTCGCCATCAGTACTGGTCATGCGCGGCACCATGTCGATATGCACCCACGGGTAATCCTTTGCGAATTGATAAAGAAACATCGCGCCGGTGATCGCACCTCCGTACGAATTCTTTCCGAGATTCGCCCAGTCGCCGAAGGTGCCCTTGATCTCGGCTTCATATTCGTCCCAGAGTGGGAGCGGCCAGACATAGTCGCCCGTCGCTTCGCCGAGCGCGCGAAAACGGTTCTCGAGCTCAGCGTCGCGAGTGAATATCGCTGATGCGCGCTGCCCAAGCGCGACCACTGCTGCGCCGGTTAAGGTTGCGACATCGACAACGAGACGTGGCTTGTAGCGTTTTGCATAGGTGAGCGCATCCGAGAGGATGACGCGTCCTTCTGCGTCGGTATTGAGAATCTCGATGGTCTTGCCGGACATGCCTTTCAAGACATCACCGGGGTGATACGAAGAACCGCTGACCATGTTCTCTGCTGCGGGAATAAGTGCGACTACGTTCTTCTTGAGTTTAAGTCTTGCAGCGAGAACGATGGAGTGGATGACTGCAGCGCCTCCGGACATATCCATATGCATCTCGTAGATCGCGTTAGAAGGCTTCAAATTGAGCCCACCTGTATCAAAAGTCACACCCTTTCCGACCAGTACAATCGGCTGCTCATCCGGCTCTCCGCCCATGTATTCCATCACGATGAAGCGCGGTGCGTCGTCTGATCCCTTCCCTACGCCAAGAATGGCGCCCATACCCAGTTCTTCCATATCCATCTCATCGAGCACCTTCACGTCGATCGGGAGGTTCGCAGAGGCTTCGCGCGCAGCATCCGCGAGGAGTGAGGGGGTCATGTCGCCACCGGGAGTACTTGCGAGCGTGCGGGTTGCGTTGACCTCTTCGCCGATGGCCTTCCCTTTCTTCCACGCTGCCTCAACTTCTTTATCTCCCTTCATCACAATGACGCACTCGGTGAGGGTGCTCCAACCCTCCTTCGGCTTCGATTTATATTTAGTGAACTCGAAATTGGCCATCTCAAGATTGACCGCCATCAGTTCTGCGAGTTCTTCTTTTGAGATTACTACATGCGGAAATGAGAAGTCTGCGAAATTGATCGCAATTTTCTTTACCTTCGCCGCTTTCGCGCTCGAAACGACGCGACGAACAAGCGAAATGAGCTTGCGACGAGTCATCTCTTCCCTCTTCCCGGTTGAAAGAGAGATGCTCATTCTGCCATCTTTCTGTACGAGCATGTCTGAGTCCGCAGATAGGACTACTGGGGTATATTCTTTTGTCGCCGCACGGGATGAAAAAATGTATTTCATGTGGGTTTAGGTTATAGATTTTATCCTACTCCTCGCTGCGCATTATTCAATCGATATCACTCAAACGGAATATTTGACAATGTCAATATTCTTAGTTAAAATATTCATGCTACGAAAGTGGCATTTGCCCTTTTACAATTGGGACAAGGACAATCCGAATATCTCGGACTCCTACCTCTTTTGTCTGGAGATAAGCATGACCATGACTCTTTCTCAACTGACCGAACGTCACGCGTTCCTCATCGCACAAGTGGAAGCGAGCGCAACCGAAACGACCGTGACGATCGATATCCCGAAAGATGCGCTGATCGCGACAAACAAAGTAAGTCGTCGCAATCTCGAACAGTACCGTGGCACCTCCCCCAAGTGGCGTTGGCCTGCGGGTGGGATCGCAATGATCGTCGAGTGCCTCGACGCCCGGATGCTTTTGACCCTGACGCGTGATAAGGCTGCGCCAAGCTACGCAGGTCACGACACGATCTCAAGTGGCCTCGGCGGAGCTGTACGAGAATTGCTGTACCCCCTCGAGACTGCATGGCGTGAAGGAGCAGAAGAACTCTGCATCGTCACACCAGAACACGTCATCTGCCCAATCCCCGCAACCGATCACTTCGGCTTCGGGCTCGAGCTCTCGGAAGTAACACGCGGAACAGCGAATCTCTTCCCGGAATTGTCGCAGAAACCGATCATTGATACGACCGTCCAATTCCTTGCCCTCAAGGGCGAACGGCGCGTCGTGATCAACTACCTCGGGAAGACTCGGCAGACGGAAGGACTGGTGGTATTCGACCCTGGCACTTGCGGAATCGACATCATCAAGGCTACGGTGGTGCCGGTACATTGCACGCTCTCCGAGCTTGCCGTCTACGACGGCGAGATCGGCGGAAACAGCAAGCCACTCGACCGGCAGGTCAATGCCATCGAACTGGATCGCGACTTTCGCCCGACCGGCAGATGTATCGCGTCCTGGATGAGAGGAGAGCGAGTCAGCAGAGTCGATGACACTGCGAACCCCATGAGTCCTGTCCTCAGGTCGGTGTATGCAGCCCTACAAGGCTGCTAAGAACCCGCTACGAAAGTTTCGACTGCCACTGAACAAACCAGTGGCAGTTTTTATTTATTCTTCAGAAACACACTCACCTTCGCCCAAATCGCTTTGTCCATGATCTTTGAAGTCGAGTAGTGACCACCCTTCTTCTGATAGAACGGTTTGAATTTCTTTTTTGCTGCGAAAGCACGCAGCGGAGCAACTGGAATGACTTTGTCGTCGAGTGCATGGGCGACAAAGAGGCGCGAGGTATCTATCTGCGCAGCATCGGCTTTGGGACTGTAGAACTTTCCTGACTGCAGGCGCTTCCAGGCATTCTTTTCGGGACGGTACGCTGCTCCGAACCCTTCGTCGAGCATGTACATGAAATAGTCGAACGGTTCTGCCTCCGACTTCGCCTTCCAGTCGATCACCGGAGCGAGCGCGACCGCACGAGCAATGATCGGATACTTAAGTGAAAGTACCGCAGCCGCGCCTCCGAACGACGCACCGATCACGGTGATATCATCGATGTCGAGGAGATATTCGATGCCGTCGTAGATATTCATGAATCCGGCATTGAGCCCTTCTGCGACCATTAGGACGTCCTCTTCAGGGCTTTCAGCAAGGAATTCTCCGTCAGACTCCCAGCTGCCGCGATAGCGCGGATGGAAGACCCAGTAACCTTTCTTTGCGAAAAACTCCCCCACCTTCTTCTTCGAAGGCATGGTCGGACAACCGTCCATCAAAATGACCGCCTTATGCGAAGGCTTCTTCGGCATCCAGAATTCTGCGACGATATCCTGCGCGAACCGCGTCCTCCCCGAATAAATCTCCGTAATTTTTTTAGTATTCGTTTTCATATTCCAAGAGTACATCTAATGGCTCTCGAATGCGAGGCATGGAGAAAGTGGTGCAGGAGACGTATTCGGAATACGTTGACTAAGCCACTGGGGCTCCACAACGAAGCAGGCGAAGCCAGTAGATGTGCTCTTCCTAGGGATGGAGATGGGTGGTCTCAACCCCACAAACATCACAAGTATCCGAAAGGCATCCTCCTGTCCAGACCTTATATGCATGACGAAACGGCAAGATGACCATGAAGCTGCGTAGGTCCGCAAGGCGGCGGAACCACCAACCGATACGCCCATAGAACGTGATATTCACTCCCCAAAGATCGATGAGTACTCCTGCCCAGCCGTCTCCCGCAGGAATCGCGTTCACCGGGTTCGGCGCATCATAGACCGGCAGTGACTTTCCGTTCATTTCACACTCGATCACCTTGGCGACATATTTACCGTCATAGAATGCAGTCTGTGCCCAGCCGGAATATTTCGTCTGTGCACCATCCCCGACGACAAAGATTCCTTCACCTCGCCTCGCATAGAGATGCTCGTCGACGTCGACTTTCCCTTGCGGGTTGACCGTGAACCCGCTTGCTTCATAAAGGATGTTGGCTCTTACTCCTGCAGTCCAAATGACTGTTGAGGTCTTCATCTGCATATCTTTCAGGTAGATATCTTCGACTTCCTGCTTCATGACACGACGATTCATCAGGAGCGTCACTCCGGAACGGCGCAAATGTTCTTCGATCGGATCGGTAAAATCCTTCGGTAGCCTGAATAACACCTTTGAAGCTCCTTCAATGAGCGAGACAGAGACCAGCGTTGGGTCAAGCTTCATCTCTTCAGCAAGAGCGCGCGCGTATTCAATAAGCCTTCCTGCCATTTCGACTCCGGTCGCACCACCACCGATGACGACGAAATTCGCATCGCGGATCTTATCGGACGTCTCATTGTGTTCTTTGACGAGATACAGGGTGGCAATGACCTGTTCCTTGAGACGAAGTGCTTCGGTGACAGTCTTCATTCCATAAGAGTGCTCCTTGAGGCCGGGAATCCCCATATAGGTCGTCTCACTGCCGAGCGCAAGGATGAGTTTGTCATACGTATACTCCTTGCCGGACTCACAGGAGACCTTCTTCCCTGCCTTATCGAGTGAGGTAACATAATCACGTACTACCGTGACCTTCTTACCCTTGAAGATCAAGTCGAGTGGGATGCACACTTCAATGGACGAATTGCCGGTCACATAACGATACAGTGCAGGATTGTACTCGAAATGAGGCCTTGAGGCGATGAGCGTGATCTCGGCACGCTCTCCAACACGCCGCGAAAGCTCAAGTGCGGCACGGATACCGGCAAAACCTCCCCCGACGATGACGATACGTTTCTTAGATTCGGTATTATTTTGCATGCTGTTGTTTCTTATCCAAGCGGAGTGCGGTGTAACAGATGATCGCGATCAGAACAAACGCGTTGAGCGATAGCATTGCGATGGTGATATAGCCGAATTCATCGACATAGATACGATCGCACGTCGGGAGCCCCGGGACCACTGGGCAAGCGAGTGATATATCGGTATAGAGCGCAAGCATATCCTTGGCCCAATTATAGAGGGCAATCACACCGCCGATGACCGCAAGCATGAGCGTGTATGGAAGTACTTTTCGGTCGTTTCTCCAAAGTGCAAGTCCGAAGAGAGCGACTTCTGGATACATGAAGATACGCTGCATCCAGCAAAGAATGCACGCGGGGTAACCCACTACCTGTGAGTAAGTGATGCTACCGAAGGTCGCAGCGAATGCGAGCAGGAAGCCGAGTCTGAGCGCATGCTTCCCGATAAACTCAGAGACCGTTCGGAACGTATCCTTCATGCCGAAATGTGCGAACACAAAGAACACCGTAAAGATGTTCCCGAGGAGTGTGCTCACTGCGAGTACTTTTGTGAAGATAGTTCCGATGTCCATATTTTTCTACTACTTCACCGGAACAGAGGTGCTTGCAGCGGATACCGCTCCGGGCAATGTCTGTGTACAGTTCGCTTTCTGTGCAAGTACTTCGAGCGATTGTTCTCCTGTGAGCTCCGAACCGTCCGGGAACACCCAGGTCGGGTAACTCTTTATCCCCTTTGCGGCACAGATCGGAGTCTGGCTATTACCGTCAGGAGTCGAACATTCGACATACGGAAGCGCAGATTGTGCTGCACCGAAGTCCTCTTTCTGCTTCTTGCAATGAGGACACCAGAATGCTCCATAAAATACAACGCCGTTATCTTTGAGGCATTGTGCGAGTGCGAGATTCGGGCCTCCGGGAGTGTCACTCGAGGACGATACTGGAGTTCCTGTCACTGAGGTTCCCGGCTGATTACCGCTCACTGCATAGAGTATTCCCCCCACTGCAACAATAAGTACGAGCGCTCCGACGATCAAGCTTTTATCATTCATGTTTTCTGCTTTATTCCGAGTAATTTGCCATGTTCGGTACGTAGACCTTTACTGGCGATTATATATGAGTTTCCGCTTTGAGGGAACCACTCTGCACAGTACTTGGAGTACCTGTGTATTCCGCTATTCCCGCGGCATGCTATAATTTACAACATATGACAGCACACAAGATATTACTGGTCGAAGACAGCGAGCCTCTTCGGAAGGTGCTCGCAGAGAAGCTTCGCGATGAGAAGTATGACGTAACGGAAGCAGGAGGCGGAGAAGAAGGACTCAAATTAGCTCAGGAGGTCCACCCGGAAATGATCATCACGGACATCGTGATGTTCCCTATGGACGGACTCGAGATGGCGAAGGAGATCCGCGCGCTCGGCGGATGGGGAGAAGAAGTCTACATGATCGCACTCACCAATCAGAATTCACAAGAGGAAGAATCTCGACTTGTGAACCTCCACCTCAATGCGTACCTTGTGAAAGCCGAAACAGGGCTCGATGATGTGGTCAAACACGTCAAAGAGGTCTTCAAGACTAAAAAATAATTTTTCTATGGAAACTGAGAACAAAAAGACCGTGTTGATCGTCGAAGATGATGTCGCCCTTCGCAGTGTGCTGGTCGAGAAGATGACCGACGAAAAATTCCACGTACTCTCAGCCGCGGACGGCGAGCTCGGACTTGCGGCTGCACTCGAGCATCATCCGCACCTCATTCTTCTGGACATCTTCATGCCGAGGATGGACGGCATCACCATGCTCTCAAAACTCCGCTCTGCAGATACTTGGGGCAAACATGTGAACGTCATCGTACTTACCAATTCCACCGACGCACAGACGATCGCAACTGTCTCCGGATTCGGTGCAACTGATTTCTTGATCAAAAGCGAATGGAGCCTTGAAGCGCTCGTCGCCCGCATCCGGGAGCGACTCGGCGACCAGAGTGCTACTCCTGCCGCATAATCACCTATGACTTCCCCTGAGGGACAAGAGAGAAGCTTCTCAGACCACAAATATATGCTGCAGAATGGAGTGATGCAGCATATATTTGGTATTTCTGATGAAGAACTCAAGCCACTCATGGAGGGCGAGAACGAGAAAGACCCTCGCTTAGCTAAGATACTCGAATGGGTCGTGAACTATGCTGAACCCATGAGCGACGCGCTCGCGAATACGCCCGAAGATGAGCGCGAAGAACTCTTTGCGACACTCTATATAGACAAAAACGCAGCAGTCGAAAGGTTTCTCTCTGCCCACCCGGAACTTCGCCCAAGTGACGAGACACTCCACTAGGATATGGAGGCTGGTTCACCCCAACATTGGCTGATGAAATCGGAGCCTGATGAGGTTTCGATAGACGACCTGAAGAGCCAGAAGAAGGCCCCATGGACCGGAGTACGTGGGTACCAAGCGCGCAACTATATGCGCGACAATATGCAGAAGGGCGATCTGGTGATCTTCTATCATTCGAGCGTGAAGGAGGTCGGCCCCGCTGGCGTCGCCAAGGTATGCTCGCTTCCCTACCCCGACTTCACACAATTTGATCCGAGTTCAAAATATTTTGATACGAAAAGTAAAAAAGAAAAACCGACCTGGATTATGGTCGACGTGAAGTTCGTGAAAAAATTCCCGAACGTCATCTCGCGTGACGCTATGAAGAAAGTGAAAGCACTCGAGGGAATGGCACTTTGGAAATATATGCGTCTCTCGATCACCCCGCTCACCAAGAAGGAATTCGACACCATCCTCAAACTCTCGGAACAGTAGCAGGTTTGAATTTTAAAGGTTCACATAAATTGCAAAGTACAAGGCGTAAAGGAAATGAATCTGCAAGGTGTACTTGTGGTACAACGCGCAGATTCATGACGAACACAACGAAGTAATTTGCCATTTTGTGAGCCTGAAAACGAAAGGCCGCGCTCCTGGGTGATGAGGAGAGCGGCGTATTCTTGTGCCCGATGGCAAAACAAAAATTGAACAAAGGAACGCTGTAATAAGACTACTCCTTCCTGAATTATATTGCAAGCCCTGTATTCCCTGAAAAGTGCATATCATCCTCGACATTCGACGTACAAAGCGTAGCATTGTAATCAGGTTTCTTTATCACAACCGAACGACCCGCCACAAGGAGTACGGCAATGGACCTGAGTAACACTGATATCTCTGAAGGAGACTGGCTGAGGATCCAGAACGAACTCGGCGGTCAACTGCACAGGCACGACTACGCCAAGGCTGAAGAAAAGGACTGGCATTTCCTCCACTGGATGCGCGACTACGGAAATTCGTTCTTTGCCTTCTTTCGCAAGGAACGCGAAACCAACCCACTCCGCCTTTGGCAGTGGTGGAAGGCCAATCACACCACCGATAGCAAGCAGCCGAGCAAGGAAGGTTCGGCCGAGACTGTGTGGAATGAACTCACCGCCGCATGGGACGCTTCCCGCAAAAAAAGGAACGAACTGGAGGCGGCATAATGCGCCTAAAGTTTCGAAGACCGCCGTACGGCGGTCTTTTCAATTGGAAGCAAAAAGGATTGCTTACGGAGCTCGACCACCCGAATGAGGAGAACGCTCCGAGATAACCAGTGTGCCTTCCATGTCAAAATGTCCGCGTACCTTCCCTTCGTAGACCCCTTCTCCGCACATGAGTGAGCAGTAGAACATAAACACACCGTTCTTTTGTGCAAGTAATTCTCTTGTTGTACGTGACTCGTGTGGAGGAATCGTCTCATCGACCCCATATGTGTCGATCGCAAAACCGTGAGGAATATCATCTTCGTTCACGATCGTCACGGTGAAACGATCACCTTCTCCCACCCGCACCACGTCTGGTTCATAACTCCAACTCCCCTTCGGTATGCGAACGGTTACCTCCGTCCTCCTTCCGCTCTCATACGACGCGGTTTCTTCCTGAGAAAGAGTGAATGCGCG
>CAYXYK010000001.1:385513-409444 GCA_964469335.1 uncultured Candidatus Saccharibacteria bacterium | reverse complement strand
ATTGTGACACCCTGTCTTACCTCAGCGAGATTCATAGAAAGTCCGTCCGCGACAAGCACATAGAGATCCTGTTTTCTGTGTGGCAAGAATTTGGGCGAAACTTTGAGATACCCCTCAATCCTCTCTTCAGCAAAGACGGTCGCAGGACCACAGTTGGCCATTCCAACAATAGGGAGGGAGTAAAACGGGCTTTTGACGGAAGTAGAGGCATTAGACCCGCGAGTGATTGGCTTAATAACCCCAGCTTCAAGGTTGAGTTGGAGGAGACCTGCTTTTTCAAGTTGTAATAGGTGGTATTTCACGATCTGTGGCTTGTCCTCTACACCGATCATTTTTGCAATCTGGCGGAGGCTAAGTTCGCCAAGATTCGTGTTTTTGGCCATCCCAAGTAACAATGTTTGAATGTTGTGCATATAACAATAATAGCAAGAAATTGGGCTATTTGCAAGTCTTTGCGTAAATCTTTTTTACACTGTTGACACCTAATCCCCCATGGGAGTACTATATATGCATGGTCGAGAAAAAAGAGCTCATCTTTCTAACAAATATCACGCTTCATGTACGTGAACAGCGTCAGACATATTCCTATTCAAAGGTGGCAGAAAAGGGTCGTATGTATTTCCCAATTGAGAATACCAAGACCGAATCCGACACCAAGGATGGAGCAGACTTTTCTCTTGCCATACCTCTCCCCCAAGATTTAATGGATCGGGTAAACAAGGGAGAAGCGATTCTGATGATGCCCGAGGGTGGCATTCCAGTCTTTGCAGGGCAAGACACCCGTGAGTTTGTGGAGCGAATGAATCGCAAGGAAAGGCGCGAGCTGATCCATCGATCCCGGCCGAATCCTCGGTGGAAGAAGTAGCATAGTTTGAACAATTAAATATTACAGGTGGTGCCTCGCACTCGTTGCCACGCCCACTTCGTAGAGAAAGCATAGAGAATCACCAGTTGATTCCCTGAGTCTTCATCGCGAAGTGGGCTTTCTCGTTATTAAAAAACTAATAACGTGAATATGGCTAATACAAAAATTAATGTGGAGTATGTATCAATCAGCACGCTCAAACCCGCACAGTACAATCCACGAAAAATATCAAAGGAGTCCCTTGGTCAGTTGAAAGAGAGCATAGCTCGCTTCCAAATGGTTGACCCCATCATTGTTAACTCCTCTCCCAAGCGGAAGAATATCGTAATTGGAGGACACATGCGCCTCCGAGCTGCAAAAGAACTCGGGCACAAAACGGTACCAGTGGTGTATGTCGATATTTCGAATCTCAAAAAAGAGAAGGAGTTGAACCTACGACTCAATCGCAACACAGGAGAATGGGACTTCGACAAACTCAAGTCATTTGACCTTGATCTACTCACTGATATTGGTTTCAGTGACCTTGATCTCTCGAACGTATGGAATAATGCCGAAACGGAAGATGACGACTTCGATATAGAAAAGGAACTGAAGCAAATCAAAAAACCGAAAACTAAACTCGGGGATCTTATTGCGCTTGGTGAACATCGCCTTATCTGCGGAGACTCTACTGATCCTAAGGTGCTTGCCCGATTATTCGGAAGCGAACGGGCTTCGATGATCTACTCGGACCCCGTCTACAACATTCAAATTGATTACAACTCAGGTATCGGAGGCAAAGCGCACTATGGCGGAAATGTGAACGACAAGCGCTCAGACAACGAATACCGAGAATTCTTGAAAAAGAGCATGGCGAACGCACTCTCTGTCGCAAAACATGATGTGCATGTCTTCTACTGGTGCGATCAAATCTATATCGGCATGGTGCAGGATCTTTATCGTGAGGTCGGCATTGATAACAAGCGCGTGTGCTTATGGCTGAAAAACAGTCACAACCCCACCCCTGGCGTGGCATTCAATAAATGCTATGAACCATGCCCATATGGAGTACGTGGGAAGCCGTATATTGCAAAGAATCTCCAAAACCTTAATGAGGTCATGAATAAGGAAGTCACTACGGGCAATAACATGCTCGAGGAAACACTCGACCTTCTCGATGTGTGGATGGTAAAGCGTCTTCCCGTTACCGACTACGAGCATGCTACACAAAAGCCTCCGAAACTCCACGAAAAAGCAATACGGCGTTGTACAAAGCCCGGTGACATTATTTTAGACAGCTTCTCTGGGTCAGCGAGCACTATGGTTGCTGCAGAACCACTCAAGCGCAGGGTCTTTGGGGTAGAACTCGAACCTTCTTTCTGCGATCTCGCAATGCGTCGATACGAGAAACTGACAGGAAAGAAAGCGCGAATCATCAAACAGTATGAAGAAGAATAAGAAGCGCGATGAATTTCTCGCACAACTGCGAAAAGTACCGATAGTTCAAGTGGCATGCGAGAAAGTCGGAGTCTCACGCAATAGCATTTATCGGTGGCGAAACGATGATGAGGAGTTCCGCAAAGAAATGGAACTTGCACTCGATGACGGCGAAGACCTCGTCAACGACATGAGTGAAAGTCAACTGCTGAGTCTCATTAAGGAAAAGAACTGGTCTGCAATCAGCTTTTGGTTGCGACACCGTAACCCAAAGTTTAAGGACAAGGTCGAAGTAACAACTAAATTTGCCGACGATGGCAAACTCTCCCCCGAGCAGGAGGTCATTGTCCGTGAAGCACTGCGACTGGCTTCGTTTGCGCCAGAAACGTCTGTAGCAATAACAGAAGAACAACATGGAACCGAACAAAATGATTCCGCCTCACCTCATTGAGACGATGATCAAGGACAAGCAAGTACGCACCTCGATTACCCGAGAGAGCCACTTGTACTTCTTCCATCTCTACTTCGCACACTATGTGAAGTACCCAACAGGAGACTTCCACAAGGAGATGTTCCACCTCACCGAATCAGACTCGATCAAGAACATCTTTATCGTGGCATTTCGTGGATCTGGAAAATCAACAGTAATGACCACTTCATATCCAATTTGGGCAATCCTTGGAAGACAGCAAAAGAAGTTCGTGTTGATACTATGTCAGACCCAAGCACAGGCAAAACAACACATGATGAATATGCGTCGCGAACTTGAGGGCAATGTTCTCCTCAAAAGCGATCTTGGCCCCTTTCAGGAGGAGAACAATGAGTGGGGCTCTTCATCGCTTGTATTCTCTGGATTAAATGCCCGCATTACTGCCGTATCCTCTGAGCAAAGTATCCGTGGGTTACGCCACAATCAACATCGCCCAGACCTGATTATTGGTGACGACCTTGAAGATCTTGCTTCCACAAAAACACGTGAAGGGCGAGACAAAACATACCAGTGGCTCACAGGAGAGGTCGTCCCTGCGGGAGATCGCGATACGCGATTAGTTGTGGTGGGTAATCTGCTGCATGAAGACTCACTACTCATGCGACTGAAAGAGGATGTTCAGGCAGAACGACTCACGGGAGTATTCAAAGAATATCCACTACTTAAAAATGGAACAATTCTCTGGCAAGGAAAATACCCGACAACCGAGGATATCGAAGAAGAAAAACGAAAAGCTGCCAACGAGTACGCGTGGCAACGAGAGTATCTACTGAACATAGTCCCGAATGAGGATCAAGCAATTCATCGCGAGTGGATTCAGTACTACGACGACCTTCCTGTGCCCGTGCCTATGTTCAATAACTATCCTTCGTACACTGAGATTCGAATCGGTGTTGATCTGGCAATCTCAAAAAATGATACCGCCGATTATACCGCAATGATTCCCGCATTTTTGTACGAAGTGCGGGACGGATATCGTGTGTACATACTGCCAAAAATAATTAACAAACGAATGAATTTCCCCGAAACGGTGGATCTATGCAAACAGCTCGACAAAACATATACGGAAGAACACGCGCATCCCACATTCGTTATCGAGGATGTCTCATATCAGAAGGCACTTCCCCAACAATTGCAGAGTGAAGGAATATGGAACGTTCAATCAGTGAGGCCGGGAAATATGGATAAGCGAAGCAGATTGATATTGACCGCGAACTTTATCAAGAACGGAAAAGTATTATTTCCGAGAAATGGTGCTGAGGAACTGATCCGTCAGATCGTTCATTTCGGAGTTGAAAAGCATGATGATCTTGCAGATGCATTTGCTCACCTTATCCATAGTGTCTCAACCCAACCTCCTTGCCCACCAAGGGTCTATTTCATCTAGGTGTGTAAGGCGAATACTGCCAACATGTTGCCAACAGCGCCCGCTTAGCAATTCCAATGGTTCTGGCATTAATGGGGTCTTATGGAAAGCGCATTAATAGTCCCTACGGGGCCACAGATCGTATTACCAGTAACGAAAGTGAGGTATGTGCTCTACGCTCGTAAATCGACCGAGCAAGACGAGAAACAGGCATTGTCGATTGAATCACAAGTTAAGGAGATGCTTCAGATCGCAGAACGAGAGGAACTGCAAGTCATCGATATTAGGCGTGAAGCACACTCTGCAAAGGACTCAGGACAACGTCCTGTTTTTAAAGAACTACTTGAAGACATTAGGCGTGGACGCTATAACGGAATACTTACGTGGGCTCCAGATCGTTTAAGTCGTAACGCAGGAGATCTCGGGTCAGTCGTGGATCTTATGGATCAAAAGGCACTTCATGAGATCCGTACTTATGGACAACATTTTAGAAACTCCCCAAACGAAAAGTTTTTACTGATGATTCTCTGTTCCCAAGCAAAATTGGAAAACGATAACAAAAGTATCAATGTAAAGCGTGGATTACGTACAAGAGTCGAAATGGGATTGTGGCCTGGCCCCGCCCCAACGGGATACCTAAAAGAAAAACGCATTGATCGAAAATGCCAGACACTTATTGATCCAGAACGCGCACCAATCATTCGAAAAATGTTTGAGCGGGTTGCATATGATAAGTGGAGCGGTCGAAAGATCTATCATTGGCTAAAGTTTGAACTCAATATGAAAACAGCTGGAGGAAACAAAAACCTTACCTTAAGTAACATATACTGTCTTCTCCAAAATCATTTTTATTACGGTGTTTTTGAATATCCAAAGAAGAGTGGTAACTGGTACACGGGAAAACATGAGCCAATCATCACGAAAGAACTTTTTGACTTGGTACAAGCCCAGACTCGAAGCAACGTTATGCGAATTGAAAACAAGGAATTTGCATTTACTAAACTGATGACCTGTGGATTGTGTGGATCTGGAATCTGCGCAGACGAGAAGTTTAAGAAGCTCAAAGATGGAAGTGTAAATCGTCATGTCTATTATGGGTGTACTAAAGTAAGGGATAAGAACTGTAAATGTGGGTACATCAATGAAATTGATCTCATTGAGCAGTTCCAATTGCTTATGGAAAAAATTGACCTTGATGAGCTGGGTATCAAAGAAAAGATCAAGGTGGAGGTTGAACGATTCAAGCGATTCCAACAAATGGCAGTTGGATCAAAAAGCACTGTTACAGTTGGTGACGTCGATATCCGAAATTACATCAAATTTATTTTGAAACATGGATTTGATGCGGAAAAGCGTGAGCTGCTTTCTTGTCTGAAGAGCAATATGACACTGAGCAACAAAACTGTAAAACTTTCTTGAACGTACAGTAGTTCCTAACACAAAAGACCACTCTCGTGGTCTTTTGTGTTAGGAACAAAGAACTAATTACCTGACTTAATCTGCTTGTTCAGCATCACTTGTGTCAGGCCCATCATTGGTTTCAGTACCCGGTGCTTCATTCAGGTCTTTTCCTGAATGATCGCCACGATTGGCATGCTCGACACCTTCTTGGTCAGCTGCTTCTTGCGCAACAGCTCCAGTTTTTGCGTCGACGGTAACTTCGGTCTTATCTGCGAGTTTCACTCCGTAGATGACAACTCCGTTCTCGTCTTCAAGCTCAATGTGTTTGATTGCTACGTTTGGATACTTCGCAGCAATTGCCGCACGGGCTTGCGCTTCAGTGATTCCACCAGAAGGAAGTGCGACATTCTCGTCTTGGCTGTCTTTGGGGTCACTGCCTACATCTTTCACGTCTTGTGTTTGCGTTGTTACCACTGGAGAAGTGGTTGGCGTAGATGTTTGTGCAAATACCTGCGCTCCGATTGCCGCTGCTCCTCCGGCGGTCATCATGCTGACCGCAAGCACCGCGAGTGCTCCTTTGCTCATTCGTTTATATGGTTTCATAGATTGAAATTAAAAAGTAATAATGTGTACTTTATTGCGTGGTTACATACGCAACGACCCTTAAAGTACTACCATAATAATATAGAGTTGAAGTGAAATCATGATAAAGAAGAGCCTGAATCGTTTTTGAGAGGAAGTGAAATGGTTACTGTTGTGCCAACTCCAAGCGTACTCTCGAATTGTAGTTTTCCGTTGTGTATGCGCACAATTTCTTCAACGATAGACAACCCCAGCCCCGCACCTTCGTTTGCGGTTCGTGCAACATCTGCACGAAAGAACGGCTCCGTTATATGAGGCAAGTCTACTTGGGAGATTCCAACGCCGGTATCTTCTATGGTCACAACAATTGAGGGACTCTTTTCTTTAATCGCAACTTGCACACTACCTCCATGCGTGGTGTACTTAATCGCATTTTCAATCACGTTTTCAAATGCTCGCGAGAGAGATAATTGATCAGCGAATACCTGCACTGTACCGACTGATTCCCCCGCACTTATTGCAAGTACAATCTTCCGTGAGTCTGCAAGTGGCGTAACTTTTTTAATCGCATTACATACTACGTCGTATATAAATACGGAAGGATACGTTTGATTTGATTTACTTTTCTCACTGACGAGGGAGAGCAGATTATTGGCAATGTATGTTAAGGAGTTGATTTCATCAACATTTTCCGTCAAAATCTTCTTTACTCGTACCGATAGATTTTCGTCACTTCGTAGCAAGATTTCAACTCCAGTTTTCATCACTGAAAGTGGCATGCGCAGCTCATGGGCGGCATCAGCTAAGAAACGTCGTTCACGAAGGCGCGCTTTGTGTATCGGCCTTAGTGTATATGCGGTGAGAAAATAACCAATGATGCAAACAAAAAAGAGTGCGATCCCGTCTGCTATAAGTATTTGATTTTGCAGTGCATCACTCGCTCGATCAAGAAATACTTTTCGAGCCATAATGTCCACAACTTGATCATCAATTGTATCTTGCAGCCGCATCAAAAGTTCTCCGTAGAGGAGGTAGCTGAATACTCCTAGCAAAAATGCCGAGGTCGCTACGTAAAACAGCGTGAGTTTTACTCGCGCACGTAGTAGTAAGTCGTTACTCCATTTTGTAGCCCACGCCACGAATGGTTTGGATATGTGTTCCATCATCATGTAATTTTTGTCTCAGGTTTTTGATATGCACGTTGATCGTATTGCTGAATGCTGAGTCAGCGAAATCCCAAGCATGGTCATAGAGCGCATCCCTTGTGATAACTCTGTTCGGATTGCGCATAAGGTACTCTAATACCATATACTCTTTGAGCGTCAACACAACCTCCTTTTCATTGCGTTCGACACGGCGTGCGATTGGGTCAAGAGTAATGTCGCTTACTTTAAGGATTGTTTTTTCAGCAATGGTCGGTCTGCGTAGGAGTGCACGAATACGAGCAAGTAGTTCTTCAAACGCGAATGGTTTCGCGAGGTAATCATCCGCCCCTGAGTCGAGCCCGTGAACTTTATCATCGGTTGCATCACGGGCAGTGAGCATCAGTACTGGTACAGTGACTTCTGCCTCTCGCCATGAACGACAAATCGCCATGCCGTCTTTGCCTGGAAGCATGAGGTCGAGTATGACCACATCATATTCATTGCGATTGATGAGGATACGCTTCTCTGCTTCTAGCCCCTCAAACAGGCAGTCCACAGCAAATCCCTCCTGTTCAAGGCCTGTTTTTATGCGCTCAGCAAGCTTTTGATTGTCTTCAATAACAAGTATTTTCATATATGAATTATACTATGCGCTTAGTGAAATCTTCATAAAGATTTTAACTTTGAACGTATGGCATCATAGTGGCCATAAACATAGACTCCGATTACAAGCCCCATTGTGCCGACGAGGTAGCCTGCGACGACATCGCTCAAGTAGTGTACTCCGAGGTACAACCTACTCAACCCGATCAAAAGTATGATTATCACACCGAGAGAGAAAAACGTATTTTTCCATACAAATTGCTTTGGATATCGCATTGCCACAAAGACCAGAAAACCATAAAACGCGACGGCAATCGTTGCATGCCCACTTGGGAACGAAAAATCGCTTTCCGGCATGAGTGCGTCCAAGGGTCGAGGGCGAGCAGTAATCATTTTCAGAATGAATGTTGTCGCTCCCGCACTGACAATTGTCGCCCAAAATGGAATGATGAATTTAGTGTGTTTCTTGTAATAAAGAAATGTGCTGATAATAATCGCTGTCAACAAAATAAGCATTGAGTCGCCGAGCATCGTAATGAACCGAAAAAGCAGTATTAAGTCTTCGTCACGTACTAATATGAACCAGTCATGCACCCGAATATCAATGAGCGGAGTTATCTCGCCAAGGAAAATAATGTCGGCAAGTTGATACACCAAAAATCCCGAAAGGAAAATAACAAAAGGTTTCCAAAAACGCACTACGAGATCCGACTGTTTGATAACTACCCAAAGCACCGCCAATACTGCGATTGTCCCAAGTACGAAGGTAGTGATAAGGAGCGACCACTTGTGGATGATGGCAAGCGAACCTCCAAAAAAATAGCCGAGAAGAATATGAGAAACTGCCCACAGTATGCCACCGGTCACATTCCACAAAAAGAAACTCGAAAGATTCATCCGAGTAAGACCAGCGATAAACGGTATAATCGATCTGAGTGGCCCGAGGAATCGACCGATGAGAATGCTCTTATTCCCATGTTTTTTGAAAAAAGCTTTTCCGCTCTCAAGGTGGTCTGCCTTGAGGAGTCTATTTTCGTTATTGAAAAAACGTGTGCCATGAGTTCCCAAATAATAACTTACCGCATCACCGAGTATCGCACCGATTGATGCAAAAACGATCATGTCGCCGAGGTCGTACACGCCTTTTGATACAAGCACTCCAGCAAAGATCACGAAAAGCGCTGCGGGAACAAATGAGCCAACGACGACGAGTGCCTCGACAAATGACACAAGTAAAATAATCCAATACCCCCATACGCCCAAACTCCCCAATGAGGGGAGTAGGTGGGTAAACATTGTGCTCACGTAATCCATTTTGATTTAGTCTTTTACTTCAGCTCCACCCGCGTCTTTGAAGAGTTCTAGGTGTGCGACCTGAAATCCTCGTGCGCTTACGTCAATGTTGAATCGCAATTTGTTTTTAGATGTGAAATATAATCCATCCTTGTTGACTCCATAATGCCCAACAGCATTTTTACCATCAAAATGAATCGTCATAAATGCACCCTTGAGCAAAGTTAGTCCGGCCAGTTTTTTGTAATAGCCTTCACTTTTGTTTGTGGTGAGGTCGGTCACAGTGTAATACACTTCGAAATTACTCATTTCAGCCAATGAGGAGTTTTTGAGTACCAACTCAAGGTGATCATCGGTTACTTTTCCTGCTGCATCAATATTATTTTCAACGAGTCCGGACACTATTGATAACCCAGTTGTTGTTGAGAGGTTTTTAATTTGATTTGGATATGTGCCAGGAACAATATCTTGTGGATCGGTTGTGGTAATTGTAGTATTTTTTGTTACTGTCGCTACTTTTTGGGTAGGTACTGTAGTCCCCGACTTGCTTATCACTGATACCGCAATGATTGCGACAATAATAACTCCAACCATTCCATATATTACTTTGTTTTTCATATTTTTTATTTGATTATAATTTTTAATATTCTTTATTACTCAACCTTTTGCCAAAGCACTTGACTTTTTGTGAATGCTAGTACTGATGAGAACCAAAAAACGAGGGAAAACGCACCGAGCCAGACCAACTCCCACACTTTATCGAAAAGTATAAACCCGAGCGACTTGCCATTATAAATATCTTTAATACCAAGGAGCGCAAACGTCAGTCGTTCATAATGTTTGGTAATCGATGTTTCTTCTGTACCATTGCGTAGTGTTTCGTAAAGAGAGAATTGCTGAAGAATGATCTTTGACTGTGGTTTGTCGACGTGAATAGCGTTGAAAAATCCTCCCGGTACCTGATTGTCTGTATCCATCGTATCTCCTATCTGAGGGACAATGAGCACAAAGAATAGCCAGACAACAAAAGCGAGGATGAGTGCATTGGAAGGAAATCGCATGAACGTGGTGCACCAAGCAGCAAATAGGAAGAAAATACAGAAATAGACAAATGTTGCCGCTGCTGTGAGCAATATCTTGGCAAGCTCAAGCGATGAGAGATGTATCCCACCGACAAAAGTTAATGCTACAAAAATAAAGCCAAATAGTATCATGCACACCGAGGCAAGCAGTGCTGCATTTCCAAGAAACTTTCCAGTAAAATACTTTCTTCGACTGATCGGGCGAGTAAATATCAAAGGTAATGTATTGTTTCCTTTTTCTTTCGCAATGCTCAAATACCCAAGTGAAATAGCAAGTATTGCTCCTATGATTTCAAGGTATTCTATTGATGCACGCAGAAGCTGGAGCGGGAAAAACTCTGGGCGCGTGAGTGTGGCGACCGACTGCCCAGAGGCAACGAGTGCTTGATACGTCTTCTCAAACAACGAAACCTTAACTTGAAAATTCAAGGCACCAATGTACATCGAGATACCTGTAAGTACAACAAGGAACACAAGAAAGGTTACGAACACATAGTTCTTGAGTGCGTCGCGATATTCTTTTATTGCTACGGTAAAAATTTGTTCCATGGTGTTATTCATTTACGTGATCTTTTTGTGAATCAAAGGTCATTAAGTTTGTGACGGACAACGCCATGAGGGTGCCTATAGAAGCGAGTAGCGTGAACATTTCTATCCAATACCCAATGAACACTTGCGCGATTGGGAGACTGGGATTAAACGCACTCCCCAAGAGTTCACCGCTCACAAGTGTGTAATGCCAGCCCAATGAGACAGGAAAGAGTATTTGCTGTGCAATCTGGAAAAATCCATCGCTAACTGGAAGCTGAAGCATGGTAACCGGATTAAGTAGCGCGGTCGGTGTCAGTCCTGTCGCCAGCTCCGGTAGCACAAAGGTAATACCGACCCAAATGCATATTGGAATAAAGAGTGCCAACGACTCACTTTTTGCAGTGATTGAGAACAACAGCCCCAGGAGCGCAAAAAAGAGCATGTAGAGAAATGAAACGATAAAAAATGCGAGTAGGTGCCCGATGTCGCTAGTTGTTATTTGTGCCAGTGGGAGCAAAAAAGATGAGAGAATACTTATGACTGCAGTGATGCTCATGATTCCCGCAAGCATAGAGCTGAGTCCGACGATTTTTCCCAAAATGAATGATCGCTTTTGTATTGGTCTCGTAAAAAGCACCTGCAAGATACCCGAGCGACGCTCGCGCATAAAACTTCTGTGTCCAATGATGATCGCGAGCAGTGCTCCAATGAGCGCAATATAAACAATCAGGTTATCGAAGCTTGTAAGCGCGGGAACAAGATGCAGTGGATTTGCCGGAACGTCACTTACTCCGTTTGCGTGAAGGTAGATGACCGATGCTCTGTAGACTTCGTTTGCGGTCGTGAATGTCGACCAACCGATAAACGAAGATGCGACGGACATAAGCAAAAACACTCCCGCAATGGCATACATGGTTTTTTCGCGAAACAGTGCACGAATTTCCGAATGTGCGATGGTAAATATTGTACGCATATTTATTTACTTTCTCCAAGTGTCAGGTAAATTTCTTCAAGAGACGATTCATCAGGAAAGCGCTCCATTGTATTTTTAAGTGAGTCGCGATATACCATTTTCCCATGATTGAGAACCCCGATTGTGGAGCAGGTTTTTGAAACCTCTGACAAGAGGTGGGTATTCATAAAAATGGTCATGCCCTTTTCTTTGTTCAATTTAACAATGATGTCCCGCAGTTTCTTGATGCCCATGGGATCAAGACCACTTGTTGGCTCATCGAGAAATAGCACTTCGGGATCATGTAATATCGCCTGTGCAATTCCGATACGCTGACGCATGCCCTTGGAAAATTCTCCGAGCTTTTTGTCTTCTATTCCCGTGAAGTCAAGAAACACAAGTACTTCATGAATCTTAGCTTTTGGGTCTTTGATTCCAGAGAGCTTGGCAAGATACTCGAGATTTTCAAAAGCGGTGAGGCTATCATAAAATTTAACATTTTCCGGTAAGTAACCGATGCGTTTTTGTACTTCAAGTGCTTCCTTTTGTGTGTCAAATCCACATACACTTGCGGAACCCGAGCTTGGTGCGATAAGAGTGGTCAGAATACTCACTGTAGTTGTTTTTCCGGCACCATTGTGTCCGAGGAGTCCAAATACCTCTCCTTTGTTGATAGTCAAATCAAGTGCATTGAGTGCGGCAACTTCTCCGTATTTTTTTGTAAGCTCACGAGTGTTAATTATCGGTTCCATGTTGATGAAGTTAAAAAAATAATGTGCTTACTGTGCCGAGAAAGCAAAGATTGCCGTGACAATACCCAAAAGTGCTAGGCCTGCCAAAAAAATATAATCGGCAATAGTTTCATACAGCTCACTTCGAGACACTTGCTGGGAGCGGATCGACAGAAAAGAGAACGTGGTGCTCACAATAAATATCATCACCGCAAGTGTGGCAATATCATCGATCGATGTGGTACTTCCAAGTCTCAATACTCGTACTGAAGTAAGGGTTACGAATGAAAAACCCACTAAACTTGTTGAAGCGCCGAGAATATGCACAGATTTGTTTGTATTGCCTCTCATATACTTAAGTATCACCATTGAAGGTTAAGTCTTCATAAAGACGTGTTCTGCAATAACTTCATAAGTTTATTTGTCATCGTTTTTTTAGTTAAGTGTTTTGAGTAGCGCTTCAAGTGCTGACTTCTCAGTCGTCACATCAGGATGCACCCCTCGAAGCTCGCGAAGCACCATATCTATCTTGCCGTCGATTGTTGTCCATGCAGTCTTATCTTTTGACTTCAAGCGAGATTGAGATTTGTCCCACTCATATTCAAGGTCGCCGATACGCGTGGTAGCACCAGACTGGTCTCCCTTATTAAGAATATCGAGCGTATCTTGAGTGATCGTGCGAAACACTGTGAGATCTCCGAGCGGCGATGCAGAAATTGAAGAAGTTGTCGTGGAGCCTTTAGTGGCAATCACGACAGCGGGTGTAGCTGACACGTCACTCACGAGTGTTGAATGACGCGTTTGATACCCCACAACTCCCAAAGTGGCGAAAAGTAGTGTGGCAATCGCCGTCTGAAGTAGTCCGCCTTTTTCTTTTGACTCATCTGTATGCGAAGTGGTAGCCGAGGCAATCACATCACGTTTCGTGATAGAGAGATATGTGACAATGGCGAGGATACCAGCGAGAAAGATAAAACTTGTAGCAGTTGCGCCGAGACCTAGCCCACCATGAGTCTTCGACTGTGAAAGAAAGTCGCCAATCGAAGCCCCTAGTGGGCGTGTGAGGATATAGATAATCCAAAACGAGAGTACGGAATTCATTCGTAGTCTCCACGCAACCGCCGTCAGCGCAATAACTACAGCAACGATCATCCCAGTCGTAAAATATCCAAGTCCCAAGCCTTCAGCCATAAGGTCCCCCGAGGCGGTGCCAAGCGCAAACGTGAAGAGTATGGCGAGCCAGTAGAATGCTTCTCTCTTTCTTGTGAAAATCGAATGAATGGAAAGCGTTTTTTCGCTCAAATACCAGAGTAAGAACGTGACCGCCAAGAGAATGCTGAAGATAATAGTACTTGTTTCAAGCGGGACACTGAGTTTGTCACTGAGATTATCAGTCACGAGCGTCCCAAACACACTCACCAGTGTTACTGCCAGCCAGTACACACTCGGAATATATCTATATGCCTTAAGCTGAAAAAATAATACTACCGCAAGTAAGACTCCTGTGATGACGGAAGTCCCTGCAAGACCGAAATTAAGATTAACATTAAGAAAGTCAGCGGCAGTTTCTCCTATTGTTGTACACAACACCTTGATAATCCAGAAATAAAAGGTAATCTCTGGAACCTTGTTGAGTATTTGGCGCAACTTCGGACTTTCGGTACTCCGAATCTCGGAAAGATTAATGGTTTGATTCATTAAAACAGCATACTGTCTCCAAAGTGAAATCTTCATAAAGACAGACGCGCCAGAATGAAAAACATCATTTCTGGTGTTTTTCATTCTGGATACAGCACTCAGCCGGTATGACGTTTTAGGACGGAGATGCTTATTGAGTTTAGCTACGTATCTCGTGCTAGCTCAAGATGGCTGCGAGACTTGGACTCGAACCAAGATAGACGCCTCCAGAGGGCGTTGTCCTACCATTAGACGATCTCGCAATGAAATGCAGGAAATTCCTGCAGTTGGCACAGTATAGCCAATTTGCTCTATTTTTCAAGCACCGCTTCCTGTAAGCTGTAGTCATGCCCGCTTACTCTTGGTACCAAGCATTGCTCAAGCCCTCATTCGCTCCACCGGCATGGCTCTTCGGGCCGGTCTGGAGTGTCCTCTACCTCATCATTGCCGGATCGTTCGGCTACGTCGCCTATCTCTTCTTCCAGAAGGAAGTTCCGTTCATGGTGCTGCTCCCGTTCATTCTGAACATCATTTTCAATGTCATATTCACACCTATCCAATTCTGGATGCGCAACCTCCCGCTTGCCTCTCTCGATATCATCCTCGTGCTCGTAACCCTGGTTTGGGCGCTGTATGCGATATACCCCTTCGCGCGCTGGGTCACCTTTGTGAATGCCCCCTACCTCCTTTGGGTCATGTTCGCGAGTGTACTACAGGTCTCCATTACTTGGATGAACCGATAAGGACGCATCCCCGCATAGAAGAAAATCCGGTCCAATGCAAGAGCACTGTATCGATGAAACTCGTCATGTATGGAAACTACATATTGCGCTGACGCTCATGCGACCAAGCAAGTGCCGCTGTGACGAAGATCAACATGAAGAAGATCAACCCCATGAAACAAGTGGGAACACCGAATGCGTACGCCTCGAAGCCTTTTTTGAGGAAGAGAGGAAGCTCAGTCATAGTGAGTGTCCCCGCGAATACGACTCCGACAAGCGACACGGCTGCGACAGCAGTGACTGCTTTGGTGAAATTGACACTCTTGCGCACAGCAAGAATAGCGAGCACGAGCAGGACGACATAGAGAGCGAATCCGTACCAGCATGCGGGGATACCGAGCACCAAGGGGCACGACTCATTGAATGCGCAGGTGCCCGAAAACAGCTTTACCGCGGTAAGGTAGCCTGAGAACAGAAAACCTGCCGCAGAAAACCCGGCGATGAAACGAAGCGAGAGAGGTATACTTTTCATGAATCAGGATTACGACTAACGGAGTTCTCGACCCTCAAGTGACATCATTATATCATGCCTGGGAGTGACAGCGACAATACATGCACTTCGTGCGCTCAAGCATCAAGAACTCATCAAATAAACATCATTTCGGGGTAGATCTGATCAGTGATTCATATTCGGCTCGTGTGAGCAATCGCTTCACGATTATTTCTTCTTGCCGGCAGCGTTAATGAAGGCATCGAAGAGCGCGTGGGAAGTGAGCGGGCGAGCGGTGAATTCCGGGTGGAACTGCGTACCGAGAAAGAACGGGTGTTTCGTGGTCGGCAGCTCGGCGATCTCCATCAAGGTCTCTGACGGTGAGACACCGGAAAATACCAACCCGGCATCGGTGAAGTCTTTGACGTATTCGGGGTTCACTTCGAAGCGGTGGCGGTGACGCTCGTGTACCATCTCAGCCTTGTACGCCGCCCTCGCGATCGTACGCTCCTTGAGATATGCGGGAAATGACCCGAGCCGCATCGACCCGCCATAATCTCCGTCCTTCATCTTCTGCCTCTGATCCGGCATGATATCGATTACCGGGTACTTCGTCTTCTCATCGATCTCTGTGGTATTCGCGCCCTTCCAACCCAAGACATTACGCGCATATTCGACCACCATCAGCTGCATTCCATAGCAAAGACCGAAATACGGGATCTTCTTCGTGCGCGCGTATTTGATGACCGCGAGCTTGCCTTCGATGCCACGCGCACCGAATCCGCCCGGGACGATGATCCCGTCATATTTCTTGAGTTTTGCGAGGTTGGCTGCGGCATGTTTCCCTTCGAAGTCGGTCGCAGCTATCCAGTCGATGATCGGCTTCTTATTCGCCTTATATGCGGCGTATTTCACCGCTTCGATGACCGAAAGATAAGAATCGGCGAGCACGAAATCACCGGTAGCGAAGTATTTCCCGACCATACCGATCCGTACTTCTCCTTTGGTGTGATGGACGCTCCTGACGAATTTCTTCCACGGGGCGAGTTCTGGGACCTTCTTCTTGGATTTGAAGTCCATCAGCTCGAGTAGGATGTCGGCAAGCTTGTCTTTCTCGAAATTGAGCGGCACATCGTAGACACTATCGACGTCCGGTGCTGAGATGACCTGCTCGGGGAGAAGTCCCGATGAGGCGGCGATCTTCTCTTTGCGCTTGATATCAAGCGGCACCTCAGCGCGGGCGATGATGATGTCCGGCTCCACTCCGTACGAATTCATGGTGCGCACCGCATACTGTGTCGGCTTAGTCTTCATCTCGCCGAGCTTCCCCGGAACTGGGAGGTAGGAGACGAGCACGAACAGCACGTCGCCAGGATGCTCGAACTCGAGCATGCGTGCAGCTTCGATGAACATCACGCTTTGGTATTCACCGAGGGTTCCTCCAATTTCAATGATGGTAATGTCGGATTTATCCTTCTCCCCTGCCTTCTTGATACGATTTGCGATCTCTTCGGGGATATGTGGTACGGGTTCGACACAACGGCCGCCATAGCCGAGTGCGCGTTCACGGTCGATGACACTCTTATAAACCATGCCGCCAGTCATATAGTTCTCCGGATTGAGGTCACGCCCGAGAAAACGTTCGTAACTACCCATATCCTGGTCGGTCTCAAGTCCGTTCTTCATCACAAATACTTCGCCGTGCTCAGTCGGGTTCATGGTGCCCGCATCGACATTGAGATATGGATCGATCTTGATCGGCGAGACCTTGAATCCGCGAGACTGGAGGAGAAGTGCGATCGAGCTGGTCGCAACACCCTTCCCCACTCCGCTCATCACACCACCCACCACGAAGATATATTTATGTGCTTTTGCCATGTTGATTATTTATTGTGAAATTTTATACAGGGAGACGAACAGTGAGCGTTACTCACGATTCGGTTCGGTGGTGGTTTTTTCATGACGGATACTAGACCTTTAAATAACGGCGGACAGCCATATAACTCGAGATCACTCCGAGGGTGACACCGACGGCAAGGAGTACGAGGAAGATCTGATTCAGGTTCGCGATGTAGTAGTAGAAGAGATCGATTCCTCCATAAAAATCTTGCGTTGCTCCCTTCAGCCAGAGTGTGACCGGATAGAAGAGCGCGGTCGCGACTATTGCCGAGACCATGCCATACATCGCGCCTTCAACGATGAACGGACCGCGCACGAAGGTATTATTCGCGCCGACAAGTCGCATAATCGCAATTTCTTCACGAGAGATGTAGATGGCGAGTCGGATGGTATTGAACGTGATCACGATGGCGATCGCGACAAGGAGAAGGAGTATCGCAAGTGAGACACGCTCGACCCCTGCGGTGATAGCGGTGAGCTTGTCGATGACGACCTTGTTCTTCGAATAGTTGACGTTGTAGATCAGGTTACCGCCCGGACCCGCAGCATCCTGCTCGCCTTTGATATGCTTCGCGATCGCCTCATACTGTGCAGTATCTTTCGCCTTGATGTTCAGGATCGCCCCGAGCGGATTGTCGACAAGCTCGTCGAGTGCCTGAGTCATCAGATAATCATTCTGATGTCTATCCTTGAAATTCTGGATAGCTTGGTCACGCGAGATGTAGGTGACCTCTTTCACTTCGGGAAGTGCCTCGATTCCCCGCTTCATGATGAAAATGTCGCTTTCGGGAGCGTCTGCATTGAAATAGACATTGACGTCGACTTTGTCTTTGATCGACTGGAGTGACGAGTCGAGGAACACCGACGCGATCATCGTCGTGCCTACGACGAACAGCGCCACGGTCATGACAAAAATTGCGGACAGTGAAACCACGGCATTCCTCCAGAAATTGATGAAGCCGGCTTTCACTATCCGGCGGGTATTGGTGAACACTCCCATTGGTCACTATTTTCCCACATCAGCGGTCAAAAAGGAAATCCACAGATCGCTTAATCCGTATTTACATTCTCTAGTTATTTGATGCAATACGAAGACTTGGACTGATAAAATGCAAAGAGAGCCATGGTCTTCCTATGGAGACCTGCTTTTGTCAGGAAAGTCGAGTAGTGCGCAAATAACTAGAGAATGTACTTGCCGTGCTTGTCGTCCCGAATGATCTGCCCATTATCCATCGTGATCACTCTCCTCTTCAACGAATCGATGATCCCCTTATTGTGAGTCGTGAGAATGATGGTGGTGCCCATGTCATTGATCTTCTTGAGTATCTGGATGATGTCGTACGTGTTCACTGGATCGAGGTTCCCAGTAGGCTCATCGGCAATGAGCACATCCGGCTGACTGATGATCGCGCGAGCGATAGCGACACGCTGTTTCTCACCTCCCGAAAGTTCATTCGGAAAATGCAGCGCTTTTGAGGAGAGATCCACGAGTTCGAGCACCTGCGGTACGTCCGAGCGGATCTCCTCATCGGTGCGACCGGCGGCTTCCATCGCGAACGCAATATTCTCATAGGCGGTCTTATTGGGGAGGAGACGGAAATCCTGAAATACCGTGCCAATACGACGCCGATATGCCGGAACATACGACTGTTTGATTCGGTGCACATTGGTCGATTCGAAGAATATCGATCCGGTAGTAGGCTTTTCTTCGACAAGAAGCAGGCGCAGCATAGTGGTCTTCCCCGCTCCGGAATGACCGACGACGGAAACGAATTCGCCCGGCTCGATACCGAACGTCACCTCATGCAGCGCCGCATGATCGGAATAGAGCTTCGTGACCTTGTCGAAATATATCACTGACTGAGTATACCAAGATTGAGAGCACGGCGCACCCGAACTACCCACATGCACTTCTGCGATAGTTTCAATGAAAACTGAAATAACTACAGATGTTTCTCAGCTTCGATGAACTCGTCGAGTTCCCCCCGCTCGAGCACATCGTCGACCTTTGCGGTCTCAACATCAGTGCGATGATCCTTGACCATCTTATACGGATGGAGCACATAGGAGCGGATCTGGTTCCCCCACTCGACTTTCGTGGTCTTCGAGACGTACATCTTTTCTTTTTCTTCATCCGAGAGGGATTGCTTCAGGTGGAATATCTTTGCTGCAAGGATCTCGAGCGCACGCTCTTTGTTCTGGAGTTGAGAGCGCTCTGCAGAAACATGCACCGCAAGTCCGGTCGGCTCATGGATGACCCGAACAGCGGTCTCACGCTTGTTCACATTTTGTCCTCCTGCCCCGCCTGAGCGTGAATATTCGAACCGTACCTCCGCCTCCGATATCGCTTCGATCTCGCCCTTCTTGAACTTCGGGATCACTTCCACCATCGAGAACGAGGTGTGGCGCTTCTGTGCCGCATTGAAGGGTGAGATACGCACCAGGCGATGCACTCCGCTTTCATTCTTGAGGTCGCCATATGCGCCGGCGCCCTTCACCTCAAAGGTGATATTGCGATAGCCGCCATGATCGTTCTCGTTCTCGTGGAGCACCTCATACCCCCAACCTTTCCGTTCGCAATATTTGAAATACATCCGCACGAGCATCGCAGAAAAATCTTCCGAGTCGTCACCTCCTGCTCCTGAGAATACGGTAATGATCGCATTCGCCTTATCGTACTTTCCTCCTCCTTCGGCGACGATCTTGAGCTCCTGGAGCTCTTTGATCATCGCCTGCGCCTTCGCGGGGTCTTTCCACAAGTCTGGAGAGGCCATGGCGGTCTCGATTTCAGCGATCCGGGCGGCACTTGGGTTCTCGTCGGTCATGCGCGGATTATACCGAGCAAGTGGGGTTTGGTCGAGAAAACAAAAGGCCCGCCGCTTGCGCGGGGGGCCATCAATGATCAAGGTTTCTTGGGTTTCTGTTTCGAAGGGTTCACTGCGAGCGCTGCCGATTCATCGAGGCGCAGAACGGGTCGGCCTGTTTTTTTGGCTTTCTGCGCCTTTCTCCGCTCGTCGATCGCGGCCATTTTCTTTTTCTGTGCGATGATCTCGGGATGCAGAGCCTCGTAGTCGTACGTCGGCGGGACGAACATTTCCCCGGGTGCAAGATCCGGGATCACCGGGAATCGCTCCGTGGGGCCGAGGAGGCGTGCGCCGATCAGGATATCTCGGAACACCGGCAAGGCGTTCCTTGCACCGGTCTCTCTGCTTCCGAGCGCCGCACGGTCGATGTTCGAGACCCGAGTCGCGATCAGATAGCGCGGAGTTGCTCCGATGTAGAGATTACTTTCGACCCTGACACCGTCGGACTTGGTTGCGGTACCGGTCTTCCCTGCGAGGTCACCCTCCGGAAAGAGTTTCTTCGCCCGGAGTGAGTGCCCGGTGCCGAATTCGTTATCGACGACCTCCTGCAACATCTTGCGCATTCCTCGTACGACATTCGGGTCGAGCACCCGTTCGCAATCTTTCTTCCCACCACCTTCAATTGTTGCTCCTTTCAGGTCGGTGATGGAATGAATGAGCGTGAGGTGCCCGCGACAGCCACCGTTGAAGAACGGCAAGTATGCCTCCGAGAGTTCCCATAGACTCACGTCATTGAAACCCAGCGGCACGGTCGGTGACTGAAGGAGAACGGTCTCTCCCGTCGGGAGACGCACGGTTTGCCGAAGCGGACTGGTGATCCCGAGACGTTCCGACATCTCGATCACCGCGTCGGTACCACGCCTCCAGCGTTCTGCCTCAGGGGTTCCCCGGGGAGCAAGTTCCCCTTCCGCCCACACCGTCCCAGAATTCTGAGAACTGGCGAGTGCGACAGTGCAAGGAATGATCCCCATGTACGACTTGCGGCGCTCTTCTGGATAGTTGTTGATCAGCTTCCTTGTCACGACACGATCCCGCGTCGAACCGACGATCGCGGGAACGAGCACGTTGTGGAAGTCGGACACCTTACAGCCGGAGAGAAGATCATACTTTTCTTGACCGGCTTCCGGCACATCAACCTGTCCAACGAGCTGTATCCGCTTCTCTCGTTTTTGCCTCTCAAGGAGAAGGAGATGTTCGAGATAGGCCGCATACAGGAACGGCTTGAACGCCGAACCCGGATGGGTCTTGTCATACGTCACCCCGTTCACTTCGCGAACCTTGAAGTCCTGCCCGCCGACAAGCGCGATCACTTCTCCTGTCGCAATCTCGACCACCATATTGGCACAGGTGATCGTACTCCGATGCTCAGGATGTCGCTTGACGTACTCGGCTATGGTCGCCTTGCACGCGTCCTTTGCCGTCTTTTGCACGGCAAGGTCGATGCTCGTCGTCATGCGGTACCCGCCAGTGTGCAAGTTGCCGAATTTCGGCTCATAGACACTGCGAAGATACTCGGACACGAACGGCTCTGTGCGCTCACATGCGCCAGTAAAGCGCGCGATCTTGACCGGGGCCGAGAGGGCATCTCGATACCGCTTCATGTCCTCTTCGTCATCGCTCCTGATGAATCCTTTTTCGAGCATGAGATTGAGGACGATGTCGCGCTTCCGCTTGATCTTCTCGAATGCAAGTTTTCTCTTTTCTACATCCGCACCCGTCACGTCGACGAGTGAGATCGAGTTGTTGATCATGCCTGCAAGGATCGCCGCTTGGTCGAGTGAGATCTCTTCCGCGTCCCTTCCGAAGAATGCGGAAGATGCCGCGCCGACACCATACGGGCCGCCGACATAGATCAAGTCGAGGTACATGCCGAGAGTTTCATCGTGCGAAAAATGCTGTTTGAGCTTCACTGCAAGGAATATCTCTTTGAACTTGCGCGAGAAGGTGCGCTCGGGCGTGAGGTAAACCCCCTTCACCACCTGCTGATCGATGGTCGAGCCCCCTGCGACAACCCGCATGTTGGCGAGATTGGTCGTCGCCGCATGGAACACACCCCAGAGATCGTAGCCGGGACGGATGAATTTGTTGATCATCCTCCAGTGGAACTCGTCTTCCTCCTTGGGATTGAATCGAGAATCCTCCGCCGCAAGGATCGCGCCGATGACATGCGGATTCGCTGCACGCAGTTTCGCGACATCGACATGAATGCGATGTTGCTTGGTGTAGCACGCGAGCGGAGTACCGTCACGAGCGGTGAGCGTCGAGGTGTATGCGAACGCTGTCCCCGACTTCTGATTGAGGTCCGGGAGTTCGAACGCACGGGTGATATACCCGCCATGTTCATCCGCATAGTAGAGCAAGTAGAGGAAAGTCGGGATGACGAGGACGAGGAGCACGAGCAGCGTGAGCACAGAAATGCCGGTCCACTTCAGAAGACGAAACCTGAGCGAACGCTTCGGCTTGAGCACATACTCCTTCTTGATGGTTGCAAGGGTTTCTGGGGAAATTCCGTTGTTATCGATTTCCATTTATTACCTCCGAAAACAAAAATTTGTGAAATGACAGTCTGGGCTAAAGCCTATAGAAAATGGCGTTTTTTGCAAGATTTTCGACGCATTGTCAAAAAAAGCGGTATCGCCGCTTCTTTCGTAGGAGTGATTACTCTCAGAAACGCTTCTCAAGATAAAGTGACACGGTGCGACGCTTCCATGCCTTCCCTTCACGAATATGCTTATGGGAGCGTTCGACTTTGTGTATCTCGAAATATGGAGCAAAGAACTCATGTACCGATATCTCAGTCCAGACATGCTCATAAACACCAAGCTCGGGGTGGATGTACGCATCCGGCTCATCAGCGGGATGCTCCCTCAGCAGTCGCCGCACATGCATATCCTGGTCGGCAAGAAATGATTTGTAGAACAACCACCCGCCCGGTTTTAAAACGCGGAGTACTTCTTGAAGTAACGCATCGCGTTCTTTTTCTTTCAGGAAATGCGAGGTCATCATGTCGAGCACGATATCCACCGAAGCATCCTTCATATCGAGGGTTCCTTCGATCGAACGTACGACATATTTGAGCGGAAGATCGACAGATGCTTTCTCTGCTTGTTTCACTCCTTCGCTCGAAATATCGTAGCCTGTGCCGCGCATACCATAGTTCTTTGCAAGATAGATGAGATTGCGTCCGTTGCCGCTTCCAAGATCGAGCGCCTGAGAGGTGACATTGAGGAATTTCTTACCGTAATTTCGCTCAAGAAAACGACAAAACTTCTCGAGATCTTCGGCAGGCTCATCAGAGAGCTGCAGGTGATCCGAGGTCTTATATTCCTTGTTCCAGAATTGTTGATGTTTTGACATATGTTACAAATCAAGCAGTGGATACACATCGTAGACAACCTCTTCGTAGGGATGAACGGCTTTCATTGCACGAATTACCTCTTCAACCTTTTCGATCAGTACCCCAACCTCTACACGGTCCTCTTTGACCTCCTCCTGTTTCCCAATGGCACCGATATGCGGATTAGCTCCATCTTGCGGCACGAATCTTCCTTTTCCCTCACTTGAAAAAGAGCAGTGAGTGTAATCCCCCACCAAACCCGCCCCCGCGTCCCCCATGGCATTCCTCACAATATCCGCGTGTGTAAGCGGAACAGTGACAACGACCTTCACTTTTTTTATATTGGAGAAATTCATTGCTTGGAGCCGCCTCCCAGACTTGAACTGGGCACCTACGGTTTACGATACCGTTGCTCTACCAGATGAGCTAAGGCGGCTTGTGGTATTGGTGTCGTTTCCTAGGATCGGTCACGAGTTACTAAGTCG
>CAYXYK010000001.1:349766-385503 GCA_964469335.1 uncultured Candidatus Saccharibacteria bacterium | reverse complement strand
CACTCATCATTCAACAAAGTGACACTTTATTCAGCTCAAAGCGGTCTCATACATACGCCCTCAGTGGAAAAAGAAAAACTCCCTGAAGGGAGTTTTTCGATGGAGCCGTTTCCCAGGATCGAACTGGGGACCTTCTCCTTACCATGGAGATGCTCTACCAACTGAGCTAAAACGGCTTATATGTAACTTAACTACCAAGACAGCTAAAAACGGCTTGGGTGTACTTCTCTTTCACAAGAACTACATGATGCAATCTACACTAATTGGGTAATAATTTCAATTTCATGAGTTGGGGGTTGCGGAAAAGGCATATATTGCCTATAATCCCCCTTACGTTAACTCACAGAGAATTCATCTAATATATGGATCTCTCTACCGTAGAGTTGAATATAGCGGGATGTGTATTAGGACCTCGTATCATGCTTAGCCTCATGAGCCTAGGAACAATAACATTGCTACGTGTGAGTTGTACGATATAGCGGGATAGAGGAGCGGTACCTCGTCAGGCTCATAACCTGAAGGCCCTGGTTCGATTCCAGGTCCCGCAACAAGATTGGGTATTGTCGAAGTGACAGAAGTCGACACACTGACGGAGTTACGCGACGATATTGCAATGAAAATTGAATATGTCGACGTAGCTCAGTTGGTTAGAGCGCGGGACTCATAAGCCCGAGGTCGGAGGATCGTTCCCTCCCGTCGACACCAGCCGATTTATCTGTAAGATAGATGAGTCGGATGAATTTGCGGTGGTAGCTCAACTGGTTAGAGCACCCGCCTGTCACGTGGGAGGTTGCGGGTTCGAGTCCCGTCCGCCGCGCAAATGCAAAAATCGCCTTAGGGCGATTTTTGTTTGCGCGGCGGTGCAAAGCAGAGCTTTGCAAGGGACTCGAAGCCCTTCTCCCGCATTTGCGTCTTTAGCGCACTCAAATGAGCACTTTGATTACCATTACTCGCTATCGCCCAACCTCTGACTCAACCGCACTCGGCGCCTGTGCCCACTCGGCATTCGCAAGGAATACCCCGAGGATGACTCCGATAGTAAGCGCGACAATTCCTACGATGATATTTTTTTTATCCATATATGGAAAATTAGAGATAGCCGAGTGCGGCAAAGACCCTGTAATAGATATTGACCACGTGTTCGGCGTCGCTGCGTGAAAGGCCGTAGTCTGTACCCTTGTGTGCAACCGCATTGCGAATCTTATGTGCCTCCCATGCTTCTTCAAGATACGGGAAATCCGTAGCCGGGATCTTCTTCATGCGTTCACCCAGTGTGGCTCCCTCATAGCCCATACGCGTCGTAATCTCGTCGAGAATATTATCCGCTTCGAGTATCGCGACTTTCCAGTCTGAAGGATTGAGAGAGGTCATATACTCCTCGACGCGCTGCCAGCGGATGTTCTTCTGATTCCTCTCGCTTTCCCAGCTGAGCGCAAGGCCGAGTTTCTTGTTCTCTTCGCCTGTAATCTCCTGGATACGCATGAACGAGTAGATGACGATCACAATCGCCGCCATCGAAATGACCGTAGACACCAATTTCACGAAATTAAGAACGGAAGTGAAAAACCCTACCGCCGCTTCGGTCGCCGTAGCAGAGTACAAAGTCCCGAGAACCGAAAAGATGATAAGCGCAAGGACTGCCGCGACGATGATCTCAGCCATTGATATCGACGGAGCTGCTGGGGCCGGAGCCGGTTTGCCACCTGGTTTATCTGCCATATCGTATCATTATATCACTTCGAGGAAGAACCTAGAGTCCTTCGACGGCCTTCCCGGCAGCGAACAAGAGTTCTTCTCCCCTCCCGCTTGCCATGAACTGTATCCCCAAGGGTAGTTCTTTTCCCTCCACGAGCGCGGTCCCCATCGGTACTGACAGAGCAGGGACTCCGGCCACATTTGCGGTTACGGTGAAAATGTCTCCAAGATACATCGCAAGCGGATCGTCAGATTTTTCGCCGATCTTATACGGCGGAGTAGGAGCGGTCGGCATCACGATCACATCGACGTCTTCAAAGACTTTATCCAAGTCTTTTCTAATGATCTCACGAAGGCTATTCGCCTTATTATAATATGCATCATAGTACCCCGCCGAAAGAATGTACGTCCCGAGCAAGATTCTGCGCTTGACTTCAGGCCCGAATCCTTCTCCACGTGACTTCAGGTACACCTCCGAAAGATTGTTGCCATCACTCGAATATCCATATCTTATACCGTCATAACGGGCGAGGTTGGCCGATATCTCTGCGGGATTGATGATGTAGTAAGCAGGAAGCGCATACTTAAGGCGAGGAAGCTCGACATCAACGATGGTATGCCCGGCTTTCTTGAGTCCAGCGAGCGTTTGCTCAAACGCTGAACGCACTTCATCGGAAAGACCGTCGACATCAACGAACTTTCTCGGCACACCAATACGCAGCTTCGCTTTGGCAGGAAGTGCAGAATATGATTCATCCGGGATCGACGTACTGTCATATGTATCAAAACCCTTGACCGCGAGAAAGAGTTCTCTCGCTTCGTCGACGGTACGCCCAAGCGTCCCGATCTGGTCGAGCGATGAGGCAGTTGCCATGAGTCCGTAGCGAGAAACCGCACCATAGGTCGGCTTCAGCCCGACCAACCCGCAGAACGATGCAGGAAGCCTGACTGACCCTCCAGTATCTGAGCCGAGGGCGACAAGGGCTCCTCCCATCGCGACCGCAGCTGCCGAGCCTCCCGATGTGCCACCTGCAACACGAGTCTCATCGTGAGGATTCTTCGTGACTCCATAAGCGGAATTTTCCGTCGTGCTGCCCATCGCGAATTCATCCATATTGGTTCTTCCGATGAAAATCGCACCGACTGCACGAAGTCGTGCGATCACGGTTGCATCATAGACCGCAACATGCTGCTCGAGGATCTTCGATGCTCCAGATGCAACCTTCCCTTTGATGAGAATATTGTCCTTCACTGCAACCGGAATTCCGGTCATCAGACTTTCTTTCCCTTCTTTGAACAGTTTTGCCGCATGTGCCGCCTGTTCTTCGATATCATCAAAGAATTCAAGATATGCATGAATTCTCTCGTTCTCGGTTTTTGCATGTTTGAGGTATGCATGCGCAAGTGCAAGAGGAGTCAACTCGCCTTTTTTCATTGCGTCGTGTGCTTCCTTCACCGAGAGTGTCATTGGGTCGCTGTGCATATCAGATGATCTGTTTTACCTTGATATAACCGTCTTCGGTATCCGGAGCATTCGCGAGGATCGCCTCGGAATAGGCGCCAGGAACTGAAACATCGCCATCTTGACGCATGACATTCTTCACTAAACCAGGGGTGACTGGCCGATCCTCTGTGACAACCTCACTGATCTCCCCCACATAGGCAAGAATAGCCTCTAATTGCTTAGGGAATTCGGCCTTCTCCTTATCTGAAAGCATGATGCGAGCAAGAGTCGCCAAATGATCGATATCTTCGGGCTTTAACATATCGCTATCCTACACTATTTGAGCAGCTTGAGAAACTCTTGCTCATTCAATATTTTTGTTCTGAACTTTCCCGCATCAATTCGCTTGCTACCACCGCCTTCACCCGCAAGCAGATAATCTGTTTTGCTTGAAACACTTGAAGCGACTTTACCTCCATGCTCTTCGATCAGTGCCGCGGCAGCATCCCGTGAGAGAGTCGGGAGTGTTCCCGTGATCACAATGATCTTCCCAGAGAGCGAACCTCCTTTCTGTCTACGTTCTTCGACCACAGTAACCTCTGCAAGAAGGTTCCTGAGTCTCTTTTGGTTCTGTTTGCTCTCGAAGAAATCAGCGAGCGACGACGCGACCACTTCACCCACACCTTCTACTCGCGAAAGTTCTTCTCTTGTTGCTTCCTGTAATCCAGAGAAATTTCTGAATCTTACCGCAAGATCCTTTGCCGTCTGCTCCCCGACATGACGGATGCCCAACGCGAAAATGAAACGATGCAGCGGCACCTGTCGTGCCGTATCGATAGCCGCAATGAGGTTCTCTGCGCTCTTTTCACCGAATCCCTCAAGTCCGGCGATATCAGAGTGCTTGAGCCGATATATCGACGCAAAGTCGGTTATGAGCCCAACGTCATGGAAGAATTCAATGATCTTGTCTCCCATCCCTTCAATATTCACTCCCTTTTTACTTACGAAATGGATCAGGCTTTCGAGATGCTTCGCCGGACAATCGGGATTCTTGCAGTACCATGCGGCACTATCCTGCTTTCCCACCTGTTCACGCTTCAGCGATGTGCCACACTCGGGGCACTCCGTCGGCATGACAAAACGCTTCGCATGTTTTGGGCGGAGATCCATTGCGACATCGAAGATCTCAGGAATGACATCCCCTGCCTTGCGAAGCATGACGGTGTCCCCGACTCGGACATCGAGTCGCTTGATCTCATCTTCATTATGAAGGGTCGCACGTGCGACCGTCGACCCTGCGATGCGAACCGGTACAAGTTCCGCGACCGGCGTGACCGCACCTGTTCGGCCAACCTGCAGAGTGATTGCTTTGAGCGTTGTTGCCGCTTCTTCTGCGGGGAATTTATATGCGATGCCCGCGCGAGGGGATTTCGCGGTGTAGCCGAGCGCATCCCAAAGATCCCGCTCATTGATCTTGATAACGAGCCCGTCGATACCGAAATTCTCCCCTTGTCGCTTTGGGATCCATGAATCATAGAATCGCTGTATCTCATCGAGATCCTTGCACCGCTTACTGTCATTGTTCACCATAAAGCCGAACTTTTTGAGGCTCTCCAGCTCATCACTCTGGGAAGCGAACGTCACTTCCTCCCCATTCGTTTCAATATCGTATGCATAGAATTGAAGATCTCTCTCTGCAACAATACGCGGATCGAGCTGCCGCAATGTTCCTGCTGCAAGGTTGCGAGTATTGGCGTAAAGTGGCTCTCCATTCTTTGCACGTTCTTTGTTGATCTTTTCGAGGTAACTCTTCTTCATCCACACTTCCCCGACGACCGTGAGAGTCTCACGTCCAGGCAAGAGTAGCGGTATCGACCTGATAGTTCGGACATTTTCCGTTACATCCTCGCCCACTTCCCCGTCACCGCGAGTTGCAGCACGAACGAGTTTTCCTTCTCGATATGAAAGGATGATCTTGAGCCCGTCGATCTTGAGTTCCGCAACATAGCTCGGCCTGATTTCAATCCCTTTTTTCTTCAAGAATGCGAGATTCCTTTCTTCCCAATGTTCGAGTTCGTCACGCGAAAACACATTATCAAAACTCCATTGTGGTATCGTGTGTCTGACCTTCTCGAAGTGATCGAGCGGAGATCCTCCAATCCTGTGTGTCGGAGAGTACGGATCGTCATATTCCGGGTTTTCCTGCTCGAGCTGCTGTAGTTCGCTCATGAGCGAATCATAGACCTCGTCAGATATCTCCGGAGCATCGTGAACATGGTAGAGCACCCGATGTTTCTCGAGGAGAGCGCGGAGAGCAGAAATGCGTGATGAGGCTGAAACGAGTGCTTTTTTTGCCATAGGGAGATTATAGCAATCCCCCGCTTTATCGCGAGCCTTTACGAAACGGAAATTGAATGCAAAAGAATCGCAGTTTTTGAGGAAATGTGAAGACTTGGACCGAGGAAATGTTCGGGAGACATCGCCTTTCTATGTTGACCGAACTTTCCGAGGGAAAGTCGCACAGTGCCCAAAAATGCGATTCTTAATTAGAAGTTGCCTTGGACCTGAATGGTACGCTGCGTGCGTCGCGCATTCGGAGTGCAAGTGTTGTAGCCATTACTGATCAAGGTTGTAGTACCGTTGCTTTCTTTGAACACCATGACATCCGCACAGGTATTGTCCGGGAATGAAAGACTGAAATTCGTTGTGCCGGTATTCGCCGGAGTGTTCACTGCACTCCACGATGGGAGAGTGTCCAGTTGTACCGAGTCGCAGATCGGGGGGAGTACACTGCCTCCGGTCACCTGAACGACATACTGTGTCGAAGTGGTGAAGATCGTATATGCCCGGCCGTTCTGTGGCGTGCTCCGATCCCAGTAAAGGGCACATTCAACCCCCTTGTCTGCTGCACCGAATGCTTTTGCGGAATCCTTGAGATACGAAGCGAGGATCACGTCTTTTATCGAAAGCGCATAGATGCCAAAACTGATCGACAGGATGACACTGACGATAAGTACGGACATGAGCAGGATATAGCCTTGTTCGGAGGTGTTGTGTTTGAGCTTCATATTATCGTAATGGAGGGAACCAATTATAGAGATCGTCATCGACGGTAAGCGACCGCTCTTTCCCACCGAATCCTAGAAATGTAACAGTCGAAAATATACGTACCTGGCGGAGTGGAGTAACTGGATCATCAACACCGACGACACTCACTGTACGCTTGAAAGGAGAGGGCACCCATGGCGAAGTGAGCGCGGACGCACTTTGACGATATAGCCCGGTATTCGGATTGTAATAGACCGGAGACACAGTCGTGCAATCCGGCGCACAAGGTATCACTGCGGAAAGAGACCATACGAGATTCAAATCCTGGGCAGTAACATCAATGACACACCCTGCCCCGTCGCAGCCCGGAAGGATACCGGTGAGCCAAGAGCCGGAAGGATAATTGGTGATGTTATTATCTCGAATATTGTGTAGCACTTCGATAGACTCTTCTGCGAGATGGGTAGCGATGAGTTCATTGCGCGCATCACGGGTCGCACGCAAGCTGGATGCCGCAAGTACCATCGGACCAGTGATCGCCGTGATCAGGATCGTTACGGCGACGATAGTTTCCACCAACGTGAATCCATTCTTGTGTTTTGGGGTGATCATGGCTATGGAGTGAAGAAACTATAATTCGGTGTCCTGCTCCCGAGGGTGGTCTGCACATTGAAATCAGTGGAGATCTTGGGTGTGACCGAGGCGGTGCCGCGGATAAGAACGGTAACAGCAGGCTGATGGGCATCCGGTGTCGACCCTAGCACGAAAAAGCGCAGGTCATTGATGGTGATCTCCGGAGCAGTAAGATCAATGAATGTCGAACCTCCGTCTTTTGAGCGTTGTATCCGGTGATTGGAAAGACGGTAGACATATTGATCAAGTGAGACGGATTGATCTCCGAACTGGCTTTCGAACGCGAAACACTGATCTCCCCCTCCGCCAAGCGCATCAGTCATCGGACAATCACGAGGACCGTCCGGATAATTCACATCTCCGGGAGTGGACGGAGTACCTGCAGTACCACAACCACAGTGGTAATACGCCCCCATACGCATGTTGCGTGACATCGAATCTACAGCGGAAGAAAGGTTATCGGTTACCAATCGGATCGATCGGGATTTACGGCTCTCATTGTTGAGACTGATGAGTGAGCCAACGACAACAAGCATGACGATGGTGAAAATACTCGATGCGACGATCATCTCCACGAGCGTGAATCCTGCCTTGGTCGATACTTTCATCTGTCTTTGAAAAGGGATATTGATCATAGCTTATTGGACCGACACTTGCCCGGTAGTCCAGATCTCGACCGTACGCGAATACGCACTCGGCGCAGTGATGGTAACCCGCCCCATCGCGACACTGGTGGGAGTACCGAGATTGTCGGTTGCATTGATGTTCGCATCCGGATCAGGGCGCGTGAATACGATGTCGAGTACCGATGCGAAATAGTTCGGACTACAATCAAGTACCGCTGATACCATGGTACCCGACATGCAAAGCTTGGTGATCCTGTTCCCCTTCAGCAGCTTGATGACCTTTTGACACTCTACCCCAGCGTCACCACAAGCACTTCCGCCTGGGATTGGCGCATAGCTCTTGTCACCGTCAAAATCGGCGAAAAAGACGAATAGGTCGGGAGTTGCACGTTCGAAATGGAGCCCATAGCCCGGGAACGTATTCACACCCCCACTCGTCTGTTTTACGCTCATCGCGAGCACCTGAGTCTCCCGCACCCATTGTGCCGCCTGATGTGCGAGCGTATCGAGCGTCAACCGTACATTCATCGAGTTGTAATTGAACAACATTGCGGTCGCAAGAACGAGAAGGATCGAGATCGCAACCAGAAGTTCGATGAAGGTAAAGCCGCCTTCTTTCGAAGATCGCTCTTTCATATGATTTTGATTCGTATCCATGTTCAAAATGTCCAACTCAAGATATTCACCCCGAACGTATAAGCGACGAATGTCCCGATGATGAGAAACGGGGCGAACGGTATCTCGCTCTTCATTGTAAATCGTTTGCTCTTCCAAAACAACAGGAAAACACTCGGAATGAACGCGATCCAGAATGAAAAAATGACCGCTGTGACCGCGCTACCAAGACCGAGGAACCAACCGATCCCCCAGGCAAGTTTCGCGTCCCCAAGGCCCATCCCCCTCCCAAGAGTGAGGAGCCAGACAAATGCCAATGGGAGAGAAACAATAGGGGCAGCAGCGAGATCGACCCATTTCGGAACAGCATCCAAAAAAGGGAGGTATGGGGGCATTACAAGATGATTCGAAACCCTGACATAAAGAAGCACTCCGGAGAGCACTGCAAAGAGTATCGAAAGCCTGTCGGGGATGATCTTATGTTTCCAGTCATAGACAAGAACAACGACCAAGACCGCCCATATGGCAGCTTCGAGCGTAGCGACCAGCATATGCGTCGAGGAATATGCGGGAAGAAGCAGTGAGTTCTTCGCTGCCACCAACACGAACAACAGCCCAGTCACTGCTTCGACAAAAGGGTACTGGGCTGAGACCTTCGCACGACAATATCCGCATCTCCCGCCAAGCATGAGATAAGAAAGAAGTGGGACAAGCATCAGTGGAGTAAGCGTCTTCCCACACGAAAGACACTTGGAGCGTCCCGTGAGTCGCGTACCGCTTCCCATCCGGTAAATGAGCACATTAAGGAAACTGCCGATAGAAACTCCGAGTATAAACGTGAGGACAATGATCGTCGCCGAATAGGTATTCACACGAAGATTATATCACGACAAATGAAAAACGAACCCCGATTTGGGGTTCGTTTTTGCACAAACAGCTTTGCTTACGGCTTAACGTCGTAGCATTTGTCAGCAGCTGCTACCGTAGCAGTCGTACAGTTGGTGTCACCGCGACCATTGAAGGTGGTGGTGTTCGTAACCACTGCGTCCGCATCAGTGTTGAGTGACGGGTTGTCCGTACGCTCAAGATCGATACCGAGTGAGTAGCTGATGCAAGGACCGACCGCAGCACAGTTGGCGGCAGTAGGAGTCACACCATCCGATCCGAAGTAAAGATATGCAAGTGCAGAACCTGACGGAGGAGTCGGGATCTGGGGAAGGAATTTCGCAGCATAAAGCGCCGCGATACCACCGCCGGTAGTCGGGTAGCTCGAGCTAGCATCGAAATAGAGCTCAAGCGCGAGCTGGACCTGTCCGATGTCCGAGATGCGCTTTGCATCACGTGACTTCTGGCGTGCTGTCGAAAGTGATGCGAGCACGACCGATGAGAGGATACCGATGATCGCGATCACAACGAGGAGCTCGATCAGGGTGAAACCTTTCTGTGTATTCTTGATTGACTTGAACATAAAAAGTTACTAAATAATTAATAAATGACGATTAGAGTACCCATGCCCAAAACCTATGGAGCAATAACATAATGGTACCACGTAACCAGTTCACTAAAGTGACCTCCTGTGGATAACGGTCACTCGGAGTTACTCTTTTAAAAGCACGTATTCTGCGCCCTGCGGCGTAGCTACTCCGCTCGCCAAGTTTGCCCCGAAGACATGGTCCATGCCAAACTTGCCTGCGCAAGGCTTTTAAAAGAGAACTCCTCGCTCACAACGGAAACACAGAAATTCGCCGACAGACAAGACTTTTTGGCAGAAAAACTCAGTGAAGCGAAGGTTGAGATGAGTGGCGAGACATTTCTGAGCGAGGCAAAGGAAATGTACTCGGAGTACATTGACTGACTTGCGCAAGAAATAACGAAGCCAATCGCTCAAACTGAGCTTTTCTTAGAATGAACCCGCCACATCATAGATTGGCATCAGCACAGAGACCAGAAGTCCTCCCACACCAAGACCGAGCATGATGATCATCGCAGGCTCGATCAGTCCGATGAGAGTCTCGACAGCATTGTCGACCTCACGCTTATAGAACGAAGCGAGGGTCTGAAGGATGTTCCCCACCTCACCGGTCTCTTCTCCGACCTTCACCATCTGCACCATGATACTTGGAATCTCACTGTGTTTACCGAGTGCCGTGGAAAGCGGAATACCAGTGCGAACATCCTGTGCAACAGTGAGGAGCGCTTCTTCATATACCTTGTTGCCGACCACCGATGCAGAGATCTCGACCGCGTGCACGACCGCGATACCCGAGGAGAGCATAGTGTTCAAATTGTCTGAGATACGGGCAAGATAGAGTTTACGATACAGGTCTCCGATATACGGGAGATCGAGCGAAACGCGGGCGACCGTCTCTTTCCCTTTTGCGGTCCCCATGAATCTCCAAAGAAAGAACCCTCCAAGTCCTACGATAACAAGAGCAACGACCCCGTAGTTGATGAGAAAATTCGAAAGTGCGATAACGACTTCTGTATAGATAGGAAGCGGCTTCCCAGACTCAAGGATGATAGCAGAAAGCTTCGGTATGACCACCACCAGCATGAGGATCATCACGATGATGAACACCACAATGACAAAAGCGGGATAGATGAGCGCATTTCGTGTCTTCGAGATGAGTTCGAAGGTGCGGTCAAGATAATCTGCGAGATAATTGAACGTATTTGAAAGATTTCCCGACTCTTCACCCGCGCGGACCATGTTGACATAGAAGTCAGAGAATACGTCCGGATGACGCCCAAGCGCATTCGAAAGCGACATTCCGCCCTGTATATCCTCAGAGACTTCAGCGAGATATTTTTTGAGGAGATCGCTTTCTGCTTCCTGTCCGAGTAGCTGGAAGACGCGAAGAGCCGAAACCTGTGCCTGGAATAATGTAGCAATCTGGCGTGAAAGGATAACGACCTCACGGTAGGAAACCTTCTTCCCCATCGTCATCATCTTCTCGAAGAACGGTAACTTGTCTGCGGCGACAATGGAAACGATGATCAGTTTACGGCGTTGCAATGCTGCTATCGCAACATCAGCAGTAGCGGCCTCAATGGTCCCGCTTTTCTCTTCGTTGTTATTCTGGTCGATGGCTTTGTAGCGATACAGCATAGGGCAACTATTCTCGGCTTAAATGAGTCTCTCGAGCGCTTTCGGGTTGAACGAATGCAGGTAGGCATTCTCTGCCGTTATCTCTCCCGTGCGAACGTGATCTGCGAGTGAGCGATTCATGTCGATCATCCCAAGCTCTGATCCGGTCTCGATGACCATTGGTATCTCGTGGGTTCGACGCTCGCGGATGAGGTTCGCGACCGCATTGTTGTTGATGAGGAGCTCATATGCAGGAACCTGACCTCCTGAGATGCGAGGAATGAGACGTTGCGAGAAGATACCGGCAAGAGACCCGGCAAGCTGGACACGGATCTGATCCTGCTGGTCTGGGGGGAAAGAGTCGATGATACGGTCGATGGTCTGTGAAGCGTTGTTGGTATGAAGCGTCGAGAACACCATATGTCCGGTTTCAGCAGCAGTGACGGCGGTCGAAATCGTATCGAGCCCTCTCATTTCGCCGATTAGGATGATGTCGACGTCCTCACGGAAGCAAGAACGAAGTGCAATATGGAAATCCTGTGTATCGAAACGCACCTCACGCTGACTGATGATCGATCGATCCGGTGTGAATACGTATTCAATGGGATCTTCGATGGTGATGATGTTCTCTGCCCGCTCATGATTGACCATTTCGATCATTGCGGCCAGCGTCGTTGATTTACCTTGTCCGACCGGACCGACAACGAGGAAGAACCCCTGTTTGCGCTTGGTGAATGCCTCAAGGACAGGAGGAAGCGCAAGCTCTTGAAGAGTCTTGATCTTCTTGGGAATGAGGCGAAGTGCCATTGCCACCGTACCCTTCTGAAAGAACGCATTGCCGCGGAAACGCGCCTCTTTCCCGAACGAGAATGAGAAATCCATTTCCTTGGTCTCCAAAAACACTTTCAAATTCGCATCATCCAAGAATTCTTTTACAAGACCTTGGGTATCTTCCGGCTCAAGCAGTGGTTTTTTCACCAGAGGGATGAGTTCCCCCGATACGCGAATGGTCGGATGGCGCCCCACGACAAGGTGGAGATCCGATGCACCCTCGTGGATGACCGTGAGGACGAGGTCTTCGAGTTCTTTGCGATATTCTGCTTGCGCCATGGATTTATTGAGTTATTTTTTTGCGTTATGTTTTTGAAGAACTTCCTGGACTTTTTCAACGACTTCTGACGGGGTCGCAGATGCTTTGATGATGTACCCTGCTGCTCCTAATGCTAGCCCGCGATCGATGTCTTCCTGCTGTCCGAGATTCGAGAGGATGATGACGAGTGCTCCTTGTGCAAGCGATTCATTCTTAACTGTCTCAAGAAACTCGAACCCATCCATCGCCGGCATCACCAGATCAACGACGATGATCTCCGGCACATACCCTGCACGTAACTTCTCAAGCGCTTCGAGTGTACCTCCTGAGGTAGTGACCGAAAATCCTTTTTGCGCGAACTTGAGCGCATACATATCGAGAAGGAATGCATCGTCATCGATGACGAATACCTTCGGACCGTTCGTTGTTTCATCTGCCATATGCTTCCATATTAACATGACTTCCCCACTTTTGAGCAACGAAAACCGCTGCAAATCATTTATTGATGAAATTTAACGCACCATTTTGGAAGTAATGCGAAGTTTTGGACTGAACCGATGTCGAGAAGACATGGGTTTTCTATGGCGACTCGACTCGGTGAAGGAAAAACAAGCAGGGCGCCAAAATGGTGCATTAAACGATGTTGTTGATCTCCTCGAAAGGAATGACCCCCTCGAACGCCTTTTTGAGCGCATCATCCTTCATTGTGAGCATCCCTTTCGCACGCGCAGTCTCATAGACTGCCTGCTCAACGGGATTCGTGAGCACAATATGCTCAAGGTCTCGGTCCATCTTGAGGAACTCCATTACCGGGGTTCGTCCTTTCGTGCCAGAAGGGCAAGTCGGAGACGAGACCGCCTCATAGACATGGTCGGGTATCTTGATCGTATTACGCACTGAAGCGGGCAGATCGGAGAACTGCTTCTCGATCATCATCTGCATACTTTCAGTGATGGGGATCGGGCTTTTCGACTCCGGACACATGGTACGAAGGAGTCGCTGTCCCATCGCAAGAATGAGCGTCGGCGCGATCAAGTAGGGGTCAACTTCCATGTCGATGAGACGCGGTATCACGCCAGCGGCGTTGTTGGTATGAAGTGTAGAGAACACCAGGTGTCCAGTAAGCGCTGCCTGTACAGCGAGTTGGGCGGTCTCTTTATCGCGGATCTCTCCCACCATGATGATGTCAGGGTCCTGGCGCAAGATGGAGCGAAGTCCGTTCGCGAACGTATATCCGATCTCGGGACGCACCTGCGACTGATTCACTCCCGGAATATTGTATTCAACAGGGTCCTCAAGGCTGATGACATTCCGCTTCTCTCTATCGAGCTCATTGAGCATGGAATAGAGCGTCGTTGACTTACCCGAACCCGTCGGTCCTGTGATCAGAATGAGACCATAGGGAGTACGGATCGCATTGCGAACGAGCTCAAGATGCTCGGGCGACATTCCCATCATATCGAGCGTGATGATACCGCGACCGGTATCAAGGATACGCATCACCACCTTTTCTCCATAATATGCGGGAAACGTCGAAACACGGAAATCGACTTTCTTTCCGTCCATCTTCGCCGAAAAACGTCCGTCCTGCGGTTTGCGTTTCTCGTCGAGTTTCAGTTGCGCGAGGATCTTGATGCGCGCAACGATGGCATTGTGTACATTGGTCGGAAGGATGAGCGAGGTATACATCACACCATCTACACGAAAACGTACACGTACCTTGTCTCCGGTATGCTCGATGTGCACATCAGACGCGTGTCCTTCGACTGCATGCTTCAAAATGACGGCAACGATCTTCGTGACTGGTGCATCTTCAACGATCTTACTCTCCCCTCCCTCGGCCTCTTCCACGTGTTCGTGGGTGTCCGCAGATGAGACCGTTTCGGTCGGTGCACTCTCGTCGAGTGCTGCCTTCGAAGCTCCTTCAGTAAGCTCGGAGAGAGCCTGAGTGACCTCACCTGAAAGATTCTGGTATTGGATGAGTATCTGATCGAAATCCGCCTGCGAGATAAGATAGAGCCTGAACGGCATGCCAAGTTTCGATGCGATGAATTGCACGGCATCCCGCGCCTGCGTCTGGTCAGGATCGACGATACCCACCTCAAGGACGTGGTCGACGACTCCGAGCGGTGCGACCTGGTAGTGCTGCGCAGACTCCTCGGGAATATACTTGAGCACTTCTGCGGCGACCTTCGCACCAGCGAGATCCCGCATCTCCATCCCATAGTATTCAGCTTTGAGGGTGCTGATATCTTCTTTTGTCATTCCACCCGAGACGAGCACTTCTTCCATTCCTCCGCGCGCTTTCCCCGCCTGCGAGACAAGCTCCGGGATATCTTCTTCACGGAAGAGGCCTTTTTTGGATAGGAATAAAAGAAAGCTCATGAAACAAAAAGTTCGCTACCATACTATGATAGCAAACCATCACCGATATTGAAATCAATTGACGAGTGACAGTAGGATCACTGACCGCTGATCGACTTCTTCAGGTCGTTGATCTTCTGTGACAGATTCGGTGCGCTTACGGTTTGGGTCGTCTTGGGCTTGTTCGCAACATTGCCGAGACGGGCCTGACGGAGCTTCTCCTCTATGACCGCCGGCGGGGTGAACGGGAAGTCACGAGAGATCTCGACTTCAGGAATCGTCACATTGAAGGTCGAGAGTGAGGTGAATGCCTCATCCTTGAAGAGCGCATCGTCGAGCGCGATACCACTGAGCGTGTCGAGTGCCAACTTGGTCTTCGCTCCAGGCTGGTCAGGAGAAAGGTCAGCAGTCGGTGTGCCAGAGAGGAGCGCAGTGTCCCCGGCTCCTCCCCACAGGAAGAAGCTTCCGATGACGAGGACGGGAGCGATGAGGACGATGCCGAGATCGATGAGTGCTTGTTTGGCGAACATATTGATCAGTGAAGTGAGTAAGTAACGAGTACCACACTGTAGTCATGGGGGACGAGTTCAGGGCTTCTGTACTGCTGCACATCCGCATCCGTCTCCTGAGAGGTGAACGCAAGCGAAGTCACGTCCCGAAGCGAAAGATTACTCTCAAGGTCACGGAGGTGGGACCTGAAACCTGTGTACGTCGCACGTACGGTGTAACTGATGGTGTAGCGGACAAACGGAAGGGGGGTCTTCTTGGTGTTTTCGATCTTCCCGATCGTCGGTGTAGTGATATGGAGTCCGTTGCGAAGCGCCATTGCGTTCACTTCGACAACAAGACGGGTCGGATCGATACTGTCCGGAAGGAGTGTGCGGAGCTTTACCTCGTAATCAGGCGGAAAACTCGATTCGATCGCGGCAAGCTGTTCGATACGTTCCTTTGCGGTCGATGCATCCACAATCGACTTCTCGATCGCATCTTTCCTTGCAAGCGATATCATGATCTCTCCATAGACCGAATCGATATACATCACATATATCCCGGAGGCGACCAGCATGAAGAAAATTGGGGCAAGAAAGCGTCTCATTGTGCGGTTGTGGTTGATAACTTGGCGTTCAGCTTGGTCGAGGTGGCGGAAGGTGTCTGTTTCTCGGGCGGCGGGAGTGCCTCTGAAGTACTCGCAACGGTGGCGGCCTGTTGTTGCGCCTTGGCACCGCTTGCCGCAAGCATGCGCGCATACCCGATGGTCTTTGGATCAATGGAGATCTTCACGCCGAACGAGACAATGCCGCTCGATTCTTCGAGCATGAGCGAAGTCACTTCAACACTCTTTACGACCGGCTTCGATTCACGCCATTTCTGCACCTGAAAATATACTGCCTCATAGCTGGGCGCCTGTCCGGTAAGCGCAAGATTCATATCTGCACCTTCTTGTCCGAAATTGAGTGAAGTGAGTCCGATGTTCGTTGCTGCTCTCGTTTCGATGAGATCGAAGATGAGTGAGAAGATCGTATGAGAGTCGACCAGGGTCTTTGCGGTAGTGAGTTTCATCTGCAGATCCTTGTACATGGAGATCTTATCGGTATCGAAAAGTTTTTCAGCTGCTTTCAGCTCTTCGCCTTTTACAAGGATCTGCTTGTCGATCTGCTGTTTATAGAAATACGCCCCTCCTGAAACTGCGAGGGTGACGAAGAAAACGATCAATGAAATGATCAGTGATAGATTGAGTGGTTCGCGCGGACGCTGCCCCGCCTCGACTTTGAGTAGGGGTTGCTGCGGGACAAAAGATGTCTCGAATTGATTTGCCATTCCTAGCACCCATTCTACTAAGTAAACAAGCCGTTGGCGAGAAAGTTATGAACAAATTTCCCGTTTTTTCATGATTTGGAATTTACTATCTGACCAATTACGAAAAAACTCTCATTTCGAATGAGTTACGAAGTCTTGGACCGACACAAATCGAGGAGACCTACTCTCAGTAGGGTGACTGAATTTGTGTCGGGAAAGACGAGTAAATCGTCGAAATTAGAGTTTTCGGAGTGCTAGTCCTAATGCTACCGCGAATTCGGGTCCAGAATCTTTGAGTAACGGCTCCACCACTGCAGGAGCCTCGACCTTCTCGAATGCATTACCGTACACCACATCGGTCTCGAAATTGTTCGCAGCGAGTTCGCGAATGCCCTTGAGCAGTGCACCGCCGCCGGTGAGCACCACTTTTGAGATGACAACGCGCTTCTCATGCTGATAACGCGTAAGGATACGATTCGCTTCTTGGAAGATACGCTCGACGGCAAGCCGGGTGACTTCGGCAACGGTCGGATCAGCGGGGTCGCCAGGGAGTCCATATTCGCGCTTGGTCTCTTCCGCCTGAAGCATGCTGGCACCGCGTGATCGCGAGAGCGCAAGCGTGATGTCCTGAGAACCGACATTGGTAAGATGTGAACTGCGCACAATCCCCTCTTCAATGACAATGACCTTTGTATTTGCGGCGCCGATATCGACGATCATCGCAGGCGCGTTGTCGTGTCCCATCACAGAGCGGATCGTACTGAACACCTCGATCTCGAAGCCGACGTTGGTCGCTCCGATCTTCTGCGCGATCGCATTGTATTTCTCGAAGATATCGTTATGGACTGCTGCAAGCAGCACGTCGACTTTCTTTCCGACCTGCCCCTTGTTCTTTTCTTCCTCATCAGGGTCCACATAGGTCCGTGAGAGTTTCGGGATCATCCAATGCGACAATGAGACCTCCGATACTGAAGTCGGAATGTATTTGCGCGCCTCGATCGGGATCATCTCCTTGAGTTTCGCATCGCCGAGGTCGGGCATCTCGATCACCGTGAGCAGTGTCGAGGTCAAAGGAAGCGAGAACATGATGTCGCGACTGGTGACCTTCGCTTCAGCAAAAAGATCATTGATCGCTTCGACGAGTTTGTCGACAGGGAGATTGGTCGCCTGCCCTACCTCGAGCCCTGCGAGAGGTCCGAGCGCTATCTCTCCATAGGTATCGAGCACTGCTTTGCCGTTCTTTTTGTGCAGCTGCACAACTTTGATGAACGAGCCGCCGATATCGAGACCGACATACGCGCCGCTGCCTTTTTTGGGGAATAGTCCGCTTAACATTTTTTCGAACGGGTTTGGCATTTGCCATATATCATAACACGGAATCAACCCCACCCCGCAATCACCTGACCTGCCGACATGTGATTTACAACAGCCCGGAGAACTGTAGTATGGACGTATCCATGTGGGAAGAACTTTTGAACTTCATTTTTCCGGAACGCTGCATCGGCTGTGACAAGCCGGGGTCTGCACTTTGCGCCATTTGCGAGCGCACCATCACCGTAAAAGCCACCGCCCTCTCTGGTACCACGGCGGCGCTCTTTGACTACAAGAACCCGCTGGTCAAGAAGGCGGTATGGGCCCTCAAATACAAACATCGCCGCTCGATCGGAAAGTATTTCGGAACCGCGCTCTATCGCGAGTTCTTCAAACAACTGTCCTACGGAGCGAAGAAGACAGGAGAAGCGATCATCCTCGTTCCTGTCCCCGCATCACAGAAGGCGAAGCGCATGCGCGGATACAACCATGCCGGAGTGATCGCTTCGACCATCGCTACCCTTGGAAAAGCGGAGGGGCTGAACATCACGCTCCGCGATGACATCCTCTATAAAAGGAAGGAGGTAGGACAGCAAGCACGAACGAACGGGAAAGAGGAGCGCAGAAAGAATGTCGAGAGTATATTCGCGGTGCAGCACGGAGAGGATATCTACGAAAAGACCATCATCCTCATCGACGATGTCATCACTACTGGCGCAACGATCGCCGAGGCGAAGCGCGCACTGAAAGCGTGTAAACCGAAAAGGGTCCTCGCTATCGCTGTGGCTCATTAGCGAGATTCGCAATGCGGAGCATTGCGCGCTAATGAGAGCCGGAGCGGTACGAGCCCAGCAGGGTGAGTCGCGAGGCGGGTGAGGTGCGAACACCTGGAGCACCGCAAGACCTTTTGAGGTATTTTCTGAAATACCCAAAAGGTGTACTCACCATGTAATGGTCGCCGAAATTTTTGAGTGGCGACGAAAAAAATATCCGTGACCACTAATTAAAGTCCTGAACAACTTCGACGCTTTGCTTCTCTACGATATCGCCTTCAGCAAAGGTGAACGCGCCGCGCACCTTCTCCCCCGCAATGACAAAAGGCAACCAGAATTCGTCGTCTGCCCACATGTCTTTGAACGGGATCTCTTCCACCATGAACCACTCGGGTTTCATCTCTTCACTCTCAGCGATCTCTCCTCCCCATTCTTCGGAAGTGTACACATGGACGCGTTGGTCGAATGCGGAATTATGCGGAAAGGTGAATTCGAGTTCGGCGACCTTTTCCATCTGCTCGAGTGAGACTCCGATCTCTTCCTCGACTTCGCGTTTCGCTGCATCTTCGATCGTCTCACCTTGCTCTACCTTGCCACCCGCACCGTTCCATCTCCCCTTTCCGAATCCGCGTTTCTTCATCGCCAAACAGACGCGCTCGATGATGTCCCCGCGCTTCTGTACGAGGAACACCAGAGTGGAATTTCGTAGTTCAGACATGTGGTAATTCTAGCACCAACTCAAGGGTTGCAAAGGGTTTTGAAAAGACAAACCATATATGATAGAGTAGCCGAATTGAAGAGGTGCCTTTGCTTGCAAAAGCGGAGACTCCTCCGATATGTGGAGACGTGGTCGAGGGGTCCAAGAGAAATCTAGACACCTCACTGCGCAGTTCATAATCAGCAAAATAGAGACAAACGCATTGCAAATCTGGAGACGTGGCTGAGTGGTCGAAAGCACCTCACTGCTAACGAGGCGTCCCCTTAAAAGGACCGAAGGTTCGAATCCTTCCGTCTCCGCCTTAGAAAAAAAGCGCACCTGAAAGGTGCCTTTTTTCTTGGCGGAGACGAAGAAGTGCCTTGAGGCGCTTCTGGGAAGGATTCGAAGACCTCGCCGATGTTTCGGCTTTGCGAAACCGCCGAGGTGTACTGCGGCTGTAAGACGAGAATCCTGATTCGAAAGACGGAGGCAATGCCGAAGCTCTGTGAGGTGCCGAGTCGGGGTCGCAAGCACTTAGGAGCGCAGCGATTTAAGAAATTGAACGATTTTATCTTATTAGGTATTCTAGGTTGATTAGACAAAAGAAAAGTCAATGAATATTTTTGAGCAAAACCTCTCGGTTCATGAAACGGTACCTCGTTCGATCGCCCTGGAACCGACAGAAAAGTTTCCGTCGAAAATTGCTCCAATATACGAATCAAGAGTGACAGATACTGATTCGGGCGAAGAAGTTGGTTTTGTTGAGTTTCAACTTAACCATCGTTCCAAAACTCTTATCATCCAGCACATTTCTATTAATAAACCTAAACAAGGATACGGCGCGGGGCTCTATAGATATCTGCAGGGTTTATATCCTGATTTTGAACTTCATTCTTCGGATCAGATGAATGCAAAAGAACATGTGGAACAGGAAAAACCGAATGCGGTATATCCTTGGGAAAAATTAGTTAAAGAAGGATTAGCTGAAGAAGACCCTGATGGGGGATTTCGAATGAGACGCCAAGCAAATTAAGATGTTTTAGAATAATTGCTCCCGCGCCGACTCGACCACTTTTTATAGTCATACTAATCATAAAAAAAACCAGCCCAGGGGTCTCCTCCTGGGCTGAAGTGCGTCTCACGCACGCTTCGGTCGAAACACGACCGTCCGAGCCAATCGCTCGGCAAAGGCTTTCGCCCGTGCGACACCGATCACACGCATGTCGTCGACCCAGACATTGAGCCCTGTGATGAGCATCCCTTCCCGCTCGGGAGTGGCGGCACCTGCCTCGGTGAGATTCTTCTTGATCTCATGGAAGAGCGGGATGAACCCGCCGATGCGCGGAAGAATGCTTCCGCTTCCTTCAAGGGTGCGGATCTTCTCGTCCGCTTGAAGGAGGGCATCGCGATGCGCCTTGCCGTTGTCGTGCCACTTCGGACTCATCAAGAGCTTCTTTACCTCGGCAATGACGCCATGCACCGAAGCGAGCTTCGGGTCACGGAGTTCGCGCTTCGCCTGCGCAAGCAGGAGTTTGCGGCCGTTCGCCGACAGAAATCCCTTGTCGCCACGGATGAGCGTGAGGGTCGACGTGTCCGCGCGAAGTTCGCGCGAACGCTCTTCGTGTGGAACACAGCGCTTCACCTTGGCGTAACCGAAATACTCAAACAGCCTGATGTACATCCAGCCGATGTCGAACTCATACGGCTGAAGTGACAGCTTCGCCGATGAAGGATAGGCATGGTGGTTGTTGTGGAGCTCCTCTCCTCCGATCCAAATGCCCCACGGAACGATGTTCGACGATGCATCCGAGGTGTCGCTGCTTCGGTAGCCGATGACGTACTTGAACAGTGGCCAGTGTCCGATACCGTTGATCACTCCGGCGGCCCAGAATGGGATCCACAGCATCTGCACGAGCCAGATGCCCACACCGACAAGACCAAACAGCATGAGGTCGATGCCAAGCATGATGGTCACACCGAGCCACGGGTACTTCATGAACACCTTGCGCTCGAGCGCGTCACGCGGAGTGCCTTGCCCGTAGCGATGCATGATGGACGGATCCTTAGCCGCCAAATAGTAGAGCCAGACACCGAATGGGAACACCTTCCAGAAACCGAACACTTGTGGCGAGTGCGGATCACCGATCCCGTCATCCTTCACATGATGGAGACGGTGGATGGCAACCCACTCCTTGACGATCATCCCGGTCGTGAGCCAACCCCAGAAACGGAAGAAATAGCTCAGATACGGGCGAAACTCGACGGCACCGTGCGCCTGTGAGCGGTGATAGTAGAGCGTCACCGTGACGATGGTGACATGGGTCATGATGAGGAGGTACGATGCGTACCCAAAGAGCGGAAGCTCGAAGAGCCCGTACAGTATCGAGTGCAGCATTGCTGTCTCCTTACGTGAATTGATGGAAAGAACCGTTCACGGGAAGTATAACAAAGGGGCGGCAGTTGGCTACATGTACAGTAGGAATATGACTCTGTATGATTGGCGCATGGCAAACAGCGCGATACTCCCGGACGACCCGATCGAAAAGCACTCTCCACGAATGTCACCCGACCAGAAAGGGGCCCTGAAACGACTCGGGATCACGACGGTCCGCGACCTCCTCTACCACTTCCCTGTCCGCCACATCGACAGCGGCTCGGCATCGCCTATTGAACTCGCACAGGACGGCGAACGTATGACCCTCTATGGGCAGGTGAAGAAATCCGGAACGAAAAAATCCTTCCGCGGACATGTGCCGATGGGCGAGGCGACCATCGAGGACCCGAGTGGAACGATGAAGCTGGTGTGGTTCAACCAGGCGTACATGGCAAAGATGATCGCGCCAGGGGACTTCGTGCGTGCTTCGGGAGTGGTGAAGAAAAAGACCGGAATGGTCACACTGGTCAATCCTGAGATCGAGAAGATACCCGCACTTCCGGGTGACATCGGTCGATCACTCTTTGCCGACGAGGCGAGCGGGGGCGATCTGCGATTCTTTCCTGTCTACCCTGAATCGAAAGGTATCACCTCGACCTGGTTCTATCACAAGCTGCAGAAGTTCCTTGCGAGCGGAGTACTCGATATTCTCGCCGACCCCATCCCCGAGGACATACTTAAACGCTACAAGCTCCCCTCACTCCAGACCGCACTTGTGTGGATCCACTCACCACGCGAACAAGGACACGCGGACGCCGCGCGCAAACGTTTCGCCTTCGAAGAGATCTTCTTCATCCAACTCGAACGTCAGAAGAGTCGCATGCTCTATGCGGAAAACCCAACGTTCACCATCATTCCCCAAAAAGAGGGTCTCGATGATTTTGTTGAAGGATTGGGCTTCCCGCTCACGAAGGCGCAGCAAGATGCGCTCGATACCATTCTGCATGACTTCGCATCGTCGCGCGCAATGCTTCGCCTTCTCGAAGGTGATGTCGGGAGCGGCAAAACCGCGGTCGCTGCGGCAACCACCTATGCGACCGTGACCACACGGCCGAAAGGCCAAGACTATGGAGCGCTACAGGTCGCGTACATGTGTCCGACCGAGATCCTCGCAACCCAGCACTTCGAATCGTTCATCAAATACTTCATCGGGAGCGGCATGAACATCGGTCTCATCACCGGAAGCGGCTGCCGCAAGTTCCCTTCCAAGGTGAACCCGGGGGGCTGGACCGATATCTCGCGTACGCAATTCCTCAAGTGGGTTGCGAACGGTGAGATCCCGATCGTCATCGGCACGCACGCGCTGATCCAGAAGAGCGTGAAATGGAAACATCTCGCCTATGTCATCATCGACGAACAGCATCGCTTCGGTACCGCGCAGCGTGCAAAACTCGTGCAGAAGGAAGGTGCATCACATCTCGCCCCACACTTCCTCTCGATGACCGCGACACCTATCCCGCGCACCCTAGCTCTCACCCTCTATGGCGATCTCGATCTCACCATTCTCGACCAGATGCCCGCGGGTCGAAAGCCGGTCATCACGGAGATCGTTCCGGTCGGGAAGCGTGAAGCAACCTACGAAAGAATACGCAAAGAACTACAGGCAGGTCGACAGCTCTACGTCATCTGCCCGCGCATCGATGAGCCGGACCCGGAGAAAGAACAGGCGATCATCGCAAAGTCGGTGAAGGAAGAAGCCAAGCGACTCAAGGACAAGGTATTCCCCGAGTACGAGATAGATATTCTCCACTCCAAGATGAAACCAGCCGAGAAAGACGAAGTGATGGAGCGCTTCGCTGCGGGAGAGGTCAACATCCTATGCGCAACTTCAGTCGTTGAAGTGGGAGTGAATGTCCCCAATGCGACCGTGATCATCATCGAAGGAGCGGAGCGATTCGGTCTCGCACAGCTCCACCAACTGCGCGGACGCGTGATCCGTAGCTCGGACCAAGCGTACTGCTATCTGTTCTCTGAGACAAAAGGTGAGAAGACCTTCGAGCGACTCAAGGCACTCACCACCGCGAAGAATGGCTTCGAACTCTCCGAGATGGATCTCACCTTGCGCGGCGCTGGAGAGCTCGGCGGCGGCAAACAATGGGGCATCTCCGACATCGGCATGGAAGCGATCAAGAACATCAAGATGGTCGAAGCGGCTCGCGAAGAAGCAAAACGTTTACTCACTGAGGATATTTCACTTTCACATTACCCTTCCATTCTCGCGCGACTTTCCGAGCGCGAGAAGCCGACCCATTTCGAATAGTTGCGGATTCTGCCGATACTGCTAGGCTCAGCGTAGTCGCACAATCAGGAGCCAAGATGTCCCGACTCAAAATGATGGAATTGGAGTTCGAGATCCTCATGAAGACCAGTACGAAGTGGACGAAGTACGTCATCGCAAGAAGGGAGTTCCTTGAACTCGCGCATGGTGTGAGTGAAAGCGAATACGATGCCAGAATCGATTTTCTGCATGACCGTGGATGCGTGATGATGCGGCTCCGTGAACGCTCTCCTAAAACGCCGAAACCGCTCGAGATCGCACTTTCTCCGATCGTCCCGGGTTCGTTGTTCGAACTCGTCGAGTTACTCGAAAGTCTTCATCCACAAACCCCCTGACCCCGCATTCGTGCGGGGTCGATCCATATAGGGAGACGAAGTTGCATATTCCCACACAGTTGGTAACTTCTACACAGAAGCACTTCCGGAGACCGTTATGCCGATCCATATTCCGAAGGTCATTTTCCGCGACACCCTCATCCTCCTGGTGATGCACCGCTCGCCGCGCACACTCGGCGATGCACACCGAGAACTTGCAGCAAAGACGAAGAACCTCTCCATCCGCGAATATGTCGGAAGGATCGACTTCCTCGCCAGTCGCGGGTTGGTCGAACTCACCTTCACATATACGGTGTACCACCCGCTAGTGAATCTCGCCGATGTTGTCCCCGATGGGTACCTCCCCATTCTCGAAAAAGTGAAGGGTGCACATCGATACATCTACACCCCAGAATGACGAACGCTCAAGAGGCGTTCGTTTCTTTTTGTTGCGAATTTATCATTGTCTGATAGCGTTATCCCAGACGACCAGAAAGGAGTACCTGATGGATCGAGAAATAATGAAGAGGCAACTCGCTACCGAGGTGTTGGTGCTGGAACAGACCGATAATTACCCCAAGAAGCTCGATGGAATCGTCGAGCGGATTTGCCAGCGTTTCCGAGATATCGCTCAAAACGAAGCACTCCGCGCGATCGATTTCCTCGAGAGCCGAGATTTGCTCCACATGCGCACACCAGCACGCGGTGGAAGCAAGACGCTGTTCATGAAAAAGACCGACAAAGTACCCGACGATGCTCACGAACGGATCCGCTTGCTGATGCGCCTCCATCGTGTACCCTTCAAGTGACCTGCAACCGCGGGTCACTTTTTATTGTCTTCCAGTCGTACCGAATCCTCCTCGGCTCTCATTTCCCATGTCATCGACTTCAGTGAAATTCACACGTGCATACGGAACGATCACCACCTGCATGATCCGCTCCCCTCGCTCGATCACCACTGCTTCGTCAGTGAAATTATATAGCGCTGCCTTATACTCATCTTCGTTGCCGGAATAGTCGGCATCAATCACCCCAAATCCATTCGCAGGCATCAGCCCGCGCTTATGAAGCGACGAGCGCGGCACCAGCTGCGCGAAGTAACCCACGGGCGGCTCGATGCAGACATTGAGCGGAATATAGCCAACGCTCTTTGGTGCAATGGTGGTGGTCGCCCGTGCAGATAGGTCAAATGCAGCAGCTCCCGAAGTCTTGTATTCAGGAAGAGGAAGTTCTTTGTCGATGCGTTTGATACGGATATGCATGGATCGAGAAAATAGGAAATTAAAATGCAACGGCGTAACCGTTGCATTTTATCACTAATCTACAGTATCGGGAGGATACTATTCCTTATCCCACTTGGTGCCGGGGGCGCTCACTGAACCGTCAGGATTGACCTGATAGCCAGTCTCAGATAACGGCTTAGGATCAGGCTGGTTTCCTGCTTCAGCTTCTTCCTGAGCAACCACTTCGTCCTTAGGGAGCATTTCTTCTTGTCCAGACATATTTGACATATTAGTTAAAATATAATATATTATTATACCGATACGGAGTTTTTTTGCAAGCAAACAGCTAGGAGGTTCTCGTGAATATCCTTCATGGTATCCCCCTGAAGCAGATCGACGGTGCAACGACGTTCATGCTCGACCGCGCGGTCAGGATGGCTCATTCCAAGAAGAAGCAACTCGAAATCCTCATCAGCTCCAAGGGGGGCGATGTCGACGAAGGCCTCAAGATGATCGAGGTGATCAAGAAGAGTCCAGTGGATGTCAGCGCTACCGTGATCGGCGAGGCCGGTTCGATCGCTGCGGTCATCCTGCAGTACGCGAAGGTTCGCCGGATGAGAGCGGACGCAACCCTTCACTACCACTTCGGTAGCTGGCGTGTCAGCTTCATGATCTATTTTGACGAAAAACTCGCAGAAGCAAATCGCGAAAAAGGTGTCGGGCTCCAGATGAAGCTCATCGCTCCGATCATGGAGCGGGCCCGGATGACCAGGGAACAAGCACTCGCCTTGCTACGGGAGGACAGGAAGCTTTCTGCCAAAGAAGCTCTTCAAAGAGGGTTGATCGATGAAATCGTGTGAGGGCCGCATTCGTGCGGCTCTTTTTTTATCCTCCAAGCACGAATCCCATGCAGATATTTTCAAAACTTAGTGCACGCACTAGGACTCGAACCTAGGACCAATCGTGTATAAGACGACCGCTCTACCAACTGAGCTATGCGTGCACTAAGTTTTTAAAATACGAGGAAGGTTCACTCGATTCATGTAAGTTAAGAAACTTACTTATCTCTCGTTGCCTCCCCAAAGACGACGCTCTATTCGAGTTCGTCTTCGTAGTGTAACGGAGAAGACGAGTTGTGTGAATGCACCGCCGGTGGGCGGTTCCTTATCGAAAAAGCCAACCCGGTTCCCCGGCTCCGCGGGAATTGGCTTACCAACTGAGCTACGGGTGGACAAAATACTCAACGATACACCGACGTGTATGCATAGACTAATACACTCTTTTCATTCGTACAAATAAAAACCCGGCAAGGCCGGTACTTGATAATCACTTTTCCTGACATAAAAGATTAAAGACCGCTCCGAGGAGTGGTCTTTAAAAGTTGTTCAATCAGTGATTGAACTCATTTACTGTATCACCCGCCACAAAAGCTTGCAAGTCCTCAGTCACCTGCCCTGTGGATAACTCGCGGGTCAGGAGTTCGGCGCGGCTTCAACCCCCATATGCTCCGACACGCGGCGCACGAGTTCCGACACTGAAAGTTCCGGTTTCGCAAAACACTCGAGTGCACCGAGTGTCTTTGCGCGCTCGAGCAATTCCGATTTAGCGGCACTGAACACAAGAATCTTGATCCCGCTATTTCCTGCATTGCCATGTATCGACTCAAGGACCCCAAGGCCGTCCACCTTCCCCGGCATCAAGAGGTCCAGGATGACTCCGTCGGGTTTCTTACTCTCGATCTCCGCAAGTCCCTCTTCACCGCTATGTGCGGAAACCACGTCATAACCCGCATGTTCGAACGCAGTGACATAGAGCTCCATCAGGAGCGGATTATCCTCAATGAGGAGCAGCAATCTTTTCTTTTTTTCCATATGATGTTTATGCGAGCGGTAAAGTGAACGAGAATGTGGTGCCCATCTCCCCTGAAGATGTGAAATTGATCTTCCCACCCATGCGCTCGACCAGCATGCGCGTGATGAACAATCCAAGCCCGGTACCGAGTATGTCTTCCGTCTTCTTTGAAACAGCACGGAAGAACTTCTGAAAAATCTTCGCTTGCTGGTCTTTCGGGATTCCGTATCCGTTATCGCGGACTTCGAACATCATAAATCGCTCTCCTGGCGGACAATAGACCGTGATTTCGATTATACCATGTTCCCGGTTGTATTTGATCGCATTCCCTATCAGGTTGATCAATACCTCCCGAGTCTTCGAAGTGTCGCAGAGCACGGGCGGCAAAGGGCTCATTTGCACTGTGAGAGCGATGTCTTTTTCGGCGATGAGCGAAGAGAGTCCAGCAAGGACCTGATCGAGGATCGGTTTGAATTCGGTCGGCTTTGCCGCAAGCGAGGCAGTGCCGTTCTCTGATCGAGCTATCTCAAGCAAGTCCGTGATCATCTGGTTCAAATGGTCACTTGCGCCGCTGATCGCGAGCAGATTATCCTGAATGTCTTTCGGAAACTTATCCATCTCATCGGTCGTGAGCTCAAGGAATCCGCGGATAGCGGTGATCGGGGTGCGCAATTCATGCGCAGCGAGGAACACGAACTCATCCTTAAGGCGAACGACTTCCTGGGCCTTCGCCAACGCTTTCGCTTGCGACTCCTCAAGTTCACGGGTGCGATCCAGTACTCGCTGCTCAAGCTCTGCTGAGAGTTTCCGAAGTGCCGTGTATGACTGGGCATTGCGGATACCGATCGCAATCTCGGAGGTCAACAGCTTGAGGAATGAGACATCCTCTTCATGTAAGGGCTCACCGGAGAGCTTAGGACCCAAGAAAAGGAGCGCGATCGGACTTTCGTTGTCTTTTATCAGAAACACCGCGTCAATACTTTGAGAGAGTAGCACGCTCTTGACCTCATCTTCAGGCAGGTCGTCGACGATCATGTGTCCGGTAAAGAGTCCGGACCGATATGCCGTCTCGATCTCCGAAGGTATCTGATATGAGAATCCTTTCGCAAGCCAGTCATGTTCACCCTCCCTTTCGGAAAAGAAAAGGAAGGAGACTTTTTGTGTTCGGAATTCGTTCGAGATAATCTCAAGTAACCGGATACCCATGTCATGCAGCTCGCTCTCCTCCACCATGGCACGAGTGACCTGATCGAGTACATTCCTCGTATCGTATCGCCCCTTGAAGAAAACGCGATCAGTGATGCGCCTGAACCATTTTTGCAGATAGTCCAGACTCATGGTCGCCACCGTGGCGATCAGAATGGCGATGACCAGCACTCGACCGTCGAACTCGTTGCCGAAGACGACGACGGACAGATAGAAGACGAAGGTAACGATTGCCGCAGAAAAAATCAGAGTGAAAAAGAGATAGAGCAGTGAGCGGATGACCAGCACACGCATTTCGAACAACTTCGCCTGTACCATCGCCATGCCTGTGAATATGACCGTGAGCACCATCCCGTAGATGCCGATCCGCGAAAGGGCGAGAGGAATATGGAAGTATGCCTGAGGAAGATTGGTGAGCAGCGCGATGACAAGTGAGATCGCGGAGCCGAGGATGACAAGATCGATCTGGTGCACAAGCACTTTCCTTTCTTGTCGTTTCGCCTTCCTTCTTCCGGTCAGCAATAATATGACCCCTCCGCCCATGAGTGTACACAGAAGGGTCGCATACCACGGGAACAGCACCCCGTCGCTGAAACGGATGACCTCACCATCAAAAGATACATCCGAGATGAGGTATGAACCTGCGAACGCGGAGCACGCCAAAAGCGTCGAAGCAACGAAGAGCGAGCGCTTGATCCACCCATGTTCCATCTGCTCAAGCTTGCTCTCAGTGAGTGCAGAGATGAAGCGGAACCAAAAATAGAAGGTGAACACGCCAGAAAAGAAGTCGACCCGAAGGAAGAAAGACAGGAAACGCTCTCCGACGATCGACGGTTCATTCTCAAGATTATTCGATACCATCCATATACTGAGCGCGGTGACGAACGCAGCATATAAGCGATTGAGCGGGTGGGTCGGATTACGCAGCAGTATCCCTACCCCCAGGATGACATTCGGTACCAAGATCGCGAAAATGACGTAGTCATTCATTGCCTATCGTTATTAGAAAGTAAAGTGCCGGCGATTCTCTATAAGTATATGTCATAACAATAAAAAGTCCTCCGCGTGGAGGACTGAATCCTTACCGCGAAATGCATGAACACGGGATCATGTGAAGGAGCGATGGATCGTGCGTTGTCCGAAACGCATCGAACATGCGGTGGTACGCCATATCGCACCCGAGAGCGCCTTCGAGCGACTGCGGGAGACCACGAGGGACATGGTTCGACGGCACCGCGAGAAACGGTGGTTCGTCGACGAATGGCAGCAGATGCAGCTTTCCATGATGTCTCGGGAGTACAGCGTGAAGTACCTCGAGCACCGCAAGGAGGTCGGCAGGGGTGAAGCTGCCGTCCTCCCAGTGTCTTGCCAGTGCAGTGTTTTGCCCGACGCAGGTTGGACCGAAATACACCTCGTCCATCCCAAGACCCTGCTCCCTGTCGAGGACCCACTCGATGGTCGTGATCGCTTCCGCTTTCGCCCAAGCTCTTTCGAGCCCAGGCGCAGGATTGAGCAGCACGTACCCTCCGGAAGTGACACCGAGATTCCTCATCACATGCGCTGCTTTCTCCAGCTGCCCTCGGGAATGCCCTTTCTTGAGCACCTTGAGACGGAGATGGTCGTCGCTCGTTTCGACCCCCACGCGTACCGTGAGCTTCACTCCGAATGGCTCGAGGATGCCGAGGAGCAGGCGGAGTGCCGCATCTGTGATGAGCGGAGCACGCGCCTCGATGACGATCCGTTTCATGAACGGATACTCCATCGCCGCCTGGAAGAGTCCTTGCTGGACAGGAACGGGCATCGCAAGAAAGCTTCCCGCATTGAAGATCATCAGCGTGTGAAACTTCTTCTCGTCACCCATCATGCGGAGCGTCCTGCGGAACAAATCCAGATGATCGGCATGCGACACCGTGTTGCCGCCATAGAAAGCGACACGATACTCGGCGACCGCATTTGGAAGCGCGCAGAATGCACAGAGGTCGTTGCGCCCACCGTCCGTTTCACCCCAATCAGGACAGCCGTACGGGACATACGCCGTAGCAGCCTCGATGAAGCGCTGTTCGTCGGTGTCATACCACTGCCTGAATCCGCCCGTAAGGTGGGCGAGGCGCTCGTCAGTCAAGTCTGTACTGTTCATTTGGTCTTCTCCTTCCTGTTGCCGCGTGAACTTCTTTTCCCTTGTGCGATCCCGGACTCGTAGACCCGCAGAAGCGTGAGTTCGAGCACTGCATAGGGATCTTCGATAACGAAAAGCGCACCGTGACCGCCGGATTCCTGATCCGGCATGTAACCGTTGGGGAGGAACCTCGCAGGCAACACGCCGAACACCTCGTGAAACTCGCGAAGCAACCAATCGAGCGGCTTTCCATTCTCGTCGACACGGAAACAGTACTCTTCTGCGGACACTCCGGAGTGCTCCATCGCGTGACTGAGACTTGGTATGCGTGAACACAGCATGATGCGTTTTCGCTTCCGCTCTATCCAGACCACATGGGCCTTGTGTATCAAAAAACTCGCCGCTCCAGGAGGAGCGTTCCTTTTCGCACCAAGGGAGACTCCGAAGATCGTTTCCCCTTCTTCGTTGTAGGTATGCTCGAATGTGCCAAAGTCAGTTGACGCGTCCCATGAAACACAGGACTCGGGAAGCACATCGGTGGGCTGGAGTACGAGGTACGCGATGACCTGACCCTCGTGAACCGCGACAAAGAACCATCCGTCGCCGCGGACGTTGCATCGCTCGATGCGTGACCTCATGAGTTCACGTGAAGCCATCGCCCCCTCTCCGACCTCACCGAAGGTCTCCCGTTCGATCACCATGATGTCGTCTAGGTGATCGAATCTAGCTAGTTCTACTCGCATCTGTATTTCCTTTCGTTGAAAAGAACAAGAAGTGGACAATGTCGCCACACTATCCCATGAACATTTTCCCATTTGTATGCTAAAATTTTGATAAAGTATTTATCACATAAAGATAAAATATTTATGACCTCCTGTTCTCTAGACCTCGCAATGAGATGAAAATACTCCTAGTTGAAGATGAGCAGCAAATAGCTGACTACCTCGAAATGAGCCTCAGTGCCGAATATTTTGCCGTTGATGTCGCGCCCGACGGCGAAACGGGGATGGAAATGGCACTGCACAACAACTACGACCTGGTCATCCTCGATAACATGCTGCCAGGAAAGACCGGTATCGAAATCTGCAGAGCGGTACGCAGCTCGGGAAAGATGTACCCCATCCTGATCCTTTCCGCACGTTCTGAAACGACAACCAAGATCGAGCTTCTGGATGCGGGGGCAGATGACTATCTCAGCAAGCCGTTCTCACTGCAGGAACTCATCGCAAGGGTCCGGGCACTTCTTCGCCGACCACGGAGGATGGAAACGACCGTGCTTTCGATCGATGACCTGATCCTCGACACGCAGCGCCATGCAGTGAAGAGAGGAAAGACAGAGGTGGCACTCACAAGAAAGGAGTTCGCGCTGCTCGAATACCTCATGAAAAACGAAGACAGTACCGTTTCACGCGGGATGCTCATGGAACACGTCTGGAGCACCTCAATGGACCCGTTCTCGAACACGATCGAATCACATATCCTCAGCCTGAGAAAGAAACTCAACGTCGGAACGAAGCGGAGGCTCATCCACACAGTCTCGGGAGTGGGATACCGATTGGGCCGCAATCCGTAGCGAGTCGCGGATGACCAGAGGTTTATCAAATTCTGAACTTTGCTTCAGGATTTTCTTATCATTTCTCCAGCGTTTCCAAAGGCAATGCTCGCTATAGTTACGATGGGTATTGTTCTTTATATCTCAAGCGAGGCACACGATGGAAACGAATGAATTGATGCACGGCAACCGGACAGACTGGGAAGAGTATGCGAGATGTTATGACGTACTTTCGCAACTTTCCCCTTATCAGTCGATGATGGACGAGGTCGCACGACGGATCGATGTCCAGCCGGGACAGAGAGTCCTCGATGCAGCATGCGGCACGGGAAACCTGATGGTCAAACTCCTCACTGCGATCGACCCCGATGCGAGGATCATCGGTTGCGACAGCTCCATGACGATGATCGAGCGCGCAAAAGAGAAGCTGGCGGGGAACGGTGTTACGACGATCATGTTCACCGATCTCAACGCGAGACTCCCCTTCCCCGATTCGACGTTCGACCGGATCGCGAGCGTGAATACGCTGTATGCGCTCGCCGACCCACTCGGCGCACTTCGCGAATTCAGCCGAGTGCTCAAGGTCGGCGGGAAGCTGGTGATGGTCACCCCAAGGCAGGGGTACGAGAACGGTCTCATCCTTAAGGCCCACTGCGGGAGCATGAAACCGGACGAGTACTGGCGAAACGCACACTCTTCACCGGAACGAGAGCGCTTACTGATACACGAAGCGACGAACGATCCGGAACTCATACGCTCACTCGTTCGTGTCGCGATGTTCAACCGGATCATCTATAGCGAACAGACTTTTCATTTCTTTACTGCCGATGGCCTCCGGGACATGCTACAGGAGGCCGGGTTCATGATCACGCATCTCGGCAACACCTATGCGGATCAGAACCATTGCATTACCGCGGTGAATACTTCGACCCAACGATAAGGAGAACTGCTCATGATCAAGTTTCGCAACGTCACCATGGACGACACGCATTATGCCGACACCCTGGGTTTCGCAAGAAAGATCTACAGCGAAAAGCTTTCCGCGCTCATGACCGGTACGCCCGATCACTACATCTCCGCAACCATCGACGGGATGATCGTCGGCTGCTGCGGACTGTACCGTGCGGACACACACCACCCGCTCACGATCGAAACATATTTCGAGAAGGACATCTTCGCTCAACTGTCGAATGGCCAACCGCTGCGTCGCAGCGCCTGCGCAGAATGCGGAGGTCGGGCGGTCTCGACAGACGTAGCGGACGGTATGACCGGGCAATTGATCTCACTTGGGCTCGCAGCGGAGATCGTCCTCCTCGCGGAGTCGCTCGACATCCAGTACATCGCGATGACGACGAACAGGGGCATTCGTCTCATCGCACGGGAACTCGATTGTCCGCTCGTGAGTTTCGGCGAACCGGACCTCTCGAAGAAAACCGCCGAATTCAGGGCGAACTGGGAGACATTTTTTAACATCAGACAACATTGCTACGGGTTCTTGGTCGGAAATGCCGCAGCGGGAAGCCGTCGGGTACTCAAGGAGATCGCAGCATATCGGGCCACAAGCGAGGCCGTTTAGCAAGGAAAATTCTGTGCTACCATTCATTCAGATCGGCGAGAATTCGTCGGTCTTTTTTTCAAATGCTGCTATTTACCCTCGTCACTCTCGGACTCACCCTACTGGGGAATTTTGGACTTCTGCAGATCGTACTCTCGGACCTCCGTGATTCACGTACGAAATTCGCGTTCGCGACCTATCTTGCATTCATCTTTCTTTGGACGCTCGGCATCTTTCTGAATCTGTGGTTAGAAAGTGTTACTGTCGAGAAGTGCATCTTCGTAGCTGCGGCATTTCTGTTGACCGCTCAACTATGGTTCGTATTGACCGTTACGGATGAGGCGCGACCGCTGCCGCCACTCGCATACGGTGCATTCGCGATCGGAGTATCGTTCGCATTGCTCAGCTTTATGGACGGCGCGATGTTCAGTTCGATGCGGATCACCGATGCTGGGTACACCATCCTTGGAGCTGGGACGCTTTCCACCTATTACTCCTTGTTCGCGCTGATGTTCGTCATCGCTCCCGTCTTCATCATCGAACGAAGGAGGCGCGCACAGTCCGGAACCGCGCGCACACAGCAGCTCAATATGTTGTTCTACGGGTATACCATCGCAGCGGTCGTTGGAGTGCTTACGAACTCCGTACTTCCCGTCGCGTTCGATATCTATTTTTTCAATGCGATCGGTCCGATCTTCACGCTCGTCCTAGCGGGATATGTCGCCTACTCGATCAACATGCACGGATTCCTCGACATCAGGACAATCGTCCAGCGAGGACTCGGGTACATCCTCTTGTTCTCGTTCGCTTTCGGTTGCTACCTGGCGATACTCACGATCCTCGGATACCTGCTCAAGGAGACGACCGGTGCGACAGCGACATTCGCGGCGGGGATGACCACCCTCATCGGGATCTTAGGAGTGACCCATTTCGAAAGATCGTTCACGCGCTTGACCGATCCCGTGTTCTTCAGAGATGCGTATGATTTTGCCGCTGCATCAAGAGAGCTGAGTCGTATCGGGGACGACAACCTCGATCCACAAAAGCTGATAGCGGAATCATCTCGAGCGATCATGCGGATATTGCATGCTTCTTCCGTCGATTTCATCATCACGACTCCAGACGGACCTGAAGGCGGGCGGGAGCTGACGAGTGCAAGGGATGACATGGGAATGCTCGTGATACCGATCATCTCCCGGGCGCGAAACCTCGGGAGTATCGTCATCGGAGGGAAACTCTCCGGCGAAGGATATGTGCGAAAGGACATCGATCTGGTCGAGAACTTTTCGACACAATTCGCTACCGCATATGAGAAAGCCGCACTCTATGCGAAGGTCGCAGCATACTCGGAACATCTTGAGCAAAAGGTCGAAGAGCGCACGCTTGAGGTCGAGCGGCTTCGTGAAGAAGAACGTCAGACGATGCACGATATCTCGCACGGACTCCAGACGCCACTCACCATACTCAAGAACGAGATCGAGAGTCTGCGACAAGGCTCTCCCGGAATACCCGAGCTCGCGGCGGTCGAGCGGTCGATCGATGTCACATCAAAATTCGTGAACGACCTGTTGAAACTTTCCCGGCTCGAACTGAACCAAGATGCCCCACTTGAGCGTCTCGACCTTTCTGAACTCCTGCTCGATCTGGTCGAATACATCGAGATCGTTGCGGCGGAGCAGAACATATCGATCCGTTCATCGATCGAAGAGCGGTGCGAAGTGCGCGGTAGCGGCGAGGATCTGCGCGAAGCGTTCACCAACGTGATCAGCAATGCGGTGAAATACATGGGGAAAGAGGGCGCCGAGATGCGCACCATCGATATCGAGCTCACCGCTACGTCCGGCGAGGCTACCGTGAGAATCTCTGACAACGGGATCGGCATATCAACGGAGCATCTCCCACATCTGTTCGAGCGATTCTATCGTGTCCGGAAGAATCACGCGGACGGTACAGGACTCGGACTTGCGATCACGAAACGTATCATCGAGCGGCACGGGGGTACCATCACCGCCAACAGTGAGGTCGGG
>CAYXYK010000001.1:0-349756 GCA_964469335.1 uncultured Candidatus Saccharibacteria bacterium | reverse complement strand
CTCGAAAAGAAAAAGCCCCCTACTGGAGGAGGCAGAGGCTGCCCACTGGGGCGAGCAGAATGACATCTTCGACGGGAGAGAGGTAACGGTCCTCGGTGACCTGTTCGGGTTCTTCTCCACGCTCAAGCGGATAGCGCACGGTCAGATCATTGAAGAGCACCGTCGCGCAGGCGAGTTTCGGGAATTTGTCGCGCAACTTGCGCAACTCGGAAGTGGATACGTCGAGGAAGAATTCCGGTTGGAACACCTCCGCGAACGGAAATGATTCGAGTTCTTCGATGACCGCAGAAAGTTCGACGTACTTGGAAGGAACGAGCGCCAAGAGTTCCACCTTCCTTCCTGAGGCACGGATGGTGCAGTGCTGCATCACGAACGTGGACATGATCGACTCCTTGAGGTGAGCATCCGACTTCAGTGTGACAACACCTCGGGCTTGGGTCAAGCACAAACCCGCCCCAGAGATATCTCTAGAGGCGGGTCTGTCTCACTATTTCTTATTCTTCTTTCCCTGTTTCGGGTTCTCGGGAGCAGGGTTGCTCTCGACCACTTCGCTGGTCACCTGTGCGCGCGGTGACGGTGCGGGTGCTGGGCTGGCGGGGATCGCGGCGGGAGGGACATCGTCCTCACTCCCCTCCGGGACCTCGGCGCTGACCGTCTCGGCCATGGGAGGAGCGACGTACACCTCTTCCTTCGCCTTGCGCTTGGCCTTGATGCCGTGGAGTGCGAGGATCTTCTCGAACTCTTCGCGCTCGATCGACTCGACGCGCATCAGTTCGACGGCGATCGCATCGAGGACCGGTTTGTACTTGGTGAGGAGCTCGCGTGCACGGACCAATTGGTCGTTCATGATCTTCTCGACCTCCTTGTCGATGCGCATCGCGACGTCCTGCGAGTAGTCCTTGTCGACGAAGCCGCCGCGGTTCATCAGCATGCCGCCTGATGCCTCGAATGCGATCGGGCCGAGCGTGGTCGACATGCCGTACTTCGACACCATGTCGCGCGCGAGGGCGGTCGCGACCTGGAGGTCATTCGAAGGTCCGGTAGTGAGGTCGTCGAACATCATCAGCTCTGCGACATATCCGCCGAGTGAGACCGCGATGTCGTCGAGGAATTCCTTTCGAGTGTGGAACTGGCGTTCTTCGACCGGGAGTTTCAGGGTATATCCTGCAGCGTGTCCGCGCGAGATGATCGAGATCTTGTGGACCGGATCGGAGTTCGGCAGAAGTGATGCGACGAGCGCATGACCACCTTCGTGGTATGCGGTGATGTTCTTCTCATCATCGGAGAGGAGACGCGACTTGCGCTCCGGTCCGATCATCACCTTCTCGATCGAACGGATCAGGTCATACTGACTGACCTTCTTCCTGTTCTCGCGAGCAGCGAGGATCGCACCTTCATTCATCAGCGAGTACCGGTCCGCACCGGAGACGCCCGGGGTACGTTCCGCGCTGACATGGAGGTTCACATCCTCAGCCAAGGGCTTCTTGCGCGCATGGATGTTCAATATCTGCTCACGGTCGGCGAGGTCCGGAAGGTCGAGGATGACGCGGCGATCGAAGCGGCCTGGGCGAAGGAGTGCCGGGTCGAGGACGTCGGGGCGATTGGTCGCCGCCATCACGATCACCTTCTCGTTCGGCTCGAAGCCATCCATTTCGACTAGGATCTGGTTCAGGGTCTGTTCACGTTCATCGTTGCCGCCACCGACACCGGTACCGCGCACGCGGCCGACGGCGTCGATCTCATCGATGAAGATGATCGCGGGAGCCTCTTTCTTGACCATGCGGAAGAGATCTCGCACGCGTGACGCGCCGACACCGACGAACATCTCGACGAATTCCGAGCCTGAGAGGTGAAAGAACGGCACTCCTGCTTCACCAGCGACCGCACGCGCAAGAAGGGTCTTGCCAGTGCCCGGTCCACCCATGAGCATCACGCCCTTCGGGATCTGTGCGCCGATGTCGAGGAATTTCTGCGGATGTTTCAGGAACTGGACGATCTCCTGCAGCTCCTCTTTCGCCTCTTTCACTCCGGCGACATCCTTGAAGGTCACCTTCTGTGCGGTGTCGTCAGGATAGATGACGCGTGCCTTCGACTGTCCGAAGGAGAATGCTTGCATGCCGCCTGACTGTTTGACCTGGCGCGAGAGATACCAGACCAGGACACCGAGGAGGACGAGCGGGAACAGGAACGGCGCGAGATTGTAGAGCCAGTACATGAAACCGCTCGGGTCCTTCACTTCGATCTTCACCGCCGAGAGTGCCTCGGGCGAGACGCCGTAGTTGGTGAGTGAGTCGGTGAGTGAAGCCTCGAGCTCTTTCTTGGAATCCTTCTTCGTGCCGTCACTATAGACGACCTTGAGATCGGTGCCTTCAACGTCGACCTCGATCACCTTCGGCGCGTTCGGGTCGGTGTTCTGGATGTCGGTCGCGAGCTGCGAGAGCGAGATCGGTGGAGTCGCGGTCTTCTTCTCTGTGAAGAGCGAATATGCGGAAACCAAGGCAAGGAATACCAAGAGGATGGTAAGGATGTTCGAGAAGAACGAAGGGGCGGCAGGTCCGCCGTCCTTTCCCTTCTTCTTCGGGTCTTCGACTTCTTTGTTGCGCATTTGATGTAGGTCCATAGTGGAGACATTATACTAGACTCATTTCAAAACCCAAATTCATTACAACACCACATATCTACTGGGAAAATATCTCAAAAAATGTAGTATTGGAGTGTGTCCAACTTAATCGAACACAAACGCGCACACTTTGATTACGAACTCCTCGAGCAATTCGAAGCCGGGGTGCAGCTTTTCGGCACCGAAGTGAAGTCGCTTCGCGCGCACCATGGCAAACTCGAAGGCGCCCACGTCACCGTTCGCGGCGGCGAGGCATTCCTGATGAACGCTGAAATACCGCCATTCCAGGCCGCAAATACCGGGAAGGGCTATGAATCCACCCGCAACAGACGCCTCTTGATGACCAAAAAGGAGATCGCCGAGATCGCCAAAGCAGAGGAGCAGGCTGGTTTGACAATAGTGCCTATTTCGATGTATAATAAGGGTCGGGTGATCAAGCTCCGCCTCGCGATCGCGAAAGGCAAGAAGAAGGGCGACAAACGCGAGACCATCAAGAAACGTGAAGCTATCCGCGAGATAGCTCGTGCGGTGAAAGGGGCTGTGCGCCGTGACCACTAGTCGCGTGTTATAGTAGAAGCTCGCGCTAAATCGGCTCATTGAAAATTCGTGTTTTTGAATCGTCAAAGAATCGACTTCCAGAAGTGATTTATTTGAGGAAAGTTTTAGGTGAGGAAGAGTTAAGGGGTCCCATTCTGATGGGAACTCTTCCGCAAGACCTTTTGAGATATTTTCCGAAATATCCAAAAGGTGTACTGCTCCCGTAGGGAGACAAGAATACTTGAAACAAAATTTCCCAAAGAAACCACTTCTGGGGGTGACCGGCTTAGACAGAGAGTATAGTTTGGTGCAAGTGCGTGCCGAGCCCGATCGCAAGCTCGTAAATCTTACGATCAACCTGAAAGTGCCAACAAACGCACCGCTAAGATCGCTTCTCCGTATTTCGGAGCCAAGGATTTTGCATTCGCTTACGCTTAAGTAACGACGTGTCCCCTGCTGACTCCCGATGGGTGGAAGGACATGTCATATTATCGGGATAGTCTCTACACGCCTCCTTAGTGTAGGGGCGAAACAATAAGGATAGGTAGTGTGCGGGTTTTGTTTGTTTCCATACCGTACGCACTGAATAAAGTGAAACACACTACGCATGTAGATCTTGCACCATCTCCTCTCTGGACGGGGGTTCGATTCCCCCCATCTCCACAATAACGCCCGCCCGGCTCTGCAAAGAGTTGGGCGGTTTGCGTTTTGTCGGAGATGGGGGGGAATCGAAAGACGGAGGCCGCGAAGCCGACCTCCGTCTGCGGAGGGCGTGGCCGAGTCGGGGTCGAGAGTACTTAGTAAATAAGGAGCACTGCTCCGCATTTACTTAGTAACTCGTGACCGAGCTCTTCAAGCATATATTGATTATAACAAAACAAGATTTTGTATGTTTAGCGTGAAATGAGCTTACTTTTCGTTGAAGAAAATGAAGTCATCTCCTACCTCTCCCCTCTATATCCCTTTCAAGTAAAAACAAAAAGGCCCCGCAGTGCGGGGCCTTGGGCCGGAGCCGAAGTACTCACTCCACCTTCCACAGAGTGACAGGGATGCGGAAATGGCGGTCGTCGCCGATGTCCTTATCGCCTTCGAGCATGTAGCAGAGCTCGTCGCGGTTCGAGAGGTCGACCCAGACCGAGTCGATGGTCGAGCGGACACCGTCACACATGAACACACCGCCGCTCGCGAAGCGGATGGCGACCATGCGGCCGCCGTTCGCGATCTCGATCGAAGCGATCACCAGGGTGATGTTGCCGTAAGCATGGGCGATGGTCACAAGCTTCCCCATGGAGTTGAGGTTGGGCCGGAAGTCGCCCATGTTGCTCGTCTTGTCGCGGAAGCTGCACACCCAGGCGAGGTCGAGATCGCCGAATGCCGTGAAATCGGGAATGAAGGCGGCCAAGGATTACTCCTGCAATGCATGGAAAATTCCGCTAACATAGTACTACGTTTTTATGTAAAAGTCAAGCATACCTTTTCGTCATTACGGCCAATGTTTCCGGTTATTCCGGACCGGTCATGCTCTCACCCACACCCTCGCTGCTCTCCCGGACGAGCGGGCGATACGGGGCAAGAAGACGGTCTGCCTCGTTGTCCCCCAAGCGGTACTCCTCCCACGAATTCGGGCGATTACGCTCATGCCATGAGCGCCCCTTCTTGAAATCTTCCCGCACCTCCGCGCGAGGGTCATTCAAGAGTCCTATGGTGTACGGCACTGCGTCATTTGAGAGTGAGCCAAGATACTGCGCATCCACCTTTCCGGTCGCAGTGTAGCGCTCGATATTTCGCTTGGCGATGAATGCGTCCGGACTGAGGAGATTCATCATGAAAAGGAACAGGAGCGCCGAAGTGAAGAGGCGCAGCGCAAACTCGGAACGTTTGCCGCTCTTTGCGATATGGAGTGACTGCATCGCCAGCGCGACGCCGAGCCAGATCATCAGTGCGTGCGAATACAGGCGGATGACCGTGAAGCCATATGCGTCTTCGTAGAGCGACAAACGGCTGAATGCGGACACGAGAATGGCGATGACGAGGAGCACCAATGTCCCCGAGAGGAGTTTGAACCGGCGCGAATGCACCCCCTCATGCTGCACGATCTGCCGCTCGGCGAATGCAATGACAAGGAACGACAGGACCGCCACCCATATCAGCTGCGTGAACCCTTCGCGCGCGTATTCGGCATAGGTGAGATCCGCGGCGATGAGGTGGGCGGCGCCGCCGAAGAGATAGGAGATCTGGAGGATGACGAATGCGGCAAACAGTGCGTTGATGGCTCCGAAGAGTATGGTGGTCTCGAGAAGCCCGAGTGAGCGAACTGCCGCAGGAGCCTCCGGTGCGGGGGCGGGATGCAGACGCCGAAACATGTATCCGAACGCTCCGATGAAGAACACGGTCGTGAACGCTCCGAGGATGAGCCTCCCGAACGTGTCTTCGTCGATATCGAATGAGAAGACATTCGCGAGAAGCTTGTCGAAGCCTGCATCAGCAGAAGAGAGTAATGCCGCGAAGACGATGACCGCGATGATGGCCATGGAACTGCCGCGGACTATTTCCTTTGTGCGTCCTCCTTCTCCTGAAATGTTCCTGAACGATATGACCGCGGGAAAGGTCTCGAAGAACGGTGCGATGAAACGCAATGGGAGGAATGCCGCTTTGATATAGTCGCCGACGAGAAATGCGCGCAGTCGTTTCCCTACGGTAAGTTCCACTGCAATAAAAAGGAGCAGGACGGTCGCACAGACGTTGAAGAACGCGAGTGGGTCGCTCGAGCGGACGAACAGCATCGTCGAAAAGAACAGCGCCGAACCGATGACGGCATAGTGGCTCTTTCCGAGCGGGCGGCGGTATTCGTAGGCAAGCAGTAACCCGCCGAGTACCGATGCAATGATAAAGAGTGGGAAATTGAGTCCTGGAGTCTTACCGAAGAACAAGGCTACGAACAATGCACCCAAGAGCAGGGCTGTCATTCCGAGCGCGACTACTCGCGCATTTTCACTCAGTTGTTTCATATGGATAGATAACTCACACAAGGAGAGATATGTCGCGCGCTTGCCACACTCCCCCTTTGCCAGCATAATTTCTGCATTAGCCTAATCATACTGTATGGCAACTTACACCATCTCCGAGGACAATCGCGGCAGGCTCCGAAAGCTCGTCACCACCCTCGTCGTCTTATTCATCCTCGCAGTGCTCCTCTCCTCGTTCGGCACCGTCGGCGCGGGAGAGCGCGGCATCAAACTGCGCTTCAATGCGGTGACCGGCAAGGTCTTCGGCGAGGGACTGTACTTCGTCATCCCGATGATCGAGCGTGTAGTCGTGATCGATATCAAGGTGCAGAAGGAGGAAGCGGACGCACAAGCGGCATCGAAGGACCTGCAGACCGTCACCTCGCGGATCGCGCTCAACTACAGCATCGACCCCGAACACGCGGTCAATCTGTACCAGAACATCGGTATCGACTACAAGTCGCGCATCGTCGACCCGACCATCCAAGAAGCAGTGAAAGCGACCACCGCGAAATTCACCGCAGAGGAACTCATCACCAAGCGCGAGGAGGTACGCGACGCGATCAAGCTGATCCTCACGGAGAAGCTCTCGGGAACCGGCCTCAAGGTCGAGCAACTCTCGATCATCAACTTCGACTTCTCGCCGTCCTTTAACAATGCGATCGAGGCCAAGGTGACCGCGGAGCAGAACGCGCTCGCCGCAAAGAACAAACTCGACCAAGTGAAGTACGAGGCTGAGCAGGCGGTCGCCGCAGCGAAAGGTAAGGCTTCGGCGCTCCAGATCGAAGCACAGGCGATCGACACCAACCCGAGGATCATCGAGCTTCGTGCGATAGAGAAGTGGGACGGCAAACTCCCGCAAGTGACCGGAGGAGCGACCCCGTTCATCAATCTCAAATAGCAGCAAGAACAAAAAAACACCCAGCGGGTGTTTTTTGTTTCACATTGCTACCACACCAGCTCCATCCGCTCTATGGCCCGCAGGAGTTCGGCGCGTGCCGACGAGGCCTCTCCTGAACTCAGTCCGACGGCGCGCTTATAGGTCACTTCGACGAGCACTTCCTCACCTTTTGCGATCACTGAATACACCGCTCCCGCTTCCGATGATTCGAGCAAGGTCATCGGGTGCTCCGCCTCATCCGTCTGTATCGGCGCTTGGATGTACACCTCGGTGTCTGCCCCGACACTCACGCTCTTCTGGTGGCGGAGATAGAGCACGACCTGCTTCTGTCCGTCGGAAGTCACCGTGAACTGATCGTTCGAATAGCCGGGAAAGACGGGCTCATAGACATCGGGGAGAACGATGTAAATCTCCTTGAAACGGATCTCGCCTGGATACGGCCACATGCTGTAGCGCGCGTTCCGCAGTGTCGCATACTCGCTCCCTGTTTCGGCGATGAGGATGTCGTTGAAGGGCGTCTGTGCCCGAAGTGTGGTCGTTCCGGTTCCCGCTGATAGGAGTGGTCCAGGGCCGCCCGGGATCAGTGTCACCGCTTCGGGTCTCGGGAGTACACCACCATCGGGCAACACTTGTACCTGCTGCGTACTCGTCGCCACCTGCGCCCCTCCTCCGTTCTCCCTTGTTTGGTGCTTATTGCCGAGACCGCATGACTGGAAAAGGACACAGAACGTACCGGACCCCACGATGAAAAGGAGGAAAAGACTGAGGACAATGATGTAAGTCCGATATTCTTGCATGGTCATATTTTACCACGCAAGAAGTAAAAAGGCGCCGACTTTGTGTCTGCGCCCTGTCTCCGTCTATGTTGTGATCGCACCGAGATCGCACACGAACGCGATCGTCGTCGGGTCATCGCCGCGGCCTGCGGTGAAACCATTGCGTTCGAATAGCCCTCGCATGCGGCCGTTCTCGCGAAGCGTCTCCGCGACGAGTCGGCGAGCAGGATGTGCCTTCGCCCAGGCAATGATGCATTCCATCAGGATGCGACCGATACCGCAGCCCGCGCGGTCGGAACGACGTGAATACGACACCTCGTACTCACCAGGGTTGTCGGTCTCCCATGCATGGACCACGCCGAGAATCTTGCCGTCCGAGCCGACCACCACATATGCCTCATGATGGACATGATCGAGGGTCCTATCGTAGATGCGCTCGAGACGCTGCTGTGCCTGAAGCAATTCGAGCGGAAGCGAAGTGAAATAACGGTTGCGCCGATCCTCGTCCGAGAGTTTGGTGAGATACTCGTAAATGAGCGGGATGTCCGCACGATCCGCCTTGCGAACGATGACCTTCTCCCCGCTTCGGAGTTCGTCTTGATGTATCGCAAGCCAACGTGCGAGCACGTCATCAGTGACCATGAAATCCTCCTGTCGGTTGATGAAAAAAGAAGAACGATGCTCTTTTCGGTATAACATAAAAACACACCCCCACAAGGGGGGGTGTATGTTCACTGTGCGAAGGGCGAGAACGGGCGATCACCGTATCTCCCCCTTCCCACATCTGCGCTATAGGGGTCGATCACGATCCTTTGAGGGAATACCACGACCGGGAATAGTGGCCGATAACTCTCTCTGACTCTTCGGTCCGGAAGTGGCTCCGGAGTCGCAACTGGATCTCTCGCCACCTCCACCTGGGTGCTGACCTCTCTCGGCCGGTAGCTCGACTGATACTGCGCGGACACCGCCTCCCTGAGATCACGGTTACTACCACTCATCACTGCACTCAAGTTGCGCATGTATTCGTTGTGGTGGGCAAGAATGAATTCGCCGATCAGTCGATGGTTGCCCGTGAGCTTCTCCAAAAGAGCAAGTAGCTCTTCATCCCCTTCGGTCAATGCTGACATGAAGATCTCCTGTGAAGTCTGCTGGAAATCTACCATGACACAACCCGAAGTAAAGTGCCGTCACACACCCAAAAGAAAAACCGCCCTGTGGCGGTCTTTCGTTATTCTAGAGCTTCGCGATCGCGGCTCTCGTCTTGGGACCGGTCTGTCCATAGCCGGTCGTGGACGGAGTGCCGGAGCACACCAGACCTTGATCGCACTGGAATTTCTTGAGAGCGGCCTCGGTCAGTCTGCCGAAGTATCCGGTCACGCTATCCGCAGTGAGATAGTTCTTCGCGACCAGGAAGTTCTGCAGGATGAGCACCTCGCTTCCGCGCGAACCGTAGCGAAGGGTCTTGGTGATGATGTACTTTCCGGCGGTTGAAGTGGTTGCGGTCGTGGTAGCAATCGGGGGAGGAGTGGGACTCGGGGTGACCGATCCTCCACCACCGCCCGAAGGAGCAGGTGCGGGTGCGGGTTGAGGGGTGACACTTCCGCCTCCGCCACCACTCGGAGCGGGAGTAGGTGCAGGAGCTGGAGACGGGGTCGGTGATGGCGTTGGACTCGGAGTGGGAGTAGGTGCGGGAGTCGGCGACGGTGTGGGGCTCGGTGTCGGGGTCGGAGCAACATACTTCACCAAGTAATCTTCTGCAGAATACCCGTCTGCTCCATTGTCATAGTTCACTTGCCACCAATTGTATCCCCCCTGAGTGATGGTCGCCCCGCTGATCGTTCCGAGTGCTCCGAGTGCCTGAGTACCAAGGAGAGTTCCGCTCGTATTCGCTGTTGCACGCACATTCACTGCGGCTGTTGTTTGCACCCGGTCTCCGATCACAAACTTTGTCGAAGGAGCAGGTACGGGAGTCGGTGAGGGAGTAGGAGAAGGGGTCGGAGAGGGAGTCGGACTCGGTGCTGGAGTAGGAGTCGGCGAAGTGAGCGTATCGGAAAGCTCTACGACATAGCTGCCCGAGCCACCACCGATGTCGATGCGATAGCGACCGAGTGAAACGACATTGATGGTCGGATTCGCCGGAGTGATGACCCGGATGCGCAGCGTTCCCGCCGAGATCAGGTTTCCGCTCACCGTAGGCTGGACCGGAACATGCACCTGGAAGAATGCTTGAGTGTTCGCACCAACCGCGTAGTTGTCCGTCACCGTGAGTTTGCGCCCAGTGAACTTCACATTGCGGGTCCAGTTCGTCACTGCGGAGCTGCCACCGTATGCGGGGGTGAGGTTAGCGGTGATATCTGCGTCCCCTGTCGTGGTGAGCTGATTGACCGTCATGGTCGACTCGGTGCCTTCACGTTGTGGGACGATACTGCCGCCCTGCACGAAGCGGAGGACATTGTGATATTCACTTCCCTGCTCGATACCGCTTGAACTGTAGATGTTGTTCGAGACTGCGAGCCACTCGCTATTGGCAAGATCGAATGAACCCTGGTCCTGATGTGCATGGCTTTCGTTGTATTTCCCTGCGACGAAGGTCATCCACAGTGCGGTGGTGTCCCAGCCGGTGCGGGCGAAGATGCGCCCGACTCCTGTCGCGCGATAGGTGAGCGACTCGCTCGGAGTCTGGGCGGTGTTACTACCTGCGGGGAGTAAGTCCCACTGTCCGTCGATGCGGCGTGACATCTCGGTGACGGAGATATGGCGGAGCCACCACGACGCAAGGTCCTGCATCACCGTGCTTCCGGTAAGGCGGCGTGCCTCAAGGATAAGTCTGCGGTGGTAGTCGAACAGATCCGGGAACGAACTGCGTGCGAGGTCACCGACCGGAGCGTAATACGAGCGGTTCGGAGTGGTCGCGTGCACCCAATAGCGGATACTGTCACTCAAATGCGTCGAGAGATTGGCGAGATCTTCGCCGGTCGAATCCTTCCACACCTGATAGAGCTGGAACATGCGCATATGCGCAACGCCGTAGCCGGTTCCCTCGAGGCTGCCGCCGCCCGGGATCTGCGCGAAATAATTCACCAGCGGAGTGAGCTTCTCGTTGCGAACAAAGGAGAGTAGCGTACTGTCGTGCGATGCGAGCGCCCAGTACATCGTCGCCTCAAGGAAGCTGTAGTAATAGTTATTACCAGGATTATCGATCGACCATCCGCTCCACGGTGCAGAGCGTCCTCCCCACGATGCCTGTGAAGGATGCCAAACGTTGTAGATGGCCTGATTGATGAAGGTTGCCCAGCGGGTCTTCTGTGCTGTGGTCATACGCGCGCCACACCAGTCATAGGTCATCGCAAGCGAGCCAATGATTGGGCCCACCTCGAGATACGAGTCCCCCGCGACGTGAGGATTGCGCCCCGCAGCGATGTCGGCTTCGGCACCCTGCACGCCACAGTTGATGCCGTACTGATGGTCGTATGAGTTCGGGCATGATTCCGCGAAAGTGATCGCATAATCACAGTACTTCACATCGCCGGTGATCTTGTACATGTACGCTGCATGCTGCGGCTCGAATCCGTAATCCGGGCTTCCCGCGAGTGCCGCATCGACGACCGACTTGAAACGCGTGAACTCCGGTGATGACTGATTCACATATGAGAGGTCGACCTTGAGGCCATTTGCGCTCACCGGAACGGCAGGGCTCGGGGTGGGGGTCGGACTCGGGGTCGGTGAAGGAGATGGTGACGGCGAAGGAGAAGGGCTTGGGGTTGGTGTCGGTGAAGGAGATGGTGTGGGAGAAGGTGTCGGTGTGCCGCTTAGTGGGGTGATACCGCTGAGTATCGCTGAGACGTCATCGACCATCACCGCTTGGAGTGCCTGGCTTCCCACCTGGAAGAACCGGACATGGATCTGCGAGATATCCTTGGCATTATTGAGTGGAACATTCACCGTGAGCACGCCTTTGTCGCCGACCGTGCCGGGGACATCGACACACTGCTGCGCATCGGTTCCGTCGCTGTATGACACCACTCCACAAAATGAGATGTCGGAGGATGAGGTGACCGTGGTTTTCACATGAGCTGATACGGTGTATAGACTCGATCGCTTATTCGCATAGCCGGATATGTCCGGACCGTACCAGAGAATGCTGTCCCCATAACCAGTGATGCCGAACAGGAGACTTTGTGAGCCGCTGATCGGGTTCACACCAGTGCGGGTCAGTGAAGTGCCAGTCTGGTTGGTCACGAAGTTCGAGACGCTCGTTTCAAAGCCCGGGTCAGTGATAAAATTCGCACTTGATTGCGCACTTACGGTACATGCTGTCGCAAGAAATACCGCAAGCAGGATTAATGTTCGTTTCATCCCTTCACAATACTATATCCTTCGGGGGAGCGCACAGGTGCCCCAAAGGGTCGACTATCTCTGTCGCAGCATTCCTACAGTCCGCCGGAGTTCCCCTTCCGGGACGTTCGCCTGGACATGCTCAAGGAAATTCCACACCACGAGCGCATCATCAAATGCACGATGACGTTTCTCCGCGTTGAAACCGTAGCGCTCGATGAGCGCGGCGAGATTATGTCTACGCTCATGCGGAAAGAGCGTGCGCGAGAGCTTGACGGTACATAGACGCTCTGGCGCGAACTCAACACCCTCTCGGGCGAATTCATGCTGGATGAACCGCAGGTCAAAATCGGCATTGTGTGCCACAAAGAGCGCACCATCAAGCAAATCGGCGAGGGTACTCGAAACATCGGCGAACTTCGGAGCCCCCTTGAGATCGCGATCGGTCAGTCCGGTGATATCCGTGATAACCGAAGGTAACGGCACTTCAGGGTCCAAGAGGGTGTGGAAGCGATCGACTTCCCTGCCATGCTCGACACGGACAAGTCCGATCTCGATCACACGGTCCCTGTGCGGGAGGAGCCCGGTGGTCTCGGTATCGACGCAAACGATCGCTTCCTTAAACATCAGAGCATTCTATCGCACTACGTTATTTCTTCATAGAAATATGGGCTCGGAAGAAAAACGCCCGCGGATGCGGGCATTGCTTCAGATTGTGGACTTGTCATTGCGTTTACAGATCTGCTTGATGGCATCGTCGACCAATTGGGGCGCGATTGCAGCGTGGCGACACGCAAGACCGACCTCTTGGTAGCCTGATTGCATATCCCCTTTGGCGAAGTGCGCATCGGCAAGCGACATGTGCTTGCGAGACAGCAAGAAATGCAGAGTTGATTCGATCTCGGAAGCGAGCTGCGGATCTTCTTTTCCTGACTCCTGAAGCATCTGTGCGGCACGTTCGACGCGGACGATCGTGAGCCCAAGCATGTTCGCGATCTGTTCGGGACGTCGTCCGACATATCCCTCATATATCGACATCGCTCCGTAGAACTCTTTTTCCGGCTCGGTGAGCGTACGTTCTGGTTCAGAGGAGAAGGTGCTTGAGTTTCCAGAATGTGAAAACAGAGAAATGACGACGAACACACAAAGGGAAATGAGCCTATTCATGTGAACTCCTTTGAGATGAGGTGAACGTTCGTGACTGGATTTATGATACGCCGATATCTCAAGATGACAACAAAAAATACCCATGCGGGTATTTTTTGTTGTATGTTTGCAAACTGAAATTACGAGAGGTGCTTCGAGACGAGCTTGGTCATCTCGAACATGTTGACGACACTCTTTCCCCCAAAGACCGCCTTGAGGGCAGCGTCTGCATTGATATTGCGCTTATTCTTCTGATCCTGGAGCTCGTTCTTCTTGATGTAGACCCAGAGCTTCTTCACGACCTCTGAACGAGGAAGCGGTCCCTTTCCTACAACGAGTGCAAGCTCAGCGGAAACCGTGAGCGGTTTCATGAATGCTGAATTAGCTTTCGGTGCTGCTTTCTTTGCGGCGACTTTCTTAGGTGCTGCTTTCTTTACTGCTGCTTTTTTTGCTGCCATATGACTTTGTAATTGGGTAATTTGATTAATTCCATATAATCATACCCTCTTGGCCGTTTTTGCCTATAGGGGGACGGTGGAAAAGTCTTTTTTGAGATCATCCCCATCACAACTTCACTCCCTGACTGTTATCCTCAATATATGAAACAAACAACCGGCATCATCATCGGAATCATCGTTATTCTTGCACTCGGAATGCTCGGCTACGCATATTCACAACAAGGAACGATCGTCGCAGAGTACACCGCGCCTACCGCCTCCCCTTCCTCGGCAACGCCAGGCGTCGGAGTTACGGTCACCGCAAGCTCAACGCTCTAGTTTGGTCACTTCATCGTCTCCTTGAGACTGAAGATGTCGATCAAGTAGTTGTCGATTTCTCGCTGATCGAGATCATAGAAATTCTTTCCCTCTTGGCGGAGTTTCGATGAAAGCACGACTCCGACGAAACGCCAGTGCCACGGCTCATAGACGTAGTAACTGTTGTTTTTCGGATACGAAAGCACGAAACCGTACTTATACGCGTTTTCCGTAAGCCAGGTGAATGCGGCACTATTGGCAAAGCTCGTATAATTCGCGCCAAGAGCCGGAGTAGTGAGGTCTACGGTCGTACCAAGCTGATGCTCGGAATATCCCTGATCTGCGGAAAATCTGTTCGCGCCGCTCCCGAATGACATCGAGTATGTCGATTTGAGGCTTGTCTGGTCCTTGAAGGAGCGGTACGCCGAGATCAGAGCAATCGAATGCGAACTCGACGCAGCATCGCGTAACATCTTTTCAAGAAAAGGCTGCACGTCGCTATGGATGCGCAAGGTCTTCTTCTTGTCCCAGACCAACTCAGGAGTGACGGTCGCGAGCGAGGACGGAACATAGTTCTCGTTCAAAAAGAACACCTTGGAATATTTCTGAAGAAGCTCCTTGTCGGTCGCACGTAGTTTATTGAGCACCTCGATCTGACTCTGAGTCATCGAGATCTGATGAGTGAGGCTTGAATTGTCTTCAATGATGATGCCAAGCCGGTTGTAGAGCTCGATCCGCTCTTCGGTCGATGACGCGAGCTCCTCGTTGAGCAGTGTGTTGCTCGCTTCGAGGGCGGCGATCCTGTCGGTGTGTGCAGTACGTTCCAAGGAGAGCGCAAGGGTGGTGCTTGCAAGCTCCCCTTCGACCGCATGATAACGGAGTCCGGAATAAGTTCCGACGACGAGGGACGCGAGAAGGAGAATAGTGAGCGTGATGACGGGGTAGTTTGTGGGGCGTGTCGCTTCCATGTGTGATACATGATAACACGCAGGAATACCTGAAGCACGATACTGCAATACGCCGCAATCACACCGTTTTCAGCTGTGCTATATTGGTGACATATGACCTGGTTCGCATATGCAGTGATCTCCGCATTCGTCAGCTCACTCTCGGCGATCGTCGAAAAGAGAACACTCTCGCACATCCATGCGATGGATTTCTCGATAGTACTTTCGTTCATTGCCGCAACCCTCACTCTTCCCGTCCTGTTCACCGAATCATGGAGCGTTGTCCCGCTCCCCGCGATATGGCTCACGTTCGGAGTTTCGATACTTGCCTCGTTCGCATTCATCGGGGTCACCCGCGGTATACGTCATCTTGAGATCAGTACTTCTTCGTCACTCTTTCTGCTTGGTCCCTTCGTGACGGTACTCCTGGCATATCTCATTCTCGGCGAGACACTCTCAATCTCACAGCTCGGGGGTATCGTGCTACTTGCCGCAGGCATCTACGTGCTCGAAACCCGCCATTTCTTCAAGTTCGCTGAATTCTGGGAAAATGTGACCGGAGACCGGTATTCCCGCTACATTCTCTTTGGACTCCTGCTGTACGGATTCAGTAGCATCGGGGACAGGATCATTCTCGGACACTATCATGTCGATGCGAAGTTCTATACCGCATTGGTGCAGCTCTTCCTGGCATTCCAATTCATACTCATCGCGTTCTATTATCGCGGAGGGGTACGCGGGCCGATCGCAAGCGTGAAGAAGGAATGGAAATTCCTTCTTCTCGTCGCCATACTTACGTCACTACACCGCTGGATGCAAGGGGAAGCGACCGCACTTGCAGCAGTCGGTCTCGTGATTGCCATTAAGCGCTCTTCCGCATTGTTCACGACCGTGATCGGCGGAGAGCTCTTCAAGGAGAAGGACCTGATGCGCAAGAGCATCGCTTGCCTCATCATGATCGGCGGAGTATTCCTGATCGCGGTCAGGTAACGTCATCCTGCCGCTTCGCGCAAACGTGAGAGATTCGCGATCTGCCTCCTCACTGTCGGGTCATCGAATCCGTTCAGTTGTTCCTGCTCGAGTTGTGCGATCATGCGGTTCATTTCCTCAAGATGCTCTCCGAGTTCTGATGAGTGGAGCAATTCGAGTTTCTCGACAAGTGCGATCGCACTACCGATGATAGTGTCTCCGTTCTCTCCGTGCTCGAGCATCTTGTCGGGATTCATCTATTCATTGAAGCAAATAGGCCTATTTTATCAAGACAGGTTGCGCACCGAAAACGACAACTAGACGATTGGCGTTAGAGGTGATCTTGGATATATTAGAAAAGGAATATGATGTAAAAATAATTGACAATATCACTTTTACGTGATATTGTCAGGACGTAATAACCTGTACCTAAAAAACGAGGCGAAGATGAACGAATTGCGCTATCGAATCCTGAGACTGGCAAGAGATGCCGCCAACAAGGCACGCTCGATCCATCGCGAGTTCCGCCAAAGGCGGTACAACAAGAGACGGTCCGCCGAGGCGGCAGCAGAAGCCGAGATACTCGGACAGATCGGGGCAGAAGGAATGGTGGTCATTCCTGGTCTCGGTTCTCCCGAGCAAAACTGACCCAAAAGCGGGCTCCCAGAGTGGAGCCCGCTCGTTTTTTCATGGAATAACTGTACGTTTTGATGCTTTTCTGCTAGAATTTGCCTGGTCGCGACTTTCGCGGCCTATTATATTAGCGTCCACCCGTGAAAGAAAAAATCCGCATAAACCGAGAAATCAGAGCCCCGAAATTGCGGGTTATTGACGACGCTGACGGCAATCTGGGCACACTCACCTTCGAAGAAGCCTACAAGATCGCGCAGGAGAAGAACCTTGACCTGATCGAGATCTCCCCCAACGCGGAACCGCCCGTTGCAAAAATCATGGACTATGGTAGATTCCAGTACATTGCGCAGAAGAAGGATAGGGATGCACGCGCAAAGGCTCATGTCACGGAAACGAAGACAATCCAGATCAAAATCGGAACTTCCGAGCGCGATCTCGAATTGAAAGCGAAAAAGTCCTCGGAATGGCTCAAGGAAGGACATCGCGTCAAGCTCGATCTCTTCCTCCCCGGCCGTACCAAGTACATGGAGCCGAAGTTCCTCGAAGAGCGACTGGATCGAATCTTGAGACTTGTCTCAGAAGAGTACAAAGTCTCAGAAGAGCCGAAACGCAGCCCCAAGGGACTGACCATCGTCATCGAGCGCGGCGCTCCCAAGAAAGCGAATACACCAAACGAAGTATAAATTTTATGAAAACAAACAAATCATACGCGAAGCGCGTGAAAGTAACCAAGAGTGGTAAAGTACTCGTCCGCAAGGCAGGTATCAACCATTTCAATGCCAAGATGAGCCGCAAGACCCAGCTCAACAACAAGGGTCGCCGCGAACTCGTTCTCAATGCGAAAGCAAAGACACGTTTTCTCACCGGAGTAGGTAACTAACGAAGTAATTCAAACAATATGTCACGCGTAAAGAGAGGAGTCACATCGAATAAGCATCGCAAGAAGATCCTGAAGGCCGCAAAAGGATACCGCCACGGACGATCGACGAAGGAGATCGAGGCAAAGGTAGCGCTTAGAAAAGCAGGAGCGTATCAGTTTGAGCACCGCAAGGACAGGAAGGCAGACTTCCGCCGGATGTGGCAGGTCAAAATGAATGCAGCACTCCGCCCGTTGGGATTCACCTACTCGAAGTTCATCGGTGTCGCCACGAAAAAGAAGATCGTGATCGACCGCAAGATCTACGCAACCCTTGCAGAATTCAACCCTGAGACATTCGAGCGTGTCGCAAAAGAGGTAATGAAGTAGATCGGCACTCTTCATGAAAAACCACCCCAGAACGGGGTGGTTTTTCATTCATTCTATAGCACCACCGTGGTCGTATCGGGAGGAGAGATGACGTCAACGACTCTGAATGTCCTCCTGCTCAGCGTTCTTCCGTCATCAGTCTCAACTACCACCCTCCATAAGCCGGCAGTGACAGAACGTTTCTCTGAATACCCGCGATACCCTTCGGCCCTTCCTCCACTCACGGGAAACGTGACCCGAGAAATGCTCTGCCATCCCCCGTCTGAGCTCCACTGCTGCCAGTCATGAACGATGGGAGTCCGGAGTACGGTCGGTACGTAGACTGCACTATAAAAGTAGACCGGTTCATCCAATGTGCGATGATACTCTACCGGGTAAAACAGAGGGAAATAGCGCTCTTTCCAGCCCACCTGTTCCGCCGTCGCAAGATATACTCCTGCTGAGTCTTTCGAAAGAGCATGATATACACCGTCCGCCCTCGTCACCAGCGGTATAGGGGGAAGGATATCGAGCATATAAAGGCCCACCACAAGGAGCGCGGAAGTGAAGAGCAGAAAAAATAATCGAAAGGCACGCTGCTTGAGTTCTGCGAATGCGACGGTCGTCAGAAGCACGATGAAGATCCCCATCACGATCACACTGAATGTGACCGAAAGAACGAAGATTGACGTTCCAATCGCCCCGAAGAACAGCGGGACCGTGAAGATACTGAAGAAAAGAAAAAGCATGAATAGCACTGTCAACTGAAACTCGAGCCGTTCGAGCTGCTTCTTCCATATCTCATTACCTGCAAACAATACCCCGAGAAGGAAGAGGAGCGGCCAACTTACTGCGAGTGCACTACTGCGGAAATAATATACGAAGACAACGCTGAGTAGCGCTCCGAACAGAAGCTGCACGACGACTGCAAAAACGGGTAGCATGCGCTTCACAAACGGCAAGCGCAACTTTCCCGACAGTACCGCTTGTGACAAAAGAAGGAGTGCGCCAATGATGCCAAAGTATGCGACACTCACAAAGCGCGTGAATACATGGTCGATACTCGGAAGCAGTAACGAATCAAGGACGAAACCGACGACACAGGCAGCGGCGGAAATGTGTCGCTCAAATTTCTTGAGCTGCCCCGACAGCACTGTCAGGATGTTCGCTATGGTGTTACTCATTGCGTGAGTATAGCAAACGGAAGTGTAATGACCACCTACTTCAATAATCTTGACCCTCTCGGATTCATTACCATATGAACACACGCAACATACAAAAGCCGCCCGGATGGGCAGCTTTTGTATCACACTTCGAGGTCGATCTCATCCCCAGGAGTTACCTCACTCTCCAGGCCAAGATCGAGCTCCGGATCCAAGGAAGGGTCGATATGGTCGGGTTCAAGATCGAGCGGATCAGAAAGGTCAAGATCGAGTCCTGACACTTCATCGTCCGCAGACATTCCGTCTGACATGACTGTTTTGTTATCGAATAATCATGGACCAATGATAGCATCTCGGGGAAGATTGTCAGGCAATGACCTCAGCACCACACTACCTCACCCCTGTCCCACTCCTTGAGATACTCATTCGCTGCTCTGAAATGACCATTTCCGAGAAATCCCTTATGTGCGGAAAGTGGAGACGGATGAGGAGATTCGAGCACAAGATGCTTCGACTCGTCGATAAGAACCTTTTTTGCGCGTGCATAACTGCCCCACAAGAGGAAAACGACATGTTCTTCTTCCCTACTGATGATACGGATAACCGCATCGGTGAATTCGTGCCAACCGAAATCGGCATGAGAATTCGCCTGACCTGATTCGACCGTAAGCGAGGCATTCAGAAGGAGTACTCCCTGTTCCGCCCAATTGGTAAGATCGGGCGAGCGCCGACAAACACACCCGTATTCGGCTTCTATCTCTTTGTAGATGTTCACGAGAGACGGCGGAACGATATTCTGAGGAAGACTTGAGAATGCAAGCCCGTCGGCGACACCCGGAGTATGGTATGGGTCTTGCCCGAGGATCACCACTCGCAAGTGCTCTGGGGCGCAGAGGTCGAATGCTCGGAATATCGCCGTCGGTTTCGGAAATACCTTTTTCGCCATATATGCCTCACGCACCTTCTTTCGAAGTGCGACAAAATATGGCTTCGCGAACTCCTCTTCGAGAAGCGGCTCCCACATCGGCGATATCTTCACATCAGATGACATGTATTAAGTATCTTTCTAAAACAAATAACGTAAAGTTTGTTATTTGAGATACAGAGCGAGGAGCGAAGGAGGAATGTCTTCGAGGAATACTTGTTGGTATTTCGAGAGACTTCCGACGCTCGCGACAATGCTATGTGCTCAAATAACAAACTTGATTAAAAATCAAGCTCAACGGTCGTGTTGGGTTCGGGGACAACAGCGTTAAGCCCCTCATAGTCACGCAGTCGTTGTGCGAGGAACATCGCTGCTTTCGGTTCTCCGATCGCAACGAAGACTTGTTTCAATGAATCCTTGCCACCGGCAGCGAACTCGACGAGATGGTCCATGTCCTTGTGTCCTGAATAACCGTGCAGTGAGGATACTTTCGCCTTAATCGTCACATCATCACCATTGAGGTGGAGATCACGGATACCTTCGGATAGCTTTCTTCCTGGGGTGCCGACAGCCTGATAGCCGACGAGCATGATCTCATTATTCGGATCCATGCCGTAGTGCTTCACGTGATGGACGATGCGTCCTCCGTTCATCATTCCCGATCCTGCCATGATGACCTTGGGGCCTTTTGTCTGCCAAATAGCCATCGACTCGTCCTTGGTTTCGGTCATGTATAATCTCGGGAATTTGAAAACGTCGTCTCCGGAGCGGATGATGTGCTGCGTATCTTTGTTGTAGTATTTGTCGCTCTTTCGATACACCTCGGTCGCTTTGATCGCGAGCGGTGAGTCAACGTAGATCTTCACATCGGGGATCTGGTGATGTTCGACCATTTCATTGAACTCATAGAGGAATTCCTGAGTACGCTCGATGGAGAAGGTCGGCATCATAAGAACTCCGCCGCGACTGATCGTATCAACGATGGTCTGTTTCAGGATCTCTTTTCGCTCATCTCTTCCTTCGTGGTTGCGGTCACCATATACCGACTCCATGAGAAGGTATTTCACGCCTGCGATCGAGTCAGTGTCACGGAGAAGTGGTGACGGAGAATTGCCGAGGTCCCCGGTGAAGACGATGGTCGAACCATTGATGGTGATGAACATCATCGCAGAGCCGAGGATGTGCCCTGCATCCTTCATTTCGCAGTTGATCCCATCCCCAAGCTCGAACTTGTGGTAGTACTCCCGCGTCTCCCAGTGCCGCATAGTTTCCTTCACGTCACCTTCTTCATAGATAGGGGGCAGACCACTCTTTACTGCTTCATGAGCAAGGATGTTCACCGTATCAAGCAGCATCATCGCCGAGAGTTCATGGGTCGGAGGAGTCGAATAGATCTTCCCCTTGAAACCCTCGCGAACGAATTTCGGTATGCGTCCGATATGGTCGATGTGGGCATGTGTCACAAGAAGAATATCGACACTTGCAGGGTCAACTCCAAATTTCTCGCGATTACGATCATCTGCGAACAAGTCCCCCTGGAAAAGCCCACAATCGATCATGATCCTTTTCCCGTTCGATTCGAACAAAAAATTCGATCCGGTCACCGTATCTACTGCACCAAAAAAACCGATCTTTCCTTTTACTGTTGTCATTCGGTTAGAAATAGGAAGTCAAAGACCCCCATAGTTAGCTTTTATGTTCACTACTCTCACGCTCTGTAGTATACCACCGGAAAAACACCGGTACGCAATGCGCATTTGGAACGGATCACGCATGTTTGTTGTACCCATATCTGACGAACAACCATGCAGCAATAGCCCCGCCAATGAGGTCATCACAGAGATCCTTAAGCGTATCATCAAGCCGAACATCCCCTGAGTCCATAGAGCGTTCAATGACGAACTCATAGACCTCCCACAAAAGGCCAATGACAAGTGCGGAGCAAAGTGCAAATACCACCACGAAGAACACCGAGTGCTCTTTTCTCCCGATGTGATCAGCGTGGTAATAGAGAGCAAGAAAAAGTAGCGCGACCCACATCCCTGACAGGATGTGCACGGGAATATCTAGCCACCAGATAAGGAAGAACAGATGCCAGTACGTCGCAATGAGGTTGAATGCGAATATCGCTAGACCGAGTACAGCGATGCGCCAGATAGGAAAATTTCTCACCATGGGATTCGCCTCATGGTAGCAAAACCAGCAGTGAATGAAAAACACCCCGCACGCATTCGCGATACGGGATGTCTTTCTTATATGATTGTATTCGGATGGAACCTAAATTTTATTAGGTGGGCAACCTCAACCGATGACCCACGGGTCATGGTGATTCGGTCAGCCCTGTTCCAGTATTAGGGTTTTTCCGAATACTTTTCCATTATACACACTTTGTCAGACCGGTTATCCACAGAAAACACCCTAAAAAGCGGGTGTTTTCCACAGGTTGCCCAGGTTAACGCAACGGATTATTCCATTATCCCGTCCAAATTGACGTCGTAGAGGATCGCTTCGTTCACGATACGGTAATCGAGCAGTTCGCTCTTGTCGAACCATAGCTCAACCTCACGCTTTGCATCATCAGGATTATCGGAGCAGTGGATGAGGTTACGGACGGCACGGTCGTCAACAGCCGCGATCGCATATGAATCGGACGTGTAATCACCGCGAATGGTGCCGACGTCGCTTGTTGCGGGCTCAGTACCTCCGACCAGCTTCTTTACGACGGCGATCGCCTCATTCCCTTCGATGGCGATCATGACGACAGGTCCTGCGGTCATGAACTTCACTAAGGCGCCGATAATGTCCTTACCGTATTCAATCGCCTTCTTCTCTACCGGGAGACCGCGTGTCTCGCGCTCTTTGACAATATTGGTCCCTTTTTTCTCGAACCAGGCGTCGTCCTTGTTGTAGTGTGCCCAGATCTTCTTCTCTTCGGGGACTGCAAGTTTCATTCCGACGATCTTCAGTCCGGCTCTCTCGAATCGGGAGATGATCTCACCAGCAAGCGAACGCTGGATCGCATCGGGCTTCAAAATGACAAATGTCCGTTCTTTCTTCGGATGTGCACTCATATGAACAATAGTTACTGCGTAATGGGGCAATACTAGCAGAAACGGCATCTCTCTTCAACTGCCCTGAAGCATGCGGGCTCGTGAAAAAAACCGCACATCGCGTGCGGTTTTTTCGATCAGGCCTGCTGGTCCCACCGAAGCGGAGGCGAAGGAATACGAGGGGTCGGTTGCGGCAGTGGGCTCGATGTTGCCTTCGGAGTAAGCAGTGTGACCGCATGCAGAGTAGGAGTTTTTGCGAGCTGCGTCCGGACCGCTTCCTCGAGATACTCACGCACGGTCTGCCCGGGGCGGGGATGCACTCCGGTATTCGCTTCCACTCGGGTCATGACCCGATAGATCATCTCGACGTCGTTTGCCTGTTGGGGAGTGAGTCCGGCTCCTTTGTGCTTCGCGGTATATATCTCTGATGCTGACATGGCCGGAATTTCCTTCGTCCGTGTCGGCATGTACTTCTCCAATGACAATGCGATTCCGTGTGCACGGAGAGCAAGCGCGGGTGGGAGCATCGGTTCATGCAGCTCCTTTGCGACGCGATCGAGATATTCACCCGCAGATTCCGTATCGCTCGGCGCAAACCCCATCTCATTCAATTTCTTGAACAGTGACTGCATCTGATAGTCGGATTCTTCTGAGGTTCCAGGTTGCCCCTTCACGATATTCCCCTTCTGGAAGAATGCCGCCCCATGCGCTCGGGAAGTCGACCAATGACTGCTCCCGGTCGGACCGTTCGCCGCAACGTCTGTCCACTTGTCTGCGATGAGTCTCGCATGAGAAGCCGTCTCAGCTTCATTCATTTCGAAAATCGAAGTTGGCTTCACCTGTGCCGACGTACCCGCTCCAACATGTTCCATCTTGGGGACGTTTTGCTCAGAGAAACTCGCTTTCACAAAACCATCATTCGCTGTTTCGGTAAGTGCGACAGGGGTTTCAGTCGGCACTGCACTCATGAACGGTGGTGGAGGAGGTGGAGGCGCAAGTGGCGGTATCACCCTCGGGATCATAGGAGTCGGTATATTCATGAATTCCGGTGGCGGAGGGGGTGGCTCGAGCGGAGGGATCATGCGAGGCACCGGAGGAGAAGGGACACGGAATGGTGGCGGTGGAGGGGGTGGGGGCAACTTCTCGACACTTGGGGTGTCACGACCGAGTCCCCCATCCTGAGGAACTCCGCCATCGGGACTTGGGGCATGAGGTACTGCCCCAGGTCCGCCGACAAGCTTCGGGGGCACATATACTTTTTCTGGAACTTGTTCAGGTTGCTTTGGTACCGCAGCAGAAGCGGCAGGCGCAGCGGGGACTGCGGTTTTCACCTCCGGATAGCCGTGCTTCTCCGCATGAAGTGCATGTGCGCGAAGGAAATACTCTTCAAGGGTTTCTTTGTCGTTCGGCAAAGTCCCATCGGCAATGAATCCGTTCATCTTCGCATATTCCTGCATACGAACCGCACTCGAGTACATGTCTGCCGCCCCGGGGATCCTCCTTGCTTCATCACGAGTGAGCGAAAGGATGAATTTCGCATTCTTGCCGCTCAGGTATCGCCACTCTGCTGACAGCAGCTCCTTCGCAGCGGTATCATGATTGACCATGTCTTTATTCAATATATCTCGCGCATACTCTTCCGCTTCAGCACGTGAAGGAAGTACCACTTCATGTGCCCCTCCGGGCGTAGGAGTACTTGCGGCAGGCGCCGGGGCACTCGCGGCTGCGCTTGCCGGTGCGGCGGCTGGAGCAGCCGCACGAGGATGTAGTGCGATCGCATCTGCTTCCCCCTGCCCGCCACCACTGCCAGAAAGCTGACCCTTCAACTCTTCAACTTTCTTGAAGATCGCATCTGCTAGACCGCTTTCATGGATCTCGCCGACGATCCATGATGCCGTACCCGCATATCCTGCGCGCCAAAGCGCGGCTTTCATCGCCACACTTGTGACTTCTTCGTCGCGCACATCCTCGATCTTTTCCTGACGGATACCGACGATCCTGTCCATTTCTGCTTTGAGCTTGTCGCGGTCAATGACCTCCACCGCCGCCCCCTTCCCCATCGCTTCAATGAATGAGAGTTTATTCGCGATATCTTTTCCTTTCCGTGCGTCCCCGCTCTCAAGCGATGAGCCGCCGAAATTGATCAGCCCGCGTTTGAATTTCTCCTCCATCAGTGCGGTGGTCTTTGCGATCTTGGTTTCAAGCAGTGCGCGCTCCTCTTTGGTCTTAGCGGAGTAGAGCTTTTCGCTGAGTCGTTCGATGCGGTCGGTGAAGAATGCAGCATCGGTATACTCTTTGATCTTACGGACATGTGGGGTTCCACTGCTGTCTTTATACGAGATCTCCTCTCGTTCGTCTTCTTCCGAGAGACGCCTGTCGATGCGTCGTTCACGGATTACCTTCTTGGCCTCTGATACTCCCTGCATTCCTCCGACAAGCGCGCCGCCGCTTGCCGCTATCGCGATCGCTCCAATACCTCCGGTGACGGCACCGGTCACCGCTGTGACTGCGATACGCGCAGCGGAACCGAGTGCGATGAATTTTCCTTTGTCTTCCCAGAACTCTTTGATACCAGCAAGGATTGCACTCTGATCTTCGATCTGTTCAAGTGCTTTCTCGGCATCGGGATGCGCGTTGTAGAGCTGATTGAGCGCAAGCGTTTCATCGATACGACTCATTTCGAGCATTGCTTCTTTGTCCGGTTGTTTCACCCCTTCTTTCTTGAACGAATCGATGTAGTGCGCAAGGAGTGCTGCACGTGCTTTGTCGTAATCGGCTTTCTCATCGTCATATCGCTCACGCTGACCTTTTTCTTTCTCATCTTTCGGCTCATACCCCCATTCGCGCGGGATGGATGCGAATCTGCTTGCAATCGTATTGAAATCATCGATGATCTTTTTCTCCTCGGGAGTCACGGCCTCATGGTTCGCGGCGGCGTATGCGATGTCCAGTCCTCCGTCCTTGTTCTCGGTCACTTCGGGCATTCCACGCATGACCTTCACGTACTCTTCGATATTCGCAAGATGCTCCGCGTGCATCGCTGCATAGCGTTCTGGGCTATCACTCGCACCAGAAGCATGTGCAAGTAACTCCTTTTCGATCTCTTTCGTACGGGCAAACTGGTAGCTTCCCATCGTGACGGCACCTCGCCAGATCTTTCCCCACAGGCTGCGACCCTTCCACTCGGCTCGTTGTTCCTCCTTTGCTTTTTTGGTGACATCGAGCAGGACTTCGTTCTGTACATACTGAAGAACCAACAGCTGTTTGCCGGGGGATAGTTTTCTGAAGCCGGGTATTTTTTCAAGGGATTCTCCGCTCACACCGAGTGCTGTTTCGAATCGGTGAATGACACCATCAGATATCTTTTCGATCTTCGGCGCGGCTGCCGCCCCCGGAGGAACCTCAGCGCTGACAGGCAGTGCAGGCAACGGAGATTCCGGAGTACTACCGCCCATGTTCACCTGTACGATCGGCATGGTACCGATAAGATGCATCATCGCTTCCCCCTGTGCGTCGAGCTCTTCGCTTTCTTTCTTTTCATTCTTGTCCGGAATCTTCAAATATGCCGCCTCAAGGTCTGACATCTCTTGTTCGAGTGCATCGAGCTTCGCTTTCTCTTCGGGAAGCAATCCGCTTTTCTTTGCGAGTTGATTCGCCTCCCTTTCGAGTTGGCGCATCCGCGATGAAAAAGCCTGATTGGGAGTCATGTCACCACTTCGCTCGACATGCGTAGGCGGAACTTTTACCGGAGGTACTGGGAGGGCAGTGCCAGCAGGAGGTGCAACGGGCTTCTTTGGAATCTTGGGCATCTCGACAACATCAGTAAGTACGGGAAAATTCACAATGAGTGAAGGGGCAGGTGCAGCACCCTCATTCTTTTCCGCAGCTGCTTCTTCCTGCGAAGCACCTGACTCATCACCATCGAGCTCGCCGATCTCGGGCGTGAGATCGAGTGCAGGCAGCTCATTTGCCGCCATGAAATCATCGGCGGTCACTTCGGTTCCCGTGCGAGCGATCTCTTCCGTGGCGATCTTTCCGAGTACATCTCTGCGGATCTCGACCAGATCGTACGGCGAAAGCGGTTTCTTCGATCGTGCACCTTCTCTGTCTTTGACGACATTCTTTTGATGGATGATCGCACTTCGTGCTTCAGCCGGAGACAGTCCGGAATAGACGAGGTCATCCTTGAGTGCGCGCACGCTCTCTCCATTCGCTGCATCATCAAGTCCCTCCATATGCGGAAATTCGTATTCCACAGCAGTCTCTTTGAGTTGCTCAATGGCGGTTGGTCGCTCCGGCAGCACCGACGGATCTCCCGCCTCGGATACGAGTCTGTTGCGTAAGTATTCGGTGATGCGGGCACGTTCTTCATCGGTGATATCCGGAGCGCTCTTTGCGGCTCCAAGTCTCCAGTCATGCCCATGCATCGCATTCAACTCTGAACTCTTATTCGCGTCGAGTTTCGCGAGAATGACTCTCGCGATGAAATTCTGGACCTCAGGCTGATGTCGGAACGGACGCAGTTTGCTCATCGGAATCGACTCCAACTTTCCCTCCCCGAGAAACGAAAGATACTCCTCGCGATTCGAACGTTCCACAAGCTGACTCGCGTTGTCGCCTTCGCTGGTCGGCGATGACTCGCCCTTTTCTTTTTCGATCCGTTTCTCGATCAGAGCCAAGAGATCCTGCTCGTTCGAAGCAACGATGCCGAGCGTGTTCGCGATCTCATGAAAACGACGGTCGGTCTCTGCGATATAATTATCAGCATAGCGGATGCGGGATGGCGAAGAGGATGTCTGTCGGACGATCTGCCGTGCACGTATTCTCCCTTCTATATGTTCTTGTATCTCGCGAAGATAGTCCGCCAGTGTCGCCCCCTCTTGTGCTTCGTTACCGGTAAGTTTCTCCATGGGAAGTAACTCGTCATTACTTGCCGAGACCTCGGTGATCACAGCCGGGGGTTCTTGGGTTTTTGCGAGGGAGAGTTGCTCTTGTGCAAGGAATCTTTCTTCTTCGGATCCAAAATAACTGACTAGATCTTTTTCGGCAGGGGAAAGATCGGCATCATCGATGATGAGTTCTTGTTTCGCTATCTCTCTTCGTAGCATAGCCACTCCGTCGCCGACATCTTCGGTCGTGATTCCGTTCTGCTTGAGGACCTCCATGATGTCCTCTTTCGAATACTCCGCTGCTCGATCGCTATCAACTGCTTCAAGTAGCTTCTTCCCTGCCTCGATAGAGGGAGTAGCCACAAGAACTTCGTGCTGTTTCGGCTTTTCTCCTTCTGTAGGCTCCTTTATCATAGATGAATTATATCGTAAAATTGGAAAAAGTCAATATTTGAGCCGTTCTCTGGCTTACTGCATCCATACGTCCTACCATTTTAACGCCATTCAACGAAAATCAAAAGCGGTTCCGATGATCTCGGAACCGCTTTCGGGACATACCAACTACTATTGCCCTCCTTTTCTCAAGAATTCACCAACTGCTTTGAGTGCGGGATTGCTGGAAGTCTGTGATAGTACCGCCCCCGCACCTTGTACCACCCCTACTCCCGATGCCGCTTGTTGTCCGACAACGTCGGTGATCTTGCGGACACCAGCGTTCCCGCTCATCCCCGAAACAGCACGCATAGTGTCATTCATCTGAAGCCCGGTCATGCCTCGCGCAGTCGGAGCGACGACCGGCGCAGGCTGCTTCGAGAGCACTGACTGGGTCATCGTGCGCACCTGTGCGAATGACTGCGGTGATTTTTTCATCGCAAGCAGCATGTCGCGTGAAGCATTCGGATCGACATCTTTGATCTTGCGGAAACCAAGGTATTCTTCCTCGTTCGGATATCTCCCAAGTATCTGTCTCATATTCTCAGCGAGAGTCCGATTCGTAGTACCGAGGTCGCCATAGAGCTCACTCGCCTCACTCTGGTTCACCGGCCATGGTGACGGCTTATCGAATGGCCATTTATCAAGTTCTCCTTCACTGAGTTGTGACAGCGTGCGAGCGGGAACCGGCCCGGACTCGATACCCGTCCGTAATCCTGGGGTTGTTTCAGGGCGGACAGGAGAAGGCTTGTACGCGTCTTCGCGGAACAATCCCTTCTTCGCCGAGTTCACGTATTCAGGATCATAATTCTGCTTACCGAGTTTCAATGCTTCGTTCTCCGTCATCACACTCCCCGTCCTCATATGCTCAAGGAGACTCTTCGCTGCAGCAGGATTTGCAGTCTGGTACTCCCGAAATACCGCAAGTTCCGCCTTGTTCGGATAACGTCCCGCTTCACGGAGCATCTTCTCTGCAAGGTCACGATTCGCCGTCCCTTCTGCTCCGAAATACTTCGCGGCAGCAGCTTGGTTGAGCGGATTCGCCTCGGGTCTGTTCGGATCGATGAGTCTTTCTGCGGTGCCGGCAGCTCTCGCTTGCTCGGCTGCCTGCTCCTCTTGTACGCGTACGGTATTCTGTTCTTCCCAAGGAACGTTCGATTTCGGAGCAGCGGGAGCTACTTCGGCGGCGGATGCCGCATCTGGCCCGAGAACGCGCGCTTTCTGCACCATACCGTTCAACTCGTTGTATGACATCGGATGATCCTTCATCCGTGCGGTCATCTCAGCGAGTCCTTTCGGGTAGTTCGGACCGAGTTCGACGAACATATCAGCTTCGTCCTCATTCGGATAGCGACCAATCGTAGCTTTGAGCTGCTCGGCAACGGTGCGCATGCCATCCCCTTTCTCGCCGAACACCTTCACGATCTCTGCCTCCGTCATCGGGTGAGGGAGCGGAGCATCTTTGCTCCATGCTTCGATCTCGGCGCGGGTCATCGTGAGCAGGCTCGGCGCCTTATCCATATTCAATGGCACTTTTGGTCCTGCCTCGATCACTGTTCCTGTCGACGAAGGGGTGCCATCATTCTCATAAAGAAGAACGCCCGGCTGTGCAGTCTCTACACCGCCCGGAGGGATATCGCCACCTCCGCCGCCCGGACCGCGAGGGAGCGCCTGTGAACCGTCGACATATTCGGGAGATGAAGGCACGTCGCTTGGTGTTGAGTTCTGTGCAAGCAAGAGCTCACGCATCTTTGCGACATCGATATTGTCGCCGGGATGGATGAGGTCGGGATTTCCGCTTGTGACACCGATCTCTTTCAATTGCTCGGGGGACATTCCTTTCAGGAGTCGGATGACCTCGGCATTAGTGGAACCAGGGATCTCCTCTGCGAATATCTTCGAAAGATTCTCCCCAGGCATGACGACATGTGAGGGTACTCCTTCTGCCGCAATAAGGTCTTCGCGTAGCACGTTGAGTCCTCCGGGTGTCTCTACCCATTCCTCGCCGGGAGGGGTCGGGAATTTATAGTCCGGGGGGAGGTCAAGTCCGTTGATCGGAGGCTCAGTTGCAGGGAATTTATAGTCCGGCGGTAGATCAAGTCCATTGATGATCTCGGGTTTCGGAGCATGCTCGATGAGCGCTTGGGAGCCGTCGACATATGGTACATACTCCGGAGTCACCTCTTCGGTGACTTCTGAAACTGCGGCACCAACTGCGGCTTTGGCTTTTCCTATCTTGTCAGCGACATATTCTGCGACCGGTGCAGGAGCACCGTTCATCCATTTCAGAGTCTCAACAGCAGCGGCACCGACACCCGCGAAGGCGGCGCCAGTGAGACCAGCTTTCACCGCTTGTTTGAATTTATAGTCACTGCGTGCGCCCACTATCTCATTCTCGGTCTTATTCAGCATGCGAGCGAGACGCTCTTCGAGCCGCTGCCCGCGTTCGTCGGCAAACGTTTCCCCTGCGATCGCCGCCTCAGCCTCGGCAAGTGACTTCATCAGTGCATATTGATTCGCAAGACGTTCACCGCTTTCGCCGAACACCATCTTCCCTTCACTGATCTTCTGCTTGGTGTAGTCGATGCGCTGACGTAGTGAAGTAACGAGCTGCTCTTTTGATTTCGTGCTGTCTTCTTTGCCGCCAAGCTTCTTGACCAATGCATCGATCTTTTCGACCGACCCGCGATACCCCACCTCGGCATCTCCTTCTTTCGCACGCACGGCGGCGACCATGTTCTTCGCCTCTTCGCTCTCATCAACGATACCTTTTCTCGCATTCGCGTCTCGTTCGCGGAGTTCATCCCCTGCCTTTTTCCAGCCACGGATAGCGCCGGTGAGTGCTGCAGCGGCGGGCGCGGCGACGAATCCTGCCATGGCTCCGACCGCCGTGCGAGTGACCACACCGAGTGCCATATATGCTCCACGCTCGGTACCGACGCTCTTGAGTGCTGCAGTCCATGCATTCTGGTCCTGAATGGACTCAAGCTCTTTCCCAGCGTCAGGACAAGTCTGGATGAAGCGCTGCATCTCGATCACCGACTCAGTATGGGCCATCGCCTTGGTCGCCATCTCGGGGCCGCCCGCATCCGCCATACGCTTCATGAGTACCCCGCGCTGAAGCTCATAGGTCTCTTTTGCTTTTTGGTACGCTTTCTGTTGTTTCGGGTCGGCAGAATCAAGCGACCACTCATATGGAATCTTGGAGAATGCCGTTCCTTGTTCATTGAATACTTCGGCAACCTTCGCAAGTTCAGGACTCATACCGAGGGTCTCAACGAATTGCACTTCAAGCTCACCAGTCTCTTTGTTCTCGTTGACCGCGGGCCCGAGCTCATTCATTCCCTTCACCATCTGTTCGAGTTGTCCCTTGTGTTCTTCGATGCCGCCTTTTTCAATATCCGCAGCAAGTTTCTTTTCACGCCCGACGATGTCGAACTTCTTTGTGAACGAGTCTTTCACTCCAATCCATACTTTGCCGAGAAAATTCGCATTCTTTTTTTGTGCTTCGATATCATCCTTGTGGCCGTCGACTGCTTCTTCGCGGATACGCCCCACCGTCAGTTGCGCGAGATTCTCAAGCACCTGACGTTGTTGTCCTCGCGAGAGTTTATCAAACCCTTCGATCCCTTCTAGGTCCTCCTTGTTGATCCCGAATTTTTCTTTGTAGGAAGCGAGGATGTCCGGAGGCACTTCATTCTTGACCTCAAGTTCAGCATCTACGATAGGGAGCGGTGCTTCTTCAGGGGCCGTTGCCGGGATCGCTTCGGAGGGAGCAACTGTGGGGGCGATCGACGGGATACCCTCGATAAGTGCCTGCATCGCTTCGTCCTGCTCATCTAGCTCTGCTTCGGGTGCCAGGGGGCGAGCTCCCTCCTCGATCGGAGAAGGGTCAGGAGTGAGTCCGTAGCGTTTGAGCGCCGCTTCGTAAGATGATGGAATGGGTGTTTCCGCAGGAGGAGAGGAAGGAGGGGCAGACGGAGTCAGTTCTTCGATGATACTTTCGCCTTCGGGTACATATGGCTCGCCGGAGGTTATGTCTATGACTTCCGCTGACGGGATGTCATATTGGGCGTCATTCGCCGCCGCATCATGCGATTCCACTTGATCAAGTTCGGGTAATCTTTCAGACATAGCATAAAAGTAGAGTGCAGACGCCCCTACGGATTAGTTTTCTCATCGTGCTTCAATCTTCTCGTTTTTTGTGGAGAAAGTCAAAAACGATAGATGATGGTCCGAGTCAGAGAGCTTCGCGATACGGGTCGACACGAGGAGCAACAGGTTGCATGGATGGGGGCTGAGGAAGTGGAGACTGGGGAGGCACCTCGGGGGCGACCACCGGTACTTGGACAGGTGCTTCGGTGATTACTGTTGTTGGTGGTGGAGGTGACACCGGAGGGGTGAGTGAAACCTGTGCCGGGACAGTATCCGGCATACCCTGATTTGCCGCAATATCAGCTCTTGCGAATGTACGCGCGAACGCACCGATGGGCTGAGGCTGCAGCGTGGCAGTGTTTGGCAGAGCAGGCTCTTGGGTTCGAACATCGATGGTAGGGACATTCTGCGGAGGGGGTGGCGGAGTCGGCATCATGTTTTGAGGCATCTCGGAGATGACTGGAGTCGGCATGGGTGGAACTTGTACAAACTGCTGCGCAGGAACGGCAGGTGCTGCAGTAGTTACGATCGACGAGACCGTCTGAGGGGGTGGGGGCGGCGGAGTAAGCTGTGGAGCCGCGATAGGTGTCTGTATCGCAAAGGGGGATGCGGGTTGTGCGACCTGCTGCTGGAGGGGAGCTGAAGCGACCGGAGGAGGAGGCTGCTGGGGAAGCGCGGCAAATGCCTGCGCGAATTGACTCACGGGCGGCTGTGCTGACACCGAGGCTGCGGGGCGAGGTGCAGTCGCCGGAGCTGCAGTATCCCCTTTTGGAGCGAGATACTTCTTGAGAATGGCATCATCGACGGTCTTGCGATCGCGACCATACTTCAAATATGAGAGATTGCGGAGTTGCTCAAGGATCTCAGGCTTCCCTTCCGGAGGTGGAAGCATTTCGACATTGAACGGTGGCACCGGCTTGCCGTTGATGAGTATCTTCACATACGCATTCCTGTTCTCGATCTTCATGATATCGGTCGCCTTGAAGATCGGAGCGAACTGTGACTCCAAGAATTCCGCATCTTCGGTACCGACACGGAACACTGCCATATTGCCGACGTTTCCGAACACTGCAGCCTTGATATCTTCAGGGAGCTGAGCGATGAACTGATGAGCGAGATTGAGCGAAAGCCCGTACTTGCGTGCCTCAGAAAGGATCGCGGAGATAGACGGTGTAGCGATGTTCTGGAACTCATCGACGTAAAGATAGAAATCCGGGAGCTTGGTACCGAATGAGTCGACGCGACTCATCGCCGCCATCAGGAATTTACCGATGATGATGAGTCCGATGAGATTCGCATTCATCTCACCGAGTTTGCCTTTTGCGAGATTCACCAAGAGGATCTTCTTGTTGTCCATGATCTCACGGAAATTGAACGATGACTTCTCCTGTGCGATGATCGGACGCATAACGTCGTTAGAGATGAAGACGTCGAATTTGTTCGTGATATACGGGATCATATTCTGAAGTCCCGATTCACCGGAGGTCTTGGTCGCGATGTCACGCCAAAACTGGATGACGATAGGATTCTTGCAGCGCGAAAGCTTGAGATTACGGAAATTCGCATCTGCCAAGACGCGCGGAATATCGAGCAAGGTATTCCCTGTTTCGGGATCTTCCATGACGAGCATGGTGGCGTTGCGGAAATATTGCTCAAAAGCGGGGCCCATTGACTCGGGGCTCGAGGAATAGAGCTTCTTGAAGATAGCAAGCATCTCGTTCACCACGAAGATCTTCTGTTCCGGATGGTTCGGATCATACTCAAGCATGTTGAGTGCGAACGGGCGTGGCGTATAGGAAGGGTCGAAATAGATGACGTCTTCGATGCGTTCTTTCGGTATCGCAGCGAGAACATCCTGAACGTCTGACCCGTGCGGATCGATAAAACAGGCACCGTTGCCGGCAAGGATATCCTGCACGACGAGATTCTTCAAAAACACCGATTTACCAGTACCGGTCTGACCGATGGTGTAGAGATGGCGCAAGCGATCAGGCTTCGTGAGGCGGATATCATGTTTCACTCCTCGATAATTACTGACTCCGAGGATCGTTCCTTCGGCAGGGAGGTCTGACGGAGGAGGCGCGGATGACGCTTTCACTGTTTTCAGTTGCGGTGCTTCTTTCTGTGAAATACCTGCGGGGAGATGATAGATAGTGGCGAGCTCTTTGGTGTTGAAGATGAGCGCTTCACTGTCGTTCACGTCACGGAAAGTGAAACTGCGGAGAAGCTCCTGGAGTCTACCCTTCTCGGCGTGACTCCACTTGATCCCGTTCGATTGCGGTCTGATGAACTGGTTGAATGCGGACTCGATCGAAAGCCTGATCGCTTCGGCACGTTCTTTCGACGGCGCCGAAACGACGATGCGAAGATTCGCTCGCACGAGCGGTGCAGATATCTTTTGTTCCATGAGTTCGGTCGCCTTCGCTGACGCATCCGCCGCCTTCTGATCAGCCGAGGGGTCTTTCTTGTCTCCGCCCTTGACCTGCGAGTGAAAGAACTCGCTGAATGCTTTGGTGATCACCCCGCCGGTCGAAAGCGGTATATCGGTCGCGCGCGACACCGGAACACCCTGCTTGATCTGACCCATCGCATGCTTGATCTTCCCAACGACCTTATCCGGGTCGGGATAGATGACAAGCTGTATCGCGGCCCCCTCACCGTCACGCTCGATCTTGGTGAATGAGTTCAGGATGGTAGTGAACGGGTCCTGTTCGCTTGATTCACCATCACCGATCGGATAGACGAAGTTGCTGGTGAACTCGGCATATGAACCGACTGCAGTTCCGAATTCATTGAAGATATTATAGTCGCCGACATGCTCCTCGATCTTTGCGGTCGGAAAGGCGCCGATGAGCTGCTTCACAAACAGATCTTTCATGTGCTCTTCGACTGCGATATAAAACACGATATCATTTGAGAAATTCGAGAGTACGAGTTCGAGCGAGAAGTGCCCGTAACGCGAGATCGGTGCCGACTCAAGAGGGAGCATGCCGTGATAGAAGCGTTCCATTTCCGCGATGATCTCCTTGAAAGCGGTAACTTGCTCACCCGCCTGCGCCCCGGCGAACGGCAATGTAACTTCGTAGAGGGTCATATGAAGGAGTTTCGAGAGATCTCCTTCTTTGTCGAGACCAGGAATCACCTTCCCTGTCTTGATGTAGTCGACAAGTACTCCGTGAAAATCATCTTCAAGGTGGGGATTGCCGAGTGATTGCACCATCTTGAGAGAGGAAAGCACTCCCTTTTCCGCGAGGACATGATACAACTCACGCATCTTCTCTCGGTGAGAGACCGATGCCATGCGTTCGAGTACTTTCTCGTATTGCGGGTCCTCAAGAATGAGATGCTCCTCAAGTTTCACCGCCGGAGCTTTCGCGTATTCCGTTATCGCCTGAGAGATCGCTGCCTCTTGCTTCACCGGCTCTGCCTCTTTTGCAAGTGACTGCTCTTTTTCAGCGACACGCTCGCGCAAATACTTCAGCTCTTCTTCGGGCGAAGCAAAAGTGGGAATCTCTTGTGGGCGTCCTTCTGGCTGCATACTGAGAGTAGTATATCGCAAATCGCCAGAACAGAATATTCAATGTGACCTAAATCGTTATTATTGGATGCAATGCGAAGTACTGCACGAAGCAATGTTGAGGAGACATAGTCCTCCTACGTTGACTTAACTTGCTTGAGGAAGGACAAGCGGTGCGCCAAAATAGCGATTTAGGAGTAGATTTCGTCTTTCTTCTCTTTAATAACCCGTGAAAACGCATCAAAGAACTCGAGTACGAGCTTGAGCGGTAGTTCGATGAAGAAATCCATGAAGATCGCGACGATATTGATCTTCTCAAAGCGTGTAACCAAGAACCGACCCAGTGAAACAACTGGAAGCATGAGCAGTTCGAGGAATGACCGAAGAAAACTCTCTTTCTTTCCCGAAAGTTCCATCCGACGAGAGCCATAGCGGACACGGAAGGCGAAATAGAGAATAAGGGCGAAGAACAATATGAAGAAGATGATATCGATGACATGGAAATCCAGAAGGAGAAGCCCCTGTGTGATCCCATAGAGAATGAGCGCAAGTGCGACGAGGTAGAGCGCGGTCGCAATGTCTCCGATCAGACCGAAACGACTCGGCGCCACCCGAATGAGCGGGAGATCCCCTCCGTACACGATCGATGACAATAACGAGAGTAGCCGATCGGTATTTTTCCTGTCGGGGACCGACAATTTCGAAGTCATCGCATAAAGCAGCACCGGATGGAAGAATATGTTGATCAGGAGCGGGACGAGACTGAGTTTCTGTTTGAGCAACGTGACGTAAGCGGTCTCGACCATGCCGGCGAGTGCGGCTTTTGTCGCGAGGATATAGGCGACCGCATTCCATGATTTCCTCCCTGCGCGAGCGATATCGCTCTTGTATTTTTGGAGAATGATCTCCTCACTGCGAAGTAAGAGCTCGCCGCGATCGGCCGCCACGGCGACTATCCCCTTCCCGTATCGCTCGATCAGTTCATAGAGTACGGTGATCGCCACCGAATAATTACGCAACTTCGGAACGAGTTTGCCGACAAGCGGATGTTCGGACTGAACTCCGGCACGGGAAATGAAGTCAGAAAAACCATGCGCAACGAGCGTCAATGAGTTATCGTCCTGATGATCCCATTCGGGATATTCAAGAAGCCACAGCTTGTAGATCAACAATTCTCGGTCAGCGGCGAATAATGCCTTCCAGGAAGCAATGTAGAAATAGTGCGGTAACAACTCCTTGGTAGCGCCGAACCCTTCGATCTCACTGTGTTCATGACCAAGACGCGCCAAGAGTCGCACGACCGATTCTTCGAAATAGGTCGGGTAAAGCCTATCTTCAATAGCCCCGGCGATGATATCGAGTAAATGCTTCCTCAGTGCGAGAAATTCTCCAGGAGTGACACGCTCGGCAACTCCGTCCGAGAGAGCGAGGAATGTAGAAACCGTGTGGACGATGTCCTCTTCGGTATGACGCGAGATGCGGTCTTCGGGAAGATACCCGGTCTTATAGAGCTCACGTAAAAGCCTGCCGGTGATGACCTTTGGGTCATCTGAGAACCACATGATGCGCTTTGCGATACGGCGGATGGCATAACGGCGCAGGAAGTGTTCTTCCTTGTTGTCGACCGCAGCACGGACTTTCTCGTACAGTTTCCCCGCCCGCTCGGATATCTGACCGAGGAAGAACGGCGCATCGCCGGTCTCATGCTCATGCACATCATCTTCTTGATGTGCATGCTCTAAATAAAGCAGCAGATCCTTGAGTTCCACGCTGATATCATTCTCCTTCTTTTCGGTCGCTTTGTTGATGATCATAAATAGCTAGAGCATCGTGACGATCTCGACTCCTTCCTCGGTGAATACGATGGTATGTTCGAAATGTGCAGAGAGACTACCGTCATGGGTGACGATGGTGTACCCATCAGGCATCAGCCTCACGTCTTCTTCGCCGAGCATGAACATCGGCTCGATCGCGAGTACCATGCCGGGCTTTAAGAGCGGTCCGGTTCCTTTTGCGCCATAATTCGGAACATACGGTTCTTCGTGGACTGCATGGCCTACTCCGTGCCCTCCGAGCTCACGAACGATACCGTACCCGCCTTTATTCCCCACCCGCTCGATCGCGCTACTGATATCGCCGATGCGTCCGCCGACTTTCGCTGCCTTGATACCTTCATAGAGCGAACGTTCGGTGTCGGCGATTAGCGCCTCGATCTCATGGGATACTTCTCCCACCGCTACGGTGAGCGCTGCATCGGTGATCATTCCATTATGTGATACCCCAAGATCAAGACTGACGATATCGCCATCCTTCAAGATCCGGTCGCGGCTCGGGATGCCATGCACGATCTCGTCGTTGACCGAGACGCAGAGGGCTGCAGGGAACGGTGTACGCGCGCCATGTGGAGTGTAATTCTTAAATGGAGGAATATCTCCCCCTTCGCGGATGAGCTTGTCAGCTATCGTGTCGAGTTCAAGGGTCGAAATCCCTGGTTTTACGGCTTTTTTCACTTCCTGCAAAACAAAAGCCAGTCGCTGCCCTGATATCCGTAAGTCCGCTATTTCTTCCTTGGTCTTGAATTTCGCCATTTTGTAAGCCTAGCATGCGCCCCTCTCCGAGAAAAGCACAAGTCAATCAGCAAGAAAGTGGAGCTCCATTTCTGGATGCGGTTCGAGGAGCAGACGAAAAATCTTCTTGAGCAATACTGTTAGTATTGTGAAAGAAATTTTGAAGTTTGCGACAATGAAATACGCCAGAAATGGAGCTACGCTCCAAACAAATTCGTGATGATGTCGCGATGCACCTGTTCGATCGGCCGCTCTCCATTGATCTCGATGAAATCATAGTCCCGGTCGCGGCGATACCAATCGACTGCCGGGATCACATCCTGTCGGTACCAGGCGATGCGTCTTCGGATACCCTCGATGGTATCGTCCGTTCTTCCCTGTTTTTTCGCACGCTCCAGGAGATGTTGCTCGGACCATTCTTCACTCACCTTGAGGTGAATGACCGCGGGCTGCTCGCGCTTGAAGAATTTGAGTGCGATATCGAGGTTCTGCGCTTCATTCAAAGAGCGTGGAGAACCGTCAACGATGAGGTGTTCACCCCCGGTAAGATTCTTTACCATGACGTTTGACCACATCCACATCGCGAGGAAATCAGGACCGCGCTTCCCGTGCTCGATCATATCTTTTGCAATAGCGGCGGCATACGTATCGCGACTGACGAAATCACGGAAGTACTGTCCGATCTGCATATGAAATACCGGAGTATTGATATCCTTGCGCTCAAGATACTCGGTCAAGAGATCGATTTGGGTCCCCTTTCCGCAGCCGGACATTCCGATAAAGATGAGGGTGAGTTTTTCCGGACCGCTATTCATGTCCTGAGTATAACACAGACCTTTTCAACCTCGGAAAAACTCAGGAATCAGGCAATATATCCCTCTTTTCGCAAAATCTGATCTACTGCTACCAAGGTCTCGCCGAGCTTCCCGTATTCATTCTCGATCGTATAATCGAAATTTCCCTTTCCGAGTTCAATCTCTTCTTTGGCATTCTCCATTCTGCGAGCGATCCACTCCTCGGTAGCGTCAGGCTCACGCGAGAGGAAGCGCTCATGGAGCGACTCAAACGGCACAGGGATGACGGTGATGGTAGTTGCGCCATAGTGATCTTTCATATATTTCGCACCAACACGATCAGTGACGGCAATAGGAATCTTTCCCGCAGATATCTTCCGTTCAAGATCAGGCTTATAGGTACCGTAGTACTCGTCGCGATTCGCAAAGTATGTGTGCTCAAGAATTTCTCCGGTCTCAATCGCAATCTTGAACTGTTCGTTCGAGAGAAAGTAATAATCACGACCATCTTGCTCATACACTCGTGGCTTTCGCGTCGTTGCGGTTGTAAGCCTGACGAATTGCGGATGTTCCTTAAGAAGAAGCTCAACGATAGTATCTTTCCCTCCTCCGGTCGGACCGCCTAATACCAGCACTTTCTTCGAGGTTGTTTCCATTCGAGGATTATAGCCGAGATTCACAAAAAAGAAACCGCGCGTAGCAAAAACAACCCTCTCGGGTCGTTTTGCTTAATATTCAAGTCACGTTAGCGCGGACAGTTTGGGATGCAATTCACTGGCGGCAGGAGCGCAATCCCCTTGCGGGCTGTACTCTTGTACTGCTCCAAGGGGTGAGCACCGACAACAGTTGAAGGGCGCCCAAAATGACTGCGGTCTAATACTCTCTCATGCTCAATTGAGCATCCATCTTCTTGATGAGATCAAGTACCACCGACACCACGATGAGTAGTGCGGTACCGCCGATGGCGAGCTTCTGGTCTCCCGTGATCGACTGCATCGCAAGCGGAAGCACCGCGACAGAAGAAAGGAAGAGTGCACCCGCGAACGTCGTTCGAGTGAGGATCTTCGCAAGATGCTCCGCTGTCGCAAGTCCCGGGCGAACGCCGGGGATGAACGCGCCAGACTTCTGAAGATTGGTCGAGATAGCTTCAGGGTCGAACGTCACTGCGGTGTAGAAGTACGTGAAGATGAACACCAGGAAGAAGTACACGACTGCATAGAGCCATCCGCCCTGGGTGAGGTACACCTTCATGAACTCACCGATCGCGATCAGATACGGGTGCCCGACAAGTCCGGCAAGGAAGTTGCCGATGAGTTGCGGGAACAAGAGGATCGAGAGCGCGAAGATGATCGGAATCACTCCTGCCTGGTTCACGCGAAGCGGAAGGTAAGTAGAAACGCCGCCGTACATCTTGCCTCCGCGTACGCGTTTCGCATAGGTGATCGGGACAGGACGCTCTGCTTCGGTCATGACAATGACGCCGGCGATGATCGCTACTGCCGCAACAAGGAAGGCGAGATAGGTCGGGAGTTCCGAAGGGTTGTAGCCTGCAGCAAAGAGCTGTGAGGTCACGGTCGGAATGCGCGACACGATACCTGCGAAGATGATGAGTGACACGCCGTTACCGATGCCAAACTCCGAGATGAGTTCTCCGAGCCACATCAGGAAGAGCGAGCCTGCGGTGATGATGAGCACGTTCGAGAACATCTGGAACTGGTTGAGGTCACCTAACACTCCCTGCCGAGCAAGAAGGATGAGCAGTGCGTACCCCTGAAGCACGGCGAGGGGAACAGTGAGAAGACGTGAGTATTGGGTGAACTTCTTTCGCCCCATCTCCCCTTCTTCGTGGTACATCGCCTTGAGGCGAGGTGACATCATTGTGAGGAGCTGCATGATGATCGAGCCGGTGATGTACGGTCCAACTCCGAGCATGACGATCGAAAGATTCGAAAGACCCGAGCCTGAGAACACGTTGAGGAGTCCGAGGAACTGATTGTTTCGGAAGAACTGCTCGAGTGCGACGATGTCGACTCCTGGCACCGGCACTGCTGCCGCCAAACGGAATACGACGAGTGCACCAATGACGAACATGATGCGCTTTCTGAGCATCGCGTCTCCGAGCATTAACCGAATTTTGTGGAAAAAGTTATTCATGTTGTTGGGCGAATGCCCCAGTATTACTTGACCGTACCACCTACCGCTTCAATTGCCGCCTTCGCAGTCAGAGAGAAGAGGCATCCGCTGACGTTCACCTTCTTACTGATCTTACCAGTACCGAGGATCTTGACCTTCGGGGTCTTGCCTCCCACCTTCGGAACGAGTTTCTTCGCAAGGAGAATTGCAGGGGTTACCGCATCTCCTGAAGCGAATGCTGCCTCGAGAGCCGCAAGGTTGACCGGCTCCGGCTTCACAGCGAATGCTTTGAAGTTGTATCCGCGATGCTTCGGGAATTTCTTGATGATATCGCGGAGCTCAGGGCGAATGCGGTGTCCCGCACGTGCCTTCTGACCCTTGGTACCACGGCCGGCGGTTTTACCGCGCTTGCCTCCGCGAGCGACACGCTTGTCGTCTTTGTTCTTGTGTACCCGTTTAAGTTGATTGAGTTGCATATGCCTGTGTGATTATTTAGCGGGAGCTTTCTCGACCTTCTCTGCCGTCGCGTTCGCACGAGTGCGGACAGTGAGCTGTGAGAGTGCCTTTACGGTAGCTCGGGCCATGTTGAGTCTGTTCTTCGAACCGCTGCGGATCTTTGCCGTGACATCGGTGATGCCAGCAAGTTCGAGTGCGTTACGCACCGCGGAACCTGCAACAAGACCGCGTGAGGGTGCCGGCATGATCTCGACCGTAGCTGAAGATGCCTTGGCCGAAACCTCATGAGGGATCGAGTTGGTCTTGGTAAGCTTGACGGTGATCATATGCTTCTTTGCATCCTTTGCAGCCTTGTCCATTGCCATCGAGATGTCACCTGCCTTTCCGGTTCCTACGCCGACCTTCCCCTTTCGGTCTCCGATGATCATTGCAACGGAGAATGAGAAACGGCGTCCACCTGCGACGACACGCGCCACACGGCGTACATCGATCGACTTCTGGTCGTACTCCGGCTTCTGGCGTTCTGGGCGAGGGCGTCCACCGCGGTCATTCGAGCGAGGAGCTCCACCGCGACCCGATCCACCACGCTGTCCTCCACCGCGATTCGTACTCGATCCTGATCCTACACCGAAGGTGCGGGGAGAGGATGAACGAGGTGCTGCCGGCCTTGCGGCAGGTGCTGCTGCGGGAGCTGCGGGTGCTTTTGCTTGTGTGTTTTTTTCTTCCATATTATTTCGTTATATTGCCGGGATTAAAAGGTAAGACCTCCTTCTCGTGCGGCATCTGCGAGTGCCTTTACGCGTCCTGCGTAAAGGAAACCACCGCGATCGAAAACGACCTTCTCGATCTTCTTGGTTTTTGCGAGCTTTGCGATCTCGATTCCGACATTCTTCGCACGCTCGAGTTTCGCACCCTTCGCCACCTTCATATCACTTGCGGCTCCGAGCGTGACACCTTTCGTGTCATCGATGAGCTGGGCAGTGATGAAACGTGCCGAACGGAAAATCGCGAGACGAGGCACTGCTCCGGTACCGCTCACTTTTGCGCGGATACGGTTGTGGCGGCGCATGCGACTGTAATTCTTTTTTTCGATCTTGTTCATATTGTGAGTGGGTTATGCGCTCTTCTTACCTTGCTTGCGGCGGATAACTTCATCGGAGTAGCGGATCCCCTTGCCTTTGTAGGGCTCAGGTTCCTTCTGTGCACGCACCTTAGCGGCGAATGCGCCGACATCATCTTTGCTGATACCGGTAACAGTGATGGAACCCTTCTCGGTCTTCACGGTAAGTCCTTTGGGGACAGCGAGAATGACCGGATGAGAGAAGCCGAGCGCCATGACGAGGTCAGTTCCCTTTGCGTCTGCCTTGTAGCCGACACCTTCGATGAGCAATTTTTTCTCGTACGGAGTATTCACTCCCTGGATCATGTTCTTGATGTGCGCAACAACGGTACCATCAAGCGGCTTATAGTTGCGGTGCGGGTTGGTAACAGAGACCTTGATCTCGCTTCCTTCCTTTACGATCTCAACCACAGACGGGAATGCGCGCGAAAGCTCGCCGAGGGGTCCTTTCACTGACACGAGGTTCGCATCAGAAATGGTGACTTCGGTCTTCGCGGGAATGACAATTGGTTTTTTTGAAAGTCGTGACATAAGCCTTTACCAAACTTTACAGATTATTTCGCCGCCGACATGTTCCTTGCGGGCATCGACATCGGTGAGGAGGCCTTTCGGTGTCGAAAGGATCATCATTCCGTGCCCCTGGTTTACCGGGCGGATCTCTTTTGCTCCCATATACATACGGCGTGAAGGGCGTGAAACACGCTCCATGCCGCGGACACGAGGAACGCGAGGTGCATCATAAACGATACCGACCTCAAGGACACGCATCGAATTCTTGTTTCCCTTGAGCGTCTTCTTTGCGACGAACTCGACATATCCTTCTTTTTGAAGAACGTTGGCGATGCGAAGCTTCATGTCCGAGAACGGGATGAGTGTGGTCTTCTTGCCGGCACTCCCCGCATTTCGGATGCGCATCAGCATGTCTGCGATAGGGTCTGTGATTACCATGATGATTTTTTGATACCGGGGACCTTGCCCTCGTTTGCTAATTCACGGAAACAGATACGGCAGAGATCGAAATCTCTGATGTACCCGTGCCGGCGCCCACACTTGAAGCAGCGATTGACCGCTCGCGTAGGGAACTTGGGGTTCTTTTGTCTTGCGATCGTTGATTTTTTTGCCATAAGACAGATTAAACGACACTAATAATTGCCGCTCGTTTCCCTCAATATCACGCCGGTTTTCTTCTTAACCCCAATGAAATGAGGCAAAAAAGGAGAACGACGGATTAAAGAGAACGATGGGGCAATACTAACAATTGGGGGGTGCTCTGTCAAACAAAAAAGCCGAAAATCCATTGATTTTCAAGGTTTTTTCCTCAATGAGCGAAATATGGGGAAAACAATGGGGAAAAGCTGTGTACTACCCTACTTTTTCCTCTTTTTTGGGCCTGATCGACGTGACTCTTCCCGGGCAAAACCCTTTCAGACAGAGTACCTCCTCGTTCTCTTCCCCCTCAAACGTGTTCATTTCACCACATGAGCGACACTTCAGCTCAATGAGACTGGTCACAATGACACCCTTGAAGAGTAATTTCTTGCATGCAGTGCAGCGGAACTCCTTTAACATCCTTGCATGATACAACACTTTGGACGAAGAAAAAAGAAAGCCGCCCTCCATACGGAGAGCGGCGAGTCGCGAGACTAGTGAAGACGAAGTCCCACCGAAGCGACGAGAAGAACGAAGACCAGGGTGAGTGACGAGAGCAACGCGAAATATTTCATCCGCATGATCTTGCCTTCACGGTGATCGACCGGTCGGCGTCGCATCTCACGATACGGCCGATACAGTTCGGGTTGTTTCCACTCCTTGAAGTATCCGCGGATGATGTACGCGGCAAGGAGTGTGTACGCTCCTTCGCCGACAAGCTTCCATCCGAAAAGTCCTCCTTCGGCGAATTGGGTCACCAATCCGAACAGCATCGCAAGGAAAATCACAGACGAAATGACGAACTTCCATTTTTTTGCTATCACATGGCCTCGCCATTCGAGCCGGATTTCCCCTATCGCAAGGATCCAGATGACCAACATGGTCGCTTGCCCGCTCATTGCCGTCACGAGAATGAGGAGAAGGAATCCCGTTACCCTCATGTGTTTCGGCCATGCTCCGTCGAAACCCTGACATACCCGGCCGCCGTCGAGCGGTGAAACGGGGATCAGATTGAACAGATTAAGCACGACCGACACAAGTGCTGTCGTATAGAGGAAATTACTTGCGGTCACCCAGATACCGTTCGCATGGACAAAGGTGGTCCCCCACCAGAGCAGCGACACGAATGAAGTGAACAGAAGACCGAAGAACGGACCTCCATATGCGATGTGCGCCTCATGCGCACGAGTCTTGATGTCGGGGAGTCGCATTACTGCGCCGAGGAGCGGGATGAACCAGAACCAGCGCGGGTAATACCCTGCGGCTCTCGTGGCATTCAAGTGTCCGAACTCGTGCGGTATCAGTGCGATGAGTACGGCGATACCTGCGACCCCCATCGCGGCACTATTGGTGAGACCCGAGAGAAAAAGGGTGACGATCGTGAGAAGTGGCTCGATCAGTTTTGTCGTCTTCACGACATCGGCAGCCTTCGGCATCGAGTGCGTATGGAAGAAATGCACCAAATACCGCCGCATCGACGACTGTCTGCGTTCGCTTTCGCGACGATCGCTCGGGTCAGGACGATCACCGTCCCTGCGTGGCCGCTCTCGCCGGCCGGCATGCGCCTTGGCTTTTGAAGAGTAGTCCATGAAACCTCCGAATTGTGTATGGAAAGACCAGTTTTACTAGAGTGCACAATACATTAAATTCGTCACTACGTCAACTCCTTGGAGGAAACAAAAAACACCGTATGTACGGTGTTTTTTGCGTCAGGACTACTTCCTGCGCTTGGTGTTCTTGTCACGGACACGAACACGCTTTTCCTCAGACCCTTCACGGAACGGGAAGCCGAGTGCCTCGAGCACTTCTTGAGTCTCCTCCTTCTTACGAGTCGAGAGTACGATGGTGACGGCCATACCGAAAACATCGCGAAGGTCCTCATCTGCGGTCTCAGGGAAAATAGTGTGCTCCTTGATGCCGATGGTGAAGTTTCCCATTGTGTCGATCGACTTTGCGGAGAATCCACGGAAATCCTTCGTACGAGGGATGGCGATATTGATGAATTTATCGAGGAAACCGTACATCCGTGCACCGCGCATGGTGACGAGCTGTCCGATCACTTCCCCCTCACGAAGCTTGAACGATGCGATCGACTGCTTTGCAGGTCGAGCAGAAGGTTTCTGTCCTGTGATCATCGCAAGACGTTCAACGACGAATTCTTGTCGCTTCTTATCTGCACGACTCATCTTGCCAGTACCTACAGAAACGAGGATCTTCTCGATCTTCGGTGCCTGCATGACATTCTTGTAGCCGAACTTCTCTTTGAGCTTCGGATACGCGGCCTTTAATTTTTCTTTACTTGTTGGGACGTTCATAGTAGTGGTGGTTTACTTTTGCACTGCGAGCTTTGAAGCGCGGATCGGGAGTGCGACCTCGATGGTCTGCCCCTTCTTCCCTTCCTGGCGAGGCTTTTGATGCTTCTTCTTCATGTTGATGCCTTCGACGACCGCGAGGCCTTTCTTCGGCATCACATGCGACACCTTTCCTTTCTTTCCTTTATCATTCCCCGAGAGGACGACAACGCTATCTCCTTTTTTGATATGCATACGTTTGTTGTTTACATCACCTCAGGTGCGAGGGAAATGATCTTCTGATAACCCTTCTCAGCAATCTCGCGAGGGATCGGTCCGAAGACACGACCCGCACGCGGCTCGTTCTTCGCGTCGATCAAGACGACTGCATTCTCATCGAAACGGATATACGAGCCGTCCTTGCGACGGAATGCGTTCGCGGTGCGGACGACGACAGCGCGACAAACATCACCCTTCTTCACTCCCTTGCGCGGTTCAGCGATCTGGACCGAGAGGACGACGATGTCGCCGAGTGCGGCGTAGCGCTTCTTTGAGCCACCGATCACCTTGAAGATACGTCCGACTTTCCCGCCGGAGTTATCTGCTATTTTTACGATTGTACGTGGTTGGATCATACGTGTGTTGCTTTAGAAAAGCGTTATTCCATTCCGCGAGTCCTGAGATACTGACCCACATCTTGTGTTCCTAATTTTTCGACCGCGACGAATGCCTTGTGACGTGAGACAGGTGAGCATGCTTCGATGCGCACGCGATCACCTACCTTAAACTCATTCTTGCCGTCATGCACCTTGTAGCGCTTGTGGCGTTTGATGAACTTCTTGTACTTCGGATGCTGTTCAAAGCGGGTGACGAGGACGACGCGGGTCTTGTCCATCTTGTCGGAAACGACGACACCGATGAACGACTGCTTCTTCGTGGTCACGACCGGCTTTGCTACTACTGTTGCTTCTTTCTTTGTCATGATGGTGGGATTAGTTCGCAGCGCGAAGAGAGAGCTCGGTTAAAATACGCGCGACATCCTTTCTCGTGTTGCCTCCTTCCTTCAGATTCTTTACTTTGCTTCCGGTGATGTCGAAACGGAACTGGCGGACAGCCTTCTGTTTCTCATCGAGAAGCTTTGCAAGCTCTTTGTCGGACAATTTCTTTAGTTCGTTGCTTTTCATAGATATGGATGATTATGCCTCGCGCGAGACCATACGTGAGCGGACCGCGACCTTCGATCCTGCTTTTCTGATAGCCTCCTTTGCGACCGCAAAGGTGACGCCATCGATCTCAAAAATGATGCGGCCTGGGAGCACTTCAGCGACATAGCCTGCAGGATCTCCCTTACCTTTACCCATCGGAACTTCTGCGCCCTTCCTAGTGAACGGTCTATCCGGGAAAACGCGGATCCATACGCGCCCAGTCTTGCCGACATTGCGCGAAAGGACACGGCGCGCTGCTTCGATCTGATTCGAGGTGATACGATTCGCGGTCTCAGCCTTGAGGCCGTACGATCCATAAGCAAGCGTAGTGCCACGGGATTCGATGCGGTTCTTCTTGGTGTTCCAGCGGTCGGATTGCCACTTGCGGTGTTTTACTTTTTTTGGAAATAACATAAGCCTTTATGCGCGGTTAGCATGAGGAGTAACGGGAGCAGCGGCACGAGGAGCTTTCTTCTCTGCGAACACTTCTCCCTTATAGATCCAGACCTGGATACCGATCACACCGTACGGAAGGTAGGCCTTCTCGCGGGCGAAATCGACGTCAGCGCGGATGGTCTGCAGAGGGATGTTGCCGGCCTTCACGTGCTCCTTGCGGGACATGTCGGCACCGCCGAGGCGGCCTGAGACTTCGATGCGAGCACCCTTCACGTCACGGTTGGCCATGACCTTCTCGAGGAGCTGCTTCATCACACGCTTGAACGGCATGCGCTTCTCAAGTCCTTCGGCGGTCATCTGTCCGACGATCGCGGCGTTCGATTCAGGGCTGCGGACCTCTTCGATCTCGATACGGAATTCCTTCGGGGTCTTGATCTTCCAGCGAGCGAGCTTGGAGAGTACTTCGTTCTTGAGTTTGGTGGCTCCTTCTCCTGAGCGACCGATGATGAGACCCGGGCGTGCAGTCTTCACGACCACTTTCCAGTGCTTGTCACTGCGCTCCATCTCGATATCCGAGACGTGCATTCCGCGAAGTCGTTTGACGAGGAACTCGCGAAGAAGGGTATCGCCCTTCAGATATTCCTGATAGCGCCCCGAATCTGCGAACCAGCGTGACTTCCAGTCACGAAGGATTCCGAGTCGGTGTGCATATGGATGTACATGATGCGGCATGATTGTTTCGTATTAGATGATTATTTTGCTACTGCCTTCTTCTTCGCGACCGCCTTCTTTGCGGCAGGCTTCGCTTTGGCCTCGGAAGTCTCCTTCTTCACCTCTTTTTCGACCTTGGTTTTTGCACTCTTCGCCATCTTCTCAGTGAGGGTGAGCATGATATGGCTGGTGTGCTTGTGAATAGGGAATGCGCGTCCCTGTGCGCGTGGGCGTGAACGTTTGAGAACTGCACCTTTATCTACGCGAACTTCGCTGACGATAAGCTTATCGGTCGGCATTCCGAGCGCCTTTGCATTCGCGACTGCGCTCATGATGAGCTTTGCGAATACCGGAGCTGCGCGCTTTGCACGATGATTGAGCTCGACGAGAGCGATCTCGACAGACTTGCCGCGAATGAGTCCCGCGATGAGGCGGACCTTGCGTGGAGCCTGACGATAACTTGAGAGCTTTGCTGTGGCTTGCATGATAGTAATGGATTATTTCTTCTTCGCGTCTGCTGTCGCACTCTTTGCGGCCTTTGCAGAGTCGATCTCGGCCTGTTTCTGCTTGGCTTCGAGCTCTTTCTGCATCTTTCCACCGTGACGATAGAACTTGCGAGTAAGTGAGAATTCACCAAGGCGATGGCCGACCATCTCTTCGGTCACCTTCACTTCGATAAAATCCTTTCCGTTGTGTACGCCAAAGGTATGATTCACCATTTCCGGTGAGATCTGTGAGTCACGAGCCCAGGTCTTGATAACCCCTGCTTGCTCGGGCTTCTTACCTTCGATCTTCTTGAGCAAACGCTCGTATACGTACGGTCCTTTCTTTAATGATCGTGTCATATGTGTGATTAATTTGTTCTCTGTTCACGCATTCCGATTTTCGACATAATTTTTACAAACGCCCCTGATCCTCCCACGGCGTAAAAGATAAAAACTATTTAGGAATTGCTTGGTTCGAATACTACTCAATGAGCCCAAGAAAGTCAAATTATGGCTCTAAATGGTCACTGTGGACAAGACTGGGGAATACCTGTTGATAAACTTAGTTCTGCGGGGAAATGTTCGTATCGAGCGCGGTATACACAGTACGAGATATGTCCTGTATTGCTGACTGTAGGCCAGTAAGGCTCTTCCCTGTGGTCATTACACACAAGAAATAGGGCAGATTGGGACCATAAACCAACCCACAATCGTGGAGTTCTACCGAATCAATACCTTTGGTGGGATCTCCGTTCACGTGTTCACCGAATTTATGAGCAACTGTAACGTTTTTTGGTAGTCCGGCAACCAAACCGTCCGAGTATTTCGCCTGTGCCAGGATACTTATTGCCTTTTCTGACGAAGCGCGGTTAAGATACGTCGCATTATAGAGAATTCGGAAGAAAAGCGAGTACTGTCTTGGTGAAATCGTATATGGTACCACTGCGGACGGTGCGGGGATCTTAAGATCCCGGTAAACAGCTTCGATCGTTGACTGATTCACATTGTCTAACAGTACATTTTTCGCACCGTTGTCAGATTCGATGATCATCGAGCGGATCAATTCGTCTGCTGTATATTTCTTCCCTACTATAAGTGCTGAATCCACATCGAATGGTATGAGTGTATGGATATCGGCATATTCCTTGGAGTAAGTGTACGACTTCTGCAGTGAGCCCGGGTGCAGTTCTTCATCTCTGAAATAAGCGATCATCAATACGATCTTGAGCAAGCTGGCTGGATCGTATTGATGACTCTCGTCGATTCCCACCCAGCGTCCACTGGGATACTCCTGGAAATACAGCGAGACAGTCGTCGCCCTTCCCTCTTCCTTTATCTTGGCGACGAGGTCGAGGAGGCTATCGTCAAGTTCCTTGTACCTACCTGAGGTCGCCTCAGGAGGATTACACGCAAGCAGCGGATCGATGAAGCGGTAGTTGGTGATGTCTTCACGAAGCGCTCCGCTAAGAGTCACGGAGGGAGGAACCTGCATCGCCATATAGACACCCGAGCCGCCGATCAGCATGCCAAGTAGCACCGAAACTACGAATATAGGAAAACTGGGTTTCATACAATGGCAAAATTCTACCACAGTACGCAGAGCCATCCCTAGACAGCATATTCAGGTAAAAGCTGTTCTCGAAGTGGTTCTATTGCAGAGAATGAATAAATTGCTACATTATTTCCATGCTCGAGCAGTATGATTATCAACTTCCCCAGAGACTGATCGCTTCCACACCTGCTTCGCCACGCGACAGCAGTAGATTGTTCATCTATGACACTACTACGGATACTGTGGAATTCGATACCTTCCTTCATCTCGACAGGCACGTACCCCCGAAAAGCACCTTGGTCTTCAATGACACAAAGGTCGTGCCTGCGCGCTTATGGCTCACCAAAGAGAGCGGTGGGAAGATCCAGGTATTCCTACAAATGAACGAGCTGCGACCAGAAGACACCCTCGTAAAGGGCATCGTCGACAGAAAACTTACTGTTGGTGCAAAATTGTATTTTCGATCAGGAGCTTTACTCGAAACAGTCAGGCAAGATGAACAATTCTTCTTTTTCAAGCCGAGCGTAGAGAGGGTCCAGCTGTGGGAACTGCTCGCAAAGGAAGGAGTCACACCGATCCCTCCGTACATCAAACGCTCACCGCTCTCAGAGCCGACGCTCCGAGAGAAGTATCAAAGCGTGCTCGCAAAACATCCGGCATCGGTAGCGGCGCCGACCGCAAGTCTACATTTCACCAACAGACTCTTACGGAAGCTCGACCACAGCGGAGTCCGTCGCACCGAAGTCACTCTTCATGTCGGAGCGGGAACATTCGCCCCGATCGACGAATCGAATATCCGATCAAAGAAACTTTTCACCGAATACTACATGATCGGCAAAACAGCGGCGAAGATCATCGACACGGCTCACCGTGCGCACACGCCGATCATCCCCGTAGGTACGACCGCGCTACGCACGCTTGAATCTGCGGCAAGCGTGCGTAGTAGTGAAGCGCTCATCACTCCGCGCGAGGACAGAACGGATATCTTCATATTCCCTCCGTATCGATTCAAGGTAGCTGACGCGCTCATAACCAATTTCCATGTACCAAAATCATCGCTGATGCTTCTCGTTGATGCTTTCCTCGAGCACAAGGGGGCGAAACGCCGCATCCTTGATCTCTATGAGATCGCGATCGCGAACAATTTCCGTTTTTACTCGTTCGGTGACGGAATGCTGATCAAATAGCTTTGTGTTGACAGAATAGTCTTGCTTGCTATTTTTATGCTGGACTTCACAGGAGACCTCTCATGTTCATGCATATCCTCGGCATCTTGTTCGGATACGGGCTGTTGATCGTCCTCGCTTGGTGGATACCGAGCTACTTCGGATACGGAAAGCTCGGTGAGCCGCCGTGGGGAATCCGCCCCCCGATCATCCGCGACCAACTCATCGCAGTGATTGCGACTGTTGCCCTCAGTAAGCTGCTGTTCGTATTCGGACTGCCGCTACTCGGGAAGTTCGCTTCCGGCGCCGTTTCAGCCCTGATCATTTACTTCGTCTGGGAAGATGTCACCAGCTGGGTCGACAGACCCTGGGCAACAGCACTCAAGGATCGATCGTGGTTGCTGTATGCGGTCATCGCCTTCTCGTTCATCTGGATGTTCCTCTAGTCGCAACAAAGCGCGCACCTCTTGGTGCGCGCTTTCCTTTTCAGCAAATCAAAACACCGCACCTTGCCGGGTACGGTGTTTTGTTTGCTTGGTGCCATCTTTCGATGAGCGTGCATTCCGGGCGGTGAGGTCTACAGGACCTTCTCTGTCCGAAAACAACGTGGCGCGTTGCAGCTTGGGCTCTCTACATTTTTACACCTTGCACAAAGAATTTGTCCCTCTCGTTTCTCTTCACCGTCCTTCTCTCTTGTTGCTGTAGATACAAGGATGGCTCGACATGTGTTGATACGAAAGATGCACAATTCATCTGACTCGGCGCCGTTTTTTCCGTCACTTCATCATTTGAACTGTAGGGACGTAGTGTGAGAGAACCACATGGAATGGAATTTTTCACACACTACGTCCTGTTCGTTTCTCAAAACATGAGAACACATGCAGCGCGCAAGGTGCGAAATACTCGTACTTATCATTATATACGCTACAGCTCACATCGATATGGGGTTATCCACCCCTTTGGGGATGGGGGCGAAAATTGACTCTGGTCCGATCGGGCGAGACAATGGACGGATGACTGGCCTTGGACTATTGGCAAAACTGAGTGACCTCCCGAAAACAAAGCGTATGCCGGCTTTATTTGTTGGGCATGGCTCTCCAATGAACGGGATCGAAGACAACGCCTTTTCGTTAGGATGGGAAACCCTCGGGAAATCGCTACCGAAGCCAGTAGCAATCCTGTCGATCTCCGCACATTGGCTCACTCGCGGGACAGAGGTGCATATAGCCGAACACCCACGCACGATCCATGATTTCTGGGGCTTCCCGAAACAGCTCTACGATCTCAACTATCCATGCCCGGGATCACCCGTCTATGCGAATGCTACCCGCGAGGCGGTCACTGGCACCGTAGTCCGCCCTGACATCGATTGGGGTATCGACCATGGCACATGGATAGTGCTGCATCGGATGTACCCCGCCGCCGAAATACCGGTGTTTCAAATGAGTATCGACATGACCCGTTCACACAAAGAGCACTATGCACTCGCGAAAGAACTCGCGATACTGCGGAGACGCGGAGTGCTGATCCTTGGGAGCGGCAATATCGTGCACAACCTCAGCATGATCGATTTCAATGAGGGTGCGAGAGAATTCGCATGGGCAGCGGATTTCGACAATGCTGCGAAGGACCTGATATTGAAACATGACCACACCACACTCTTGAACTACGAAGGGCTCGGACATGCTGCTGCGCTTTCGATCCCGACGCCGGACCACTACTGGCCGCTGCTCTATATATTAGGGCTAGAGGAAGAAGACGAAGGACCGAGCTTTCCGGTCGAAGGCATTGCGCACGGGAGTATATCGATGCGCTCGGTGTTGATCGGATAGTTCACCAACGTCCACTCGCTCCACCTCCACCGGACGACCCTCCGCCAAACCCTCCGAACCCTCCACTTGAACTCCCTCCTCCAAAACCGCCTCCCCCGGTCCACCATGGTGGGCGGGAGCCTGAAGCGACGCTGCTACGGTACCCCCTCGACACGATCAGGTCGAATATGAGTCCGATGATCGTAGCTACGATGACCGGATACACCCACGATGCCAATCCAAAAAGAACGGAGACTAGGCTTCCGACTGCGGCACCGGCGATACCGCCTGCCCACCACGATTTACTTCTTCCGAACACGCTTGCGATCCACGGAAATATGACGAAGAGCACAAAGAGCCAAGTCGTGAGGGTATCTTGGGTAGGCAATCCGACCGAAGTATCTTGATGCTCGACGGGGACTTCTCCGGTCGTCACCGTCGTGATGATGTCCTTCACTCCTGTCATGATGCCGAGCCCGTATGCATTCTGTTTGAAATAGGGAGTAATCGCATTTCTGATGATCTCAGATGAGCGGGCATCAGTGAGCGAGCCTTCGTACCCATATCCAACTTCGATGCGTAGGCTCCTGTCTTCAATCGCAACGACCAGCAATACGCCGTTGTTCTTATCTTTCTGTCCGATCCCCCATTCACGGAATAATGTATTCGCATAATCCTCGATCGCATCACCTCCGAGTGTTGGGACGGTGACGACGCCCACTTCCCCACCGTACTCTTGATGGAAATCTTTGAGCGTTGCTTCGAGTGTCGTTCGTTCTTCCTGTGTAAGGACTGAAGCGAAATCATTCACATATCCGCTTGGAGCACCCGGGGAAGTATAGGCGAACAGCGTCCCCGGTACGAAGACGAGACCAAGCGCAACGAGAAGAAATATGCGCTTCATATCGTGATCGATTTAGAATGCAACAGAAGGAGCGGCTGCCGCGCTTTGGTCTGCCTTAAAGTATGCCTTGGGGGCGAAGCCAAAAAGTTTCGCGACGATATTGCCCGGAAACTGAGAAACCTTCGTGTTATAGGTTTGCACCGAGTCGCCGAAATCTTTTCGTGATACCGCGATGCGGTTCTCGGTTCCTTCGATCTGCGACTGCAGGTCTTTGAAGTTCTCGGTCGCGGTAAGCGTCGGGTAGTTCTCGGTGATCATCAGCAATTTTCCGAGTGCACTCGAAAGTTCGCCCTGTGCCGCCTGATACTTTGCGATGCTTTCGGCGTCGAGCTTGCTCGGATCGACCGTCACTTGGGTGGCTTTTGCACGCGCCTCGACCACCGCAGTAAGTGTCGTCTGCTCGAAGTTCGCAGCTCCCTTTACGGTAGCGACCAAATTCGGAATGAGGTCCATGCGACGCTGGTATTGTCCCTCTACTTGCGACCATTTTGCCGCGGTGTCCTGATTCAGCGCGACGATACTATTATATGTGCCGAGAAGCGGAAGGAGGGCGAGCACAAGGATGATAGCGATGACGATGAATGTCTTTTTCATGGTGAAAATGAATGGAATAAGTTGTATGCAATTATAACGCCGCACATCAGCAAAAAGAAACAGGTATTTGACGAGCCCGTCATTCTGAATAAGATGAGCCGAGTCCAACCTAAGGGAGTGTGCCATGCGATACAAAGACCTGAGCACCGGTGACATCTTTGCGGTGTTGTCACCTGGCCGTTCGCCGCTCTTCCGGAAGACCTTCGAAGGAAGAGTGGACGAGGTGCGCGGAGGTGACAGCACTGGAAAGATCATCTCCCGTCCGACGAAAGTGGTCATCCAACCCGAACAGGAAGTCCAGCTCATAGAGCAGACCGCCATCACCGGAAAACTCACTCATTGAGCCACCATCTTGTCCACACTACTCACTTTACACAACACAGCGAAAGGAAGAGAATGAATCCCAGTGAAGACACATGTCTCAACCTGGAAAGGCGCTACCCGCTGGTAGCGCCTTTTTTTCTGTACCTTTCATTTCAAGGAGATGATCATGCCCCGTCGAGCGACACATATTGCTCCCATGGCGGTGACAAGGGAAACGTTCTATTCGATCTTCATGGAGGATACCGGGAGAGGAACTCCCTACAGCGACGCCAAGGATTGTCCTCTGGTCGCGAACGACAAATGCGACTGCAGTGCAGCGATCCGCGAGTTCTCGCTCTCCGCTCAGGGTGGCCATCCATGCGGAGAGGGTGGCAAATGTCCGGCACGTACCTACCTGCACCTCCGCAGGAAGCACCTGCCCGCAACCGCTGAGGCAGCATGAGTACCGATTCTCACCCCCCCCCGACACGATCATGTGCTCGGGGTTCTTTTTTATAAAAAACATGACCGCATCCAAAGACGCGGCCATTCATTCATCTCACTCCGGTGAGGGAACCGATCCCGGCACGGAGCACCCGGTCGTCTGAGCTGTGCTTGATGACCCGGCAGTGCCCGAGTCGATGTGCCGCCACTTGATCACTGTCGGTCAATCGCTGTGCGACGATCAGAACAGGGATGGCGTTGGTCCGATCCCCACTACGCATCTCGTCGACCAGACTGATCGCGGGAATCTCGACAGAATCCCGCTCGACGATGACGAGGGCGAACTGCGGTTTCACGGGGTTGCATGCTCTTCCGACGAGCAGGTCGAATGCGGTGGCGGCACTGTGCACGTCGATGACTTCATGTCCGATCGCTGACACCCTTCTCGCCAGTGCTTGGCGGGCATGTCTGTTCCTTGTGACCAAAAGCACTTGAGAATGTTTCTCCATGGTGGCTCCTCTTCATTGAGAACGTACAAAATTATTCCTTCAATACTCTACTCGGGAAATACGTTCATGCAAGTTACCTTACATGTGCTTCGCGGGCAGCTTCTTTGGTGATCTCATACTGCACACCGATATAGAACGAGAGTGCGGGAATGACCACACAAAAAAGAATGATAGCAAGCCACCATGAATACCAGGTGACGCGATTCCACTGTATCCCTTTCATCTGCGATGCATCGCTGATCGAACGAGCTATTGCTTCTGTCTGTTCATTCAAATGTTTCATGATCTTGGTTCAGTCGGCGACACAACTACCGCCAACGTCTGGGATTGTCCCGAGCTGGCAATGATATCCGTTTGGACATGTCGGTGCAGTGCGGATATTGCCTCCGCAGTGCACTCCGGTGAAATCGACGTGCAGAGTTGCAAGGATGGTATCGAGGGCAGTATAGTGCGACTCGAGATCGACATCGGAGATATCTTCGGGTGAAGGTGTGTCACGATAGTTACTTCCCGTCTTGAGTGTCTCGACGGTGATACATGTGTCACCTCGAATCAAGCGATAACTGTTCCCGTATAGAAACTGCATCATACCACCAGAGCCGACGGGGACTTTCTTCCACTCGATGCCATTGATCACCGTGGTGGTCGGACCTTCACCTAACTCGAGATTGTTTTCCTTTCCTCCAGTGAGACACTCGGCAAGGGCAACACTACTCGTACTTACTCCCACGCGGAGCTCGGCGGAGTAATACATCGGGTAGCTCTTATATACTCCCCCATTATCGATGCGATAGAGCGGGATCGCGACGAGAGGTGTTCCGCTCACGTCATCTGACTCGCCCACACGCCAGTCGGAACTGAGGTGGTAGAACGACTTGAACTCTGTCTCCGGAGTGATCGCTTTCGGATATGAGAAAGAAACACCGAACGTATCATTTTTGTATGAAGCGAGCGATGACTCAGGCAAAGGAGTCGGGGGGGTTACACTCACGGCATCGCGACCAATCATCGCCCATTTGCCAATAAGGAGAATAATAATAAGAGTGAGGAGTCCCACGCCGATGCTGAGTGTTTTCTTCATTGCGATCATTGTAACACTCTCGTTTCTCCCGCGTGACATACTCGTCCCCTTGCCAAAATACCCTAATTTGGCATAACTATAAGCAGACGCCCTTCCCTCAACCTGGAGAAGCCCATGGATCATCCGGCAGTCGCGATACAGAGCCTGATCTCACTTTCGATGCTCGTTGGCGTAGCATTGCTGTTTGAACGGAGCTACCGAGAGAACAGTGTTTTCAATGAGGAGTGTCTGAGCTTCGATGAATTACTTGCTTGGCGAAGAGCGAACCCGACCCTCGGGGTTGGTGACTCCGGCCATGCGCGGTCCCTCGTCCTCCGCCGTATTCGCGCCTACGACCGGTTCTCAAGTCTCTACATCTTGGACCCGCTCACGCGCATCGCTCACCTTTCACACCTCTACGCGCTGCTCGAAGAGCACGGCGATCCTCCACCTTCACAACGACAAATCCTTCTGTTCGACACGAAGGAGAAACAATGAGGCCCCCTTCCTGAGAAGGGGGCCTTTCACTTTTCCGACAAGTATCATGGGAACAACTCCGCGATTGCCATAGACAGCTCGTCGAGTGGTGTCAGCTTGGAGAAGAACCGATCTGCACCGCCACGAAGTGCGACCTCGGAATTCTTCCCGGCACTCATTACGATGAACTTGGGAGGTTCGATCCGTCCGAGCGAGCGCACTCGTTCGATCAGTTGCACTCCGGTCATCTCCGGCATGTTGAAGTCGGTGATGAGGAGGTCATAGTCGCCATCGACGGCGATACGCTCGAGGGCGGATATCGCATTCCCAAGAACGCTGACGTCTTCGAAGCCTTCTCTTGCGAGCCACTTCGCAGCGGCATCGCGGAACACTTTGTCATCGTCGACGATGAGTATCCTGATATTGCTCATAGAGCCTCCAAAGTAATTGATCCATTTTTATAGTGTGCTTTTCGGTGGGTACTGTCAATATAAAAAGGAACACGCGCCCGAGGGCGCGTGTCAGAGATTCACGAATCGAGATAGCGATGAACGAGGTCTTCGAGCTGATCGGTCGGGGCAGGCTTGTCGATGAAGGCATCCACCCCTAGCGAAAGGGCAGAGGCGATCTCTTCCGGCGTCCGGCTGCTGGTCATGATGATCGGCGTCCTCATGAGGCGAGCATCGGCACGGATAGCCTGCACCAGCTCGATGCCGGTCATCTCCGGCATGTCCCAGTCGGTGATGAGGAGGGTCTTCGTGACATGCGGCGGGAGTGTTTCGAGGTACTCCAACGCTTTCTTACCGTTCTCGACAGCAACGACCGTAAAGATGCCGAATGTCTCGAGCAGGGCGACAAGGGTGACCCGGACGACCGGATGATCCTCAGCAACAAGAACGACTTTCATGGTGATTCCTTTCAGGGATCCAAGGGATACAGCTTTGTATATTATACGGTATTATTGATTTATGTCAATAATACTCGTGCAAGAAATAAAGGGAGCGGATGCTCCCTTTTCTAGCGGCGACCAAAATGGCGATCGATGCGGGCGATGGTGTCGAGATCATAGAGACTCTCAAGCTGAGGCGGCGGATCGGGCCGCGCCGCAAGTGCTCTAGCTGCAGCGGCGACCGCAGAAAGGTCATATGGACTGATGTCTCGCTGCACGGTCGACTTTTGAGACAGCCGACGACTCAGGACCGACGACTGATTGAGATCATATCCCATGATTTCCCCTTCAGGTGAACATGAATAATCCTTGTACATCCAAACATGACGAAGGGAATAACTCAAGAATGATTCCCCTGTAACGCCGCGGCGGGAAGTTTCACATTGACACGGAGTGAAATTCGAAGAAAATGAAAAAGGATTTTACAAGGAGAACCCGGCATGGCTTGGACCGAACCCCCGAAAGATGCAGTGACCAATCCTGGACAATTCTCTGTCGCATACAGGGATGAGGACGGAGAAGGGAGACTCTGTGTCCCCACCAAAGAAACGGAAGAAGCGGCTCGTACGCTCGCGAAGGACCTCCTCAGCCAAGGCATCATCGCCCACGTCTACAGCCCAGAAGGCACCAAGATCGGCTGATCTGGAGCCATACACCCCGCACCACATGAGTGCGGGGTTCGTTTTATCTCTTCATAAGACGAATGAAACAAAAAGGGCTCTTCGAGAAGAGCTCTTTGTCATTTCGGTTCACGAGAGCGAGAGGTGCCGCTCTTCCATATCCGGGAATCTATGCGCGGAAATCGCACGGTCGGCTTCCTCGAGCGGATACTCGAAGATGAGGCGGGCGAGGCACGACCGGTGCCAGCGCACCACTTCGCTCATGCAAGAGTCGTAGAGACGAGGGTATAGAGCATTCGGGGCGGTCATGATGTTCGGAGCCGGGAGCAAATGCACGATGAGTCGTGAAAAGAGCAACATGGTCTTCTCCTTGAAGGACCCACTCATGCTACGCCTCGCGACAGAAAGCACAAGGTATGAAGAAGCTTCACTCACTTTCTCCTCACTCAGGCTCGCTATGATGGGGTCATTATCCATTATTCATATCCATGTCTACAAAAACCGAAGTAAGAGCGACTGAAGAACGGCTACTCGCCGAGAAAAGTCGCGCACGAGTTGCCCGAGAAGAAGAGGTTGCACGCGGAGATAGTCGCAGAGCAAAAGAGAACGAAGGTCGGGAGAAGAAAGAGCGGACAGCGGAAGCGGACAGCGAGCAGAGAAGCGCGACCAGCCGAGCTAAGGAGGAGCGGGATGAGGGATTCGAAAAAGAGCATGACGAGCTACTGAAAGAGAGCGCTCGGATACATAAGGAACGTGCGGAAGAGGCGGAACTGACCCACCAGATGCATGTGAGTGAACATGAGAAGGAATTGGAACACCGGCGTACGGCAGGACACACCAAGTGAACGCAGCGTGCATTTCATTTTTCTTTCACCAAGCTTCGGTATCATGTCCGGATATTATTCATTCATACACCCACAGGTATGTATATAAAAAAGAGTTCGGGGGGAGAAGAACAGAGAGAACAGATGCGGAGACTATCTGAACGTAGTCTTGAGTTCACCAAGAGTTATCAGATACAGATGAAGGAGCATGCAAAAGAGATAGAACACCGACGGAAGGCATTGACGCTGAGTTTGCGTCCCTAGCTCCCAAGTATGCTTGCCACAAAAACATCTGAGCAATTGCTCCGGGAAACACATGACCATGAAGAGCGTGAAGCACAAATAGCGATCGGGAAGAGACAGCAATCTGAGAAGGACGAACATGCTCGAGCCGAACGCGCAGAAAGTGCAGCGAAGCAAGGACGCGACGCACGAACACTCGCGAAACGCCTACTTGCCTGAACCGTTTCACAATTTTTTCATCATCACTGTTGTATGCTCGATATTATCATTCATACACCCACAGTATGACAAAGAGTATCATCACAAGTAATGCAGAAGACGGTGGCGCTTTCGAACGAGTGAGCGAAGAACACAGGTATCTCCTTTTGGACAAAGAGCTGGGGAGAGCGACCGGTTACGGGGAAAGGCTCAAGAAGCGTGCTAAGGAGATCTCTGAGCGACGCCGCGCACTCACCGACAGCATGCGTCCGTAGGAAATATAGTGAAGAGCAGATAACAGCATGCCCCCACACGGGGTCATGCTGTTATCTATACAAAAAAAACACACCCGCTCTCTCGAGGAGGCGGGTGCTGCAGCGACTACAGGCAGTCGCGATATGCGGCCCAGGCTTGGCGCAGGACGAGCAGTCGGCCGGACGAGTCGCCTGGGACCGGGAGTCCCTTCATGATGCGATCGACGATTGCGGGGTCAATTCCCTCCTTCGCCCTCTCGAACGCGAGCTGGCGTTCTTCCTTCACACTGGCAACTGCGTGCGGCATGTCGGTCTCCTTCGGTGGTTGAACGGAACATTTCTATCCTATGCTTGCAGTGGGTTGCGTCAAGCATAGATCATGCGGATGGCAAGTGCGAGCACATGTTCTTTTGACGGGCACTCGAACTTCTCCCCCGACGAAAGTACGAACTCCTGCGCGGTAGTGTGCTGCTGCGCAAGTACCGCAAGACCGAGTATCGAACTCGGTGATGATATTCTTCGCAGGCCGTCGTCGACATTTTGACTCTTGCCTGCACTGAAGACGAATCTTCCCTTTTCGGTGTGTAATCCCATTTTCATGCCGAGCTCCTTTCTGACTTGAGGCTAGCATACCGTACACAACATGGCGAGTCACCTGAGTTGCGGACCTTTTTATGGGTGGTAAGGTGAGCACAGCTGAACTTTACAGGGAGTTCCCATGAACCTGATGCTGATGAATAGTGCCGTCGTCCGCATGATCGAGAGCGAAGGTGCGGACACCGAAGCAGGAGCGCAGATCATTGCCGCATTCGCCGGGAGAAAAGTCGCCAGCAAATATCGTCGTGAACGAAGAAAAGCAAGGCGACTCGAGAACCTATGGCTCGACGATGCCGTCGTGCGTGTCGGGCAATTCAATCTCTGGCGACAACACGAGGGTGTCATCGCTATTCAGCACGTCTCACGTGTCGACCTCACGAGCGTCGCGATCGAATATGCACCGATGTACCAACTCGGTTTCACTGAGCGGCATACGATCTCATATTTTGGCAGGATCACCCACCGCACGGTCCTCTGCTTCTCGCTACTCGGACTCACCTTCACCATCGCTTCCCGCCACATCGAACTCTTTACCGGAAGGACCAGGGATACCTTCCGCGGTCGTGTCCTCAACTGGAGACACTAGACCCACACCCCGCACGCATACGCGTCGCGGGGTGCGTTTTTTCTGTGAACGTATACTGGCACAATATGGTATTGACAAAACCAAAAGTTAAGGCAGAATACAAAACGGAAACAACCGACAACGGAGGCCCGACATGGCACGAATGTACCCCGCAGAACCCCACGACTTCAGCCGCCTCGGCTCGCGTGGGGATGCCAACCACATGCTGCTTCGGCAGTTCCAGTTCCCTCTCGACTACGAAGACGATGAGGGACGCGCCTCGCGCTACAGCGACCGCGCGATGGACCACGACCTCGACCAGTGGCGCAGCATCCTCATGCAACACACCGGCGAGGACGGCGACCGCCATCTCACCGACTGGGTGCGAAACGAGAGGAACAACGACGCACAGCTGATGGCACTTTTTGCTGACATCATCGGCGTCGAAAAGCATGGCTGGACCGGCTACCGCGTCACCGTCACCATCGGCGACAACGGTCAGGACATCCTGTTCTTCGAACTGTTCGCAAAGCGCGAAGGATCGGCAACGGAGGTCTATTGCGGCGAGAACGCTCCCAACGTCCGTCCTCGCAAGCGGGCCTCACCCTGATCTTCAAATTCAAGGAGAAGCAATGACCCACCTCTACCGCGGCTGCATCGCCGCATCGATCTGCGGCCGCGCAGGTTCGCTCGAGCGATTCCAACAAGAACTGGCATCAATTGCCAAGAACGATGCTCCCCGCAAGGCTGAACTCAGGGCAGCTGCTCCGCCGGACTGGAACGAGTTCTTCGAACATGTCGACTTGATTGACAACTTGTTCACTTACGGACGCCACATCGGTACCTACTCGCTCGGCGAGTACGGCCTCACCTCCGGTCGCAAGGTGCGGAGCATGGTCGACGGACTCGCGAAGGCATGGGCAGACATCGTCACCATCAAGGCGGATGTCCGCAACTCGCAAGTGGAGTTCCGCTTTCAGGTCACCTTCGGCTGACTTTCACAACATCACCCCGCACGCATCGCGTCGCGGGGTGCGTTTTTATTCACCCTGCAATTTCGCCTGTCGCAAGCGGAGCTCAGCCATAATTGTGTCATCGGCTTCGCCTTCTGCCTGATCGAACGCCGCATCAAGTGTCTCCCATGCCGCATCACGGAACGCTTCACCTCCTGCAATATAGATATCAAGGAGATCAAGCGTGAGCCGGAGATTATCCGCCCCATTCCTGCACGCAGCCTCTCGTGCCGCCATGTACTCATGGAGTGGAGCAAGGTTCTCTGGGTCACGCAAGAGCGCCTCGATCACCTCCTCTTTCCCAGTCGGAACTCCCTCATTCCCTTCGTGTGTCATGGAGTAAGCATAGCATAGTAACCCGGCGTTCGAACCGTTCCCTTGAAACGGTTCGAACATTTGTACAAACCCCCGCCTTTGCTATGCTTCACGTATGGACATATCACATGCCGTCACAACTGCGCTAGAGATCGTCGGACTGGTGCTACTCGGCGCTCTTGCGTTCTTCTTGATCATCGGAACGGTATTATTCTTGATCCTGCGCAAGAAATATCTGCATTATAAGACTCTGTGGAACGGCAAACGCAATTTCTTTACCGTCATTATCGTTCCACTGATCGAATTCATCTGGGGCGCCTGGAATTATGCCGACAGCAGCGGAGAGATGGCGAAATCACTCTACTCCTACGAGACTAAGCAGTTCGTGATGACGAAAGCGGAGCATGATGCATTCAACGCGCTCAACCAAGCGGCCGGAGACCAATATTACATTTTCCCGCAAGTGCACATCAGCACCTTCATCGACTGGAAAATCAAAGGTCAAAACTGGAATGCTGCGATGCGCCATATCAATCAGAAGTCTGTCGACTTCCTCCTCTGCGACAAAGTCTGGGTCAATCCGAAACTTGTGATCGAACTCGACGACGCAACTCATGAGCGCGAAGACCGCACAGAGCGCGACGAGGAAGTCGAACGCATTCTACTCTCCGCCCACTTCCCCCTCCTCCGCATCACCCACTCCGACCTCTCCCCCGAATCCCTCAAAGCACTCATCTTGAAGCAGTTGTAAATTTCTTTTCTCGGCAAAACAAAAACCGCTTTTCAGCGGTTTTTGTTTGGTAAGAAAATTTACTTCTTCCCGACCTTGCGACGCGACACAATGTGTACGTTCGAGTACTTCTTCGGCGAGCGGGTCTTCTGGCCCTTGCCTGAAGGTTTACCCCACTTAGTCTTGGCGCGGCGTAGACCACGTCCCATGCGACCTTCACCACCTCCGTGCGGGTGATCTACAGGGTTCATCGCAGAACCGCGGACATGCGGGCGGATGCCCTTCCAGCGGTTGCGGCCTGCCTTACCTTCGTTGCGGAGCTTGTGCTGATCGTTCGAGACCTCACCGATGGTTGCCCAGCAGTTCTCGGAGACCTTGCGGACCTCTGACGACGGCATCTTGAGGAATGAGTAACCCAAGTCGTTGGCGATCACTTCGATGAAGTTTCCTGCCGCACGAGCGAGCTTCGCACCTCCCTCAGGTTGGACCTCGACGTTCGATACGAATGTACCGACCGGAATCTTCTTGAGTTGTGTGCGGTTGAACTTATCAAGGGTTGCCTTCTCAGAGACGATAAATGTGTCGCCTGCCTTCATGCCCTTCTGTGCGACCATATAGCGGCGCTCTCCATCCTTGTAGACGACGAGGGCGACGAATGCGGTGCGCAAGGGGTCATACTGGACAGCCTCTACAGTTCCCGGCACATCGCGCTTGTCGAACTTGAAGTCGACGACGCGGAGTGCTTTCTTGTTGCCGCCTCCCATGTGACGCATGGTGATGCGTCCCTGGTTGTTGCGGCCACCGGTCGACGAGCGACCCTTCATCAGATTCTTCGGCTTCTTTTTCGAGTCACCGGAGAGGAGCTGCTTGTAGGGTGTGAGGATCGTGTTGCGCAGTGACGGAGTTAACGGTTTGAATGATTTCATATGTTTTTTCGTTTACACGAACTCGATCTTATCGCCCTTCTTAAGGTATACAAGTGCCTTCTTGATTGCGGCCTTCTTGACCTGTACGCGGTTGGTACGCGGGTTGCGCGAGTACTTCGGCTTGTTGACGATCATGGCGACCTTCACCGGAGTCACTTTGAAAAAGTGCTTCACGGCGCGGGTAACCTGGTCCTTGTTGGCACGAAGATTGACGTTGAATGCGTATACTCCCTTTTCGGAGAGGTCTGACGCCTTCTCGGTGACATGAGGATTGAGGAGCACCTGCTCGAGGAGGAGGCCTTTGCCTGCCTTCGAGATTTTTACTTCCTTTACTACCTCAGCGACCACGACATCCTTCGCTACTTTCTCTGTCTTTGGTTTTGACGCTGCTTTCGCAGTGGTCTTCTTGAATATAGCCATAGGATTATGCGGTGACTTCTTTCTTCGCGCTCTTCGCTTCGAGTGCCTTCACGGCCTCCTCAGGAGCAGCAAGAACGAGATACTTGTATGACAGCACATCGACCGGATTGAGTGTGCTGAGTGTTCCGACGAGTACATTTCCCATGTTCTGGAATGACTTCTTCACATTGGCATCTGCCGAAGGAAGGATCATGTACATTGCATTGTTGCGGCGATCTGCGAGCTTCTCGAATCCACCGATCGAACCGAGGTTCGTGAGCATGGTGCGCGCATCTTTGGTCTTCGGAGCCTTGAGAGCGACCGATGAGACAAAGAGGATCTCGCCTTCCTTCCACTTCTTGGAAAGTACGGTGTAGAGCGCGGCGACCTTCTGCTTGCGGTTGAGTTTTTGAGAGAAATCACGATCGTTGCGAGGGCCATGGGTGATACCACCGTGACGCCAGATCGGCGAGCGGCTTGATCCGTGACGAGCACGGCCGGTTCCCTTCTGTGCCCAAGGTTTGCGTCCACCTCCGCGGACCTCTGAACGGTCCTTGGTGTGCGCGATCGGCTGACGCGCATTGGCTTGCATCGCGACCACCACCTGGTGAACGAGATCTGCATTCCATTTTGCTCCGAATACTTTCTCTGAAAGTGTCACTGAGCCTGACTTCTTGCCTTCCGTCGTGTAGACAGTTGCTTCAAGATTCACAGGCTTCTTAGCGGTTGTAGTTTTCGTTGTCATACAATTATGCGTTAGTTGCCTTGATCTCGATCAATGTCCCGCGACGACCCGGGATCGCTCCCGACACGAGAAGAAGATTGTTTGTAGTATCGACGGCGAGCACTTTGAGTCCCTTCACCGTAATGGTGTCGGAGCCCATGCGCCCTGCCATGCGAGTACCGGGGATGACGCGCTGAGGTCCGGTCGCACCGATGGATCCTGGTTCACGCTCAGAATGCTTCTGACCGTGTGAACGAGGTCCGCCGTGGAAACCGTGACGCTTCACGACACCCTGGAAACCTTTACCCTTTGAGGTGCCGGTCACGGTGATGTCTTCGCCGGGGGCGAATGCCTCGACGGTCACTTTGTCGCCGACTTTGATGTCGACTGCGCCACTCTTCGGGCGGTATTCGCGCATGTAGCGGAAGGAACCGAGCTCCTTGAGTGCACCCTGCTGCGCCTTGTTGACGCGCTTCGGAAGTTGAGTGCCGAAGCCGACCTGAACAGCCTCGTAACCATCCTTCTCCTTTGTTCGGAGGGCGGTCACGGTGATCGGGCCTGCAGAGAGAAGAGTTGCCGCGATGCACTTGCCGTCTTCGGCGAAGTACTGCGTCATCTCCTGCTTGGTTGCTAATAGGAATTTCATGGTTGGGTTTGGGTTGGGATAGTCACGCACACACTCCGGAATGAAGTGTCTACATCATGCACATAAGGCCCACTCATCTTGCGGAATGAGTAGCCTATGGTGCAAAAACGTAAAGAGAACTTGTGGTGATGTATCGCGTGTGCGATTACATCATTTTCACGTCGATATTTACTCCACTAGGTAGAGTAAGGTTCGTGAGCGCTTCGATGATCTTCGGCGTGGGGCTTACGATATCGATAAGGCGCTTGTGAATACGCATTTCGAACTGCTCGCGTGCATCCTTGTAGATGAAGGTCGAGCGGTTCACTGTATATTTGGTGATCTGCGTGGGCAGAGGAATCGGTCCAAGGACTTTCGCATCATAGCGGAGCGCAGTGTCCATGATCTGACGCACTGATGCGTCGAGGATCTTGTACTCATAAGCGCGTACACGAATGCGGAGCTTCTGGATACCATCAGCCTTTACTGCTTTGGTTGTCTTTTTCTGTTCCGGAGTAGTGGTCATAACTTCAATGTTCTCTAAGAATGGGACGCGCGACTAGGCGACGATCTTGGTAACGACACCTGCACCGACAGTGCGACCTCCTTCGCGGATCGCGAAGCGGGTTGCATCCTCAAGCGCGACCGGAGCGATGAGCTTTACCTTGAAGGTAACAGTATCACCCGGCATGACCATCTCAACACCCTCCTTGAGCGTAACCTCACCGGTGACGTCAGTAGTGCGGATGTAGAATTGCGGTTTGTAGCCTGAGAAGAACGGTGTGTGGCGGCCTCCTTCCTCTTTCGAGAGAATATAGACCTCAGCCTCGAAGTCAGTGTGCGGAGTAACCGATCCGGTTGCTGCGAGCACCTGTCCGCGAGTAATGTCTTCCTTCTTGGTACCGCGGAGAAGAATACCTGCGTTGTCTCCTGCCATACCCTCCTGGAGTGACTTGTTAAACATTTCGATGCCGGTGATGGTAGTCTTCGCGGTCTTTGTGAAACCGACGATCTCGACTTCCTGACCAACCTTACATACACCGCGCTCGATGCGTCCGGTCGCGACAGTACCGCGTCCTTCAATCGAGAAGATATCCTCGACCGGCATAAGGAACGGCTTGTCTGTATCGCGAACAGGAACAGGAATGTAGGTGTCGAGTGCGTCTGCGAGCTCGAGGACCTTCTTTGCATACGGGTCTTCGATCGAAGTCGACTCGAGTGCCTTGAGGCCCGAACCGCGGATGACCGGGCAGTTCTTACCGTCAAAACCCTGCTTGGTGAGGAGTTCACGAACTTCCTCTTCAACGAGCTCAACGAGGTCCTGGTCATCGACCATGTCTACCTTGTTGAGGAACACGATGATCTTGGGAACACCGACCTGCTTTGCAAGAAGGATGTGCTCGCGAGTCTGCGGCATCACACCGTCAGTTGCGGCTACAACGATGATCGCACCGTCCATCTGAGCGGCACCGGTGATCATGTTCTTAATATAGTCTGCGTGACCAGGCGCATCGATGTGCGCGTAGTGACGAGTCTTGGTCTCGTACTCATTGTGAGAGAGAGCGATGGTGATACCGCGCTCGCGCTCCTCAGGAGCGGAGTCGATTTCATTGACACCCTTCATCTTCACATTGTTACCAGCCATGTGGAGCACGTGTAAGATCGCAGCGGTGAGCGTGGTCTTCCCGTGGTCAACGTGACCAATGGTACCGACGTTCACATGCGGCTTTGAACGATCAAAAACTTGAGCTTCTGCCATAGTTTTTAAATTATTTTATTAAACCGACAAAAAATAAGAGGTAATGGGCGAAGGGCTCATTACATTACTCCACGTGCGTATCGTTTGTTTTCCTCCATCCGCATGGGCGAGCCCAAAACGGTTAAAAAACTCACAAAATGCAACGTCATGAAAGAATACCAGATATGGCTTAACCGTCAATGTTTTAGGGTATTCCCAGATGTCCTTTACTCACAGTCTATCCACAGGCTTTTCCACAGCATATTGTGAAGCAAAGAACTTTCTACTCAAAATTAGCCCTATAATCTCCCAAATATTTGACATTAATTGATTGCATTGTTCTATTATGGCTTTGTTAAGCTATTTTCTTGATTAATTGTGGGAATAGTAGCATTATGGAAACTTCCTCACTTTTGGAGTTCTTTGATGCGTACAAAACAATCGACGGATAGCCCTGAAGAGGCGTTGCGGCGGCGAATGTCCGAGGCCAAGTGGACCGGCTGCGTGATCACCTGCCTGATGATCTTTCTCGGCTTCTTCGTGCTCAACCACGAACATGTGATCTACGCGTTGCCGCTCTCTTTCCTTGTGGTCGCGTTCTGCATGCTCGCACCCGAAATGGTGCTCAAAGCCTTCTGGGACGCGTACCAGTCGATCGTTGCCCACATGCCCGGCGGCTCGGAATACCGTCGTTCGATTCGCTAGACGGCTCAACTGAGCCACGGAGTGCCCTGCGGGGCCTCTTTTTTTTATAAAAAAGAACACCCCGACAAAGCGGGGTGAACATTCATTCGTGATAGTGGTAGACGCGGATCTGGCCGCCGTCGACCGGAACGAACACCAGCGTCTTGCGATCGCTCACGAGCGGTGCGACCGTGCGGATGTAATCGCCTGCTTCTTGTTCGACGGCAAATGACGCGATGTAAGCGCCCAGCTGTTTCGTCATACGAAACTTCTGATAGCTACGCCCGTCGAGTCCTTCGACGAGATAGCCTCCCCGACCCTGCGGGGCTGCCCTCATCGCAACGAAATCGTGCCCAAGGAAACGCTGCACTGCCCACTGGCCTTCCGTGTCGGCCATCTGTGCGATCGAGAGCTGCTCCGTGTAGTGCTTCGTATCGATTTCTGTCTTCATCACATACCTCCGATTGTTGAAAGAACTTCATGAAAAACACCCAACCCCCTTTCGGGGGTTGATATCTACTTGAGAATGAACGGTCTATTCTTAAGCACAGATCAGCCCCCGAGCGGGAGTTGTAAAGAAATAGAACGTAAAAAATGTATTTCTCGTTGTCATGTACATTTTGAGTCTAACAAAGCGGGAATATTTTGCAAGACTAAGCCCCAGGGCGGCGCACGCGCTGGAGTTCGACCTCAAGCTGGGAGATCTCCTGGTCCATGAAATTGATCTCACGGTGGATCACTTTTTGCTGATCTTCCTTGCGCTTGAGTTCGTTCTCTTTGCGCAGTTTTTCCTGGGTCAAAAGTTGCAGTTTCACCTGTACTTCATGTAGCCTTCCTTCTTCACTCTTCACGGTGAAATGTTCGAGTTCACCTCCTCGGCGGAATTCCTCTTTATCACGAGCGAGATGACGAGTCTCTTCCTTTATCGCCGCGATCTCCCGTTGTTTTTCCTCGATCTGATGTTTGAGACCCTCGATCTCCCGATCAAGCCGTCGCATCTCTTCCTCCTTGCGGGAGAGTGACTGGGACGTATCACGGAGTCCCATGTCGAGATTTTTTTTCTCTCCTGTCTCCTGTTTGATCTCTTGAGTCATCTTGCGCACCTCCTCCGTGAGTCGCTTTTCCTCCATATCGATATGGTGCAGCTCGCTCCCGAGTGAGACGACATCGCGATCGATATCATGGATGAGTCGCTCTTTGTCGAGTTTCGAGCCTTTTCTGATGCGTAGACGATTTTCTAATTGCTCTTTGAGTTGTTGCTGATGGATGCGGTCCGCAGCAGCCTGCTGCTGAGCACGGATCGCTGCTTCTCTGCTGTTTCCTGTTTGTTCCGGTGGCATGGTGATGATGTGATGATAATCGAGAAATCTCTTTCGCTGACGTTATGAACGTATTAGCGCGTACTCTAAAAGCGATATCTGGCGAGAGATCTCGTCGACGTGTGCCTTAAGTACCGCACATTCCTTTTTTAGCGCCTCATGTTCGATCTCCCGAGCTTGTTTGTCCGAAACTCGCGATATCTCTTCGACTTCGACATCTGCTTTCTCCTCACGAGTGAACGCTTCTTCGTGCATCGCCGTCTCATGCTCACTCTTTACCCGCTCACGCGTCTCGAGGTACTCATCCTTACGTAGCACCAATTCGAGCGCAGCGAGCTCACGTTCCTTGTGGGAGAGCTTGGACTGCGCAGCAAGACGAGTATTCTTCAGTTTCGTGATCTCGTCACGCTGGCGTCTTTTTTGCTCGTCATATTCTTTTGACTGCTGGTCGACAAAGGCGCGGTCTTCCTTGCCTTTTGTTTCATAAGCGACCGCTTCCTGGTCGAGGCCTATCTCACCTTCTTCTTCGTCATAGTCATCGTACATTCTTGTAGTATAACAAAAGCGCCATGAGGGCGCCTTGTGCTGACTGTTTATATTCCGTCCAAGCGAGGCTGATCGTCCTGATTACCTGAGAGCTCTGCAAGAGCGACATTTATCTCAGCAAGGTTCGCAAGGAGGTCCTGCATATCCATATCGTCTTCTTCGGGTTCGACTTCCATGTTCGCGTCGAGCATCGCCTGTCTGCCTTTTCTTTTCTCTTCGATGGCACTTACGATATTATCTCGCTCGGCAAGGAGCTGATCCGCTGTCTTTGGTGTTTGTTCAGGATTCATAGCGTTCAGTATAGCGAGAGCGGAGAATCGGTCAAACCGGCTTGGTTTCGAATGCTCCGGTCGCAAGGTCCACCACGGTCAAACTATGATTCGGGAGGAGCTCCCATTTCACTTCGGGAATATGCAGCTCTTCCGAGCAGACGATCCGTTCATCGCGGGGACCTTGTCCGAGATAGAGCGTGTAATACCCGGCAGAATTGTTCTTTTGTACGAAGGGATGCTGTTCGTCGAACTCACGCAGTACGTAGGCATACCTGCCGTCAGTGAGGATCGATGACGCTGAGGTGAAATGCCCTCCTTCATGCGCAGTATCGATCCGGAGCGCATGTACTGTACGGATGATCGCGTCCGAGACTTTTTCTTTATCGTGTTCTTCTGACGCGTCTAGGTCGCGGATGATCAGGTGGAAATAATACTCCGAGTCGGTCTCGCCGAACACTTGCCCACGCACAGGATCGAAAATGAGTTGATCTGTACTCCCAAGTGTACCGTTGTGGATGAAGCTGAATCGCCCCGAAACAAACGGATGACTGTTCTTCTCCGATGGCTCTCCGACCGTCTGTATGCGGATATGCGCAAGCATGGTATCAGGCTTATGCACTGAGACCTGGAAGAATTCATTCTCACGCTGAGGGTCTTCGGCTCCACATGCCTTCGAGCGGAAATGACGCAGTAATCCGCCCCTCGCATACAGAGAAAGTCCCCACCCGTCATGGTGCCCCTTCTTCTGTCCGCTGAGCGGGACTTGCCCGTCACGCGCGAGACGGAGAAAAGCACGCAGCACTTCAGCCCTATCGGTATCACTGTCAGGAATATAGGCCATGAGTAATCTGCACATGTTTTGACTATAACAAACATCGGGAGAAGTGGAACTGTGCATAACGGAAAAAGGAAAGCCCCATGCAGTGCATGGGGCCGAGTGGAGAACGTCCGGAGGGGTCAGGTGCGCAACTTTTCATAGGCAACGCTGCGTGCAGAGTTGATCGCAGTGCTGATCGCCGACTTATTCGCAGGGTCACGGAACGTGACGATGTGCAGCTCAGCCTGTGCCACGAGTTTGGGAATGGCAACGCCGCGCTTCATGCGCTCGAGATGTAGGAAGACGAACCTTCCCGAAGTCAGGAGTCCGACCGGTCGGAACCGCTTCGCACGGGCTCTTGAGCGTCCTGCTTTCCACTGATCAAAGAGTTTGGCGATCTTCGCTGCCTCATCGTCGCTGACGGATGCCGGGGTTTCTTGGGTAGCAGTATCGAGCATGGGGACTACTCCTCGTGAGTTGAACAATGAACACCTGGAAAGAACAAACCAGTCCTTTGAGGACTGGTTTGTGGTGGAGAATACGGATTTCTTCTTCAACACACATCAGCCCTCAAAGGAGACCTAAGAAGGAGTGCGAGCTGAAGGAGAAGTCCGTTCATATTCTGCATATATATTCAGTGTAATGACCGCGAGGATAGTGTCAAGGAATTCAGTTTGACGACAATATCCATCTTTGCTAGTTTGGATATATGCAACGCAAAAGCGTAATAAAGAGCTGGGCGATGTTTATTATCTTTATTATCCCTTCAATAAGGGCGCGGATGGTTGCTTCCAGATAATCGAGATCGATAGAACGGAAGAAAGAAAATGAACCACCGCAGCCCGGTGTGTTTTTGTTTCCGGTGAATGTTTATTGGGATTTGTCGGAGAGAATGTCCGACAAATCCCAGGAAATGTTTCCCCTGGCAAAGCGGCAAAGTGCCCTTTGTTGTCCTTTCACTTTATATGGAGAGCAACCAATGACTCACAATAGAACGAGCCTGGCGGTCGAGACGCATCAATTCGGAGACGACTGGAGCGTGAATTCAATCCCGCTCTCGATCCGTCTGAACGACAAAACCATCGAATGGACCGAGAACGAGATGTCAGCGCTCGAGCGGATCGCGTCAAAGCTGTACCGATCTGACTACGCTCCCCTCCTCAACTACTCGCTCACAAAGTGGGGAATCCCTTCCCCAGTGGTCCGACTCGACATGGCACCTGACTGCCGCGGGATCTATGAACTGGAATCGAACCCGGCCGGGTTCGGTATCGCCCACCGCTTCGGACTGCCAATCGTGAAGGAAATCGCGCGGACACTGCGATCGCTCGATGTCACCCGGCTCGCGTGGGGCGTTGCGCCTTCGCGGAGCTCACAGCGCGAGGACCTTCGCATCTTCATGGAGGCACTCAGAGCAGAGGGGGGTATCTCCATCCGCGAGATCGCCGACCTTGCGACAGAAAAACCGGGGAATGAGCCACTGTGGCTACGTGCGGGACAAGAGGACCTCGAACTCATAACATCCCTTCTTCCACAATGCCTCCTCCTCCATCAGCATGGCGGGGGACACAAGGGTTACCTGGTACGGAAACTGGGAACGCAGGTTGCTGCAGCACCACTTTCGCACTACGCGCATCCGGAGTTCCTCAATTCCCATCAGGTCTTCATCGACTTTCCGAACGGATTCGTCCTGAAGCCGAAAGAAGGCTGGGGTACTCGCAACACAAGCTTCTGGACCCCGAATCCGCTGTTCAAAGAGGAAGCTCTCTCTCGACTCCGGATGGAGCGTGCACTCAACGTTGCACATGCCTCTGGTGAACCGTACATCGTCCAGAATTTCGCGGCACCGGACCGATTCGCCGGGCACAACTGGATCTGGAGACTCTACGCAACCTACTCCCCGGACGAGCGCAAATACAAGCTGCGAGGAGGGTTTGTCGCCGGACGGACTTCGCTGAAAATCCATGGGGCGGGTGACGTCCTTAATGGGCTGGTCTATGTCTGAAATTGATTGACTTCGAAGGGCGAGCGTCGCATGACGCCCGCCCTTTTTCTTTGTATAGTAGAAAAATGAACACTATCGCATTACTTATCCACGGAGGTGCCGGAGCGATCGAAGCACCCGAAGTCTATCGTGAGGGAATGAACCACGTCATCGAACATGGTAGGAAACTACTCGAAGAAGGTGGCGGTGCGCTCGACGTCGTCGAAGCATGCGTCATGCTGCTCGAAGACGACGAGCACTACAATGCAGGACGAGGCTCGGTACTCAACAGTAAGGGCGGCATCGAAATGGATGCGGCGATCATGGACGGCAGAGACATGCGTGCGGGGGCAGTTGCGGCGATCACCTCAGTGCGGAACCCGATATGGCTCGCAAGAAAGGTGATGGAGGAAACCGAGCATGTACTCTTGATCGGAGAGGGTGCGATGGAGTTCGCAACGAGCGTCGACACTAAAATGGAACCGAACGAATACTTTATCACCCCGCGACGTCAATCACAGTTCGAAGAGGCAAAAAAGAGTTCACGTGTCGTACTCGATCATAGTTCAGTCGAGAAGAAGCTCGGCACGGTCGGTGCGGTAGCGATCGATGTAAACGGAAATCTCGCAGCAGCAACATCGACCGGTGGTATCGTGAACAAAAAGTACGGACGGGTCGGTGACACACCGATCGTGGGTGCTGGTGTGTATGCCGAGAACGAGACCTGTGCGGTCTCTACCACCGGATTCGGTGAGCAAATGATCCGCACCTCACTCGCGAAGACCATTGCGGAGATCATCCGATACAAGAGCGTGGGTGCTGATGAAGCAGCGAAACACGGCATCGAATTCTTTGTGAAGAAAGTGAAGGGTCTCGGCGGGGTAATCGTCATTGATAGAGAGGGTAGAATCGGCACCGCCCACTCTACCCCAAGCATGCTCTCGGGCGGGTATACGAAGTCAAAAGGAGTATTCTTAAACTTCTGATAAAACAACAAAAAAGCGCCATCTGGCGCTTTTTTGTTTGAAATGATGAATTACTTCCCTCTTGCCTCGATCACCTGCTGTGCGACATTCGAAGGAACGGCGACATATTCAGCGGGAGTCATGGTGAAGGTACCGCGTCCTTCGGTCATCGAGCGAAGAGTGGTCGCGTAGCCGAACATCTCGGCCAAGGGGATCATCGCACTTGCGACCTTGAGCATACCGCGGTCCTCCATCGAGTTGACCTGTCCACGGCGCGATGCGACCGAGCCAGTGACGTCACCCATGAACTTGTCTGGGAAGACGATCTCGACGAGCATGACCGGCTCGAGAAGGGTCGGACGCGCACGCTTTGCGCCATCCTGAAGTGCCATTGATCCTGCGATCTTGAAGGCGATTTCAGAAGAGTCGACTTCGTGGAACGAACCGTCATAGAGTTCGACCGAGACGTTCACGAGTGAGTAACCAGCGACGACACCGCGCTCCATTCCTTCCTTGATGCCCTTTTCGATCGGAGAGATGTATTCCTGAGGAATGATACCTCCCTTGATCGAGTTGATGAACTCGAATCCAGGCGAGCGCTTTGCATTCTTCGGAAGATCTTCTTCCTTGACAGTGAGGTCCATCGGCTTGAGCTTGATCTTGACGTGACCGTATTGACCACGACCACCGGACTGCTTGATGTATTTGCATTCAGCCTCCGCCTCGCCTTGAATGGTCTCACGATATGCGACCTGCGGTTTACCGGTCGTTGCTTCGACATTGAACTCGCGTTTCATACGATCCACGATGATCTCGAGGTGGAGTTCACCCATTCCCCAGATGATGGTCTCCATCGTCTCAGGGTCCGAGGTAACACGGAAAGTAGGATCCTCTGCGGAGAGGCGCGAAAGTGCGATACCCATCTTCTCCTGGTCCTGCTTGGTTTTCGGTTCGATGCGCATCGAAATGACCGGCTCAGGAATGACGATACGCTCAAGGATGATCGGCGAATCTTCAGAACAGAGCGAATCTGACGTGAGTGTATCCTTGAGTCCGACTGCAGCAGCGATCTCTCCTGCGAATACTTTCTTCACCTCTTCGCGCTCATTGGCGTGCATACGCAGGATGCGCGAGATGCGTTCCTTCTTTCCCTTTGTCGCATTGTACACATACGAGCCTGATTCGAGCGTTCCTGAATAGACACGGAAGAATGCGAGCTGTCCGACATACGGATCGGTCGCGATCTTGAATGCGAGTGCGGAGAAAGGCTCAGTGTCGTCGGCTTTACGGAAGATCTCCTCACCGGTCTTCGGGTCATGACCCTTGGTCGGAGGAATATCCATCGGACTCGGAAGATAGTCGACAACTGCGTCGAGAACGAGCTGAACACCTTTGTTCTTGAGCGCAGAACCTGTGAACACAGGGACGATCTTGTTCTCAATGGTCGCCTTGCGCAACACTTTCTTGAGGTCATCGATAGAAGGTTCCTTGCCTTCGAGATATTCGTTCATCAGGGTCTCGTCATTCTCGACGATCGCTTCGATCATCATGCCGCGGTATTTCTTGGCATCCTCGAGATGTTCTGCTGGGATCTCGCTCTGTACGATCTTGTTACCCATCTCACCTTCGAAGGTGACGTACTTCATGGTGAGAAGATCGATCACGCCCGCGAACTGATCTTCCTCTCCGACGGGGATCTGCATGCGAACCGCATTCTTGGTCAAACGATCAAGGATACTCTGGAACGAGCGCTCGAACGAAGCTCCGGTACGATCGAGCTTGTTGATGAAACAGATACGAGGCACTTTACCTTCATCGGCATAGCGCCAGTTGGTCTCTGACTGCGGTTCGACACCGGCGACTCCGTCGAACACGACGACCGCACCGTCGAGGACGCGGAGTGAGCGCTTCACCTCGATGGTGAAGTCGATGTGCCCCGGGGTGTCGATGAGATTGAAGCGCACTTTCTTGTCAGCATCTCCTGGCGCATAGGTCGGGGTCCAGAAGCAGGTGGTTGCCGCCGAGGTGATGGTGATGCCACGCTCACGCTCCTGTTCCATCCAATCCATGACAGTGTCTCCTTCGTGCACCTCACCGATCTTGTGTGACACACCAGTATAGAACAACACACGCTCCGATGTGGTGGTCTTACCTGCATCGATATGCGCGATGATTCCGAAATTACGAACTTTTACCAACGGGTAATCTCTCTCCATACAAAAAATAATTAGTGACTAAACTCCCCTCTTTTTCGCTCGTTCCATGAGTAAAAAAAGAAGCCTACAACGGCTTTGAGTTAGGCATACTATATCGAAATCGCCTTCAAATAGCAAGATAAGGCAACAAAAAACGGCCTGGGGCCGTTCTTTGGTGGGAATATTTGATATTACCAGGCGAAGTGGGCAAATGCCTTGTTCGCTTCAGCCATCTTATGCACGTTCTCGCGCTTCTTGATCGCCTCACCTTCGTTCTTCGAAGCGGCAATGATCTCGTTAGCGAGCTTGGTTGCCATCGGGGCTCCCTTCTTCGAGCGGGCAGCATCGATGATCCAACGAAGTGCGAGGAAGACACGGCGCTCAGGGCGAACCTCACGCGGAACCTGATAGTTCGCGCCACCGACACGGCGGGAGCGGATCTCCATAAGAGGTCCGGCGTTGCGAAGTGCATTCTTGTACACTTCTAAAGGATCTTCGACCTTCATGGTCTTCTTGATCTCTTCAAAGGCGTCGTAGACGACAGCTTCGGCGATCGACTTCTTTCCTGAGAGCATGATGTAGTTCACAAGCGTCGAGACATCGAGCGACTTGTAGACAAGGTCAGGCTTTCGGATATTTCTGTTTTTTACTGGTCTGCGCATAGTTATTGTTTGCCCGGTCTTTCCCGCAAGTCACGGTACTCCGGAACAATCTTAATTCTGTAATGACTTGAAAACTTATAAGAAGATTATTTCTTCTCAGGGCGCTTTGCACCGTAAAGCGAACGACCCTGGCGGCGCTTCTCGACACCTGCGGCATCGAGGCGACCACGAACGATGGTATAGCGGAGTCCGACGTCTTTCACGCGACCACCGCGAACGATGACCACGGAGTGTTCCTGGAGCTTGTGTGTCTCTCCTGGGATATACGCAGTGATTTCCATGCCGTTAGTGAGGCGCACACGTGCAACCTTACGAATAGCAGAGTTCGGCTTGCGAGGAGTCATGGTCGTCACCTTCGTACACACACCGCGCTTGAACGGGGAGTTGTAGAAGTTCGGACGATTCTGGATCGAATTGAAACCGCGGAGCATCGCAACCGCTTTTGATTTACGGCGAACGATCTTGCGGTTATTTTTTACTAATTGATTGATTGTTGGCATAAGAATTTTAAATCTTGTACCCGTCGCTGTTTCTCGCCTCAAGGCGGGAGTAGTGCAGCCATGCACACTCCCTCCTTGCGGGTACACACCTTAAAGTGAAAATCAGCAACGGGTACGAGTACTCTAATACACTGTGCGGAAAAATGCAATCTGACGCCTTAGAGAGGCACACCGACCATGAGTGCGTACAGGAAACTGACGAGCGGGAGGAAGTACCCCCATAGGAAAAAGGCAAAAACTAGGATAAGAAGTAGTGAATACCGCTCAAGATAGTCCCCAATATAGCGATATCGCAGCGGCAAGGCAGTCAGGAGTACTTTCGATCCGTCCAGTGGAGGAATCGGTACCAGATTAAAAACTGCCAGAATAATGTTAATTAGCACTATTAAATGCATGAGGCTTTGCATTGGGTCTGTGAAAAATGCAGTTCCGAATCGAAGAATAAGGGCAAAAACAAGTGCCAATGCAAGATTCGTGAGGGGTCCTGCCAAGGCAACCTTCGCTTCACCCCATTTTTGGTCTCTTAAATTATAGGGATTATATGGAACGGGTTTCGCCCAACCGAACATGAATCCTCCGGGAGCAAGTGAAGTGATGAACGGAACCAGAAAAGAACCGATCGGATCGATGTGTTTCAAAGGATTCATGGTAAGTCTGCCCGCAAAACGCGCGGTCGGATCACCTAAATACTGCGCCATATAGCCATGAGATACCTCATGCGCGACAACTGAGAATACCAGTACGGCAACGGCAAAGATGGTTTGTATAAGGTCTACTTCTTGCATACTCGTGACACCCATGATAGCATGCGAGGCACCAATCCCAAATGAGGTATCCCCTCTTCAAAGATCAAAAACGTATATGGCAACTACAAATATCTGCATCATCTGCTCAAAAGGAACCCGCATGGCTGGCGGCTATTCGAACCGTATCCGTGCGACCAAGTTCAATCCGTCGGGCGATACGCGCAAGTACCCGAATCTCCAGTGGGTCACACTCCCGAAGACTTCGGGAGGCGGACGCATCAAGATCTGCACACGCTGCATCAAGGGCAACAAGCATCTTGAGATCGTGAAGAAATAATCGACACCGCGCAAATGAAAACAAGCAGTACGAAAATCGTACTGCTTGTTTTGTAACAAGTTATTTGCGTGGCACCTTTCCTTGCTGCATTCGCCCGAGAGAATAGATCAGACATGTTACCCTCTACTCATTCATTTACAGCTAGCACAAAAAGAAGCCCGCAATACTGCGGGTTTCTTGATTAATAGACACTGATCGTCCGATGACCTCTGTGGTCGACACGACCGGAACACTCCGACGGACCAAGGACGCGAAGCGGGGTCTTCCCTTCGCAGATCATTTCCAGTTCGAGCATGCTACTGCGCACGGTCGAACGACGGCAGAGCGCAAGGACGTTGCTGCGTTTGCGGACACTTTCGACGAGCATGACGAGGAACGCGGTCTTCTGGGTTGGGGTACCTCGTGCATCGTATTGACCCAACAGATAAAGATACACGATCGGCGGATCCGGGAATCGATGAGCGATCCTCTCGAGAAGAGAGCGCCGGAGTGGTGCATCCTTCACGCATTGTCGTGCTTCATCTTCAAGGAAGAACACTGGACACGGAATGTGAAACGCGTCAGCGAGTGTTGCGGCGAGAATCTCGCTGAAATTGACCGGCATATGTGCCGGGTAGCGCGCGGCAAGCATGCGCTGAGTGCAGAGATTGGCCGCTTCTTCTTCGCCGATCATGGAGTGATGGGGATTTTGATTATTCACGAATACTCCTTATTGAGCGTATTGGAAGAGAACTGCTCCTATTTCATTTTGTGCTCATTTCCACCCAAGTCAAGGATTTCAATCCGTCCGAGTGACGGTTCGTCCGTCGCTCGTGAACACGATCGTTCCTTCCTGCCACGTGATAAGAAGGGGTACCCCTAGCGACGACAGCGTATCCGTGACTTCCTTGTGCGGATGTCCGTATCGATTGTCTTTCCCCGCAGAAGCGATCGCGACACTCGGAGAAACTGCCCGAAGCCAGCGTCCGGAGCTCGACGTACGTGACCCATGATGTCCGAGCTTCAATATCTCTGAACGCAGTGACCTCCCGTCGAGCGACACGAGATGGTCTTCTTCGGGTTGTGGAAGATCTCCAGAGAAGAGGAACGAAGTGCTTCCATACCGAAGACGCATGACAATGGATGCGCTATTTGTCTCCATACCCGTCGTATCACGATCTGGATAAAGGATGTCAGCGAAGACGCCATCACCTAGGTCGATGATCATTCCTCGCTTCGCAATGAAGCGAGGAATATGATGCGTAACTATTCTCTCTTCAACTACATCAAAGACTCCGTTGGTGGAACTCGCACCGGACTCGAGAAGGACATCGACATCATATCTCGTGAAAACATCCGCAAAGCCGCCGATATGATCCATATCGGGATGTGAGAGAACCGCGACATCTATCGAGCGATCATAGAAAGGCATCACGTCTGAGAGTGTAGAAAGCACAGCACCGGAAGGTGGTCCGGCATCATAGAGTAGCTGGTTCCCGTTTGGCGCTTCCACAAATACCGCATCGCCTTGCCCGATATCAAGAAACGCAACGATGAGACCATGTTCGCGATGGCAGAGGTAGGCATAGAACAATAGCCCGTCGAGAAGAAAAAGGGCGGAGATCAAAGTGAACAGCGGGTGTTGTTTCAGCCAATTGACGATGTGACGCCACATCCCCAAAAACTATTCCTTCGAAGGAAAGTTTGCAAGACGGGAACACTGGACACAAATGCGGTATACTCAGCGGTAATGGATTACGAAGCGATCATCATCACCACCAGCTATCTTGGCATCTTTGCACTGATGATCGCGAACGGCTCCGTCTCTTTCCCTTCGAGCCAGTTTCTCTACATCATCGTCGGGTACTTCATATCGACAGGCACGCTTTATTTCTTTCCGGCATCACTTGTCGGTGCGGCGGGCAACATGATCGGCAACATCATCCTCTACGAAGTAGTACGCAGACACGGGGTGCACTATCTCACTCGTTTCCAGATGTTCAAAGAGCGAGATATCAGGAAAGTCGAGATCGTATTCAAAAAGCGAGGACTTTGGTTCTTGTTCGTCGGGAAACTTCTTCCTGCGATAAAGGTCTTCATCCCCATACCCGCCGCCATGGGCAAGACGCATCGCGGAGTCTTTGCAATACTGATGTTCATCTCCTCATGGCTCTGGTCGCTTATCTTCATCGCGATCGGATACTATTTCGGAAAGAACACGGAAGTATGGAAATCGTATGGAACCATACTTGTCGTCGTCGCGGCAGTGATCGTCTACCTTTTCTATCGGATGCTCAATTCGAAGGCGGTGCTTTCCGAGCTCGCCAAAGACGAATGATCCTTGGGGTGATGCGATCCTCATAGTGAACGAACATGAACATGATGATGTAGGCGAAACATACCATGTATGCCGGAATACTACTGAAACGTATCGCGGCAAACGGAATCCGCTCTGCATACTCTGCAACGAGCAGTATCCATGCAAGTAACGCCTCTGCTGGAAGTGCGACGAATATTCCGACAGTCGGCGAAACCAGCGCGGTGACACCTGCAATGAAACCGGTGAACATCGTGATCGGTATGAGCGGTAGTACGATGAGGTTCGCGGGAAGAGCGACGAGTGAGAGCATCCCGGTTTGAAAGAGGAGCAGCGGCAAGACGACAACCTGTGTCGCGAGGGTGGAAACGAACACTTCACGTAACATCGGAAAGGAGTGGAACAACTTCGTTCTTTTTTCTATAATCGGAGAAACGTAGATCAGTCCGATCGAAGCAAGGAACGATAATTGGAACGACGGATCATGCAGGAGAATGCTTGGATTTTGCGCCACCATGAGTGCAGCAGCGACCAAGAGCGCCCGAGACATGTCGTAATTCCGCCCTGTTGCCTTCGCGAGGAGTACGATGAGCGCCATGATCGCTGCACGCAGTACAGTAGCACCTCCCCCAGTCATGAGTGCGAAGAGGATGATGCCAATTGAGCCGACACTGAGACTTCCGTAGAATCCAAGGGAGCGGAACATCACGACTAACCACTCCGCTACGATGGTCATATTGTAGCCGGACAGCACGATGATATGAATGACTCCGGCGACACGGAAGCGCTCGAGCCACACACTGCCGAGTGACTGTTTCCCGCCGAGTAAAAGTCCAGAAAGAAGCGCACTTTCTGGAGCGGGCAGCGCAGAAGTGAGTGCATGCTCGAATTGCTCCTTGATACCGTATAATCTTCCTACGAGTGCATTCCCTTCTCCTTCACGAACGAGCGAGAGCTTCGGGAAAAGCATTTGAAATCGGATCCCTTTCGAGCGGAGATACTTCGGATAGTCGAACGTGCGCCCGTCATCTTCGGTGAGCATTTGCGGAACCGTGAGTTTGCCGTCGATCTTGAGCATGTCACCGTAGTGATACTCTGGGAATCTGTTCACGATAATGAGTGCTTTGCCTTGAACGGGTGTCTTTCTCCCCTCATGGTCAAGAACGGTGATCGCAACAGCGAGATGCGTTTTATCTTCACGCACGTCGGGCTCGGCAACAACAACACCTTCGAGACTGACCACAGTACCTATCTCGTCAAGAATTACTGGGTCAGCAGCAGTAAGTTCCCATATCGCATAACGCTCGATACCGATGATCAAACCAAGACTTATGAAAAGCAGTGCGGGGAGCATCCTGTTCCTCTTGTATAAGAACATGATCAAGAAAATGAACGAGAATGCGGAAAGAAACACAAGGAACCAGAGCGGAGGGGTATCGATGGAGGCGACGAATACTCCCGAGAGGAACGAGAGAAGGAACGGGGGCAAGATGCGCAGCAGGCGCTTCATGCGCGCAATCCTAGCTGAAGTAATTGGAAAAGAAAAGCCTAACTAGGAGATAGTTACTCCCCACAGTGCAAGGATATGTCGTTCATCCTCCGGCGACAGTGCTTTCTTGTATTTCACGCCGGATTTACCTTTCACGCGTTTTTCGCAGTCGGCCCAAGTCATGTGCCGTTTTGCCACACCGCCCACAAGGGAGAGATATGAGTACGCCCTGGCCTTGGAGCGGGACTTCGAGTCACTCCGCGCCTGTTCTTTTTCTTCATCGATGGAGATATTGAGGATATCGATAGCGTAGTCACCCATTTCCCCCTCAAAGAGCCCGGGTTCATCTTCGCGGGCATAACCGGTCGCGATCTCATCGCAACGTTCATTGCCCGCTACCCCGGAATGCCCAGGCACATGTTGCCAAGTGATATTGCCGAACTTTTTTCTGTCTTCGAGGAGTGCATGGAGACGCTCCCACAATTCGCGATTCTCAACGGGAGTTTTCGTGGCGGTGATCCATCCTTTCTGCTTCCAACCGTGGATCCACTTCGTTGCGCCGTTCTCAACATATCTCGAATCAGTGAATATGATCAGGTCACCGGATTCATCTTTGATCCGATCGAGTGCTTCGAGAACTGCGGTCAGCTCCATCTTGTTGTTTGTCGTATGTGTTGCACCTCCCCCGAGCTCGATGACTCTTTTCTTGTCGAGGACAAGGACGGAACCCCACCCACCGGGTCCAGGGTTACCAAGGGAACTGCCGTCGGCGAACAAAAGGTGTCCTTCGAAATCGATTGGGTTCATAGTGAAACTATAGCACGACTATTCTGCGGAAATAATACGCAGCCGAAGCTCCGGGGTACTGCGAAAATAGGACTTCTCGAATGTGGCAATGAGATCTATCCTTCCTCCGGTCGTTACCTCGGCGTTCGGGAAATTATTTGGACTCATGAAAAAACCGATCGCAGTGACTGCTCCACCTCGAGAGTTCTTCATGGTGAGCTTGAGATGTTCGCGACTTTTTCCGAACTGCTCGCACTTCACGATCGTAGTTCTGTCGAAGCGGAAAAGCGGCTTCGGATTCCCCTCACCGAAAGGTGCGAGCCGATCGATCGCTGCGAATGTTTCCTCGTTGACATCATCGATCGAGAGGGTTGCCTCAGGCTCGAATCCTTTTTGTTTTTTCTCTTTGACCTCAAAGGATGCATGTGCGTCACAGAGTGCCGACTCGAGAAAATGCACCGCATCTTCTCCAACCGAGAAACCCCCGGAGAATTCATGACCTCCTTTATCAAGGAACACCCCCTCCCGTACCGCGCGCATCAATTCAACGATATTCACTCTACCATCCGAGCGGCACGATCCTTTGATGATATGCGCGCCTTCTTTGCCCCACACGAATGCCGGGCGGTCATAGTCTTCAGCGAGTTTGTTGGCAACGATACCAGCAACACCGACACGCCACTTTGGACTTCCGACCACGATCACGCTTCTCATTTCCCTTCCTTCCACCAGACGTTTCGCCTCTTTGGTCATGCGCGCCACCTCACCTTTCCGTTCCATATTGAGCGTAGAGAGATGCTGTGCACGCGCCATCGCGGTCGGGATGTCTCGGGTCGAGAGCAGTTCGAATGCACGCATCGGCACATCCATACGTGATGCCGCATTGACGCGCGGGCCGATGGTGAAGCCGACATCTTCTTCCGTGAGAAATCGCTGGTCGACATTGGCATCGCGTAGGAGCGCGATCAGTCCCGGTCGCGGTGATTTCTTGAGTACCTTGAGCCCGAAATATGCAAGCGCACGATTCTCCTTCACCAGCGGTACCATATCGGCGATGGTCGAGAGTCCGGCCATATCGAGGAGCCACTTCTCCCAACCGAGCGGGATGTCATCCATCTTTCCGGTACGTCTTCCTTCGATGAGGATCGCCTGCGCGAGCTTGAATGCGACACCGGCACCACAGAGCATATTGTCCGGGTACGTATCGCCTTCCTGTTTCGAATTCAGGATCGTATGTGCGGGGGGGAGCACGGCTCCTGGAAGATGATGGTCGGTCACGATCACATCCATACCGAGCGACTGCGCCATCGCCACTTCTTCGATGTCAGTAATACCGCAATCGACCGTGATGATGAGGTCGACTCCTTCTTTTGCGAATCGAGCGATCGCCTCGCCGTTGAGGCCGTATCCTTCAAGATGCCGGTGCGGAATATAATTCTGGAAATCCGCCACTCCGATCTTTTCGAACAGGTCATGGAGGATGACCGAACCGGGGATCCCGTCACAATCATAATCACCGTAAATGACGATTCGCTGCCCTCCTCGGAACGCTTGGAAGATGCGCTCAACAGCCCGTCCCATACCTAGAATGAGGTACGGGTCATTGGTATCCCGATCATAATCAGGGTTAAGGAAACGTTCGACATCACTGGCGGATGTGACGGACCTCCGGGCCAGTAGTTTTTCTGTAAGCGGGTGGAGGGAAGACATAGGAGACATACTACCACATTCCCGCGCTGCCATTTATAATGAATCCATTACCCTATATTGCTACTTTTATGTCACTATTTGGACCATCACGACCTGCGGGAATCACCAAAGAAGAACTCACATTCATCCGCGGTGAACTGATGAGCGCACCGTTCGGACACGGAGACGAAAAACTTTCTGAGCGGCAGGTTGACGAGATCATTGAAGATCTCACCATGAGTATGGATGCTGACAATGCGCAAGATATGAAATACGGATGGGCACAAGTGAACGCAGCGGAAGCTGCCGAAATAGAGAAAGATGCGGCGAATGGTAAGGGAACGAAATACACATCGGCACAGATCACACATATCCACACCGTACTCGAGAAATACCTCAAGATCGATAAACACAAATCATCATTCAGCTTATAAAAACATGGAAAACGATTGTCTATTCTGCAAACTCATACAAGGGAAGCTCCCGATCGAAAAGGTCTATGAGGACGAGAACACCCTTGCCCTACTTGATATCCATCCGATCAACCGTGGGCATACTCTGGTCGTTCCCAAGAAACATTACACGAACATCCACGACACACCACCGGCGGATTTCGAGCATGTCATGAGAGCGGTGCAAATGCTTGCCGCAAAGATCAAGACTGCTGTCGGCGCTGAAGGTATCAATATTGGGATCAACAATGGATCAGCTGCGGGGCAGATCGTCGATCATCTCCACGTCCACATCATCCCGCGCTGGTCAGACGACGGGCACGGGCAATGGCATGGCAACCCATATCAAGACGGTGAAATAGGCACCATCCGTGACATCATCGGACAGGAATTCAAATAATGACAAATAAAAATACCCCGACCGGGGTATTTTTATTTGTCATTATTTCTGGAGCGCTTCGATACCGGGGAGAGTTTCATTGGCCAAGAAGTCGAGCATCGCCCCGCCACCCGTGGAAACGAATGAGAATTTCCCGATCGCACCCATCTCGTTGATCAAGGCGACCGTGTCCCCGCCTCCGATGATTGATGTCGCTCGGCTTCCCGCAATCAGATCAAGAAGCTCTCTCGTTCCCTCAGTGAATCCCTCTTCATAGAATCCGAGCGGACCGTTCCAGACGATAAGCTGTGCCCCTCCGATCACCCCTTCGAGATGTTTGATGGTTTCGGCGCCGACATCGACGATCATATCGTTCGCATTGACGTTCTCAATCGCACGAGTCTCCGATCCGGATGCATTCTTCACCACAACATCTTTCGGAATGATGAGTTTGGGATGATTCATGTACTCCGTAAGACCTCCAAGTTCATCTTTGTCGTAAATCGAAGTGCCAATCTCGTGACCCGCTACTTTGAAAAAGTTGTTCACGATCGCACCTCCGACGAAAATGTTGTCGGCGATATCGAGAAACTTCTTAAGGAGCGGCATCTTGGTCGAGATCTTTGACCCTCCGAGGATGAACAGGAACGGGTGTTCGGGATTGAACGCGAGGGCAAGCCGATCGACCTCCTGTGCGAGGCGGATGCCGGCATAGTGTGGGAGTAGCGAAACGACACCGACGACTGATGCATGCGCTCGATGGGAAACCGAGAAAGCATCATTCACGTACACATCACCGAGAGATGCGAGGTACCGAGAGAACTCCGGGTCGTTCTCCTCTTCACCTTTATCATGACGAAGATTCTCGAGGAGGATGATGTCTCCTTGTACCATCGCTTCGGTGATACCGACATTCTCGATGCTCTGTAGGCGAGGAAGGAACGTAACAGTGGGGTAGAGTTTTTCAAGATACTTCGAGAGCGGGAGCAACGTGTCCTCTGGTTTCCCTTTGCCGATGTGCGCGATGATCACGATCCGTGCTCCGGCTTCGCGCAAGAAATTGATGGTCGGAAGCGACTCCTTGAGACGATAATCATCACGGATCTCACCTCCCTCCATCGGGACATTCAGATCAAGGCGGAGTAAAACACGTTTCCCCGCGAACGTCTCGCGATGATCGGTAATGAGCGGAAGATTGAACATATTATTTGATCTTATCTGCTAACTTCATGATCTCACCAAAACGTACCGGGTCGAGACTCACTCGTCCGACCAGAAGTCCGTCTGCACCACCTTGCTTCAAGAAACCTTCGGCATTTTTCTCATCAACAGAGCCGCCATAAAGGATGGGAACGCGAAATCCAGCGATCTTTCCGAACTGATCAACAAGATGCCGCTTGATGAGGATACTCATCTCATGAAAATCATCCGGTGTAGCAGGGCGTACAGCTTTGGCACCGATCGCCCAGATCGGCTCGTACGCGATCACGAGGCGCTTCGATCCGTCTTTGGGAAATCCCGAAAGTGACTCACGAAGTTGCTGCCGCACTTCATTAAAATAGGAGCCTGCATCATCACGAGACCGCTCACCGACACAAAGGATAACAGTGAGCTTCGCCTTGTTCGCTGCAACTGCTTTTTGAGCAATTAGCTGATCGGTTTCGCCGAGCGCACGCCGCTCCGAATGCCCAAGGATGACATAAGTCGCCCCGACCGAAGCAACTTGCACTGGTGACGTCTCTCCTGTACGTGCTCCTTCGTCTTCATGGAAGATATTCTGAGCTCCAATCGAGAGACCCTTCGTACCGAGAGTCGATTGCGCAAGGGTCGCAACAAACAAATGGGGCGGGCAGATGACCGTCTTTGCCTTGTTCATCGTCCGCGCTACTTTCTTTTCTCCTGCGAATATCTCTTTCGCTTCGATGAGCGTCTTCGGATACATCTTCCAATTCCCTACGATAAGTTTCATATCTGAATAGTATATCAGTCGCTCGACACTACCCGCTAGTCACAGTTTTATCGAGTTTCGCAAGTTTTAGCACGATGCGAAGTGTTGGACTGAGACAATGTTCGAGATACGTTGTCTGCTACGTTGACCGAACTTGTCGAAAGAAAGTCGAGCCGAGCGGACAAAATTTGCGAAACGACTATATTTCGTCCCAAGAGACGATCTGATACTGAGAAGTAGTCAGCGGGAAAGAGGGCGGAGGACCGTAGAGCATATTGGCATCATAGGTGATGTTACGGGTACAGTACCCACTCGAACGAGTCGAACCGTCGGGACAACCAAAGCTCGCACCTGACCAGGCAAACCCATATTGTTGGTAGGTGCCTACCATTCCGTAGAGCGTGATCTGGCTTCGTCTATACTCCGTTGCACTACACGCAGACGCATAATAGTTTCTTCCTGTACGACCATTTTGAGCGATGAGCGCTCCGTCTATCTCAAGCGTATCCGCGCTCTTAAGCCCGACGATGATGTCATTCTGCGCCATGAGCGAAAGCACATCGGTTCCATCATAATTGGTATACAGCAGATTACTGTTTACGATGATGTTCTTTCTTGTCGCCGCTGCATCGGGAAATGTCGCCGCTGCCACAGTGAGGCGAGCACCGTTTATCTGTCCGTCGATCCACAGGTTATCTTCCACGAAGAGAAGACCATTCGTTGGAAAATCGACATTGCTCGCAATCACCGTTTCACTTCCACCAGCGGTGTTGATGCTCCATGTTCCCCAGTTCGCCTCAGCTTGGGCATTGGTGCACCCCCCAGGGGCAGGAAACAAGGAATTCACTCGTTTTATGTCGAACTTCCCAGTAGTTTTGAGAGTGATATGGTATCCCTGGCCGCCGGATGCAGCATAATAGACACCACTCGCCTGTGCGTCCGCTTTGATTTGCGCGAGGTTAGCGGTGAGTCCGGCGAAATCAACCGCGGGGACCGGGAATGTACGCCCTACCTGAAAAACGTCGATGCGCGAAGGAACCGCAGCGGGGGGTAGCGGGTCCGTCGGCGCATCATGGGTATGGACTCCATGCTCGTTTCCTCCTCCGTGAGTAGGATCATTAAAACTCGTCAGCGCACTCGTGACGATATTGTGCGCCAACCCGTCGAAACGGATCCCGCCATTCGAATGTATCGGTCCGAATATTTCTGTGCCTGGACCGAAATTCATGAATGAATTCGCGACAACCGCGTATTTTGCAAGTGATGGTTTTGCAAATCTGCTTTGGATGGTGCGGACTATCGATGGGTCACTTAACACTCTTCCCGTTGATCTAACGGTAACTAGTGTCGACCCTACCGGTGGAGGTGTGATCGAAAGAGTGAAAGAACCGAGTGGGTTGCCTTGTTTGTCATAGTATTGATGCACATACGGACCGGATGTTGCAGTGCCATCTTGAAAATCGGTCGGAACATGCGCAAGATGCCATCGATAATAGTCGATGCCCGCTTCTGCGATCTGGATGGCCTGGTCACGATATTCTGTGTGACGGGCGGTGCGAACAGACATGACCCCCCAACCGATGAACCCAGAGAGGATGATGATGCCGATGGTCATGAATGCGATGACCTGAATGAGGATGCTCCCCTTACTTGCACTTTTATGAATGAAATTTTTCATTGCGAACGCAGTTTAATTGTACTCCGTCTCCGAACATTATTGAAGGGAGGTATTTCTATAGATTGTCTTTCAAGTTACGAAGGGACACCTGAGTGACATATGTCTGCATCACGGGTGCGCGTACCCCATTCGGGTTCACCACAAGTGACATCTTGATCATCCTGATCGAAGGTATGTTGATTGGCACAGGAAGAGGGTCGGTCGACGAAGAAGTGAACCCGTCATAACCGGTGTCATAATATGTGAAAACAGGGGTAGAAGTGGGATTTGCAAAATCCTTCACGATCGTCGAGATTTTTTCGTTTGCCGAGTTGTAAACAGTTCCCGTTGGCTTTAATGTTGCACGACGGAGTGTCCCTGTCGCAATGAAGTATCGTATGCGCTCAATTGACGCATCACTGTCGATATTCGCATAGAAGATGAGTGTCGAGGTCGCTGCAGTATCGATCGCATATGCACCGCCGGAAGACTGTGTTGCCGAGCGCACATCGGCGACAAATCCTGCGAGTGTCTTTCTGATCTGTTGCTGCGCAGTCAATTGCGCTTGCATCACTTTGGTATTCGTAAGCACACTGCGCTCAAAGGCAATAATTCCTATACCGATCATCAAGAGGATCGCCATGGACACCACTGCCTCAATGATTGTGAAGCCTCGTGAACGAACATTCGCATGTGTAAACGACATCTTCCTTATTTTACGCTATTCTCGTCGCTTTCGCATTACGGTCCGATACTTATCTGCTTCTCCTGCCATGAGCCTGCAGTGACAGTGACAGTATCGTTTGCTGTTGTATAACCAGCTTTCGACACTGAAATATCATAAGTCCCAACAGAAAGGTTCTGGAAGAGCACTTGTCCAGGAGGAACACAAGATGAGGTGAAGGTAAATTGGATATCCGAGACACTTGGTGAGTATGACGAAGAGGCAGTCGAGAGAAACAGCTTGTAACGAAGATAACGATTCCCATTGTTCGTTGCCGAAATATCAGTCGTTGTCGCGTTGTAGTACGTTGCTGCGGTCCCGTCAGGACCAAGATAGGTCCAAGAGCTTGTACTATTGCCGCTCGCAAGTTGGAACTCGACGGGGCTATCACCTACAGCGGTTGGTTGATTCGTCGGCTGAAAGAGGAATTGGTAGAAATTACTTGCCGAACCGGTATCGAATGTCGATGAATAAAGCACTCCGCTTGGTTGATATACGCCTAGCGCATTGAGGAGAGTGACCTGTCCGGGCACTGTGATCGCATCAATATTTCCATCATCGGTCGAATACTGATTCGAAACAGCAAAATCACTTTGTCCTCCTCCACCGGACCAATCGGTTTGGCTCATGAACCCTCGACCTGTCGTCATGGTCGTTGATGCCCCACTGAGGTCGAGTGTTACCGTCGCCCCTGTAACAGGTAGTCCAGTGCCGGCATCCTTCACGGTAACGAGTACACTCGGCGGATCTTTCGGCATCATCACAAGCTGGATGTTCTGTGTTGAGCCTGGCGCAATAGTGAATGGCTGCAGTGGCATTACACCAGCGAGCTCATATGTGGAGCTTGTTGCGGCGAGCGTATATGAATCCCATTCAATATCATTCAGCGTGAGTTGCCCTCCGCCGTTCGTTTTCATCCACTGGTCATATTTTAGTACGTCAGGTGAAGTAGAGATGATCTTCGTTCCGTTCATATGGAGATTTACATTGGGAACGATTCCGCATGACGGGGAAACACTTGAGAAATTCAATGTCGACGTACGATCGATGGCGAATGTAAGCTGCGTCACGGTCTGTGCAACGATCGTCGCGTTCGGCTTGACTGGGTTCGTCGTCGTCGAGGTCTTGGCATAGGTCTGCTCACTCGAATATCCGGGCTTTGAAACACTGATCTGATAACCCTCATTCGCCGGCGGAGCGTCAACGAGTTGGAGAAGTCCCGAGGTTGCCGTCACGTCACTGATACTTACCGGAGGAATCGTGCTGGTCGCAACGATATTGACATTGACGCCGGAGATTGCGAGTCCGTTCGAGTCGATCGCTTGCACAAAGAGCGAGCCGTTCGTTGAAGATCCCTCAAGATCTTTTGGCCCGATCCAACTCGTTAGGACAAGGGGGCGAAAATTTACACAAGTGATACAGGTGATATCGATCTCGATCAACTTATTGTCGGCAGGAGAAAGATCGTTCGGAGCGCCGCCAGCAGTGCCATCGAAAGGCTGATCGATATTGCGTACAGTCGTGGTTGCGATGTAGGTCATCCCTGCACGAGTAAGTGTCTGCACTTGTTTCATCACTCCTGCCGGAATTCCCCCGACCGTCCCTACTTTTCCGAATGGAAGGTTTCGTGCGACTTCAAACTGCTCATCTGCGAGCGCAATGGCATTGACACGAGCTTGTGCCGCGCGGGCGGTGACAAACACTCGTTCATAAGTCGAGTAGAGCATCGTTGCAACGGCGGCAAAGATGGCTATCGAGATCACCGTCTCGATGTATGAGAGTCCTCGTTTCCTATTTTTATCAAAAAATATTTCCATTGTTATCTTTTCTTCTGGTTCATTTTTGCATGGGGTACGAAGTCTTGAACTAAGGTGATATCGAGGATGCGTAGTCTGCTACGGTGACTCGATCCGCCGAAGGAAAGACGTGTAGCGCGTCAAAAATGGATCAGATACTCTGCATGAGGGAATACATCGGCGTGATCATCGCAACAGCAAATATACCCACGAACACCGCGATCACCGCCATCAGGAGCGGCTCGATCAACTTCGACATATCTTCGGTCGCCTGATCAACCTCCTGCTCATAGAAAGTCGCGATCTTGAGCAGCATGGTCGAAAGTTGTCCAGTCTCTTCGCCGACTTCCATCATGTCTCCTACCATCACAGGGTAGATATCCGGGTTTTCCGTGAATACCTTCGAGAGCGGAACACCTTTTTGCACATTCTCTTTCGCCTGTTCAAGAGTGAGTTTGTAGAAAAGATTCCCGACCACATCTTGAGTGATATCGAGCGCGTGAACGATATCGACACCCGCGGAGATAAGTGAGGAAAGCGTGCGGGTGACGAGTGCTGAATTGAATTCCTTCATTAGTTTGCCGAATATGGGAGAGCGCATCATCACCCAAGTGGTCGACCGCTCTCCGACCGGAGTGCTCTTGAACCACCAGAATGAGCCTCCGAGAACGCCAACGACAAGGAGTGAGAGTAGACTATCATTCTGGAGAAAATCACTGATACCGATGACAACTTTGGTAAGCGGCGGCAATTCTGCCCCTGCCTCCTTAAATGAAGCAGCGAGACCAGGGACGACGTAGATCATCATTAGTACACCGACGACAGCCATCACCAAGAGCACCATCGCAGGGTACATCATCGCGCCTTTCACTTTTTTCTTGATGGTGTACGTCTTCTCCATCTGGCCTCCGACCACGTTGAGTGCTTCGACCAAACCGCCGGACTCTTCTCCTGCACGGACCATTGAAACGAATACCGGCTCGAATACTTTCGGATACTTATCCATCGCATCGGAAAGTGCGGTCCCTTTATTGATATCGTCGATCAATGATCGCAACACTTCACGGAACTTCGGGTTCTGCGTCTGCTTGAGAAAGATCGCCAATGCTCGAGAGAGCGGGAGTCCCGCCTGGATCATTGTTGCGAGGTTCCTTGCAAACACTATTTTTTCGCGAAGATCGATGCGTGAAAGGAACGCATTGATCTTATCCATATTGAAAGACTTCTCGGAAAGTTCCATCGCGGTAAGAAGAAGCTTCCCTTCCGCTTTCATATTCTTGGCGAGCTCGAACTTATCCGCAGCTTCAGCTGTTCCTTCCACTTCAGCTCCGGTCGCCATCAATTGCGCCTTATATGTGTACTTCGGCATAACTCACTCTATTATATAGAGAAAGTGGAATTAATGTAATCCTTATTATTCGCTCACCACACGGAAGACTTCTTCGATGGAAGTGAGGCCTTGTGCGGCCTGGAAGATTCCGTCTTCGAGCATGGTGAGCATTCCCTCTTTGCGTGCCTGTGCTTCGATTTTCTCAGCAGATGCATTGATGACCGCAAGCTCGCGGATCGCGGGTGACATGCGGAGTACCTCGTGGATACTGACACGTCCCTTGTATCCTTCCTCGCATTCAGGAGACGACTTTGGTTTATAGAAAGGTAATGTTTCCCAAGTCGCTTCTTTCCCGACTATTCCCTCTTCCTTGAGTGCGGCGAGGATGCGGTCGAGGTTCGCTTTTTCGCCAAGGGCCTCAATCTCAGGTTTTGTCAGATTGTATTTTTCTTTCGTTGCACAAAGCTTGCGCACGAGGCGTTGTGCGATGATGACATTCACCGTTGAGATAATTAGGAATGGCTCCGCACCCATGTCGACGAAGCGAGGAAGAGTTCCAGATGCGGAATTCGTATGTAGTGTTGAAAGCACGAGGTGCCCAGTGAGGGCGGCATTGATACCGAGCGAAGCTGTTTCACCATCGCGGATCTCTCCCACCATGATGACATCGGGATCCTGACGCAGAAGTGCACGGAGCCCCATAGCGAACGTCAGTCCTATTTCCGGCTTCACTTGAGTCTGGTTGATACGTGGCATCTGATATTCGACTGGGTCTTCGATCGTCGAAATGTTCACGTCGGGAGTGTTTAAAATATCGAGTAGCGTATAGAGCGTTGTGGTCTTACCAGACCCAGTCGGTCCGGTGACGAGTATCATACCGACATGTTGCTGCATCGACTTGTGGAGTGCCTCGAGTCCCTGTCCGTGGAATCCGAGTGACTCGAGCGAGAAACCGCCGGATGATTCACGGAGGAGACGCATGACCGTCTTCTCGCCATGATGGGTCGGAAGAGTCGAGACACGGAAGGAGACCTTTTCGTTATTGAGCTGGATCTTGAAACGACCATCCTGTGGCAAACGTTTTTCGTCGAGCTTCAGGTTCGAAAGCACTTTGATACGTGCGGTGATGCCGGGAGCGGAGTCCTTCGGCAACACCATAGCGTCGTGAAGGATACCGTCGATACGATAGCGGACGAGCAGCTGATTTTCCATCGGCTCCACATGGATATCGGACGCGTTCTGTATGATCGCATGGTTGAGAAGAGTATCGACAATGCGAACCACAGGGAGATCCTCGGCAAGTTTCTTCAGGTCTTTCTCGGAAGCAGGATTGTCATCATCATCCTTGAGCATCTGGATCGTCTTCGCTTCCTCTTGGATGATGTCACCGAATTCCGCCTTCAGTGACTTCTGATACTGGAGCAGTGCACCTTTGACCGACTCCTGGTCGGTCAAACGCGTGAGAATACGAAGACCCACCTTCTTGCGAACGAAGTCGATTGCCTCGAGGTCATCGACGTCGAGCATCGCCACCTCAAGACCCGAGTCGGTCTTGCGGAACGCAACGATATTATGCTTACGGGCAATCGGCTCCGGGATGAGCGAAAGGACGCTGAAATCGATTTTTTGTCCCTTCAGGTCCACGAAGGGGATGCCGAGGATATATGCCTGCACGCGACGGAAATCGTCTGCAGATACCTTTCCCTGTTTCACGAGGATACTCCCAAGATCTCCGCCTTCTTTTTCGGCATCTTTTTCAGCTGCTGCGACCTCAGCACGAGAGGCGAGCCCCGAATCAAGTATGAATTTCTTGAGTTTGCTTTCCTGTATGAGCATATTGGGTGAACTCGCTCTATTATATGTGTTTTCTCGACTATATAAAAGAGTGGCGGCACCTACCTCTTGTGCGGAGATCGCACACATTGACTCCTCCGGTGTTCCTTGCTACCATTTACACATACAAACAGGTTACCTTCGATGGTACCCTGTTTCGTTTTTTCTTGGTTATCATTTTATTTGGAGGAACTTAATCACTAGTAAGCCGCAAGACGGCTCCCAACACCATGTTAGATTTAAAAACAATGAAGTCTGCCTTAGAGCAGCTCGAGGCAGAACGCGGGATCTCGAAGGAAAAGATCATCGATGCAATCGAGGCGGCGCTTGCTGCGGCATACAAGAAAGATTATGGGAAGAAAGGCCAGATCGTCCGAGCAAAATTGGACATGGACAGTGGCAAAACTGACTTCGTGCAGGTGAAGATCGTCGTGGACGACACGATGGTACGCCAGCCGATCGAAGGAGAGGAGGAAGAAGATGATGCACCAGTGAAACCGTTCGTAGCTGTGCCTGAGGCAATCGTCGGAGCAGAGGGTGAAGGTGATATAGATACACGTGTTCGCTACAATTCTGAGCATCACATCATGATCGAAGACGCTCGTCTCATCAAGGGTGGAGCAGAACTCGGGGAGGAACTCGTGTTCGCACTCGATGCAAAAGATGATTACGGTCGCATTGCAGCACAGACCGCAAAGCAAGTGATTATCCAGAAGATCCGAGAAGCAGAGAAGTCTTCTGTCTTGGACGAGTTCGCGGAGCGTGGAGAGGAGATCGTCACCGGAGTCATTCAGCGCATTGAACGCGGGAATATCTTCGTCGACCTCGGTCGCGCTACCGGACTGCTCGGTTATGAGGATCAGATTCCGGGGGAGCGTTACCGCACCGGCGAGCGTATCCGTAGTTATCTCTATTCGGTCGAGGAATCCCCTCGTGGCATCAATCTACGCCTCTCCCGTGCTCATCCGAACTTCGTTCGCGCACTGTTCGCCCTTGAGGCACCGGAGGTAGCAAGCGGCATCGTCGAACTCAAGGAGATCGCGCGCGAAGCTGGCTCACGTACTAAGATCGCGGTACATTCGAACGATGAACATGTCGACCCGGTCGGCTCATGTGTCGGACAGCGAGGAGTTCGTGTTGCGACTGTCATCTCAGAACTCGGGGGTGAGAAGATCGACGTCATTGAGTGGTCTCCTGATGCAGAAAAGTTCATCGCCGATGCACTCTCCCCGGCAAAGGTGAAGAGTGTCATCCTCAACGCCGAAGAGCGGCAGGCGACCATCGAAGTCATGCCTGATCAGCTTTCGCTTGCGATCGGTCGAGGGGGGCAAAATGTCCGCCTTGCCGCGAAACTCTCAGGCTACCGTATCGACATCAAGTCCGGTGAAGGTGAAGAATTCACCGCGGAGCCGACCAAGAAAGTCGAACTTGAGGGCACCCCGGAGGAAGAAGTCGAGGAGTTCATCGCCTCAGAGTCAATCGGAGAACCGAACGAGGAGACTGTCACTCCTGAGGAGGAGATCAGTGAGGACAAAGAAGTCGTCGCTGAGAACACCAACAGTGAAGAGAAGTAGGAACGATTATCATCATAATAATTCATCAATATCACTATGAATTTATGGCATGACATCCCCTATGGGGACAAAGACGGACTTAATGTGATCATCGAGATACCGATGCTCTCACGCGTGAAATACGAACTCGACAAAGACACCGGGCTGATAAAATACGACCGAGTGCTCTACTCGCCGATGCACTACCCTGCGAACTACGGCTTCGTCCCACAAACACTTTGGGATGACGGAGATCCGCTTGATGTCCTCGTCCTCGGAGCAGAACCGCTCGTACCGGGGTGCTTGGTAGAAGCCCGTCCCATCGGAGTACTCGACATGGTCGACGGAGGCGAAGGTGACGCAAAGGTCCTTGCGGTGCCGACCGCCGACCCGCGCTGGAAGAATACCAAGGACATCAGCGACCTTGAGCCGCACTTCCTTGAAGAGATTAAACACTTTTTCACCGTCTACAAAGATCTTCAGAAGAAAAAAGTCGAGGTGGGTGCATGGAGGGATCGCAACGAGGCCAACAAAGATGTCGAGAAATCGATTGATCAGTACCAAAAGGCGTACCCGAAGAAATAATTTTTTCGATCCTCACAATACGACAAGCAATTCACCCGCACACTATGTGCGGGTTTTGCTATACTGATTGAAGTGTTACACAATAACCACATGCATGTATCTATGAATCAATTACGACAGCCTTATTTACTTGTTCTCGCGACGCTTTTTCTGCTTTTCCCGTTTTCGGTATTTGCCGAAGAATCAACTACGGTGACTGGCAATGAACCGCCTCCTCAAGTGACAACAGTGACCGCTCCGAAGCCCCCAATCGGAAAAGGGGGTCAACCTGCTCAGCGTTCTGGAATACTTCGTGGCAGCTTCGGAACGACGACAGGAAAAGAGCTCGGGGGCGAAGGAATGAAAGGTGGCAGAATGATGGCAAGCGACACGCGGCCGCTTCCGCCCGAACTGGATAAGCTGATCGAAAAAAGGAACGGTGAAGAGAGACGGATGACGGATGGCTCTACGACTGATGATACTCGCCAGCGCGGGCGAATCATGGGCACAGGGACACCGAGAGATTGTGTAAGTGTCGGGAGCACCACCGATTGCATGAGGGTGCGTGAGAGCAAGCTCGGAGAGATCCGCGAACGCATGGGCGAACATCGCGGAGAGGTGTTCAAACATGCGGGAGAAATGATCTTGAAGCGCATGCATGCGGCAATTGAGCGTTTTACGAAACTCGCAGACAGGATCGACTCGCGTATCTCAAAGTTGCGGTCAAGCGGATTGGACACTAGTGCGGCAGAAGCATCGCTCATGACCGCTCGATCGAAAATAGCATTAGCAACAAAATCAGTCGCTGATGCCGAAGCGGCGGTCAAACTCACAGCAGCGAACCTCAGCAACGGCACTTCGACTTCCCCATCTGAAGAAGAGAAAAAGCCGGCAAAGGATGCGCTTGAGAAAGCACGACAGGCCATCCTCGTAGCAACCAAATCGCTGAATGACGTGATACCACTCCTCTCGGGGAAACATAACGACAATGACGACCGCGCGACTTCGACCATGGCCACCGGCACACTGAAAATACCGGAAGTGTTACGTGCAAAGGAAGGAAGGATGCCAACAACCACTACCGGTCGACCAAATGACGAACGCTAATCATTATTGATACTAATTCACAACATATCTATGGACCAAGAACAGAGTGCTCCTCAACATGACGGCTTCCCTGCCGCAAGCCCTGAAAAAAGCAATCTTTCCATGTTCGTTGGGGTCGGGGCCTTCATCATCATCCTTGCGGGACTTGGGTGGTATGTCATACAGGGAGGAACGATGACCGGAGAGCTGCTGCCGAGCAAATCGGAAACCCCTGACATGACACAGCAGAAGAACATACCGGTGGCGACGAGCAGCGAGGATGCTGCGGCGGCGGCACTCTCGACACAAGGAACGTCGGACTCAGTCGCGGACATCGAAGCCGACTTGAAGGCAACCAACCTTGATTCGCTCGACGCGATCGATCAAATATAGACCCGCTCACAAAAAACAGTGACCGAAGACGGGTCGCTGTTTTTTTGCGAACGGATTTCGTAAGGACTTGCTTTGGTGTTTGTTCCACGCTACTATGCCCGTATTCACCCAGCACCACTTTCACGTTTTGGTAAAAGTAAGAAAGTGGTGCTGGGTTCACTATGGAAAAAACAACCACAAACTACGGGGTAACAACAAAAAAACTCCCAGGATCGAAAATGGAAATTACCGCTTCGATACCTGCGGAAATATTCGAGGGAAACAGGGGCGAGGCACTCAAACGTATCGGCAAAGACATAGAACTCCCAGGTTTTCGCAAGGGACATGTCCCCGAAAAAATGCTTGCGGCTCGTGTCGGTGAAGCGAACATTCTCGAAGAGATGGCTGAACTTGCAATCAGCCGAGCGTACGCCGACATCATCATCGGCGAGAAGATCGACGCGCTCGGCAGGCCCGAAGTGAAGATCACGAAGATCGCACTCGGCAACCCGCTTGAATTCACGCTGACGACCGCCGTATTTCCCGAGGTGAAACTCGGAGACTACAAGAAGATCTCGGCAAAACTGGCAAAGAACAAAGAGGAGGTCACCGTATCGAAAGAAGATGTTGAGAAGACCGTCGCGCAAGTGAAACGGATGCGCGCGCAGAACGAGGCGACCCGAGACGGTAAGGAATTCGACGAGAAAGCGGAGCTTCCCCCTTTGGATGACGAGTTCGTCAAAACGCTCGGGGACTATTCGAATGTCACTGACTTCGAAGCGAAACTCGAATCAGACATCAGATCACAGAAGGAACGCGATGCGCGCGACAAGGTTCGCATCAGCATCATGGAGGAGTTGGTCAAAGAGAGCACGATCGAACTTCCAGAGATCATCATTGAGCAGGAGATCCACCGCATGGAGGATGAATTCAGCCATGAAGTCGAACGCATGGGGCTCACTCTGGATGCCTACATCAAAGCGACCGGCAAAACGAAAGAAGAGATGCATGCAGAATGGAAGCCTGACGCCGAAAAACGGGCTAAGGTCCAACTTATCGCATCGAAGATCGCAGAAGTAGAGAAGCTGCACCCCGCAAAAGAGGAGATCGAAAAAGAAGGAAAGGTACTTCGAGAACAATATCCTGATGCAAGCGAAGACCGCATCAACAGTTATATCGAGATGCTGCTTACCAATGAAAAGGTGTTCAAATTCCTTGAGTCGGCAGAGTAGCGGCAAAACCAAAAAAACCTCCATGATGGAGGTTTTTTTGTTTTGTTGTCAAAAACCCCTCACCTTGCTACACTCCGAACATTAACAGAGTAAGATCAATGCTATCTATGAGCTTTCTCATTCCCACCGTCATCGAAAAAACCTCAATGGGCGAGCGCGCCTATGATATTTACTCGCGGCTTCTCAAAGAGCGCATCGTTTTCCTCTCCGGAGCGATCGATGATGACACCGCCAATATTGTCATCGCTCAACTCCTTTTCCTCGAATCTGAAGATCCGAAAAAAGATATCAAGCTCTATATCCACTCACCGGGGGGTTCAGTTTCTGCGGGTCTTGCGATCTACGACACGATGAACCACATCAAACCGGATGTGGTCACTATCTGCGTCGGTATGGCGGCAAGCATGGCAGCGGTCCTGCTCTCTTCGGGCGCAAAAGGAAAACGCTTCGCTCTCCCCAATGCAGAGGTCATGATCCACCAGGTGATGGGAGGCGCAGAAGGCCAAGCCTCGGACATCGCGATCTCTGCAAAGCACATCCTCCGCACAAAAGAAAACTTAAACAAGATATTGTCAAAGAATAGCGGCAAACCCGTAGAACAGGTCGAAAAAGACTCTGACCGTGACAATTACATGACCGCCGATGAGGCCAAGAAATACGGCTTGATCGACGAGGTCATGAAGCCGAAGAACCGCTGAGCGAAAAACCACAAAAAACCGGGGTACCCCGGTTTTTTGTTTCTTATTAGACACCCCGAACACCATCTGCTACATTGTGAATATCGGCATTATCCAGAAACGACCTTGCCGATTGCTTGATTTTCGACATTATTCACAACACGAACACACCTCTTTTTCTTTTGGTATGCGACAAGAACTCCCTGGGCAATATGCGATGACTGTATCTGTGCTTCTTCTGTCGTAACTACTCCACCTTCGGTCGCAAACAAGAACGCAAAAGGGTTGTGTGTTCTATCATCACATTCATATGCTCGATACAGAAGTTGTCGGCGGTATTTCCATCATCAAGATGGTCTACTATGGAGCCGCGAGCGGTATCTTCGGCATCATCCTCGGATATGTACTCCGCTGGGGAATGAGCGCAGGAAAGAAAGGTTCAGTAGAGATCGAAGTGAAGCAGATGCTGCTCACTGCGAAGGAAGACGCGCAGAAAATACTCCAGGAATCAGAGAAGAAGGTAGAGCGACAGATGGAGCAGGTCCGTGCCGCCGAGAAAGAGAAGGAACGCGAATGGAAAAAAAGCGAAGAACGGCTTGTTCGTAAGGAAGAAATGCTCGACAAGAAACAGCTCGATATCGAAGCTGAACTCCAGTCGTTCAAGAACAAGGCAGAGGAAGTGAAAGCCATCAAAAGCGAGATCGAGGAACGAAAGAAAGCCGTCGAATCTGAACTCGAACGCGTCGCTCACCTTACCGAAGAAGAAGCGAAGAACTCACTGATAAAGAAGATCGAGGAGCGCTTCGAGGATGATTTCCGCGTGAGACTCCAAAAACTCGAGCGCGAAGGCATCGAGCGGCTCGATCGACGGGCAAAAGACATTCTCTCCACTTCGATCCAGCGACTCGCTGCGTCGACCGCAGGAGACATCATGACCACCTCGGTCGTAATTCCGAATGACGAGATCAAAGGAAAGATCATCGGTAAAGAAGGCCGGAATATAAGGACTTTCGAGCGCATTGCAGGGGTTGAACTCATCGTCGATGACACCCCGGGAACGATCGTCATTTCGGCATTTGACCCGGTTCGCAGACAGATCGCAAGGGTCGCACTCGAGAACCTTATCCTCGACGGACGCATCCAGCCCTCGAAGATCGAGGAGATGGTCGACAAGGCAAAGGGTGACATCAACAAGATCATCAAGGAGAAGGGCGAGCAAGCAGTGTACGAATGTGGGGTGTTCAATCTCGACCCGAAGATCATCTCCATCCTCGGACGCCTCTACTTCCGCACCAGCTATGGACAGAATGTGCTCCAACACTCGATCGAGATGGGTCACATCGCAGGAATGCTTGCCGAAGAGCTCGGCGCGGACGTGCAGATCGCGAAAGCCGGTGCACTGCTCCATGACATCGGCAAAGCACTCGACCACGAGGTGCAAGGTACCCATGTTGAGATCGGTCGCAAGATCCTGCAGAAATTCGGTGCGGACGAGCGCATCGTAAAGGCGATGCAATCACACCACGAGGAATACCCGTACGAAACGATCGAGTCGATCATCGTGCAGACTGCAGATGCCATCTCAGGAGGACGCCCGGGTGCACGTCGTGAATCGGTCGAGAACTACATCAAGAAGCTCGAGGATCTTGAGAAGATCGCGACAAATAAACCAGGGGTCGAGAAAGCGTACGCGCTTGCAGCCGGACGTGAAGTGCGTGTATTCGTCACTCCACAAGCGATGAACGACATCGAGGCTCAGGCACTCGCACGTGATATTGCCATCCAAGTGGAACAAGAGCTGAAATACCCAGGCGAGATCAAGATCACAGTCATTCGCGAAACTCGCTGCATCGAATACGCAAGATAAAGGATATTTTGCCAATTGCAACAAAATACCGCTCAATAGAGCGGTATTTTGTTGCTTCTCGTTCACCGACTCTACGCATCGTGTAAGTCTATTTTGACAAGCGATGCGATTCCTAATCTGAAAATATGGCTCTGTTGCGCGAAAAAGACCATCCTATATAATGATTTGAGAGGTTAAATCCTCTGCATGCAGAGTTATTCGCGGTAGCTCGCGATTAACCAGGCTAGTTTATTAGCTATCTGCTTAATACGATGAACAAGCAGTCAATTGTAGAAGCAGTCCACGAGAAGCTCGGCGGCACGAAAGTCGCAGCAGAGCAGGCTGTTGAGACAATGATCGAATCTATCACCGGCGGCCTCAAGAAGGGCGACGAGGTATCGATCGCAGGTCTCGGCATCTTCTCAGTGAAGACTCGCGCTGCACGCACCGCACGCAATCCGCGCACGGGCGAAAGCATCAAAGTCGCAGCGATGCGCGTTCCGAAGTTCAGAGCTGCAAAAGCGCTCAAGGACGCGGTCAAATAGTCAGAGGTTCACAAACATACAACACAAAAGCCACCCTCGGGTGGTTTTTGTGTTCTCGGCAAACAAAATACTCACATCTGCTTTGTTGCGGGACCCTTGCGACTCGGTCAACGTACTTCGAGTACGTTGACCGAGTCGCATTCCCGCGCCGTGCATCTGCGAGTATTATCTTCGCCTTATGGAGTCGTAGTAGTTGCAGAATCTGGGATGAAGCGGAGAGCAACTCCGTTCATGCAGTAACGCTTGCCTCCCCTATCTTTTGGGCCGTCATCGAACACATGTCCGAGGTGCGCATGGGTGTCACCAGTGAGCACCTCGGTTCGAGTTTCGCCCAGCGTGTCATCGACATTGTATACGACTGCATCTGGAGTGATCGGCTTCACGAACGATGGCCAACCGGTGCCGGAGTCGAATTTATCTTCTGAACGGAAAAGTGGTCGTCCAGTGTCTGCACTGACATACGTCCCCCCGCGATGCTCTTCTAGTAAAAGACTGGTGTAGGGTCGCTCGGTGCCGGACTGATACATGACCCGATATGCTTCGGGTGAGAGTTTGGATCTTGCGGAAAGACTGGAAGAAGCGGTAACGGAAAACATGACGGCGTTCGGTTCGGGCTTCTGAAGCAACTGTGGGTAGTAGTGATAGACGACGAATGCGACGACCAGTACAGAAAGAAGAATGCGGAGGGTGTGGGAGTGGGTCATATCTGCATTATAGCATGTAAAGTAGGGTTTACATATGTTATATCCTACTCAAGCGCTCATGAAATTCTTTCCAGAACATTTCCCAGCCTTCACGGTCAGTCGTGTCCTCAATATATTCTTTCGGACTTTCTGTTTCATAGAACTTTGAAATTTGTTCAGCAAATTTTCTCACTGCGTACTTCCATTCACTTTCAGAAATAGTTTTTATTGTTCCGTTTTTATCAACAACAACAACTACTCCGTTGAGATGTTTTATCTCAAAATTCACTCCATTATCGCACCCCATAATCAGAAGTTTATTATCTTGAACCCAGACTGTGAAGCCACAGTGCGGAAATATATTTACTTTTGAACCTGAAGTTATTGAATCGGTTAGTGTGTGTTCGCGTTCTATTGAACGCATCAGATACAAGGCAGCAGTTACAGGCGACAGCTCACCATCTTGTAAGTTAGCAAAAGTTGTATTGTTGATTTGAAATAATATTTCGCCGTGAACACATTGATCTTCTACTCCTCCGTTTTCGGGGTTGGACCAGCGTGGGTTTATCATTTCCAGAAATATCATAATTTAATCGTATCACAGAGAATCGGTCACAAGTAATTTGTTCGTCGCCACTCACAAATTCTTGCGACCCCGACTCGCGGCCTCGCCTGCTGGCTCGGCATCCGCTCCGTCTTTCGATTCTCCCTACCCGCACGAAATCAAAAGTCCTTACTTCTCAGTAAGGACTTTTGATTTCTGAATCTGTGCGGGTAGGGAGAATCGAACTCCCGTCTTCTGCTTGGAAGGCAGACATTCTACCACTAAACCATACCCGCATATTTCGCACGTGATTCGTATCCTAGCAAATAGACCGACATGAAGCAAACTTGCTTGAGTTTTGCGGCACACATGCGGGGCGGTATACTATGTGCATACGTTAACCACTCACCATAGACCTCGATGCCTAAATATATTTTCTTCGACCTCGACAATACCCTCACCCGCAGCCGCTCGAGAGTGACCCCTGAGATGTCGAAACTCCTCAAAGAACTTTCCAGGAAGCATGAAGTACTCGTCGTTTCTGGGGCCAACACCAAACAGATCGGGGTCCAACTCGGCGAAAGTATGGCTGGTAAATATTGGGTGATGGGGCAGAACGGAAATATGTGTGTGAATCGCGAAGGTGAGACACTTTGGGAGAACACCATGGACTGGACCCAGAAACTCGAGGTACTCGCGTACGCAAACATGATCATCAAGAAGGGCTTGTTTCGATACAAGGACAAACTTGATCTGGTGCAGGATCGCGGCTGCCAGATCTCGTACTCTCTGATCGGTCACTCGGAAGATATCAGCAAAAAAGAAAAGTGCGACCCCGATCAGAAGAAGCGTCTCACGATACTTAAGAAATTCCCATTCAAGAGCAAGAACGTCGAAGTGAAGATAGGTGGTACGACCTGCCTTGATTTCTTCATCAAAGGATACAACAAGGGTAGGAACGTTGAAGCACTCTACAAGAAGATGAAGTGGAAGAAGAGTGATTGTCTTTATGTCGGCGACGCACTGTTCCCGAACGGGAATGACGAAACGGTGATCGGTGTGGTACCGACCAGATCTGTCGCCAACCCGAAAGAGACTGAGGAGGTCATCAAGAGCATTCTTTCCAAGAAATGATTATTGACTCGTGTAACACAGACCACGAATAACACCGGAACGCAGCGAGGACATACTTTGGCGTGTGGAACGGAGAAATATAGGTTTCTCAGCGATCTGTGATGTTATTCGGCAGTGTGTAACATCGAAACATGTCCTAAAGGGCATGTTTTCGTATCATGTTTCCGTGCCGGACAAAACTTTCTACCATACTCAATGAACAAGTAGGTAGCGTGAAACCATTCGTTCTTCGGAATGAGCTCCATCAGGTCACGCTCGATCTTCGCGACGTCTGTCTCATCCGTGAGCCCGAATACTTGTGACAAGCGTTTCACATGGGTGTCTACCGCGATGCCTTCTGCGACTCCGTAGGCATTTCCGAGCACGACACTCGCGGTCTTGCGGCCGACTCCTGGGATAGTGAGCATCTCCTTCATGGTCCTCGGAAGGATCCCGTGGAACTCACGTTTCACCATCTTTGCCGCAGCAAGGATGTTCTTAGTTTTAGCGCGAAAGAATCCAGTCTGGTAGATTAGTTGTTCAAACTCTTGAGGGTCTGCCGAAGCATAGTCATCGAGCGATGGGTAACGTGCGAATAACGCCGGCGTTACTTGATTCACCTTTTTGTCGGTACACTGCGCGGAGAGTTGCACTGCTACCATCAATTCCCAATCATTCGTGCATGCGAGCATCATCCCCGCAGACGGAAAGAGTCGCTTGAGTTCATGGAGTATTCTCGTTGCGCGACGTACTCGTTCGCGTTTCTCAGTTATTGTCTCATTCCGTTTCATTTTCAATCGATCAACTTATTCTCGATCCCGAATTTTCTCATCTCACTTCCTTCATGTTCCGGATGATGGGTCGATGAGAGTGTCCTTATGTCGATGAAGTACTCTGTTCCGCTTCCCGTTGAATTACCTACGACGAACCCGAGCGTGGTCGCTGAAAGCCAGTATACTCGATCGATGTTTTGCAGAACCGTCTTGCCTTCGAGCTTATAGCACATTCTCGGTCGTGCCTGCTCAATAAAGATCGACTGTTCGTTCGTCGCTTCATCTTTTGCGAGCAGTGCGCGGAACGTACGGGTATGATTCGGTGCCCATGCATTCACGTTCATTGCTGGTTTGAACTCGCATAATGTCAGATGGAATATACCATCGGGCGAAACGTGTGGTTCTACGTGAAACTTCTCTCGATACTCACGTGCAAATGTTTCCCGTGAAAGCAGATCACTTTTCATTACCAAAACTACGACAAGGAGCGCGAGTGCGATGAATGAAAAGACCGGTGATCTCATGTCACCAGTCTATTTTGAACTTGGATATTCCACAAGTCACTTACACTTTCGTGGTGATCTCGACGATTCCGGTCGATATGTCAAAACGGACATTCCGCCCGACCGTTCCACCGACGACCTCAGTTTCGACAGGAATATTGAAACGCGCGAGTGTCTCGCGGGCGCTGACGGTGTTCTCAAAACCGATGCCATGCTGGTCGCCCTCAAGAAGCACGAACATATGCGCACCGCCGACAAGTTTTGCGACCAAATGTTCGGGATTCCCGCCGAGTGCCTTAATCTCGTCAACGAGTGTCTCGATCGCCTGATCGACATACTTCACGAACACCTTCCCGCTTTCGTCCCGATGAAAGAGATTCACATCTTCTGTCGTTCGCCTTCTTGGGAGTATCGCATGTGCCATCCCTCCGATACGCATTAGTCGATCGTAAAGCACGATGACGACACAAGAACCGACACCACTGGTAGTGATCACGAACTCCTCGTTCGCAGCGAACAATTCAGCGATATGGATATCGACTTGCTTACTCATGGCTCGGACTGATCATCGCGTTAGTAAGCTTAAGGATCGTATCCGCCGCCTCCGGTCCGAGAAAAAGATACATATTGCCGACCGCCTCCTGCCCGTCTTTGCAAGAGAACGATCCTGGTTCGGCATCGACACAGATGGCGACATCGAGTGCGAGGAATTCATTGTGCTGATGGATCATCGCCGCCGAGATGGAATTGAACATCGCCCCGCCCATATCGATGACGACGTCAGGTACTGACTGCATCAGTTCGATATGAAGAAACTGAGAAAGTCCTTTGAGCATTCCGCCGGTCAGTACGTTGCCGACCTCCTGAAAGATCGAGCGGTCGTACTTGTCGAGCGCCCGGAGATCGGTCACTTTTTTCCCGGAAAGCGTCTGCAAGAGACGGAGCGATGCGGAGTATGGGAAATAGAGCAGTACATATCCCTCGAGTATTCCTGAAAGACGCAGGAGCACAGCAACCGTAATGGCGTTTGGATCCTTCACCTTCACAGTGAGAGAGCGGGCATTCTTTACGTCAAGATTGGGAACACTGATTGTGACTGACTTTCCTACCATTTTTGAAAGTGTAGTTGAAGCATGGGATACCTCGATGTTCAAAAGTTCTTTCAGTTGGTCTTCGTCTTCGCGTGTGAGATGAAATGCGTGTGACATATCAAGTGTTATGAGTACCCAGTATATCGCCAAGTGCTTCGAGGAGTAAACCGTGCGCGTCGAGTAATAAGATGGTACGACCGTCAGGGAGAAGCGCTGACCCTGAGAATCCACGTATGTTGCGAAGAACAGGGGGGAGTGATTTGATCAAGAGTTCCTGCTCTCCGAGGCAGCTATCTATCGCGACCAAGATACGCTCTCCTTCGATCTCAAGCAAGACCGCCAGTACCTCATCACCGACTTTCTTTCCTGCGAAGAACATGTCACCGAACGTGATGTCGAGAAGCTTGTTAAGATAGAGTATTGGTACGAGTTTACCGTCCACGGTGACCATCTCCTGATGCGCGGACTCCCTTATGTCACTTCGGGAGAATGTCAGGGTACGAACGACAGCGCTGAATGGAAGCGCGAAGGTAAAGCGACTTGATTCGACCAGAAGGACTTGGACCGTTGCAAGTGAGATGGGAAGATCGAGCAGAAACTTCGTCCCCCTTCCGTCCGATACAGGTGAAATGACTGAAATGTGTCCTCCGACTTCTTTGACGAATGAATGCACCGCTGAAAGCCCGACCCCTCTCCCGGAAATATCTGTCACTTCGGTATTGGTGGACATATTCGGGTGAAAGAGTAATTCAGTGATCTCCTGCTTACGCAGGTGTGTTGCCGCATCTTCAGCGATGATGCCCCGCTCGATGGCGACTTGCTTGACGCGATCATAGTCGATCCCGACTCCATTATCGACTACTGACACATGGACACGATCGTTCATGTGTTTTGCGGAAAGAACTATCGTGCCCGACTTATCTATCCCATGGTCGACTGCATTCCGGAGGAGATGCGCGAGTGCTCCTCCAAGTCCACTGAGCACTGTGCGATCAAGCTCTACATCTCCTCCCTCCATGCGAAACTCGACCTGTTTACCTTCACGCAATGAAAGATCACGTACCATACGTGGGAACTGAGAAAAAATCATCTCGACTTGCACCAGTCGTATCGTGAGCAATTGACCCTGCGTCTCTGAGAGCAGCCGTGCGAGTTGCGCAAAGATGGTCTCGAACTCTTTTAGAAAATAGAGTCGATCCTTTACTTGGTGATCGGTGATAGTTTTGGTGATCCCGATCGCCGGCTCAAGCAGAGAATCGAGCTTGAGTCGTAGCATGAGCATTTCTTCAAAAAGTCCCATCAGTGCGTCCAGTCGTTCGACATCCACACGCACACTTGATGGAAGTGCGGACGCAAAAGCCTGCGCTGGCACCGGAGTGGGATGAACAGGAGCATTCTCTGCGATAGCAGAAGATGCCGATTGCTCCCTTGAAGTAAGTGCGAGTAAATTCTGAATGACTTGCTCAACGTCGATCTCCTTGTCATGTTCTTTGATCTCTGCAAGCGAGGCGCGCATCGTGTCGATCGCAGACAGTGAGACGCTCACCGCTTCAGCATCGAGTACTATTGCCTTTCGTTCTCCAAGATGGAAGACGTCTTCGAGTGCATGTGCGAGTTTCGCCATTCCGGTATATCCCATCGTCGCCGCTGCGCCTTTCACTGTGTGTGCTGCACGCATGAGCGTCGCATATCGCTCGATATTTGTTGGGTCTTTTTCAATATTCAAAAGTTCACCGGAGAGAGTGGTGAGTTGGTCCGTTGCTTCCTCACAAAAAAGGTCCTTGAATTTATTATTACCGAGTACCACGAATTCATTGTATCACGATGCAGAGGGTGACTACTTGCCGATGAGCGTCTTGATATATTCGGGTATCATGTCCGCAGTCAGAACGACATCGGCGACCGCGGCATTCACCGCGCTTTTCGGCATGGATGAGACTGCCGCATCTTCTGGATCTTGCACCACGGTACTTCCACCATGCTCTTTAATGCTTCTCATCCCATTTGCACCGTCGGCACCCATTCCCGACAGGAGTACTCCGCAAACACGATTACCTGCCATCGAAGCAACTGCCTCCATGGTCTTGTCTATCTCCGTTTCATGAGGACCATCGCTTTTTTTCACCAGAAAACCCGGAAGTATCTCCCCCTCATCACCTACTCCCTGTTCAAGATACATCCCCCCAGGAACAACAAGCGCCACACCTGCCGAAGGGATGTCTCCATCGACTGCCTCGCGCACGTTGAAATTTGTGACGCGATCAAGTCGTTCGGCGAACAGTTCGGTGAAATAATGCGACATATGCTGCACGATAATGACCGCGACTCCCGAGTATGGATCGATCAGCGACAAAAGATGTTCGATGAGCGGAGGTCCGCCAGTCGAGGCACCGAGCACGAGTACGATCGGCTCTCTCCCTCGGTGGACACCAAATGTGTCCGGTATTCTCATGTGCGCACCATGCATCCGATGATAGAGTTCTTTCATTCGCAGCTCGACTGTTCCGACCTGCCTGACACGGGTCAGTATGTCCTGAGCTGCCCGTTCGATATCTAGGGATATCTCACCAGACGGTTTCATGAGCACTTCTGCCCCAGAAGCAAGAAGGGACCGCTTCACCTTCTCGCCGTCTTTACCGTCGAACGCTGAGAGCATGACGATGGCTGGAAGCGGACGCTCCCCGAGCATGATCTCCGCGGTGGCTTCGATCCCGTTCTTCTTCGGCATGTGGAAGTCCATCGTGATCACATCAGGTTTCAGGGTTCGTGCGAGTGTGACAACTTCCTCGCCATCACTTGCCATGCCGACTACCTCTATATCCGAAGAGCGCTCAAATAATTCACTGAGGTATCGACGAATGAAAAAAGAATCGTCCGCAACAAGCACGCGGATCTTTGCATCACTACTGGTATTCATACGTCTCCTCAGCGGGATTACTTCGGAATATACTTTTGCGCTTTCTCAAGAACGAGATCGCGATCGAACGGCTTGACCACATAGTCGAGTGCCCCAAGTGATTTTGCTTCTTGGATCATTTCGTCCTGCCCGACAGCTGAGACAACGATGATCTTTGCTTCTTTCCCTATCTCACGGAGCACATCGATTCCGTTCATCTCCGGCATGATCACATCAAGAAAAATGAAGTCCGGTTGCTCTCCGCGCCATTTCTCGATCGCCTCGCGCCCGTTCGCCGCTTCGATGAAGTGGGTATACCCCGCACTTTCAAAGATGTCCCTTAGTACCTTGCGCATGAATGCGGAATCATCAACAATGAGAATTTTTTTGTCCATATGCTTATACGAAATTTGATTCAATTATTGTACCATATCCGAAAATTTGTCGAATGCACTCAATCGGGTACACCCTCGGTCTTCAGGATCTCCTGTTGGTCAAGCAGGAGTGGGATATTGAGCCAAAGCGCAGGGCGAGGCGGCTCCTCGACGGAAACTACTTCTCCTTCCTTCTTTGGCTCAATCATGAAATTGTCAGGACGTTTTTGTGTCTTTATGGGTTCCTTGTACATGAACATGCCGCGAACATATTCTGCGCTGATCTTTGACGCGATGACTGGGGAAAGCGGAGTGATCATGCTTTTGGGAACTTTGATCACACTGAATACCCGGTCAACAAGAACAGCGAAATAGTTCTTCTGCTTATGGGAAACGAAGAGGTAGAGCGGCACGAACGAAGATTGCCGCTTGATATGCATGCGACGCAGAAGGTCGATGGCGACGATCACTTTCCCGCGAAGATGGAATATTCCGAGGATAGAATCCGGGGCATTTGGCACACTTGTCACCGGAGGGATCTTCATGACCTGATCGACATCTTCTACTGATACAGCATAAAGCTCATTATCTATCTCGAAGAGAAATAACTCATGCGCATCCTCTTTTTGTTCCTGAGCGAACAGATCGTGTACATCAGGTGATGGTGTATCGATAGTGGGGTCGGATTCCATACTCTATATATAGTATATGGGAAATGGAGAAGAGGAAATGCGGAGAAGCAATAATTTTTTAAAAAAGCAGAGAATCTCGGCCTACAGCCGCAGTACCCCTTTCCGATTTGTTCAGAATAATAATTCTTCACAAATAGCGGAGAAGGGTTTCGATTCTCTGACGAAAGTGCCGCAAGGCACTTTCTCCCCCCGACGACATACAACAAAACCCCTTTCGGGGTTTTGTTGTTATTTGTCGGGGTGCAGAGAATCGAACTCTGACCTTATGCTCCCAAAGCATATATACTACCATTATACTACACCCCGGTTTCCCGACTGCTCAGCCATTCAAGCACACATTCGCCAAAAACAAAACATTCCCGTCCGGGAATGTTTTGATATCTCGTGAAACGTGAACTATCTCCCTTGTCTCATGTTTTGGATCGCAACATTGAGTGCACGCTGTGTATTGTTAATATTGATCATTTCACGGTTGTATTCATTCATTTTGAGGTAATACATGTCAGACTCTCCCTTGCTGCCGGTTCGCTCATAGTTCGCCTTATGCATCATCATTTCGCCATACGCCTGCGCAGCGATTCCCTTCTGAGCTTCGAGTTGCTGCTGAAGATTGCCGACCTCCTGGCTTCGTACATAACGGATGTCGCTCCCCTCATTCCCACGTGGATAGCCACCATACACTCCTGGGGGCGGAGGGAGCTGCCCAGGACCGTAGACCCCATAACCACCACCCGGAATACTGCGCGGGACGACAACTACCTCTTCGGGTGTCTGTGCGACTGGGACTCCCATGCGTCGCAAGACTTCTGCGGTCGTAGCATTCACTGCACGGTCAATTCCGACACGAGCTGCTCCACCGATGACTGCCCCAGAGTCTCTTCCTGCCTCGCCAATCTGTACTCGGATCTCACGACCAAGATTATTGCCGAATTCCTTGATCGCATCATGACCACCTGCATGCGCAGGTGCAGCAGCGGCAAACGCAACGAGACCAAGTACCCCGCCGGTCGCCCATGAAAGTGAATTGATCTTGTTCTGTTTCTTTGCGTTCAGAGGCCACTGATCCTCATTCCCGTATTTTGCTACAAGCTCTGCCTTTTCAGCATCTATTTCAGACTGGATCACTTTTGCCTCTTCAAGATTTTCAGCAAGGATCTTGTCGTATTCGACTCGCGCTGCCTCCTCTTCCTCTTCATTCTTTTCCCTTGATGCAGCTGCGACCATTTTCCCTGCTGCCTCCCACAGAGCACGTTCATTCCCCTTCTGAAGCAATTCGGCATTCAGCACGAAAACATTCTCTTTTTGAGAGACTGGTGCTTCCTGCTCAACATGCTGAGCAACAGGGGCAGCCTCAGAAAGAGGCTCAGCAATTTCAACTGCCTGTTCCGCCGCAGGAACTTCGTGTACATCCTGAGTATTTTCCATGTTTCCGTCCATAGTTGTGGGTTAAAGGTTAATTATGAGTTTGAAGTAATCAGATCCTCGATTTCAGCGCGCTCTTGCTTTACGATCTCATGAAGTTTCATTAGATTGCCTTGTGCCTCCAGCTTCTTCTTCATGTTTTTTACGATCGCTTCAACGCTGAATGGATCCTCCTCGCAGACATCAACGAATGTCTTGAGCATCGCACCAGCAACAAACTGCACTCTTCCTTTAAGGAGTGCCTTGTCTGCGCCAGGAAGATGCGAGGAATCGATTATGGCGATCGCTTTTTCGACGAGCGCTGCGTGTTGAGTGTCATCCATACTGAATATTTTATATCACACTTTTAAAAGAATAGCAAGTTTTCTGATGCTTTGATCTGGGGGGCTAGCGAACCATGTTTCATGAGTAACCCAGAGTTATTTTGCTATCTAATTTTATGTCTGATAGACCCTTTCAGCAAGATAGGACAACGGGATCATATGTGAATGGAGGTTTCACGTATAACAATACCTACAAAATCACATCGTCAAAAAACGTTATTCTCGCCTTTGCTTCAATTTCGTTGACCTTCACGGTTATCAAGTCAACACGATAATCATTGTTCAAGTCTTTTTCATCAATATATGTCTCGATGATCCTCTTCATCCTAAGTGCCTTATTGTTGTGAAAATTGTCCTCCGGTCGGTACCAATCACTTCCGGACTGAGTCCCTGTTACTTGTGAAACAGTCTTGACTTCAACAAAATGAATAATATTTGCCTTTTTACAGATAATGTCGATTTCTCCCCACTTCCTCAAGTAATTTCGTTCGATAATCTCAAAATCCCTGCTTTTTAGGTACTTTACAGCAATATCCTCCCCTAACCTTCCGATTCTTAGGTTTTTTGGGCCAATCATACTCGAATCCTAATTATTATTTGATGATTAGCAAGTATCTCTTGAGGCAACAAGCGTTACACGTGAAATGTTACTACGTAACGTATTTCTGGCCCAGTTATGTGTACAAAGCTGTGGACAGTGTGCATAAAGGACAGATAATCTCTGTCCTTTGTCCTTTATGCACACTGTCCACAGAGTTATCCCCACTTGTCCACATCATTTACGTTATTCGATTTTTGAGTCGATTATTGTCGGAAAGAGACCTGTTTGAAAAAATATTGAATATCGTATAAGATGGCTCAATCGCAAGTGCGAATGCGGGTATGGTTTAGTGGTAGAATACGTCCTTGCCAAGGATGAGACGGGAGTTCGATTCTCCCTACCCGCACTAGGAACGAGCAAAAAAGAAAGACCCTTTTTGGAGGGGTTTTTATTTTTCGAGAGACGACGTGCAGGCAATATCTTACCCGCTGGCATTTGGATCTATCCATTTCGTTTTTTCCGTAAAAATAGGTATAGTTTGCTTATTATCACGTCACAATCAGCTCTCGTGGTGAAATGGATATCATCGCTGCCTTCGAAGCAGTTGTTGGGGGTTCGAATCCCTCCGGGAGCACCGAAATATGAAGAACACACTCGCTATTCCAGATGAAATAGCTTCCATAGTTACGATTCTTGAACAAGGCGGTTTCGAAGCGTACCTGGTAGGGGGCTGCGTACGAGATCTAGTGAGAGGGAAGACTCCCAAGGACTGGGACATCACCACGAGCGCAAAACCGGGAGAGATCATCGCACTATTCCCAAAAACCTTCTACGAGAATGACTACGGGACTGTGGGGATCGTAAATGAGCAGATAGAAGAGACAGATACCATGAAGAGTTCTTTGCGTATCGTAGAGGTGACCCCGTACAGAAAAGAAGCCACATACTCGAATTATAGGCACCCTGACACAGTGGAGTTCTCTGGGAATCTCTACGACGACCTACTCAGGAGAGACTTCACGATGAATGCGATCGCATACAACCCAGGCAAAGGGGAGTACGTCGATCCTTACGATGGAATCCTCGACATAGAGCGTCACCTGATCCGTTGTGTAGGGAATCCAAGTGATCGTTTCAACGAGGACGCACTCCGAGTGATGCGCGCAGTGCGATTCGGTGCAGAACTCGGTTTTGCGATCGAGAAAAATACCATGGAAGCGGTCATCGATTCCGTTCCACTTCTTGAGAAGATCGCTGCGGAGCGCATCCGTGATGAGTTCGAGAAGATGATCATGTCAGAACGCCCGATGGAAGGTATCGCACTACTCAGTCGCACAGGGATTCTCAAGCTGATCATTCCGGAACTTGAAGAAGGTATCGGATGTGAGCAAAATGGAGATCACATCTATGATGTGTGGGAACATAACCTCCGCGCGCTACAACATTCATCAGATAGGGGATGGCCGCTCCACGTAAGACTTGCAGCACTTCTGCACGATGTCGGGAAGCCACACACCAGGAAATGGGCCCCGGAGAAAGATGATTGGACCTTCTACGGACATGATGTCGTTGGAGGAAAGTTGTCGAAGAAGATTCTTGAGCGTCTCCATTTTCCGAAACATATCGTCAATACTGTTTCAACGCTTGTTCGGCACCATCTTTTCTTCTCTGACATAGAGAAGATCACGCTCTCTGCTGTGAGGCGCATTATTGCGAACGTCGGACCCACACTCGTATGGGATCTCATGCATGTGCGCTCATGCGATCGGATTGGAATGGGCAGACCGAAAGAAACCCCGTATCGACTGAGAAAATATCATTCGATGATCGAAGAAGCGATGCGTGCTCCGGTCTCGGTCGGAATGCTCAAGATAGACGGTGCACGGATCATGGACATTGCAGCTATCCCTCCCGGGAAGGAGATAGGCTGGACACTGCATGCGCTTTTTGATGAGGTGCTCGATGCTCCTGACAAGAACACGGTGGAGTATCTCGAAAGGAGGACCCATGAACTTCTCGCATTACCGAGGGAAGAACTTGAAAGACTCGGGCAAGAAGGAAGGGAGAAGAAGTCTGAGAAGGAAGAAGAGGAGGTCTCTGCGATCAGAAAAAAATATGGCGTAAAATGAAATAACTGACGCTCATACACGAGCGTCAGTTATTTCATTTCAAGGTAGACAGGGCAATGATCGGACCCGAATACGTGGGGGAGGATGCCGGCATGTTTCATTTTTGCTGACAGTTCGTTCGCCACGAAGAAGTAGTCGATACGCCACCCGACATTCCTTTCTCTTGCCGCAGTCTTCATGTCCCAATATGAATATGCTCCTTCTTTGTTGGGGTAGAAATGACGGTAGCTGTCGATGTAGCCGCTATAGATAAGTTCGTCGATCCAGGCTCTTTCTTCGGGTAAAAAACCGGTATTTTTCTCATTCTCCTTCGGACGTGCCAGATCAATCGCTTCATGTGCCGTATTTACATCTCCGCAAAAAATGACTTTTTGTCCTTTCTTTCGCAATTTTTCAGTGTACTCAAGGAATGCATCATAGAATTCGAGCTTATACTTGAGACGCTCTGACCCTCCGCCCCCGTTCGGGAAATAGACATTCAAAAGGACAATGTCATCAAAATGTCCGATAATGATCCGGCCTTCATCATCGAATTTTTTTATACCGATACCGTATTCAACTTTATCCGGTTTGATTTTAGAGTAGAGAGCGACTCCGCTGTAACCCTTGCGGGTCTTGCACGAAGAGAAGTACGCAAAGTATCCCTTCGGGGAACGGACTTCTTCATCCAACTGATCGGCTTCGGCTTTGATCTCCTGAAGACCAAGGACATCGGGCTGTGTCTCATAGAGCCATTCCACAAATCCTTTTTTTGTAACGGCACGAAGCCCGTTCACATTCCATGACATCAGTTTCATGAAAAAATAGTATCACGGAAATGATTTCACATGAAACAAAACGAGAGGTTATTCATGAAACATGCATAAATGTTTGTCGTGAAACACATAAGAAACGGTACTGAAAGTAGTATGACTCAAAAACACATGCAAGAAACTTCCTGACACACCAAGGACGTTGGATGTGATTCAAAGTTCGCAACGATGAATTCGCCCTGTCACGAAGGTTTTTGACGTTTGCCGTGAAACTGCTTGTGCACCTCACGTAGCTTACTATCTGTCACATGTGTGTAGATCTGGGTTGTCCCGATATTTGCATGTCCGAGAAGTGCTTGTACCGATCGCAAGTCCGCACCATTCTCCAAAAGATCAGTTGCGAAACTATGGCGGATAACATGAGGTGTCACTTTTTTTGTGATGCCGGATTTTGTTGCATAGTGTTTCACGAGTCGTTCGATCGAGCGGGGAGTAAGACGGAGAGTTCCTTCCTTTTTCGCAGAACTCTTTTCTGCGCCACGACCGACTTGAACGAACAACGCATCGTCGACGTCTGTCCTTTTGGAAAGATACGAGCGTAAAGCCGATTTTGCGGTATCTGAAAGGAATACCACTCTGATCTTTTCACCTTTCCCGCGCACAGAGAACTCGTCCCGTGAAAGGTCCAGATCGCGGGGGAGCGAGCAGAGTTCAGAAACACGCAGTCCGGTAGAAAAAAACAACTCCAATATGGCTTTGTCCCTTAATCCTTGCAGTGTCTCGGAATCAGGGGCCGACAAGAGGCGATTGAGATCACTCGAGGAAATCAGGTCCAGTTCTCGCTCAGAGACCTTGGCGAGTTCGATCCGATCAGGAGGAAGCACTTTCACCCCTTGTCGTATCAAATATTTTAAGAATGCCCGAAGAGCGATGAGATAATAGTTCTGAGTGCGCTTTTTTAGTGTTTCTGCGGCGAGTCCTCGCTTTGCCTCGCGGGCAAGCTGGCGATTGAGCCATAAACGATACTCGCGGATCGACTCATCGGTGATTCGTTCAGGGTCATCGATCTTTGTGTGCGAGAGGAAACGAGTAAGATAGCGATCGTAATTCATCACTGTCTTGATACTGCGTCCTTTTTCGATCTCAATATACTCGAGGAAACGACGTTTATGCTCATTCAGTTCCATGTCCTTCATTATATATGAGATTACTGCACTCATGTGACGATCACGATCCTTCTCGAACGTGAGTAACTTGATTGATAAAACTTCGTGCAGTGTTACAATAATGGTGATATATGCCTGATACCTCACCCGAGAAGACACCGAATGTTCCCACTAATGAACGTCCAGTGATATCCGTAGAAAACCAAAAAGGAAGTCTTCCTGATAGTTTTGAAGCAGGCTTCGGTTATGTTTCCGAGGAGGAGATTGCCGCAGACTTGAATAGTGACCCGACGTTACTAGACAAAATCATGAGTGAGGGAGGGGAGACGGTACCTCAATAATGATCCATACGAGTATGCCGATACCAAGCTTCAAAGATACCTTACAAGGCACACTTGGTCCGGGAATCACCATTGTTTCGGGCGGTGATTATTTTGATCTTGATGAGAGCGCGAACGGCATTGACATCTCTACGATGAACAAGGAACTCGCGGGGCGGGACGAGATCGTTTTTATCCCTTCTGACCCACCAAAGGAAGACCTCTCGTTCAAGTTCTTCCTTGATTCGCAAAAAGAGCAGAATTAGGGCCAAATACAAGGAAGGGCTTGCGTTTTTTCTTTTGTTGTGCTACGCTACACCGCATGCTAACAGTCAAGAAGAAAGGAGTGATCATCGGAAAGCACCAGCGCCACGATAGTGACACCGGCTCTCCCGAGGTACAGGTTGCAATTTTGAGCCAAAAGATCAACGAGCTCGCAGCGCACTTGAAGGAAAACAAGAAGGACAACCATTCGCGCCGCGGTCTCCTCAAGATGGTATCTGACCGCCGTTCACACCTGAAGTACCTGAAGAAGAAGAGCGAGGCGAAATATAACACCCTCGTTAAGAAACTCGGTATCAAATAGTCCAGAATGCGCGCACCACGCGCATTTCTGTATTATAGAAGGCAAAATAGCCACTTTTCTCTCTGTTCGCAAGTTTTAACAAGCAGTCGACTCTATTTCATAATCACTCGGCCATTTTGGCCCTACATTTCATATGGCAGTCATTAAACACAAGGACCAGCGCGTCGGTATATTCATAGACGCACAGAATCTCTATCACAGTGCTAAACATCTCTACGATGATGCCCGTGTGAATTTTACTAACATCCTCAAGGATACCGTCGCGGATAGAAAACTCATTCGTGCGATGGCGTACGTCATTTCCACAAAAACAGGGGAAGAATCGAGCTTCTTTGAGGCACTTGGAAAGATCGGCATCGAGACACGATCGAAGGAACTCCAGGAATTCTGGGGTGGAGCAAAAAAAGCAGACTGGGATGTGGGTCTCGCCGTCGATGCGATCACCCTGGCGCCGAAACTCGATGCGATCATCATCGCATCCGGTGATGGCGACTTCGTTCCGCTTGTTGAATATCTTCAGATAAACATGGGGACACAAGTTGAAGTCGTCGCATTCGGCAAATCTTCATCAACAAAACTCCGTGAAGCAGCAGATGACTTTTTCGACCTTTCAGATGACCCCGGGAAGTACTTGATCGGTTTCAAGGAAAAAAGACACCCGCGCGGCACCGGCGAGAGAGGAGGACGGCCCCGCAGGGCAGTTTCACTATAAAAAGGACACAGAAGCCCCCGAAAAGGGGCTTTTGTTTTATACTCATTTTGCTATAGTTTGATGATTAACAGCATGTTGCCCGGATCATCGAATTGAAATACCTTCAATGCGAGAATCTGGGCACCATCAAACAATTCGTTTCATGAAAAAGGAAACATACGAAGTGGAGATCGGCGGCAAAATGCTTATCGCTGAGTTCAATGACCTCGCAGATCAAGCAGACGGTTCGGTCCTTGTCAGATATGGCAACACTGTCATTCTTGCGACCGTGGTCATGTCGAATAAAAAACGTGAAGGTCAGGAATTCTTTCCGCTTACCGTCGATTACGAAGAACGCTTTTATGCTGCAGGGCAGATTCTTGGTAGCCGTTACATGCGTCGAGAAGGGCGCCCCTCTGATGCCGCAGTGCTTTCAGGCCGCATCATCGATCGCACAATAAGACCACTTTTTGACGGACGGATACGCCAAGATTTGCAAATCATCATCACCGTACTTGCGATAGAGAACAATGAGCCCGACATTCTCGCGGTCAACGGTGCATCGATGGCACTTTCGGTTTCTGATATTCCATTCGGCGGTCCGGTATCCGCGGTGCGTGTCGCACGTCAGGAAGGCACGTGGGTGACCCTCCCTGCCTTTCGCGTCGAAGAAGGGGAAGAGATCATCGAGGGTGACTGTGAGCTCATCGTTTGCGGTAAGGACGGGAACGTGAACATGATCGAGATGGGAGGGAAAGAGATCCCGGAGGATGTCGTCATGGAGGGGATCGCATATGCGAGTCGCGAGATCGAGAAACTGCAGAAATTCCAAGAAGCGATCGTCGCGAAGATCGGCAGAAAAAAAAGAACGGTCGAACTCGACATTGTCGGTGATGATGTCAAAGCGCTATTCAAAGAGAAGATCGCTGCGAAACTCGAAGAGACGGTATTCTTTGAAGCTGGTCGTGCTCGTGAGTATGCTCTCATGGATGAATGGAAAAAATGCGTGAAGGAAGTCGAAGGGATGAGCATCCCACTCGCGGAATACTATTTTGATGAACAAGTGAACGACCTGCTCCACAAGAAAGCGATCGAGGAGAACAAGCGACCAGATGGACGTAGCTTTGACGAAGTCCGCCCGCTCTTCGCGCAGGTAGGCGGGATATCACCTGTGCTCCACGGTTCAGGGATTTTCTATCGAGGAGGCACTCATGTGCTTTCAGTACTCACACTCGGCGGACCGCAGGATTCTCAAGTACTTGAGGGGATGGAAGTGCAAGGAAAGAAGCGTTATATGCATCACTACAACTTCCCTCCGTTCTCATCCGGCGAGACCGGAAGGTCTGGTACTACGAGTCGCCGAGCAATCGGACACGGCGCTCTTGCGGAGAAAGCGCTTGTTCCGGTATTGCCCGAAAAAGAAGCATTCCCGTATACGATCCGGATCGTTTCTGAATCACTCGCATCGAACGGTTCAACTTCTATGGCATCCGTATGTGGATCAACGCTCGCGCTCATGGATGCGGGTGTTCCCATCAAGGAACCCGTAGCCGGTATAGCATCCGGACTGATGATGTCTTCTCCCTCGAAGTATAAGGTGCTTACCGATATACAAGGCCCAGAAGACCATCATGGCGATATGGATTTCAAAGTAGCAGGAACTAGGAACGGGGTGACCGCAATCCAAATGGATGTGAAGGTCGATGGAATTCCGCTCCCAATACTCAAAGAAGCGTTCGATAAAGCCAAGACTGCTCGCATGACGATACTCGAGACGATGAAGAAGGCGATCGCCTCGCCGCGTACCGATATTTCGCCGTATGCACCGAAGATCGTCACAGTGCAGATCAAGCCTGACCAGATAGGAATGGTCATTGGCTCAGGAGGGAAGACGATTAATGAGATCCGTGACGCAACAGGAGCTGAGATCGAGATCGAGGACGACGGAATGGTGTTCATTACCGGAAAGGGTGGTGCAGCGGAAAAAGCACGGGATATCATCGCAGAAATGACCCATGAATACGTGGCAGGAGAGATGTTCAAAGGAGTAGTCACCCGTCTCATGGATTTTGGAGCATTCGTGAAGATCGGACAGAATGCCGAAGGACTGGTGCATGTGTCCGAGATAGCATCGTTCCGGATCGAACGTGTTGCTGACTATATCAAAGAAGGAATGGAAGTGCCTGTCGTCGTCAAAGAAGTTGACGAGCGAGGAAGGATCAATCTCTCCATCAAACGCGCGGACAAGGATTTCATCAAACCTAACGAGCACGACGCGAAGGTCATCAAAGAACACCGGGGATGAGCAAGGAACCGCCACAGATGTGGCGGTTTTTCGTGACTGGGAAGAGATAGATGTATAATAGTGAAACATGAAAGAAATCGAATATGACAAATCGAATTTCGAAAAAGCGACTGCGGAAAAGAATCTGAAATCCCATTCGAACATTCCAACAGTGCGCACCTTTCGAGCTGACGTCCAAGAACTCATTAAAGAAAAAGGGACGACAAGAACCGACGTCGCAATGGCAGAGGCAGCGAGGAGAGAAGCGCGAGGAGAGAAGCGTTTCCCAGTGGAGGAGGAGGGGACACACCTCGGAAGGATCATACTTCTGCTTGTCCTTGTGCTCGCATTCGGTCTCGGTGTCGGAGGGTACGCTCTGTTCGGTACCCATTTGGGGACTTTTTTTGGTAGTACCGCGACCAGTACTTCTCCGACACCTACAACAGATGATCTTGAAGTGGACCTTACTAATTCACCGCAGGAACAGGTGCTCGCTGATATTTCGATCGCATTCGGAAAGACATATCTCCCCACTGGAGGTAGGCGCACGATAATATTCCTCACGAAAGACCGAGACGGAACACTTCGAAAAGCAACGAAAGAGGAGTTCTTTTCGGCAATTTCACAACTAGCAGTACCGCCCGCACTCCTTCTTTCCCTCGATGGACAATTCACCTACCAAGTCTACTCGAGTTCGACCCTCTCGGGAGTCATCACACTTGGCTCACGCTCGTTCCCTGACACATTCGCCGCAGTGCTTGATTGGGAGCCGGAAATGGCGAAGATGCTCATCCCCGCTCTTGACCCATGGTATGACCGAAAAGACATCCTCGGTCTTTCGGGAAGGAAATTCAAGGACGAGCAGTATCGTGGAGTCGGCACCCGCACGCTCTACGACCTAGATGGTGCCTCAGTACTGTCATATGCGATTGTGAACAAAAGGACGCTAGTTATAGCGGGAAAAATCGACGGGACCCGTTCGGTGATCGACGAGCTGCTGTCGAAGGGGGAGTAGACGGAGGTACTTGCAAAACCTGAAGGGAATATTAGTATTCGCCCTATGGGATTCGCTAAAGTAACATCCGCTCAGCCGAGCCTTTTGGGAGCAACGATGGTCGCCATCGAGGCAGACCTCGCGAAGGGCCTCCATTCATTCACGATAGTCGGACTCGCAGATAAGGCGGTCGAGGAATCACGTGATCGAGTCAGTGCAGCAATAAAGAACTCGGGGTGGAAGTCACCAAAACAACGAAATCAGAAAATCACCATCGCGCTTGCTCCGGCGGACATCAAAAAGTCTGGACCGATTTATGATCTCCCGATCGCGCTCTGTTACCTACTGGCCGCCGGAGATATAAAATTCGACCCAGCGGGGAGACTCTTTGCTGGCGAGCTCGCTCTCGACGGCAAAGTCAGGCCGGTAGACGGAGTACTCGCCATCGCTATCGCAGCAAAGAAGGCAGGAATAAAAGAGCTCTATGTCCCTGAAGCGAACGCAAAGGAAGCGGCGCTCATCGAGGGGATCTTGGTCTATCCTGTTCGAAGTCTTACCGAGATCGCTTCTCACCTCATACCGGAAAGTGCTATCGAGAAAGAGGAGGGAAGCGAGCACCCTGGGATAACACTTATCCGGATAAGCCCTTCACCAAAAACGGTCATCGCGGTTCCAGAGAGGATATCCAAAGATAGTGCATTCGCAGATATTCGTGGACAGGAAGTCGCAAAGCGCGGATTGCTTATCGCTGCGGCAGGCGGACACAATATCGCAATGTGGGGACCGCCGGGAACGGGAAAGACCATGCTCGCGCGTGCATTTCAGGAACTTCTTCCTCCGCTTTCAGAAGACGAAGCAGTTGAGATAACGTCCATACACTCGGTCTCAGGATCAGGGAAGGGCGAGATCATCTCTTCGCCACCGTTCCGCGCCCCGCACCATACCGCATCATATGTTTCTATTATCGGAGGAGGTAGTACACCGAAACCTGGAGAGGTTACCCTTGCACATCGCGGAGTACTTTTCCTTGACGAATTTCCGGAATTCGACAAACGCGTCATCGAATCGCTTCGCCAGCCTCTTGAGGAAGGGATCGTGCACATCTCGCGAGCAAAAGGGTCTGAGCAGTTCCCTGCACGTTTCATGCTCGTCGCGGCAATGAATCCTTGCCCATGTGGCTACTATGGAGATACAAAGAAGCCGTGCGTCTGTAACCCTACGGCGATCGCTCGCTACCAACGCAAAATTTCCGGCCCGATAGTCGACCGCGTCGACATTTGGATCGAAGTGCCGAGACTCATGCATGAAACACTCACTCCCGGGAAAAGGACTGAGGGTGCTGACGAACAACTCGCCGCATTCGTCACGGCGATAGCAAGCGCACGCGAACACCAACGCAAACGCTTTGGAGGAAAAAGAATGACGAACGGGACGATGGGAATTCGTGACATTGATTCGCTCATAAAGCTTGACGAAGAAGTAAGCTCCGTACTTACGGAGAGTGCCAAGAAGATCGATCTTTCTCCAAGAGCCTTCCATCGCGTCATCAAACTCGCCCGTACGATCGCAGACCTCGATGAGTCGAGACACATACAAGCAGAGCATATTCTTGAAGCTCTCCAGTACCGCCCAAAACGTCTTTTCACTTCGCTCTAGCGGGTGTGCACCCGGAATTTCGTGATTCGCATTTGGATCGGGTCGACTGGGCGTAGCGAGCGTTCTTGCTTCCTTGTAATGAACGGAAAATGCTTTATTTCACAAAGATCTTCTGCGACCTTCCACGAATCAATACCCGTGACCCAGATGCTGGGGTCGTAGGTTGAAAGATTATAAGGGCCAGAGTAGCCCCGAAGAGTCTTGTCTCCCTTCGTGTTGTAGTACTCGTGAAAATATGAAAGAGCGAGTTCCCGTACGGTCCTATAGATCGGATCCCGATATCGAACATATGCATGATTGCCTTTTGATATCGCTCCCCAATACCCGTCTTGTTTGAATAATGCGATCACATGATCTTCATCCTGGTCATTCGCTTCAAGGTCCATCAAAAGCGGCTTCCTTCCGTGTACAGCGAACGCGAGTGCGGCAAGAAGCGCTCCTTCGATGCAATGCGCACGATTGGTACGAAGCACCTCACGTACAGACATGCAGCTTTCGCCGTTTCGTTCAAAATTCTGTGGGATCGCGGAAACAAAGTCCTGCACTTTCATCGGAGTATCAAGTTTCGCAATGACTTTGAACTCAGCATCGGTGAGATAGCTGAATTTTTCCCGAACACTTTTCTTCATTGTCTCAGTATACCAAAATATCACCATGCTCACTCACTTTCACATGAGCCGCATCAGCGCTACACGCTTGCCGACACTCGCGCTACACACCTGCAATGCAGAGCATAATGCGGGTGATGCGTGGACATTAGAACGGATTCTTCGCACCACGAACCTCGAAGTGGAGGTGCGGACCGGTCGATCTGCCAGTGTTACCGAGATAACCGATTGTTTCGCCTTGCGAAACATGTCCGCCAGCAGAGACGGTGATCGACTGCAAGTGGCCATAAAGTGTCTGGGTTCCGTTCGCATGACGTATGACGACGTAATTACCGTAACCGCCATTGTACCCGCCCTGTCGAGCAACCACCACATCGCCATCCGCGGCGGCAAAGACCGGTGCCCCGATATATTCGACGAGGTCAACTCCGTTGTATCCGTGCAACCCCTGTGACTTACGATATGAAGCGAGAGGAGAATGATAGAACCCGGTAAGCTCAGGTCCGCTTGCTCCACGGAGTTTGGAACTTGCCGGCTTGGTCTTTACGGGAACCACAGTTGGCATCTCTCCGTCAGGAATGATCACCATAGCTCCGATCGAAGGCTGTTCGGATTCGGCAAAACCGTTATATGAACGAACCTCAAGTGGGTCACCCTTGTACTTTTTGGCGATACTCTCGATGGTATCTCCCTTTTTTACGACATACTCGACACCTGAAACCGGCAGAATGACGAGGGTCTCGCCGATGGCAAGCTTCGCCCCTTTCTGCATGTTATTCGCCCACAGTATCGTATTGACCGAAACATCGAACATTTTTGCGATCGAAGCAAGCGAATCGCCCTCGTGTACCGTATAGATGCTAATTTGCCCATGATCGAAATCCTCGTCTGAAAGATCGGCGATTGCCCCCTCAGGCCCTGCATCAGGAAGGAGTGCGCTACCGCCAACTGTATTCACCTCGATCTGTTGACTCCTTGACCCGAGGTCAGGAGCAGACGCAGCAGCAAGAAGTGCGATATTCTGTGAAGTGATGGGTTTTTGCACCGTATTGATCTTTGAGAAAATATCACCGAACATTGAAAAAAACCCGGCGTACGCAACGGCAGCCGGAAGAACAAGGAGTACGAACATCGAAAAAAGAAGCTTTTTCAATGAAAGTCTGAATTGAGGAAGCATATGGTTCCGTTTTGACCCGCGAAAAGCATGCGGCCCGGAATGAATCTTTTTCTCTTGTATAAGCCTATGTGGTTATTCTTTCATTCGTTCGTTCGTGCGTAGAGTGTGGGCTCTTCATCATCGTTCAGCAGTATCAACCGTATGAAGACATTATTTCAACATAAAATCCTTCCGTCAACAACTTTTCAGGAAAATGTTGATAACCAGGTACCTAAAAATATCAATCAAAATAAGGGTATTTTGAGAATTTCAGTTTTTGAGTCCGAAAATCTGGCTTGCCTGAGCCATATTCTCATCAAATCTTCACCTCAATGGAGGGATCTAAAATATAGCTATAAATATAGCTTTTTTTGAATTTTTCGATAATCTTGCTCGAGATGCTAATATGATGGCTAATGAAAAACCTGCTTGAGGGACTGAATGAGAGACAGAGGGAGGCGGTCGAAGCTACGGAGGGACCGGTTCTTGTGCTTGCCAGGGCAGGGGCAGGGAAAACCAAAACCATCACCCACCGCATCGGAAACTTGATCCAAAAGGGGGTCCCAGGTGAATCCATTCTCGCCATTACATTCACAAATAAGGCCGCCAAAGAGATGCGGGAGCGAGTGCTTCGTCTCCTGGGTCACACCCATATGCCTCCAGCGTGGTCGAGGACTCCGGGAGTTCCATTCATTGGGACCTTCCACGGACTCGGGATGTACATTCTACGGGAAAAAGGTGAAGTAATAGGGATCACTCGCGGCTCGACCATACTCGATCAAGATGACTCCTTGAAACTCATCAAGCAGGCGATGACAAAGGCCGGTGTAGACCCGAAGCAGTTTGAACCCAGAAAGATCCAATCTCTTATCTCTCGACATAAGGGAAACATGGGTACCCCGTCGAACATCGATAAGATTACCCAGAATCGCTATCTCGCCGTCTCGCTCCAGCGGATATTCTCCATCTATGAGTCGTCGCTTCGAGAGGCGAATGTGCTCGACTTCGATGATCTGCTTGAAAAGACGGTCAAACTCCTTACAGAACATGCAGATGTCCGTGAGTACTACAATGAAACTTGGAAATATGTAAGTGTCGATGAATACCAAGACACGAACGAAGTCCAGTATCAGCTCGCACGCTTACTCTCAGGAAAACACAAGAATATTTGCGTTGTTGGAGACAGTGATCAGAATATCTATTCATGGAGGGGTGCGTCGATCGCGAACATATTGGAATTTGAGGAAGACTATCCCGGCACAAAGGTCATTCTCCTCGAGCAGAACTATCGCTCGACACAAACAATACTCTCAGCGGCAAACGAAGTCATCGGAAAGAACACCATGCGTAAGGAGAAACGACTCTTTACTGAAAATGGCGAAGGTGAACCGCTTTCTTTGTTTGAATCATATGACGAGAACGACGAAGCAAGATTTGTTGCAGCAAAGATATCAGCGTTACTGCTTTCCGGAGTCAGACCAAGGGAAATCGCGATACTCTACCGTACGAATTTTCAGTCGCGTGTTCTAGAGGAAGCGTTGCTCTATTCAGGGATCCCGTATCAGGTGCTCGGAGTCAGATTTTACGACCGCAAAGAAGTGAAGGACGTCGTCGCATACCTGCGTGCTGGCACGAATCCAAGATCACGTTTCGATGTCGAACGAGTGATCAATGTCCCTCCAAGAGGTGTCGGGAAAGTGACACTTGAGAAGATATTCAAAGGAGAGCGCGACAAACTACCGCAGACAATGAGGACAAAGGTCGATGCATTCTATGATTTGCTTTCCCGGATCAATGCAAAATCTCAAGAACTGAAACCTTCCCAGCTCGTTGGGTATATCATCAAAGAAACGGGCATTGAGCGGTCGCTCACCGACGGAGATGATGATGACGCTGAGCGACTTGCGAACGTCCGAGAACTCGTGACTGTAGCGACCCGCTATGACGGATTCGAGGGCACAGAAGGTCTTGAGCAGTTTCTTGCAGATATCGCACTTGAGTCAGACCAAGACAACATGAAGAACGATCAGGATGCCGTACGACTGATGACTGTCCACGCAGCAAAAGGACTCGAATTCGATCATGTGTTCATTACGGGAATGGAGCAGGACCTGTTTCCTTCGCGACGTTCACAAGATGAGTCACGAGACTTGTCTGAACGCGAAGAGGAACGCAGATTATTCTATGTTGCGCTTACAAGAGCAGCAAAGAAGGTGTTCCTTACATACGCATCATTCCGGACCATTTTTGGTACCCGACAGATCAATGCTCCGTCGGAGTTCCTTTCCGACATCGACAATAGCCGTGTTCGATTCGAATCGCACACTGGCGAAACGACGAGGGAAAAGCCTTCGCGCAGCGGGAAGGTGAGTCTTTTGGGTTGGGATGAAGAGAATGATGATGTTGTCTATATATAGAGTATGTCGATACGAGCAAAGAAATCATTAGGCCAGCATTTTCTCCGTTCTAAGACCGCGCTCCGTGAGATAGTCGACGCAGCAGGAATCGTTCCGGGAGAACATATCCTTGAGATAGGCCCCGGCGAGGGAGTGCTGACAAAGGAGCTGCTCGCAGCAGGAGCGAAAGTGGTAGCAGTCGAGACCGACGAGCGCTGCGTCGAAATACTCAATGACCGATTCGGTGTGGAAATCTCTGAAAAACGACTGATGTTGATCGAGGGTGATATACGGAACGATGAGACCGTCGTTCGACTGTTTAGCAGAGCGGCGCTTGGAAATTTGGAGTACAAACTCGTTGCCAATATTCCTTACTACATAACCGGCATGCTGTTTCGTTTATTCCTAGAGAAATTGAGACAGCCCGAGTGCATTGTCTTCCTTGTGCAAAAAGAGGTCGCGGAAGAGATCGTGACTCGGGACAACAAAGAGGGAATACTCTCGCTTTCAGTAAAAGCATATGGGAACCCGCGCTACATAAGCAAAGTGAGGAGGGAATCATTCTCACCTCCGCCAAAAGTAGACTCCGCGATACTAGCGATCACCGATATCAATCGCAAGCGAGTCTCTCGTGCACTTGAACAAAGATATTTTGCCGTAATAAAGGCAGGGCTAGGATCCCGAAGGAAAATGCTGCTCGGCAATCTCATGCGGATATTCCCGGACCATAGAGGCGACCTTGAGGCTGCATTCACCAAACTTGATATCGACAGAGGGATACGCGGGGAAGACCTACCATTCGAAAAATGGCTTATGCTCGTCAAAGAACTCCCCAACCTCGAAAGTTAGAAAAAAACACAAAGACCCGCATATGCGGGTCTTTGTGTTTTTATAGCTGATGTCTTTACATTGATGTGCCGACCATTGTCATCACACCTTCAACGGTATATGAGGAGCACCCTTTCCCTACATAGTATTCACACTCACCACCGGACTGCCAGAGCCCCAAAAGCCATACCCCCGAGGAGAATACCTGCCCGTACGGGTAAAGTTGGGTTTCACCCACCTGGTAGACAAGCGGCATAGAGACCCCGGTCTGCTTCGTCAGATCATTGATAGTGTGAGCGATGCCTGCTGAACAGGTGCAGTAAAATGCATAGGTGGACATCCCGCCGAACGGGGTCGCACCTCCACCTCCGCCGCTTGCGGTGTCAGATGAGCTAGAGGAGCTGCTGTTCGCCGAGTTCGCACTCGTCTGCGAACTCTGGTTACTTGCCGTGGCACTGGAGAGACTCGAATCCATTCCAGTGAGCCCAGCTGCACTCAGCGTCCCTGAGGAGAATACTCCGGACGAAATCGTAGAGATATTGCCGACCGCGGCACTGAGGCTTCCGGTGATATTTCCTGCGATATTACCTATCTGGGCCTGGATGTTGCCAACATCCCCGATGATACTCGTGATTCCTGCAGCAGAAAGATTGTTGAGGATTGAACTTGAAAGAGTGTCCGCAAGATTGCTCAAGTTCGCGAACTGAGCAGTGATGCCTTGCACGAGTGAGGTGAGCTGCTGTTGCACTTGAGCGATATCGCCGATCGCCGCAGCGATATTGTCATTGATCGCACCAGTGATGGCGCTGATTGATCCGGTGCCCGTAAGACTGGTGATCTGGCCTGCAACCAGATTCTCAATACTTGCCGACGAGAAGTTCGTGAGTGTTCCAAGCTGCGCAAGACTGTTTTGGACGAGAGAATTCTGGATCGCTGACGTGAGAGATGAGGTGTTTATTGTTGAAAGAGACGAGGCGATTGTTGCCGCACTTCCTGAGCCAGTGAGACTCGCAAGTGTACTTCCAATATTATTTTGGATCCCCGCGATATCGAGCGAACCGGCCACCGAGGTGAGCGCGTTTGTCGCAGAATTGATGAGAGTTGACTGCACGGCATTCGTGAATGAAGCTGCCGTAGCGCCCCCGAATGAGCCGGTGATCGAACCAAGGTTCCCGAGTCCGGTCGTTCCGATGATGCTTGTGCCGATCGCTGACTGAACGCTTGAGAGGTTGGCGATACCGGAAAGAGCACTGACGCTTGCCATTGCTTGATTCACCACAGAAGACTGGACGAGATTGGTGAAATTCACTCCGGTCGCTCCTCCAAGCGAGCCTGCGATAGTACCGACATTTCCGAGTCCGGTGGTACTCACTGCTCCTCCCGCGATCGCATTTTGGATCGCACCGAGATTAACGGTACCGGAGAGTCCAGAAACTTGAGTGAGGGCATTCTTTATCACCACATCTTGGACGGCAGTCTGGAATGCGACGACGGTGTTATTGCTGAGTGAGCTCGCGATAGTCGAGACCACACCAGTGCCGGTCACGTTGACTATCTGCGTCGCAATGATGTTTTGTAGCGTCGAAACATTGAATGCCCCGGTAGTGGTACTTATGACCGAAAGCGCATTGGAGATAATCTTTGCCTGTTGTGTACCCGTGATGGCGATTCCTTTCGCGACCGCCTCACTTATCGCAGCATTCACGGCGGCATTGATCTGTGTCGAGCTGAGTGAAGAGACACTATTGACCTGATTGAGATTGATCGTGCCCGCATTGGTTGCCTGGTTCACGGCTGCATCAACAAGTGATTGTAACTGTGAGCTTGGTGCAGCACTGATTGTTGTCATTTGTCCAAGGTTGATCGTACCAGCACTCACTCCTTGTGTTACTGCGGTTTGGACGAGGCTTGCAAGTGAACCGGATGGGATTTGGGAGGCATTGGTGATCTGCGAAAGATTGACCGTACCAGTCGCAATTGCTGCAGCGATCGCGTTCGCCACTAATGATTGAGTTACTCCGACATTGAGCTTAGACGGGGAAGAGAGACTTGTTGAGGAAGCCCCTGCAGACCCTAGACCCTGAAGGATTGCTGTGGTGAGCACTTGCTGCGCAGAGGTTGTGTTTTGGTTGAGCAATGACGCGGCAGTCGTCGAGGCAGTTTGGAGTGTTGTAAGTGCGGAATTCAAATTGGTTTGTGCTGCGGTAAGATCTCCTGCGGCGGCTTTACTTCGACCGATGGTGGCAACATAACCGACACTTGCGATCAGCATGAAGGAGAGGAGAATGTTGATTCCCTGGAGCAATCGTTTCGAGTGTTTGTGTTCAGGTAATTTCATGATGTATTGAGGGTAACAAATGTTAATTAGATCTTAAGAGTGAATATCGAGCTGCCGGACACACCGTTCGGGTTCACGACATAGAACCAAAGTGGTGAGCTGATGTCGACGCTTGCGACATCCTCTCCACTTGCGACACCAGGCACTGGGAGTGTTGCGACGAATGACAGTGTCTTCCCGTCTGGAGAAACCAGTCCGGTAACGGTTTTCGCACCGACGATGATCTCATTCCACTCTTTTGAGAAGTTCTCTCCGGTGATAGTTATCGTTGTGCCAATGAGTCCTGACTTGGGAGTAAACGAAGTGACTTTTGGAGGAATGGCCGAGGGGTCGGTAATTACGACGAAGGTTTTTCTGCTTTCACCTTTATTATTTGAGAACCAAAGTTCGAATTTCCCCTTCGGCGCATTTGCAGGGATCGCGACTTCAAGAGTTCCTTTTTTTGTCTGCACCACACCAGTATATTCTTTCGTCCCGACATGAACGGTATTTGCCGCAGCATACCCTCCGCCATAGATGACCAGCGTTCCACCTTGTCGTACCGCATAGTTGGCAGGATACATTAAATACGGTTTCAGGTTCGACACTACAGGACTCGCAAGTTGAGCAGCGGGGGAAGTGGGGATCAGCGACACAGCAGGGACGCTGGGTTGAGTCGGTTTTTGTGCGGCAGCAGTAGACCCGCTCGCGCACAGCGATGCGATCTTCGCGCGAGAAAGAGAGCCGACGAGACCGCTCCCGCGAGCAAGCCCTGCGGGGACAAGTACTTCGTTCTTGTAGAGTTCTTGGAATTTCATGACCGCAATTCTGGTCTTAGCACCGAAGTATGTCGACTCGCTTCCAGGTGAACCTGACCCGACCGTCGCGATCTTTGTTCTCTCGTCACTGTTGAGGAATACTTGGAGCGAACGGACATCTTCTCCACTCATTCCAAGTTTGAGATTTCGTGTAAAGTTTCCACAATTCACTGCGGCGGCTGCCGACATTGGCAGAGAAATGACCAACGACAGCACACCGATACCTACCAGCACAGTTCGAAGTCTCATGGTGTAAATCAATTAACAATAGTTGACTATAATTATAGCTCCTGCCGGTCCTCATTCAAAAGAAGTTATCCAGTGTTGCACAACGCCAAAAGCCAAGTTATGCCAAGTATTGACATATCCAAATTTTGTACTAGCATTGTAAATGAGTTCTTTCCAAACTCGCCTCAACTCCCAACCACCGTTCCACCAAGGAGATAGCCATGAAACGACTTTTTTTGGCGTGCGCGATCATGCTCACTGCCGCGTTCTCTGCGCAAGCCATTGCGCAGACGAGGATGATCAACCCCCCCAACGAGAAGGGTTCTCAGCGTACGGCCCAGCCGCATGCGGCACCGTCTGCCCAAGCATCGCTGCCCGGCGTTCCGCCCGGCCCTGGCGAAAACCCGAAGGAATACGCCGCGACCTGGCCCGGCAACATGGATCCGTTCCTCCCGAAGGACACCATGGTGCCGAAGGGCTGGATGGTCGGCAAGACCTGCGACAAGAACGGCAGGTTCGTCAGTTCGGGAAGTTCCCGCTGCCAAGTGCTCACGGCGCGCTCCACCGGCCTCATCTACATGATGCGCCAAAGTCCCCAAGAGGGTGACAGCATCTTCCTCTTGAAGAACGGCAACCCGGAGCTCTACGTGCAGTTCGTCGGCGGCCGCGATGTCCATCGCATCGTCCGCCAGTCTCCGACTGCCGAGCAGTATGCCGCAAGCCACGGCTATCGTTTCGATGCTTCGACCAGCACCATGGTCGCTTCGAACGCAGCCGCTCCGCAGGAGATGGCAGCCGTCGACTGCTCCAAGCAGAGCGCCGACGTGATCCTGGCTCGCCGTGCTGGCGCGAAGTGCATCGGAGAATCCGTCGCCGCGACGAAACCGGCACCGGCGGTGGCTGCGGCCCCGCAAGCGAAAGACTGCTCGCAAGGCAGTTTCATCGAGCGCGAGGCATGCAAACGAGGCATCGGAGATGTGTCGACGATGATCGGCACTGCGATCAAGAAGTGAGGAGACAAGGAGTGCGACACGATGGTTCAGGCGGGGACGAAAGTCCCCGTCTTTTTCTTTCTACTCACTATCCACAAAAATCTTATCCTTGAACACTTTTCATACACAAATACTGTTATGATGAGTACATCATACATAATGAAAAGAGGCACTGACGTCGCCGACTTTTCGTTTTGTTGTTGCGCATGTCATATTTGTCTTCCCACAAAAACCTTTTCCTCAGTGCAGCATTCGCACTGCTTATCCTTGCGATAGGACTTGTCGTGAATAAACGATCAGAGCAGGAACCTGTTGTTGCGCCGCAAAATCTCTCAAAACAAACGACGGAAATATCCACCACTACCTCCATGACCGACCGTGATAGCGACGTTGATGGACTTCCTGATTGGGAAGAACACCTCTACGGCTCGGATCCGCTCAAATTCGACTCGGATGGAGACGGGACTCCTGATGGGCAAGAGGTAAAAGAAGGAAGAAACCCGGCAAAAGCGAGTACCGCAAAAGCCGGGGAGCCGGAAAATGACATGATCACCCTTATCCAAGACCCGCACTTCGCTACTTCATCGACGGACATTCTCGGCATCAAGAAGGAGTTCTTTGCAAAATTCCTTGCGAATGAAGGGGATCAGATACGGCAGGCAACCTACAAAGAACTACTGAGGTCGTTCGACGCAAAATCGGTTGTGCCGAGGAATCAGATCGTGGACTTAAACATTTCCTCGGATAATAGCCCTGAAGCACTCCGTGCATACGGAAATGCATTCGGTGTCATCATCAAAAAATACACCAAACGTACCCATCGCACCGAGCAAGAGATCGTCGAAGACGCGATACGTTCGAGTAGTACACCGATACTCAAGGAACTCCAACTTCCTGCAGTCGACTACAAGAACTTCTCAACTGACCTAAAGGTGCTGAGAACACCATCATCGATGGCCAGTTTTCATCTCAAGATAGTCAACGGTTATGAGCAGATGTCGAAAGGACTGATATTGATGCAGCAACTTTTCACCAATCCGATCAACGGTGCCGGGGGGTACGAAGCGTATACGAAAGGAAAGGTTGATGTGACCGACGGTTATGCACATGTACTGGTACTCTTCGTAAAAGAGAACATCGCCTTTACTCCAGACGAACCCGGAGCTCCGTTCACATACAGTTCACTGGGTGCGTCTACGACTTCTAAACAATGAGCATGATAGAGTATAATAATCATAATCGTATGAAAACCACGAAGCGAAGCCTCCGTAACATATTTGCCATCGCCACGATCGCGACATCTCTTCTTCTTGTTTGTGGAAGTCAAACTGCTTTTGCTCAGTCGTACGTTCCAGTCCAAGACGATCAATTGCACAGCGATGTCGACAGTTTCAAGAGTGATTTCAATAAGTATGTATCTGATCTTTTCCAAAAATGGGACAACACCTTCGGAGCAAGCACCCCTGATGGAACGACGGACTCGCTCCGCGATCTGATCTCTGGGTCGAATCCGCGAGCACCTGGAAATGACCAAGGCTGTGCGCAGGGGGATAATCTCCGTGAGATAAAGGACAATTCAACGAATGCTCTCGCAGCATATGCGTATGGAGCGGGGTCGACCGACCGCACCACTTGGGGGCCTTGGAAATTCGCATCTGCGTCATCTTCCGGAGCTCTTCCTGAAGGTATCGCAGGCGCGACCGACAGTAGTGGTCCGTATGTCCAAGTGAATTACAGCCACTCACTGCGCTGTTTACTCGAAGAACAGGTCGAGTGGCAGAAGCTCAGTATCTCTATTCAGATCCATGGACTCCTGAAGAATTACATATCAGATGCACAGAATGCGCAGCTGACCAAACAACTCAAGAACAGACTCACTGCCGCGAACCTCACCTTTGCAAAAGGCGGAAATGTCGTTGATAACAATGGTGTCATCTCCAGTGCACCGGTGTATGCCACAAACTACAACCAGAATCTCTATAATGTCAGCGATCGCCAGCTTGAAGCGATCTCCGACCAAGCGGCGGCAGACCCTGCATCTGGCGACCCGCAAGGGTCACTCGGTATCTGTCAGCCATGGAGAATCGACGTTGCGGCAGATATGGTGCGCAACAATCGCACCAAGGTCTCTGACCCGTATAAATATACCGATACCTATACCAAGTGTAATCTTGCCGATCCTGCCGATCCAGACAGCCCCTTCGCGACCGAAGGAGCGTTCCAGAACTTCAGCGACAATTTCAACGACCCGGCGAATACTCAGGGTGGGCTCTATACCTTCAATCATCTGTTATCGAATCCGCAGGATACCCCTATCGGCTCACTTACCCTGCTTGATACTGCAGCAGGAGACCGAATTGCACGACAGGAACAGTCAACGAAGGCAGAGGCGGCGAACAGCGGCTTCATTCCCACCAAAGCCTGTACCGGCGACCCCTCCGACCCGCACTGTCTCGATACCGAAGCAACATCGATCAATCCCGGTGGACAGAATGAAGGGAACATCACCAACCTTACTGAGCAAATGAACAACGAGATCACCACAGATAGTCTTGATTCGCAAAATGCAAACTCGACCGAGGCTTCCCCGACCGATATCAACACCAACACCGGTCTCGCCGGAGCGAACACCACTCCACTTGAGACTTCTGGCACCGCAGTGAATAACCTCGTGCAAGAGTTCTATGATGCCATTCAATACGGATATTTCGGCATCAACCTCGACACGACAAAATGGGCACAAGGCACGATGTTGATGATCTACGACGAAATGAAGTTCAGCCAAGACCTCTCAACGGGAGGTGGCGGAACGGTCGTGACCAACGGAACCGCGCCTGTAGACACCGGATACTAAATCATGCGATCAACCCCCACACGAAAACCAAAGTCAGAACGAAAGAGTGCCGCACTCGAATATTTTTTGCTCGTAATTGCGGCATTCGTCATCCCGACGCGTTTCGCATTCGCTGCATCGATTTGGGATAGCATCACCAATTGGGGAAAGGGTGCGCTTTCCGCGGTCGCAGATTTCGGGATGGACCTTATCCTCACGCCGATCGTCTGGATCGCGCACTTCATCAACAGTGCAGCGAACCTCTTTCTGCTCGGCATGGGGTACATGCTCGATACATCGATCAGCTATACCATCGACTCGAGTATCTATAAATCGGTTTCGGCGATACAGGTCGGATGGACCGCAGTGCGCGATTTCTCCAACATGTTCTTCATCTTCATCCTTCTTTATATCGCGATCATCACGATACTCGGAATGGCGCGCTCGTCGACGAAGACACTGGTCGCACATGTGATCATCGCTGCATTGCTCATCAACTTCAGTCTATTCATCACCCAAGTGGTCATCGATGCAGGAAACATCCTTGCGCTCGGCTTCTGGAATAAGATGATCACTCAGCAGGGTGCTGCGAGTGGACCGAGCGCATCCGCATTCTTCATGGAAGGCTTTCGTGTTCAAACCGAATTCGATTCGATCCCGGATGGGGCAGGAGGGACACAGAAGGTAACCAAGTCGACCCAGATCATGATCTACCTCGGGGGTGCGGCGGTCTCGCTTGTCGCCGGATACGTATTCCTCGCCGGAGCAGTGATGATGATCATCCGCAGTGTCACACTGATGATCCTCATGATAGCGTCGCCGTTCGCATTCCTCAGCTTCGCACTGCCGAAGCGAGGGGAATTCTGGGGCCAGTGGACCGGAAAACTCATCGGATCGACGTTCATGGCACCGGCATTCATCTTCATGCTCTATATCGACATGCTCATCATTCGCGGGACAGGGGCGGGGAGCGAATTGATCAGATCAAGTGGCGCCGATCAGGCGAAATTCGCACTCGCTTTCGCAGGACAAGTGGTGAACTTCTCCGTCATCTACAACTTCGTTTTGATGATCATTCTCCTTCTTGCTGCCCTCACGGTCGCGAGCAAAGTCTCAAACGGTGCAGGCGAGCAGGGTGGGCAATGGGCAAAGAAACTCATCGGCGGCGGTGCGGTTGCGGGTATCGCCGGAGCCGGAGCTATCTATAGAAACAGCGTCGGACGAGCAGCAACGAATGCACTGAAAGACAAAGACCTGCAAGCACGAGCAAGACTCGATGGTAAAGTCGGCGCACAGGCAAGAGCACAGCTTGAGAAATATGAACGGCTCTCGAAACGCACAGGTGACCTCCGTAATTCCACGGTGGGCAAATACATGGGTGCCGGACTTGGTATGGTCGGGGTAAGTGTCGGAAAAGGAACGACAAAAACAGATTACCAGCGCAAAGAAGCGGTCGAAAAGGGCGAGGATGAGGAGATCGCAAAAGCAAAACGCCTCTTTCCTGACAATCCTGTCGCCCAGCAGAAATATCTTCAGGAACGCCTTGGAAAGAATGCTGGGACAGGTGATGCTCCAGGCATATTGAAGGCAGGAAACAAAGACAAAGACCTTGCAACCAGATTTGGCATGAACAAGGAACTGCAGACCGGCTACGGAGAAGGACGCCTCAAGAAGGTCACCGACGCACTCGACAAAGAAGCGAAGACGAAGCTCGATCAGGAGGAGCTCAAGAAGAACATCGAAGACTACACCAAGCTTGGCGAGGAGATGGGTAGTGCCGCAGGTGAAGAGATGCAGAAGAAGATTTCGGAGCTATTCACCAAGCTTGGCGGCAAAGAATCACTCGGCTCCCTTAACTTCCCGAAGGATACCCCGTGGAACGCTGAGGATGCCGCAAGAATGACCGCGATCGCGCCACTCATGAATAGGCAGCAAGTGGCGGCAATGGCGGCGGACCCGGATAAGTATGGAGCCACTCTTACGAATATGACCGGGACGTTGATGGAGCATGGTACACCGGACATGCAGAACTACATCATCCAACAGAATAAACTCGGGAACCCGCAACTGAAGATAGACACGAACGCAGAACTCCAGAAGAAGATCTCGGCATATCCTAAGGGCACTGTTGCTGACTTACCGCAAGGGGACAGCCCGGAAGCGGTCGCCGCACGAGCGAAGTATTTTGCCGACAAAGAGAAGCATGATGCCGCGATCGGAAACCTCATCGGTGCGATGTCACCCAAGGAAGTCGCTCGTCTCGACAACGACTTGAAGTCGAATGAAGCAGTGGTGCGCAACTACACCAATAAGCACTTCGACGAAATCGAGAGTTATCACAAGAACATCAAGATGGACGCGGACAAACCTGAACAAAAACAGATGTTCGCAGACATCCGCGACAACGCAAATACGAAAGGGACCAAGGCTACCCAGAAATACATGAATGAGAGTGCAAAGAAGGAGAGCTCGGCGTACTATGACAAATCGATCAAAGAAAAGGCGGAGGCGAGCGCGAAGGCAAACATGGACGACCTGAGAGTAAAACAAAAACAGGCACTAGACAAGCAAACAGCGGCAGAATCGCGTGCATTCCAGGCGAAGATCATGGGTGACAAGGCAGGGGAAGCAGCAGCAATGGCGGAAGCAGAAGCGGCCAAGAAGGAGCACAAGAATCTCAGTACAAAGATAGATAATGCCGGGAATGCCCAGAACAAAACGGAAAATGACTCTTCTGATGACGATGATGATGAAGGAGGTGCTTAGTAGCTAGCAAATCACAATGGACAACGATACCACAGAGGCGTACGCACTCCTTCCGCAGGAGATTCGCGATCTGATCACAGACCCGTCTACCTTCACTACGATCGAGAATATAGGGATGAAATATGGACTGACTCCTGTTGAGATAGGCTTGCTTGCACAAGCGACGGGGTCCCTGCTTCGAGGTGAGACAAGGCCGAATCAATTCGTCACAATGATCACCGACGTTTTGAGTATGCCGCAAGAAAACGCCGCACTCATCGCGCAGGATCTCAATCGGGACCTGTTCAATGCAGTGAAGGATTCGCTGAAACAAGTGCATAGCCGGGAAAACACTCCTGCTATGGATCCGATTCCGACACCATATCCGGGAGCCGCAGCGGCTGTAGTAAAGACAAATGAGCAACCGGTCCTTCCTGTTTTGCCGAACGTACCAGCACAGCAGGTCCGGCCCATTTCATCACCCCCTGCTCAAGGTATGCCCGCACGCCCAGCCGCAACATTCCCTCCTTCCACTCAGCAGCCTTCGTCGGGCGCGGTGCTACCCTCGCGACCGATAGTAGCGCCAGCTACGCCATCCTCAACGGTAGCGACAGCACCTAGTGTGAATCCGACCCCAACAGCCCTCCCGTCGTCTCAGACGACGATGCAACAACCGACCCAGGCCGCGGCGAACAATCTCGAGTCGAAGCTCGGTGGCGCCTTCTCGATAAAGAAGGAGGTGATGTATACACAGCCGGGAAGTCCTGTGCCGCCCTCATCGTCTCCTCAAGCAGTCATGCCGGCACCCGTCGTACCAAAAGCCACGAACATGACTCCGAATGCCGGAGCGATAAACTCTCCAGTCTCGGCACCTCCAGTACAAAAAGACCCGTATCGCGAACTTCCGTCATAACATGAAGTCAGAGTGAAACCCCACAATAGAAATCTTGTGGGGTTTCACTACAGCGGCACAACAAAATACGTTATACTATCCATATGCAGTTCCAAGTTCCTCAATTCCTTGATGTTGAAGACAAGATCATCGGCCCGTTCACCATCAAACAGTTTCTCTACCTCGCAGGTGGCGCGGGATTCGCGTATCTTTCATGGCGCTATATCCCGTATCTCGGCTGGCCTATCGGAGGAGGGATGCTCGCACTTGGTGCTTCACTCGCGTTCTACAAATTCAATTCGAAGCCGTTCATCTACACCATAGAGGCTGCGATCAACTACATCCGCGCGAATCGCCTGTATGTTTGGAGACGTAGAGAAAAAGAAGCGGAGAAAGCGCTCGATCTGAATAATTTCAAGCCGGTCAAACACGCAAGCGGTCTCCTGGGGGGAAGGGCGGACAGCAAGCTCAACGACCTTACTTGGGGCATCGATGTCACCAAAGACAACGAGGTCGAAGTGAAGAAGGTGCACTCGGAGAATGCGCTCTAATTTGTTATAATACTTTCATATGGCTGTTCCAGGAAAACCAACACAAGACTTCATCCCGATCAAAGATATCCGCGGCGGTGTCATGATACTCAATAACGGAGACTTACGTATGATGCTCATGACCTCATCGCTCAACTTTGGGCTCAAATCCGCCGAGGAACAGGGCGCGATCATCGTGCAGTTCCAGAACTTCCTCAATTCACTTGAATTTCCGGTGCAGATATACATCCAATCGAAGCGCCTCGACACGAAGCCGTACCTGAAGATGCTCGAAGAACGCGAGAAGGTACAGCTCATCGACGCGATGAAGATCCAGGTGCACGAATACATCGCGTTCATCCGCGACTTCACCTCACACACGAACATCATGAGTAAGAGCTTTTTCATCGTGGTCCCCTACGCGGGTGGAGGCGGTATCGCGATGAACACCGGAGGGGGGGGGCTCCTGAGCGGACTATTCGGAAAGAAGAACGCGAAGCCGGCCAAGCCGACCGATGCGGAGAATCGAAGCTTTGAGGAGGCGAAGGTGCAGCTCGAGCAGCGCGTATCCATCGTCGAACAGGGACTTTCTCGATGCGATATCCGTACCACCAGACTCGGAACTGAGGAGATCACCGAGTTATTTTACAAGAAATTCAACCCGGGAGAGCTTGATTCGGCTGCTTCATAATCGAACGAAACACTATGGCTGATCAAAAAAAGAGTTATGACATCGTAAATACTGGGGGAGTCCTTCCTGCGGATATCTATGAGGCCACGAACCTCGACATGAAGGACATACTCGCCCCTGCCGCGGTCAAAATAACCCCGAAGGAGATATTCATCGGAGAAAAGATGCTTCGTACCCTCTTTGTCATCTCATATCCGCGTTTTCTCACCTCTGACTGGTTCACGCCGGTCATCAATCTCGACAAGGTCTACGACGTTTCGATCATGATCCATCCTGTCGAGACAGAGCTTGCACTACGCACCTTCCAAAAAAAGGTCGCTGAAGTGCAGAGCCAGATCAATGAACGCGAACGGAAGGGATTCGTCCGCGACCCGATGCTTGATATCGCATACCAGGATCTCGAGGATCTTCGCGACAAGCTCATGCAGGCACAGGAGCGCCTTTTCGATGTCGGAATATACATCACCATCTACGGAAGCGAGAAGAGTGATCTCGACAAAGCGGAGAACGAACTGAAGTCGATCCTCGATGCGAAACTCGTCTATGTCAAGCCGGCGATATTCCAGCAAGAGCAGGGATATCGAAGTGTTCTTCCTATCATGACGGACGACCTCGAGGTGCACTACAAACTCAATTCTGCGCCGCTTTCTTCGATATTTCCGTTCGTCTCGTTCGATCTTACCTCGGACAAAGGGATCCTTTGGGGGATCAACCGCCATAATGCTTCCCTGATCCTCTTCGACCGCTTCTCGATGCCGAACTACAACTCGGTCACTTTTGCGGTGTCCGGATCCGGAAAGTCATACACCACCAAGCTGGAGATCCTTCGTACGCTCATGTTCGATGCCGACGTCATCGTCATCGACCCTGAACAAGAGTATCAATTCCTCGCAGAAGCAACCGGTGGGAGATACTTCAACATCTCACTGACCTCGGAACACCACATCAATCCGTTTGATCTCCCTGTTCCGCGTGATGATGAGTCGGCATCGGATGTCCTTCGCTCGAACATCATCTTCCTTGTCGGACTATTCCGCATCATGCTCGGAGGACTTTCTCCTGAAGAAGATGCGATCATCGACCGTGCAGTTGCGGAAACATACAACCTGAAGGACATCTCAGGGGACTCGGATTTCTCGACAATCGAGCCTCCGCTGCTGTCTGACTTCGAGCTTGTACTTTCCGGAATGGACGGCACCGAGAGTATCTTGCAACGTCTCGAGAAATACACCAAGGGCACCTGGTCGGGCTTCCTCAATAATCCGACGAATGTTGATATCACCAAGCGATTCACGGTATTTTCCGTGCGAAATATGGAGGACGAACTGAAGCCGGTCGCAGTGTATATCATTACCCACCACATCTGGACCGCAGTGCGTAAGGAGCTCAGAAAACGCTTGATGATCGTCGATGAAGCGTGGTGGATGATGAAATCCGAAGACACCGCCTCATTCCTTTTCGGACTTGCGAAACGCGGGCGCAAATATTATCTTGGGATCGCGACCATCACCCAGGACGTCAACGACTTCCTTCGTTCACCATATGGACTTCCGATCCTTACCAACTCGTCGATCCAGATCCTTCTCAAACAGTCGCCGACGACGATCGACCTGGTCCAGCAGACATTCCACCTAACAGATGAGGAAAAGTACCTCTTGCTCGAATCAGGGGTCGGGGAAGGCCTATTTTTCGCAGGACTCAAGCATGTCGCGATCAAGGTGTATGCCTCATATACCGAAGATCAGATCGTCTCGTCAGACCCAGCTCAAATGCTCGCTATTGCGAAGGCGAAGCAAGAGCTTGCTGCCTCAAAGTAGTGCCAGCACAAACGCCTTCGGCTATCAACAGTTTTCCTTAATATAGGCGGTATGTTCGCCATTATTCAGTTATAATGATTGGAGCATATGGCGACAATAAGCGATACCGTAAAGGTGGGGACGGCCGCCGCGAGGCGAGAAGCAGGCGCGGAAGCAACACGACAACGAAGCCGTGCGATACGTGACGCCTACTCAAGAAGGATGCAGAACAATGGTACTCAAACCACCCCTCAGGACTGGGAAGAAACGAAGACTGCTGCAGGGAACATGCAAGTCAAAGGTGGCCCAGTATTATTTTGGCTCGTATTCGGTATTGCCGTCATCAAGGACACAGTTGATGTTTTCAGTGTATTACTCGACTTGCTTGGTCTCGCACTCTCTGCAACGGTCGCCGGAGCGGTTGTTGGTGTTCCGCTTGGTATCTTTTCAGAGCTTCTTGATAAGGGGACTGGGCTCATGATTGACTTCACCCTTGTTGCATACTTCGCGTATATCGGGGGAGGATTCGCGCTTCGACTTGTGATCATGTCGATTGGTGCTTTCGTTGACGCATTGCCGTTTTTAGATGTTCTCCCACTCACAACGGTGACGTTTGTGGCTGCATACGTCTTTGGACGCGGAGTGAAGGCGATCGCACAAGCAGGGAATACGACCCAGAAGGTGGTTAAGGTGGCACGTGTAGCCGTTAAAGTGGCAAAATACATATGATGAAAAAACTATTTACATTGCTTCTTGTTGCCGGGGTGTTTATGCCGACCACTTCCTTCGCGGTAGGGATCGATCTCATAAACGCAAAATTCAACCCAAAGACTCCGGGCGAGAATGAGGAAGTCACTGTAACTCTGGATTCCTTTAGCACAGATCTCAATTCTGCCGAGATCATCTGGTATCAGGAAAAGGACCCTATCAAGCAGGGAGTCGGAGAAAAATCAATAAAGGTCAGGACCGGGGAATTCGGGCAGGTGATAAACCTGACGGCGGTCATTATCTCGAACCTTGGGGTAAAAAAAGAAAAGAAGATCACGATCACTCCTTCTGAGATAGACATGCTGTGGGAAGCGCAGACATACACCCCTCCCTTCTACAAAGGAAAAGCGATCCCGACGTTCAAGAGTCTGGTCAAAGTCACCGCTATCCCGCGCTACGGAAAAGCATCAAGTGAGCCGAGGCAGTTCATGTACAGCTGGAAATACAACCGCACCCTTACTGTCGGTCAAGGGTTGGGAAGGAACAGCGCACTGATCAAAATGGGTTATGCAGACACCCCAGTTCCTGTCTCAGTTGATGTATCTCTTCCTGGAGATGAATGGGCGGGACAACGCACTGACAACATAAGAGGAGGGGAAGCAGTCGTTCGATTCTATGAGCAAGCACCTCTATTGGGTATCAATTTCAACAAGGCCCTCGGGAAGGAAGTAACGGGATCGGGTAATCAATTTACCATCAAAGCAGTGCCGTATTTCTTTTCAAAAGAGGATGTCGATGAGGGGGTTCTGATATACACATGGAGACTCGGAAACAGCAATGTAGTTCCAGGACTCGACCCAACGCTCCTTCTCGTTTCAAAAAAAGGAACTGACGAAGAACAACTGAGGGCTCAGCAATTCAAGGCAACACTTCGCGTCCAGACCACTCGTCACTTGCTTCAAGACGGACAAAGTGTGACAACTATTAGCCTCCCTGAAGAAAATCGACAATAGTCATAGTTATAACTTATGGAAGAGCAGCACCCACAAAAAAAGATCGTCATCGTCGTTACAATCGTTGCGGTTGTTCTACTCGTCCTCATTGCCGCATTCTTCCTCTTAAAGGGAGGGAAGACGGACGGATCAGGCACCACATCATTCGGCGCGTTGTTTGGGAATAGCGGTACGGATGTACCAAGACCAACGAATAGCCAGATCACCGGGGGCGGGAACGGAACTGAAGGAGACGGAGGAGGGACAACAGGGGAAGCGAGTGAGCCACTTTTCAGGCAACTTTCGACAATCCAAGTCGCTGGAGCGATTTCCATTGTGAAGAATGGAAAGACAGCAGTGCGATACATCGCACGAGAGAACGGCTACGTATATGATGTTGACCCCACAACTGGTGTTTCCACCCAGATCACCAATACCGTCATCCCGCGCATTTATGAGGCCTATTGGGCATTAGGAGGGAACACGGTCATACTGCGCTACCTCAAGCACGACGACCTCGCAAGAAAAGACATCATCAAGACACAGATCGCAGACCTCAACCTTCCTTCTGAGATTACCCCCGACGCACTCGGATCACTTAAAACCTTCGACCCACAGCTCCCTGACAATATCGCTTCAGTAAGTGTTTCAGCAGACGGAACGAAACTATTCTACCTCCTTCCCGTTGAAGACGGGGTTTCAGGAACAGTCGTCAATATCACCTCTAAAGTAGGGGTGGAGGTTTTCCGTAATTCATTCAGTGAGTGGCTTCCACAGATGCTTGATGACGGGAATGTCATTCTTACCTCGAAAGCGTCGGCAAATGCATTCGGCTATTCCTACCTCTACAATACAAGCAATAAATCACTCGCACGCATCATTAGGGAAAAGAATGGCTTGACCACACTTGCTACCGCAAAAGGTGAGCGGGTGATCTACAGCGAGAATATTGTCGGCAGTACCATTTTGAGTTTCTATGACAAACAGGGTTTCAGCCAGGATGAAGGAGTGGTCACTCACACCGCACCGCTCCAACTTGCAACCCTTCCGGAAAAATGCGCTTGGTCGCTCAATGCGGTCCGCGTATACTGCGGAGCATTCGCATCGACTCCGCGCGCGCAGATACCAGATGATTGGTATCAGGGTGCACTTTCATTCTCAGATACGTTTTGGACGATTAATACTGATCTTTCCGACCTTGTATTCCTCGCAGACCCAAAGAAGGAAACCGGTAGGACTTTTGATGTCTTCATCCCATTCCTGGACAAAACGGAAGACCATTTCTTTTTTGTCGACAAGAATGACTCGACTCTTTGGTCGATGAGACTTGAAAAATCAAAATATACTACCAGTGACGAGCTGGAAGAAAGCACTGGGGTCGTCCTCCCTGAACTTACTCCTGAGGAAATGCGCGATGCGATAGGAAGTCTCCCCTCGGCCACAGCAACCTCTAGTAGCAGAAAGAAATAACGATTAACCAATGAGCAGATTTGCGATTTACACATTCTTCCCAATCCTCGCCTTATTAGCTCCGTCGAACACTGCATTCGCCGCCTGTGCGAGTCCGGACGAATATGATCTCCTTGCTCCGATCGGTACCCTTACTGGTTGTGTGAATCTCGCGAACTATCTCAAGGGTATTCTTGAGACCACTATCGGCATCGCGGGGATCCTCGCGGTCATCATGATCGTCATCTGCGGCATCCAACTGATGGCCTCCGGGTCGGTATCGGGGAAAAGTGCAGCAAAAGAGTGTATCACCAATGCGATATTCGGAGTGCTGCTAGCGATCGGCTCATGGCTCCTCCTCAACACCATCAATCCACTCTTGCTGAAAAATACACAGACATTGGTGACTGCAACCACACTAACGACTCCGCCGGCCGCTGGTCCGACGACTGCCCCGATGCCGACAGAAGCAGGTTGGTATTTCAGATATCGTGATAGTGCAGGGAACATCAAGAACAGCCCGAAATATGAGACATCGGAATCCTGTCTTCAGCTTCAAAAAAAAGAAGCGGATAATGGATCGGTGATCCAGAACGGCCCTAACGGGACCCCGGGTTGTTTTGAGATCAGAAAGTCCGCCCAGCCAGCTGGCGAGGTGGCGACAAGGAACTCCATTTGCGGGAATGACTCGTGCACAAGTTCGAGTAACTCCAATGTCTATATCAATAAGAATTCCTGCGCCCCGACTAATACCGGAGGGGTGAACTGCACGAATGTCGACGGACTTGATGGTACCCTTATTAGTGACCTAAAAAGCCTTGCAAGCGCATGCGGCTGCAAAGTCACGATCACCGGGGGGACAGAAGGGGGGCACTCGAGTCATGGCTCAGGGATTCCTGTCTTCGACCTCTCAAAGACTGACACGCTATATAATTTCATCAAGACGAATGCCACCGTGAAAGCGAACCCGTCTTTTTGTGATGTAAAGGCTGGATACTGCTTCCAAAAATGGCTTTACAATGGATATTGGTTCACTGATGAGACTGGCGGCTCAAAATTTCCTCACTGGCATGTATGTCGAGACGGAACCACCGCACCTGCAGGGAAAAGTGCAGGCTTGTTCCAGAAAGCATGTACACAAATCTGATTGGTATAACCATCACCTGGTCCGATTCTATGTTCTGAGTACATCGGGCGTAGTCGTGGCGCAAACCTGGGCGAATATTGCCCCTTCCCACAACTCAAGCTCCGGATTCACGGGATTTCCTGTTTTATGACAAGAATCTGCCTTAGATATCCACTTAGAATATAACGCTCGAGGGATTGCACGATAGGTTTATAGTATACTTAACGTATACGCCATCATGACCATACGCCAATTCCGTCATTTGCCGTTTCTTGTTCTTGGATTAACTACCAACACTGCATTCGCCGCCTGTGCGAGTCCGGACGAATATGATCTCCTTGCTCCGATCGGTACCCTTACTGGTTGTGTGAATCTCGCGAACTATCTCAAGGGTATTCTTGAGACCACTATCGGCATCGCGGGGATCCTCGCGGTCATCATGATCGTCATCTGCGGCATCCAACTGATGGCCTCCGGGTCGGTATCGGGGAAAAGTGCAGCAAAAGAGTGTATCACCAATGCGATATTCGGAGTGCTGCTAGCGATCGGCTCATGGCTCCTCCTCAACACCATCAATCCACTCTTGCTGAAAAATACACAGACATTGGTCAATGCGGTTACCCTCACCACTCCTGCCTCCACTGCAACGACCGAGCCGAATCCGACCGGACCGGGCTGCTATTTCAAATACCGGGACAATACGACCGGAAATGTGAAATTCCAAAGTGCTGACACATGTGAACAGTGCGATAACATTCGTAGTAATTTCCAGGCAGATCCCGCACACTATCTCATCCAGAGTAAGTGTTATGAGCCAACGAAAGTTGCCGCTCCTCCAGGATCGACTCCTCCCCCAGTCACGACGGCGGGGAGTGTCACTTGTCCGCAGTCAGGAATGAATCTTTGCGAAGAGACCTTCCGACAATGTACGAATCCGAATTGTGCCCGATTCGTTCCGATGGTGAACACCTACGCGAGCGGTGTCGCAACGGCGAATTTTCTGAAAGCACTGATACTTCAGGAGTCGAGCTGTGTCGCACGCCCTTCTGATGTGGTGGGTTTTGACGGTCTGTCGGCAGGGCCAATCCACCTCACTCCTGCAACTGCGAACAAGTTCAAGAATTCTGGTTCATGTGGAGTCACTGACACCATCACTCTTGGGTGGCTTGCAGAAGAGAAGAATTGGCCCAAAAGCATCTGCATTGCCGCTGAGTACGTCAAATCACTCACCGGAAGTTGTGGAAATGATGTCCGAAATCTTGCGGCGGGATACAATGCGGGGGCGGGGAGATGCCAGGACTCGGCATCATGTGGAAGTGACACGAGTTGTGATGCGGGACATACGCAGGTTCGACAATGGGAGTGCCTCTATGATGACAATGCCCACAAAGTCTGCAACAGCGGATTGATTGGGACTCGAAAATATGCAACAAATGTGTTGTACTGCACAAACCACCCAGGATACTAATGAAACAAGAACCATATATGAAAAAGATCACCACTCTCCTCATAACAATACTATTCACACCGATGCTCGTTCATGCCATGGTTGATAGCGAAGACTGGATCTATGTTTTTCATTTGGAATATAAGCAAAACACCTTACAGGTAGAGGAAGGGGTCAAAGACAAATATTCCCCAGTACCGATGAAGTTCATTCCCGAATTTAAAAGTGATGAATCAGATTTTTATGGCATCGTGTTTAATGGGAAGAACAGAGAGGAGGCCCGATTTGGATTCATGGCTCCTACATCTACGGTAGTCTCACTCGGCAAAAGCATCATGAGTGTCCGTGCCCCGTACTTTGCGAACGCTGACCATGTCTCGTTTTATGAAAAAGGGGGGAGGATGTTGTTTACTGTGTCAGTGAAAGACTCGTCATTTTGCAACGACAACAACATATGTGACGCTAAAAGCGGGGAAACCTATCTTAATTGTCCGGCTGACTGCCCCATTCCACCAGACGCAGTAGTAATAAGCCCGCCGATAGAGCCTGTTTCGACACCTAACCCTGTTTCGCCGACACCTGACATCGTAGCTCCACCTTCATCAGCAACTCCTTCTGCGACCGACACCTCATATATAACCACAGGGGAAGGCTCTATAGTAAAAGGGGGGTCGATCGACACAAAAACGATCCTCTCATTCGTTGGAGGAGTCCTGATCCTTGTGTTTGCGTTTGTGTTCTACCGAATTAGAAGGCGGCAGTAATCTATTTGTCAGCTTCGATTTTTGTCTCTGAGAAGCGAATGATCACGCGTCTATCCCTCCCCGCACCGGTCGACTCTGTCGTGATATCTTTTTCCTCTGAAAATTCAGCATGCACAATCATGCGTTCATATGAGCTCATTGGGTCCATTTCGACAGAACTTTTGAAATATCTCGCCCGTTCTGCAAGCATATGCGCTTTTGCACGAATATCTTCGATGCGCTTCTTCTGGTAATCATTCACGTCGACAAAGAAAGGGCTTGTTTCTTCACTGTTTTTCTCGACAATACGCTTCATGAGATGATTGAGAGCCAACAATCTTGCGCCGTGTTCACCGATGAGGATGGCGGAATCCGGCGTCGCAATAATAAAACGTGTGGAATCAGTTTTCCCATCCTTCTCGATAATAATATCGGTCACTTCCACTCCTAAATGACCTAAGAGTGTAGTAAGCGTCTCACGAATGTGTTGTTCTTTTTCCATATTTGGTCACTTATTGGTACTTGCCTTCCGACGGATCAAAAGCTCTTGTGTGATACTGAGTATATTACTCGTAGTCCAATAAAGTGCAACAGCAGCAGAAGCATTGAAAGCAATGAAACTGATCATTACTGGAAGCACATACCTCATTTGCATTTGCATGCTTCTAGCAAAATCCTCCTGGAAACTGGGGGTGCTACCTTTAACTGGATTCGAGAGTGGCTGCCTTCCCAACGAGAGATCTGCTTGGAAATATTGGGTGATACCCGCAAGTGCTGCAAGGATTGCACTTTTCGCGGCAAGGTCAAACATCAAGAAATGCATATCCAACACCCCTGGGTGAGTTACGAAGCCATATAACTGTGTTTCATCGACGATAAGGATATCCTTGAATACCATGTAAAGACCAATGATGATCGGTATTTGTATGAAAAGCGGAAGGCAACCAGAAAAAGGAGTCACTCCTTTCTCTTGATAGAGTTCCATGGTTTTCTTTGCCTGCTCTTGTTTGTCGTCCTTGTATTTTTCTCTTATTTTCTTGATTTCCGGTTCCAACTCCTTCATGGCTTTTTGAGCACGAATGGATTTGCCGGTAAGGGGGAAGAGCGCAACTCTTACAATGATCGTTAATACTATGATGGCCAACCCGACGCTGTGACCGGGTAATATCCCGACTAGTAGGATAAGTATGTTGTGGAGAGGGCGATACACGACGGTATGCCACAAGGTGGATATCATTCATCAATCCTAATGGAATTGGGCATTTTATGCAAAAACCTTACGGAATATCGATGTATTCTTTCTGATACGGGTGGCAACGAAAAATCCGAAGTATTCCTTTCCAAACCCCTCTCACTGAGCCATATTTATCAACTGAAATGACCATATATTCGGAGCAGCTAGGATACATCAGGCAGTGTTGATACTTGTTTACATAGAAAAATCTGAAGAATCCTTGATCGGGGGAAACTGACCGCTGATATGAACGTATGAGAAAAATTATGGTTTTTTTCATCATAGGGGAATAGTGAGAAAAAATTTGATATCACGCATAATATCACTGGAGTCGATTTGTATGCCTTTTTTATTGAGAGAAAACACGATAATACCCCTGAATTTTTCATCGAACGACTTTTCATGGGAACGTACTGCTTCATATACCCGTCTTTTCATCGAGTTTCGTTCCACGGCAAGCTTTGCTATTTTTTTTGAAACAACGACAGTAAACCTCGAGTGGGGGATGGAATTATCCTGATAATGTGTCATGGTGATGAAATTACCACGCAGCACTGATCTCCTCCCAGATATCGTTTTGATCAATGATCTTGATATTCTTCTTTTTTTTTCGATCATATTTTTTCCCTACAATGCACCGTTTATACAGGAGTATGTAAGAGCGCTACCCACAGTATCTCTGTGGGTAGTGCTCTTCGAATAACAAGATCAAATGACTACAGACGTCAGAGAATGACTATACTGCTACCTTTGCTCTGCCTTTTTGGATGCGGCGCTTAATCACCTTTGCACCATTAGCGGTCTTTTTTCTTGAAAGAAAGCCGTGGGTCTTTGCGCGCTTACGCTTCTTTGGTTGGTATGTGACTGACATGCGCGCAGTATAGAATACTATTTTTATTTTTTCAATGTTGCCTGATGTTTGGTTGTGTTGTAATGTTGTCCACAGTTTATACACTACTTATGAACATTTCTTTGTTTTTCTCCGCGTTCAACTTGTTCGTTATAATTGGTCGATAAGTTATTGATGTAATCAACGAGGATCTTTTATGGATAATAAAGAGTTGTGGGCGAAAGCCATGGTGGATATCGAACTAGAGGTCTCAAAAGCTAATTTTAGTACTTGGTTTAAGAACACAAGGATCGTGAAGCAAGATGCCGGGACGGTATATATCGGTGTCCAAAACGAATTTGTTCGGGACTGGCTCATCAATAAATACAACTCATCCGTGCTCCGTGTCCTCCGGAACCTTTCCGCTGAAGTGAAAGGGGTTGAATACATCATCGCAAAAGAAGACGCTGGTGATAAATCTGAGCAATCACCAAAAAAAGAAAACTACCCTGTTTTTGGGGCAGAATTACCGCTTCAAGACGTATATGTTGGCAAAGAAGACGGCTTAAATCCGAGATATGTATTCGATTCTTTTGTTATTGGTCCTTTCAATGAACTTGCATATGCCGCTGCTCAGGCAGTATTAAAGAAGCCAGGTATCATGTATAACCCGCTTTTCATATATGGTTCAACGGGTTTTGGTAAGACACACCTGATCCAATCCATAGGTAATGGGGTGAAAAAACAGAATCCGAGTAAGAAGATCCAATATGTGAGTTCTGAGAAATTTTCGACCGACTACGTGAATTCACTGCAGAACAATAAAGTAAGTGAATTCAAAGAGAAATACAGAAAATATGATGTACTTATTATGGATGATATTCAATTCCTTGTAGGGAAGGAGAAGACCCAGGAGGAATTATTTCATCTATACAACGCACTTTATGAAAACAATAAGCAGATCATCTTTTCATCTGATAAACACCCTAATTACATCAACGGTCTTGAAGATAGATTGAAATCACGATTTGGTTCGGGGATGATTGTTGAAATAACCATGCCTGATTATGAGTCTCGTTTAGCTATCTTGAATGAGAAACTCAAGCAACAACAGATTTCAATTCCCGATGAGATTGTTTCATATATCGCTGAGACTATTCAGGCGAGTATCCGTGAATTAGAGGGAACGTTAAATCTTGTTGTCTGCCAAGCTCAACTGAAAAATAAGGTACTTTCACTTAATGAAGTGAAGACCCTTATAAAGAACAACGCAAAACCGACAAAACCGGTGTCGATAAAAGATATCGTTAAAACAGTGACGAGTTTTTATAACATCGATGAGCGTTTCATTTATGAAAAGACCCGAAGGAAGGAAGTGGTGAAACCTCGACAAGTATTGATGTATATACTTCGTGAGGATTTCAATATTTCTTATCCGCTTATTGGTCAAAAACTTGGAGGACGTGACCACACGACTGTTATCCATTCATGTGAAAAGATAAAAGTTGATATTAAATCCGACTCATTATTAATGCAGGAGATAGAACAGATCCGTGCATTGTTCTAAAGATGTTAAAAAGTGTGTGGATAGATAGAGATAAACTGTGAGTAATGTCAGTGTTAGTGTGTGGGTGAGATGTGGATAGAATATAATACTCGATCGCTACTGTGGATAAATGAAGATATCTTCACAATATACACAGTCGGTAATTGAGTGAAGTAATGAATTCTTACTTCATGAAAATCACTTCATCCACATATCCACAGGAGTAATAGATATAACTAGTATTAATATAGAGAATATGAAAGTTGAATGTGTAAAACTCAATCTCAAAGACGCACTTCTTACTGCTGAACGATTCACTGGTAAACAACTTTCATTACCTGTACTTCGATATGTACTATTTATTGCCTCAGAGAAAGCATTAAAACTTCGTGCGACAAATCTCGATCTCGGTATTGAGATTGAGATCCCTGCTAAGATAGAAAAAGAAGGTGTTATAGCGATCCCAGCAGATATACTTGGGAGTTTCCTCTCAAATCTTCCTCAAGAAAAAAATATCATAATTGAACAGATTGGTGAGCATCTAACTATCACCGGATCGTCGTATTCAACTCTTATTAAGGGTTTTGGATATGAGGATTTTCCAACACTTCCATTTGTGACTAAGGGAATAGTTTTTGAGATGGATATTAAAACGCTCATTTCTGGATTTAAAGCCACTCAATTCGCCGCAGCGGTATCAGACATCAAACCTGAGTTTTCTAGCGTCTACTGCTACTCTAGCGACCAAGGAATGGTCATGGTTGCCACTGATTCATCGCGTCTTTCTGAGAAACTTATCCCAACAAAGAATATTACCGAACAGTTCTCGATACTCATTCCCTGGAAGAATGTTTCAGAGTTAATTAGGGCTCTTGAGAATACATCTGGAAAGGTGATTATTACTACGACTAAGAATCAGATTTCTTTTAAGACCGACCAGATCCATATCACCTCTCGTCTGATCGATGGGGTATTTCCGGACTATAAACAAATAATCCCAAAACAACACACGACCGAAGTGGTCCTATTACGGCAGGATTTCATTGATCGATTGAAACTTACCACAGTTTTTTCGGGTAAATTACAACAAATTCGTCTAAAAATATACCCACAAGATAAACTTCTTGAGATCGAATCACGGAATGATGATATTGGGGAAACAACACAACAGATTGAAGCAACACTGAAAGGTGACCCAGTTGAATTTCTTTTGAATCAACGTTTTATAATGGATGTGCTTTCATACCTTACAACAGATAGTATTGCACTTTATGCGAATGGAAATGGAAAACCATTGATTATAAAAGGGATCGGTGATCATTCATTCACTTACCTTGTGATGCCGATGAAAGGCTAAATATGGAATTAAAAGGGATTAAGGATTTTCTTGAACGATATAAAAAAACACTTCTTCGGTCTGATCTGATACGTGAGGAGATCTCTCAAATCATAAAGAATATCAGTGGTGTCACACTCAAGAATAATGAATATAAAATAGAAAGAGGAGAAATAATTCTCCTCACTTCTCCTATAAAGAAAAACCAAATCTTCCTTTATAAAAAGAAAATCATTGAAACATTGAATGATGGAAACCTTCAGAAAATATCTGAGATACGCTGATTATTGAGTGAAAACGATACGCATTGATGTGTTGACAATATTACCGACCGCATCGTAGGCAGTCAGTCGAATTTCATTTACATCACTTTGTACGCCGACTTGAGAGGGTATGAATGAAAATTCATATGGAGCGAACTGTGTTGACCCGACGAAAGTATTATTGAAATAGAGGTCTACGTGGGTGATAGCGAATGTACTGTGAACATCAGTATTGATGATCAATTTTTGGTCGACTTGGTATGTCGATGTTGAATTTGGATTGATGATGGTTATCACTGGCGCTAATTCTGGCCGATGGATATCGTCTGTACCTTGAGGAATGATTGTTTGAGCACTTTGAGGTAATCCGTTCTCAACAATCCATTTTTCGGCAGGTATCTCCCATAGTAGAAATTGTGGGTCACTATATGGGTTTTGAGGAATAGGACCAGTGGGATCATTTTTATTCACCCAATAGAGTATTTCGTGTGGATTAGGAACTACCCGGTCCTCGATCATATCTCCAGGAGTGAATTCTGTTGCAAGCTTTCCTGAAACTTTATCAACATGATATACCTCGCCGCCATACCACACCCCTCGGAGTGCAGGCTTCAGATTCTTTGGTGTGGGTTGTGGTGAAGGAAATTGTTCAGTGATCATCGATGTTGAAGCGCTGCTAAAAAATGCATTCCAAAGTGGTGCAATAATGAAACCTGCGACCTTCTTCTGCATAGGACTATTATCGTTATTTCCAGCCCATGCCCCAACTGCGAGTGATGGGGTATATCCAATGATCCATGCGTCACGGTAATCGTTCGTAGTTCCTGTTTTTACAGCAACTTCTCGATCAGCTACTTTTAAGAATGAATTCTCTCCGAAAGCAGGTGCTCGAGCAGAATTATCAGATAATACATCAGAGATATTTCTTGCGATTTCTGGCTCAATGACTTGAGTTTCTCTTTGGGTGTACTCATAAACAGTTTGTCCTTGAGTGTCTTCAATTTTAATAATTCCCGTATAAGGGTTACGTTTACCATCATTCGCGAATACACCATAAGCACTGGTCATTTCAAGTAATGATACTTCTCCTCCTCCTAAAACAAGAGTAAGTCCGTATCTGGATTTATCTTTTAGGCTTGTGATACCGAGACGTTGTGCCATATCGATAGCACTATCAAGTCCGACCAAATAAAGCATCTTTACTGCAGGGACATTGATTGACTGCGCGAGAGCATTGCGAAGTGATGTTGGCCCCCTGTAAATATGATCATAATTTTCCGGCATATAACACATTGAGGCATTTGACCCTGGGAGAGGGTTACCGAAAGGATCACAGCGTGTGGAAAATTGTGTGGGACTGTCGAACACCACCGTATCTGGTGTGTACCCCTTTTCAAATGCTGCTGCATATACGAAAGGTTTGAAAGAAGAACCTGGTTGGCGTTTTGCGAGTGCGATATTGTAGTTGCCATCACGGGCGGTATCGAAATAATCACGGGAACCGACCATCATGAGTATTTGTCCGGTTTTTGGGTCTATCGCTACCATCGATGCGTTTTTTGCGTTGAACTGCTTCTCGTTCTGTGGCCCGTACTGTTTCACCACGTCTTCCGCTTTTTTTTGCAATCCCATATCGAGTGTCGTAATGACCTTCAACCCTCCCTCATTGAGTACATCTTCACCATACCGTTCCGCTAATTGTTCTTTGATAAACATAACGAAATGTGGGGCCTTTATTCCTCCCTGTTGTGGGGGGATGAACTTAACTTTTTCTTCTGTCGCAGAAGCGTAATCCCCAGCGGTGATCATTTGTAGATCGAACATCTTTTTAAGTACGAGATTCTTTCGAGCTTCAAGACGATCAACATTGTTCCCATATGGAGAATAAAGGGTAGGCGCCTGAGGAAGAGCGGCGAGATATGCCGATTCAGCGAGATCAACATCATTTGCATGTTTACCAAAGAAGGACATACTCGCTTCCTCTATCCCGTAGATGTTTCCTCCGTAGGGTGCTTCGTTTAAATAGAGAGTGAGAATTTGTTCTTTATTCATGATGTGTTCGAGTTTGATCGCAAGGATCCACTCCTTCACTTTTCTGGTCAGGGTTTTTTCTTGGGTCAAAAGGGCATTCTTGATGACTTGCTGTGTGATTGTTGATCCGCCTTGTCCGAGATAGCCATCACGAAGATGGAGATTCACGAGGACCGCTCGGAGGATTGCCTTTGGTTGGATACCGATGTGTTGGTAGAACTGATCATCTTCGATAGCAACCGATGCGTTCTTCACATAAGGGCTTATCGATTCGAATGGGACTATTGTTCGACGAACATCCCTATGGACATCATAAAGAAGGATTGTCCCCGTTCGATCATAGAGTTTCGTAGATTGTGACACTTTTCTAGACTCGAAAAGACTGAAATCTGGTATTTGGACAGTTGCCGCCCATATAAAAAACGCACTTGCAGAAAAGATCATCATGACCAGGAAAAGGATGACGAGCAACTGGATATAATGGAGCATTCCCCCCTTTTTCTTTTTACGGGTGCTGATACTCATAGAGAAAGTTCTCTCTATACTAGCATAAAAACTCATCAAAAAGACAAAGAAAAAATGATGTGTTAGCATGAACTTTATGGGAAAGAAAATGACGGAACAAGAGGCGGAAAGCCTCATTTCAGAGATACTTGGAAGGGGGGTCGGCACCTTTGTCGATCCGGACGGCTCGTTCAGAAAAAAGCTTATTGCGAAAGCAAAAGGTGAGTACACGAAGGACATCATCGTCAAATTTGGAATGGACCCCACAAGGCCGGATATTCACTTAGGACATGCGGTAGTATTACGAAAACTAAGACAAATGCAGGATCTGGGTTGTAAGATCGTCTTTCTTATCGGAGATTTCACAACTCTTATCGGTGATCCGACAGGGAAAAGCAAGGTGCGACCGGAAGTAGATTTTGAGACTGTCGCAAAGAATATGGCGACATATCTTGAACAAGTAGACAAGATTCTTCTTGTTGAGCGAGATGAGAAAGGAGTGATCATCGATAGCCCCCTGTTCAGTTGGAGTAGAAACTCAGACTGGTTCTTCAATGTGACAGATATTAGTGTCGAAGGCGCAAGTAAGAATGCACTTACGATTAAAGATGAAGTGACCGGAAATCTCCTTGAGGTGCCGAGTACTTCGTTTGTCGCAAAGGCAGCAGTGTTTGAAAATACACGAATGCAGAAAACCTTCCTTGGGAGAAAAACAACCCACACTGTTTCTGTGGTAAATCTATTGTCGGTGCTTAGGAAGATCACGAACGCACAACTTCTCGAACGAGATATGTTCCAAGAGCGAGTCAATTCAAACACCCCGCTCTATATGCATGAGATGTTGTATCCGGTCGCTCAAGGAATTGATTCAGAGCTCATCGCACTTATCTATGGTTCATGTGATCTTGAGGTCGGCGGTACTGATCAAACCTTCAATTTATTGATGGGAAGAAAAGTCATGGAAATGACCGGAAAAGAACCTCAAGCGATTCTCTCATTTACGCTTCTGGTGGGGACTGATGGAAAGGAGAAAATGTCAAAATCACTAGATAACTACATCGCCGTCACTGATACCCCCACAGATATGTTTGGAAAGATTATGAGTCTTCCTGACGCATTGCTGCCTGGTTATTTTGAATTATGCACCTTCACACCGATGGACGAGGTGACAAAGATTATGTCTGACATGACAACTGGGAAATCCCATCCAAAGGATGTAAAAATGCAGCTCGCGCAGCAGATTGTTGAGATATATCACGGTAGAGCGAGTGGAGAATCTGCACGAAAGACATTTATCGAGACGTTTCAAAACAAAGCTCTCCCGGAAGATATTCCTGAGTACAAAGCGGAAAAGGGCGTTCTGCTTGCAGACGCATTGCTTGATGCTGAGCAGGTAGGATCAAAAAGCGAGTTTCGGCGACTAGTAGATGAAGGGGCAATACGTATTGATGGTGAACATAAAGTGACAGACCCGTTTTCTAAGATCGACAAGACAACGACCCTTAAGATCGGAAAACATCGTTTTGTGAGAATCATCGTTTAGTGCTCATTAACAAAGAACACCGCGTTTTCTCGCGGTGTTCTTTGTTTTTTTGATGATGGCGATAATTCCTACTCCATTTCGTCTGCAAAAGGTGATTCCTCATCATCTTCATCTCCTAGGGCAAGCTCTTCGGAGAGAAGTGGATCCTCAATAAAATCATCAAGAAGATCATCACTCTCAAGAGCGTCAGGGTCGAACTCTTTTTCGTCTGACGAGGTATCGTCGACAGGTAATATTCCTCCTGCAATTAAGTCATCTCCCATGATTGATCAATTTTTTATAATCTAATTATTTAACGATATGTTTTCCGTCGAATGTTTACGGGGGCATGCTTACTATCCTAGCCCTTCCTGTGAACAAATGTTTGAAAGGTGATCGAATCAAACATTACCCAATATGTATCACGCGACAAGATGCTTCGCAAGAGGGCGAAAATAATATGTGGAAAACTTTATTTAACGGCCCCGTATAGCCATACTTCTAGCACCGGCAAGTGCGGTGATACCAAGGGCTATCGCATCATATTCATCATCGTGTCTCGGTGTCTTAGTAAGATCAGTCAATCGTGTGACCATCTTCATCACTTCTTGTTTGGTGGCACGACCATGTCCGGTAAGCGCGATCTTTATAGCAAGCGGATTGTACTCAACAAGGGGAATATGGCGAGAGACCGCGAGATACATCAGTACCCCACGTACTTCCGCAACATGGAAAACCGTTTTTTGATTGTTGCTGAAGAATAATTCTTCGATGGCGACTAGCTCAGGCTTGTGTGTCTCGATCAAATCGGAGATTGTTTCGGCTATCACGAGTAGCCGGTCGATGAATTCCGACTTCGCGTCTGTTTTGATCGTATCCGAATGGATAATGTGCGCCGATGATGCGTCTCCGTCGAGGAGAGCAACACCACAGCGTCCGAATCCAGGGTCAATCGCGAGTACCCGCATGAGTTAATCAGCGTTCGTGTAAACATCCTGCACCTCGTCGTTCGCTTCAAGCTCTTCGATGAGCGTGGAGAGCTGCGCCCCATCCTCGTCAGAAAGTGGGGTCGTATTGGCAGGTTCCCATCCGTCTTCATTTTTTGTGAACGCCCATGATGCGGCACCCTGAGCGGCAAGCGAGCCCCCATTCTTTGATAGGATGAATTTAATTTCTTGCGCAGCTTTGTTCCTGTTTCCTGTGAACGACTCAATGATCAGTGCGCAGCCTCCTGGACCGTATGCTTCGTAGGTCAGCTCTTCCATCGCGTCCGCTTCTCCACCCATGCCTTTTTTGACGGCACGCTCGATGGTATCTTTCGGCATATTCTCTTTCTTCGCTTTCTCTATGATGGTGCGAAGTCCCGGAGCTGAAGTGTCTCCTTTTGATTTGCGTGATTCAGAGGCGATGAGACTTCCGAGCTTACCGAATAGTTTTGATTTCTTCGCATCCTCAGCCCCTTTCTGTCTTTTGATTTGCGCCCATTTACTGTGTCCTGACATGGTTATTTCTTGAATTTGTCTTATAAGAGTTTGCCTTGGTCATCCTTCATATATTCGAATCCCAGATGTTCATATGCTTTTTTTGTTGCTGTCCTGCCGCGGGGTGTTCGTTCGAGTAATCCAAGTTTCAACAGGAATGGTTCATAGACTTCTTCGATCGTCGCCTGTTCCTCACTGGTCGCTGCAGCAAGAGTAGAGAGTCCGACCGGTCCACCGTTCCACTTCTCTATCATAATTGAAAGCAGTGTGCGGTCTGGTTGTGTGAGCCCAATCTCGTCTACTTCGAGAAGTCGCAATGTGTCTTCGACGATCTTTTCATTGAGTTCGGTCTTGCCAACTTGGGCTAAGTCACGAGCACGTTTGAGGAAGTAGTTGGCAGTACGAGGTGTGAATCGACTTCTCTGTGCGATTGCCATACTCGCACCACTTGAGAGTGGCACACCAAGGATATCCGCTGAACGCTCGACGATTCTTGCGATTTCCTCTTCGGAGTAGAATTCGAGCCGGAATGTTCCTCCCGAGAATCGAGATCGGAGCGGGGCAGAGAGGAGGGCAATACGAGTTGTTGCTGCAATCAGTGTGAATGGAGGGAGTTCGAGTTGGATGGTGCGCGCAGAAGGACCTTTGCCGATGATGATATCGAGTACACCAGACTCCATGGCAGGGTAGAGGACTTCCTCTACCATTTTATTCAAACGATGGATCTCATCGATGAAGAGTATGTCGCCGGGGTTGAGATTCGTGAGGATCGATGCAAGATCGCCAACTTTTTCGATCGCGGGCCCGGAAGTGTTCTTCATCTGCGCATTGATCTCCTTCGCCACCAAGTGTGCAAGAGTCGTCTTTCCAAGCCCTGGAGGGCCGTAAAAAAGCAGGTGCTCCGGAGGGTGGCTACGCTCTTTAGCCGCAGCTAAAAGGATGTGCAGATTCTGCTTGATATGATTCTGGCCTATGTAGTCCTCCCAATGCTCAGGGCGCAGTCGTTGGTCAAGAAAAAGGCTATCCTTAGGGCTATTTTCTGTTTTTTCGGTTTGAATACTTGACATAGGTGTCGACTGTGCTACACTTTTACAAGCACAGGAATCGAGCAACGTTTTTCGAAACTCTTTTCCTCCTCAGTATGCCATGTGAGTCTCTATCTTCCAAGATAAAGACAGTTCGCCATGAGAGGGTATTGACAACTTTGTATTGTCGTGATATAGTGCTTCTGTAACGATCCTCACACCTTGGGTAATAGCAGATGACTCGAACGTATCACCCTTCAAACTACTAAGGCCCCACAGGCTTCCATGATGTACTTCCAAGGATTCCCTGGTTAACGCTCACGCGTCTCAACTGGAGTTCCCCTCAGGAATGCATTTAACTTTTCATATTATATGTGAGAAGTAGTTGTTTGAAGGGTAATGTGTTCGAACAGGATCAGAAATAAAAAAATCACCATAGGGTGTTTTTTTATCTCTCTCGCAGAGAATAAGCGAATTTTCTGATGAATTTCGCAGAATATCCTTCAACTATCGGCCTTCCTCAAGTCCAACAGCGCGATCGATCTCCGAGATAGCAGTCATTCCGGACATGCATTTCACGAATCCATCCTGGCGCATATCGAGTATCCCTTGAGGTTTTGCGGCTTCTTTTATCTCACGCTCACTTGGGTTCTCGCGTAGGATCGCCTCGATCGCTCGATCCATCAATATTCCTTCATAGATGGAAACGCGTCCCTTGAATCCAGTGAATGAACACTTCTCGCAGCCGACCGGTTTCCAGAGTTTTTCGGGAACAACGAGATTCGGGCGGAATTTCTTTATTTCCGGCAGCTCTCGGGCAAACGCCTCTGCCTCTTTCCCGTCCGGCACATATTCTTCCTTGCAGAACTTGCATAAGCGACGAACTAGACGTTGACCGATCGCGATATTGAGCGCGGAACTGATAATCTTCGGGTTGATACCGATGTCGACAAGACGAGGGATGGCACCTGCGGCATTGTTGGTGTGAAGCGTAGAAAAAACGAGGTGTCCGGTTAGCGCGGAATCGATCGCAACCGAGGCTGTTTCTTCGTCGCGGATTTCTCCGACCATGATCACGTCAGGGTCCTGGCGAACCGCAGCACGCAATCCGTGGCTGAAATCATAGCCTTTTTCATGATCGATCTGAGTTTGCGAGATACCGTCGAGATGGTATTCGATAGGGTCTTCAATGGTGATGATCTTCACTTGCGGGCTGCGAAGCTTCTTGAGACATGCATAGAGTGTCGTGGTTTTACCTGAACCGGTCGGGCCTGTCGTGAGGATAAGTCCGTTCGGCTTATTGATCTGGTCCACCATGATCTGGTAGAAGTACTCATCCATACCAAGCTCTTCGAGCGGCACAGAGATCGATTTTGGATTTAGGATACGCATAACGACCGATTCAGCATAAGCTGCGGGGAGAATTGAGGTACGCACCTCGACATCAACACCGCTGATCTTGATGGTGAAACGACCGTCCTGTGCCTGGTGCACCAAATTGAGCTTCACTCCTGCTAGCAGTTTGATGCGTGCGAGCACTTTCTTGTAGTTTTCAGGAGTGATGATCACCACATCCTGCAAGATGCCATCCAAGCGGTAGCGGACTTTCACGCTCTCTTTTTCCGGTTCGATGTGTACGTCGGAAACTCCCGTCGCCACAGCTCCACCAAGTACGATCTCGACGACAGTCGAAAGTGAATGGATGTCTCCGGAAGATATTGCTCCCTCAACAACCGCCTTCACGTCGGTAATTGTCTTGATGGTCGAGACGTATTTCTGCATCGTCTCATCGGAGACCGACATGACTCCCTTCGTCTCTGCCTTCGCATAAGAAACTTCATTATAGGTTTCCCATGCTCTCGCGATCGAGAATTCAGAAGCGATATAGAGATTCGTCGCATACCCTTGGCGCTGGAGTTCTTCGAGTACGCTCGCGATCTTCGGATTATTTGGTGTCTGTACCGCCATATCTATCTGGTGCATGTTCAGTCCGAATATGACTACCTTTGCGTCACGAGAGGTCGCTTCCGGAATAATACGGATCGCATTGTTGTCGACGATCACACGGGAAAGATCGACATAGGGGAGGTCGTAGCGTTCGGCCAATATCTGCGCCAAAGCCTCAGCTTCCTTCTCGCGCATGTCGGTGAACTGCTTACTGTCTTTTCCGTCATTAAAATGAGGCATTTCCTAACCATTTTACTTGTTGTTTCATGCTTCCACAAGGTGCCGGAGTTTGGTCGGAAGATCGTTTGACAAAATGTTTAAATAGTGTATAATTCCAACATGAACACGCACAGAAAAAAACTACAGCTTGCGCTCGTTGTGCCGCTCACACTACTGCTTCTGCAGCCGTTTTTTGCCGCAGCATATCAGGCGGCACCGGTGGCAAACACGAAAAATCCGACTTTCATTACCGAAAAAAGTGCGATCATGAATGGTTCAGTGAATCCGAATGAGATTGCCGATACTTATGCATGGTTCGAGTGGGGGGTTTCCGGTCGCACTACCGTGTACGAGACTGCTCATCGCCAAGTTGGCGCAGGGAGCACGCTCAACGATTTCAGTGACACGGTGTACGGTCTTGCTCCCAATGTACAATACTTCTATCGTTTGGTTGCGGAAAGCAGCCGAGGTCGTGATACAGGCATCACAACTTATTTCACTACTAAGACCATAACTGAAGCCGTTGACCCGATCGTGATCGTTGAGACTCGTACTCCGACCGCTATCCTTGAGAAGTCCGCAACACTTCGCGGCTATATCGCTCCCCATGAAGGGCAGGGAGTGAAATGGTGGTTTGAATATGGCACCACCAATAGACTTGAAAATGCTACTCAGGTAGGAGGATGGGGTGGAGATTCGGGGGTTGCACAACTAGCCGTGGCAAACCTTACGCCCGGCACATCGTACATGTACCGTATCGCGGCACAAAACTCTCAAGGAATCGTGTATGGTGCGGTGAGGAGCTTTACCACACAAGGTACCGCCCCGATCGCCGGCGAAACGCCACGAAGTCAGAGTGTCGCGTCTCCGCAGGCTGGCGACGGTGTTGTGCGAAACGGAGGCGCAAATCAAGCCGGAGGGGGAGGAGTTGCCGCAAACTACAGTGCTGGAACAGCAAGCGGTACGTATATTCCCGGCTCAGCATACTATCCTCCTGCTGCTCTTAATTTTCCGAGCTTTTCGTTCAGTTCATTGTTTGGGGGTAATAAAACCGCAGCAAATAACACAACGAACACTTCTGGCGCAACATCTGGTAATTCCGGAGCGGTAACGAGTGGAAAAACTACATCAAGCGGTAATACAGTTGATACTGCGACTCAGGTAGCAGGAGCTGGCGCGACGACACCCCTAGGTACCTTCTGGAATACCCTTACCGGAAAGAAAGTCGCCGAAGTGACGGTCGAGAAAGTAGGGCCGAACAAGGCCCCCTCACACACCCCGGTCGAGTATCGAGTGACATACGCTTATCGTCGCTCTGATATCGCGACAAATGCGAAACTGAAGATCATTCTTCCCGGAAGTGTCGTGTATATCGGTGACAATACCACCAACGAGCTCTTGCTCGAGGAGGGTTCTGGTCCGGAAAGAACCTACGTACTCCCTGTCGGAAGACTCGAAAGCGGCTCTACTCGGACGATCAGCATTCTTGGAATGACAACGGGCGACGCAGACGGAACTTTCCCTGATGCTCGTGCTCGACTCGAATATTCCCCTTCGACCGGCGGAGTTGAGGTCGTGAGCGCAGAAGGCACTGCGGCTGCCGCATCTGCGGCGAAAGCAAAGAGCTCCTCGACTTCCTCGTCCTCGTTCTCACTATTCCCGAGTTCGATATTCGGATGGATACTCTACGTGGGGATCATCACTCTCATCATCTTCGGAATTCGAAAAGCGCGTGCATATTATGTCGCTCGCAAAGAGGAGATTGCCCTCGAAGAAGAGACTGCTCGCCGACAACGCGAAGCAAATCAGCTCGGAAACGGTGTCGTTGCTGCATAATATTCCCGAACATACCGGTTATGCTAGTATGTCAGGAATGGAACATACAGTGAAAAACCTGCATGAATTATCTGAGTTAGCGAATGAGTTTGCCGGGCAACTTCGACCCTCGGATTCTACGGCAACGGTCATCGGTCTTTCCGGTGACCTCGGCTCTGGAAAAACCGCGTTCACAAAAGCGCTCGCCGCCGCACTCGGTGTCAATGATGATATCCTCTCGCCCACATTCGTCCTTGCAAAATTCTACCCGCTTTCAGGAAAACAATGGAAAGAACTCGTTCATATCGATGCATATCGGATAGAGGACGAGCATGAGCTCTCCGCGCTCCGTTTCGATGAAATAGTAGGTGATCCGAAAAAACTCATCATACTTGAGTGGCCTGAACAGCTGGGGAAGCATTATCCTTCATTTGCGAGTACACTGAAGTTCACGTTCGTGGATGAACATACAAGAACGATCGATATTCCATCATGAGCTCACGAGTGAAATTCTTCAGAGACGGGACCCAGGCGCATGAAACGCGCCAATTTCTGAATACCCGAGGGATAAAGAGTTATCTGCGCGAACGGTCACCAAGTACGGTAAAGCCGGGAGAGGAACCATTCGGGTTCGATGTGTTCGTCCTTCGTGATGAGGATGTCGAAGAAGCATGTCAGCTACTTCTCTACGAGTTCGGTGCCAGCTGGGGTGAGTGAGTGACGAAAGGGAACCCATCATTCCTATGATGGGCTGTCACTCACGCAAGACCTTTTGAGGGATTTTCCTAAATCCCCAAAAGGTGTACTGCGCCTGTAGGGCGAGTGCGCGATATGAATCCTCAGTGAGCTCCGGTCTTCTCACGCAAGACCTTTTGAGGGATTTTCCTAAATCCCCAAAAGGTGCTAAAAACTGAAAGCATGGAAGTTTTTAGAGCCGGAGCGCGGCGGCGCGAGGCGGGGTCGCGAAATTTTCAGCAGAAAATATTCGTGACCTGCCCAAAGATATGTATGCTGAAAACCCCTCAATTGGAGGTTTTTTAATTTGCGGTATCATTGGGTGATGGTTTCCAAAGAACGCCCCACTCGGCTTGTTTTATTCGACGCACATGCGATCATCCATCGCGCATATCATGCCCTCCCCGATTTCGCCACAAAAGCCGGCGAACCGACGGGTGGACTCTATGGTCTTTCGACAATGTTGATTCGGGCAATCGCTGAATTCGCCCCTGATTATATGGCTGCGTGCTACGATCTTCCCGGTCCGACATTCCGCCACAAGGAATATAAAGAATATAAGGCAGGACGGAAAAAACTCGATGATGACCTCAAGGCCCAACTCAAGCGTAGTAGGGATGTGTTCACCGCGTTCCACATACCTATCTATGACGCGCCGGGGTATGAAGCAGATGACATGCTTGGCACAATCGTTGAACAAACGAAGAAAATGAAGGATCTCGAAATACTTATCGTCACCGGCGACATGGATACACTGCAACTTGTTTCAGGTAGGCGTGTGAGAGTATATACCTTGAGAAAAGGCATAAACGACACGATCGTTTACGATGAAGAAAAAGTGAGAGAGCGCTTTGGGTTCGGTCCGGAACAAGTTCCGGACTACAAAGGACTACGCGGGGATCCGTCCGACAATATCATCGGCATTGCCGGGATAGGAGAAAAGACGGGAAGTACCTTGATACAGAAATTCGGTACAATCGAAGGGATATATAAGGCACTCAAGAAAGACAAAGGGTCTTTTTCCGATGCGGGTATAAAACCCCGCATCGTCGACCTTTTGACCAAGGGAGAAGAGGAGGCGTTGTTCTCGAAGATGCTCGCAACAATAAGGCTCGATGCACCTATCAAATACAAGCTACCCGAACAGAAATGGAAGGACACGTTCTCTGCGGATGCGGCAGTGAAACTTTTCGCTGAATTGGAGTTCAAAACTCTCGGAGGAAGAGTGAAGAGCCTTTTTGGGACGGAAGAAGAGAAACAGTCTGAAACAGAGAGTAGAAAACTCAAGAAGAGTGCCACCACACCCGCCTTACTCGTAGGTGACCCCCTTCTTTTGCGTAAGGCCGAGATCGGATTGTGGCTTATCGATTCAGAAAAGACCACTCCCAGCCCTGAGGACGTGAGCGAATATACCGGAGAGACCGATGTCACAAAAGCATACCAAGTGATCGAGAAAGAGCTTAAGCAGAGCGGTATTTTCAGTGTTTTTGAGCAGATAGAACTCCCCCTGATCCCGATCATCGAACGTGCGCAGACAAAAGGGGTGATGATCGATGTTCCATATCTTGCAGAGCTATCAAAGGAGTATCACAAAAAACTCGCTCAGGCAGAAAAAGACATATATATGCATGCGGGAGAGGAGTTCAATATCAATTCACCGAAACAGCTCGGAGTTATCTTGTTCGATAAACTCAATCTGACGGCAAAAGGATTGAAGAAGACCGAAGGCGGTGCCCGCTCTACCCGCGAATCTGAGTTGGAAAAATTACGTGATGCGCACCCGATCATTTCGACGATACTCATCTATCGCGAGTACCAAAAATTGTTGTCGACCTACATCGACAACATTCCTCAAATGGTCGACTCGGAAAACCGAGTGCACACCACATTCCACCAGGACGGAGCGGCAACAGGAAGATTTTCCTCGACAAATCCAGGTCTTCAGAATATTCCCGTGCGTGAGGGACTTGGTGAGGTGATCCGAGATGCATTCATCGCTCCAAAAGGAAAAGTTCTTATGTCTTTTGACTACTCTCAGATCGAAATGCGCGTCCTTGCGATGCTTTCCGGTGATTCCGGACTTGCTGAGATTTTCCGTTCAGGATCAGACATCCACACATCGGTCGCTTCTCGCGTGTTCAAGATAGACCCTGGGGCAGTGACAAAAGAAATGCGCAGAAAGGCAAAAGTGATCAATTTCGGTATCATCTACGGGATGGGAGTGAATGCTCTTAAGCAGAATCTTGGATCAACACGGGAAGAAGCACAGGAATTCTATGATCAGTACTTCGTCACTTTTCCTGCCATCGCGCTCTATTTTGAGAATGTAAAGAAGGACGCGACGAAAAAAGGCTACACAGAAACACTTTTCGGACGAAGGCGTCTGTTCCCGAATCTTCGCTCAAAGATACCTTTTATGAAAGCAATGGCAGAACGCATGGCGATGAATGCTCCTCTGCAGGGGACCGCGGCTGATTTTGTGAAGATAGCAATGATCCGCTCGGATGAAGCAATACGATCGGCGAAGTTAGAGAAACAGATCGAACTTATCCTGCAGGTGCATGATGAACTGATATTCGAGGTTTCCGATGATGAAACAACTCTCAAGAAAGCGGAGGAGATCATCGTGAAAGCCATGACGGGGGTTGCGGTTGGAACGAAGGGGGAGTCGATTCCGCTCACTGTAGACATGGCAAAGGGAATGCGCTGGGGAAGCCTTGCGTAGAGGGGATTCACTGACCTCTAGTCACATTTATCCGCCCGTGCGGGTGCAAAATGTTAGAATATTGACAAAATAATAATTATTATTCATAATATAGATAGTCCATCATCAGATTCAAGAGGAATCATGATCCGTCGATTTTCTGCCTTACTGCTCCTGCTCGTTTCCCTCGAACTCGCTGGCTGTGCATTCGTTCCGCTCCTTATGGACAAGAATGTGGGCTACGGCGCCCAGGCGCCGACCCAGAACGATCAAACTATGCCCGGCAAGCGCTGATCGAGATTCCTGGTACAAGCTTTTCAGCAACCCCTCCTGGCGGTGGGGTTGTTCTTTGCACGCTCATTTTCGTGCTAGAATTTTCATATGATCCGCTGCTACTTTGGGGATGATACTCAGCGAGCACGCATGGAAGCGAGGGCATTTTTTGAACAACTGCGAGCGGAAAGTCCCTCAGCACATGCGAGTTATTTTGACGACACACTTTTCGACCTTACCGGTGCTGTCGATGCGTTCACCTCTGAAAGTCTGTTTGGGGGAGAAAACATCCTTTATTTTGACGGTATTCTGGATCACCCCGACGGAGAATCCTTTTTCCGCACCGTTCTAAGGGAAACAGACCATCAGGTGATCATTCGCGAAGTTGCTCCGGGAAAGGACCTGAAGGCTTTCTTTGAGCGGCTTGGGGAGGTCAAGGAATATCCGCTTGCGAAAAAATTCGAGTCCCGGATCGACAGTTTTGGAGTTGTGAATGCCCTTGCGCGAAAAGACAAAAAAGCATCATGGGTTGAATTTGAAAAAGTGAGGAAAGCTGGCTCAGCAATGGAAGAAGTGCACGGAACGGTATTTTGGGGATTCAAGACCATGCTAATTACGAGCATATTGCCAAAGCCCGCTGCGCTTCGCTGCGGTGTGAAAGAGTCATCATATAGGACATATTCGACCCTTGCGAAAAACTTCACTTTGCATGAGCTAAAAGACAAGGTAACAACCCTAAAAGAGATATATCATAAAGGACATAGAGGGGAGGGTGGGCTTGAGGAGCTCCTCGAAGAATTCATACTCAATAACTAAAAAAAGGTGCTAAAAAGCCGGGTTTGAGTGTCCCGGCTTTGATTGCCGACTATTGTCGGTCTTTGTGTTGGAGGAAAACCTTTGTTGATTGTGTAAAGAACTACTGATCTCTCAGTAGTCTTTTAGAAAAAGTGACTTACTGAGAATCGTCTGATATGAGTATACTCTGTCCTTTACAACATTCAAGGACATGGTGTGGATAACTATATACATATGATTGTTACAATACATTTTTTTAAATATGGCAAGTCTGCCGAATCTGTGATCTGTGTTTGATACAATTGAATAATGAAAATTCGAGAAAATGCAGATGCTGTGCTTATCCGATTTGAACGCGGCGACGAACTTATTTCTGGTTTGATTGACCTATTTTCTCTGGACAATAGTAAGTCAGGCACATTCACGGTGATTGGTGCAACAACGAGCATTGAGTTGGGGTTCTACTCACTTGAAAAGAAAGAGTATCATTGGAGAGAGTTCATCGGTGAATTCGAAGTAACTGGCGGGGTGGGGAATATCAGTTACTTTGAAGGTAAACCCGTCGTCCACCTCCATTCCACCATTGCTGACGCCGAATTCAATGCCTTTGGTGGGCATGTTCGAAAGCTTGTCGTCGGTGCAACATGCGAGGTAACCATCCGTTTCCATGAAAATACGCTGGAAAGGGAGTTTATCCCTGAAATAGGCCTTAATTTATGGAAATTATAGACTGAGGGTAAGCTTTAGTGTCACAAAACCAAAAAAGCTTTCCCGAAAGTCGATAGAAGCCAAAGAGCACCGAAGGGTGCTCTTTGAATCTCATTTAGTCCCCCCAGCAGGGCTCGAACCTGCGACCGTTAGCTTAAAAGGCTACTGCTCTACCAGCTGAGCTATAGGGGGATAAAATAACGTTGAAAAATCAGTCATTCTCGACTGTTCGAGAATTTTTTGATACTAACACACGAATACGAGTTTTTAAAGGGGCAGGTCGATCGCGTATGGACCTGCTCCGAGAAATAGCAATGAGATAGAAACAAGAGAGAGCAGTGCATAGAAAGAAGTTGATTCCAGGGAGTACTTCATTTTTTTCTTTTTGAAATACGAAAGCATGAGAGAAGAAACGGCCGCGATGACTCCCAAGAGTTGGGTCACTACTCCGAGTACGAACATGATTCCCATTATTGAACTCATTCCGCCAAGGATCTTCCATGCGCTCTCGTCACTTTTCTTCATCATGTGGAGTCCTAAATTGAAGAAGTAGTATCCAAGAAATATCCTGAACAAAAAGGGGACATACCAGTTCCAATCAAGAAGTGTCGGAAATAGTGAAAGCATGAGAGGTATAGTACCATATCTTCGTGACTGATAGAACGCATGAGATCCATCTTCTTGTCCACAATATCCGAAGTAGCCATAATGTAGGCTCGATATTTCGTACTGCCGACGCTATTGGGGTGACCCGCATCTTTCTTGGCGGTTATTCACCTCGCCCGCTCGATCGTTTTAAAAGACCGGTCAAGGAGATCGCCAAAACAGCCTTAGGCGCAGAAATCTCGGTCCCTTGGGAGTATGTTGAATCATTCGAAGAAACCATACTTAATGCAAAGAATGAGGGATTTACCGTTGTGGGGCTTGAGCAGGACCCTCGTTCCATCGACTACCGAACCCTCGTTCCACCAACGAAAGTCCTGTTTATTGTGGGAAGCGAGGTGGATGGGATGTCTGACTCACTACGTGCTGCCTGCGATGTTCTCGTCGAAATACCGATGTATGGGGAAAAGGAGTCCTTGAATGTCTCCGTTGCATTCGGTGTCGCCGTGTTCAGGATCTTTGGGCGCTAGCGGTGTTTATTAGATGCAAGCAATTCTTCTCTGGCGACATCACGGTCATCCCAGGGCGTTTTTGTTCCGTTAGGGCCCATAATATACGGATCAGTTCCTTTTCCGGTAATGAGTAGTGCTGGGTTATTGAGTACTTTCGCTCGTGCGATCCCTTTTGCTATCGCTTCGCGTCTATCCAAAATGATCAATGGTTTTTTCTCGGTCATGCCGCTGGCGATTTCCTCAAGTATTTCTCGAGGGTCTTCGTCGTACGGGTCTTCGTTGGTGAGGATGATTTCAGTGCAATATGCTTCAGCGATCTTCCCCATGACTGGACGTTTCCATTTGTCTCTACCTCCCCCCGTATTTCCGAGTATGCAGACGTTCTCGTACCCTTTGAATGTCGTATATAGTGCTTCGAGGGAGTCTGGAGTGTGTGCATAGTCAACGATGACAGGAAAATGTTGACCCCCCTCGATCCGCTCAGCTCTCCCTTCTATGCGTTTCACGTTGGTGATCCCTGACAGGATTGCCTCTTTTGCTATCCCGAGCTTTGTGGCACAAGTTGCCGCGGCAATGATATTGTATGTGTTGAAAAGACCGGGAAGCAGGGAGGTGACCCTCTCTCCATCCCAAGAAAGAGTGATATCACTTGCGGTAGCTTCGACCGGCTCTGCGTCATGAATGCTGAACGGGACAGCCTCAACACCTTGTACACTCAAAAAAAGTCTGCCTGCATCATCATCTGCGTTTGCCACCATATACCGATGTTTTTTTGATGAGCGAGCCAGTGTGCGTGCGATCGAGAGTTTTGCGTCTCGGTAATTCTCGAACGACCCGTGTGACTCTATATGTTCAGGTGAGAGGTTTGTGAAGATGAGTGCGTCCATGTCTACGAAGCGTTGACGATACTGTTTTGCGCCCTCCGATGTCATCTCGATGATCGCATGGGTGCAGCCAGCAGCCACAGCATCACTGAGGAATTTCTGCACGAAGAACCTTCCTGGCATGGTCATCTTCTTCAGGTTGCGCTCGTTCTTCTCTCCGATCTTGAAGCGAAGTGTCCCGAGCACAGCGGTCCTTTTTCCTGCGGCCTCGAGTATTCCGTTCAATAATTCCGTCGTGCTCGTCTTTCCTTTTGTGCCGGTAATGCCGATGACAACAAGGCGACGAGATGGAAAGCCGTATCGCAGCGCACCGAGGAGCGCCAAAACGAAGTGATACAAGGAGTATACCGATTGAGGGATGATGCGCCGTATGAGCTTCTTCATATTCGCATCATACCACTACGCGTTATTCTGCTCTACGGTGCCCAATTGTAATTGATCTGGAAGTTGTGTGGCTTTCCGTCACTTGCAGTGATGTCGAGGAAATAGTTGAAATAAGGCTTTAGGACACACGCAGGACTCGATGTGCCAAAAGTGATATTCAGTGTTGTTGCGCCTGGGAATGACCCACCGTTGCCGCAAGGGGCTCCAAGACTCAGGTCATTTGGTCTTGTGGCAAGTGAGGCGATCACGACGGGCTCAGGGATGAAGCACATAGGGAAATCCGGGCTGATCGCGCAGCCGCTCGGGCAGGATATTCCTCCGCACATCGGAGGAGGCGGCGTGAGATTGCATGACGCGGTCCAGTGATCTACTGCACATCCATAAACACAGGGTATCCCTCCGCAAATTGGAGTTGTGGGAACAAGATTGCAGGTGTCATAGCTCGGTGCAGCACAGCCGTATCCGCACCACAGTGAGTTGCCCCACATGTCTGTGCAGCTCTCTCCGTAATAATCGAAATAAGGAGCGATGGTTGATATAGATACTGTGCCGCCTCCGGTCGGAGAATTGAGTTTGATCAGATGTGCATTCGTTCGCCCCGGCACGGTAGGACTTGTGGTCGCCCCGGCACCGGTTGGGAGAGTAAAGCAGCGATAACTTGTTGTCGCACCCGTGGTGTCGTTACAAAGTGCGGTAAATCCGATCGAGGTCGTTGCATATCCGCAGTTTCCGGCTACGTCGCATCCTCGAGCGACAAGATTGTAGTACTCATTGTACATCGGACCAAGAGTGGTCGATGCGATGTTGAATGTCCCGCCGAGTGTCGGGCAGACAGGCGTAGTGAGACATGCGATCGTATTCGAGATCTTCACTGAAGTACTCGCTCGGACCGAGTAGACGTCAACTCGGTATAACTTGGTTTCTTCTGAGACACTGACTCGTGCGCTGATGCTCGGCGAAGTGGTGACCAACCCGACCGCATTCACCGGATAGAGGATACTCACGACCGGGGGAGTGACGTCAGGGGTAGCGACGTCGTTGTCGACAATGGTGATTGGAAGTGCCCGGGGAGCCCCAAGGAAAAGCCCTGCGGTAGCATTCGTGATATTGAGAATGAATCGCTCGTTCCCCTCGACAAGTGCATCTTCGAGGATGGGAATGGTGATTGAAAGGAGGTTCACTCCGGGAGGGAATGTCAGGGTACCGGAGATCGACCCAAAATCAGCACCTGCCGTTGCAGTGTCATTCGTGATACTGTAGTCAACCGTTCCGAGGATGTCACCCCCACGACGGATGATGATCGTCACACTTCCCGCACCTTCACTTACGTTGGTTGTTGCACTGTCGATCCAAACCGGACCGCTCATTGGGACGGGTACATAGGGTGTTCCCACTGGTGGAACCGGTATCGGCGGTGTTCCAACTGGCGGAGTCATCGGTACGGTGACGTACTGACAACAGATAGAGGTTGCGGTAGGTGCCACTCCTGAACAGTACACATCTGGTGCTTTGGTGACGATGCTTCCTGCAACCGCGGGACAACTTGGACCCGGCTGCCAGATCGTAGTTCCTGAAGGAGTGGCGGGGGTCGGAGTGGATGGTGCAAGTGGTGCGACAGGTACACCTATTGCAGAAGGTTTTGCCGCAAGAAGTTGCGGGTTGATGGTATTCAGGATCAGCCATGATCCGACCGCAAGAAGTACTCCGAATAGTGCGTTCGTGATGCAATCTTTTGCTTCGCTCTTCCCCCCAGCACTTCCCGCCGTCATGAGTTTTATTCCACAGATCACGATCATTACCACAGCAAGAATGCCTGCTATGCCGATGATAGTTTCGAACATTCCCTTGATATACGTGCCGAGATCAACACAGCCAGAAAGTGATCCGATAGGTACCAGAAGCTCATATTGGTCAGGGCTGGCACACGCTGCACTAGCAGTACGAGCAAAGAATAACGGAATGATGAGAAGAGAAAACTTTTTCATAAATTACGACGAGCGTCCGCCGAGTGTTTGGAGGGCCTTACGAATAATTTCTTGTGAGGTCGAATTGTCTCTTGCAAGTGCGCGAACTATCTCGCGAGTGTCTCGTGGAGTATAGCCTAGTGCCTCGAGTGCCTCGAGTGCTTCAGATTCAGCGTGCGGCATTGCTGCTTCCTCGATCCCGCCAACTTTGTCACGTAGTTCGAGGATAATCTTTTCGGCAAGTTTTTTTCCGATTCCGGACACCTTAGTGAGATAGCTACTATCATTTGACGCGATAGCCCTGGTCAGAGTCTTGATGTCAGCAAGTGCGAGCACGTTGAGGGCGCTCTTTGGTCCGATTCCGGAGATATTGATCAATAGTCGGAACAGTGCGAGTTCGTCTTTTCCACTGAATCCATAAAGATCCATTGCATCTTCCCGCACTGCAAGGTGGGTCCAAAGTGACACTTCTTTCCCGACTTCCGCCTGAGTAAGGGTGATGGGTGTCGAAGAAACCACGTATCCGATACCCGAAACGTCAATAATCAGTGAGCGCTCGTCTTTGTCGAGCACCGCACCATGGATGTGGCCTATCATGACCACTATTATACAACGTTCTCCGAACATCGCGACCCCCAGACTTGCCTTTTTACACTTCCTCCTGTAGGATTTCCGATTATGGCAATTACGTCATCAGCAAAAAGAGCAGTCCGCGTTACCGCGAGACGCGCAGTCCATAACGCTCGTCGCACAAACACCATGCGCGATGAGATAAAGACCATCAAAAAGATGGCGCTTGCAAAGAAATTCACTGAAGCCTCGAAAGAACTTGCGAACGTCTATAAGGCGATCGATAAGGCAGCAAAGCGCGGTGTCATCAAGAAAAATACTGCAGCCCGAAAGAAATCTCGTGTTGTCGCGTTTCTCAAGAAGCAGCAAGCAAAGAAATAAACAAAAAAGAGCCTGAAAGGGCTCTTTTTTGTTTATTGTCGAACTCGTATCGCTATGCCGCGGTTGCCCCATCCGGGGTTGTGGTAGAGATCTGGCTCTGCACCATTTCTGCCACTTCGTGAGGAAGGATATTTGACTTGATCAAGTAGCTTGAAGCACCTAATTTTACTCCGCGCTCGATCTCATCTCTCCCGCCGAGGTTGGAAAGAATGATGACCGGTATGCTGCTGGTTGCCGGATCACTTTTGAGCTTTTCAAGTATTTCGAACCCTCCCATATCCGGAAGCATGATATCAAGCAGGATCAGACTCGGCTGCTCACTTTTTGCTTTTGAAAGACCATCATGCCCCGTTCCTGCTGTGATGACCGAAAATCCGGATTCGATAAGTTTGCCGGAAACAAGGCTGGAAAGGAATGCATCGTCTTCAATCGAAAGTACTTTTTTTGTGTCCATATGAATTACATCCAGTATAGCGGGTGAAGGGGACTATGGGAAGAAAAAGGGATGCTATTTTGTGGCAGGAATCTCGGCAACCGCCGCAGGTTGTCTTCACTCTCAAAGACGCGACAATGAAAACCCTTTCGATTCTTATCCGTAATGCGCGCAGGTAACTTCTCGAGGGCACCAAAAGAAAAAACGGCATTAGCCGTTTTTTCTTTTGGTGCTCTTTTGCCGTGGCTCGCTCGAACCTTTTTCGAAAATAAATAAGTAATCAACAACCACTCAGGCACCCCCGCTCGCTTCGCTCGTCTCCCCACGGCATCTCCGGCTCTCGATTTTTTTCCGCCCCGCCATAAGAAAATTGCAGTAAGGAAGAAGATGACCGTGGGGCAACTGTCGCATTCATCAGGAAACGAGCATGTGTAGATCGAGAGCATTGTGGTTGTTCGGGCTTGCTCGTTTCCTGCTGATGCGCCAGCCGGGGGTGCTTCCTCCTTGCGCGCAGTATCCGTTCTTCACTTCTCTCTCCGTACAGACTCCCGTGATCGCCCTCCGACTTCGGTGCGGCGATTGGAGTGAGAGGTAGTTGGAGTTTCAGTGCACCCTCAGCCATCCGGCTTCGGGCATTTCCGCTAGGGCTACTCGCGCCTAGATGTCAGTGAACGGGCGGTTGCCTCGCCGAGTGAGCCGTTGGTTTACTCTGAACGGCTCATTTCCCACCAATTGAGCCGTTCGACTTTGAAGACTCTGAATCGGCGAGTCACGCCCGCCTCTGTTTGGGGGGATGGGCGGACCCTCCCCCCCGCGTGGAGGCGGAGGACCGCCACCCGCACAACCCCCCACCCGAGTTTTCATTACCGAGTTCCTCTTGTCGCTTTCGCTACGAACATGGGTGCCTCCGTTCGCGGCGGCGCTCATCCGGTTATCATGGGCGCCCTAGCGGAAATGCCCGAGGCCGGAGGAATCCACGTGATTGGTACGGCGAATATGCTGTGCGAGAGCTGACATGCAGTGATCGAAGGACTGAGTGTGAGTTAGCGCTTGGTGTATGTGACTGCGTGTCCTATTTTTCCTGTCTGTGTGATCTTGTTTTGCTTCTCTAGTTCAGAAAGATAGCGTGTCGCGGTTGCATCGGAGACATGCAGGAGTTTTTCCACTTCGTCATTCGTGATTTGTTTTTTCTTTTCAAACAGCGTCATAATCTTTGTGAGTTTCTTCTGCTTGCGAAATTGGATGACTGCTTTCGCTTTTTCGAGGAAGAGACGAGCGAGGTTACGAGGAGGAGTTGTGACTGGCGCTTGCGCGGGCATGGATGCGGGGGCAGGTTGCACAGGAGTTGGCATTGGTTCTGGCGTTGCCGTTGAAGCTTGAGTGACAGTTGGAGTTTGTGGCTGAGGCGCTTCCGCTGGCGCGGTAGCGCTCGGTGCAGACGCCGATTGAACTTCGGGCAACGGCTCACTTCCTGCCATTTGAGCCGTTGGGGTTTCGGCGATCGGCTCAGATGGTGCGACAATTTGAGTTGTTTCTGGTACAGGAGCTATCTCCGCTGGGGCTTGAACGACTTCAGCTTGCTGTGGTTCAACTGCTGGGGTATTTACCACTGGATCAGGGGTAGTTGTAGTGGGTTCTGTTGAGGGGCTATTTTGCTCATCCATTGACCTATTTTAGCAAAATGAAGTGGTATATGACACAGCTATGCAGGAAAGTGGCACACCTAGAGCCATCCGTGAGCCCAGAAGGGCACTGGGGGGCTGATTTTCAGATCGCACTATTATTGCTGGCTTGAAACTCTTTCAAAACCTTAAGATGAGTGCGGACATTGAAACAGGCGTTATATTCTTCGAAGGGGATTTCTTCTTTCTGTTTTTCCAATAATGTGATTGCCTCTGCGAGCGTGCACCACTCGATAACTATGCCTTGTTCGTCACTTTGTGTTGTTTGAGGTGTACCTTTCTCACCCACAACTTCAGCGAGAAGAAATCTCGTGTATTGGTGTCTTCCGATTTTTTCTCGAAACTCTTCAGTTTTCGCTATTTCACGGATGACCTTTATTTCACAGCCAACCTCTTCTCTTATTTCACGCTTAGCAGCATCCTCATTACCTTCATTTTTATCCACTCCACCACCAGGCAAGAGACGGTGCTTGGTTCCCACGAGTGCCAACTTCTTGTCTTTGTCGAAAAGAATTACCTTCACTGCAAGTCGCTCTTCAAACTTCATTCCTTCGACAGTTTTTGCATTAGGAAATATGTCTGCATCTCGTAAAACGAAGTGTTCTTTGTCTCTTTGTTTTCGCATTTGTACGTCACCTTTCATTGTCTTAGTCCAATTTGACTTGATAAGCGGGCCGCAGGTCGATCCAGTACTGGTCGGTTTCTTTTGGTATCAACTGGGCTGCCAAGAGAAGTGTTTCAATACGATCTTTAAGTTGTTGAGTCTCGAGTTGAATTTGTGGCAAATCTTTTTCGCCAATAAGTTTGTCTACAAGTTTTACTTCTTCCTGCAAAATCATCTTCGCATCGCGATATAGATGTTTATCAAATGACGGATATTTGTGCCCTAGAAGGAGTAATGTATTCAAAAACAATCTTACGATATTCATCTTTACGATCTCACAGAAATATCGATCTTGCCGAGCGACCCCAATCTCAAGTCGATCCTTGAGCTGAAAATTCATTTCTGCAAAAAGCCACTGAATTTTTTCCTTATATATTTCTTGCGGGTAGTATGCAAATTTTTGTTGTATCGCCAAAAATTGATCTTGGGGATCGTTGACGATCAATGCTTGAGCATATTCTCTCAACAGAGAATCGTTTTGCCATGTTGCGAGCGTTGCTTTGATGGACTGGTAGGTGTTTGGCTTATGAATTTGCACCGGCTCCCCAATTTCTCTGAGGTGTTGTTTGTATTTTGATATGCTCTGGGAGAATTTTGCCACCTGTTCGTCAGTGGCAAAAAGTATATTGAGATCAATGTCACTAAAATGGTCGTAGTTATTAGTTGCCACTGATCCTGTTACAAGAATTGAACAGGCGCCTCTCAACTCTGGGAGTTCTCCGTACAAATCTTTATCGACAAAATCACGCACTGCGTTTGCTATTTCTCTTTGGTTTTTTTGGTAAAAATCCTTAAGCATAAAAATTAATTCACGAATAATACTGCATCCGCTAATTCTTCTGGTTTATATTCTTCGCGATATCGCTTGAGTGCAATGACCACCTGTCCAAAGAATGAATCTGGATGGGTTTCGGGAAAATATTTATCACCCCAACGTGCTTTTTCGCGAGCAATTCGTCGCTCGTCAATTTTCGTAGTATCTCCATCAAGATATATGCGCTTGTCCCAAAGGTGGTTCAGTAACTTCGGGTGAAACATGAACACCCCCTCGACGACCATAATCTTCTTCGAACAGTCGAAGGTTTTGGGAACATCGATCGCTCCGGTCACTGGATTTGCAACGAGCACCTCGACGGGGTCATCTTGTGTGCGAAACCTATTCACCAATTCTTCAATCCTCGCATAGTCATTGCGATGCAGTTCAAATGCAATCGAACGGTCGGAGTTCTCCGCGAGAATTTCCTTGAATTCTGCCGGCGGCAAAATGAAGTCGTCCACATGCACAGGAAGGATGTCAGGATTGAGTTTCAATAGTTCGTTCAGTATCGTTGTCTTCCCGACACCGGTATACCCATCGAGGGCCATAACGAGCTTGTGCTGACCTTTTGACCAATTCGATGTCAGCGTATGTATATCACTTGCAATTTCTATCGCTGTGCTCATCTGATGAATTGTATCACTAAAAAATACAGCCGAGAGGTCTCTCGGCTGTGATGCTTTTCCTTCCTCTTGTACGCCTTCTTGTTATTGTGCGTACCGCCCTGCGTGAGCTTCTTCCTCGCGATCTCCGGCAGGCGCGGAGCGAGGGTCTTCCCGACTTTCTTCATGACGATCTCCTTTCGTTAATTTTCAACCGAACACTCACAGTCGCACGTATGGACCACGGTCAAGCGGAATGCGTGGGTAGCCCTCCGGCGGCTGGTAACCCGCAAGCTCAAGCTTGATCTCGATCACAAGCAGTGCGCCAAACGCGAAACCGATCACAAAACAGAATACATACCACATGGTCTTCTCCTTGATTGAAAGAGTTTGCTCTACAAGTTCACGAACCTGTCTGCCGACAGGCAGGCCATTTCGTGAACTTGATAAAGTGCAGAACAAAATGTTCTGCGAATGCGACTTCTGTTCCCAAGCGTCGCGGGCTCGGAGTCTTACTCATGTCGGAGCATGGCTCGGCAGCCCACCGCATATCCCTCCCGATATGCATTTGCGTAACTTGCCGGTCGCTCGATCGGGATGATCGACTTCCGTGGGTTTGGAAATGTCTGGCATGTTCCATGACCCAAGGCGACTCCTTGCCCGTCGCGGTAGCCGTGCGCAAAGCCGGCGCGATCGCTGTAGACGATATCGCAGCCCGACAGCACAAACAGCGCACAAACAATGATCAGCTTTTGCATAGTTATCTCCGGTGATGAAGTGGAGTGATGGCAGGAATGTGTTCATGCTTTCGTTTGAAAGACATGCCCCACAGGCCTTCCTGGCATCGCTTCACTTCATCACACTGATTCAATGAACTCATCTCTACAAGCTTCCGAATTTCTTCAGAAACTTGATAAAGAGGGGAATCAATCGTCACATGACGATCAACCGATTCCCCGCGCACAGTTCACGTACTGGCAGACGAGTAGTTCACGCGTATCTACCAGTAAAGCGTTTGTCCATGGTTTTAGCTGTATCCACGGTCTCACCTTGTGCATCTGCCGTTCTACGGGCGACATGCAATGTGCAGGTCCTCGAGTTGACCACTACTTGTTCATTTCTATACCGCAGTCGTTCGAACAAGCTCTGCGGTTACTCCGTCAGAGTCGGGTGCAGTTCACGGCCCATGGAGGATTACTTCCGTAGTAACCTCCGGCCCGATAGAACTCGCTTTCCCTCAAGGTCTTGCCATCGACCTCGATCCCTTCAGGGGCCTGGTAGTACATCGTTCGATAGTCGATGCACCCAGGCCTCACCTGGTAGGTGTACTCGATGAGCGTATACCCCTTGGGCAGGCTTTGCATCATCTCGTACACCTCGGGATAAACCCTTTGACCCAACGGGGTCACATACTGAAGGCTGAAGGTCTTCTCCATCAACTCTTCGACAATGCTGTCAAGGTTGGCGAGGAGGCGACCCCTAAGCTTCAGTCGGAGTTCCTTTTCACTTTCTGCTTCAATGCCTGACACAGCCATCTTGGTGGCCTCCAGGTCGTTGAAACCATGAAAGTGTGAAACATAGATCTTGGACATGTTATCTCCTCACCCCTACGCCGTACCCAATGCGGGCCGTGCACGTGGGGAGCCTAAGTTTTAGGATGCTGCGAGCGATGCATCACTCGCACGATCCTAAAACTTAGAATGGAGATATTCTCAAAGAACTTTCTCTACAAGCGCACCACCCAATGTGATGCACTTGATAAAGAGGAGGAAGTTGCAGGCTTCCTCCGCTCCCACAGATATACTTTCCTTATCTGCGGGCGTCTCGGCGTTTTGTTCAAGTACCGATAGTCAGCATCAAATGGTGATCAGCCATTTGATTTTTGCTGCAGCGCTCCTGGGAGTCGGTGCAACAAGGCATCAGACAGGCCGTTTTCAAAGAACTGCACTCTACAAGTTCACAACCCATGTGATGAACTTGATAAAGTGGGGAAATGAATTTCCCCCAATGCGACTTCTGTTCCCAAGCGCGCAATACTCGGGCCTCCCGGCCGGGTGTACTCACCTGTTCTCCTTTGTGACTGCAAGCAGTACAAGGATGTCGATGATGATGGCTGCGACCGCGAAGATCGACCAACCATTATTCTCGACAACATAGTGAGCTGCCCACACGGCTTGGAAGCCGCAGAGGGCGATGACAGCCCATTTCCACATGCTCATCTCCTTACCCCAGTACCCGAGGTGCAGTGCGAAGAATTTCGCGATTGATTCAAAGAACTTGTCTCTACTGACCCACCATATCTGTGTGATGAGCCCGATAAAGAGGGGAATCAATCGTCACATGACGATCAACCGATTCCCCATGCACCGATCACGCTCGGGCGGGTGGGTAGTTCGCGCATATCTACCAGTCATAGCGCTTGCCGCTTCTTTCCATGCCGTATGGAAGCGACTCACCTCGTGCCACGCTCTTTCTACAGAGCATCACACGTTGTGCAGGCCCTCGAGTTGGCCACTACTAGTTTATTTTTATACCGCAGTCAGCTAGCGCTGCGGTTGGACACCTACTCTGGCACACACAACCTAAGCATGTTGGGATGTGTCTCCGGCCGACAACTAAGGAAGATCCTTTTGTTGTTCCAGCCGGGTATGCTTCCATTGTTATACGACAATGTCGGCACCCAGAGTGACGGAGGTGAGTTAGGCATGCAGTCTTTATCCGCTTCGGTGTCATGGAAGACCACCTCGTCGAACAAAAGCTCATACCCTCTCCACTCCACCGGCATGTACTGAGAATGGCTAGCCAGCCAAATCAGCTGCCGAGGCCCGGCCTTCTTCCATCCCTTAGGGATTGGTGATGACACACCCAGAAGAATGACCTTGTCCATTCTGCAGCTGATGAAGTGATTCCTTGGATCCACCTCACCACTGCTGACCTTCGCTGTCTCCTTATTGTAGTAGGAATGCAGCAGGCCCATGATTTCAGTTGCGTTGCTCATGATTGCTCCTCACCCCTACGTCGTACCCAATACGGGCCGTTCACGTGGGGAGCCTAAGTTTTAGGATGCTGCGAGCGATGCATCACTCGCACGATCCTAAAACTTAGATGGAACATTTCTCAAAGAACTTACTCTACAAGTTTCTGAGTCACTTCAGAAACTTGATAAAGTGCAGGAGAGTGACGTCCTCCTGCGTGACGGTGAGTTATTGACTGGGATCACGTTCCCAGGGCTCCTTAGGCAAACCTCGTCTCTAGGATGAAGGAATCTAGCTTGGTCCACCCAAGCATGTTCCTGTAATCCTGAAAGAACGAGTAGAGCTTTTCGTAGCGGGCGTGGTGGGTATATTCATACCGAGCACACTCGCCGCTAGAAAGCTCTTTGCCGTCGGGCAGTACAGTTCCTTCTGGAACCTTGTACAGCTCGAAGTCGCTGTACGCGTCCCAGTTGGTGAACTGTACCGCGACTACCCCAAACCCTTGGGGGATCGACGCCATCATTTCGCGCACCTGATTGTCTTCGTACATGATCGTCTCCTTCAAGGTTCTCGGTAAGCACTGTGCTTATCGTTCTGGTATCATCGTAACAGGAAATGTATTGACAGTAAAAATATATGTTGTATCAAACATTCATGCACAAAGTATGTTGTAAATAAAGGATGAAAATAGCACATAAAATGTCAAAAAAACTTTACAAAACTGTAGAATTTGCTATACTAAGGGGGTGAAAAACCCAAAAATCAAGACAAGAGAGCCTCTACGCGAAGAGTTAAGGATGCTCGATCTGTCGTTAAAAGAAGAGAAAGTCCTTCTTGCTCTCCAATCTGGGAGAGCCTCAGTACTTGATATCGCCCGAAAAACACGCGTGAGCCGTCCATCGGTATATGTGATTTTGCTCAAACTCAAGAAGCGTGGGCTTGCTGCGTCGCGTATTGTTGGAGGAAAAAAGAGTTGGCATATCGCAAGCGAGAAAGAGCTTGCGGATACACTCTATGCACTCAAGAAAAAACTGCTGGCATTTTCCGATGGTAAAGAGGAGGTTGGCGGAGTGACAGATGGAGTGGTGACTGTGCATCGTGGAGCCGCTGCCGTAAAAAAAGTGATTTTTGACATGATTACCTCACGAAAAGATGAGCGATTTCTTGGTTACACCCCATTCGGGGATATTCTTGAGAAAGGATGGCTCTCGATATTCACTCCAGAAGAGATCAATGAATGGAACCGGATCGTAAAGAAGAATGGAATCATTAGCGAGCTTGTCGCTTCACAGAATTGGATTGAAAATCATTACAGAGCTATGGGCGACGCATGGGCAAAAGATTATGAGGGAAGATCATCATCCGCGGTATATCTTCCTCAATCATACTTTGAACACTCGGCACAGATATTCGCATTCAAGGACGCGATGTACCTTCTCGCACTCAATGACAAGATGGTGATCGAGATTCGCCACTCCGATATTCAAAAGATGATCCTCGGCATGTATGCGTTTATGAAGGAGAGCGGTAAGCCGATCGATGTGAATCGTCGCCTGCGCGAGTTGATGTCGAAAGAATGAGCTACTCAAAAAAATACGCGATGCTTTTTTTGTACAGTTTTGCAAACTTACCAAGCTCAAGCGCCTCTATCCTTCGCTCGCCACGTTCGATTTTTGAAATATATGATTGTGGCTTTTTTAGCATCTTCGCAATTTGCACCTGGGTGAGCTTTGCATCAGCACGTGCCTGCTTAAGCTTCTGAACAAGCCTCGCATGTTCTTTTGTGTATATGCTATCCATACCTTAAGCATATAACCCATTGTGGTATAGACCAAAGTGGGATATTATATATTGGCATGAGAAATGCATTAAGGTAAGCGAAATGCTTTCGTGATTTTAGGTATGGCGGGGCGGAAAAAAATCGAGAGAGGGAGTGCCCGTGGGGCGACGAGCGAAGCGAGCGGGGGTGCCTGAGTGGTTGTTGATTACTTATTTATTTTCGAAAAAGGTTCGAGCGAGCCACGGCAAAAGAGCACAAAAATTAACTTCTTCTGAAATCTGCCCCGCGCGCAAGCGCGCGGTAGTCAGGAGGGGGTGGGTGAAATCCGAATTCGTGTTGCATGCAATGGCGAATGCGGTGGACGGGCAGAAAGGCAGGAAATGAGCCGACAACGGACTTTTCATTTTTTTATATCAAAAGCAAATCTATGAGCAAATCAAAATATTTTCTTTATGCGCGAAAGAGTACGGAGGATGATGATAAGCAAGTGATGTCTATCGAGGCGCAGTTGTTTGAGCTTCGTGAGTTCGCACATAAAGAAAATCTTGAAATTCTCGAAGAATTTCAAGAGTCGAAAAGCGCAAAGAAACCGGGTCGTGAGAAATTCAATGAGATGATGTCCCGCATTGAGTCGATGGACGGTGTGGGTATCCTCGCGTGGCATCCTGATCGCCTCGCACGCAATAGTATTGATGGCGGGCGCATCATCTATGCCGTAGACACGACCAAGATCATTTCTTTGCGCTTCCCGACATTTTGGTTTGAACCAACCCCGCAAGGTCTTTTTATGTTGCAAGTGGCGTTCGGACAGTCCAAGTACTATTCCGACAACTTAAAGCAGAATGTGGAGCGTGGAATCCGCCAGAAACTGCGCCGTGGCGAATGGCTGACCAAAGCACCGTTTGGATATATAAATAACCCTAAAACGCGAAATATTGAGCCTGACGTGGTGAAATCTAGCCTGCTTGTTCGCGTGTTTAAGGAATTCGCCACAGGGAAACATTGCTACGAATCAATGGCGCAATTTTTGGCGGATCATGGCATTGTGACGCGAAATGGAACGCCACTCTCGAAATGTGCCATCTCCGGCATGCTTTCCAATCGGGCATATTTGGGGTTGGTGAAGCATCACGGAGAATGGTTTGATGGCACATTTCCGCCAATTCTTTCTCCCGACTTATTTGAAGCTGTGCAGAAAAGATTGAGCAAACGAGCACGCCCCGTGAAATCAAAAAAGCATCACGATTTTCCATTCACCGGACTTTTTCGTTGTGGGGAGTGTGGGGGCATGATTACCGCACAGTGGGCAAAAGGACATGGTGGACTGTATCGGTATTATCGGTGCACGAAAAAGAACGGAAAATGTGCGCAGGGGTACATGCGGGAGGCGGTGCTCGTTGCTCAGGTAAAAGCACAGCTCCAAAACATCGTACTTCCCGACGACTGGATTGTGAGCATGTCGAAACAGGTGGACGAGTGGGAGCGAGAGGAAACCGTGTCGTCGGGAAGTCAGCTCGAGCGGATGCGGGGAAGTGAGCGCGAGACACAGCAGAAACTCGACACCCTCGTGGGACTCTACCTCGACGGAGATATCCCCAAGGAGCAATATTTAAAAAAGAAAAATGACCTCCTTGGGCAAAAGGTGTCGCTCGCGCACAAAATGGCATCCGCTCGAGCAGAGAGAAAGAATTGGGTCGAACCTTTGCGGGAGTGGATTTTGGATATGAAAAAAGCCACGGAATTGAGTTCGTCCGATAATTTTTTGGAAATTCGGGACTATATCAAAAAAATCGGAACGAACCCGATCATGCGTGATAAATCCGTCACCGTCTCATTTAGCCCACCCACCGCATTCGCCATTGCATGCAACACGAATTCGGATTTCACCCACCCCCTCCTGACTACCGCGCGCTTGCGCGCGGGGCAGATTTCAGAAGAAGTTAATTTTTGTGCCCTCGATAGGAATCGAACCTATATTTAGAGTTCCGCAAACTCTTGTCCTATCCATTGAACGACGAGGACGTGAATTGCTCCTGATGCCGCTGGGGCGAGGAGTAGGGAAACACTAACATGAAAAACCCTCTCCCGTCAAAACCCAACCAATTTCACAAAATCGCACGATTATGTGGCAGGGAGAAAGCAACGAAGTAGGTGTATTCATGTACATCGTTCGAGTAGCATATGCCCCGCAACAAGTAGTCGGGATGATTTTGCGAAATTGGCTAGAAGCCGAGGCGCTCCATCAAAAGCTGTGGCACTGATTCGTGCAATTCACGCTCTGGGAGGTAATGAGCAAGTTCATCGTGAAGTTCCTCCACGTCGATATCGTCGGCGATATGAATGACGATGAGCGGCATGAACGTTCGTGTTGATTGAAGCAGAAGCCGACGCTCTGGAGTGTATTCGATGACAGAGAATCCCTCGAGCATTTGATAAGGGTAAAGTATTTCACCGACACGAATACCATTCTTTCTTATTTGTACATGCACCATATCAGGCTTTTTTGCGGCCATAAGCAAGAATGCCACCGTAGCTATCACGGTGAGGGTGATAAGCAGAAAATTATTCAACAGGAATTCAACCGCAATGAGTGAACCAGAAATGAGTATCGCCGAAGCATACCAATCATTGGTCTTCTCGCTATATGAATGCTCCAGTGCTTCCCACTCCATAATGTGCTTATTCTAGCACAGACGAAGTCAGACAACGAAGCAAGTTACCCACTGTAGGAGTGGAAGAGTGGGGTTGTGGTAGGACAGGGTAGAGATTAGATTCGGTCACAAAAGCCCGGTGAGATTCGAAACCTGCGGCTTCAGTACACCTCGGCAGTTTCGCAAAGCCGAAACATCGGCGAGGTCTTCGAATTTCACCTCACAAGCAGGGCAGCCTGCTTGCTTCCTCCGCCCAATCAAAAAACACCCTTCAGGTGTTTTTTGATTGGGCGGAGGAGGTGAGATTCGAACTCACGGTCCACGTAAATGGACGACAGTTTTCAAGACTGTTGCCTTAAACCACTCAGCCACTCCTCCTTATTTTTTACTTCCGCATAGTAGCAAAAAACGACCGAAACGCAACAAAATGACCGAGGGGTATCCCTCGGCCCTGCACTAATCGACGTGCAAACGATTTTCCTTGTTCGATGCGTGGATCATGATCGGCAACTGCGCTTTGGCCAGTTTCCTGTTCGTTTCCCAAACGAATGATGCGACTGCCTGTGGCGTTGCGCTTGGAAAGATGCCGTTCAAGCTGCATGAGCCGTGAGTGGCAAGCGCCTCAAGCATCCGCCGTGCTCTCCTTACGAGAATCACCTCCTTCCCGTTCAGGACGAGCCTCTCACGGGTCGAATCACCATGCTCCTTCTCGACACTTCCCACCACTCTGACGGTGAACTTGTTCCCCGCTTCGCCGACCGTCTGACTTGGTGACGGTCGTGCAGCCTCCGGCTCACTTGCGTTCGTTCCCTTCCCTGATTCGGGTATGCCTTTGCGCAGCACTTCGAACATTGCATGAAGCCCTGCTGTGAGCGCAGATTCGATGAGGTCGAGGTCTAATACCAGTTCGGCAACATCATGCTGCCGACTCCTCGTCGCTGACTTTGCTGTTGGAGTGACAGACGGTGCCTGCTTGGGTGCAATCACTGTAGCCGGAACCGTGATTTCAGACACGGTCGATTGAGGCGGAGACGCGGTCGTTGCAGCTTCTTCGGTCGGTCTGTCATTGCGCGGGGCTTCCGCGACAACTGGAGTTGGGGCAGGGCAACTCGCTCTTGGCAATACTGGAGTATCCGACTTTTTTGCGTCGGCGGCGGTGTGGTCGTGCCCGTTGCTTCGTACTTGCCCGCGCCTCAGCATTCTTGATGGTTCAGGTGGTTCGAACACAGCGCCGAACTTTTCCACATACGGACCGAATTGCGTCGCCACACTGTTGATGAACGTAGCGATCTGTGACGAGTCTCGCTTTCCGACCATTCCGATGTTGACCTGCTCTCTTGTGAGTCTGTCGGATAGTGATTTGCCGCTGAGCCCGCTGATACCGTCTTCAAGTCCGAGGATGAGGATGACCTGATTGCGTCTTTTCCCGATCAGTTCATTGATCTTTCTTGTTGTTTCCCACACCAGCCGTTCGCTTGCGGCGAACAGAAGGGCAGTGGGGTCGAAGTAGATGATCGACACATTCTCCCAGTGGGCTTTGATCAGTTCGAGCATGCCATCGGGTGACTTCTGTGCGACAAATGAGATCGCGGTGTGCCCTGAGAGGCGATCGGTCACTTCTCGATTCGCGGGAGCGTGAGTGATAACGATGATTTTCACAATCGTCTCCTTTGTAGTAAGGGTGGAATGTACGTTCTGATATTACAGACTAGATGATAAGTACGCTTTTGCAAGCAGTTTGCAAAAGTGGTTGTGACCTGTCTAAATAAGGCAATGAAATACATCGGTATCGACTATGGGACAAAAAGAATAGGACTCGCGACTTCTGATGATGGGGGGAGAATGGCGTTTCCGCTTCGGGTCATTCTCAACTCTCGTTCCGTTGTTCCTCATATCGTGAAGATCTGCAAAGATGAGGGAGTCGAGACTATTGTCATCGGCGAATCTCTTGATTTCAAGAATACCCATAATGCGATCATGAGACAGATCACTCCGTTTTCCGAAGAATTGAAGACTGCAAGCGGTTTGCCGGTCGTGTTCATGAACGAAGTCCTCTCATCTCGCGAGGCAACGCATATCCAGGGTGACAATAAGGAGAATGATGCTTCTGCTGCCGCCATCATTCTGCAATCCTATTTGAACAAGTGGAATCCGCCGCCACAGGGAGAGCATGATGGCGAAATATAAACACTTGCTGGATACTCGATATGAAATACCCTATACTCTCTCCATATGGCAACAATCGATGATTTTAAGGCAATAGAAATGAAGATCGGCACGATACTCGTCGCGGAGTACGTCGAGGGGGCAGACAAACTGCTTCGTCTCGAAGTGGATTTCGGTGAAGAAAAGCCGAGACAGATACTTTCTGGAATTCGGGAATACTACCAGCCGGAGCAGTTGATCGGCAAACGTTGCCCGTTCGTCACCAATCTTGAGCCTCGCACACTTCGTGGGCTAGAAAGCAATGGGATGATTCTTGCGGTGAAGACCTCAGACGGTGGCGCAGTATTGCTCCATCCCGACAAAGAAGTTCTCCCTGGAAGCCCGCTTTCGTAGTGTAACCACTACATTCTCTATATAAGATACTGTATACTGGTGGATGATGTCCTTCTTTTCCGCACCTAAATTCCTGTCGATGCCTGCGGTCGGTCTTGATATATCCGCAGATGCGGTTCGTTTTATCGAACTTGAGCAACGCGGCGACACACTTGAGGTCACTCGCTATGCCTCGAGGAATTTTCCGCTGATCGTTACCGCAGAGGGGCATGTGCAAGACAAGAAGCGTCTCCAGGATGTCATCGCTGCCCTCGCGTTCGAGTACAAGCTCTCGTTTGCGAATGTCTCACTTCCCGAAGAGCAGGCATATTTAGCGAATATGCGGATCCCGCGAGTCGCTGATAGTGAGGTGCGAGATACGATCGAGCTCTCCCTAGAAGAACATGTCCCCATCTCCGGGGCAGAGGCAACCTTTGACTACATCGTCGTCGGCGAAGGATCGGGGCAAAAGAAAGAAAGTATGGATGTCGTTGTCTCTGTGTTGCCGCGAAGTGCGGTGGAAGGATACCTTGAGATCTTTCATGGCACTGGAGTGACACCGAAAGCATTCGAGTTCGAGTCGCAGGCAATGGCACGTTCGATCATTCCTCGTGGAGACAATGGAACATTCATGGTTGTCGACATTGGAAAGATGGTCACCGATGTCTTCGTAGCCGCTAACGGCGTTGTGCAGTTCTCCGCGTCGCTCGATATCGGGGGACACAACATGACACAGTCGATCGAACGGTCGCTTAAGGTGACATATGAAGAAGCTGAAGCACTCAAAGTGAAGCACGGACTCATTGGCGGAGCGAAAGAAGAAGAATTGCGTGCGGCCATGCTTGCCGTTGTCGCTGATCTGCGCACTCGTCTTTTGCGGCATTACTCGTATTGGCAGACGCATCACGGCGATAAGGTCGGTGGGAACATCGAATGCGTTTACCTTACCGGTGGTGGTGCGAACCTGAAGGGAATTGCGGAGTTTCTCGGCATGGCACTCGACGTCAAGGTGAAGATCGCAAATCCTTGGGTGAATGTATGTACATTCGAAAAATATGTTCCTCCGCTTTCCGCGCACGAGTCGCATGGGTACACTGCCGCGATTGGACTCGCACTTCGTAATATCATGAATACATAAAACATGATCAATCTCCTTCCTCAGTCAGAAAAGAAAAAATTACAGAAGGAATTCTGGTTGCGTTACGGCGTCGTTGCGCTTTTGGTGTTCTCAGCACTTGAGGTTTTTTCATTCCTTGCATTCGTTCCGTCCTATGTGGCGCTCACGAACTCGACAAAGAACATGTCTGAAGAACTCGCCGCAATGAGAAGTACCACTCCGCCAGGAGGCGAGGCGACACAGAATGATCTTAATGTGATCAAGAGTGAGATTACTCTATTGAAGAGCGCTGCAGCCAAGGACACACCTCCTTCGCAGATGATGTCGATTCTGCTCGGCCAAAAACCTGCGGGGATAGTGGTCACTCGTTTCACCTATGCACGCACTGAACTTGGGATATCTGCTCAGATCAGTGGAAATGCCGGGAAACCCGAAGACCTGATTTTGTACCGCAAGCTCTTGAAGGATGACAAAGACCATGTAAAGGATGCTCGCTATGCACAGAGTTTTATCAATAAGAAATCGGATATCGATTTTCTCTTAACTGTGGATTTCAAGTGATATGAAAAAAACACTGAACATCCTCATCGTACTCGCACTCCTCGATCTTGCTGGCGCAGGACTATTCTGGTACGGGTATACAAAAATGACTGAGATAAAACAAGAAGAGAACGATCTCCGCGCTCAGCTCGCCGAAGAAAAGCAAAAAGGACAGAAATTGGAGACACTCAGAAAGACCCTTGCTTCCGCGGCAAAGGACAGAGAGCAGCTAGAGCGATATCTTGTCGACCCAAGTGATGAAAGCCAGATTCAGATGATCGCTCGTGTCGAACGTCTTGGAACTTCCACGACCGGTGTCGAAGTGACGACAACCTCCTTTGACTATCAACCTGCGGCAAAACCCCCTGTGCTACACGGCGAATTCGCTGTCAGTGGTTCATGGACAGAACTATATCGCTTTCTTAGATTAATGGAGGAATTTCCCGCTCGAGTCGTGATCAACCGCTACGACATCCACACTGCTCCGCTCGCTGATCCGAAAATCACCAAAGAGAATTGGGCAGGAGGAATTTCTGTCGATTTCGCGGGCCTAAAGCAACCACAGAACTGATCATGGAAAAGAAGTCTATCAATTTTTCGTTCAATTCCCTCGTCACAAGATTTCGTCGTGCGCACAAGGAGAATCTTGACCCAAACACACTTTGGCGCGCGGTATTGTGGGCGGGGCTCATCGGCATCAGCGGTGTCGCTATTTTTGCGTATGTCACATATGACTGGGCGCTTAGCATTGAGGCACCCAGTGCGGTGACGCGATCATCCAGAGACTCATTGTCACTTTCGGAGCTCGAAGAAGTAATCGCGCTCTACCATCAAAAAGAAGTGAATTTTGCGGCACTACAGCGCACTGCACCTGAAGCACCGGAATACCGTAGAGCAAAAGGAGTCATCGCTACTTCCACCACAGCGATCCCATTCGACGACTCCACTGGTGTCATCTCCGCTCCGGTGAGAACACAATAGTGAGCGGTGGAGAGCAAAAAACTCCAAACGGAGTTTTTTGCTGAGCACCATGTCCCCCCGCCAAGAATCGAACTTGGATCTAAAGCTTAGAAGGCTTTCGTTCTATCCATTGAACTACAGGGAGAATACAAGTACCTTAGCGTAAAAAATTGCGTATGTCGACAAAATGTTCTATTGTTCTAAAACCGTGAAATTGACTGGCGGTGAGCTGTCTTGGTAGATAACAGAAGATACGAGTAGAATGTTCAGTGCGGTATGGGTTAAAAATTTCGGGCGATTAGCTCAGTTGGTAGAGCAGCGCTTTTACACAGCGAAGGTCAGAGGTTCGAATCCTCTATCGCCCACAAGAAACAAACCCGCAAGGGTTTGTTTTGCTGTGGGCGAAGCAAGTCGCCTGCGCGACTTGCGATAGAGGATTCGAAGCCGTTCTTCCTTATTCGCGAATGATTCATGTCATGAGCGAATGGAAAACGGGTACTGGTCGTGTAGCGACCGAAATTCCTCCATGCAATCAAGTAGCTTGTGACCGAATCCTGACTGCGCGACTTGTGATAGAGGATTCGGATATATTTCACCTTGCATCCTGTTCGTGCTACTGTTTTTGCATCATGAATAAACGCATCGAGTGCCACGTCGAGGGGAGAGTGCAGATGGTGATGTATCGTGATTTTGCGATGCGCAAAGCAAAGACACTCGGTATCGTCGGTACGGTACAGAACAAAAAAGACGGGAGGGTATTCATCGTTGCGGAGGGAGAAGAAGAGCACCTCATCCGCTATGTAGAACTACTGAGACGCGGGTCGGTACTTGCTCATGTCGAGCGCGTCGATGTCCGTTGGCATGAACCGCATGGCACATTCGTTGATTTTTCGATATTGTACGAATAAATGGCCATCAAGAAGAAACACAAGACATCCTCCATTGAGGAGGCCGACGTACTCGTGATCGGGGCAGGCATCTCCGGTCTTGCTGCGGCATATGAACTGACAAAAAAGAAAAAGAAGGTCGTCATGCTTGAGGCACGTGAACGCGTGGGAGGTAGGGTCTGGAGTGTAGCGCTCGGTGGAGGACTCGTCAGCGAGCATGGAGCGGAATGGATCGGCACGCATCATGCGCACATGCGGGCACTTGCCAACGAACTTGGTGTGCCGCTCGAAGCACATAGATACGATGAGAGTGAGTACATCTCGATCAAGACACACAAAAAAGAACCCCTGTATGAAGTAGTCGGAAAGAAGCTCGACAGTATTTTCAGCGTTCTTCCGAAGCATGCGACCAAGAAGGAGATGCATGCGCTCGATCGACATACCTGGAGGCATTTTTTGGCGAGGACATTCACGAAAAAGGAGTTAGTCATCGCAAACGATATCTATAGCGCGGAATATGGTACGAACATCGGAAAGGTGACCGCGCTGCTTCCGGTCCATGAGCATTTTACCGGCGGCAAGACGATGCATATGGACCTTCATGTCGTCGGTGGTAATTCTCGGTTGATGGAAGCACTCGCCCATGCGGTCGGACGAAGGCACATCCGACTTGGGCATGTCGTGACAGATGTAGTGCAGGACGATCAGGGGGTCATTGTCATGTGCGAGAACGGAAAAGTATTCCTTGCGAAGAAACTGCTTGTCACGGTCCCGCTGACGACGCTGAGAGACGTCTCATTCGTCCCGAAACTCCCGAAGCAGATACTCTCGTATGAACGGACTCTTCGATACGGAGACATCATTAAAGTCATTCTTGTTTTCCCGAAACGGTTCTGGAAGAAAGAGAATTTTGCTGAGCTTTCAAGTGGCCTTGCCCAGTATGTCTTTCATACGACACAGTCCCAGAAAGGGAAGCGGGGAGCACTCACTGTCTATGCGGTGGGTGCTCGTGCGGACACACTTGCGAAGATGAGCATGTCGGCGGTCTGGAAGGAATTGAAACAGGCACTTCCGAAGGATATCGACACGACGGGTGTCTCGCCAGAGCGGATGTTTCGACATTTCTGGAAAGAAGATCCGTTCGTGCGAGGCGCGTACGCGTACTACCAACCGCATCAGGAAGAAGATATACAGAAGGTATTTGCCGCACCGTTCCTTCATGCCTATTTTTCAGGAGAGCATGTTGGCAGATTCCAAGGGTTTATGGAAGGTGCGGCACAGTCGGGTATAGAGCGCGCTCGTGATATTATTGCATCACTCAAGAAGAAAAAATGAAACCAACAGTTCAACATCCGCTTTCGGTCGGCATCATCATGGACGGGAACCGTCGCTGGGCGAAAGCACGCGGACTCTCTACTCTCGAAGGCCACCGAGAGGGTTACGCGAAACTCAAAGAGATCATCAATTGGTCGAAGGAAGCAGGTATCGGATATGTCACCGTCTATGCATTCTCGACGGAGAACTGGAACAGGACCGAAGAAGAAGTGGGGTACTTGATGAATCTGTTTCGCACCGTGATCGGTGAGGTGACCAAAGAAGCCAAGGAGAAGGGGATCAAGCTCGTCTATATCGGGCAGCGTGAGCGATTCGCGGAGGATATACGGATGGCGATGAACGAATCAGAGCAGACTACTCGCGAATGCACCGCACTTACGCTTGCCGTCGCGCTTTCCTACGGTGGACGTCAGGAGATCATTGACGCAGTACATCGCATTCCCGGAGAAAAGGTCGCCACCATCACTGAAGAAGAATTCTCAAAGATGTTGTGGACCAAGGATGTCGCAGATCCTGACCTTATCATCCGCACCAGCGGGGAAGAGAGGCTTTCGAATTTTCTTCCGTGGCAGAGTGTGTACAGCGAATTCTTCTTCACCAAGACACTGTGGCCAGACTTCTCTAAAGATGAATTCCTCGCGATCATCGAAGAGTATCATGCGCGCGAACGACGACTCGGTAAATAACCCAACACCATGCTGCCCACGATCATCTATGAAGACGACACATTGCTTGCCGTGAACAAACCCTCCGGGCTCGTGGTGCACGCCGACGGAAGAACAGTAGAGCCGACGCTCTCTGATTGGGTGATTGCACACTACCCGCACCTCAAAGACATAGGTGGTATGCATACGCTCGATACCGGACGCTACGCTGTCCGCGCTGGCATACTTCATCGTCTTGATCGTGAGACATCAGGGATCATTCTTGTTGCAAAGAATGATGAGGCATTCTATTTTTTGCAGCGGCAGTTTCTCGATCATTCGATTCAAAAGACCTATTTCGCTATTGTCGAAGGTGTACTCGATGCAAAGGAGGGGGTGATCGATCTTCCGATCGGACGCAGTCGTGCGGACTTCCGTCAGTTCACTACCGGCGACGATGCGCGAGGCACACTCCGCAGCGCAGTGTCGCGATTCAAGGTATTACAGCAGGGAAACGGATTTGCTCTGCTTGAGCTGTCACCGCAAACCGGACGTACGCACCAATTGCGTGTGCATATGAAAGCGCTCGGACATCCAATAGTCTCTGATACGCGCTACGGCACCAAAGAGGCACTCGGAATCAAACGAGTGGCACTCCATGCCGGAAAGCTTGATTTTACCCACCCGAATGGGAGTAAAATGACCCTCGAGGCGCCACTCCCCCCTGATTTTGAGGCGGCAAAAGCACGACTCTAGCCTTTTCTTGCAAAGTTAAGGACGCTATGGTAAATTCCAAGGCACTATGAACACAGCACTGGTCAAGAATTTCAAGATGTCTCCGGTCAACATGGAAGCTCGTAAAGCGCTCGCTTTTCGTGCCGGTGACACCGTCCGCGTATGGGTGAGAGTCCTCGAGGACGCTGCAAAGCAAAAGTACCGCCTTCAGGCTTTTGAAGGACTTGTACTCGCCCGAAAGCACGGCTCTGAGACCGGCGCGACTTTCACTGTCCGCAAGGTCGCTAGCGGAGTTGGCGTAGAGCGCGTATTTCCTCTCTACTCGCCCACGATCGACAAGATCGAGCTCGTGAAGCGCTCTACTGTCCGCCGCGCAAAGCTCTACTACGTGAGAGAGAAGGCCGTCCGCGATGTCCGTCGCAAGATGAAGCAGACCGTCATGGGAGGCGGATCGACAAAAGACTTCGAGACAGCACCGGAAGCAGCAGTCGTAGAAGCAGCAACTGCCGTAGAATAAACCGAAAACACTGAACAAGACCATTCGCAAGAATGGTCTTGTTTCGTAAAGACTTGAAATTAAATCGGTTATTGTCTATAGTATTGGAACTCAAGCCCGGGTGGCGAAATTGGTAGACGCACTACCTTGAGGTGGTAGCGCTCGCAAGGGCATGGAGGTTCAAATCCTCTCTCGGGCACAGATATGAAAAAGCCGCTTTGATGCGGCTTTTTCATATCTGTGCCCGAAGCAAGCACCTGCGTGCTTGCGTGAGAGGATTTGAAGACCCTGAGTATATCGCACGAAGCGAAGCGAGTACGACACGAAGGGTGTACTGAAGCTGTAAGCTTCAAATCCTGGATTTGAAAGACGATTCGAGGAAATTATCCGTGACCAAATCCTCACTCGACTATAAAAAAGCCCCGCTACTGCGGGGCTTCGTCTCACTTGGAGACCATGATCGCCTCACCGATCGCTTCCACACGGGTGGGCTCGGCATTCGGCTCGACGAAGAACTCGTCTTGCTGCTTGTACGAAACGCCGTCGACGACCGGCTGGTCGGCAAGGAGTGCTTCCTTGTTGATCTCGGTGATCACCCGGAGGTACTTCTTCATCCGATTGGCCTTGAGGAAGGCGAGGGCTTTCTCGGCACCCTTCTTCATGAACGAGACGCGCAGCGGCGTCATGCGCCAGCCGATCCGGCCGGCCGAGAGCGACACCGACTTCATGCCCTCGGCGAGGAGGGAAGTGCGGTTCGCGGTCGCGAACTTCTCGATTCCGCTCATCTCGCGGGCGATGCGCTCCGCCAGCGGTGCGAGCACGACGGCCGAGGCGGCCTTGATCTTCGCGACCGCTTCTTCTTCAGCGGCACGGGCCACTTCGAGATCGCGGGTGAGTGAGCCGACGAGCGCGATGCGCGCGTTGAGCTCGGAGAGGTTGGTCGGGACAGAAACGAGCGACTGCTTGCGTGCCATGATGATCTCCTCATGTTGGCGGTTGGGAAAGGAACGACTGTGACCATCTTTCCATAACAGTTAAGATTTGTTATATTGTCGACGAATCTCGACAAATATGAATATTCTCGACCAAACACTTAAAGAACTCGCATTGCCGCTTCCCTCGCGGAGGGTGTACCTCTTCCTCGCGGAGCATGGAGCATCGAGCGCTCGACTGATCGCAGAACGACTCTCACTGCCGCGTCCGTCGGTATATGACCATGTCGCACCGCTCATCGAAGCAGGAGTGGTCGCACTTCTTGAGCAGGACGGCAAGAAGGTGTTTGCGGTAAGTGGTGTCGATGATCTGGTGCGACTTGTGAAAGAGCGGGAGCAGCGCGTTAGTACTCTCGCAAAGACGCTCCTTTCCGAACGTGACACACTCATTAAAAACATCGAATCAGTAGAGCCGAAGATAAAATTCTATGAAGCAAAGGACGGGCTCAGACAGCTCTTGGGCGACTTCCTTTGGTCAGGTGCGATGGAGATAGTTTCGGTGTGGCCTTATCATGAGATGCTGCGCGTTCTTGGCGAAGAGACGCTAGAGGAGTTCAACCGAAAACGTATCCGCCAAAAGATATCACTGCGCACGGTGTGGACCGATCGACCGAAGGGAAAGGAGCGGATCTGGAAAGGAGGAGATTTCAAGGTAGAGCGACGTTTCGCTCCGCGCGGATTTGCGCCGGAGATGGGATACACGCTCTATGGCGACAAGGTCGCATTCATTGCCTCGCACGAAGAATTATATGGGTTCATTGTTCACAGTAAGGACTTCGCGAGACTGCAGAAAGCCCAGTTCGAACTACTCTGGAAAGAATCAAAGGAAAAATGAAAGCCGCCCGAGGGCGGCAAAGGATCAGTGGAAATTGGCTGTGACAGGTTCAAGCAGTGCCCGCTCCGGGAAGAGCACCTCTTCGGGCAGGTGATCTTTGGTGATGACCCCGCCCTCTTGCATGATGGTCGCGTACTGGATCGCGTGGTAGAGTTCTCGCACATTCCCTGGCCACGGATAGGCATTGAGCGCATTCGTTGCCGCAGCTGAGAGCGTGACCGCTCCTCCTTCGAACTGGAAAAGAAAACGTTCCGCAAGGATCGCGATATCCGTCCGACGCTCCCGCAGCGGCGGGATGGTGATGGGGAACACGTTCAGTCGGTACAGGAGGTCAGGGCGAAAGCGGCGGTCTTCGACAAGGGTACGCAGCGGCACATTCGTCGCGGAGATCATTCGTACGTCGATGTTCTTGTCGGCACAGCCACCGACTCTGCGGATGGTCTTGGACTCGAGCGCACGCAGGAGTTTCGGTTGGATGTCCATCTGAAGTGCCGAGAGTTCGTCGAGGAAGACCGTCCCGCCGTCCGCTTGACCGAACAATCCGTGTGTCGCTGCCCTTGCGCCGGTGAAGGCACCGGGCTCGTGCCCGAACAATTCGCTTGAAGCGAGGTCCGGAGTGAGGCTCGGGCTGTCGATCGTCACGAACGGTCGTCCTTTGCGTGGGCTGAGGTCATGGATGGCACGTGCGACGTACTCCTTGCCGACACCCGTCTCTCCGACGATGAGTACGCTGACATCGCGGGCTGCTGCACGCTGGAGCTTATGAACGACTTGTCGCATCGCAGGGCTTGAGATCATGAAACCCGGGATGAGCTCGGTCGTCGGCAAGAGTTCGGTGTCGCTTTGGTCGGAACTTTTGCGTGCCGGGTCAGACAGGATGAATTCTTCGACCGAAGGAGCCTTGTTAGGGTCTTCCTTGCTGAGTCTCAGTTTGTAGCTGTAGTAGCGGGTGTCGCACGATGCACACAGTCTGCGCGGAGTGAGGAGTCGTTGTTTCGTACAGCGCAGACAGTCGGCAAAGGGTTTCGGGATCCTTTTTGGCATATTGCCTCCTCTTAGAATGAACAATTGAGACCAATATCTTCTCCCACCCTACCGAAAGGGGTGACGAGAAGCAAGGAAGCCCAGCATGATGCATCCATGTTCCAATCAATCAAAAAACTGACCATAGTCAGTTTTTTGTGTGTACTATTCTGAACTGAGTGGGCATGGGGAGACTCGAACTCCCAACCCTTACGGGACTCCCTACAGGAGCTGTTCACCTTTTGGAGATTTCAGAAAATCTCTCAAAAGGTCTTGCGAAGCTCGCATACTCGCTTCTCACACTTCTGAGACGTACGCCATTCTGAACTAAGTGGGCGTGGGGAGACTCGAACTCCCAACCCTTACGGGATACGCTTCTGAGACGTACGCGTATACCAATTCCGCCACACGCCCACTTAGTTCAGAAAGAAACAAAAATGACCAATTCCGCCACATGCCCAATGCAGTAGAGCTTAGCAGAAAGATGAGGAAATTAAAACTAAATAGATTGTGGGGGCAAGGGGAGTGAAGGTGGCAGTCGTTTTCCTAATATATAGAGTGTCATGAGTGAACTGCCGATGATCGAAATGAGTGCAGTGGCGAGAACAGTCATGAAAGGGGAAGTTATCGGTGTTGTTCCGGCATCGGGACCATCTTTCCTTATGATATAGCGGTCTTGGCCATTTTCCTTAAGTACTACCACGGGCTCACCGTTATTCTCGACAAGGCGCATGATTGCCCCAGCTAGGCCCTTGCTGTCATTCAAGACGACACCGGGAGCCCCGTCAGGGTAGAGGCCGATAGAGACTCGCACGACTCCCTTGCTGTCATAGATGAAGAATGCCGGTGTGCCGTCTCCTGAGGTGGTGAGCTGCGCAGTGGTGCGACCCGAGGCATCGCGGAGTACGAAGTTGTCACTCATGACAGTCTCGGCGAAAAGAAGCGATGGAAAAGCGAGGAGCGTCGCACCAAAGAGGAGTGTGAGTATGTATTTCATTCCATCATTATACAAAAAAAGCGGCACCCGTAAGGTGCCGCTTTGTCGAAAGAAGTGACAGAGGGATGAAGTTCAGTGGTGGTGGTTGTGTCCTTTGCATGGGTAGTTCCCATGCTGATGGCCGTGTCCGCCGAACAGGTGGAAGTGGTACGGGAATCGCCGCCCGGTCCATTCTTCGTACGCAAGTCCGAGTCCCTCCCAGAAGATCAGGAAGGTGATGACTGCACCGAGTGCCGTGTCGACATATGGAATGCCGAAACGGATCGCGACGCCGGCCACGACGACAACGACTGACTGCCATAGATCCTGCATGATGTGCAGCACATTGGCGGCATGATTGGTCCGAAGTGACGCGGGTATGTTCTCGATTTTCACGCGCACCAACATCCGCCAGACAAGGAAGTCTCCGAATCCCCCGAGAGCCGCGACCAGTACGACCGTCCAGTTTGGAGTGGCCGCTTCGCCGGCATGTACCCAGAGTTCGTGTGTAGCGAGCCCGACTCCGCCAAAGAGGAGTGCGATGTTGAAGTACGTGAAACCGCTGTGTATCCGCTCCTCGCGCGCGAAGTTGGTCTTAGCGCGTAGTAAGAGCAGCAGCACCGTGCCAAGCAGCGTGACCCCGTCGCTCCACGCGTGGAAGGTGTCGGCAAAGAGCGATATGCTTTCCGCAATACCTTTGTAGTAGGAAGCGACCTGAAAGGCAGCCACGAAGAATGTGACGATCGCCGCCGCAAGGTAGAGTCGGGCAGAATCCCGACGTCCATAGATATCCATGTTGTGTTCCTTTCGAGAGCATGAGAAAGAGCAAAAACGTATTCTGCATCAAGACTAGGGTCTTTTTACGTTCCGTCAATCGTGACCGTGCGGTGCGCTCTGATATACTATGATGGCTATGCTTTATACAGGAAAAGGAGATAACGGGACCACCAAGCTATTCGGCTGCGATCAGCGCATGTCGAAATCCTCAGCCATCGCAGAGGCACTCGGGACGGTCGATGAGATCAACTCACTGATCGGCTTCGTGAAGATGAAAGGCAAAGAAGTGCTCGCGGTAGAATCCCTGACTTACCATGATCTGCTTTCCGACGTGCAACAAGACCTTTTTGTGGTCCAGGCTGAACTTGCCGGTGCGGACAAGAAAATGGATCACGCGCGAGTGAAGAAGGTCGAAGATTGGATCGCCGCGATCGAGAAGGAGCTACCTCCGATTACAAGCTTCTTCGTCTCCGGCGGCACCGAGCTTGGTGCTCACTGTGATGTCGCGCGCACGGTGGCACGTCGTGCAGAGAGGAGAGTGGTCGCCGCCCTCGAGATCGAAGACCATACGCAAAAACCGCCGATTTTCGCATTTCTCAATCGACTCTCCTCGCTTCTCTATGCGCTCGCTCGCCTCGCGAACCACCGTGCGGGGATTGGTGAAGAGAAACCTCATTACTGATATGGAGCAACGAACGACAACTGATACTCATGAGGTGCTGTTCTACGACGGAGGATGCGGTCTTTGCCATCGGGTAGTGAAGTTCATCTTGAAACATGATCACCTCGGTTACTTCCACTTCGCTCCGATGGATGGGAGTTACTACACTGAGCGCTTCAGTGAAGCTGACCGCAAAGAGCTCATCGAGAAGGTCGTACTCCTATTCCCCGACGGCACCATGTTGCTCGGTACCGATGCGATTCTCCACATCTTCGAGAAGCTCGACGCGCCGTGGCCAAGCTTTGCACCGCTCATGCGCCGTGTGCCAAAAGTCCTTCGTGATGCTGCATATAATACTGTCTCCCACCTGCGCAAGAAGCTGTTCGCGAAGCCGCCGATGGTGTGTCCAACAATGGACCCAGAGCAAGAGAAACGCTTTATCCTCTAGAATTTGATTTCCTGTCAAACTCTGGTATTATGCTCTCGAGCACCGAAAGGTGCGTTTTCATTCATGGTGCTTATAGTGTAATGGTTAGCACTAAAGCTTGTGGAGCTTTCAGTCAGGGTTCGAATCCCTGTAGGCACCCCCAGAGGGACAATTAGCAAGTTCGAGAATAGCATTGAAGGGAGAACGTAAGGCATAGCTTACGTTTTTTCCGTTTACGGTCGGGTTCTGAAGTAGATAATTCAAAAGTACGTTCTTTTCCTCTGGTTCAGAACTTTCGAAAATCTCTGCGGCGCGTTTCGCTAAGCTGAGCACTGTAGAAGCGGCAATATGGTAGTTCTCGTCTGCCTTCGTGTGATCATCCAATTGCATACCGAGATCATACTGTTTTTCTCTGAGCTCTTTATGCTTTTTGTCATAGTCCTCCTTTGTAATACTCGCATCAATAAAAAGATCCATGAGTCTGTCGATCCGATGCTGAGCATCGTCGTGCTGTTTTCGGAGTCCCGCAACTGCGTTTGAGAGATACAAGGTCTTCGTTTCGTTCAGTTTGCGCACGTCCACTGTGATCATGTCGATGTCCTTCTGCCTAAGCTTTCCTAATGCCCTCAGGTCGCTTAAAATCGGCTTCAGAAGATCTTTCTCGTTCACATATACCTTCTTGCAGACCCTGCGTGCATTGGTACAGCTGTAGTACACAAACCTACCCTTGTGGAGCTCTGGGGTGTAGCTACAACCGCAATTTTCACAGGTAAGCAGACCACGAAAGACGAAGGGCTTTGAGAGGTACTTTGTCGGGGCTTTGGCGCGTCTCTTGAGGATCTCTTGGCATCGGCGGAACAGCATCTCTGAAATGAGGGGTTGGTAGATATGCGGATATTCCTTGCCCTTACTTTGCATGACTCCGTAATAGAACGGGTTCGACAGGATACGGGCAAAGACACTGTGCGCTATTGGCTTGCCGTTGATGCCTACGAGACCCTCTTTTATCATTTGTATGTGGAGTGTCTGTATTGAGTAGTTAGTGCTCCCGTAGAGCTCAAATGCGCGTGCAATGAGGGGTGCGCGCAGGGGATCGGGGGCGACCTCTCGGGGACTACCCTCTACTTTGCTACTCTTGTATCCGATAGGGGCTTTTCCTGTGAGCTCCCCAGTATTGCGTTTGCGCTCGTTTACGCGCTTCACGTTGTCGCTGATGGCGTCAGAGAAGTATTTTGCGAGACCAAGATTGATCTGAAAGTGAAACTTCTCGACCGCAGAAACCGACTCGTTGAGTATCTGCCCGTCTGACACGAAGTGGAGCTCGATCTGCCCCGCGACCGCCTTTTCATAGAGAAGGGGTACGCGCTTGTCGAAGATATTTCGAGAGAGGCGGTCTACTTTGTCGAAGCAGATTGCGAGCTTTTCTTTCGACTTGCCGATCAGCTCCAATATCTTGTCGAACTCATCTCGCTTTGTTCCGTACGCACTCTCGTCAAAGCTATAGGACTGGATAATCGGAAACCCCTTACGCTTGCAATAAGACTCCATGCGATCGATTTGCGCAGGCAGGGAGCTACCCGCTTCTTTCTGCTCCTCTGTAGAGACTCTGGCAACGATTACGGCTTTCATTTGTTTTCTTTGATTATCCTCACCTCGTCTTCGTTTAATCCAAATAGCTCGGATACCAAGTCGTCAACCTCTTCTTCAAGAACATTCGAATTTGATTTCCCACCCCTCTTGCTCTCAATAATTTGTCTAACCAACCGTACGATCCGAGACCCAAGTTCCGCCTTTTCGGGTGTATCTAGTTTGGGCACTGGAACTGTCTTGAGAGTGGAGATCAGTATTTGAGGATGGAGATCAACTCCCTTCAGTCTTTTTGAATTGTAAAAATAATTTAATGCTGACGAGTTTATACAACCCAAAATAAATTCAAGCGCTAGGGTGTCCTTATATCCTTCTTTAAGATAGGTGCTGTGAATTGAATTAGAAACAAAGTACTGTTCCCGATCAATAGTGCCCTTAAGTCTTGAACTATTCTGAGAGGTAATTATTTTTTCTTCTTGGAGGTATATTGATTTATCCCTGAGCTGAACCTTCCTGAGCTCTTCACGGTCTGTAATGTACTTTTTTGCTTCAGAGATGTCGTAACACAAATACATTTCATCAGCATGGAAATAATATGGTTCAAGCTTATAGCACCCCGATACTCCCGCGAATTTTACATACCGACTATCTAGTTTCTGTGAACTAATCATCTTCTCTCTAATATATGGGACAATCCCATCTTTTACCTCACATAATGAGGAAAGTGGAGTGCTACTAGACTCAAGTTTTTTTAGAATACCAACATCGTACTTAAGTAAATTTATGTTGATTTCTCCGTTTTCTCTAAAAACAGATTGTTTTACAGATACAAAATTTAGCTGGTTCAGGTTTCTAAAGTCAGGTTTATTGCATATTTTGACTAAATTTTCTCGGTCAGGTTTTTTAAGCAAGACAACCATAAACTCGTCTTTTGCAGACTCAAACCCAGCATCCTTCCCGAGGTAAATTATTTCATCGATCGACAGATGTTCCAAAATGTACTCTTGAAACGCACCATGATTTCTTTTTCTTGAGAAAAGACGATAGGGCACGATAAAAGAAATGGTAAAATCATTCTTTGCGAACCCGCTTGCTGCTTGCACAAAGATTGCCGCGGTATCCTGCCTGCCAGAACTAACAGAAGTATATTTGTTTTTGTATGTGAGTTTGTCCAAGTCAGAAAGCTTAACATTGTAGGGTGGGTTTCCAATTATGAGATCAAAAACACTTACGCCATGCATAAGTTCAGGATCATAAAACGAAGTACTTGATCCCACTTCGAATGGACGGTAACTCTTGAGCTGCTTGGTCTCTTCGGAGTCGAACAGACTCTCTTTGTGAGTCAGCTTCAAGTATTCTTTTTGGAGTTTCTCTTTTTTTACCTTGCTACTTGTCGCATAGTATTCATCGCGAATGCGCATGAGTGTTGGCTTTAAGGTGTCATCGGTCGTAAATGATGCAGCACTTCTCGTAAGTCCAACCAGTGAGTTTGCGCAAACAAACTTAAAGTCGAGGTTCGGGAGTGGCTTTATCTTTTTCAACTCTTCCACGTCCACGATAATTGAGAGCCATGCGCGGAGGCGAGCAATCTCAATAGCTGTCGGGTCAATATCAACCCCGTAGATGTTGTTTCTGAGGATCGAGAGCTTTGTTTCGTATGAGTCAAAGTTGGGGTCGAGGCGCTCAAAGATGCTGAGGATCTTGTGCAGCACACCCATTGGGAATGCCCCTGACCCTACGGCTGGGTCGAGTACTCGTATGTTTCGCAGGGCTTCCACGATGCGCTCACGGTCTTCTTTTGCTACGGTGTCTCGTTTGCTGTTTGTGCCAGCAAGTGCCCACTCGCTGTCAGGGCGGTCGAGGAGCTCATCGATACTGTTCTTGAGCCCCGCGCTGGCGTCGAGTGCTGTGTAGAGGTATTGGCGTAAGCTCTCACGAGACATGTAGCTCACTATTTCTCGAGGGGTGTAGAATGCACCGTTGGCTTTCTTTGCCTGTGCACCCGTCTCTGTTTTGAGGGTCGCAAGGAAGCTTTCAAAGATGCGACCGAGCATTTCAGGATCAATGGCGATCTGCTCGTATTCAGGTGTTGACTCATCTGTGGTGAAGTTGAAGGAGTCGAAGTGGTCATAGAGCGTCTTGAAGAAGCCCGTCGGGAATGAGGGCTTGTGGGTATTCCAGTATTTACCGTCGGCATCCTGATCAAAGAGTCCTCCGTTGAGGTACGGCGTGACAGGGTCGACGTCTTTATGGTCTTCATTATTTAAGACATTAAAGAAGAGAGTGCTGAGCGTATATGCATAGTATTTGGTGTCGCCCTGATCCTCAAGAGTAAAGTATTCCTTTGCTTCATTGATGATGTGCTTCTTGCGCAAGAACCAAAGGAAGAGTAGTCTTCCGTGCAGTCTGCTGGCGAATTGGTTTGAGAGCTGTTCATCGACCCCATCTTTCTGGAGATGCTGGGTAAGGGTGGTGAAGCTATTTGCAATTCCCTCATAGAACTTCTTGTTGAGACTTGAAAGCTTGAAGCTTTCCCAAATGGTTGTATGCAGTGCATTTTTGTCAGCCAGCTTTGCAACGTTGTGCCAGACTGTGAATATCTCGTGTTGGGTATTTGTCAGTCTACCCGAGAGCTCTACGAGTCTGAGACTGCCCTTGTTTGAAAGCACGACGATCACAGCGTCCTTTTCGGGAGTCAGGAAGAAGTCGATACCTACCTTCATGCTCGGATCGGTGCGCGTGTACTCACGGTCTTCGAAGTTGGGAGTGAATGTCACGCTCCCTGCAATGAAAAGCTTTGATCTCTTTTGGAGGGCGTAAAACTTTGCCTCAAGTAGGTCGCCTTTTTGAGCAAGGTCAAAACATGCACGATCCCCTCGAAAGTGAGGGTGTGCATCAAACCATCGGTCATAGCGCTCCGCATTGGGGAGCTTGAGTTTTGAGAGTTCAATGTCTTCAACGGTCTTTGTCTCGATACCCATGTGCTCAAGAAGGGCATTGCAGACCAATAGCCCCGAAGAAATGCTTCTTGTGGTAGCGAGCTCTTTGAGCGCCGCGTTTATACTATTTTGATAATTACTTTGCATAGAATAATAGTGTGCTGATGTTGTCTACGGATTTCTGCGGCTTCTGCTCCTTCGTCAGTTCTTTGGCGAGTGAGACAAACTTCTCAAGTGTGATCGGGCGCAACTGCTCGTAGGTCTTGATGTCCTCCTTTGCTTCAGTGAAAAGTTTTCGTGTTTTCTTGAGCTCGAGCTTGGAGTCGATCCGATCAAGTGCGGCACTGAGCTGAAGTTGAGGAAGAGCCCTTGCGACAGCATCGAGGACGATTTCCACTGAACGAGTCTTTTTGAATACTAATGCTTCAGCTGTCGCCTCTTCGACCGCTTGGCTTTCCATGAGCTTCTTGATAAACGAACGGTCTTTGTTGGTCTTGATCGCATCAGTGGTGCGCTTCGAGTCTTCTGGAGTTGTTTTGATGTGTGTTAAAGCATCGATAGTATCGATTACTTCGACTTTTCCATCGAGACCTTGGTATTCCACGAATATGTCGACGGGATACAAGTCCTTTTGCTCATCTTCTTGGATCATCGTTTGTGTGAGCCCGATTACGTCGGGGGTCTCGACCACTTTCCGCCTTACTTCGGGAAGATAGCCCCATTTTCCAACTGCGACATTTTTGACCGTCTCGATTTCCTTTTCGGTACTATTTTTCAGGAAACTGCGTAGTTCAAAAATATACTCATCTTCAGTGAGGAAGTCTGCGTCGTCTTCGAGGGCGAGAAGTGCCTTGCTTGCAGTTGCTTCGTCATAGAGCTCGGTTACTTTGTTTACGTCCTCTACTTGGTCGATATATTCAAGTGGATTTTCCTGCTCCCCAAGTATCGACTGATCTGTGCCAATGGTGTGTGCGATTTTGTTGATCTTCTGTTCGAGTCGCTTCACGAGCTTGAGGTATGTCTCGAGCTGCTTCTCTGGTGCCATGTTGTAGACATAGACGGTGTCATACTGAGAGCCAAGGCGATTGATGCGACCGTTTCGTTGGATCATGCGGACAGGGTTCCAGTGGAGGTCGAAGTTCACGAGCACGGGGCAGTCTTGGAGGTTCTGTCCCTCAGAGAGCACGTCCGTTGCGAAGAGATAGTTAATCGCAGGATGTTCTGCGTCGACAGTGAACCCTTTTGATAGTGGAGAGAAGCGCCCTGTGATCTGCTTGATGTCGAGCGCATTTGCACCAGTAACGAACGATGCCTCCTTCATTTCCGACTCGCTCAAGTACGCTCCGAGGTTTTTCTCGAGGTATTTGATGGTGTCAGCGTAGAAACTAAAGACGAGTATCTTCTTGCTTCCTGTCGTTTGTTTTATTTCCTTTATGAGTTCCACAAAGCGGATAAGCTTGTCGTCGTGCTTCTCGATGGCGTTACACAGCTCGATGAGGGTCTTTGCGATTTTTTGATCACGAAGAATGTCGTTCTTGAGCGCCTCGATATTGTAGACACTTGGATCTGCAACAATCTTCTCATCAAGAGCATCAGTTGGCATCTCCTCGAGATCATCCCCGTATTCTTTGACGAGTTCGGCAATGTCTTTGAAGGAAAGAATGTATCCCTTCTCGAGCCACTCACTGAAGGTGGCGAGTCTGTTGAGATAGTTTTGGATAGAGTTTTTGAGGGCGTACGGGGAAGACTCAAGGCGCTTGAGCAAGCTCACGCGAATGATGTTGTGAATGCTGATCTGACTCAGAAGCGCAAAGCTCTCTTTTGGCTTGAGTTTGTATTCCTTGATTTCGTCGGGAGTTTTTCCGTAAAATCTGTTTTCGTAAATACGAGCTTTGTATGGAGCAAACCCGAAAGTAAGCACGATTTGGAAGAGGTTTGTGAATACTCCTGATTGAGTGCACTCACTTGATAACGCTCCCGTCTTCATTGTGTCGAGCGGATGCTCTGTGCGCTGGGTAACAGATACGAGCTTGTCGATGTCGATGGAGCGAGGATCTCTGCTCTCAAAACTTGTTGAGACTGCCGTTGCGACTTGCTCGGATACAATTTTGTCATTTTCAGCCGAGAAACTGTATTCTGTCGGCTTCACGATACTTGTTGGGAATGCTCGCATGATGCCGTCGTTGCCGAGGAGTCCTCCGTTGAAGTCCTTCATAATACCGTTGCGCGTCGAGCGCACGAGGAAGTGCTTGAGACCCTGACGCATGACCTTGTTTACGCGATCCCAGTCAACGGGTTCGTTGGCATTTTCTTGTCCTTTGATATAGCTCACGAGGCGCTTTACTGCTTCAAAGAAGTCGATCACTTCACGCTTCTTGCTCGTGGTGAACACTATGGGGAATGAGTCGAGCTTGCCCTTACTTGCAAGCTGGATTTGGTTTACAAAGTCGGTGAGTTGGTTGTTGACTGGGGTTGCCGTGAGAAGCAATACCTTGCTTTCGGGGTTGTTGCTGAACCACTCAAGGATCTGTACGTGCCGCGTGCTGTTGTCGTTGCGGAGGTTGTGGGCTTCATCGATGATAAAGAGGTCAACGTTGCGGTATTTGTCGCGAGACATCTCTTCTTCAATAGCACCCATGTCTTGCATCGACACAAGCTCATACCCACCAAAAATGTCATGCTTGTCTGCAAGATCGTCTTTCCACTGGGGGATAAGGCGTGCGGGGGCAATGACATAGATACGGCGTGCTCCTTGCTCGAGATAGTGCTTGATTACAGCCCCAGCCGTGATTGTCTTTCCGAGACCAACAGAGTCAGCGAGCATGGCAAGACCCGTCTTCTCGATTTTGTTTATGAGTAGCTGGGCATTCCTTTGCTGGAAGGCGTAGAGGTTTTTTGTCGCATCGGCTGAGAGAGTGATCTCATCAGTAACTTCGTTTTTGTAGAGATGCCAAAGGGTAGCCATATACATTTCATACGGGCTGTAGGTGATGTGCCCTACGGTGGACATTGAGAGAATATCCCCAAACTCCTCATTCCATTTTTCTGTGGTTTCGTCATTCCAAAACGAGTCAAACCAGTAGAGGTGTCCGACTTCCTGTGTTGCAGTCTTGGGTTCTGAAAGTACGATGCGGTGATCTGACTCAAGTGCGTTCAGCTCCGTGTTGTGCGTCAGTCCGTTCTTTGTGAAGTTTGATGAGCCAATGATACCGACCGCAGTGTCGGATGTGTATGTTCCGAAGATATAGCACTTTGCGTGAAGGAAGTTTTTGCGATAGACGCGGACTTCAAGAGTTCCTTTCTCGATGAGCTCTTTGATCTTCGCAACTGTTTCAGTAAGCGACGAGTCGGGCTTGAGTGCAGCGAGATCGTATTTGAAGTCCTTGTCTGGATAATCGGGCTCAGGCATTTGCATGTGATAGCGAGCGATCATCGGCTCACGTCCAATGAGAAGGCGGATTTTTTTGTACCCCTCAATCTCGGGGAGGATAAGTTTCATACCCTCAAGATCCCAGTAGCCCGTAGCGATAGAGATTTCAGAATACTCCTTCGACACTTCGATAAGGGTATCTTTGAGGAACTTTCTGTTGTTGTCGATTATTTTAGGGTGGTTCATATTATTTGGTACTTACTTTTTTGAGAAACGCTTGGAACTCGGTTTTGTCGATCCGATACTCTTTGCCAATCTTGTATGCCTTTAATCTTCCCGCCTTGATATAGCGGTAGATAGTCATAATGTTTAACTTGAGCACATCTGCGAGCTCTTCGGCGCGATAAAACTCGTCTGAACCTCCTTTTTTCATGTCTATAATCATACTTTACTTTGCTTTACATGGTAAGTAGATAACTCGTTAGCACGTGCAAATCGAAATGAGTCAAATTTTTCGATAGCACTGCTTACTTGTCGAACCCAAGAATGGCACTGTTTTTGCTTTGTTTTTACGTTTAAGCGTTTTAGTCCCTCGGCAATGCGATACCAACCTCGTATGCCGTGCTTCTTTTCAATAACTGAGCGAACTTCACGTATACCGCCCTCCTCTCGAGAGAGAATGGTGAGCCCGATCAAGTAGATTGCCTCCTTGGGCTTTATGCTCTCGGCGAGCATTCGACGCAGAAGTTGTGGGGGTGATGAAGCAAGGTCAAAGAGAAAGAGATTTTTATCGGTTACAAATGATGCCCAGTAATCTGAGACGATTTCCTTGCACAGTGTCTTTGAAAATACTTCTTCGAAAGTGGGGTCGACTGCGTATCCCATCTTTTTTAGCACCTCGTTCATTTTTTGTTTGCGACTCAGCCGTACTTCCATGCGGAGTACTTCAAGTTCAGGAGTCTTCTTTTGTATTTCCTGAAATAGTGATGGTTGCTGGGCAGTCTGGTCTTTGTCGACCGCTCGCTTCTCTGGTTTCGCAAGGTCTGCGATTTTGTCATAGAAGACAAGTGAGTGAGCGATTGTGTATCCCTGAAGACTTTGCCCAGAGTTTCGGAAGTCCGACTTGTTGAGGTCAAATCGTTTCGCAAGGTTTATCTTTGAGAGTTCCCTCAGTGCGAGTGACGAGGTATACCCACCCGAAAGGGGAATGTTTTTCGAGGGATGGAAAGCAAGTACTTTTGCCGATCGAAGTACTTTCTCAGTGATCACGACCCCAAGCTCAAAGAGTCTTTCGCGAAGAGTGCTCACGATGAGGGGAAAGTCAGCGTCTGAGACTTCGTCCAAGTTATTACCGAAGATAAGCTTGGGGATCGAAAACTCGATGCGTGCCGACTCGCTCGTCTTGCTTCGTCGGTAGCCAGTAATTCGTGGGTAATAGTTACCCGTTTCTTTGTGCGCTCGCTTGGGATTGCGCACCCACTTCTCGTACATCGCCGTTTTCCCTGAGAGCTCCCAGTCAGTTCCGAGCCGTCCTTTGTCGGCAAGGATGTGGAAGTTCTCTCTCGGGATGGTGAGAATGATCGTATCAATCATCGTCTTTTGTGTTATTTTGTAAATACAACTCAGGGCGTGTCCGCTGATCCACTTTCAGGAGCAGGTTGAAAAACTCCGAGAGCCGTACGCGCTCCTCGGGTGTCATTACGTATTCAACTGTCGCCTGATCGCTTTTCATAAAAACAACCCTGACGGTTGTTCCATCAGGGTAGGCGAAGGGGTGTTTGTAAATGTTGGTTAAAGATTTATCAATTATTCATCAACTTTTCTATATTTAGGGTTTATGCGCGCTTTCGAGGTGTTGCACTCAATGAAATCAGCAATCTGGGTCTTTAGGGCAACGGCATTGTTTATCTTTTGTCCCGCAAAATAGACCTTATTTTTGGGGACTTTTTTCATGTCCTCGTCAGTCAGTCCCCAGTCACTCAGTATCTCGTCATTGTGCTTCCACTCGTCATTCTTGGCGGTCAGAAGGGTTCGCATAAGCAAAACCGCATCAGTCTCCTTTCCTTTTTTGGAAAGTTCAATTTCTTTTCCTGCAAACTTTAGAAGATGATGTTTTTCATCGAAGCCCTCGAGGGAAGCTTGCTCTGTAGACTCCTCGGCGGCATTTTTTAGCAGCACCTTAAAGAGAAACCCTCTGTCATAAAGATCGAATATGCCAGTTGATCCGCAAGAAAAATCTACTATTTCTAGATATTTCTCTTGTGCTAGTGCGATCATTGTGTGAACAAATAAAAATAAGTCCTCCTCGTCTTTTTTTTCATGCAACGTGATCTTCACATCGTCGCTCCTCATATCGCCAATATATTCAGGTTCAAAGTGTGGGTGACCAATCTCCAAGTCATTTCTTTGGTATTCACTGTATTTTTCCTCGATGTGTCGAAGTAAAATATCTCTCTGCTTTTTAAAGCCAAATAGTTTCGTATGAAGAGGTATGGATAACCCCTCCGAAAAGAGCGTTGCAGTTAGTCCAGACTTGCTTCTCCCGTTTAGTTTGTCGTTTTTAAATTGACTGATGTATTTCAGTAAGTAGCTCCCAAGTTTTTCGGTGTTTTTAATGCTCAAACGAATATCTATATTTTCAAAGATAAGCTTTGCTAGTTTTGTCTGGGGGTCTTCCTCAAGAAATGATCTCCTCGATGCGATATTTTGTCCGAACTCTTTTTTGTTGTGCCTATAATAAATCTCTAAAAACTTGATAGCATCACTCGTATCCCAACCCCCACCAGCGTATTCCGTGACCAACTTATTAACTAGATCAATGAAATCTTGGTCAGCTTTTTTATTTAAAACAGCTTCTTGATATTCAAGTATCGGGGGATGTTGAAGTTTTGAAAACCGCGTCTGGTCAAAGTCCCCATTTTCAATGACTTCTTCAAAAAAATCCTTCTGCTCCTTGTTTAATACCGCATATTTTTCTAAGCTTTTCCTGTTCTCTTGTGTGTCCGCGATGTATTCTTCGTTCAACTTTCCGACATACTCACAAAGAAACCCTCCTTCAACCAACGCATAGTCTGCGTTGCAAGACACTGAAAATCCTTCCTCATCAAGCTCTTTTCCTAAGTCCAAAAGATAGGATAAAACGATAGACGACTGTGACTTTGATTGGATGTTCTGAAGTGACCTATTTATCGCCGCGTCAAAATCAGCAGGATCTTTTGGGACAATTATTGTGCTCATCTTGTTGGGGGTAAATGCGCTGCCCCACATCGTAGAGATGTGCCTTTCTCTCAGTAGAGTATAGAGAATGAATAACTCTTTTTCATCCAAATAGTATTGCGCCTCGTTTTGTGTATCCAGCGATAGTTTCATGTTGTTACTTTACTTTACTCAACAAAGCCATTTTATCAAGCAAAAGAGTTCAGGAGGAACTCATTGGATATGTGAGAGAATAATGAGATAATTACGGTGTGGGGCAGAAACCTTTTCTTCCCATGCATTTTATGTATGATTGCAACAATGGCATTTTTAACCCCCGAAAGACAAAACGAGATTGACCAAACGGTTGAGTCTTTAAAGTTGCGAACAGGTCTTTCCTATCCGCAAAATAATTTGCTTGATTTCGCAAAAGAGCTTCAGGCGGAGGTGTTTTTTACTGATCTTCCAAAAACTGATGCGGACACAGAGATTGACGGCGTAATCAAATGGGAAAACGGTGGAGCAAAGATACTGCTCAACAGCAGCTATAGTCCAACAAGGAAAACTTTTACGTTGGCACACGAACTTGGGCATTTCTTGCTCCATCCTAATCAGGAAAAACTTCGTATCGACTCCTTTAATTACAAAGACAATACAGTCGAGTCGCTTGAAGAGACAGAGGCAAACTACTTTGCCGCGACCCTGCTGATGCCCAAGGATCAATTTATTAAGGTTATCTCAACAACAGGAGATATTGGCGCAGCGGCGCAGTACTTCGGTGTCTCTGAAATAGCTGTAAAGAACAGACTGAAATGGCTCGCGAGGAAATAAAAACACACAAACTAACTCCAGATGAGCATTCGGAGCTAGAGGCACTGATAGAAAAAGTGGCAAACAAGGCGGCTTCCCTTGAGGAGTTTTCCCAGCCAGATCCTCAGTCGGTTGGTAACATACTCGAAGAGCGAAAGGGTCAGAGGAAGATAGTTTTTTATTTTGCGATAGGATCAGCCGTAGTATCCTTCCTTCTCCTTTTCACAATTATTGCCATCCAGTCATATGTCAGAATTTTTACAGATCATCAATTCACCCTATTGAACGGGTATGAGCTCGAGGTGCTCTCAGTTTCTGTTTTTGGGCAAATTCTTGGTATAATTTATATCATAGCGAAGTCCATCTGGGATGATTCGATGTTCAAAGATTTTTACAAAGGAAAATGACCGAACAAGACAAACAAAGATTTCAGGAATTACTCAAGAAAGCTGTCTCTGGGTCAGTGATTTTGCCTAGCTCCAACATCTCACATCGCGGGGCGAGTGAGGCAACCCAACATCCAATGAGGAGATCTACCGACAAACCAGTATCGACACAGGCGACTCCTGAGACACGTCACGACTAAGAGACTGGCGAAGTATGTTTACGCTCGAATAAGCCACTGTGGCTGAAGGGGTGAGATTACCTCAAGATCTCTCTTGATCTGCGCCCAATCGAGAGTTCTGAATGCGTCCCTCTGGCGACCCATTATCGGACTAGCAGAGTACATTTCTGCATAATCCGTTGAAGTATAGCGGTTTTCAATAGGTTCGAACGCTTTGTGAAGTTTCTTCGCTTCTTTTGATGCGGTTCGAACCTGTGCCATGATCTCTTCCCAATCAAATTTCAACTCTTTGTCATAGAGAATGAAGTTAGTTCCCAGTGAAATGAGCAGTGTCCGCTTGTTCTCAGTATTCTTTTCAAACTTCTCCTTTGCTGTTTCTGCAAAGCTAAACTTTTCTTCAAATTCAACCAGTCGCTCACTTACTCGCTTGTCGAGCTTGTTAATAGAAGACCGAATGCTGTCTTTCTCTGTTTCAACATCAGCTTTTCTTTTTGCAAACTCATCCGAGTCAATCTCGCGGTTCATTCGCATATCCTTGAGGGTATCAATACGCTTGAGACACTTACTGTAGTCATTTTGAAATTTACTCAGCATTTGATCCCGTGTTATCTTTTCTCTGTCGGTCTCAATACGGAGCAATCCAAGTGCCCATTCAGAGAAATCACGAGGAATCTCTACTTCCTCAAGTTTTTTCAGTACTTGCTTCTCTAGTTCAGTTGAGCGCACAAATGATTGCTTACATTCAGTCCCTTTACGCTTCGAGCAACGATAGAAGGTGTACTCATGTACATTACCATTCACCTGCTTCTTGCGGTGAAATTCTGCGGTGATTGCGCACCCACACTCACCGCAATGCATTGTGCCTGCAAAAGGGAAATCATGTTTTCGCTTCCTGTTTCCTTTGTTTTTACCCGAGATGATTAATTGTGCTCGCTCGAATTCTTCTTTTGAAATCATGGGCTCATGCGTACCTTGCCAGATTTTCTTATTCCAGTTGAACATCCCACAATAGAAAGGATTAGTGAAAATATCATATATAACATTTATGTGGACAGGCTTTCCATAGAAGCCAGTGAGATGGTACTTTTCAGTTGCAAGTGTGTGAAGGCTATCAATCGTACATTCTTTCTCTAGGAGCTCATCCCAGAGCTTTCGGATGATGGAAAAACGTTCAGGATCAGGAATGATTTTCTTTTCTCCTTTAGGATGGTATTTATCATTTAAATATCCAATAGGTGCACGACTCGGAAATACCCCTTTTTCTGCTTTTGAGTTCAGGCCTCTCTTGGTGTTCGAGCTAAGGTCACGGATGAACTGATTTGCCATGCCAAATTCTACGCTCATCATCAGTACGTTATCAGTAGGGAGATACTCGCGGTCAAAGGTGCGAATATGCTTCACAATGCCATTTTGAAGTATCCAGTTGATGGTTCCACCATCGACAGGGTTTCTTGCGAGGCGGTCCAGCTTCCAGCATAGAATCCCTTCAGCCTCGCCTTTATAGAGACGTTCCATCATCTCACCAAACACAGGGCGATTGTTTGGGGCTTTTGCAGACTTGGATTCAGAGAATACGCGGACCACAGTAAGTCCGTACTGTTTCGCCAAGCGTTCAAGTTCGGTGATCTGGGAATCAATCGAGGCAACTTGTTTTTCCTCACTCTCGCTCGATTTTCGAGCATAGAGGAAATATCGGATTTTATCGGAAGTCTGATTCATAATTTTTTTTATCATTAACCTAAAAGCACAAAGAGGGACAACGAACTGATGCTCATGTTGCTAGACAAAAGCCGTCGTTGCCCCTCTTTGGGTACAAGGTTAATTGAGTGAACATCAGATCGTCTTTTGTCTAGCTCATTCATTTTAACATTTCAATTACTTCCCACAACGACACGCATGAAGTAGAGCAATTTAGATGCCTTTTCCAAAGCTTGATCACGCGTGAGAACTACCCCAAAGTGTTTTTGGTATAACTGGATGAATTCATCTAGTTTTACTTTGGGGATTTGCATGACTAAATGAATTGGTTGGGCTAGAAACCGACATTCTCAGCATTAAGTAGGCTCTGCTGTGTAACGTTCACATCGTTCACGAGGTTCACATCCTCGCCACGAATATCCGCATCGGTAATACCGAATCGCTCTTTCCAAAAGTTTAGTTTTGCTCTATTTTTCTCAAGGTTGAGAATGTATCCCTTTCGTGTTTTCTCTGATTTAAGCTGTAGTTTGGCGCGTAGATACCATCCGGCTTTGCTGGCAGTAATTTTGCCATCAAAGTCGTCAACTTCAAGATCAGCATTTAGTGATTTTGCTATCTCACCAACAGTAACCTCTTTATTTCCGAGTTCATGTTCAAGTTTCAAGATTGCGAAGATAATATCTGATTCCCTAGTAAGGCCACGGTCCGCCACTAAGTCATTGTTGTACTTCATCACAAACTCCTTCAGTGAAACTCTCATTTCCTCAGACTCAATTATTGAGAGAAGGGGTACAATAATTTGGTGCAGGCGCGGATGGATTCCTTCTATCGGCTTTTCATCCTGACAAATAGGCTTACTGAAGTTTCTGAATCTCCACATGAGGAGTTTATTGCGTAAATCAAGTGCTTCGAGGCTGAAACCATCACGTAAGTTTCTTGGTATGTCTTTACGTAAACTCCCTTGACCCATTTCTTCAACAAGAAACCTACTCTCAAGTGCTTTGTCATCAAACTTCTCTCTGGTGGCAATAATTTTTGGAGAGAATACATTAAATGCTTTTATCTCTGAGAAATCCTTTCCATGCGTTCGTAACACTGGGACTCCTTTCTCATATCCCGTATTTAAGATCTTCACCATGTCGTTCGTCATGTCACTTGCCCGTAAGTCCGCCTCGTCGAGGACAAGTGTCCCGCCGATATCATCGAGAATGCGAAAAATTGGCGCGGTTGTCGTTGCCCCTCCTGTAAAAATTGGCCGATAGCAGATTGATCCTATGGTCCGAATGAACCTACTCTTTCCGCTTCCAAAATCACCAATAGCACGTAGATAAGGTACTTCATGAAACTTATCGAACACCCAGCTAAATAGTACGTAATATGATGCAATCTGCTCATACATAGGCGTTATGTCGACATACTTATGAATGAAAGCTCTGATTTCTTCAAGCAACTTCGCTTCATCACCGTATTCAATTGGGAGAGACGGAAGAAGTATCACACTTTTTTGAATGAGATCATCACCACCATCTAGAGGGTAAATTGTTTTGCCTTTCAAAAAAATACTCTCTGTAAAGCCCATTTCACCACTGGCGCAAACTGCGAATCTTGTTTCCTTAGTGTTCGGGTCATAAACTGTCTCTGCCAAAAACTCCGAAGTTACCACAGATGCCTTCTGCTGTTTCTTTAGTGCTTTCATACTATTTTACATTTACACTGAACATGCGTACTACATTGATATTTTTTCTGATGAGCTTTTGCTATTAAGTCACCAAATAGGTGATTTGAAAGCTGAGCAATTAGAAGGGACTGCCATATATCTTCTTGTGAAATATCAATGCCAAACTCAGCAAATAACCGACGCCTTAGCTCACTAACCATGGGCACATTAACCGTTACAAATGTTTTGTAATTCATATTTTCATTCTTATGTTTAAATATTAATAAACAGAAATCCGCCAACGCGGTGATTCATTGGCGGGTTTCTATCCTCAATAATCACCGTAAACAAAAACTGAATACGTTTTGTATTCTAGGTGTATGTAACTATTTAAGTAGAGGACAGCTGAGGGGATCTGTTAGTTGTCACCCTTCGCTCGGTATCTTCGGTGTCTTTGTCGCACTGCTTCAGGCGACAAACTCTTTTTAAATTTTGAGTTTATCAACCGTGCAATTCCATCTTCTCTCTTTTCGCCCTTTATTAAGCCAAGCGTTTCACGCGGTAATTTCCAGCACCTCTCAATTTCATTGATAATTTTTTTATCATCAGAACTGGTCCTTCTTTCTGATTTTGCGTATTCTGCTTTTCTGAAATGTATGCCTTGGAACAGCCTCCAGTGTGTCTTAATAAATTCATGAACCGCTGGTTGCCCAGCATTTCTTGGTATGTAAACTCGTATAAACGGTTGCCCAAATTGTTTCCATCTATTTTCAAGAACAGTATTCACTTTTTTTGAGGGACTCACCTCTTCAAAATCACAACTGTAATAGTATGGGGTGGAATTAAATATTTTGAACGTGCCATTGCTTAGAATGTAGTCAGCCAGTATGGCTGAAGCACTAAGTTGCAACTCCTTAACAAGTGGCAATTGTTCGATTCGTGCATAAAAGTTTTCGTGCATCGGCCAAGACTGACCTAATTTTGAATACCAAAGATCTACTTCTTTTTTAGACACAAACCCCTTAGGTGGGATATTGAATTCAGTTCGAATTTCCTGAACCTTATCTTTGAAAGGTTTCTTTAAACTAGCTTTGTAGAGTATCTCTGAGAGATCGTCACTTATATGTTTTTTATCACCGTTCATAGAAATTAACATCACCCATTAAATTCAATATTGTGATGTTACCACCAATTTCTAGATAGTCAGCTTCTCTCAAGGGAGGGATTACCGTCATTGCCATTCTTAGCCACCAAATAGGAATATATGCCTATAAGGGACCTAAAATGAATCTGTTTTCAAACGGAAATCAATCTTGAGGAGAAGTACTAGCCTCAAGCATTATTTCTTTTTTCAGCTGGTCCTCAAACACTCTCACGGCCTCCTGCACTTTGGGCTGGATAAAGAAATTGTAGTTAACTCGTGGATTTCCATCATTCTTTACTGCCACGCTTTGTGTGGGTTTCCCAATGCGTTGTTCTACAATCATCTTGAGAATATCCTTGTCTCCCTTTTGAATTAATTCGTCGATTTTCTGCATGATTAAGGGCCAACGTGCATCAACTGCCATATTGAATAGTTCACGTGCCTCATACTGCATTTTTGGCTTTCTGCCGGCCCCCACACGGGCGCCTCCACGCTTTGAAATCTGGTTAGTATTCGATTTTTCAATGGTTGTTTCCATGGCCTAAGTATAGTCATGAAGGGATAATATTACTACTTATTCCAAATTATTATGTGATCGATAATTTCCGTAATTTTTGCGTGCAAATCTAAGTTGTTTGAAATATCATCCAAAGTTAACGCAGTTGATATTTTCCTTGAGAAAAGGACCTTAGTGTCATTATTGTAAGATGGGCAATAATCTTGGATCGGTGCATATATATCGCGATTAATTTTAGTTTTTGCATATTCAGTGAGCAGGCGATCAGTTAAATAGCTCTCCATTTCCTTTCCCTCAGTAATCCAATAACCTATTTTATTTTTTTCACATTCAGTAATAATTCTTCTCTTTGTATCCCTCAGGTCTTGTATGGAAAATTTTTTACTCATATCACTATCCATGACCACATATGCGTTCCTGTTTAAATTGAGAACGTTTAGGTACTCCTTAAATTCAAGATCATCAACTGAGTAGTGAGATAAAATTTTGCCGCCATAGTATTGAAAAGTGTATTGCAATCCCTCCTCTAACTCTGGTGAAAGTAGCTCAATCCATTTTTTTATATAGATTCTATCTGACGGTCCCTCAACCCACAAAACTCCGTTTGTTTGATAAATTTCGCTTGCCCTAATTCCTAGATCATCAAGTACCTCTCTGTATGAATTTGTCTTTGCATTGGGGGTAATTTTTGTCGCCCCATCTTCCTTTACAAGTTGAAAAACTTTTTTGTTTTTCACTTCGTAGTCTAAGAAGTGGTTTGAATGTGTGGCTAAAAAAAATATCTTGTCCTCAATTTTTGAAATCAGGCTCAGTAACTCTCTCTGTGCAGCTGGGTGAATATGAAGCTCAGGTTCATCAATACATATTATCTCCGCGTCACTCGTGACTATTGTAAAAGCAATTAGTACTACTTGCTGTAATCCTGCACCAAGAGAGTGGAGGGGTATTTGTTTTTTGTCGATCACTAACTCTATCTCTTTTTCTAAACTAGGAATTTTGATGTCAACTTCAAAACCAAATACTTCCTTAAAATATTTACACAAGAGTTCTTTCTTAAGAATGTTTGCTTGATTTGTGTAGTCTGGATTTACGATTTCATTTAATTTCGCCTTAAGCTCTTTGTTTTCCCTTGCTTTTCTGAATTCATCCATGTGCACAACCGCTGGAAACCCTATCTGATTCGACACCTTAAGCAAATTAGAAACTCTATTTCTCGCATCTCCAATGGTTCCACCAGAGGAGCCACCAAATCTGGACGCATGTGTAGATTCAAATAATCTAATTGTTTCTTCCGGCAAATCATTAATGAAGCTGGATGTTTGCTTGATCAAGCATAAAGAATCTTGATTCTGTCTCAGTTCGTAAGTAACATAGAAGTCGTCTGTTGGTATTAAGCCCAAAGAACGTTCAATGAAGTCCTCTGTAACTTGAGCAGAAATTGAGAATTTGATTGGTTTTGTAATTTGGTATCCATTGTGATCATCAATACTAAGAAAAGGTGGATTAATTGTGTATTCTCCGTTTAAAGAAGCATTATTCATCTGGCTTACGAGAGTCCTGTTTCCGAGCAATTGGATGAATCTGAGTATGTTGGACTTCCCACAATTATTCTTGCCGATGAATAAGTTGATCTTACCAAATTCAGATAACTCAATCCCTACGTCATCAATACTTCGGAAGTTGTGTATTATAATTTTCTGTATATTCACAAATATATAATACACCATATGCCTAATTCCCATCAGACAACATATTGGTTGCAATGCTGGTAAATAAAGAGTTTTTTGTGCTAGAGTATCGGTACAACTGAATAAGAAACAGTAGCCTAAACCAATAGCAATATTGGCATGGTGAAAAAGTCAGGACACGCATAACAAACCCATCATGGGGTTGCATGTCCTGCCTTTCTGGGAAACCAGATTGAGAGATTTCGGTCTCTACCCGTGGTGGGCTTTTTGTATGCCGACAATGGGATTAGAACAAGTCTTATATTTCTAAGTCATGAAACTATTTTCAAAGAGCTCAGAAAATTTTCTTATCGTATTTTCTTTCTTCATGCTTTTTCTCGGACTATATTTGGGAAGGGACATTTGGCGAGTTGATCAGGGTGAGAGGGTAGCCAGTATTGTGTCATGTGAGGGATATGAAGAAGGATTTTTAAGAGAAATTGGTTTTAAGAATCGCGAAGACTGTGCCCAAATTAGGTTTGCACTCCACGGTCAATATGTCGACAGTTGTTTGGGGAAAATAAAACTAAGCAACAGAGAATCTTTTGATCGTGCGCTATTAGACAGCTGTGTATATCACCTACTGGAAGCAGAAGAAAGTTCTTTAAGTTCAGAATATATGGCTTACATGGAAAAGAAATAAGGATCTTATGAGCATGAAAATACTACTAAGTGACAGCGACTGGTCTTCTATTGATGGCGAGGTATGCAAGATATTAAGTTACCTACCAGAGGATAAAACTGAGGTAGGCAGACTCAAGCCCTATGCCTCAATAGTCTTTCTGTGCTCGGGGATGGATAGCTCCACTAAGGGTTTAATTACTCAAAAAGAGGATTTTCGTAACTTAAATAGAATCTACAATGAGAGAAATGTTGCCTCATCAGAAGAAGTTATTTTCACATGGACACGCAAAAAATATCGAGGTGTAGCAAAATTATTCTCAATCTTTTTACCAAAAATGCATTTCATGGTTTGCCCAAAAGGAGCATATGACTTGATAACGAATTCCCATGGTAGTCCTGAACTAACCGGAGAAGCAAGAGCATTGGCGATCTGTCCAATAGTGGAATTTAAACCCGAAGTGATGTTGTAATTGGCTTATGCTACCATTCAGTTTATGAGCAACAACATCACATTCGCAAGAAATTTAGTAAAAGGCAAAATCGCAGAAACAATTTTTGCGCAGATGCTTCGTGAGGTTGGAGACTTCACTGTGCTAGAGTTTGGTTATGAAAAAATTGTCCCTGAACTGGTGCAGGGTGGGTATGATGAAAACAAAGGTACGCTAGAGATACTCAGGACCTCACCTGATTTTGCCGTAATTAACAAGAAAACAAAAGAAGTAAGATTGATCGAGGTGAAATATCTCCACCATCTCGATAGCGACTATGTATATCGCTATGCTCACCGCATGGCAGAGTCTTGGAACCCTTCCTTCCTATTCATGGCCACCCAAGATGGATTTTTCTTTGATGAGGTAAGTGTGATTGTCGAAAACAAAGGTGCAATTAAACCACTTGATCATCCCCAGATCCCACACGATGTTCAACAAGAATACCTAAAAATCCTCCGTGATTTTGAAGGAGGAAATTAGGCATGCGCCGATTTACTCCCAAATCTAGATTGCATTACGTTAAGATATGGACTAGCTTGGAGACATGTCTTTTGGTGAAATTGAAAAACAGATTTGCTTAAATGTCTTACTTGCAGAGAAGACAACAAGAACACTACCGATAATTAGTGAATCTTTGGCCAAAGGGAATTTTAAACTAACAGGAAAAGCACTCGTGTCCTTCGTACCAAAAAGTGGGTACTTAACAAATGCAATTTTAAGCGAGTGTCAGAGTGGTAACCTTTATTCCTCTCTCGTTTTACTTCGCTCACTTGTGGAGCATAATTTTAAGCATTTATATATTTACGTTAAGTCATTAAAAGATAGAGATGACTCAGTAGGTAAAACATATTATAGCCAATTAAGAGGCAACGAAGATTTAGAAGCATTTAAAAAAATAAATAATTTTAATGCTAAAATATCCCCTGAGTATACAAAGTGGGGTACAAAGAGTGACAACAATACCAAATTAGAAAATGCCGCACTGCAGTTTAATATTTCTAATATTTTCAGTTATCTGATAAATAATAGCAACATAGAGGATGCTGTTTTTGATAAGTATCAAAAAGAATATATATCAAGCAGAATCAGCGAATATTCTGCCCTGTCATCAATTGTTCACGGTGGTCCGTTTGGAGAATTGATGCACAATGAATATGTAAAAAATAAGCAAGCTTTTGAAAAAAAGTTAATTAGCGTAGCAACAGAGAGTTCCAGTCTTCATCAATCACTTGTAGAAGCAACATACCTTTTTGCAACAACTGTAGATGTTGAATGCCGGAAATATTATGATGAAATTAAGAAAAAAATTGTTGTGTAGTATTTGTAAATATTAAATTATGAAAGTAACTGAGATAAAAATCTTAAGAATCGCTCTAACGGTATTTGTTATAACAAGTATCTATTTTGGGTATAAACACTATCAATTTCCAGTTGAGTATGTAATTTGCTCAGATGTTTATGAAGACTGCTTTGCCTCAGCAAGATTTACAGACATGAGAGCATGTCAGCGTGCAAGAGAGGCAGGAAATTGGCTTTGTGACTCTACCGATCCAAACAATATTCAGTGCAAAGTGAGCAAGGACTCAACTGCTGTTGGATATTGTCGAGATTAGTCTTTGTACGTATAAGTCCAAAATTCAAAAAATATTTTTTTAAAAATAGGATTTGAGAGAAGGAGGGTACTCAAGTTAGGGATGTTACGAAAACTTAACCCCCTCTCTGTGGGGTGGGGGTGGGGTAAATTTGTGAACATTGTGAACATTGTGAATGTTAGAAGAACAAGCTAACTGACCAAATAGGTTCGAAGTCTACACACTACGGCACCCCTAGTGGGTTGAGTCGTCAATTCGAGGATAGCATTAAACGGAGAACGCAAGGCGTAGCTTAGGTTTTTTCCGTTTACGGTGGAGTTCTGAAGTAGATAATTCAAAAACACGCGTTTTTCCTCAGGTTCAGAACTTTCGAAAATCTCTACTGCACGTTTCGCTAAGCTGAGCACTGTAGAAGCGGCAATATGATAGCTTTCGTCTGCCTTTGTGTGGTCGTCCAATTGCATACCGAGATCATACTGCTTTTCTCTGAGCTCCTTATGCTTTTTGTCATAGTCCTCCTTTGTAATTCTCCATTCGCTCCTCATATATGGGGGCATATTCCTGAAAGTCTCCCCGCAGATCAACAATTTTACAAAGGTTACTGAAGAAAATACCATTTTCAAAGTTGTCCATGAATAACTCATTGTGAAAAAAATACATTCGAAAGCCGACGGTGATGTCTAATTCACGAACAGGAAAATCCTTTGTGATCTCCCTTAGTCCAAGATTTGCTTGCTTTGCTTGCGCTTGCGTTACGCCCTTGGGCATATAGAAGAGTGAGCGTCCACGAAATGTATCCTTGTCTTCTTGAATATACGGAAGTCCATTCTCGGGGATACCGACCTCTTTTCGAAGGTTCTTGATCTGCATCTGAAAGTCTTCCGACTCTACAAGGTCGAGAAGGTAGTTCATTACTTTTTGCATTGATTGCGTCATTTTTCCCATTACGCTTTACAATACTTAACAATACGTATTACGCAATGAGTTCTGGCATTGCCTGTGGGGATTTTTCAAGTATTGTATATGCATGGCTGTCTATAATGTCTATTGCGATGAAAGTTGCCATCTCCAACATGATCACTTGGGAGTATTTGTTCTTGGGGCTACTTGGGTAGACCACGAGCACTCCCAAGAAACTTTTGCCCAAATTAGGGCAATCAAGAAAGAACACGGGTTATCGCAGACCTTTGAGGCAAAATGGACAAAAATATCTGCGTCAAAGGTTAATTTCTACAAAGCCCTCGTCGAGTACTTTTTTTCAAACCAGAACCTTCACTTTAGGGCAGTGGTAGTTCCTGATAAAACACTCCTTAACCACTCTGCTTTTTCACAGGATCACAATACTTGGTATTACAAAATGTTTTACCAGCTGCTCCGCGTGATTATGCAACCCTCTGAAAAGTATAATTTGTATTTTGATATTAAGGACACAAAAGGGGATAAGAAGGTCAAAGAGCTTAAGCGCATATTGAATATCGCGTCCATCGAAGACCTCTCTACTCTAAGGGCTCAACAAGTGAGATCCCATGAAGTCGAATTGATGCAAATTACCGACTTGTTTTGTGGCGCACTGGCTTACGCACACCGCGGTCTGAAAACAAGCGCGGGAAAACGAGAGGTTGTGGAAATGATTGAAAGTAATATCGGCAAAACAGTCCTAGCTTCAACAGATAGAGAGGAGGATAAGTTCAATGTCTTTGTATGGAAACCGCAGACGAACAAGATTTGAATCCTCCACAGCTTGTGGTGTTCTCGGGTGGAGACTGGGAAACATACCAAGAAGAGTTATATGCGATATATTGTGAGTCACTTAGGGACGCCGCGCTCCTTTTTCGTGGCACGAAAGTGGTATTGCAAAGGAAACCCGAGTATAAGGGTAAGCCCTCTTCTTTTTGGCATTTAACATCAGAGGGTGAAATTGAGGCGGAGCGAACCCCAGACCTTCGGAGGTGTGAGAGGTTAAGATGGATTGCTTGGATCATACAGGCAAGCGATAGTCATCCCGAGATTTCTTCTTGGGAAAACGAAAGGAGGGGTGATCGTAGGGTTGTTATTTGGCTTGAAAAAGAAAATTACGCCGTAATTCTTGCAAAGCGTAACGGCTATTATGTCCTTAAGTCTGCATATCTTCTAAACCCACACAGAGCTACTGCGTTTAGGGCTGAGCGAGAGGAGTATTTTAGGAGTATTAAACCCTGAGGTTTCTGCCCATAAAGCTGAAACCGCCCATTGCTGGACGGTTTCGTATGCTCTTTCTACGCATGGTAGATGAGACTAATACCAGTATACCCCGAAGGACATGTGGTAGCTATGAATCTAATCCACAGTGCCCAAAATAGCAAGTAAGTCTCTCGTGGGCACTCAAATTCAAGAAACGGCTCAACGGTGAGTCATTTTTTTAATACCCTTAATTTCACTTCAGAACTTTTGGGTGTAGGATGTTTTCATGTTGAATATGAAGACGTGGTGTACACCCGACAGAGCTTGGTTTCAAAAGCTTATGGCGTTTGATCAGTTTGCTGTTTCCAAAAGTACAGTGTGCAGAATCATCCTTCTTCCGTATTTTGTGTTGAGTGGTATATCTCTTCTCATTTATGTTTCCGAGTACATAAATGTTGGTGTGTTAAAGAACATAGAGGGATACCCATGGGGCTGCAAGTGTTTTGATGGAATGGAGAATTATGCATCACCCGAAGTTTATGCTTCCTCGATGATTTCTGGGGCATTAACCGATGCACTTGTAATGGGGGTTTTAATTGTATTTTTTATTAAAAAGCGATCATTATACCCCCTCATTTTTTTGATCCCGTATACGGTGATTTCGTTGACACTAAGTTTAATTGGTCCGTTTTTTCAAGGACCGTATGTGCCCCCAGCGTATATTCACAACACTTCCTCAAGTACAACTTATCAGATCGCGACCCCCACACCGGTACGTATCGGGAGAAGTGTGAACTCAACGCTATCTTCCGACCCACTTCCAGGCGAGGAACCACCAACCCCCTGAAACGGCTCGGGACTGCTCTTTTATGAGTGACCACATTGCATAAGGTGCAATATTTTTGAAATTTCACATCAAAACTGTAGGGTGTAGTATATGCAAATGAGGAAAGTCACAAATAAGCACTTGATCATTGCCACTCTTATTGGAGGAGCGCTTTTTGTCTTGGCAATTTCATGGCCTATTTTCCCCTCATTTAAAAAATTCTTGCTCACCACATACCTCGCGTTTCCATCACTTCAGACAATATATGAGAAGAACGAGCATCCAGAATATCCCAAAAAAACCATTGAGCTTCCCACCGAGGTGGGATACCTTGTTGTCGTATATAAAGACAAACACGAGCTTCATTTATTCAAAGACGGAACTATTGTTAAGAAATACGATGTAAACATTCGAAGAGAAAAGGCGGATGCTGAAGTCGCAGAAGATGACCAAAGCCCAGAGGGGGTGTTCATGATCGAGACAATGGATGTTGTAACTAATCCGCCGTGGGAGCGTTGGATGCGACTCGATACTCTTGAGAAGGCAAAAGGAATGTACATTTCCGCATATCCCGATGGACAAGAACGTATCACGTCATTCGAAAACAAGTTTGGTCCCATAATGAATGATGCTGATATTCGGGCCTTTAATGAGAAAAATCCCCGCAGGGAGCTGCTTCGCGGGGTGGGGATCCATGGTGGCGGATTTTCAACAAGTCGTGATTGGACAAAAGGGTGTGTGGGAATGGCCGATAAGGATGTGATTGAATTGTTCGATTTTTTGAAGGATAGTCCAAATGGCGGCATTGGTACCAAAGTTGTCATTCAAGATTAGTGTTCACCAATGTGCTCCCCACCCCGCACTTTTGGGTGTAGGATGAGCAAATGGTGAACGTAAAAAAGTGGTTGATTCCTGCGCTTGGCATTGGTGGACTACTGCTCGCCGGTGCTGTTTTAGTGCTGATGAAGCCAACTAGTCAGCTCACACCAGCAGTTACCTCGACTGAGAAAAATGCTACAAGCACGTGGACTGGAGGAATATCGCCGTCTGATCTCTTCTCGTGTGAGAATGGTAAAGAATTTAGGTTGGGACTCGAGACGCCGAATAAGATTCGATATTGGGAAAACACGAGGGATGCGGCGACTGGTAAATACCCAGAGTATTACTTGGGTAGAGTTGCTGGCATAAGCAATGAGGATAGCTTTTCGGACGGACAACACGCGGTCACCCTCATTGGCGGAAATTATGGTCATGTTCTGATAACCAATTTGGCCACAAGTACTGATGGATCTGCAGACATCACTTGCAAACAGATAGATGAAATAACTGGGCGGCCTGTTACCTGGGATGTCGCGACCACAACCTACACAAACAAAGATTTTGGTTTCAGTTTCGTTCATCCGAGTTCTTGGCAGATCGACAAGGACTATTCATCTAGGCGGTGGACACCGGGAACGGTCTTTGCTGTCAGGTTTGTCGACCCGCAGAGAGAAAAGGAAATTCTTATCAGTGATTGCTTAAACAATAGAATGGAAGGAGGGGGATGGGCTAACCTCAAGCCGACAAGGGAAGAATGTGCCCCTATATTCAAAACTCTTAGTTTGAAAGATCAAAAAAAGTACGAAACAATTCTCTTCTCAAGAGATCTATACGCTAGAGTTTATGAGAGTAACTTTCCTCTGAAGGATTGGCTCCTCCTTACCTATAAGGGAAGGAGTGCGGAGCTGAGGGGCTACGAAGTCGGCGACGAAATAAAACTTTCAGGTGAGCAAGGGTACTATTCCGCAACGGGATGTTGTATGAGTATTGATCGTGCATATGTAATAAAGAAAGGTAGATACATTTATGAATTTGGTTCAAACAGCGATGCGCTCGGTCTGGTTGAAAGATTTAAAGATGGATTTCAATTGCTTCCTGCGAGTGAGAATGTTCTTTTGCCCAAAATAGATGTGGTTACAGAAAAAGAAAAGCTAGCGCTAACCCAGTACTGCAAATCCACAAAAATGGGTTCGGCATCCGAACGTTTTCTAAACAGCAGTACCACATTAAAGTGGCAACACGAGGAACATTTCGGAGATAGTGAAAACGAATATCAAAGCGCAGAGGTTTGGACTGATAAGGGCAATGTTTTGTATGTTAGGACATTTAACACTTCTCCATCAGGAGATTGGGCACAATTTGACGATTATTGTTTCCGAAAAGATGGGACGCTTGCAAAGGTGTTGGAAACTCTCAATACATTCTACTCAAGCGAAGAAGGGGGTGTAAGGGTATTTAAAGATCACTATTTTAGTGAGCGGGGTGACCTTATTGCCTCATCAACACAGGTATTGAATATGCAAAATAGCAAATCAGCCACAGACGCTACTTTTCAAGATCGCGATACGCCCGTTTATAAGACGACGAAACAGCTACCCTTTTTTGATCTCATTGGTGAACCTTGAGGACCCGCTCTGCCAACAAACTGACCCATAATTTCCAAATCTCGGTGCACAGTGGCGCACTATGCTTGGATAACCCCAATCTTCGGAAAACACCCTTGAAAAATATAGAGATCTGCGCTAATCTGTTTCCAATCAAGCTCAAGAAAAGTTCTGAACTCACCCCGATAGCGACCCAATAACGCCCACCCCGATGCGCAAGCATTGGGGTGGTTGCGTTTTGGAGTGCCTACAGGGATTCGAAAGACGGAGGCCGCGAAGCCGACCTCCGTCCTCGGAGGGCGTGGCCGAGTCGGGGTCGAGAGTTCTTAGGAGCGCAGCGACTTAGAAACTCGTGACCGAACCCCCCTGCATTCTTTGCGGCAGGGATTCGAAAATGTTAAACATTTCTCCCCGCCAATTGTGCGGGGAGTTTTTTAGAAGAGCTTTAGAAGAAAGTGAGGGAGTCGAGGAGAGGAGTTCTTTCGCAACCGACGATCACTATATAGTTTTTGTTGGGTTCTCAATATACCAAGAGCAAAAAGGATCAGCGGGAGCATTGTATTGCCCCTTTATTTCAGTTACTGTCCCATAGGATTTCTCAAAAACTTTTTTCGTTGCCTTAATTTGAGGATCATCAACGAGTTGCTGTGTGCTTTTTTTTATTTCTTCCCAACGTGAAGCAGAAACAGCATTAAGGAGGTTGATAGGCCTTTGAAGGTCAGGATTCATTGCATGCACAACTAAAACATCTTGTTCCTCGATTCCTTGCCAGTTCTTTTCTCCTTTTTCTTCATCTGATAGTATATCTGTCTTTGTCCAACTAAATTGCAATCCAAATTTCTCATTTCGATACACCTGCATGTCATTTGCGGTAGTACTTGCTGTCGTTGATGTTGCCATGCTGCTAGTTGCAACAGGGGTTGTGGGAGTAGGTTGCTTTGCTCCGAACATGCTTAAAACTGCCAATGAAACAAGGACAACGGCTACGCCGAAAACAATATACATAGTGGGTGATTTCATGAAGGTACTCTAGTATAGTTGCTTGGAATTTGTTAAGCATTTATCCCCGCCAATTGTGCGGGGAGTTTTTTATTAAAAGAAAATGAGGGTGTCGAGTATGCTTTTGTACCTACAGTCTATTATCAAGTAGTATGTCCTCGATGGGTCAATTGTGTACAATTCGCAGATCATTTTTCCTGAGTCTGTTGCTTGAACTTCAGCAACACCGTAGGTGTTCTCGAGTTTCTCTCCCGTTACTTGAATTTCAGTGGTGCCATGCATATTTTCAAGCACCTTCTTTGTTGCTTTTTGGTCTGGCTGTAAAACAAAAATGCGTCTATAACTAGGCTCACCCATAAGTTGGTGCATTCTATCTTCAATCGCGCTTGGGTTTGCTGAAATGGCAACAATTCTTTTTTTGTCACCATTTGAATCGGTAGACATCAATAGCTCATCATAATAGATTACACTAGTCGTTGCTTCTTCGGTGATTTTTGTATCAGTGGCGTACTCAAATCTAAATTTATATTTTTTATTCTCGTATATCTGCATTCCACGTAACGTAGTACTCGCAGTTGCTGAAGTCGCCACGGTACTTGTTGCAACTGGGGTCGTGGGAGTGGGGTGTTTTGTTCCAAACACGCTTAAAACAGTCAATGAAACAAGGACAACGGCTACTCCGAGAACAATATAAATAGTGGGTGACTTCATGAAGGTACTCTAGAGCATTTACAGAGAAAAGCAAAACCAAAACGAGGACTATATGGCTTGCTTCATATTCGTTTTCAAAATACTCAGATCTCTCCGAATCTGTCCCCAATCTAGCTCCAATAAAATTCTGAACACGTCCCGCTTCCGACCCTAGAAGAAAAAATAGCGACTGTTCGCTGTTTTTTCTTTCTTGGGTGGGCCGGAGTCATGTTTTCCCAGTAGGGATTCAAACATGTTAGAATTTTCATATGCAGGAACTCGCGCATTCGCTCAATATCAAACTCGATCCCGTTGTCGTGGGGCGTATCACCACATTGCAGCTGCGCCTCCGTGAACATTCCAAGGAGCGCAGGGAGGGAGACACATCACCGCACCTCTCACTCTTGCTGCGATTTGCGACCGGTGACGTTACAGAGGATTTCACTCGGAAACTCTCCGATGAATTCCGTGATGTGCATCCTTTTGAGATAACCTTTGCGGGCTGCTCAGCTTCCGAGAGCGGTGAATATCTTTTTCTTGACCTCGATGACACTTCGTCGGAGCTCCTCAGTGTGCTACATCATCGAGCGGATGATGCAACGAAGGGAATAGGGTCAGGCGGAAAAGGGGGAGAACCCGCACGATTCTCGTATACCCCTCATGTGTCGCTGATCAAACTCCTCCCCGAGGAATCGCAAGCGGCGCTCGTCGCGCTTCGCAGTGAACTTCAGGGGCTCAAGTCCCGTGTCAGCACACTTACCGTTTCCGTCGATGCCGAGGATAGGCCCGGTGAGATCCGCGTCATTCACGAGATACCGCTTCGCTGACTTGTCGACCATCCCGACTTGACTCGGGTTTTCTTTTGATATAACATTCAAACATGCATTTGAATGTATTAGCACGATATATGAAGACGGCGGGGGATGCGAGCCGCATTCGTATCATTTGCTACCTCATGAGAAGCGGCGAAGTCTGCGTATCAGATATTGCTCGTGATCTCAAGATGAGCGTGGCAACAACCTCGCACCACTTACAAGTCATGGCGAAAGAAGAGCTTGTTACGCCGGTTCGGGACGGCAAGCGAGTCTGTTACAAACTCCCGAAGACCGCTCTTATGAACGGGCTCAAGAAATTCATCTGCACCTACGCGAATATATAAACTCACACGAAACATCATGTTCGATCTCTTCAACAAAAAACCCGCGGTTCCGCTCAAGGAAATTGCCGACCTTATTTCGACTGCTGGAGTCGGATTCATCGACGTTCGCACAAAGGACGAATTCGCCTCAGGGCATGCAAAAGGTGCGGTCAATATTCCGCTCGATATCGTTGGCGACAAGGCCGAAGAACTCAAGCAATTCGAGCGAGTGTATGCCATCTGTCAGTCAGGCGGTCGTAGTGGGCGCGCGGTCGACATCCTCAGCGAGCGTGGAGTGAACACGATCAATGTTCCGGGTGGAACGATCGCTTGGAGATCAGCGGGACTTCCGATGGAATAACAGCGAACGAACACCATATGAGAACACAACATTTCCATTCGCCCCGCGGATGTCTTTCATTCATCACCTATGATCCGGTCTCCAAACAGGCGGCACTGATCGATCCATCGTCTGAGATCGCAACTGAAACTTACTTGAACTATCTCCAAGATAATGGACTTTCGCTCAAGTACATCATCGAGACCCACACGCATGCAGATCATATTTCGAGTGCAAAAGAACTCAAGCAAAAGACCGACGCTTCGATCGTACGGCACGAGCTCGCACCCTCCAAGGCAAAGGATATCATCGTCCATGGAGGCGAGGAGCTTCCACTCGGACAGGTGTTCCTCAAGGTGCTCGGCACCCCGGGGCACACCAACGAGAGTATATCGCTCTACAACGGCAGTGAGGTCTTCACTGGGGACGCACTCCTCATTGGCGGGACTGGTCGTACGGATTTTCAGGTCGGGGACAGCGAGACTCTTTACCAGAGCCTCCATTTCGTCCTCGCAAGTCTTCCGGGAGAGACGATTGTGCGACCGGGGCATGACTACAAAGAGAGGAATCAGTCTGTTCTTCAAGAGGAGCTGCACACGAACCCTCGGCTTGCGCTCTGCGAATCCGAATTCATCGCGACCATGGACGCGCATCATCCTGAAAAGCCCGAATTATTCGAAGCATCGATCAAAGAGAATTCACTCTGATCTTCCACAACAAACATCATGAGCAGCGATAATCGCAGCTTCACAAGAAAGAGGAAGAATATAAATGAATGATGAGATGAGAAAAAAGGGAGGGTACTCAAGTTCCCAGAGCTATCTTGCGTGGCGATGTCACAATTTGCGTGGTTTTCGGGTTATAGTGAATACAAAACTAAATCCTTATTTATGAACAAGTCTTCATCCATCATGTTCGGCGGGTTCGCGGTGCTCATCATTGTCATCGCTGCTGCCGCATTCATCCGATTCAATTATTCTGATAGCAATGGTGGCACTCCTGTGACAGGCGATATGCCTTCATCCGTCACCGCGAACGATCCGAAGGACATCGCGTATATGATCGACGGGGAATCCATCCCGCTCCGCGGGGGAACATATGCACGCGAAGCTGCGCCGGGGTCCGCCTCCCAAGAAACCTTCACGCTCTTCGGTGAGCCGACACTTGTCGACCTCGACGGGGACGGTGATCTCGATGCAGTCTCATATCTCAATAAGAATAGCGGCGGAACCGGAGTGTTCTTCTATATAGTGGCTGCAGTCAACACGAACGGCACATACAAAGGCACCAACGCGATGTTCCTCGGTGACCGTATCGCTCCGCAGAATATCAATGTCGACAAAGGTACTGCCGTCGCGAATTTCGCTGAGCGAAAGGCGGGTGAGGCATTCACGGTACAACCGTCGGTAGGCAAGAGCGTCTGGATCCATCTCGATCCGAAGACTGGAGAGATCGGAGAACTGGTAAAGGACTTCGAAGGTGAAGCGGATACTTCCAAGATGACGCTCACGATGAAGACCTGGAACTGGGTCCGCACGGATAATGCCGACGGTTCGAAAGTGCTCCCGAAAAAAGCAGATACCTTCACGCTCACGTTCAAGAAGGAAGGAACATTCTCCGCAAAGACTGACTGTAACGGAGTCGGAGGCGAATACAAAACTTCGGGAAGCGCATTGTCATTCGAAAAGATGATGTCGACACTGATGTTCTGTGAAGGCTCGCAGGAGCAGGAGTACTCCTCGATGATCACTGCGGTGTCGGGCTATCATTTCACGGGGAAGGGTGAGCTCATCCTTGAATTGAAGGACAAAAAGGGCACCGCTACCTTCCGCTAATATCCTGCCGCGCACTCCCGGCAAATTGATATAATAGAGTAAGGAGCACCGACCGCTCTCGCCGAACGAGAGCGGTCGGTATTTTTCGGGAAATTCCATGAAACAAACTACACCTGCCAACAATATCTCTGCTGCAGCTTCTCTTCCCCCGAATCTCCTTGGGCTTCTTCGACCGTACAAGTTCTTGGTGCTTTTGCTTGTTCTACTCACGGTCGTGAGTAATGCACTCAACCTTGTCGTCCCGAAACTGATTGCAAAGGCGATCGACAGCTATGCGCTCGGGAATTTCGTGGTGCACGACCTCCTCCTCGAGTTTGCCGTCATCGCAATCGGCATCTTCGTCTTTTCCTATCTTCAGAACATCGTACAAGTCTTTGCCTCTGAGCGGGTGGCGCGTGACCTGCGTAACCGAGTCTCTGAGCGGATATCACTGCAGACCTTCGCATTCGTCGAAGGCGTGACTCCCGCCAAGCTGCTCACGAATCTCACTTCTGATGTCGATGCAGTGAAGACATTCGTTTCTCAAGCGATCGCCTCACTCATCTCATCGGTGTTTCTCATCATCGGAGCATCGGTACTCCTCCTTCTCATCAACTGGAAGCTCGCGCTTGCGGCACTCATCATCGTCCCGGTGATCGGAGGTACGTTCTATGTCGTCCTCGGCAAGGTGCGGAAGTTGTTCAAAAAAGCGCAGGAGGCGATCGATCGACTCAACTCGGTCATCAACGAAAGCATCCTCGGGTCTTCACTGATCAGGCTGCTTAATTCTGGGCAACCCGAGTATAAGAAATTCATCGAAGCGAACGGAGCGGCGCGCGACATAGGACTCTCGATCCTTCGTTTGTTCTCGAGTCTCATTCCCGTCATCACGTTCTGTACCAATCTCGCGACACTCATCATCCTCACGCTCGGCGGCAGCTTCGTCATTGGCGGTACTATGTCACTCGGCGAATTCACTGCATTCAATAGCTATATCGCCATCCTCATCTTCCCGATACTCATCATCGGCTTCATGTCGAATGTTATCGCCCAGGCGAGCGCATCGTACTCGCGCATCGGCGAGGTCCTTGCCGCTCCGGGAGAAAAGAAGCATGGTGGTGAGAAAAAGAAACTCCACGGTGACATCTCCGTCGAGCATGTCTTTGTTCGTTACGGCGAAAAGCACATCCTGAAAGACATCTCATTCGCAGTGAAGGGAGGACAAAAGGTCGCCATCATAGGTCCGACTGCCGCCGGGAAGACCCAGCTCCTCTACCTCCTTACCGGACTGCTTCGGCCGACCGAAGGCGTTATCTCCTACGACGGTACCCCTGTCGACCGCTACGATCAGCAGGATCTCCATCGTCAGGTCGGGTTTGTGTTCCAGGACAGTGTACTCTTCAATCTGTCGCTACGTGAGAACATCGCATTCAGCAGTGATGCAAAGGATGAGGATGTCGCACTGGCGATCAAGACCGCCGAGCTTTCTGAATTCGTCGACACGCTTCCCGAGCGACTCGATACCGTCGTCTCCGAGCGCGGAACGAGTCTCTCCGGCGGGCAGAAGCAGCGCATCATGCTCGCGCGCGCACTCGCACTCGACCCGAAAGTGCTCCTCCTCGATGATTTCACCGCACGAGTCGACACCGAAACCGAACGAAGGATCCTTGCGAACCTTGCCGCGAACTACCCGCACCTCACGCTCATCTCGGTCACCCAGCGCATCGCTTCGGTCATGAAGTATGACCAGATCATCCTACTGATGGAAGGGGAGATCCTCGCCAAGGGTACTCACGAAGAACTCCTCCTCTCTTCTCCCGAATACGTGCAAATACAGGATTCCCAGCGTAGCACCAGTGAATATGAACTATAGACTATCCGTAAAGAGCGACGAAAAAGATAAACAGCAGAGCGTACTTCGTACTGCCATGCTTCGTCTTTTCCCGCTGATGGCAAAAGAGGGGAAGTCGGTCATGGTCGCACTTGTGGCGATCTTCGTCACGTCGGCAGCGACGCTACTTTCGCCGGTCATCATCGCGCGTACCATAGACACCGCTATCGTCCATGGTGACTTTGCCGGAGTGTTGCGTTTCTCCGCGCTCCTCGTCGTCGTGTACCTTTTCGGACTCGTCGCGAGCTATGTCCAGATCCGCACGATGGGTGAGGTCGGACGCAACGTGCTCTTCCGTTTGCGGAATGCGCTGTTCGAGAAACTCTCAGAACTTCCGGTCGCATTCTTCAATCAGAACAAAGCGGGCGACCTCATTTCCCGCATCAACAACGATACCGATAAGCTCAATCAATTCTTCTCACAGGCACTCGTGCAGTTCATCGGCAACTTTGCGCTCATCCTCGGCACAGGCATATTCCTTTTGGTCATCGATCCGAAACTCGGCGGGGCGGCACTCCTTCCTGCTCTTTTGGTCATCATCCTTACGCAGCTGCTCTCTCCGTGGGTGAAGCGCACTAGCCTGCGTAGCCTCCGCAAGCTCGGAGGCATGAGTGGAGAGATACAGGAGAGTCTTGCGAACTTCAAGGTGATCATCGCTTTCAATCGCCTGGATTTTTTCCGGGAGAAATTTAAAAAAGCGAACGAGGAGAATTATCATGCATCGATCGCTGCCGGTATCGCGTCGAACACATTCACTCCGCTCTACTCGCTCGCGTCGAATCTCGCACAGCTTATCGTGCTGTTCTATGGTCTTACCCTCATTTCCGAAGGTAAATTCACCATCGGACTTCTGGTCGGGTTCATTCTCTATGTGAATAATTTCTATATGCCGCTCCGGCAACTCGCACAGGTGTGGTCGTCACTCCAGCTCGCACTCGCGGGACTCGATCGCATCTCCGAAGTGCTCGCACTCGAGTCCGACATGAAGGTGTTTCCGGCGGGTGACATGTCATCCGATTCGCTCCTTGAATTCAGGTCCGTCTCATTCCGCTACCCGGACGGAAAAGAAGTCCTTCGTGATATCAATTTCAAACTTGAACAAGGGAAGACCTATGCGCTGGTCGGTCCGACGGGAGGAGGGAAGACCACGACCGCATCACTCATGGCGCGACTCTACGACCCGACGGCGGGAACGGTGTTCCTTGGCGGCAGGGATATCCGCTCGTATGCCCACGAAGAACGTGCAAAGAAGATCGGCTTCATCCTGCAGGAGCCGTTCCTCTTTGGTGGAACATTCAAGGATAATATCCTCTACGGAAATCCCGCTTATCACAACTGTGGTGACGAAGAATTCAATTCGCTGCTTCAAAAGTTCGGCGTTGCGGAACTCGTCGCACATTTTCGTGACGGGCTAGATACTCGGGTCACTTCGACCGGTGACACGATCAGTCTCGGACAGAAGCAGATCATTGCATTCATGCGTGCAGTACTGCGTGACCCCGAGATTCTCATCCTCGATGAGGCGACTGCGAACATCGACACCGTCACCGAGCAGCTCTTGGAAGGGATACTCAAGAAGTTACCCGTCACGACCACCAAGGTGATCATCGCGCATCGCCTGAACACCATCGAGAATGCTGATGACATCTTCTTCGTGAACGGCGGAACCATCACTGAGGCGGGTGACATGCGGCATGCGGTGGACATGCTCCTGCACGACAAACGACAGAGTTAGCTTTCGGTTGCCGGCTGGATTTGCGAAAGGTGAATTGTTATACTTTCGGCATGAACACTCAAGAACTACGGAGCTCAAAGAAGGTCAGACTTTGGGTCATCGGCATCCTTATCGCCATTGCGGTCGCTGCATTATTCTTCGTGAAGGCCACCTGGGCCAAGATCGCCATCGGCGCGATGATCGCGATCCTCCTCGCCGCATTCGGCATGGAAGCGACCAATAATGACTACGATGTAGGAAAGATGATCGAGACCAAGTCGCTCTCTGCTTCGAAGATCGAACGCGATCCGAGCACGGGCAATCTCGTCAACGTCGACGCATTCTGCAATGCCAAAGAATCCGACTATAACTGCAAGGACTTTAAGTCACAGGAGGAAGCGATGTCGGTCTACAACCGCTGCAAGACGCTCGGTAAGAACATGGACGTCTACGGTCTCGACGGAGACAAGGACGGCCTCGTCTGCGAGTCACTCCCGAAGACGACGAAATAGCCAAAATGGATAAAAACGCCCTCCTCCGAGGGTGTTTTTTATTACGGAAAATGCGACAAGAGTGACACTATGTCAAACGGCTGCTCTCTTGCAAAAATAGACGCTTTCTATAGTTTAAGAAACAATCTCGTTCTCTCGGCGACCGCCTCGCCGCTTATCATTTTTCAGCATTCATCTCTTACACCATGCAGTTCATCCGCACCTCGCTCACGGTCATTTTCGTAACATGTGCATTCTTCGGCTTCACATCTTCCGCTTTCGCCGCAACGTATGTCGGCGGCAGTGTGACCTCAGACGCCACTTGGTACAAGGCCAACAGTCCCTACATCATTACCTCGCCGCTTGGAGTCGCGACGGGAGTGACGCTTACCATTGAGCCGGGAGTAGTGGTGAAGATGGGGCAGCCGGATTGTAACTGCTATGCCAATATCGGTATCAGTGGAAAGATCGTAGCGGGAGAGGTGTCTTCGTCCGACCGCGTCGTCTTCACATCGGTCCTTGATGATAGTGTCGGCGGCGACAGTAATGAGGACAATACTGCGACGACACCTGCGGCGGGAGATTGGCGCATGATCGCGATCACTGGCGGAACACTTGAGCTTCATCATGCGGATGTACGCTACGGCGGTCTCGCGCTGCGTCCGTTCACCTTCTTCAATCCCGATGCATATCGGATGCTCGACAATCAAGGTGGGGAAGTCATCTTCGATGACGCCGATATCTCTTATGCATATGGCAATGCAAGCTATCGACAGCTCTACACCGGAACGACGACAGTCAGCAACTCTTTTTTCCATGACTCTCCGGTCGCGACCGAGTTCTATGCAGGAGGAGCACAGACGATCACCGGTACGAAATTCGCGACTACTGCCATCGCGGTCTATTTTCACAGCGGCACACTCACTGTTTCGGGGTCTTCTTTCAACAATACTACCTACGGCGTCTACAACGTCAGTCCCACCGATCAGGTTGATGCGCGAAACAACTTTTGGGGTTCCGCATCCGGCCCGACCAATCCAGCGAACCCAACGGGTACCGGCGCAATCTCGCAGGGGAATGTGATTTTCGACCCGTGGACCGGACTTGGATGCGTGACCGAGTGCTATTCTAATGTACTGTTCCTGCCAGGAATAATGGGCAGTCGTTTATTTGAACAAAGTTCAGATTGCGGAGTTCTAAATAATGAAAAAGAGCGCTGGGTGTCGATGTTTGATTGCGACCATGCGCATCTCGCTCTGGATTCACAAGGAAAGAGCGTCTATCCACTTTACACGAAAGAAGGTCCTCTGGGGGTCGTTGACGACACATATAGTTCAAATATATACCAGTCATTCATGAGTGATTTAGCGGGCTGGAAAAGTGATGGAACTATTAACGATTACGCACTCGTTCCGTATGATTGGAGACTCTCACTTGAAGATATCCTCCAGAATGGATCCAGCAGTACAGGGCAGCTTTCATACAGTGCAAGTCAAGGATTTCAGAGTGCATTCATTTATAAAAAACTCAATGAACTCTCAGATTCTTCAAAGACTAAGAAGGTCACCATAATAGCCCATTCAAATGGAGGGTTGGTTACAAAAGCATTGATACAGAAACTGAAAGACACACACGATCCATTGTATGAACGAATCGATAAGGTCATATTCGTTGCGGTGCCACAATCAGGTACGCCTGAAGTTATTGGCAGCTTACTTCACGGTTCTGACATCGGACCAGGAGGACTGGTTATCGCTGCTAGTCGAGTACGAGACCTCGTCCATAATATGCCTTTTGCGTATGCACAGGTGCCGACTGAAAAGTATGTCGGTTCGGGCATCCCACTAATTGAGTTCAGAGGATTTTCGGCAACTTCATCCTTTGGGAAGTATGGTACTTCGATTGATACGATAGCCGGATTGCACGACTATCTCAATGGCGGTGATGGTCGCACTGCCCCGAGTTATGCAGACTTACTTCATGCCCAAATAGCTAATGCTGGGCAACTCGCTGCTGCTCACGACATCCATGCAGTGCTGGATAACTGGACCCCTGCAACTTCGACAGAAGTATATGAGATAGCAGGATGGGGGTTGTATACCTCGATGGGACTAAGGTATGAGCCAAACAAGATTTGTGTTGTAAGTACTACTACAATCCCTGTTCAACCAGGGGCACCTCAGGCAGCAAGCTGTGCATATTATGAAGATAGCTACAAAATTAGTAACAAGTTGGGGATAGATGGAGATGGAACAGTGATGCGCCGTAGCGCACATCAAATTGCGGTATCTTCAACGACCCATCAATTCTGGTTGGATTTAGCAAAATATGATGATGACAATATTATTAATCGAAACCATAAGGACATTTTTGAGGTGACGGCTCTTTCGGGCTTTCTTAAAACTGTCGTCATTGGGGCACCTCAGGTGAATGACTACATAACAGACAGCATCTTTGGATTATCGACGGTCCAGAAACCAGTAAAATACGAAGTCCATTCGCCTCTTAGTCTTAGCATCTATGATTCCAAGGGGCATCATACAGGGGTTTCGACAACAACTGGGCTGGTCGAACTAGGAGTGAAAGGAAGCTCCTACTATGAAATTGGTGACAGCAAAATTATTTTAGTAGATGCATCAATTTCACACACAATGAAATTAGATGCTTACGGATCTGGTTCATTCACTCTCGATATCGAAGAGCTTGATGGCGATAATGTAATCGCGTCGACTTCATTCATGGGAATTCCGACAACTAGCACCACTAAAGCATCCTTAGATTGGCATTCAGGTGAAGAAATTGGAACATCAACCAAACTCTTTATTGACTTCAACGATGACAATGTCATTGACGCTGCTCTCACAGCGAAGGCAGGAGAAATTGTGCTGTTTACTGCTCCAGACTTCACTCCTCCCACCACCACTGCCTCAACTACAGGCATCCTTGGCACCAACGGCTGGTACACTAGCAACGCAATCGTATCTCTCACTGCAACAGACACAGAGAGCGGAGTTGCATCGACCACGTACTCGCTCGACAGTGGAGCATCATGGACCACATATACCTCACCATTCAGCACTACCATAGAAGGCACGACCACCGTCCTCTATTATTCAGTCGACAAGGCAGGGAATAGTGAAGCAACGAATACGCTTCTGTTTAAGATCGACAAGACTGCACCCGAAGCATCTATCTCGATCAGTACTTCGACCCAAGACATCCTCGTTGTAGGGGTCGAAAACCTCGGCACCACAACTGTCTTAAAAGACAGCATTGGAAATGTCATCCTCACTGATCAAGCAGGGCACACTACCAAGCTCTTCTTCACGAAAACCTATAGCGGCAAGCAGCTTACTTACGCAAAACTTACCGGGGTGCAGTATGATTCGCAGCCGAAGATGACAATTCCGTCATCCTCATTCCTCTATATTTGGGACAACAAAATACCTATGACACTACTCTCGCAGACTATTGCTGTCGACGGCACCTATTTGATTCAGGCCACTTATGAAAAGATCAAGAACAAAACGACCATAATTGTGCTCAAGAAGAGTCTGCCTATTCAAACCCAAGTATTTGCTGGACTGAAAGTTGTGAAATTAACGACAAACAAGGGTGCGGTTGGCTATAGCTGGTAATTAGGAGGATGATATAATTATGCATATGCAGAAAAAAATTACGGTCGTGACCTCATTCTTAGCTCTTCTATTATTTTTCCTACTCCAAACAAACTACTTAACTCACCAGTTCTGTTTAGTAGCAAGTACTTGTAGTGGTGTATTTAAACTAGCCAAACTACTTACATTGATTTCAATTGCCGTGTTTCCTCTGTCTGTACTTGCTGTATTTCTCAAAAATGAAGCTAGTAATGTGTGGAGAAGTTTCACCCTTATGTATCTTGTTGGTTACTTCGTAGCCATCGCTGCTGCACCAAGTTCAGGAGCTGATTATATAAAGATTGAAAAGGGAACAGTTGCGATTGGGATGGTTGTTCTCTATGTCGCCATCTCTCTTGTCCTCATCGCATACAAATCCTATAAACTAAAAGGGAAGTAGTACGCACCGTAATCTGTCGCACAGCACCGCCAAACGGCGGTGCTGTGCTATGGGGGAGAGCGGAGCCTCGTGTAGTGCAGGAAAGTGTTATAATACTCTGAGTGGCCGAAAGGCTCGTTTTGTACGTTATCAGTTAGTAAATTATATCTATGAATTGGAGATTTACACTCCCGTTCGCCATCGTCGCCGTTGCTGTCCTTGCCGTTGCAGGGGTCGCCACCGTGAATATGGGGAACAAAGAAATGGCCGCAGAAGGTCAGCAGATCGCGAATCAGAATGCGGCAAGTCAGAATGCTCCCGCGCAAGGTGAGGCTATGACCGCCAAGACCCAGACCGCCGCAGTCGTCTCGACAGGAGACCCGATCGAAGACATTGTCGGTACTATCGGTGCCGAAGGTGACGGTGACGCAGCGATGATGAGCGCCGCAGCAGCGGATGCCGCAGCAGCGACTGGCGGTGACGCCGATTTAACAGCCCTAAGCGCTTCCTATGATGCAACGACATTCTAAATATATCGCAGGAGCACTTCTTCTCGGACTCATGCTCCCGTCTCTCTCATTCGCGGTAGAGCGCGGCGCATTGATGGAAGCAAGAGAGCAACGCGCAAGCAATACTCCTCGCATGGCATCGGGCACACCGCGTGCGACCGAGAATTTCTGTACTCGTCTCGATGCGAATATCGCAAAGCTTGAGCAGAAGGTCGGTGAGCGTGAAGGTAAACTGGGCGAGAAACGTACTGAACGACAGGGCAAGATCGATACCCGTCAGGGCAATCGTGACACCACTCGCGAGGATCATCGCGATACCTGGGACACCAATCGCACCGCGATGTTTGCGAAGCTTGATGAGAAGGCGACCACTACCGAACAGAAGGCAGCAGTCGCTGCATTCAAGAGTGCTGTAGATGCCGCCGTCGCGGCTCGCCGCACTGCGGTCGACAAAGCAGTCGCGGATTATCGTGCTGCGCTCGACAAGGCGATCGTTGACCGCCAGGCAGCAGTCGATGCAGCAGTCGCCGCATTCAAGACCGCTCGCGAGGCGGCTATCGCAACCGCAAAGGCGGACTGTGCCGGAGGAAAGACCCCGTCCGATGTGCGTGTCGCATTCATGGCTTCGATGAAAGCCGCACAGGATGCACTTAAGGCGTCAGTGAAGTCGCTCGAAGGCAGGAAGGATACGGTCACCCCGCTCGCCGCAGCTAGGAAGGCTGATGTCGAGAAGGCAGTCGCTGACTTCAAGGCTGCAGTCGAGAAGGCGAAGTCGGAGTTGAAGGGTTCGTGGAATCTCAAAGAGAACGTAAAATAGGGCATTCATAAATTGCAAAATTCTTTGTTGCGGAGCCTCAGTAATTCGGTCAACGTACTTCGAGTACGTCTCCCTCATTACTTCTCCGCGCCGCGAATTTTACTAATTTCTGAACGTCCCTAAGCCTCATCCACTTTGTGAAAGTTTTCTGGAAAGTTTCAGAAAGAACAAAACACCCCGCTCGGGGTGTTTTGTTTTGTGGTACCATATCGGTATATGTACGAAGCAACCATACCCGTGTTCACCCGTTCGCTTGTGAACCTTCTTAAGATCATGGAGAAGGCCGAGCGTCATGCCAAGAAGCGCATGCAGAATCCGTCGACGATACTCAAGAAGCGTCTCTACGCCGATATGTTCAATTTCACCAAGCAGGTGCAGTATTCCTATTTCATGGCGCTCGACGTCGCCGGCAATCTCACCGGAGTCGAGGTCCCAAAGTTCGCATATGACGAGAAGAGCATGCCTGAGCTCAAGAAGAGTCTCAAGCAGGTGATCAAGTATCTCAAGTCGATCACTCCGGAAGACGTGAAGAAGTACGAGCGACGACTTGCTGGGAAGCGCATCCCGGTCTTCTTCGATCTCAAGCAGACCCTCTTGCCGAAAGACTACGTCCACAACTTTGCACTGCCGAATTTCTTCTTTCACTACGTCACCGCGTACGATATTCTCCGCCACTATGGGGTGCCGATAGGAAAGAAGGACTACCTTGGCCCCCTCTCACTTCCTAAATAACTCAAGTTACGAGAAATGGGCATGAAAAAACACCACATTGTGCGGTGTTTTTTGTGTTGTTCTACAGCGTTTGGATCGTGAGTGAGTTTGTCCCGCCGCGCTTTCCGAACGGGATCCCGGCGACAAGGAGGAAGACGTCACCCTTCTGTGCAAGCTTGGCGCGCAAGAGCTCCTTCTTTGCGAGTGTAATGGCGGTGTTCATGTCCCGCACTCGGGTACTCATCTCGGCCGAGATACCGTAGGTGAGTGCGAGTTGGCGATAGGTGGTCGCAATCGGAGTGAGTGCAAGGATTGGTGCCTCGGGCTTGTGGCGCGAGACCATCCTCGGAGTGAAACCTGACTCGGTGAGTGCAACCACCGCGACCGCTCCGGTACTCGCGACACTTTGTGCGACCGCAGAAGAGACGGTGTCGACGATCCCACTTGCCCGATCGCGGAGGCGCATGACCTCATCGCGATAGAGAGGACTCTGCTCGGTGTGGGTCGCTATTGACGCCATGGTCGCGACCACATGTGCGGGGTCGATGCCGATCGCGGTCTCCTGCGAGAGCATCACCGCGTCAGTGCCGTCGAAGATGGCATTGGCGACGTCGCCGATCTCGGCGCGGGTTGGGGTCATGTGTTCGGTCATCGAGTCGAGCATCTGGGTGGCGGTGATCACGGTCTTGCCAGCGATGTTAGCGGCACGGATGATCTGCTTCTGTGCCAAGGGGACATGCTCTTTGGGGATCTCGACCGCGAGGTCGCCGCGTGCGACCATCACGCCGCGTGCTGTCGCAATGATCTCGACGATTCGCTCCATCGCGCCTTGTGTCTCGATCTTCGCGATGATTCCGGCAGTGGAAGCTCGTTCTTCAAGCATCTTGCGTAGCTTGAGGACGTCCGACTCATGGCGCACGAACGACAGCGCAAAGAAGTCGACGCCCATTGCGACACCGAAGTCGATGTCTTTCTTGTCCTTCGCGGTGATCGCCGAGATCGAGAGTTTCCCGTCGGGGACGTTGACCCCGCGGCGTGCGCGGATGGTACCGCCGATCTCTACCACTGTCTCGATTGCGTCGCCTTTCACTCGCACGACCCGAAGCGAGAGCTTGCCGTCGTCGACGAGGATGTGAACGCCTGGAGCCACTTCCTTAGGGAGGGCAGGGTAGTTGATGCTTGCGCGGGTCTCATCACCGACGATCTTCTTGGTGGTGAGAGTAAAGCCGTGGCCCTTCTTGAGTGTCACCGTTTCCGATCCGAATTCGCCGATGCGGATCTTTGGTCCAGCGAGGTCGAGGAGAATGGCGATGTTCGCTTTTTCCTTGGCTGCAGCAGTACGTACCCGCTCGATGCGGGCGGCGTATTCCTCATGATTGCCATGCGAGCAATTGATGCGAGCGACATTGAGCCCGGCACGGATCATCTTCCTGAGCGTTGTGACATCGTCAGACGCAGGTCCAAGCGTCGCGACGATTTTGGTCTTTTTCTGATAGGTCATGGAAACATGATACACCTGCGCTCATTCTTGTCACGGTGTGCGGTGCGTATGGAGCGCATTTTCTTTTTTCATCTTCCTTCATCCGAAGTACAGGGAGAACCTGCTATACTGTCCCGATGTCTACATCATACCTCCGTCGTTTTGCCTTTGCGCTCGCGATGATCGCGGCCCTCACTCCGCTCTTTGCTTCCGCACACCAACCGCGCCTCGTCGAAAGACCATCGATTGAGGTGCCACTTCCGGAAGTCTCCAAGGCATATTACGGCACGCTCTCGGGCTCGCCGCACATCTTTCACATCACGAGCGACAAGCCGTTTGTGCTCTATGCGAACATCCTGGTCCCCGATATCGCCTATCAAAAGACCGACGTCTCCGCGGTCATCGTCCGACGCGGGGGTGCATCGCTTCCGCTCGCGCTCATCGGCGGTACAAGCGGAACTTGGACGCCTATGTTCGAGGAATTCGGGCACGACAACTATCTCCAAAGCGGCGAATATAAAGCCGAAGCGCCAGCGGGCGAGTATGATATCTGGGTATCGAGCGCACAGAACGACAGCAAGTATGTGCTCGCAGTGGGTGAGATCGAAAGTTTCAGCCCGAAAGAGATCGTGAATGCGCTGGTCTTGGTGCCCCAATTGAAACGTGACTTCTTCAGCGGGTCTCCGATCAGCTTCTTCCTCTCTCCATTCGGTGCAGGCTATGTCATCATGATGTTCGCACTCGCCGTGATCTTCGGGTTCTCCTATCGCTACATGCTGCACAAATTCGCCGCCCGTTCGAAAGTAACGACCCCGAGAGTATTAGGCAAGAATATCGGCAAGCAGGACCGCGCTATACGAGCGTTCATCGGGCTTGGGTTGCTACTCCTCGCGATCACGACCAGTTGGAGTGCATGGCTGTTATTTTTCGCAGGGTTTTGTTTCTTTGAAGCAGCATTCAGCTGGTGCGGATTGTATGCAGCGCTAGGCCGGACCACCTGCCCGATCGAGTAGAGGACGCACAATTTAGGCACATTACTCGTCTCGAATCGCATCTCAAACCGCGTTCTAGGGGGTGTTAAAATTAAACATGTACTAATAAACCGCTTCAGCGGTTTATTAGTTCTACCGATTTGGGAGTTCGACGTAATAGTCGGGGGAGCCGTAGAGGGTATAGGAGCCGTCCGCGAGGCGGTTTGCGTAGACATCAATTTTTGCGCCGATATGCTGTTCGAGTGCACCGATGCCGCCTTCGCCGCTCCTCACACTGCCGACTGTCTCATTGGTCCACCCCCATAGTACGGTGATGTGTTTGCCACTCACAACGACATAGCATTCGCCGTCGGCGAAGCAGCCGGTGTCGACTTTCTCGAGTACGCCCGAGAATTTCTCCGGGGTTTGCAGCGGAAGTTGTTTGCCGGGGGTGTCGCCCATGCGGCGTCCTCCCATGTCCATAGGCATGGTTCCGGTCGCGAGCTCGGCGGCATAGTTTGATTCGTCTTCTTCATCCGTCCCGGTCGTGCTCGGATCAGGCGGAGAGGGGATCGCGTCCGCGGCTGAGGCCGCAAGTCTCGCCGAGTGGATCGCCATCGCTTGGCGGTTCTCGATGGTGAATGCTCCCCATGCAAGCATGAAGAACGCGAGTGAGATGAGCATACGTTTGTCGAGCATTGTTGGGTGCGTTAGCTGGTGTGTTCATTATAACAAGAGTTCGGGCGATGCGTGACAGTGCACTAGACCACGCATCGATGCAACATTCCCGTATAGTTTCGCGTATACATAGCACAAGGGCGTACGACCTTGTGCGACACTTGAACGAAACAACTAACTTGAAACTACTTATGCAAAAATCAACATTACTTAAAGGTACGGCGATAGCCCTACCGCTCCTACTCGTCACTTCATTCGGGATCTCATCGGCCTATGCGGCGCAGGTCACGGGCACGACCTCGGGGAGCTCGATCACGGCCACGGCGGCACAAGAAGGCGGCATGGGTCACGGACGAGGAGGAATGAGAGGGATGATGGGCGGAGCCAACGATACGAACCGTACGGCAACTGAAGCGGCGATCACTGCGAATGACTTCGCGAAGTTCCAGGAACTTTCGGCAAACTCACCATTTCGCGCGATCACCACGCAGGCACAATTCGACCAACTTGTGAAAGCACATGCACTCATGAAGTCGGGAGACATGGCAGGTGCGAAGACGATCTTTGGCACGCTCGGCCTCAAGGCCCCCGGCGGGAAGGGCGGCATGGGTCACGGATTCGGCGGCAACCAAGCAGCACACACTGCAGTCGAAGCGGGTGACTACACTGCCTGGAAGGCGGCGATGAGTTCGTTCCCGAACCAGTCTGTCCTCACACAGGAACTGTTTGACAAGATGGTGCAGGTGGAGAAGCTCCAGAAGGAGATCCACACCGCACTCGGACAGCCGGCAGTCTAATGGTGAATCTATGAATCCTCCAAACATACAAGAAGCACGCATAACCGGCGTGTTTCTTGGTGTGTTTCCGATGAAAAAGTGTCACTCGCGTTTTATAAGGGAAGTGCTAGGCTTTTAAATATGGACAAACTCAAGAACCAAAAAGATAAGATACTGATCGTACTTCTCGTCATCTCACTTGCGTGGGCGGCACTGTCGTCGTTTTTGTTCTTCTCGGACTACGGACGACTACACCGCGGCGGACTCCTGCCTGGACGCGGCGCGTGGCACATGCCGCATCCGCCCCGACAGGCGACCGAAGCAGATATCGAGCGACTCCAGCCGTGGATGACCTTTGCGTTCGTGAACAAGATATTCAACCTCCCGCCCGAATTCCTCAAGGAGTCGCTCTACATCACGAATGCGAAGTATCCGAACCTCACCATCGATGCGGCTGCGAAAGAGCAGCGGATCGAGAGTGCGCCGTATCTCCTTTCGCTCAAGACCATCCTCTCGGTGCTCATCGCATTACCCGCCGCGACCACTACTTTGTAATGGAAGCATGGGTGGCGTCCATCTTGGGGGATTTGTTGTCTTTTCTCCTCCTCTATAAATATGTCGCGCTGTTCGTGATCGGCTATGTCGCCGCGCTCGCGCTGCCGATCCCCGCTTCGACCACACTTGTCGCCGCGGGCGGTTTCGCGTCGCAGGGGTATTTCGATATTTCCTACGTACTCATGACCGCATTCGTCGCCAACATCTCAGGGGACGCAACCGGGTATTTCCTCGCACGCCGCTACGGCACCCGGGTGTTCCACTCGCTCGGCCTCGGGAAGGTGCTCACCACCAATACATACAAGAAACTCGAGAACTATATGCGGCAGTTCCCGCAGACGGTGATCTTTGTCTCGCGCTTCCTCACCGAGATCGGTCCCGCAACGAGTATCCTCTCCGGACTCTCGCGGGTCAGTGTCCGCACTTTCTTCACCTTCGCCGTCTTCGGCGAGATCGCCTACGTCTTCCTCTACGGGCTCACGGGATACTATCTCGGCAGTGAATGGGAGAACAACATCGGATTCCTGTTTAAGGCGGCGATGGTGATCGTCTCGATCGGCGTCACGCTCAATGTCATCCAGTGGGCGCTCTACAAAAATCGCACCGTGAAACAGCTTTCGTGAGCGAAATGAAAAAGAACGCTTGTCGCGTTCCGTTCCATTTCAACTATGATCCTCCAAACCAGCCCTTGATGCGAGCGAGGAGCCCGCTTGGCTCAGCTTTCAATGTCGATGTGCGTTTCGGAGCATTGCTCGGCCCGAGTACTTTTTTGAAATGTTCTTGCTCTGCTTTCGCTTGCTCCTGTTCGGCGAGTCCTTCCGCGCTGAGCTCCTGGGGAGGCAGGGGAGGAATGTCCTCATACTCACTCCCGAGTGGAACGCTGGCCTCGACATAGGTGACACCGCTGACGCGTTTGGCTTCGACACGGCGCTGTCCTTCGATGCTTTTGTTCAGCTCACCTTTGGTTTCAACGAGACGCATAGCAGCGGGGTCCTCCGTTACTGCGAATTCAGGATCATCCTTCAGCCACTCGGGGGTCTCGACTTCGATGACCTCGTCGGGAATTCCCGCCAGGCGTCGTTCGTTCACAATCGAGTAGTCGACCTCGTCACCTCGCATGAGTCTAAGATCTCCGGCTTCCCGCTCGGCCACTGCTGCGACTCGCGCCGCCTCTGCTTCCGCATCATCATTCACTTTGCGAATTGTCTTCATCAGCTCGAGTTCATCGACTCCCTTGAAGTTGACCGTCTCGATTGCTGCACCGGCCGCGTTCGCTGCGGCGACGCGCGCATGTGCATCCTGCTTCGATTCGAGCACGGCTTCGAGTTGCCCTTCGCTTTCGGCTGCCTTCTGCTGTGCGGCTAGGATCGCTTCCTCGGTCTCTTTCGCGGCTTTCTTTGCGTGTACTATCGCCGCAGTCTCTTCGTCGGTAAGTGTTCGAAGTTCATCTTCGTTCGTCGCGTAATCGATCATCGGCAGCTCACCGGGGCCTTCTTTGTGGAATCGTTTGTATATCATCTGCTCATCATAATATACGTATCCGCAGGGTCAACGACATCTGCTATACTTGCGAAATGGAAAGCAAGCACTCTGATCCTCATGCTGAACTGCATCCGGACACCAAGAATACCGGAAAGAAACTCAACTGGCTGCGCGCCGCGGTGCTCGGCGCCAACGACGGCATCGTCTCGACCGCTTCGATCGTGGTCGGTGTCGCCGGTGCGTCGAATGCGTCAGGCTTTATCATCACCGCCGGTGTCGCTGGGCTCACGGCGGGAGCACTCTCGATGGCGGTGGGGGAATATGTGTCGGTTTCGACTCAGCGCGATACCGAACAGGCGATGCTCGAGAAGGAGCGCTACGAACTGTTGCATCAGCCCGAACATGAACTCGAAGAGCTGGTCTCGATCTACCGGGCAAAGGGACTCAAGCCCGACACTGCACGAGTGGTCGCACTCGAACTGACCGCACATGACGCGTTCGCGGCTCATGCGGATGCCGAACTTCGGACCGATCCGAACAATCTCACTAATCCCGTCGCGGCGGCATTTGCTTCCGCAGTGTCGTTCACCGTCGGCGGTTTCATCCCGCTCCTCGCCATCATCCTTCCTCCTGAGGGGTCGCGCATCGCGGCATGTTTCGCGGCGGTCTTGGTCGCGCTGATCGCGACCGGTATGCTTTCAGCAAAACTCGGTGGGGCAAAGAAGCGTCGGGCCACTATCCGTGTGGTCGCAGGTGGCATCATCGCAATGGTAGTCACGTTCGGTGTCGGAACGCTGTTCGGTGTCTCTGGGATATAGGTTTCGCGGTGATAAAGATAAAAAAGAGCCCCCAGATGGGGGCCTTTGCAACAGGGTTAGTGGAAAGCGGGGAGACAGCAGTCGCTGATCACTTTGCCGATCTTGTACGGATCGTGGTGCCAGTGCTCGTGGTGGTTGAGGAGCGGAGCGGTGCGGATCGGGATCCTCACTCCGCGCACGCCTTCTTCGGTGGGAAAAATCGGATGCTTCGCTTCCATGGCGTAGCTCTCGAGCACGTCAGGTGGGAACTCCTCATTGTTGGCGATGATCAGGTCGATCGCGTCCGTGGTGCCGAGCGAGCTGTTGATGTCCGCGACCAGGTCGCGCATCTGATAGTTCGGCGTCTCGCTCGGCTTGGTCATCAGGTTCGGGACGTACACCACCATCGCCTTGGTCTCCTTGATCGCCGACGGGATGCCGGGAACCAAGAGGTTCGGGATGATGGACGTGAAGTGGTCGCCGGGCCCGATGATGACGACATCGGCGTCGCGGATCGCGGTCTCCGCCTTCGGGTTGACGATGCCTTTCGGACTGAGCCACACCTTAGTGATGCGGCTCGTGCTCTGGTCGCTTGAAACGTCGATGCGGCTCTCACCTTCGACGATGCTGCCGTCTTCGCGGCGTGCCCATAGGGTCTGTTTGCCGAGCGTCACCGGAATGACGCTGCCTTTCGCGCCGATCATCTTGCAGTACTTCTCGATCGCCTGTTCGATGCAGCCGTAGCGCTGGAACAGGGTGAGTAGCACCAGGTTGCCGAACGTATGCGGCGCAAGGCAGCCGGATTCGTAGCGGTACTCGGCGAGGCTGAGGAGCTCGCTTGTTTCGTTGTCGTCTGCGAGCGCACCGCAAACACGGCGCAGGTCTCCGACCGGTCCGACGCCGTAGCAGTCGGAAAGGATACCGGACGATCCGCCGTTGTCTGCGGTAGAGATCACGGCGGTGATGTTCGAATCGAGATAGGCACGGATTCCGACGATGACGTTGCTGATGCCTTTGGCGCCGCCGATGACGACGATGTTCTTGGGAGCTTTCTTGGAGCGAGCGGAATGAGTCATGTCTGCTCTCCTTTACTTTCTGTTGTTGATGGGAAGGACTACGTTTGGGGTAATTCTAACACGATAGAGTGTCACAGTCAATCTTTGTCACTCGGGACTAGATCGCAGTGTAGTCGTCGACGAGTCGCACGTCGTCGATCCAGACGTGGTCACCGTCTTGCGTAACGTTCACGTTCTCGATATCGATGGATTTCACCACGGTGTCCGTAGCGCCGAGTTCATAGAGGGGGATATTCGCATTGTTCCAGTTCTGCATCTGGATTCTTCCGTTCCCGGAGTACATCATCACGTCGCGAGTTCCGAGCTTCTTGTCGTTCTCGCCATAAAGAGTGACGATGAGCTGTTGCCACTGATAGTCTGTGAGTCCGCCGTAGATCTTCATGTGGAGATAGCGGTAGCCGGTAGTGTCGATCCCACCTGGGTGCTCGAACGAGAGCGAGCCGTCCTGAAGGGTAAAATGGAGCTTGATCGCCTTTCCTGTTACACTCTGATTCTCGTCTTCCATAGTCTCAATGACCGTTCCGCGTCTGGTGACGACCTTCCAACCCTCGGCAAGTCCTTGAAAGAAAATGTTCCCGCCTTTCGCCTTTGCTGCAGGCGGCGTCACGACGACAGGCTCGGCAGGTGCCGGTGCGGGCTCTGGGGTCACGGTCGGTGCAGTGTCAACTGAAGCAACAGGGTAGATCTCACTCAAGTGAGAGCTTGCATTCGTGTCAGAAAGTCTGAGTTCAGAGAATTGCACTGATTGAGCGTGGTCACTTTCAATAACAATGTCGGTGAATTTTGAGCTCGTGGTCGCAATGTCGGCGAGCGGAATGCGGAACATTCCGAATTTCGTCGGAACCTGATATGGAAAGAGGGGGACAGCACCCACTTTCGTGGTGCCGTTATAGAGTGAGAGGAAGAGTGTGCGCGAGTCGGTGTTCTTTGAGGTGAATACCAATTCGATCGAGCGGTACTTCGCGGTTGTCATTCCTTCCGAGTAGACCGAGAATGCCTCCCACGGCTTGTGGTATGTCGCGACCAGGGTCGCAGATTTCTTGTCATGGACGACTTTCGTTCCCCATGAGTTGTTTGCCCAGCCGTCGCCATAGATACCAAGATGGAGTGGAGTGGAAGAGACCTGCAACTTCACCGCGGGTGTCGATGTCGCAACTTTCGGAGTCGAGGTCGAAGTAGTGGTAGTCGCGACTGCGTCAGTGCTGGTCGATTCCTCTCTTTCGGTGGCGACCGGTGTCTCTATTAGTGACGGCTCTTCGGTGGCGACAACCGGTGCGGGAACCTCTTCTTTTTGGAAAAATGTGGCACCGGAATACAGCAGGGCCAAGACGACTCCGATTGGGAACAGCAACATGATTCCTTTTGCGACCATATGTAATTTGTGATACTGCCATATTTCTCAAAAAAAGCAAGGAACTCCTACTACTCCTGTAAAGAAGGAAAATGTATAGTGGAGGTTGCCAAGTCGGCAATAATGATGCAGGTTTAGGAGCATCGTCGATGTTCACGAGATTTTCATACTTTATAATCGTTTGTTTTCATCAATCTATCTATGAATAAAAAGATCAGTTACGCCATTCTTGGTTCCTTCGCCACCCTCCTTCTGGTGGTGATCGTTGCACCGAGCGGTCCGATGGCCGGAGTGCGTGACTTTCTTGCTGCTGCTGCAGGGCAACGTCCTGGGGTGTTCGCCATGACATCACTCACCGTGACTTGTGTCGGCGATATGCCGCTGGTGAGCGCTGCGTGGTCGCAGTCAAACAATGCTGAAGCGTATGATCTCGAGCGCAAATACCCCTGGGCCAACGGATGGGAAGTAACAGGGGAGACAACCGAGCTTGCCTTAAATGATGCGACATGGAGAGCCGGCTACGGTGTCGGACTCTATTCGTATCGCGTGCGTGCCCTCTCTGCCCTCAGCAGCCGACTCAGTGCTGCACAGACCATCGACATCGGTGCATGTGTCGCAACCCCCGCCCCTACTCCGTCCGCTACGACAACCCCTCCTGTTGCCACCACGACCACCCCGGTGACTCCGGAGCCCGCACCCGCTCCATCTCCTGTTTCTCCTGTAGTTCCCGCCCCAGCTCCTTCACCTGCGCCTGCGCCCACCCCGACTCCGACCGCCGCGACCGGAACTGTCGCAACCACGACCACTTCTACTACGCCGCCCGCTCCAGCACCTGCGCCTATTCCTGCACCCGCTCCGGCTCCTGTTTCGACCGGTGCGTCTGTCGTTCCCGCGAATCTCATCCAGAATCCCTCATTCGAGACCGACGCGAATGGAGATAACTTCCCAGACCTTTGGTCTAAGGGTGGGTGGGGAACGAGTAATCGTGCATTCACGTATCCGGTCCCGGGCGTCGATGGTAACCGTGCGGCAAGCATCTCCGTCAGCGGCTACGTCAGCGGTGATGCGAAGTGGGTGTCCGGCAAAGTACCGGTCACTGCGGGGAAGTCGTACCGTTTCTCCGATCAATATCTCTCGACTGGTAGTTCGCAAGTACTGCTCTCATACACGAATACGAGCGGCGTGGTGAGCTATGCACTACTTGCATCACTACCTTCGTCACTCGGAGTGTGGAAGTCATACACAGCGACTTTTACAGCGCCTAGCGGAGCAGCGTCACTTTCGGTGTACCATCTGATCAACAGCAACGGTGTACTCACACTCGACGGGTTGAGTTTGGTGGATCTCTCGTCGATTACGACAACCCCTGCCCCTCAACCAGCACCAGCACCCGTACCTGCTCCTGTTCCAAGCCCTACTCCGACACCATCACCTACCCCAAGCCCGGCCCCTGCAACCGTTACCGGCAAGATCCCATCATGGGTAAAATGGGGAGCGTATGTCGGCTGGGAGGATAACGCAATGTTGAACTTCGAAGCACTGGTGGGAAAGCAACCGAGCATGGAGATGGTGTTCGCGCATTGGGGGAACGATCAGTTCCCGACCTGGTATGCACCGCGCATCAAGGATAAGGGAAGGACGATGGTACTCTTCTGGGAAGCGCTCGACTACAACCGTGATTATTTCAGTCAGCCCGAGTATTCATTCGATTCAGTGCTTGCAGGAAAACAGGATGCATACATCAGTAAGTTCGCCGCCGATGCGAAAGCATACGGAGGTGAAGTGATCATCATCCCGTACTCAGAGTTCAACGGTGACTGGTTCCCATGGGGCGGAACGATAGGGAATAATACTCCCGCGAAGTACAAAGCTGCTTATCAGTACCTCCGCAAATTCTTCGTCACCGCCCCGAACGTGAAATTTGGTTGGGCGGTGAATGCAGACTCGGTTCCTGACACTGCGGCGAATCAGCCAGAGTTGTTCTACCCGGGTGACGCATATGTCGACATCGTCGGCGTCGACGGATTCAACAGTGGCAAGCCGACGTGGATGACATTCGATCAGGTATTCAATGATCCAATCACGCGCCTCAAGGTGTACAACAAACCGATCTACATTTTCTCGGTTGGTAGCCAAGAAGATGCACGCAAGCCGGCATGGATCACTGACGGCCTCGCGACACAGCTTGCAAAGTACCCCGAGGTCAAAGCAGTGTTATGGTTCAATCAGAATAAGGAATACAATTGGCTGGTGAACTCGAGCGCAGCGTCACTCGCTGCGTTCAAATCGGTGCTTCCGTAGGGAAGGTACCTCGGAGAACGGGTCAAAAACGGGGCTTTGTATAGCGATATTCTTCTTCATTGACTTTTCATCAAAGTAAGGTAATATACTTACACCTGTTACTTTGATTCGGGAAAGCGGAAATTCCATTTCGCTCCATTCATCATTTCAGCGATATATGAAAATATCGATTCTTATACCATGCCACAACGAAGAAAAGTCCATCCGACGCTGCGTGGAGTCTTGCCTTTTTCAGACACGCCCCGCCGATCAGATTCTCGTGGTGAATGATGGCTCGACCGACAACAGCGGCGAGATCCTCAAAGAATTCGGTGATCGCATAGAGGTGCTCACCATTCCCGTTGCGACCGGAAATAAAAGTTATGCGCAAGAGCGTGGATTGCGCGAAGTGGTCGGCGACGTCTTCATTGCGACCGACGGTGACACTATCCTCTCGTCGAACTTCGTCGAGGAGATCGAGAAGAAATTCACCGAGCGTCCCGACGCGGCGGCGGTGTGTGGATATGTGAAAAGTCTCAAGTTCAACTGGCTCACCGCATGCCGTGAGCTCGAGTATGTGATCGGACAGAATCTGCACAAACTCGCACAGTCCTACATCCACTCGATCTTCGTGATTCCCGGCTGTGCGGGCGCATTCAAGACCGAGCTCTTCAAGGGAGAGATCACCTTCGATCACGACACCCTCACCGAGGACCTCGACTTCACCTATAAACTCCACGAGCGATACTACGAGATCGTCTATGCGCAGAAAGCGGTCTCGTATACCCAGGACCCCGCGACACTTCCCTCATACATCAACCAGATGCGTCGTTGGTATTGCGGCGGCTGGCAGAACCTGCGCAAGCATTACTCTATTGTAAAGAAGCCGAACAACGCGCTCCAGCTCTCGCTTACCTACATCGAGGGCCTCATCTTCTCGGTCGCTCTTTTCCTCTTCCCGGTAGTCGACTTGCGCTTCTTCCTCTTCTTCATGCCGCCGTACCTCGTATTCATCCTCATTCTCGGCGGATATGCCGCGGTGGTGCGTAAACGCTGGGACCTTTTCTACTATGCTCCGACCTATATCGTCCTCATCTTTATTAACGCGTTCATCTTCCTTGAGCAATTCTGGGTTGAGATCGTCCTTCGCCGCACCAACCTCGTGTGGTTCCATCCTGAGCGTAGGGAAATAGCATAATCATAATATGTTCCAATCACCCTTTGGCGGAGTCTCGATGTTTCTCAATATCCTCGTTGTCCTGATCGGGAAATGCACGAGTGCGGTTTCGAAGCGCAGCTCGTTCATGCGTCGCGCTGTACGCGGCTTCTTCTCTCCGTTCATTGTGATATCGAATGACACGGTCATCCGTAGAGTCTTTGCAGTCTCGATCCCTTTCACCATGTCGATGATGGTGCTGGCGGCAATCGCCTCTTCATTCGTGGTGCTCTTTCAGGACGAAAAACGCATTCCTATCTATGAGCTTCCCAGCCGTACCTATACCGCGATCAATAATCCTGAATATCTGACCGACATCAGTCTTCGCGAGCTGTTCGTCCCCAGTATACTTTTGCCGAAAGATGAGCCCCGTGACGCTGCCCCTTCTACTGCCAAAGAATCTTCCGCCGCTGTATTTGACACTCTTGGCGAAAACCAAGTATTGTATTCATCATCAACGGTAACAGGGAGTACCACCGAGCCGCACCAGTCGACATTCGGAGGCTCGACCTTATTGCTGGTCAAGTTCCTTCGCGATCATAATATAGACCCCTCAATCGAAAGCCGAGTCGCCCTCGCGAGTTTTCTGAATATTCGGAATTACACTGGAGATGAAAAAGGCGATCTTCAGCTATTAACAAAATTACAAGCATTAACTGCTCCGTCGTCCGAGATGAGTCAGCAGGCAAGAAATTAATCCGTTCGTTCCATTATGTATACGTCACAATCATCCGTCATGTTCAGATTCACCCTCCCCGCACTATTACTCGCGGGTCTCTTTGTTTCAGTCACTCCGACTCCGGCACTTGCCGCACTCCCGGCAGGATTCGAAACGGAGACACTCACTGGTGGACTCAATCTGCCGACACAAATGACGTTTGCTGCTGACGGACGCATCTTCATCGCGGAAAAGGACGGAACGGTCGTCGTGTGGAAGAACGGGGCACTCCTCCCGACTCCGGTCATCAAACTCACTGACGTGAACAGTTATGGCGATCGCGGACTCCTCGGCATCGCCATCGATCCGCAATTCGCGACGAACAACTATATGTACCTCTTGTACACCCGCGAGAATACACCTGGGACCAACTTCGCAGGGAAGAAGACGGGACGCATTGTTCGCGTCACCCTCGTCGGCGATGTTGCCGATGAATCAACCAAGGTCACCCTTGTCGGTTCGGTCGGTGGTACACTCGCCAAGCCTTCCTGTGCGGACTATGCGACGACGTCTGACTGTATCCCGTCGGACTCCGCAAGTCATAGTGTCGGAGGACTCCGCTTCGGACCTGACGGCAAACTCTACGCTACATTCGGTGAGGGAGCGAACTTCGATTACGCTGACCCCTATGCGATGCGCGCGCAGGACCTCGACAGTCTCGGAGGAAAGATGATCCGCATCAATACCGACGGTACTGCACCTGCTGATAATCCGTTCTATAATGGCAGTTCGACCGCGAACCGATCGAAGGTGTGGGTCTATGGACTCCGCAATGATTTCCGTTTCAATTTCCGTGCTTCGACTGGATCCCTCTTCAGTGGTGATGTGGGTTGGAGCAGCTGGGAAGAGGTGAACAAGATTGTCGCAGGCGGGAACTATGGCTGGCCGTGCTATGAAGGCGTCGACAAGCGGGCGGAATTCAACTGTAATGTTGTCGGAATGAAGACTCCACTCTATTCATACGCTCATGACGTGAATGGTGCAGGCTCTGTCACCGCAGGTGCGTTCGGGAGCGCATATCCGCTCGCATACCAGAACTCACTTTTCATCGGTGACTATGCGCAGAACTGGATCAAACGTGTCGTGCTCGACGGTAGCGAGAACTTCGTCTCGGTTCAGGATTTCATGTCAGCAGCAGATGGGAGTGACGGACCGGTCGACATCACCGCGGGTCCCGACGGTAACGTCTATTTCCTTTCTATCTATACCGGAGAGCTCAAGCGCATCCTCTACACGACCGGGAACCGTCAGCCGATCGCGGTCATGAGCGCAAATCCGACCTCAGGGTCGCTTCCGCTCTCGGTGACATTCAACGGTGCTGCCTCAAGCGACCCGGACAATAATCCGCTCACTTATCTGTGGAACTTCGGTGACGGTGCTACTTCTACTTCCACCAATCCGGTCCATGTGTATACGACGCAAGGGAACTATACCGCCGCGCTCACGGTATTCGACGGGCAGGGCGGGCAGAACACGAAAAGCATCACGATCTATGCCGGCAACCGCGCACCGACCGCGACGATCATCGCTCCTTCCACCGGCGGACTCTATAAGGTGGGGGATAATATCGCCCTCTCAGGGACAGGTATCGATCCTGAGGATGGAACACTCTCCGGTGCATCACTCGTCTGGACGATCATTCTTCACCACAACACCCATATTCATATCCTGCAGACACTCACCGGGACAAACCCCTCATTCCCGGCACCTGACCACAACGATACAGACGTCTATACCGAAGTGCGACTTACCGTTACCGACTCGGGCGGCCTCAGTACTTCTAAGAGCGTCAACATCTATCTCGATAACTTCGTTCCGACTCTCGGCAATCAGATCCTCAATCCTTCACTCGAGACACCTTCGGCAGGTTCAGCTACCTCGCCGGATCACTGGGCTATCGGTGGGTACGGGATCAATGCCGCGAACTACCTTTATCCGGTCGCAGGGTTCGACGGAACTGACGCTGCTCAGGTCACTGTCACTTCATACACTGACGGTGATGTGAAGTGGGTGCATGAGCCAGTCACTGTAAGTGGAGGGCATTCATACGATTTTTCCGGTTACTATAAATCCAATGCGGCAGTAGGGATCATTCTGCAAATCGGATATGGTGACGGCACATACACATATTACAATCTCGGGGACATTCTTCCTGCGGCAAACTGGACCCGTGTCGACCGGACCTTCGTGGTCCCGGCTGGAGGCACATCTGCCATGGTCGCGTTCCCACTTACGAGCGTCGGACAGATGTCGATCGACCTTTTCTCGATCCAGTCGACTCCGACCGGAATCGATACCACTGCACCTTTGGTCGCGATGACGAGTCCGCTCAACAACCAGACTGTCTCGGGCATCGTTACGCTCGTCGCGTCTTCAAGTGACAACGTCGGAGTCTCGGGAGTGCGCTATTATGTAGACAATGTCGCGGTCGGCAACCAGCTTGCTGAAAGTCCTTATGCCTATGCTTGGAACTCTCAGTCGGTCGCGAACGGCTCCCATGTGATCTTCGCTGTATCACGTGACGCTGCGGGGAATACTGCGACTTCATCATCGATCACGCTCTCTGTGCTTAATCAGGCGGCGGGCGGCGCGACCTCGACTCAGAATCTCATCCTCAACCCCTCTGTGGAAACCGCAGGAACAGGAGGAAAGCCTTTGAACTGGCTTCAAGCAAAATACGGAACCAATAGCACGACATTCGCGTACCCGGTCGCGGGTTTTGACGGTGCACGCGCGATGCAGATCAATGTTGCCACTTATTCGAGTGGTGCGGCAAGATGGTATTTCGCCGATGTTCCCGTGACTCCCGGCGCGAATCTCCAATTCTCCGATTACTATAAGTCAACCGGCGTTTCGACAGTGATGATTCGTTACACCCTCACGAGCGGTGCGTTCGGATATGTCACGCTCGGTACACTCCCGGCACAGACCAACTGGACGAAGGTACAGTACAACTTCACGGTTCCCGCAGGTGTCGTTTCGATGACCGTGCTCCACTCGCTCTACAATGTCGGGGTCCTCAGTACTGATATGTACTATCTTGGAACCGCCGGTGCGGTAAGTGATACGACGAAGCCTGCAGTGGCAATCTCGACTCCCGTGTCAGGAGCGACACTCAAGGGCGTATCCCCACTGCGCGCGCAGGCAGGGGACCTTTCCGGTATCGCTGGCATACAGTTCTATCTCGACAATGTGAAATTCGGAAATGAGGTGCTCACCAGTCCATATGAGCTCGCGTTCGATAGTTCTCTCCAAAGTAATGCGACCCACTCGCTCTTTGCAGTTGCACGTGACGCAGCGGGAAATGTTGCTACTTCCTCCACTGTCACTTTCACAGTGAACAACGCGATCGGAGGAGGCGGAGATACTACTCTTCCCGTCGTCACCATCTCGTCACCCGCAAATGGAGCGACCGTCAGCGGCGTCGTTGCCGTGAATGGGAATGCGACCGACAATGTCGGCGTCACTTCGCTCCAATTCAAAGTGGACAATGTACTCGTCGCAAGCGGCGTGACTCCCGCATTCAGTTTCAATTGGAACACCGCATCCTCGACGAACGGTGCACACACCGTCACGGTCACCGCATTCGACGCGGCAGGGAACAACAATTTCGCACTTCTTCCGCTCACAGTGTCGAACAGCACCTCGACCGCAACCACGACACTCGGTCCGAACCTGATCCCGAACGGAAACTTCGAGACGGCGAACGGAGCGAATCCGCTCGGATGGAACAAAGGAGGCTGGGGGACCAACGATCGTACATTCACGTATCCCGTGACAGGGCAAGACGGGCTGAAAGGCGCACGCGTCGCGATGACCACCTACACCAGCGGTGATGCAAAGTGGTACTTCAACAAGATCGCCGTCACGCCGGGTACCCTCTATAACTTCAGCGGCTGGTACAAGTCGAGCACGATCATGGATGTGATAGGCGAGTACACCATGTCGAACGGCACGCTTCTCTATGTCGGTATCGCCAAAGAGAATCAGCCTACGACAAACTGGGTCAAAATGAGCGCGGATTTCACTCCTCCGGTCGGAGCGACTCAGCTCACACTCTACCCACTCATCAGCGCGGTGGGGACACTTGATATCGATGACTTCAGTATCAACGCGAAAGGAACGACCACCGTCAACACCGACACCCAAGCTCCGCTAGTCGCTATGACGGCGCCTGCGAATAACGCGACTGTTTCAGGCACGATCAATATCACTGCGAGCTCGACCGACAATGTCGCGGTCACCAAACTCTGGTTCGCGGTCGATGGCAACGTCGTCAGTCCGGTCTACACCAGCGCACCGTATTCCTTTGCACTCAACACCACCCTCCTCACCAATGGTGCGCATGTGCTCAAGGCGACCGCTGAGGACGCAGTCGGCAACAACAACACCGGTACGAGTACTATAAACGTGAATAACTCGACATCGACACCGGATACGACAAAGCCTATCATCACGATTACTAATCCCATTTCAGGAAGTACGGTGAGCGGTGACGTCACCTTGTCCGCGTCATCTTCCGACAACATTGGCGTCGTCGGTGTGAAATTCTTTGTTGATGCGGTGCAGCAGGAAAGTGAGGACCTCGCGTCACCCTACAGCATGACGTGGTCAACGCTGAGCTCGACGAATGGGGCGCATGTCGTCACCGCAGTAGCGCGTGATGCTGCAGGCAACACTGCGACCGCAACCTCTACTGTTATGGTGAATAATTCCGTCGCAACCACCACTAACCTCATCGCAAATCCTTCAGTCGAGACAGGTACAACCTTGCCGACTGGATGGGCACAGGGAGGTTGGGGGACAAATAATCGCGTCCTTTCGTACCCCGTCGCAGGACAGGACGGTGCGAAAGCAGTTGCGATGACCATCACGACCTTCACCGACGGTGATGCAAAGTGGTACTTCAATCCGGTCAATATCGCGACCGGTACGTCTTACACGTACTCTGATTACTACAAGAGCGATGTGGGAACGGCACTCACTGCTCGTTACACGCTTGTCGGGGGTACTTTCTCCTATGTTTTCCTCGGGAATGTCCCCGCGGCAGCAAACTGGACAAAGACAAGCGTACAATTCGTCCCTCCGGCGAATGCGACAGCGGTGACCATCTTCCACGCACTCTCATCAGTCGGAACGCTCAGTGTCGACAATTTCTCACTTGCTCCGTCAAGTGGTGTGAATCCGAACACGTTCGCGAACGGTATGGTGTCGCTCTCATTCGATGACGGATGGGTGTCGCACTATACGACGGTTATGCCGATGCTGAATGCGGCGGGGCTTAAGGGCTCATTTGGGATCATCACGTCCTATATGCTCAACACTGTTCCGGCGAATCCGATCTCTAACTTCTCACTCGAAGCGACAGGAACCGCCTCTACGCCGCAGGACTGGTTCAAGGGTGGGTGGGGAACAAATGATGCTGTGCTCACCTGGCCGGTCGCAGGTTTCAGCGGCGCAAAAGCGGCACAGCTATCGATCACCACCTACACCGATGGTGATGCAAAGTGGTACTTCAAGGATGTGAGTGTTGTCGATGGACAGAAGTTCACATTCTCTGATTACTATAAATCTACTGCGACGAGTACCATCACCGCGCGATACTATATGGGAAGTAGCACATATGTCTATGCGCAACTTGCGGTGGTACCCCCCTCTCCGGTGTGGGCGACACAGCCGGTACAGTTCACTGTCCCCGGCAACGTACAGTCGATGACTATCTTCCACGCACTCTCGTCAGTCGGTACTCTCACGATAGACCTCGCCAACCTTGATGATGGGAATCCTCAACCGTATGTTTCATCAGGACAAGTGCTCGACATGCAAGCAAGCGGACATGAGATAGACTCACACACACAGACCCACGTTTCGCTATCGACCATTCCTGTGGTGGATATGCAGAATCAGATCACCGGATCACGAAATGACCTGCTTGGCATCGGAGTGACGGCACCCGAAATACTTGTGTACCCGTACGGCGACTACAATGCGGCAGTAGAGCAGACCGCACAGACCGCAGGCTTCATCGGGGCGCGTTCGGTCGATCGAGGTTTCAACCTGAAAAATACCGACAAATATGCCCTTAAGGTACAGCAGATCGATATGGCGACACCACTTTCGCAGCTCGAAGCTTGGGTTGATCAGGCAAAGCAAGACAAGACATGGCTGATCTTCATGTTCCATCAAGTCGATACGGGAGGAGAGCAGCTTTCCATTAGTCCATCTGACCTGCAGACCTTGGTCAACTATATCAAGGCGAGCGGCGTCACAGTGCCAACCATCCGCGAAGGGGTCCAGCAAATGGCTCTGTAAAGCTATAAATTCAGACCTATGAACGACAACATCCAATTGACACAAAGCGAAGTGAGGCGTAGAACGATAAGTAAGTTCTTGTCGCCCGGGCTGGTATCACAAATACAGAGAAGCAGAAGCTTCTGTGGCGGGTTTCATTATTAATATCATCGGGATTATTCATCACAGCACTATTATGAAAAAGAAATTCACATTCATTGCAGGACTCATTGCGGCGATCGTTCTCCCCGCATCAGCACTTGCCGCAACTGTGGCAACCGAAGGCTTCGAAGGAAGTGATCTTTCGTCGTGGTCATCGGTCGGGGCGAATTGGACACTCGACACTGCAGAGAAACATTCGGGAAATTCGTCACTCAAAGTGATGGGCACACTCCTAGAAGCATCACAGGTCACCAAAAGTATCTCTACGGTCGGGTACACCAATATCGGGATCAACTTCTGGTACATGGCACCGGTCGGTCTTACTGATCTTCCTGAGCCGAATGACGAGGTCTTTCTTGAATATTCGCTCGATGACGGCGTGACCTGGGTACGCGTCAAGACGATCGACGAATCGTCTGCTGACGGCGTATGGTATTCGAATCTCCCGAATCATCCGATCACTCTTCCTTCGGATGCGGACAACAAGGCGAATGTGCTCATCCGTTTCTCGGCAGTACTCAAGGATGCCACTGATGTTGTGAATATCGACGATGTCGAGGTTACCGGCGATGCAATTCCGGTTCCCCCGACTCCTCCCACTCCTCCGACTCCGCCTACGCCCCCGACTCCTCCGGTAGGCAGTGATACTCCCGTTCTTCCTCCTGATGCCGACGGAGATAGTATCCCGGATGCAACAGATAACTGTGTCACCACTCCGAATTTCGACCAGGCGGATGCAAATGCGAACGGAGTAGGAGATGCGTGTGATGATGTGCCCGAGAACACCCTACTTCTTTGTACTGACGGCATCGACAATGACCACAATTTGCTCACAGATATTGCTGATGAGAGTTGTGTGAATTTCCGCCCGAGTATCATTCCGACCAAGGTCATCATCAACAATATCCCCGGCATGACCTTCACTGATTTCCTCTTCCATTGGGTCGTCGGTGCTTTCCAGGCAGACTTCGCGATGCCGTCAGGGAACACATGGCTGACATTCCCTTTCACCGGACCATTCAGCGTGACTGAGTATGCGGTTCCGGGATATGTTACGACATACTCCGAAGGATGTAGCGGGGTACTTTCCACGAATCAGAATACCGAATGTGTGATCACCAATGATGGAGCAACCACTACGGATAACGGCGGCGGTGATGTCGGTGACCCTGTTGGAGAAGAGAACACACTGACACTCTGCACGGACGGTTTCGACAACAATGACAACGAACTCATTGACTCCGCTGACCCATCCTGCGCGGCATTCACTGAAGGGAACGGAGGCAGCGAGGAGGGAGGAAACAACAACCCCCCACCAGCACCGTCAGTCGGCGGTAGCTCTACGTTCGATTACTGGGGCTGCACCAATAAGGATGCTTCAAACTTCAACACACTAGCGAATAAAGATGACGGTACTTGTGTCGTCCCGACCGGCGCCGTCGGCGGATCATCCGGGGACGTTGGCTCGACGACCGGAGAGGTCCTCGGTGCCGCGACGACGACACCCGAACTCGCACTTCCTGCCGGATGCACCGAGTACATCCATAGTTACATGGGAAGAGGAAAGAAGAATGATACTGAAGACGTTGCACGACTCCAGACATTCCTCAATGAGACCATGGGAGCGAATATCCCTGTCACCGGATTCTTCGGCAACATGACGAAGAACTGGGTCAAGAAATTCCAGGCAAAGTATCACGATGATATCATCAAGCCTTGGTATGATGCGGGCTACAAGGGAAGAGACATCGAGAACGGCACAGGGTACGTTTACAAGACGACCAAGCGTGAGGTGAATCTCATGAAGTGCAGCGAACTCAAGACCCCCCTTCCTGACCTGACTTCGGATCTTTAATCAGGTTCAACGAACAAAAACGACCCGTTAGGTCGTTTTTGTTCGTTACTTTTCTGGAATAAAAGCAGTTATGATGAATGATACTTATCTATGAAGAAAGTCTTAGTAACAGGAGGGGCAGGATATATTGGCTCACACACATGCGTCGAACTCATCCAAAAAGGGTATATTCCCGTCATTGTCGATAATTTCTCTAATTCGGATAAAGCCGTACTAGACCGGATCAAAGAGATCACAGGAATCATGCCAAACTGCTACGATGGCGACTGTCGTGATGAGCGGTTCCTTTCCTCAGTGTTCAAGCAAGAGGGTGGTATCGATGGCGTCATTCATTTTGCTGCACTCAAAGTTGTCAGTGAATCAATTAAGCAGCCGCTCGCATACTATGACAACAACCTTCGCTCACTTATCGTACTGCTTGGGGTGATGAAGGAATTCGGCGTGAAGCGCATTGTGTTCTCTTCATCTGCAGCGGTGTACGGCGATCAATCAGTGAATCCTGTCGATGAAATTGCGGAGACAAGAAACAGCCTTTCTCCATATGCGACAACGAAGATCATCGCCGAGGGCATCGTAAGGGATGTAGTAACCAGCGGGGTAGATCTCTCTGCTGTGATCCTTCGTTATTTCAATCCTATAGGAGCTCATCCGTCAGGGTTATTGGGAGAGTACCCTTCGGAAGCAACAAGTAATGTCGTGCAGTATCTGATGTTGGTTGCTGCGAAGAAGCGAGCAAAGCTGGTAGTATTCGGGAATGATTACGATACCAAGGATGGTTCGTGTATCAGAGACTTCATTCATGTCATGGATCTTGCTCGTGCGCACATCGCAACACTTGAATTTCTTTCAAAACAATCACAGTCATATATTGGGGTGTTCAATGTCGGGACAGGACAGGGGACGTCCGTGCTTGAGCTGATTGATATTTTCAAGACAATGAGTGGCGTCGAGTTGCCCCATGAGATTGGGCCTCGGCGCCCTGGAGATATTCCCGTGAGTTTCGCAAAGAATACGAAAATAGCCGAAATCATGGGTTGGCGTGCAGAGTACAGCGTAGAAGATGCGTTGCGACACGCGTGGGAGTGGCAGAAACGACTGAACACTTGAGTCGTACCCTACTTGCAGGTGTACTCTGATTGTGGGAGTATCGATGACATGAACGGACTGCTCCACAATCTTCCACAGAACATTAAAAAAAGTTTCAGCGGTCGCAACATATTTCTTCATATTGCTGCGATCCTTCTCACTTTCGCGATTGTCAACTCGGGCTTCGACTGGTGGTATTTTTCGTCTATTCACGAAAGCAGTATCAGTGCGTACCTCTGGCCAGCAATAGTGCTTGGTGGTATCGTTCCCATTTTCTCGCCTATCGGGCTCCTTCTTTGGGGAATCATAAAGAAACAGACAATACTCATAAATACCGGATTCGCATTGGCACAGTCGGCTTTTCTCGGTCTTGTCATTTCTTCGACCTACAAGGCATTCACTGGACGTATTCCGCCGATGCATCATATGACAGCGATCGCCGTCGATCTTAGTAATGGGTTCCAGTTCGGCTTCATGCGCGGCGGAGTATTCTGGGGTTGGCCGTCATCCCACACGACGGTTGCATTTGCGACGATGTTCGCGCTCATCACCCTCTACCCAAAACGCGTCTTTCTGAAGGTCATTGCATGCTCCTATGCGCTCTATGTCGGGTTTGGGGTTACCATGGGTATCCATTGGTTTTCGGAATTCATTGCGGGAATGCTGATTGGCATAGCGATCGGTTCTGTCGTTGGTGCCGCTTTTAAAAAACGCTTCCAGGATATGACTTCTGTATGAATGAGAATAGAGTCAGGAAATTGAACGCGAAAGACGCCACTTCGGGACCCGTCGTCTACTGGATGAGTCGTGACCAGCGCGCAGAAGACAACTGGGCACTGCTCTTTGCTCAGGAAACCGCATTGTCAGCCAAGGTTCCGCTCCTCGTTGTCTTTAATCTCGTTCCGAATTTTCTTGGCGGTATCTCTCGGCAACATGAGTTCAAGCTCCGCGGTCTGGAAGAGGTCGCGTCGTCGCTTGAGAAAAAACACATACCATTCTTCATTGTTACCGACAGAACAGGTGAGTCGAGCGCAAAAACGATCAATGATTTTGTGATTGCACAGGGTGCCGGTGCGGTCATCACCGATTTCTCCCCGCTGCGGCTGCCGCGTAGGTGGGTCGAAGAATTGCGTAAGCTCCTTTCCGTGCCGCTCTATGAAGTCGACACACACAATATTGTTCCATGTTGGATCGCTTCCCCGAAACTTGAGTTCGGAGCCTATACGCTTCGCCCAAAACTGCATAAATTGCTCCCGGAGTTCCTCGAAGAATTTCCCGCTCTCAAGCCTCATCCGCATCGGTTCGATGGTGCTATTCCGGAGATCGATTGGGGGGCACTATCGCTTCTTGCGGGTCCGAAAAATGAAGAGTGTCCGCTCACATTCATCCCGGGCTCTCTGGCTGCAAGAAAGCGTTTGAAATACTTCATAAATGAAGTCCTTCCCGAGTATGCACTTTTACGTAACGACCCGAATTCCGCACATCAGTCGGCACTTTCGCCATATCTCCACTACGGTCAGATCGCTTCAGGACGCGTTGCACTTGAAACGCTGAAGGCCATAGGGATGCCCATCGAAGAAGTGATCGACAAGGCAAAGAACAAGGCGAAAGTCGATAAGGATGAGGTGCTTTTGCTAGAAGACCACGCCGGGGCGTTCCTTGAGGAATTGATCGTACGCAGGGAACTTTCCGACAACTTCTGTTTCTACCAGGCAGATTATGATTCACCTCTCGGTTTCCCGGACTGGGCAAAGAAATCTCATGAACGACATAGAAGTGACAAGCGCGAGTATCTCTATACTCGGTTGCAATTTGAACGGGCAGAAACGCATGATGAACTTTGGAATGCTTGTCAAAAAGAACTGCTCAAAACAGGGAAAATGCACGGCTATATGCGTATGTATTGGGCAAAGAAGATCCTCGAGTGGACACTGTCGGTCGAGCAAGCCATGGAAATAGCCATATATCTCAATGATACGTACGAACTCGACGGCCGAGACCCGAACGGGTACGCGGGGATCGCTTGGTCGCTTGGCGGAGTCCATGACCGGGCGTGGTTCGACCGTCCGGTGTACGGACAGGTTCGATATATGAATCGAAACGGATGTGCAACAAAATTCTCAGTCGATACGTATATCAGAACATGGGCGTAAAAGAGAACATTTACCCCAATAGGGTACGCATTAGCAGCATTTACGATTAATTTATCCATATGGAAGAGGTAAAGCACGAAAGTGCGAAAGAGGAGGTGTGCGCATGTCGTCACGCGGGAATGACCTGCTCCGGCAGCACGCATCGTTATTGTTTTAAGCGCTGCTGCATGCTGCGCTGTTTTGTCATGGTTGTGGTGCTTGCCGTAGTGTTCGCTGCAGGCATGTGCGCTGGCGGCCACCACGGAAGGGGCGAGTACGGACGACATGGCTATTCTCACCATCACATGATGCTGCACGGCGGATGGGATTCAGAAGGGAAAATGGGGGGGATAAATTACGGCTATTATGGTTCGGGCGGAGAAAGGGTGATCATGATGCAGCGTACCGTAGGGAACACCCCAACGATGATGACTGCGACCACTTCAACGATAAGGTAGTTGTAACGAACGAACAGGGGTATTTCACCAACACTTGAGATTCTCTCTGTGCATGTGCCCCACATTTTGGGGATGGTTGCGGGAGGCTGCTTAAACAAAATAAATGACGAACAAGAAAAGCGACACTGAGTCGCTTTTCTTGTCTTGCACGCTGGCAATGGTGTTTTCCTTTCCAAAAAAAGATAAAATAGGCCCATGACAGAAAATGGTGCCTCATGCCCCCCGTTCATCTCCCAGCACTCACTTAGAGAAGAATGGGCATATCGAGGATGTGGTCTTGTTTCCCTCAAAATGGTTCTTGATCACTGGAACCTGCATGATGAGCGAAATCGCACTATTCCCATGGAGGAGTTATTGCGTAGCGCCATTCTACTCGGTGCATACCGGGAAGGGGTAGGCTGGTCTCATGTTGGGCTTGTCGAAGTAGCAAAATCGCTCGGATATGACGCGTTTAATAGGGATCTGCCGAAAGAGCGGCCAGAAATCCTTCCTGATGATTCGTTTCCGATACTCGCCGAAGACACCGCAAAAGGCCCCGTTCTGGTCTCTATGTGGAAGAATTATGACCCGGAACAGAAAGGCGGGCATATTGTTGTTGTCTATAGAATCGAGAAAGATCGGATCTTAATCCTAGACCCTGAAAAACAGAGTGAACAGGAGGGGAAAGTAGAGTTTTTGAAGAAGGATTTTCTGAATGGCTACAAGATGCGTTCGGTTTGCGTTATGCCTAAATAGCGAGTACTGTCATAATATGAAGTCGGTTTCTGCAAGGAATTTCCATACATACATATCCATGATAGAGGGAAGTGTCGATTCGCATGCCTATCTCCATCAATGGGCAATGGTGGGGAGAAAAATGACGGACATTGCGAATGGAGGGGGTGTTTCGTGTGCATTTTTCGTAAGCTTCATACTTTCCGGCTTCGGATATATCCGTGGGATTCACGCAACAGTCACCGGGCTAACAAAGAAGCTCGAGTCTTCAGGATGGGAAAAGATTAAAAAGCCTCGAGTCGGGGCAGTCATCGTTTGGGAGACGGCAATTCATCCGACCGGACCACACGCACATATAGGATTCTGGCTCGACAAGGATACTGCAGTCTCAAACCACCCAACAAAAGGAATCCCCAAAAAACATCATCCAACATTTGGGATGAAAAAAGATGGTGAACCATCACGAAAGGTCGTTGCATACTATTGGTTAAAAGGAATTGAAAAGTCCTAGGCAGTGGTTGTGCGTCGTGTTACGCTTTCCTGGTGACCCGAAAAGAACTTATTGCAAACCTCACGGCTGAATTCCTACCTATAGCGGCATTCGTATTTACCTCAGAGACGATAGGGTTTCGTATGGGGCTTCGTGTACTTATCATAGCCACTATCATCACTTTTCTGCTCTCGACGCTTGTTGAGCGTAGGTTACCAAAATTCGGCCTTTTTGCGTCAGGGACCATCCTATTTTTTGCAGGCCTTTCGATTTTTCTGCATAACCCGTTCTTCATCATCATCAAAGATACACTTTATTACTTCGGTTTCGGGACCGCACTTTTTGTCGGGCTGCTGATCGGAAGGTACCCGTTCAAGTTTTTCTTCGGTGATTTCATGGCAATCACTGAAAAGGGATGGCAAACAATCTCGCTTCGCTGGACCGTGTTCTTTTACCTTCTCGTAATCGGCAATGAGATTGCCCGGCACTTCCTTCATCCTGTCGATTGGACACTGTATAAACTCATTGCCCTTGTGTTTACGTGGGTATTCGGTTTTTACCAACTTACCGTAACTCGTCGCGAAAGACTACCTGAAGCGTCACCGCTTGGGTTGCGTATCGAAAATATCCGTATTAGCACTCATGATTGAGAAATACGGGCTATTTTGGGTTTCCGTTCCTTCATGAAGTTCTATAATGAAGAAACTGGGACAATTGAGCGAAAAATGAGTGTTCCTTCATGAAAAGTTCACGCTACCTTTGTTACCATTACCACATATGAAAGTACTTATAGTTGAAGACGAAGAGAAATTAGCAATCGGGCTCAAGGCGGGACTTGAGCAGGAGGGGTTCACAGCGGATTATCTGACTGATGGCGGGAAAGGAGAGACTCGCATCCTCACTTGTCGTGGTGATTACGATGTCGTGATCCTCGACCTGATGCTCCCAATAAAGAACGGTTTTGAGGTGTGTGCCGATGTGCGAACGGCGGGGGTAACCCTCCCGATCCTCATTCTTACTGCCCGAGACAGTATCGAAGATAAAGTACTGGCGCTCAATAGTGGTGCAGATGATTACTTGGTCAAGCCATTTTCATTCGATGAGTTGGTGGCTCGGCTGCATGCACTCTTGCGTCGGCCCCATGTCACTTTACCTGAGGAACTTGTGGTAGGGGATCTTACTCTCAACCCCGTTACGAGAGAAGCCTATCGCGGAAAAGAGAAAATCGATCTGACGCTCAAGGAATTTGAACTCTTGCAATATCTGATGCGTCATCCCAATCAGGTCATGGGGAGAGAGGACATCTTCGCACATATTTGGGACTTCGCTGACACATCGCTTTCTAATGTAATCGATGTCCATATTAAAAACCTACGCAGGAAGATAGACGAAAAACATGATCGAAAATTACTGGAAACGGTTCGCGGTATCGGTTATACGCTTAAAGCATAGGCTGCTTACCGATCTTTTTGCTTCGGCTCAACTACGGATCACCATTCTGTACATCTTCGTCGGTACTTTGACATTCGTCCTGACGGGATTATATGTCGATTACGCGACAAGAAGCACTTTTTCCGAACTCATGAGCGGACCAATCGACACGAATGGGCTTCGTGATTTTACGATGTTCACACAGTTGATGAGAGTATCGTGGATCATTCGTCTCGTCGGACTTCTTGTGTTCATAGGAATTGCGTACTTTCTTTCCGAGATCACGCTTCGCCCGGCAAAAAAAGCGCACACAGAACAGCGCCGCTTCATTGCAAATGTCTCACATGAACTGCGCACCCCACTTTCCGTACTGAAAACCAGTTCCGAAGTGGCACTTCTGCGAGGTAAGGACCTTACCCGCGATGAAGCGATCGAAGTACTGAAAAGCAATATTGAGGAAGTTGATCGGATGTCGAAGATTATCCAGTTCTTCCTGAATTTCTCCACTGCACAGCATAAAATTGATCACGTACAAATGTCGGCGGTCAATCTATCCCAGATAACTTCGAAAGCGATCAACATCCTGCAAAAGCGTGCCGGGGAAAAAGGAGTGACCATCAGGCTTGTCGACCGTGGGGCAGCCGTCGTGTACGGGAACGTCACTGCACTTGAGGAAATGATTCTCAATATCATAAAAAATGCCATCACATACACACCGAAAGATGGGTTGGTAGAGGTTGCGATCAAACATACATTCGATGAAGTGCTACTTTCTGTGCGTGACACGGGGCTTGGCATTCCCGCTGATGACCTCCCTCATGTATTCGAGCCGTTCTTCAAAGCTTCGAATACGCTGGATAAAAAAGAAGGTGTCGGACTCGGACTCGCTATCGTTCGTGAGATCGCGTCGATGCATCGTGCGCAAGTGGAAGTGAAAAGCAAGATAGGGAAAGGAACGACATTTTTCGTGCATTTTCGCAAGCGCTGAGAGTGGCAGTGAGTTCATTCTCTCTTCATATGACAGGAATATAATTACCGCAGATAACGAATATGTTCTTTCATGTGTTGCAGTTTGTTATCGTTTTTTAAAAAAAGCGGAGAAAAATCATTGCGTGCAGGTCACGCGATACCCAAAAGGCGGGATCGGTATCCCGTCGCCGGACTGAGGTGGTACAAGCTGCCACCTCAATATTCCGGCAACATGAAAGATCGTGCGGTGTTCGTGTGCGTCTCCATTATCAGTTCATTTCCCGGGTGCACTCCCGGAGATACTGCTATGAGCTATGGACATTTTACTCGGTTCATTTATAAGGAGACACGGTTTCTCGCAATGCTCTGGAAGGGAAGTGAAAAGCGAAGTGGTCCGGAGTCGCTGCGATCGAGTCGGTTACTTAAACTTTCTCCAGAGGGGCATCCGCCTTAGGAGCAGAATGAAACTCGACCAATAATTTGATAAGTCTCCATGACAACAGAAAACAGACGGGTCTGCCGCCTGTTTTCTGTCGCGATTATTTTACCGTAAAGCTGTCCTCAAGGGTCCCGATGTAGCCGTTTGCTGTCGCTCGTGTGCCGCTTACAGTGTCCCAGGTGATTTCCGTAGCATAATTGAGGTTCATTGTCGGGATACCAATATGGATCTTTCCTTCAGTGAAATATTTGTAACCAGGTCGATCAACTACGGTGATGTTCTGAAATGAATCATTAGCCCCACGGTCGGGTCTTGCTCCGAATGATTCTTTGGCCTTACTTGAAGCCTCTTCCACTCCGATGCGCTCCGAGTTCACTTCAGAGTTGATCTTTAGGGTATATGTGCCGTCGGTTCCGGTGGCGGTGAGTATTACCACTGCACTGCCAAACAGCTCGCGAGAGTTTCCATCTTCGGTCCTCGTTGCATTGATAAGCTCACTTGTGATCGAGAAATTCTCAGGATAATCGAATTCAAAAAAGATGCTTGAGTAGTGTTTCGTGTGCGCGGGTTGTGTGTGCACCACGGGTGCCGGGCCATTCACATTCGTTATTGGTGTGGTTACGGGAGCCTTGGCTCCGAACAGTTCATATAGGCTTTCTGGGTTTGCGATCACGTAGCCGCTTGCCGCTGCTATTATGACAAGCAGTGTGCCGACTACTACGACCCAGGTGACGAGCGATCGTCCATGTTCTTCTTGGTCCATACGGGAAGTATATCATCCGTTCTTTCCTTGAGAAATATCGTCTTTTCAGCGATTTGCTATACTGAAAGTACATAAAACAGCATGAGCAACAATACTGACGAACAGAACGACGTAGGTGGAATTGGAAATCCTTTCGTAGGTAACCTTTTTCTCAAGGATCAGGAGGTGAGCAGAACCGACACACCGCTGCTTGATATGCCCGGCGAAGATGGAGTTCTTAGCGACGAGGAACGCGAGGGGTTGTCTCAGAGCCCTGCGGTAAAAATAGAAAAAAAGATCGAGCCCCCCGTACTCTCACCTGACTTTCTTGGTATAGATCTGGAGCGACCAACCTGAATATGAAATCATAACGACCGAGCATCACTCAGTCGTTATGATTTCATCAGAATGAGAACATTTCATAGTGGAGGTTCACATTCTTGAATCCCAGTCCTTTCAGGTTCTCGACCGTTGCCGCCATCATCGGTGGAGGACCACAGAGAAATACATCCCGCTCGAAGAAATCAGGAACGAGTCGCACTAGCTTCTCTCTATCCAAGAAACCACTCTCGTAACCGGGAGTCGGAGTAGAAAGCACGTAGTGGATCGGGAAAGGCTGCTTTGCTTGGAAGAGTTCGAATTCTTTTCGAAACGCAATATCGTCCACGGTACGGGCAGCATATATCATAATGATGTTCTTTTTCCTGCGCATGATGTCACCGATCATTGATCGAATGGGAGTGATACCGATACCACCTGCAATGAAGAGCAGTTTGTCGTTCTGCGAAGTTTCTTCGATAAAAAGTCCAAGTGGCCCGTCAAGGATGACTCGTGTTCCAGGGGTGAGTTCCCCGAGCCTTTTTGTGTAGTCTCCAAGCGCTTTCATGGTGAAGCGGATATAGGTGTCGTTATGCTCTGCAGAAAAAGAGAACGGGTGAGTGAACCATAGTCCTTTCTGAAGGAAAGTGATGTTCGCATATTGCCCCGCCTTATATTTGAAGTTAACCAGATTCCTTCCAGTGATGTAGACAGAAAACGTGTCCTTGGTCTCAAGAACGACATGGGTGACCTTGAATCCGTAACGGAGTGAATTCCATAGTGGTTTCATGAATCTATAGACGATAACGAAAGCGAATACGGAGAAATTGAGTACATACCAATATGCGAGATAGGGATGCTGGATGAAGCTTGTCTCTGATGCGGCGGACTTGGTCAGATCGCCTGTGTTGATCTCATGGAAGAATACGAGCACCATCGCAAGGTAGGTCAAAAGATGGAGAAAGTACCAAAGTTCATAGCGGAGCTTCTTTCGTACGATGGCGTAGGAGATCGAAGCGACGTAGATGAAGATGCTTGCCCCGATGAATGCGAGAAAGACATCTTCCCATGTGGCGAGGAATTCCGAGAACTGGTTCCACATCGAGATCTCGTTTCCAGCAGCTTTTCCGATGGTAAGAAGGAGCGGGTGAGCGACGAGGAAAACGATAATCCACTGACCAATGAGTCGGTGCAGCTTATTCATCTTATCGAATCCAAATGCCTGTTCGATGAAGCTGATTCGTCCGATGAGCAGTACTTGGATGACGATTGCGTACTGAATGAGCAGACCGGTCAGGCGTCCGAGTGCGACATACATGTTTCCACCCTCCGGGTTGACGATATAGTAATGCGAAGAACTGCTCCACCAGATGTACATGATAACCCCGAGGTTAAGCCAGAACATCAGCCACCAGAACGTTTTTGCTCTTGTTCGGGGTTCGGTGATCCAGCGAGGGAATTCAAAATAAAAATTCATAGATTTAGTTTATTTGGGGTTGTTTTGTAACGATCATTTCTCGAGACGTTCCGTCATCACTTTACCCCCTGCTTCAAAATACATCACAAGTCCTTTCGCATCTTTACGCACTTCGAATGCAATCTCTTGTCTCACTTTATCATGCGGAGGTATCGGTCCGCCAAACTGCTCAGTGTTGAGTGGTGCGACCGCCATGTTGTAGACATTTCCATCGCGATCCTTGATATAGAGTGCAAGTGTCGGGATAAGATCGCGAGTAGTTGATGAAAGGTTGGTGATAATCAGTGTCGGAATGATGAATGTAAATCCGTCGCGTGGCACGAAGGGGAGCGCACCAACGCTATCTTCTCGGACACTTTCGACTCGAAGTGACATCGAGTCAGTGAACACTTCGCTACCGAGCGGTGCGACCCCGAGCGATGCAAGTCGCCTGTTTTCTTGTGTGTTCTCGCTAAGCAGCCGTGTCGATACTGCCGTCAGTAAAAGAAGAACAAGCATCAACAGGAGTGAAACGCTGGGTCGAGTGATGAATCGAATGATCTTTTTTGTCACGTTCAGTGGTGTGGTTATGGTGCGTACACACCGATGTAGGTGGCGGAGGTCTGATTCAAGACGATGTTACGTGCAGTTGTTGAGTGTCTCTGTCCCCCAATAGAGCCTGTAAAGAATGTAGTAAAGTTCGTACCACAGTATGGAGTGATGACATTTCCACCTGGATGCTGCCCCCCGGCAATATAGGCGGTGATATTGTAGACCTTGTTGTTCGATGTCGTATAAACCCAGCAGTTGCCTGCTGTGTTATGTGCAGCAACATCTGCTGCGGAGCATGTCCCGCCACTTCCGCACCCCGCTGCAGGTGGAGGTGGCGGTGGTGGAGGAGGTGGTGGAGGAGGAGGTGGCGGTGGGGTTGGTGTGGGAGTTGGCGTAGGTGAAGGCGCAGGCGAAGGCGTTGGGCTAGGGGTAGGACTCGGTGTGGGGGTAGGGCTTGGTGACGGAGCAGGAGAAGGAGCAGGTGTTGGCGACGGCGTCGGTGAAGGACTCGGAGTGTTTATCGCAAGAGTGTCTGCAACAGGAGTTGCGGAAGGACCCGCGGAGAGATTTCCTGCATTATCATACGCATACACGGCATAGGAGTGTGACGCAGGGTTTGCCACCAGCGGGTCAGCATAGAAGGTCTCAATCGTTGTGCCGAGCAGTTTCTTGTCACGGTAGATCTTGTACCCCTTCAGTCCGATATTGTCTGACGAGGCGAACCACGAAAGCTGAACCGTCGTTCCGTCATATGTCGCTTCGAACCCTTTTGGCGACGTTGGCGGAGTCTTGTCGGTATTTTGCACTACAGGGCTCGGCGCCGGGGTTATTTTCGGGCTTACGGCCGGCAGTGGCGCAGGAGGGGGTAGCGGCGATGGTGTCGGCACCATAAGTTCCGGGGTGTTGGTCGCAAGTGCGATATTGGTGGTAGAGCCTAGAATTGAGGTCACGGGTGTGGGGGCAGGTGGGGGAGTCACCACTTCTGGCTCCGGCAATGTGGAAGGGTCCACATAAGAAACCTTCATGTACTCCCCGGCTCCAAGAAGAGACGCGAAAACGACCGAAAAGACAATGAAAAGTGGCATTACGCATAATTATAGCAATTTTGTGAGCAAAACTCCCCAATTCTGTGGATAGATATGGGGTTCTGCGTATATTCCTGCGAAAAAATCCTACTGCACAGTGACTGTGCCAGTGTTACCGTTATGGTCTGTCGCCTTGAATGTCCAGGTTCCGGCTGTGGTGAATGTCCTCGTTCTGCTTTGGAATTCACTGTCAATTGTCACACTTGAGACGGTTGAGGGAGTGAATCTTGTGACGACTTCACCTGAGACCGGTGGGGTGTATGAGAATCTGATCGAGTCGCCGACATTGAGTGTGAGCGATGTTGGGCTGTAGTTACCCGCACTGGTAACATTCACCGTGTAGGTGACAGGATTAGAGGAGGAAACCGCAAAAGTTGCCGTTACATTGCGTGCCGCAGTCATCGAGACGGTGCATGTGGTGCCGCTTCCGGTGCACGCGCCGCTCCATCCCGAGAAGATATATCCACTGCTCGGTGACTCGGTAAGTGTGACCGAGGTTCCTGATGTGTAGTTCGCACTACAGGTCGCACCGCAGTTGATTCCCGTAGGTGATGACGTGATAGTCCCTGAACCGCTCTTTGTGACCGTGAGTGCGAAGCTTCCCACAGGAGGAGGTGTAGGAGGAGTTGGAGTCGGTGAGGGAGTAGGGCTCGGAGACGGGGCAGGGGCAGGAGGAGCAATGGTTCCATCAGGTAGGATCGGTACGTGGTTGTGGCACTGGTTATCGCAGTAGTCGTTTGTGACCTCATTTCCATCATCACATTGCTCGAGAGTGTAATTGACGATGCCGTCCATGCAGCGCGCCGCTTTGCATTGGTTGGTGCACATGTCGTTGTCATTCGTATTGCCGTCGTCACACTCTTCACCTCTGTCTTGCGTACTGTTTCCGCAGAGATTTGGTGCAGCGGGTGGTGGAGGCGGAAGAAGTGATTGCGGGCCAGGTGACGGATCTGCCGGAGGAGGTGGTGGAAGTGGCGCTACGACCGCAATAGGAGCGGGTTTCTCAGTGGTGGTCACAAGGATATTGTTGATCTTCGATGAATTCCCCGCAGAGTCAAAGGCGGCTATACCAAAGGTGTATTTCGTTGAAGGTGAAAGACGGATGAATCCTTGGATGGTCTTGACCGTCGTTCCGATCAGCGCACTATCTTGGTATATCGCGTACCCGGCAACACCGCGATTGTCGGTTGAAGGATTCCAGGAGATAACGACCTGGTTGTAGCTGACAGAACGTACCACTAGTCCACCCGGAGTCGTCGGAGAGAGGCGGTCGACCGAAGTGGTGGTTTTTGCTGTGGCAGCAGCTACTTTCGTAGTTGTCGCCTTATTGAGCGTCAGAGTGGTCGTTGCTTCTGCATCAGGCTTGATGAGTTCAAAGACCGTCGAAGTGGATTGAGTGATCGGAAGCGATGAGGATGCGGTCGCAGTTGTCTGAATGGCGAGTACCTGGTCCTCAGGGTGTTCGGTGATCATTGTCGGGGCTTCGACTACACTGACAGGTTTCGGTGTTTCAGTTGGCCACCACACCGCATATGCAAAAAGGTTCGCAAGGCCAAAAAGGATCGCAAGGATCAAATAGAACAGATTGATACCGCGATGCTGTTGTGTTGATGGAGGCATAGTACATAAATCGTATCATGCGCATGCGCTGTGTCGCTATCACGGTGGGGATACTGAAACCGACCTTTATGTACGGCTTATTTTTCAATGATTCCTACGATGGGATATTTTTGTTTGATGATGTCTGCTCCCATGATGCGCAGCGACCGTGACGCATCACTGCCAGCTAAATAGTGGTACACAGCACCCGGGGCATAAAAAGACTTCCCTGTACTGACGTCGTAAATGAAGCCGTCGAGTCCTATGTATATCGGAAGAGACGTACTTGATCCATCGAAGTGAGATAGTTCGTCGAGTGTAAGTCTCATGAGTGTCGATGATGCTGAAATAATCCGATTTTGTGTGTGAGTATCCACTACGTGTACGGTGCACCATCCCATTACTGAGATCAACAGTAATGCCCCGATATAGAGCAGGGCAATAATCATCTTCTTTTTTGGCATCACCATAGTATAGTCATTTCCGTTGCTGCCATCCACAACGTTTGGGCAACGGTCGTTCAGGTAGAGGAGATAGGTGGAGAGTGTTATACTCTTCTTATGGCTGTTCAAAACACAAGAACGCAAGAGATCAAAGAATTCTTCAAAGGTGACGTAGAGGCTACTCCGGCAATACTCGAACAGTATAGCCACGATACGAGTTTGTTCGAGGTGAAGCCGGAGCTGGTCACTTTCCCGAAGGATGCTGAAGATATCAGTGCGTTGGTTCGGTACGTGACGACCGAGAACAAAAAAGGGGCGAAGCTCTCGCTCACAGCGCGTTCAGCAGGTACCGACATGACCGGGGGGTCACTCACCGAATCGATCGTAGTTGAATGCATGCGCTACCTCAATAAGTTCATCTCGATGGGGGAGGACGAAGCATCAGTTCAGCCAGGCATGTTCTATCGCGATTTCGACAAGGAAACCCTCAAGCGTGGGCTCATCCTTCCGTCGTATACCGCGTCCCGAGAGATCTGCGCGGTCGGAGGAATGGCCGCTAATAATTCAGGTGGTGAGAAGAATCTGATGTATGGAAAGACAGAACGATATGTCAGAAAACTCAAGGTCGTGCTTGATGACGGAAGTACTGATGAATTCCGTTCACTCACCATGGACGAACTTAAAACAAAAGAAAAAGAAAAGACTCGCAGCGGAAAGATCCACAAAGAGATGCACAAGCTGGTCGAGAAGAACTATGAGCTGCTTCAGAAGGCAAGACCGAATGTTTCCAAGAATTCGTCGGGTTACGCACTATGGAATGTGATGGATAAAGAAAAGGGGACTTTCGATCTCACGAAGCTACTTTGTGGCTCTCAGGGCACCCTTGCGCTCAATACCGAGATTACGTTCGGACTGGTGAAGCCAAACCCCCACCGCCGTTTGGTGACCATATTCCTCAACGATCTGTCGTTTTTAGGAGAGTTGGTCAATCATGTCCTCGCACATAAGCCGGAAAGCTTCGAGTCGTATGATGACCACACCTTCACTCTTGCGATGCGGTTCTTTCCACAGATAGCAAAGAGGCTTGGTGGCGGGATCATTTCGCTTGGGCTCAGCTTCATTCCGGAGTTCTGGCTCGTGGTGACCGGAGGAGTCCCGAAACTGGTGCTTCTTGCAGAGTTCTCAGACGAGACAGAAGAGGCGGCGGTAAAACGCGCGGAGGAAGCGGCTAAAGACGTTCGGGATGCATTTCATGTGCCGGTCCGTGTGCTTCACTCGGAACAAGAAGCGGAAAAGTATTGGGTGATACGCCGTGAAAGCTTCGCGTTATTGCGTCAGAATCTTCATGGTGTACGCACTGCTCCATTCATCGACGATTTCGTCGTTAGGCCTGAGTTTCTCCCTGAGTTCCTCCCGAAACTCAATGCAATTCTAGGAAAGTATAAACTCATTTATACGATCGCCGGTCATGTTGGCGATGGCAATTTCCATATCATCCCGCTCATGGACCTCACAGATCCGAAGTCGAAGGATATAATCCAAACGCTCGGCAAAGAAGTTTACGAGCTGGTATTTTCCTATCACGGAGTCATCACCGGTGAGCATAATGATGGGATCATTCGTACCCCATATCTCGAAGAGGAGTTCGGTCAGGAGGTGTATGATCTTTTTGTGGAGACAAAGAACATCTTCGATCCTGGGAATATTTTCAATCCGGGAAAGAAAGTCCGGGGCACGTTGCAATATGCGATGGACCATGTGAATACAAAAAAACCGGCATAATGCCGGTTTTTTCATCATTTTGACTCCTACTATTTAGAAGGTAGGAGTACAGACATATACAAGGTGGTTCGTGTAGTCACTTCCCGCGGCTTGAAGGTCAGTGATCTCTATTTTGTACGCAACACGTGCTTTGCCGACGTTTTGTGTTACTCCGTCAGCGGCACCTGCGTTCGAAAAAATCGTCCGTGACGTTGTTGCGAAATTTCCTGCATATTTCGATCCAACGAATTCTCCCGCGTTGAGGTCCGCGTCGTCTGAGGTTACCCCAAAATGACTGTAGGTGAGCGCGTTGCCTAGTGTCCCTGACGGCGCAGTCCATACTACCGGGACTGAATTCGCCCCACCGTCTTTGAAGGTGTAGATCTGTCCTCCCGCACTCGAAGTGAGGTTCTGGTCTTCCTTCACTGTGACAATGAATCCTTGCACAGCGTTCGTTTCAACTGTAAGCTCCTGTCCGCCAATGATCGGAGTTCCCGAAGCAAGCACCCCGTATGCGATCGACGAAGCAGTTGTGGTTGTCGAGGTGGTCTCTCCATTCACTGTTTGTCCCGAGGCGAGCCCCGCCACCGTAAAGAGGAAGCTTGTAGCGACTGATGCGGTGAGCGTCACGCGATTGGTGATCGCGACCAAGGTAAGTCCGCTGTCCGTCTGAGTTCCCGCCACTGAGATAGGGTATGTTCCCGGAGATGAAGGATTCTGAACGTGATTGCCTGTGAACAGAACGGTCTTTGTTCCTGTCGCAATTGTCCCACATGCGGTAAGCGTCACGCTTTTATCCCCAGCAGAGTTTGAGATTCCTGCATTTATTGACACCTGGTTGGGTGTCACCGCCCCGCACGCTGCTGTGATGATCGAAAGGTTCGTCGGAACAGCACTTGTTAGCACCTCATTGTTTGCGAGTGCCCCAAGATCGAAAGTGCTGTTACCCGGATCGAAGCTGATCTTGATGGTCTGGCCGACAGTAACTTGTGTCGCGTCCGTCCATCGGATCGTGTAATTTGTGCTCACAGAAGGAACACTTGAAGATGCAGTCGCACTGAATTGGGTCACTGTTGCCGCATTCGCAACGCCAAGAGTGAAGGGAAGTCCAATGAGCCAGAATAATATCGAAACGATCAGCGCAAGTGCTATGCTCGGGTTGCCAGAAAAGGCCCGAAGCGTACGGGGGTAGTTCATGTGGGGAACTAGTGATTAATATTTTATAACATGTGAGTGCTCAGAGGTGGGGTTCTGAGCGAGCCATTTATGGCTCAAAAACTGGGAAATTCACATTTCCGAAGAAATATGGATCTCTTCCAAACAACCGGGATGGTTCTATGCGTGTTTTCCTCATCGCGCATGGAAATACGCGGAATAACGACGCACATACATTATAGCTCGATATGTGAATAATGCGTGGATAAACTGTGAATGAGAGTGGATAACTCGACTCGTGACATCTTGTATTTCAGAAGACTTTTCATCAGCAATACCAGCAAATAATGACCAAAGATTCTGCTATACTTATCACAAGTATTTATTAAGTTCATACTCCTCTTATGCGCATCGCCTATTTCTATAACGAAGAATGGGAAAAAGATTATGTAGCGAAACGTTTTCCTGACGATATCTTCAATTTCATCAAAGGAACAACGAAAGAAAACGCTGCTCTCCATGACCCGGATGTCACAGTTTTGTCTGTATTCGTGAATTCTCCGGTTCATGCGGATGTTATGGATCGATTCCCCAACATCAAATTCATCGTCACTCGTTCGACCGGCTACGACCACATCGATCTTGTTGAAGCAGCAAAACGCGGGATCATTATCTCGAATGTCCCCACCTATGGAGAACACACGGTTGCAGAGTTCGCCATGGCGCTGCTTCTGGCACTTTCTCGCCGTATTGTCGATGCGTATCAGCGGATCGAGACTACAGGGTCATTCTCACAGGAAGGACTCCGTGGCTTCGATTTGCGCGGAAGGACGATCGGTATCATTGGCACGGGGCATATCGGCGAGCATATGATCCGAATGGCGAGAGGCTTTGATATGAACGTCGTTGCATTCGATGTCTACCAAAAAACAGAACTGGCGGCAGCGCTTGGTTTTCGTTATGTCGAACTCGATGAACTCCTTGCACTGTCGGATGTCATCAGTTTGCATGCTCCCTACAACGAACACACGCACCACATGATCAATATGGGAAACATCGGCAAGATTAAAAAAGGATGTTACTTCATCAATACCTCACGCGGAGGCCTTGTTGAAACGGTGGCACTCGTCAAGGGTCTCGAAGAAGGAATATTGGCAGGAGCAGGACTGGATGTGCTTGAGGAAGAAGGGCAAATGGTAGATGAGAACATGCTATTGGCTGCACAACACCCCAACGAAGAGAGTCTCCGGACGGTGCTCGCGAATCACTACCTGATCAATCACCCCCATGTTATCGTGACTGCGCACATCGCGTTCAATACTCAAGAGGCGATCGAACGAATTCTCAATGTGACGATCGACAACATTGGCGCATACAAGAACGGCACTCCGATGAATATCGTGAAAGTTTCCTAACTGATACAAAAAACCGCCAATGGGCGGTTTTTTGTATCAGTTAGGCGTAGTTGTTGAGCGTATGCTTCCCTCGGGTCGTATTTGTATGCTTTGTGCATTTACACTCCCGTCAGCGTTGGTGGTCCCGAATACGGAGATCTGTGTTCCGACGGACAGATCAGTAGTTGAGCCTTGTGCGGATTTTGTCACTTGAGTCGCATCTGAGAGGAAGATGATCTTCGATCCCGCACTGTTGTCTGTCTGAGTCCCGCGCAGTTTGACGGTGATGCTCGTCATGTCTTTTGCGATCACTTCGCCGCCGATCATCCCGCTTCCTGCCCCACGTCCGAGACGGGCGCCTCCTCCCAGATTTCCTCCTCGAGCAAATGCTTGCCCGTCTGGTGGCATACTGTTCACCGAGGATTTTTTCCCTGTCATGTATCCTAGTCCTCCGAATAGTGCAGCACTCACAAGAACCGCAATGATAATATTTTTTTGCATAGAATTGATGTTATCTGTTAAATGCATCATTCGAAACGCAGCGCCTCGATGGGGTTCAGGCTCGCGGCATGACGAGCAGGGTAGTAGCCGAACACGATGCCGATCACCGTTGATACTCCGAACGCGAGCAGTATCGATGAGAGCGAAACACTCGTTTGAAGTAATCCGGTATAGGTTATCCCGTATGATATCCCGACTCCGAGAAGTATCCCGGCGGCACCCCCGAGAAAAGTAAGCGTGACCGCCTCGACAAGAAATTGAATGCTAATGTCGACATTCTTCGCCCCAATCGCCTTGCGTAGCCCGATCTCTTTCGTGCGCTCTGTTACGGAGGTGAGCATCATATTCATAATGCCGATCCCTCCCACGATGAGCGATATCCCCGCTACTGCGGAAAGGAGAATCGTGAAGGTTGAAGTGATACTCGATGCAGTCGCAACAATATCCGCTTGGTTAAATGTACTGAAGTCTGCCTGGGTAGCATCACTAATATGATGTCGTGTGAGAAGAAGTTCCGTGATTGCTTGCTGTACTCCAGTCATCGATTCTGAATCAACTGCTTGAACACTGATTGTTGTCACATACGCCTCACCAGCGAGATAGCGCTGTGCTGAAGAGAGCGGGATGTAGATCATGTCGTCTTGACTACCGAATCCGCTCCCTCCTTTAGCCTTCGTCACGCCAATGATCTTGAATTCGATGTTCTTGATCCGAACGGTCTGCCCGATCGGGTCAGTACCAGAACCAAATAGGTCATCGCGGGTGGTCGGTCCGAGCACTGCAACTTTCGAGATACTCGCAACACTTTGGGCGGTGATGAAATTTCCAAGATCGATCTCAACGTTGCGAACGGACGGGTATGCATCAGTGGTACCGACGATTGAAGTGTTGGTATTCGTTCCTTTTGCGGTTACTTGGTAGCGGCCGGAAAGCTCAGGCGCAACTGCTTTCACTTGACTGATCTCTTTTGAGATCGCGTCCGCATCCTCCTGTTTCAGTGTCCTCGCTGCACCACGTCCAGAACTGACTTGCGCGCCGGGACCACGCTGGGCACCTGGCGAAACAAGGACAAGGTTCGATCCTATCGACTGAATACTCGACTGGATAGTAGTTTGCGCCCCTTGTCCGATTGAGATCATGGCGATGACCGATCCGATGCCAATGATGATACCGAGCATGGTAAGCCCTGAACGGATTTTGTTTCCTGATAAAGCGACATAGGTCTCTTCGATGATATCTCGTGTAGTCATGATCGTTCGGCTATTCGTCTAGTAGTGTTTTTTGTGTCCTCGACCACTTTACCGTCTCGGATGAAGATGATGCGCCTTGCGTGCTCAGCTACATCGCGTTCGTGGGTGATAAGCACCACTGTATGACCTTCTTCATTGAGTTTCTGGAACGTTCCAAGTACAACATCACTTGTCTTTGAGTCGAGATTTCCGGTCGGTTCATCTGCAAGGATCAGTGATGGATCATTCACGAGCGCGCGCGCAATGGCGACTCGTTGGATCTGCCCTCCGGAAAGCTGATTCGAGAGGTGGAGGTAATGCGACTCATCGAGTCCTGCCGCCGTGAGTGCCGCGCGCGCCCTGCGTTCTCGTTCTTCCGCAGGAACTTCTGCATAGATAAGGGGAAGCATGACATTTCGCAATACCGTTGTCCTTTTCAGCAAGTTAAAACTCTGGAATACAAATCCGATACGATTCTTCCGGATCTCCGCGAGTTCGTCATCGCTGAGTGTGGATACGTCTTTCCCGTCAAGAAAATATTTCCCTGATGTCGGGGTATCAAGGGCACCGAGTATGTGCATGATCGTAGACTTCCCGGACCCTGAAGGACCCATGATCGCCACGAATTCACCGTCATCTATAGTGAAAGAGACCTCAGAGAGGACCTTGTTGTCCACGTCTCCGGTCCGGTAGACCTTTGTTACGTTGCGTACTTCGATCATGCAGGTGATGGTTATGGGATCCTTCGAGACGAGCCTCCTCCGATGAGGCTGGGGGCTGCCGTTTTTACTGCAGTTGTAGTTGTGGTTTTCGTGACCACTTGTTCTCCTTCTTTAAGTCCCGATGTTATCTCCGTCGAGGTGTCATTGGCAAGTCCGATTTCGACCTGTACTTTGTGTGGTGCTACCTTCGAAACCGTACCCTGATTTCCAGACGTAGTGGCGATAGGGGGGTCGAATATCTCGACATAGTGTCCGGTTCCCTGAGTCTTTACTGCGCTATTGGGAACAACGAGGGTGTCTGCTTTCACATTTGTGATAATCGACGCATTGACGCTCATGCCGCCCTTCACGCGTTCGTCTTGGGTATCAAAAGCGATCTTGACGTTATAAGTTACGACCCCTTGAGTAACAGTGCCGATGGTGTCAATTTCCGATACCACACCCGTTAGTGATAGCCCCTCTATTGCATCAAAGGTGAGGGTCACTTTCTGTCCTATGGCAACTTTTGCGACATCGACCTCATTCAACGATATTTCGGCCATCTGGTTCATCGCGGCGAGCGTAGCCACGACTGTTCCATTCCCGACAGAATCGTAATTCTTCACGCTGAGTTTTGCGACGGTCCCTGCGAACGGTGCGCGCACCGTATAATTTGCCAGTGTTTCTTCTGCGTCGCGCAAGGCGTTGGTTCGCTGCTCGACGGTGAGTTCTGCACTGCGAAGGTCGAGCGGGTCTGTGCCGGCGACAAGTTTCGCGAGCGACTGAGTGTTCTCCTTAATCGTGCGTTCTGCGTCGATGATTGTGCTTTTATTGCTCTTGATTGTGCTTTCCACAGCGAGCAGTTCACTCAAGTGCGTGTTGGTTGTTCCTGAGTAGCTATTTAGGGAAGCGAGTTGTGTATTAGAAAGCGTTGGAATCTTTTGTGAATGCTGCGTCATTTGGTCCTGGAAGAACTGGATGAGATTACTTGCACTCTTGACCGCATCAGCCGCAAGCAGGGAAGTAGCATAAGTTTCTTCAATCATTGCTTCTATCTCGCTTGAATCTGCCGACCGGTCAAGTTCCTTGTAGTCCGCGAAGTTCTTGTTGTACGCCGTGAGCATCGCCTGGTATTTCGCATACGTATCATCACCATAGACTTTTCCGCGCGGGTCAAATACACTCGCCGAACTGGAGTAGTAGTCGATATTATTTACGTTATTGCCCCCGAGCTGGTTGTTCGGCAAGAATAATAGGTCATGGAGTCCGGAAACAACACCGGGAAGATCATTGAAGGTGTTGGATATATCATTGAATCCGTCGTTGTATGCTTTTGTCAGATTGTCGAGCGCATTCTGTTTCGATGTTGATGCGCGAGCGAGTGAATTTTCTGACTGTGTAAGTGAAAGGGGGTCTGTTGGTTTCTTCAGCTTTTCAAGCGTCAATTCAGCACTCCTCAAGCTTATTTGTGCGTCACGTACTGCTCGCTGCGCATCTGCGGAATCGATTCGTGCGATCACCGTTCCCGGAGAGACCATGTTGCCTTCACGAATGGGGAGGGAAAGGATCTCGCCGGACGCTTTTGCTTTGAGCTCGATCTGGTTCGAAGCAGAAACCTGCCCTGATCCAGAGATAGAAGTGACCAGGGTCTCTTTTACTGCGATCGCGGTCGTATAGCGCACTTCACCGACCGGACTGGTGATCTTGCTGAAGCCCGCATAGGCACCCCAGAGCACAATAAGAGCAATCACTCCCGACCAGAATTTGTGCGCCGGTATGAAAGTCCGAATTTTTTGAAAATAGTTTTTGATCATGTTCGTTATTTTGTAGCTCCGGTATTCGTTGCCGTGCTGGTGCTCACAATGAAGTTCGGCGGGGGCGGAAGCATGCGTATGAATTTCGCCACTACCTCCTGCTTTGCATTCGGTGAACCAATAACGACAACAAAGTCGTTCGCCCCGATCGTTTCAGCGCCTACTTTGTCTCGGTTCTTTCGTACCACTGTTTCATCGGTAATGACTACGATCTTTTCAGAATTTTTGTCTTCGATCACAAGGGTGGGAAGACTGACCGAAAGTACTCGTCCTGCCGCACCGTGTGCTTCGGGAAAATCATCCTGCGGAAGGCCGAAGGGTCCGGACCGAAAGTGCTCTCCATATGCCCCACGGTAGCGCTCATCGAACTGGTATGCCATCGAAGCCTTGTGGAATCCGACGAAAATACCTCCCTGGAAGGTCAGGAGCAAGACTACGACAAATCCGACCCAGAGTGTCAGGCGTTTGTAATTAGTGGAATTAAAGAATTGCTTCATGATAGATGATTATGCTGCATGAGTTGTAAAAAATCCCGTCGCCTGCCTCGATTCGATCGCTACAAGTCGTATCGCGCCAAGAAGAAGGAAGATCAGGGTCAGGGTGATAGTGATTCCAAATATCGGGAGTGATTCGATCAGAGAAAAAATAAATTCCTGTGAGTGCAGGAAGGTGAGATCACTGTCGCTCATAAGGAGTGAAGCGTAAGAATAGAAACTAGATTCCGAAAGCTGGGTTGCGAGGAAATTGAAAGATGGGACGAAAACGGAAATGAAAACGGCAAATACCGCGGCGAAGGAGATCCGTCGCACGAAGACCACTCGCCGCTCAAGGAGTGCGATCTCACGCGCGATGCGGTCATGACACTCACTTGGGAGAGGTTCTGTGGCGAGTCCTTGGAAGAGTTTGTAATAATGGTCTTTCATGTCTCAATATACGATTATCCTTGATAATTTGGTGCATGTTCAGGGGGAATGATGCGGATCAGGGCGTCACGCAGGAGTCGCATGCCGCGTCGGTGTTGACTTTTCACGGTGTCGATCGGTTTACCGAGGAGCGTCGCGATTTCCTGTAGAGTCATGTCTTCATAGTAGTAAAGATAGAGCACTTCTCGATAGAGGGGGGTTAGCTCATCAAGAGCCTTCTCAAGGAGTGCCTTGTCTTCGATCTGCATCGCCACTTTGTCCGGGAGCGGTTCGTCATCTTTTTGATTATCGATCGCAGGGTTCTCCCCTGAGGAAAGTTCGGTATCCGAGAATACCAATGAACGTTTTTTTCGAAGGTGGTCGATCGCGGTATTTCGGGCGATGGCGTATATCCACGTTTTCCACTTCTCATTCGTATTGAAGCGCTCGATATTCCTCCAAGCCTTGATGCACGCTTCTTGGGTGATGTCTTGTGCCTCTTCGCGATTCTTAAGAAGTCGGAACGTGAAATTGTATATTCCGTCGGAGTGTCGTGCAAGAAGTTCCTGGAAAGCGTCGCTTGCTCCTTCTCGGTACAGGGTAACAAGCTGTTCGTCTGTTCGCTCCATACGTCTGTTCATTATGACATACGAACATGAAGGGCACATTGGTGCAGCAATGACTTAGTTTCAAACGTCCTGGGTGCGTGGATCGGGTTTTGCCTTTTTGCAGCGAAACGTTATGATTGGGCTACTATGAAATGTCCACACGATATCGAGAACACGCTGACTGAGCTCCATGTCGGAGGTACTGTCGCACATGTATGTAATCTGTGCCACGGCCTGTTCTTCAGGAAGACGGAGCTCGAAGTGCTCAAGGACCATATCGAATCCCATGGCTGGTTCGATGTCTCGCTTTGGGAAAAGAAAGAATTGCTTTCTGCAAAAGAGCGAGAAGAAAAGTGTTCCGAATGTAGCACGATAATGCGTGAAGTCGACTGGAACAACGGGGAAATGGTTGCACTTCTGTGTCCTTCATGCGGTTCAATGTGGTTACCGAAGGGGGAGTATCAAAAGGCGATACGGTACATCAAAGATGAGGCGGATACTGAGGTTATCAGAAATTATGGCGGATTATTGTCGCATGAGATAGAGCAACTCCTCGGAGGAAAGCGTGATGTCGCGCATGAAGCGCACAATCTTCGGGCGTTGCTATCATTCTTCACCTACCGTTTCATGGCAACGCATCCGGTGCTCACTGAAGTGATCGAAGAACTCCCACTGTCGAAATAACATGATCACGTTCGCACGCCAGCTCTATCACCTTTTCATTCCCAATGTGCACCTCAACAAGAGTCTGCGCATTCTGGTCTCGCTCAACATGATCTTCACTTTCGTGATCGGCATGTTCGCACCGTTCTATGCGATCTTCGTCACAAAGATAAACGGCGACATCGCACTAGCCGGAGTCTCGTGGGCGGTATTCGAGATCATCTGCGGGGTGCTCACACTTCTTTTCACCAGGTGGTCATTGCGAGTAAGGGAACAGGAATTATTGTTGGCACTTGGGTATGTGCTCCGCTCGGTGGTGTTCCTGAGCTATGCGTTCATGGACAGTTTTTCCCAGCTCATCATCACTCAAGTGCTCTGGGGCATAGCTGCCGCAATCGGAGTACCTGCATTCGATGCCATTTACAGTGCCCACACCTCCCATGAAAGCTCGATCACCGAGTGGGGAGGTCTCGAGGGTATGACTGCCATCGCGACCGGTCTCGCTGCGCTCGCCGGAGGGTATGCGATCAAAGCATTCGGGTTTGAATCCATATTCTTCACCATGTCTGCGGTCTCTTTCTTGCTCGCTCTCTATATCTGGAGATTGCCCAGAGAGGTCTTATAGTGTTCGAAGATACGAAACACGGATCTCGTCACAGTGTGACGTAAATCGAGGAGGGAGTGCGCTGCAAAGCCCCCTTGCTTCGTTATCGCCGTGGAAGTAGGAGATGAAATCCTTCACTGCCCCAGTGATGCAATTCTTGTATTGATTATCATCGAGCGCATATGAACAGTTTGTCATCGTTCGTGAGATATTGCTGACTGTTGAACCGGAAGCGTCACGTCCGATCGATTGCGTGCAGGTATCTCGGAACTCCGGCTCGACGTTGGCACAGAGTGTGAACGTATCTCTGAAGTTGTATCCGTTCTGGCTGAGAGCATATGAGGTTTGCATCAGATAACATTGTTCCTTATAGATTGTTTCAACGCTGTTGCACGGGTACATCAAGTCGTCTTTTTTGAGATACTTCGCAAAGTGGCTGCGGTTGTCGACCATGATGTTTTCCATGAACACACCTCCATAACACGATTTACGCTCCCATTCACCTTCGAGCTTGTCGCAGAGGGGGAGAGAGGCGAAGAGTTCATTGTCCTCGATCGCCATGATGCCGTGACCGAGTCCGTGCACGCAATTATAGTAGTCGAAACTGTAGCGCTCCTTTCCTGGGATCGCTGCGCAAAGCTGATTCGTATTCTGGAGGAATGACGCTTCGCCGTGGTTTTTCACTGCTCGCTCAACTACCCCATGATAGTACCCTGACCAACAGAAACTATCTCCGTCATTGAATGCTCTCGCGATGTCGCCCCCATAGAGCTCGACCGCGCTATTTCCGATGACATGGGAGAGTTGGTGGCAATCACTGACGATCTCCGCTCTCGACGAATACTCATGTTTGAGATTCTGCATTGCCACTTTTGGGCCGAATGCCCGGGTAATGAGCTCGAAGTGGTTCATTGAGCAATAAAATGTCGCATTTGCCCCGAGGCAGTGCACTGACGCCGTGTTCGGAGAAAGATGGGAGGGGGAAGGTTCCCGGGTGATCAGGTATCCGCTGACACAAAAGAATACCAGTGTGCCATATATGAATACTCTTCCTTTGATGATCTGTTTCAGCATGTGGAACATTGTATATGAGAGTACCGCCTTGTCGTGTTTTACTCAAGCTTCTCTTTTTCTCACTCACAGTGTATGATTTTTTCTAAGATTAACGTAATAAACAAATCTGTTATGTCGATGGTTCAAGAATTCAAATCGTTCGCAATGAAGGGAAATGTCGTTGACCTTGCGGTCGGTGTGGTCATTGGAGGTGCGTTCGGTGCGATCGTGAGCTCTCTCGTCGGAGATATTGTGATGCCGATCATCGGTGCTATCACTGGAGGGATCGACTTTTCGGGACTCGCGTACACTGCTGGGAGTGCAACAATCGCATACGGGAAGTTCATCCAAGCAGCATTCGTTTTCCTTGTTGTCGCGTTTGTGCTCTTCATGGTCGTAAAAGCGATGAATGCCATGAAAAAGAAAGAAGAAGCAAAGCCTGCTGCTGAGAAAGAGGTTTCTGATGAAGTGAAGCTTTTGAGTGAGATCCGAGATCTCCTGAAAAAGTAGTCCCGTAGCAAGCATTTCCAAAGCAGGGTCCCATGCTATACTCTCGGCATGGAGACCCTGCTTTCATTCATACAGGAATACGGATACCTATTCATCTTTGTAGCGACCCTTCTTGAAGGGGAAACGGTCGTCGCTCTTGCTGGATTTGCCGCATTCGAAGGGTATCTCACTCTCGAGGGAGTCATCTTTGCGGCATTCCTCGGGGGGATGATCGGAGATCAGATCTTCTTCTACTTCGGCCGCTACCGTGGGACAGAATTTGTGAATGCGCGTCCGAAACTTAAGGAGCGCGCAAAGAAGATCCATCGTCTGATGGAGCGATATCAAAATCTGCTCATTTTCGGCTCACGATTCATGTACGGTTTTCGAATGCTCATACCGGTGCTATTCGGGACAAGCCGCGTCAGTGGAGTACGCTTTCTCATCTTCAATCTCCTTGGGGCAGCAGTATGGTCAGCAGTCTTCTCAAGTATCGGGTACTTCCTTGGGAGTGCAATTGAAACGTACATCACTCACTTTCATCGAGCCGAAAAGTATGTACTTCTCGGATTGATTGCCGGGGCGAGCATCGTTTTACTGATCTCATTTATATTCAATCGGATCCAAAAGCGTGTTGAAAAAGCGGAGGAGCGAGTGGAAATACTGGATAACGCAGGGGATGAACAGAAATAAATTGCTATACTGAAAGCATGGACATGCACCCCCAACCTAAGTGGCTCCTCACGCTTCTGTTGCTCTACCTTGTGTTGTTCTCAGTCCTTGCAATTACTCCCTTCGATCGAATGACATGGTTTGTAGAAAATCTGACAGTGTGGCTCATTGTAGGGTCATTGGCCGTCCTCTATAAGTTCGGCGTGCGTTTCTCGCTGGTGTCATACCTCATGATGAGTGTACTCGTCTTCTTGCATACCGTCGGAGGGCACTACACGTTTGAGCACGTCCCATTCTCGTTTGTGACAGATATGTTCGGTTTCGAACGGAATCATTTCGACCGCATCGCACACTTTTCGGTTGGATTCTATGCATTTCCTATTGCTGAGTGGCTGCTCTTCTCGCGTTCCGTAAAGAACAGATTCATGCTGTTCACGTATCCGATATTCACCATTGCTACCATTGCGATGAGTTATGAGCTCATCGAATGGATATATGCGGCGACCAGTGACCCTGTCGCAGGTGCCGCGTATCTCGGAAGCCAGGGGGATATATGGGATGCACAGAAGGATATGCTTGCAGACACACTCGGAGCGTTCACTGCCGTATGTTTCTTTTTTTGGTATCAGGGTTTCAACCGTTTACGAACCCTCCTCACTCACGCGAAAGGTTATGACTCATAAGTCCGGCCTGTATTTCATCTTTGGCGCATGGCTTTCAATCGTTGGGCTTGTTGCCGGAGGAGCTACGCTCATCCCTGTCACCAGTGAGGTGAAGTCTCTTTCTCCAGCCGCGATATATCGAGCGGCACTGCATGAAGAGCTCCGTGAGTCCACGACCCTGCCCGCTCTCGGCAAGGTGATCGCAGTCGATGAGGCAGGAAAAAAAATCACCCTCTATGAAGACGGAACAAGTACAAAGGCTTTCCGGGTCATTTCTTTCGCTACACCGCTCTCGCTTTATGAAGTCCCCACCGGCAGTTATGCGGTTTCAGGAAAAGAGCCACAACATCTTTCAAGAAGAAGCGGTTTGTGGATGCCTTACGCGATCGAGTTCGGTGATAACTATTTCATTCATGGTACTCCCGTTGATAAGGACGGTGATGTGTCCGTAAGTAACGACGGTATTTCCATTGAATTGTCCGACTCAGACGCGAATGAGGTATATGATTTTGCGTCAGTCGGTGTGAAGATCATTGTCACCGGAGGTTTGCCTCGCTCGTCTTTTGCTTCGAGCTCACGCTACTATCTTCGGGGGGAGGGGAAACTCCCGAACGTCACCGCCCCCTCGTTCAGTATCACGGACATAGAGACAGGAGATGTGCTATGGGAAAGAAATGCGAACGCTCCTTACGAAGAGGGGGTACTCGTCTCGTTTGCGACCGCACTCACTGCGATCGAGACGCTCGATCAGTACAAAAATGTTCGTATTGGAGAGTTACTTCTTTCCGGCAAAGCAGGTTCGCGGCGACCGCCGAGTCGCGACGATGAGCTCCCACTCGGGAGTCTCATCTACCCGCTACTCTTTGATGCGAACCAGACTGCTCGAGATGCACTTTTGCGTGAACTCGGAAGCAATACCCTCACAGCATATATGACCGAACGAGCAGTGCAGCTTGGGATGACGGACACACATTTCGCTTCAAACGTTTATGTCGAGGAATCAACCACATCAGCACGTGACCTGACGCGCCTCTTCCGCTACGTTTTTGATCACGAGCATTACTTATTGGATGTTTCACTTTCTCCTGACCATGAGCTCTTTGCATCGAGTGGGGCTTTCCGCTACAGGTGGGAGAATAAGAATCCTTGGGTCTTGGGTCATGCCGCTGACTATGCAGGCGGTCTTGGGACAATATCCCTCACGGGAAGGGGGAGTGGAATGTTCATATTTCGGGTCCCATTCGGAGAATTCGACGAACGCATTATCTCATTCGTCATCATTGACTCCAGCAACATCGAGGGTGATGTTGCTACTATCAAATCTTTCATAAGGGAACACTATCAGTACGGTATTCGCCGTGAGGGTGCTGCCGCATCCGACAGAGAAAGACGTCTCATTGATCGATTGAAGGGGTTACTTCGTGAAGAAATAGTTTATGAACGCGATCTATGAATATGCTGGACCTTCCTTGGGTTGTGATGCTACTCCCGTTGTTCATTCTTGCGATCTTATTACTACGAGAAGTGCTGCTCTTCTTCCGGATCTCACCCAATCATCCAGAAAGAAAAATTTCCTTATTTAACAGTGCCATCCTACTGTTGTTCCTTCTTGCGGGGATATACGGCATGCATTTTTTGAAACTTCGTGATGAGCAATTCCGTGAGGAATTTCCTCTATATCCAAGTGCGCGATATGCACCTGAGCGAGAGTTTTTCAATGAGCGAAGTGATCGGGTCTATGTCACGAATGATGACGTTGATACGATTGTGAGTTTCTACACAGAAGCAGCAGAACATATGGGATATCAGATTACGCTTGATAACAGTTCTGAAAAGAGCGGACGACTCATGATCGAGAAAGGAAGTCTCGTGGTGTTCGTTACGGTTACAAAAGAAAGAAACGTGACAGTGATTCACTATTCAAAAAGTGGCAGAGTAGAAAAAAAGGAGATACCCTCGCGTTAGTTCTCTCATTGTTACTCTACATTGCTCCCTGAGAGCACAAGACTTTCCAGATTCGGAGCTATTTTGTCCGCCATCTTCAGATACCCTTTATCGTTCGGGTGGATCTCATCAGCCATGAGTGTTTGGTTGCCGATGATCCCACCCAGTATGTCACCTGTATAGACTGCACCCGTCTCCCTTGCGAGTGCTTTGAAGCCATTCGCATAGTTGTCGTCGATGTGTTTCTGAAAACCGATCAGATAAACGACTGCCTTCTGTTTTTGGGCAGCCACGATGAGCTTGCGGAGATTACTGAGAGTCTCCGCTAAGGGCATTTGCTGCAGAAGATCGTTTCCTCCAAGGAGTATCATGACAATATCTGGATGGACTTCGTTCAGGTCTCGCTCTAAATGCAGGAGGACGTCCCTTGTCGTTTCTCCGCTTACTGCTTTGTTCACTAATTTGAGGGATAAGCGCTCCTTGAGTATGCCGACATAGCCGTTCGTCGGACTACTTGCGCCGACCCCGCTGCTCAAGCTGTCTCCCCAGACCATAACAAGTGAACCATTCGGTGGGTAGTTCACAATCGGGTAGGAAAGAAAAAACTCACGAGAAACCTCCCATGCAACAAAAGCGACCAAGAACACAAAGATGACCGCAATTTTTTTCATCCCTGGCATACAGTGATTTCATCCTAACACACTAATTCCGCGGGTAAACCATAGGGTAGATTAAGGTTCGTTTGATTCTCTTTCGTTCCCGCGCTATGATTCTGAAATGAAAGTGAAAAAGCACATCATCCTGGTCGTGGTCATAATTTCCACCCTATTGCTGGGAGTTGTCTTGTGGAGAGTCTACGGAATAAACGATGTAAAGCGCGCGGTTTCCACTTCCCCAACGAATCTCCCTCCTCCAGTAGATCCCGAAACGATTGGGAAAGTCGTCAGGGACAATGCTTCAGGGAGGGACTTCATCTCCAATCAGATCATCGTGGAATTCAATGCCGATATCAGCGAGGAAACCGCACTCGCCATCATTGCGAGAGTGGGTGGAAAGATGGAGCAACGCTTCACTGCTGTGCCGTTGTTCCTTATTCGGGTCGATGATAACGGCGATGGTGTCGTAGCGAGGAGTGTTGTACGCGAACTCTCCAAAGATGTGCGCATCAAAAAAGCCGAGCTTAACTTCCTCACCACCAAACCTGTAGAAAATGGCACGGGACAGTAAACCATTACTTGGCGTAAAGGCGCTTGTCATGGGTCTGGGTCTTCATGGCGGTGGCGTTGCTACGGTGAAATGGCTGATCAAGCAAGGGGCGAAAGTCAGCGCAACCGACATGCGCTCGGCGGTGCTCCTCGCGCCTTCATTGCGTGCACTTCGCGGATTGCCGGTGACGTTCATTCTTGGAAGGCATCGAGTCGGGGATTTCAAGACGAATGATCTTATCGTCGTGAACCCCGGTGTATCACGAGAAAGTGAGTATGTTCATATTGCGAAAAAGTCCAAGAAGAGGATAGAGAACGATACAAGTCTCTTCTTTCGCTTCGATCAGCATGTGCAAATCGCAGTGACCGGAACAAGAGGGAAGACTACTACCACGCAATTTGTCGCCGAGCTACTCAAAAAAAAGTATCCACTCACTCTTCCGTCCGGCAATACCCCAAAGAACGCTTTGCTGCGGGAGTATTCGCGAATCAAAGGAAGGAACGCAGTAGTCGTCGCAGAACTTTCGTCATGGCAGTTGGAGTATCTGCCCACATCAGAGAAAAGCCCTCATATTGCAGTTATTACAAATCTTTACGCGGACCATCTTAATCGTTATCGTGACATTTCTGATTATGCTGATGCGAAAGCGAATATTTTTAGCGCTCAGAATGAGGGAGATTTCTTGATTCTCAATAAACAGAACAAGTGGACGACTTATTTCTTGAAAAAGAAGCCAAGAGCATCAGTATTTTTCGTGAGTCGTACGGAACTGAAAGGGAAGCAAAACGGTGTCTATCCCAAGAAAGGCATGCTTGTCTTCCGTGCGGAAGGAATAGAGCAGAACCTTTTCTCTGTAACGAAGTTCACTTCATCATATGGAGAACACAATCTTGAAAATCTCATGGCAGCTGTGCTTGCCGTGAAATTGTTTGATCCGACCTGCGTGATAGCGGAGCGGGATGTAATGAATCTTTCTCTTCCTGCAATGCGGCAGGAGCTCGTTATGAAGAAGGGAAACATCCAGGTCATCAATGATAGCTGCGCAACCTCTCCGGATGGAACAATCGCCGCGATTTCGCGTTTCAACAAAGAAGGGAAAGTCGTCTTGATTTCAGGGGGAACCGATAAGGCGCTTGAATACTCTGAGCTTGCTGAGAAGATTAAGTCCTCACTCGATGAAGACGCCGTCATGCTTCTCGACAGCACGGGAACGAGAAAACTCCACGAACAGCTAGCGAGCTTCAACCCCCTGACTTTCGATACGCTCGAAGAGTGTATCGTTGCTGCTCTCCGAAAGGCAAAGGAGTCGAAACAAAAGAAAGTCACCGTATTATTCTCACCGGGGGCAGCAAGCTTCGAGAAATTTCTACATGAGTTCGATCGTGGCGAGAAATTCAATATCCTAGTGAAAAAATATCTCAAATAGCGTGTCTCAGTGATACCTATCCCCAACAAGTGATGGAGGTATGAGGAATGAGACTTCTGACAATGCCAGTACTAAAAACACTCCCGTTTCGTGGAGTGTTTTTAGTAGAGTTTCTAGATTTTGTGCCGATTACCTCTCTCTAAATTTTACCGACGGTACGACACCCGTTCCCGATAGTCGAACCCGCGCATTCGATGATCCACCAAGCGAGAGCACTCCACTCGCCGCTCCCGGCGTAGTTGGTGTGAAACGAATGGTGAATTGTACCGAACCACCTGCAGGGATAGCAGGGTAGCTGCATTTACTGGTTACGGCATTGTACGGTGTGGGCGGGTGTGTGCAGGAGAAAGGTCCAGTAAGTGAGATGTCGCCGCCAGGGACATCAACGCTGCCAAGATTGTAGACGGTGACCACTTGCTCCTTGAAGTTTCCTGCACGGATCACTACGCGGCCGAAATTCGTATCGGGGCTGTTTATCGATGATGCCCCAAGTGCCCCTTGTCCATAGAGCAGGAAATTGATCAGCGCATTGCCACCCGAGAAATTCACCGTGTTGTTGAGGGCAGGAGGGCTGACGCTTTTCGGTACGAAGGCAATCTTTATCTCCTGCTGCTGTCCGTTCGCAAGCGCCTCATAGTGACATGAGACACAGACATAGTGCACCGCATCGACCAGAGTCGCGTCCCCGGTAAGAAGTCCCGCCCCGGTATTCGTGACGATGATCGCAGGAAGCGTGCCATCCCCCGAGACACGTTGTGATCCTTGGTTGACTACGCCATAGTCGAGACTGCCCCCGACAGGATTGAGGATGCCGACGACAGGGGACGCGTTGCCCACTCCTGTCATCGGAACAGTGACACTTGCCGGTCCGACCGGGACAGGATCCGTTGAGGTAAGTAAGAAGCTTCCGTTCTTTGTGCCGGCGCTGGTCGGGCTGAAGGTGACCTGCGCGATCTGACTTCCTCCCGGTGCGAGGTTGTATGGCCCGCAGTTCGCAGTGCAGCTGAACTCCCCACTCACATAGTTGACAGTGACACCATTATCTACCGTTGTTCCATCATTGTATACCGTAAGATTCACCGTAGAACTTGCGCCGACATTGGTGGTGGGGAATGGTGTCGTTATGGCAAATAGGTGAGCGCCAGAGATTCCAGTTCCCGTGAGTGGCGTAGTCGTTGTGTGGCAGTAATTACAATCTGGGGGGCTGTAACCATCCCATGCGACAAAGTGATATTGGATGGTCAATGTTTGACTGATCGGTCCGGCAATAGTCGGATTGAAGTAGATGGGAGCATATTTGATATCACCACCGTAGCTGACATCCTGCTCGTCATAGTTGAACACATATCCCTGGCAATAGCCGGACCAACTTCGCGAGGTACTGCATTTGAAATCAGTCGGGCTTGTGATCTTATAGTAGATCGTACCACCGATGCCACTGTTGTAGATCGCAAACAGGTTACTTGTCGTCCAGGGCTTGTTTGTCCAAGTCCCGGAGTTCGTGTTCGCGTACCAGCAATATTTATTGACACCCGGGGCAGGGTCACTCCCAAAAGAAGCAATGTCGCACCACACCCCACCGGTTGCACTCCTCGAAACATTTTTGGTGTTATTGCCGAAAAAGACGGTCTTTGTTCCGGTGAACGCGCAAGTGTTATTTTCCTCTGCGCAGATCTTCATCGGGTCCATATTCTCTCCTCCCGGAATCACCGACTGAATGCCGAATTGAGGGTTCTGCCCCAATCCTCGCATGCTGTAATTGCCGCAGGTTCCACTGACGCAGATGGTGAACGGTTGGTTGTACGAGTATGGCGTCGGCGGGTTGAAGGAAAATGCGACCGGAACTGTAGCGCCTGCCGCGATGATGATCGGTGTGTTGCACTGAAGCGGATTGACGCAGGTGAAGACACCTGCCCCGACCGGGAGATTGATCACGACCGTGAGCGGTGTAGTGCCGACGTTCTCAAGCAAAATTGCGTCGCTTGCATTGCCGTAGAGATCAGATGTCGCAACATTGACGAGCGTGTCGACGAAAACAAGTTCACCCCCGAGTCCTGTGATATTCAGTAATGGGTCGACAGTCACCGCAGCTGAAAGTTCCAGGTCGTCAGGTCCATCGCTCGGATTGGGTGTGTTGCTGAAATATGTGTAGTCATGCTGTGGGCCAACATTCGCAACCGATGCGACAAAAGACAATTGGACAATCGCGGGTGGCCCGCCGTTGACGAGGTTTGAATAAGCACACGGCGTTGCATCGGTGTAAGGCGTTGTAATGCCGCCTTGGGTGACACTTACACAATGCCAACCAGCCGTGTTCCAAGATCCCGGCGTGGGTGTCACAATGCCGCTCAATACCCCGACGCCGACATTGCTGACTTCGATCGTCTGGTAGAGAGTCTGTCCCGGCGCAACCGGATTCGGAAGATCCCAGTGGTATTGTCCACCTGACCCTACGCCGTCGCACCCGACACAATTGATGTCGATGATCGGTTTAGCATTGCCGCTTCCGTAGATAGCAATCGTCTCAGGGGTCGCACCACCTGTGAATGTGGCATTCGTGTCATGGTCACCACCCGTGGTCGGGTTGAATCTGACAGTGAGGGTATATGAACCTCCCGCGGGAATAGAGTAGTTACAGCTTGGGATGCACGAGTAGCTCGGGTCTCCGAAGGTCAGCGAGCCGGACAGCACTCCGCCGCCGGTATTATAGATGGTGATATCTTGGTCGACTGACTGGTTGATGTTCACATATCCATAACTTAGATAGCTGTCACTGAGGTCAAGTTGCGGAGGAACCGCGGATGCAACACTGCTTCCGGTAAGATTTGCATTCACCCCTGCACAATTCGGGGAAGTACAGCCGAATGCGAGTACCCCGGAGGAAGTCATCCCGGCACTTCCGGGCGCATACTGCACCTGTATCGGTATCGCAGGGGCACCGGCGAGGATAGAGTAGGTGCAAGTCCCGACACAATAGAACGGATTGGAGCCACCTGCGATAGACGCAGCACCAATCGCGGTTCCACCACCGACATTTCGTACATAGAGTGTGCGGGTGTCGGTCGTGTTCATTGGGACGTTGGCGAAATCGAACGCAGGACTTTGGAGCGGGATGGTTCCGTTCGCATCATAGGAAATTGCGAGCACCGGATCCGGTGTGTTCGATGCGGTATAGGTGCGCGGGACGATCGATTCATCAGTCCAGTTGCTTGATGTTCCGGGGCAAGTATTAAGAATGAAACACGATGCTCCGCCAAAGAATTCAATACTGATCTCATGAGGAGAAGGTACTGCTGGCTGGATCCCGAGATTGATGTCGAATGGGGCATTTTTCGGTGTTACTCCTCCGAGATTGCTGACCGTCAGCGTTTGTGGGAGCTGTACTCCGTCCTGCCAGACATATATAGTGCCGACCCAGTCGGGGGGAAGGGTATATGATCCGACGACATGAACGGGGCTCGTGTAGCTATAAAAAGAATACGGCGCGGGGTTTTGCCAGTTATTGATGATCGACACGGTTGCGGCAGAAGCAGTAGAGAAGAGTGACCCAAAGAGCGTAGTGAGAATGACGGCAAAGAATGCGCGCACTAATGTGGTGTGCTTCATTTTGTTTGGGGTTTACCGATAAGAAGCGTGGTGGAACCGCGTTGGCTTTCTATGTACTCACGCAGTACCTGGATACGCTCTGAGGATTGTGTTGGAGTCAGTACCCGCTCTGGCTCCATTCGTTCGAGGTTCGAACGTGCACTTCCGAGGGCAAATAGCGCGAGTAATACCGATGATACGAATAAAATTACCGTCGCAATGAGGATCAGCCTACAGACTGTGCAGCCGCTTTTGGGCGCAAGTTCAGCGGAAAGCTTCTCCAGTTCACGAATATCTTTTGAGCTCTTCATATTGCCTATTATATATGCGTTTTTGTAAAGAGGACACGGGGTAATTCACATTTACTGCAACATAAATCAATATCGTGAGTTATCATAAGTACGAGTATGTGTGGAATATTTGGCTATGTCGGCAAGAGGGAAGAGGAAGTTGCCGTTAAGGCATATTTCGCACTCCGTGATCTCGAGTATCGCGGCTATGATTCGTGGGGAATCGCTGCGCCAATGAAGGGCGAACTGAAATTACTCCGTGCGGTCGGGAAGATATCCGAGAAAAGCGAGTCTGATTTTTCAGGAATTGTCGGAAAGATGTCCATCGGCCACTCCCGTTGGGCCACACACGGCGGAGTACTCGAGAAGAATGCTCACCCGCAGCTTTCGCGCGACAAGAGTATTGCGGTGATCCATAACGGGATCATCGAGAATCATCACGAACTACGTCGCCATTTGGTTGAGGTGACGGGTATTCCAGAGAGTGAGTTGTTCTTGTCAGATACCGACACCGAGGTGATCCCGCAGCTCATAGCGCATTTCATGAGTACAGGGAAAACATTCGAGGCAGCTTTTTCCGAGACAGGAAAGATGCTTGAGGGACGCTACGCGATTGTTGCAATGCGCCAAGGCGAATCATATCTGATGGCGATGCGCGTCGGGTCTCCGATGGTGATAGGGAAAAGTGATGAAGGGTACTACGTCGCGTCTGATGTCCCTGCTTTCATCGATCATACCCGCGTCGTCGCGTATCCCGGTGATGCGGTCTCGATCAAATTGCGTGCAGAAGATATCCTTTTTCGTGATCAGAAGACAGGAGAAAAGGTCGACCCCGAGTGGCGCACTATTACTTGGGACAAAGTGAGTGCAACGAAAGACGGTTACGCGCATTACATGCTCAAGGAGATACTTGAACAACCTCACTCGCTCGATCAGGCGATCCGCCAAGATGATGAGAAATTGATGGACATCGTGCAGCTGCTCAAATCCTCTCCAAACCTGTTCTTCATCGGTTGCGGTACGGCGGCAAAGATGGCTAAGCTCGGAGAACTCTATCTCGCGAAGCTCGGTGGCAAGCTCGCGTCAACCTTCGTCGGTTCTGAGTTCTCAGCGTATATTCCGTTCCTCGACAAGCGCAGTATATTGTTCGCAGTCTCTCAAAGCGGCGAGACTGCGGATGTGCTCGAAGCACTTGCCGCAGCAAAGAAGCATGGCTCAAAGATCATCTCGCTTCTTAATGTAGTGGATTCATCGATCGATCGAACATCTCATCGCTCACTTTATATCAACGCAGGTCCTGAGATTGCCGTTGCGTCGACAAAGGCAGCTACAGCGCAGATCGCAGTGCTCTTGCTTTTGGCTTATGCGGCGGGAGGGAAACTTTCTGAAGGTAAGCACTTGCTCCGTGGCGTCGTACGCGATATCCGTGCTTGGCTGCTCGGTGACATCGTTCACGATACAAGGAAAGTTGCCGAGAAGCTTCGCCTTGCGACGGATCTCTATATCATCGGGAGAGGACTTTCTGCACCAATCGCACATGAAGCGGCGATCAAGATACAGGAGGTTTCATACATCCACGCCGAAGGGTTTCCTGGTGGTGAACTCAAGCATGGACCGATCGCACTCATCGGAGCAGGCACACCGGTGATTGCGATCATCCCTAACGATGAGACGAAGCGTGACATGCAGTCGAATACCACAGAACTCAAAAGCCGCGGTGCGTACATCATTGGTATCGCGCCAGAGAACGACATGCTTTTTGACGAATGGATCCCTGTACCGGATCTCGGACTTGCGTCACCGATCGCAAGCCTTATCCCCATTCAGTTGTTGGCGTACCACCTCGCGCTTCTCAAGGGAAATGACCCTGATAAACCCAGGAACTTGGCGAAGTCAGTCACAGTAAAATGAGTCTCCATCGGACGTCTTGGAGATCCTGGGACAGGGCAGTACGCCTATGTCACAAAAGGGCTAGGAATAATGTTAATATAGGTATAGCTATCGTTAATCAATTAATATACGTTTTATGACGACAGAAAATTCAGGTGAGATGAATGTTCGCATGACGCCCCCGAAAGAGGTGGCGTACGGCGTACTTCTGCTTGCAGTATCGGGCGCACTCGTCCTCCTCTCGATGTTCTTCTCGAACATCAAAGAGTACGGTCTCATTGGGCGCGATGTGAATGCGCAGCCGACAATCACTGTGACGGGTGAAGGCGAATCATATGCTACGCCAGATGTCGCAACGATCTCGTTCTCGATCACTCAAGAGGCAAAGACCGCCGCAGAGGCTCGTAAGACCGTCGATGACAAGATGAAGAAGATCCATGATTTTCTCAACAAATCTGGAGTGAAGAATGAGGATATCAAAGCGGGCTACAACCTTTATCCGAAGTATGAATGGCAGGAGAAACGCATCGAGTGTATAGCGTACCCGTGTGTTCAGCCTCCCGGTAAGCAAGTTTTGATCGGATACGAAGTGTCCGAGAGTGTCGATGTGAAAATACACGATATCGACAAGAATGCAGACCTTGCAGGAACCATCGTCGGCGGTCTTGCAGACAATGGTGCGACGAATATTTCCGGTCCGAACTTCATGCTCGAAGACGAAGATTCCGCAAAATCGGTCGCACGCGAGGAAGCGATCGCAAAAGCAAAGGCGAAAGCTGAGAAACTCGCGGCTGATCTCGGAGTGAGCCTTGTGCGCATCTCGTCCTTCAGTGAAGGGGGGAATTATCCGATCTACGGGTATGGAGGTGGAGTGATGATGAAGGCGATGTCGGCGGATTCAGCGATTGCGCCCGAGGCGGCAAACATCCCGGCAGGACAGAACAAGTACACTTCATCGGTCACCATCGTCTACGAAATAAAATAGCCTGAAATAAGGGTATTTTAGGGATAATCCCAGCTTGACGACGGGGGAGAAAAGAGTATACTCAACTCAACTGAAAAAACGCCTGCGGGCGTTTTTTCCTAGGGAAAGATTAACAGATCACAGAAACACTTATGGGATTCATCGACTATTTGAGAGACACGAGAGGGGAACTTCGCCACGTGAGTTGGCCGAACCGCACACAGACGATCAATTACACGATCATCGTACTGTCGATCTCGATCGGTACGGGACTATTCCTCGGCCTGCTCGACTTCCTGTTCAGTCTTGGGCTCAAGCATTTCATTTAATCATCCGTAATATTAATCACCATGGATGAAAAAACAGTAGAAACTTCAGGTCTTCTCTCTGCGCAGCCGGGCCGCTTCTGGTACGCGATCCACACGTACTCCGGTTATGAGAACGCGGTCGTCCGCAATCTCAAGCAACGTATCGAGTCGCTCGGCATGGAAGATAAGATCTTCGAAGTCGTTGTTCCTAAAGAGAAGAAGATAAAAATGAAGGGAGGTAAGCGCGCCGAAGTCGAGGAAGAGATCTATCCAGGCTATGTGCTTGTGAATATGATCTATGATCCGGATTCTTGGTATGTGGTCCGCAACACTCCTCGTGTTACCGGCTTCGTTGGGGCAGGTGTCGTGCCGGTTCCTCTCGACCAGAAAGAGATCGACAGTCTGTTCGGTCGGATGGGATCGAAGACGGTAAAGCACACGATTGATCTTACGGTCGGCGAATCGGTCATCATCACCGACGGACCGTTCAAAGAGCTCGAAGGCCGTGTTGGAGAAGTCGACGAAGAGCGCGGTCGCGTGAAAGTCATGGTCCCAATGTTCGGGCGTGAGACTCCTGTCGAACTCGACTTCCTCCAGATCAAGAAGATCTGATGGTTCTTGCTAAATAGCACAATATTCAGTAGTATCGAGAGCACCTGAAAAGTGCCTACTTGATAGGGCTTCTCGCTTCTCAGTTCACAAATAAAATAGATCCATATGGCAAAAAACATTACAAAGAAACTGAAACTCCAGATCGCGGGCGGTAAGGCAACTCCGGCTCCTCCGGTAGGCCCCGCACTCGGTCAGGCTGGTATCAACATCGGTGACTTCGTCACCAAGTTCAATGCAGCAACCGCAACGCAGATGGGCGAGATCATTCCGGTAGAGATCTCGGTCTATGATGATCGAAGCTACACTTTCATTACCAAGGTCTCTCCAGTCTCCCGCCTCATCTTGAAGGCGATGGGTAAGGATAAGGGATCGAACAAACCAGGCACTCAGAAGGCGGGTGAGCTAACACAGGAACAAGTCCGTGCAATCGCTGAGAAGAAGATGCCGGACCTCAATGCCGCTTCAATAGAAGCAGCCATGAAGATCGTCGCCGGAACCGCAAGGTCGATGGGTATTTCTGTTAAGGAATAAATACTCCACACAAAAGAAAAGCCGCTTCAAGTGAAGCGGCTTTTCTTTTGTGTGGTCACATGATAGGACTACGTGAGAGGATCTTCTCAATTTCAACATCCATCATGGAGGTTACATCATGGTACAAAACGGCGCGCTCCCCGATCGGTTGATCGGCGAACTCGTGAAAAACGGTTTCATCAGGAATGTTCGCGGAGCACCGAGCCCCGCATCCCTCGATGTGCATCTCGGCGGCGAGTGCTATCGCATCAAAGGATCATTCCTGCCGAAGCAGGGCGAAGCGGTCTTCCCGCTCGCGAAGGAGCTCGGTGCGCGTCCGTACAGCATCGACAATCCACTCACGGTGGGAGAGACCTATCTCATCCCGCTTGAGGAGGAGTTCGCACTTCCGCCTTCGATCTACGCGTTCGCGAATCCAAAGTCGAGTACAGGGCGGAACGATGTCCATGTCCGCATCGTTGCGGACGGCGTTTCGCGGTTCGACGCACTCACACCTTCTGGGTACTCCGGCAAGGCGTGGGCGATCGTCAACCCGAACTCTTATCCTGTCTTGATGCCGCCCGGCCTCGCTGTCTCTCAGGTGCGATTCTTCAACCGTGACACGCGGCTCTCAGAGCTCGAAATGGAGCTCGCGTATACCGAAGTGAATCCCTTCGTCTGCTATCCGAACGGCGATCCGGTCGCCTACAGCAAGATGATCGCGAACGATCACGACGGGTCGCTCATCCTCTCGATCGACCTTGAAAGCGAAGTTGCGGGTTATGCGGCGAAGCGAACGCAGGAGGTGTTCGACTTCGGGTCGGCGACCGGCAGTGTCGATTGGCGGGATTTCTTCGACGAAGTTCGGGTCAGGAAGGGTGTCTTCGAGGCGGAGCGTGATCGTTTCTACATCCTCTCGACCTGGGAGACTCTTCGCATCCCACCGGGATACGCCTGTGAGGCGGTGGACCTCGACTCGCGAAGCGGTGACTTCCGTTCCCATTACGCCGGGTACATCGATCCCGGCTGGGGTTACGGTGCGCTTGGCGAGGGGCGCGGGCGGACCATCACGCTCGAAGTTCGTTCCAACGAACGTCGTCTGTGTTTCCGCCATGGACAGCCTTTGTCGCGTTTTCGGCTTGAACGGATGTGCGAGGTGCCTGATGTGCACTATGACCTACTCGGTACGTCGAATTACCGAGCACAGTCCGGCGCAAGACTGTCGAAGCATTTCAAAACGGACTAGTACCGTGCGGCGAGGGGTAACCCTCGCCGCCTTTCTTTACCACGGAGTACTTTTTATTTTTTCTGTTTCTCCCTGTATGATGGCGATATGGAAAAGAAACATGTCATCGCAATCTTGGGGATGCCCGGGTCAGGGAAGACCGAGGCCATCGAATATCTCATCGCGGTCTATCATCTCCCGAAGGTATACTTCGGCAAGGTCACTTTCGACGAGATGCAGCGTCGAGGGCTTCCCATCAACGCGGCGAACGAGCGTAGCGTGCGTGAAGAGCTCCGCGAGATCCACGGCGAGGACTACTATGCGAATGAGATCATAAGGATGATCGACCAAAGCGAGGAAGGCGAGAATATCCTCGTCGAGAGCCTCTATAGTTGGACCGAATTCCAAGTGCTCAAGCGTCACTTTGGCGACAGGCTCCATACCGTCGCGATCTATGCTTCTCCGACACTCCGTCATCATCGCCTGACGACCAGACCGGTCCGGCCGCTCACGAAAGAAGAAGCAGAGCATCGTGACGCATCACAGATCGTTCGCCTTGAACAAGGAGGACCGATCGCAGTCGCGGATTTCCTCGTTCAGAATGAAGGTACGCTATCAGAGATGACCGAGAGGCTTGATGCGATCATGAAGGAGCTTGACCTCCCCAAAAGCCTGTAATGAACATGGAAAAGAAGAATGTCATCGCGATACTCGGTGTTCCTCGATCGGGAAAGGTCGAAGCACTCGGATATCTGATGGCGGTCTTTCATCTCCCGAAAGTCAGTTTTGGAAACGTGATACAGGATGAACTGCTTCGTCGTGGCGTCGCGGCGGGATATGCGAATGAAAGAATGGTGCGCGAGGAATTGAGGAGGATGCATGGAGAGGATCACTATGCCAACGAGGTCATTCGGATGATCGACTCGAACGATATGAATGAGAATATTCTCGTCGAAGGCTTGGAGAATTCTGCTGACTACGAGGTATTGAAACGACGCTACGGGTCGCGACTCCATACAATAACCATCCATTTGCCGGTACGGAACATCTTTTCGGAGTTCTTTCGTGATGCAATGCAGATCTTGCGTTTGGAGCGAGGCGGGCCGATCGTTGTTACCGATCATCTGGTCGTGAACGGGGGTGACCTTACCAAGATGACCGAAGCGCTTGATATGATCATGCTCGTGCTCGGACTGTGGAAGGGGAAGTCCTAGATTTCCTTTAAGTATGGTTGAAAACTCGGCAATTCTGTGTGTATTTGCTAGGATACGTCCATGACTCAGCCGATGAAAGACAGACTCGTAGACCTCATCCAAAAGAGCATTGACGGGCTGGTTCCGCCGGATATTTTCTTTTCGGTAGAGCGCCCTGCTGATCTCTCTCATGGTGATTTTTCGACCAATGTGGCAATGGTGGGAGCAAAACGCATCGGCAAGAATCCGCGCGAACTTGCTGAGGAAGTGGTTGCACGAATTGCCGCAAAGGAAGATCCGAATATCCTCACCGTCGAGATTGCAGGTCCAGGTTTCATCAATTTCAAACTCTCGAGACAATATTTTGTGCATGCGCTCAAGGAGGCGATCGCTTCGGGTGACGACTTCGGCAAGAACGACAGTCTAAGGGGTAAAAAAGTCATTGTTGAATACACCGACCCGAATCCGTTCAAGGAATTCCATATCGGACACCTGATGAGCAATGCCGTTGGGGAGTCAGTCTCACGTCTCATTGAAGCAAGTGGCGCAGAAACCATGCGCGCCTGTTACCAGGGGGATGTCGGCATGCAGATCGCTTGCCCTGTATGGGTGATGCTCAAAGCAAGACTGCCGGAAGGGGAGTTGTCACATGCAGAAAAGATCGCATTTCTCGCACAGTCATATGTTGTCGGAGCTACTGCGCTCAAGACTGATGAAGCAGCAAAGCAAGAGATCGTTGCGGTCAATAAAAAAATATATGACAGGTCCGATGGCGAGGTAAATCGTTGTTACGATATCGGTCGTTCATGGAGTCTTGAGTACCTCGAGACAGTCTATAAGCGCCTAGGGACGAACCATGGTGACGGCAAAGCGTTCGACTTCTATTTCTTTGAGTCGGATACCGGTGTGTTCGGAAAAGAAGTCGTAGAAAAAAATACACCTGCGATATTCGAAACGAGCGACGGAGCTATTGTTTACAAAGGAGACGAGACGAAAGGGCTGCATACCCGCGTGTTTATAAACAAAGAGGGACTCCCGACCTATGAAGCGAAAGAACTGGGACTATCGAAGATCAAATACGACACCTATCCATACGATGTTTCGATCATCATCACCGGCAATGAGGTAAACGATTATTTCAAAGTCTTACTCGATGCGATGGGGAAGGTATTCCCTGAACTAGCTGCTAAGACCGAGCATTACTCCCACGGCATGCTCAGGTTGCCGAGTGGTAAGATGTCATCTCGAACGGGAGACGTGATCACCGCTGAGTCACTTATCGAAGAAACAAAGACAAAGGCATTCACCAAGATTACCAGCGATAAACTCAGCAATGAAGAGAAACATTCGATCGCAGAACAGGTCGCTATCGGCGCGATCAAATACTCGATACTACGCCAATCGGCAGGGAAGGATATTATCTTTGACTTCGAGCAGTCTCTGTCGTTTGAGGGAGATTCAGGGCCATACCTACAGTATACCTATGCGCGTACCCGCTCACTCATCGCGAAGGCGGAAGGAAAGAAAGCGAATCTCGAACTGATTCCGGAAGGTGAAATCATTCCGCTGCATCGATACATTCTTCGTTATCCGGAGATCGTTGAGCGCGCGATGCGTGAGCGCGAATCACATCATGTCGCCACGTATCTCATAGAACTTGCTCGTGAGTTCAATGCATTCTATGGGAGCACCATGGTTCTCGACGGGGCTGTCGATGAGCCGTACAAGCTCGCACTTGTACAAGTGACATCTCACATTATGAAGAGTGGACTTGGGTTGCTTGCGATTCCTGCTCCCGATAGAATGTAATGTACAAAATGGAAGCAGAAACGAACAATAGGCAAGCAGATGAATCGGTGCCAGAGACACCAATGGGGAGAGTGTGGAGCATCGTGCTCGGCACCATGTTCATCGTATCGCTGGTGTCATTCATTTGGCATTATCTCGGGATGCTTGAGCTAAGAAAAGAACAAACAGCATCTGAGCATGAGGTATCACGCGATATCGAACGCCTTGTCGCCTTCCGCGCTGACGTCGCCGCAAGATCAACCACAACCCCAGGAAGTAACACGAAATGAACATGAGCGAATACCAACGCAAGGAAATAATCAAAATCGATGGGCTCACCATATTGATGGGGATGGCGCTCATTGCCAACATGCTCATCGTTGGTTTCTTCTATCGTTATCACGGCTATCAGCTCTATGTCGAAGAAAAAGCACATAACCTCAGGATGAAAGAGCTCAACAACGAAGCGCATCAACTCAAGGAGGATATCATCGCTATTGAGGGGGTGAAGACATGGAATGACAGTGTGTACGCCAAGCTGCTGCAATAATTGCAGCCCCCCTTTTCTTTTTCTGAATCAGGCATAGAATAAATCTGCCCCTCAAAATAAAGGGGTAGGCAAGTTCTTTTCAATCAACCTACAGAAAACGGAGTGCATACCAAATGCCGCTACAAGAATTGGGCCAAAAGGCCGTCGAGATCACGTCCGAAGCGTTCGCCTTCCTGATGAGGGCGCTGACCGAGCACCAAGGGGGTGTTCCCCCGAGCACGGTTCGCCTGTGCACGGAGAGTACCCTTCATGGTGCTCACCCGCTCTGGCGTCCCTGCAAGTGCCACAAGGAAGATGACCTGATCATCCTCGACCAGGACGGCGTCAAGATTGTCGTCGATCTCGACGCGCATCCCGAGCTCGAGGGGACCACCGTCGAGCTGGCGGAAGATCGGAGGCTCGTCTTCCGCAAGCGTCAGCAGCACTGACGGCACGCCTGCCGTAGGCAGTTTCAATAACAAGGGAGAAATCCAAGAGCATCGCGCACCTTTCGGGGTGCGCGATTTTCATGTCATTTTGCATCATTACGCTAAAACCGATAGTATGACGAGTACCATGGAAGAAAACGAGGCCAAAGCTGAGAAAAAAGAGACATTCCCTGAGCGCGAAGAACGCATTCTCGCGTCATGGAAGGCGAATCACATTTTTGAAAAGACACTCATTGCGAATGAGGGGAAAGACCCGTACGTGTTCTACGACGGTCCTCCGTTCGCGACCGGGCTCCCGCACCATGGGCACCTCCTCCAAGGCACTATCAAGGACCTCATCCCGCGCTATCAGACCATGCGTGGCCGCTATGTCCGCCGCGAGTGGGGATGGGATTGCCACGGACTTCCGATCGAGAACTTGATTGAGAAAGAACTAGGACTCAAGCATAAGACCGATATCGAGAAATACGGGATCGAGGCGTTCAACCAGAAGGCCCGCGACTCGGTGATGACCTATGACAAAGAGTGGAGGGCGATAGTCCCGCGTATGGGTCGCTGGGTGGATATGGAGCACGCCTACAAAACAATGGATGCCTCGTATACTGAGAGCATCTGGTGGGCATTCAAGAATCTTTATGACCGGAAGCTCATCTATGAGGGCTATAAGTCGATGCACATTTGTCCGCGCTGCGAGACCACTCTTGCCGCATCAGAGGTTGCGCAGGGATATAAAGATGTGAAAGATATTTCGGTCTATGTGAAATTTGAACTCGTTGATGAGCCGAAGACCTATCTCATCGCGTGGACCACCACGCCGTGGACGCTACCCGGCAATGTAGCGATTGCAGTCAATCCTGATATCTCATACGTGAAAGTGGAATTCGCAGACGGGGAACACAAGGGCAATACATATGTGATGGCGAAGGAGCGAATGGCGCACACGTTTGAGAAGGCAGGCATTCCACTCGACGAAAAGTCATATGCTGTGACTGAAGTTCCCGCCAAAGACCTCATCGGTAAAGTATATAAGCCAGTCTTCGATTACTACGCTTCAGACGAGAAATTAGAGAATCACGAGAACGGCTGGAAGGTCGTTCCTGCAGATTTTGTCACCATCGAATCTGGTACCGGTATCGTGCATGAAGCACCCGCATTCGGTGAAGTAGACATGGAACTCGCAAAGAAGCTCAAACTTCCGTTCATCCAGCATGTATCGATGGATGGCACCATGAAGTCAGAAGTGAAGGATTTTGCAGGACTCTATGTGAAGCCAAAGAGTGACGACGACAAAGAGCGTCTTTCGACCGATATCCTCGTGCTCAAGTATCTTCAGGAGCACGGAACCTTCTTTGCGAAGGAGAATATCGTCCACTCCTATCCGCACTGCTGGCGTTGTGATTGGCCGCTTCTCAACTACGCAACCTCGTCATGGTTCGTCGATGTAGTCAAATTGAAGCCCCGACTCATTGAAGAGAACAATGAGATCAATTGGGTCCCGGAGAATATCAAGGGCGGTCGTTTCGGGAAATGGCTCGAAGGTGCACGCGACTGGGCTATCTCGCGAACTCGCTACTGGGGAGCACCGCTTCCGGTGTGGAAGTGCAATAAATGCGGAAAAGTCGAAGCGTTCGGATCGGTCGACGAACTCCGTGGTCGCACGCGCGGGACGAATACGTATTTTGTCATGCGGCACGGAGAGGCAGAGACCAACGTGCGTGGCATCCTCAGCTACAAGAAAGACGATGAATTCCATCTTACTGAGAAAGGGAAGACGCAAGTAAGGAATTCCACCGCAAAGATCAAAGAAAAGTTTGATATCATCATCTCCTCTCCATTGCTGCGGACCAAGGAGACGGCCGAGCTTGCTGCTGATGCATTCGGAATCCCGAAAAAAGAGATAGTTTACGACGAGCGGATCGCAGAAGTGAACACTGGGGATTTCAGTGGCTGTTCGATCGAGACCTATCGTGCGTATTTTACCTCAACACTCGAGAAATTTGACAAACCAACTCCTGGAGGCGAGACACTTACCGAGATGAAGAAACGCATCGGTGCATTTCTCTACGACATCGATCAGAAGCATAAAGGTAAGAAAGTGCTCATTGTCGCGCATGAGTATTCAGTATGGCTCATGAATGCGGTCGCAAAGGGTGCGACCCGCGAAGAGGCATCCGCGATGCGAGAGCTCGAGGGAGAAGACTACATTAACAACGCTGAGATTCGCCCGCTTGATTTCGCACCGATCACACACAACGATAGCTATGAGCTCGATTTCCATCGTCCGTTCGTCGACCGTGTTTCCTATCACTGCAGCTGCGAACTTGGCAAGATGGAGCGCATCCCACATGTGTTCGACTGTTGGTTCGAATCAGGTTCGATGCCATTCGCGCAGTTCCACTACATGGGCGACGAGCGTACGCCGGAAGGAAAGATGTTCGTGAAGAATTTCCCGGCGGACTTCATCGCCGAAGCGGTCGATCAGACCCGTGGGTGGTTCTATACCATGCTTATCCTTTCTGTCGCACTCTTTGACCGCTCCGCATTCAAAAGCGTCATCACCACCGGTCTCATACTCGCTGAAGATGGACAGAAGATGTCCAAGAAACTTAAGAACTACCCAGACCCTCTTGAGCTTGCGGCGAAGTTCGGTGCGGACGCACTCCGTTTCTATATGATCAATTCTCCAGTCGTCAGAGGGGAAGAATTGCGGTTTTCGATGATGGGAGTTGATGAGGTGTTTAAGAAGATCAATCTGCGTGTCGATAATGTCCGTTCCTTCTTCGATACCTATAGCGAAGGACATACGATTTCACGAGAAGCGCCGAAGTCATCGAATATCCTCGACCGTTACATTCTTGCACGTTGGTATGAGACTCACGCAGAGGTGACGCATCACCTCGACACCCATGAGCTCGATAAGGCGGCACGCCCAGTCATGCCGTTCCTCGATGACCTCTCGACATGGTATCTACGCCGCTCCCGTGACCGTTTCAAGAGCGCAGATGAAGCGGATGCGCTTTCTGCTCGAACGACAACAGGATGGGTACTCTTTCAGTTCTCGCGCCTTATTGCCCCTCTAATGCCATTTCTCGCCGAAGATCTCTATCTCAGACTTCCGATCGAGGGGAAGAAAGAGAGTGTGCATCTCGAGAGTTGGCCGGACATCGGTGTTGCTGCGAGCTCCATCCTCTCTGACATGGAGGAAACTCGAAGGGTTGTCACTCTCGCCCTTGAGGCTAGAGCAAAAGCCGGGATCAAGGTCCGCCAGCCGCTTGCTTACCTTGAAGCACCGAAACTTTCCAAGGAGCTTGCCGAGATAGTTGCCGACGAGGTAAACGTAAAAGAGATCCGTGAAGGGAAAGAAGTAAAACTCGATACTACCATCACTCCCGAGCTCAAGGAGGAGGGAGACCTCCGTGATCTCATCCGTACAGTGCAAGATCTGCGCAAAAAAGCGGATCTAAGGCCGAGTGACCGTGTCACCCTTACTGTGACCAAAGATCATGAGGCAGTCGCCAGAAAATTTGAGTCCGAACTCCTATCGGCAGTTGGTGCAGCGAGCTACTCCGTCGGAGACATGCTTTCGGTAAGTAAGGTTTCCTAATACTGGTTTCGCGATACCGCTGACTATATACTGTATTGGTGGCGTATCATATCTATCATACCGAAGCACTCATTTTGGAGAGCCGTCCTTTCGGAGAGGGGGATCGGTTGCTCTCATGCTATACTCGAGAGCTTGGACTCGTAGTTGCGCACGCGAAGAGCCTCAGAGAGATGCGTTCGAAGTTACGCTATGCGCTTACGACTTTCGCTCATGCGGAGATCGATCTCATACACGGCAAGCACGGGTGGAAACTGATTTCTGCGCGCCCAGTTGAATCGCATTCTTCGCTTTTGCGCTCCCGCGAGAAGCGGCTGATCTTTGCACAGCACGCTGGACTCATCCGCAGGCTTATCCAAGGAGAGGAGCGGCACGAGCGGCTGTTCGATGAGATACTCGCCGCCATTGATTTTCTTCACAACGAGCCGAGTGGCGGTGAGTTCCGGTCGGCGGAGCTTCTTTTCGTGGTGAGACTTCTGTCGGAGTTGGGATATTGGGAGAATAAAGATGAGTTTTCCTCGCTACTTCACTCTGATGCGTGGGGGAGAAGGGATGTGCTCAAATTGGTGGAAGTCGAACGTCCTCGTGTACTGACATTGGTCAACTCCGCGCTGAGAGCGACACAACTCTGAAACAGGTACTTCAAGCTTGATCAAGTGTGGTATAATTTTTCTGCATATGGATACCGAGTATGAAAGCAGTCGCATTGAACGAGCGAAGCGTGGGCTCTATCGCCCGCTGCAAGGCGAGCAGCCCAAGGAGGAGTACCATCAAGAACTCACCCCGACGGATATTGAAGTTGCCTCAGATTGGGGGGATACCACCATCGTGACAGAGCGCAAGGAAAAGAAAAGTTACGGAGCACTCATCCTCAAGATCGTGGTCATTGTCGCGATGCTTTCGACTGCACTTTCCGGAGGTTATCTTCTCTATCAGATGGTCACCGGGATAAAACCCTCAGATAAGAACATCATCATCTCGTTCGATGTTCCGGTCGGAGTTACTCCTGGCACGCCTGCGGACATCACTATCAAGGTAGCGAACCAGAATCAGGTCGCACTCGAATACAGCAACCTCACGGTCATCTATCCGTCAGGAACTCGAGACGGAGGGGACCCGAATAAAGACCTCCATGATCAAAAGAAAGTACTCGGAGATATTCCTGCGGGAGGTGAAGTGGAATTCCACACCAAAGCGATATTCCTCGGAGAAGAGAATTCCGACAAGGAGCTTCGCGCATCACTTGAGTTCCGTTTCAAGAACATCAACTCTGTCTTCACTAAAGAAGATGTCCGTCAGGTGCATCTCGCTGCTGCCCCGGTCAATCTCACCGTCGATACCCTTAAGGAGCTTAACTCCGGACAAGACATCACTCTTTCAGTGAATGCTCTTTCAAATACGGTCATACCGCTCCGTGACGTGTTGGTCAAAGTCGAGTACCCGCTCGGATTTACATTTGTCGATGCGGATCCGAAACCGACGTTCGGGAACAATGTCTGGCGTATCGGTACCATGAATCCCGCCGCAAAACAGAGCATCAAGATACACGGAGTGCTGGTCGGTGAGGCATCACAAGAAACGGTGTTCCGAACTTCCGTCGGAGCAGGCGCCGATCAGACAGCCCGGGATGTCGCTACTCTTTATTACAAAGTACTCTCCAGTGTGGTCCTTCAGCGTCCTTTCATCGGCATCAATCTCTTGATAAACGGAAAATCAGCAGAAGAAGCAGTCGCGCAGTTCGGCAATCGGGTGACCATGCGAGTGGAATGGGCCAACAACCTTTCCTCGAAGATCACCAATGCGCAGATCGAAGTCCATCTTTCCGGTGTCGCCCTCGATCGAACGAGCGTCGATCCTTCGCAAGGGGGCTTCTTCCGTTCTTCGGACAATACAATCTTTTGGGACGAACGCGGAGACAAGGACCTTGCCGACGTTGAGGCTGGAGGAGCGGGGTATGTTCAATTCTCATTTATGCCGCTTCCGTCAGTGACGAATAATAAACTGCTCACGAATCCGGTCATTACTGCAGACGTTACTGTGAGAGGAAAGCATTTCTCAGTCAGCGGTGTCCCCGAGGAGGTGAAGACCGAGATCACAAAGAATGTGAAGATCACTTCCCAAGCACAGATCGTTCCGCACTTGATGCATTTCGTCGGGCCAATTGCGAACCGCGGACCGATTCCTCCGAAGGTGGACCAGGAAACAACCTACACAGTGCTCTTCGATGTAATCAATACATCGAACGCCATCAAGAATGCATCGATCACCGGCGTCATCCCGTCATATATCTCATGGGGTGGAGCAGTCTTCCCAGCGAATGAGAACATCACCTTCAATCGCTCGAACAATACCGTCACTTGGAACATCGGAGATATCCCTGCAGGTACCGGAGTCAATACTCCTCCTCGAGAAGCAGCATTCCAGATAGTATTCCTCCCGAGTTTGAGCCAGGTCGGCGATAAGCCGTATGTGCTTCAGAACATCACCTTCCAGGCAACTGACGGATTCACTGGGCAGGAGATCATCCAGAAAAAACCCGATATGTCGACGCTGCTTGACGCAGACCCGAAGGCAGGGGATAAGAGCGAGTTCGTTGTGCAGTAATTTCTCACAATCTTTCCTCTGGCGCTCAAATTGTGTAGGATGGGCATTATGTCTGAAAAGAAAACTGCCGTGAATGAGCGTATGGAAGCGATCATTTCGCTCGCAAAACGCCGCGGCTTCATTTATCAGGGATCCGAGATCTACGGCGGCCTTGCTGGTACTTGGGATTACGGACCACTCGGGGTCACACTCAAGAAGAACATTGAGAATGTTTGGTGGAAGATGTTCGTCGACGACCGGGAGGATATGTACGGGATGGACGCCGCGATACTCATGAACCCAAATGTGTGGGTCGCATCAGGTCACGTCGGCGGTTTTTCCGACCCCCTGGTCGAAGACCTCAAGACGAAAAAGCGTTATCGTGCCGATCACCTGCTTGAAGAAGTTGGAGTTGACGTGAAAGGAATGTCCTTCTCGGACATGGACGCTGCGATCAAAAAGCATGGAGTGAAAAGCCCAGATAAGAATGAGCTTGGAGAAGTGCGTCAATTCAACATGATGTTCAAGACGCAGATCGGTGCAACGGAAGATGCCGCAAGTGTGAGTTATCTTCGCCCAGAGACGGCAGGAGGTATGTTCGTGAATTATAAGAATGTCATCGATTCATTCCACCCAAAGCTCCCATTCGGTCTTGGGCAGATAGGAAAGGCATTCCGAAATGAGATCGCTCCGCGTGACTTCATCTTCCGTGTTCGCGAGCTTGAGCAGATGGAGATCGAATATTTCATCAAGGCGGATACGTGGGAGGAATACTTCGAGCACTGGCGAAAGCAGGTATGGAATTTCACTGCTGCGATCGGACTCTCGAAAGACAAGGTGCACGAACTTGAAGTAGCGGACGCCGATCGTGCGCATTACTCGAAACGCACCATTGATTTCGAGTATGATTTTCCATTTGGGCGGAAAGAACTCTATGGCCTGGCGTACCGAGGTGACTTCGATCTCAAGAGTCATCAAGCGGGGAGTAAGGTCAATCTCGAATATTTTGACGAAGAAACGAAGGAACATTTTCTTCCTCATGTCATCGAGCCGTCATTCGGGCTCGGTCGCAGCATCCTTGCTGTTCTCTCCGAGGCTTACACTGAAGACGAAATGAGCGGAGAGAAACGCACATATCTTAAGTTCAATGCTACTGTCGCACCCGTTTTGGTCGCAGTGTTCCCGCTACTGAAGAATAAACCTGAGCTTGTTGCAAAGGCTCGTGAAGTCTACACAATTCTCAAAAAAGAGCTCGGAGGACGAGTCATATTCGACGATAACGGCAACATAGGCAAGCGCTATCGTAGGCAGGATGAGATCGGCACACCCTACTGTGTCACGGTCGACTTTGATACGCTAGGGGAGAACGTTGAGCACAAGGAAACCGTAACCCTCCGTGATCGCGATTCAGGAGAGCAGAAACGGGTAGCGATTGGCGACCTTTCGTCGCTTTTGTCGAAATAATGCAAGTAGATCAAAGAGGTGACCACCTCTTTTTTCTCATGTATACTCTAAGCTCACTATGAAAAAACCTACCACCATCAAACTCCCGAACGGTCTTCGTGTCTTGCTTATTCCGATGCAGGAGCAAGTAACAGCTACCGCCCTCGTGCTCGTAGAAACCGGTTCGAAATACGAGACCAAAGACAAAAACGGCATCTCACATTTTCTTGAGCATATGTGCTTCAAGGGCACGAAGAGTAGGCCTTCGCAGCAAGTCATCGCCGAAGAGCTCGATGGTCTAGGCGCAGAATTCAATGCGTTTACCGGGCATGAGTATACCGGCTACTATGCCAAGGTTGCTGCTCCGTACCTCCCGAAGGTGCTTGACCTACTTACTGATATATATAGCAATCCTCTCTTCAAGCAGGAGGATATCGATCAGGAGAAAGGTGCGATCGTTGGCGAGATAGACATGTATGAGGACATGCCTATGCGTAAGGTACACGATCTCTTCATGTCCCTTGTCTACGGTGATCAGCCGGCAGGGTGGGAGATCTTGGGGCCCAAAAAACTGGTGACGAAGTTCACTCGTGATGATTTCCTTGCGTACCGCAAGGCACACTATGTACCGAATGCGACCACTGTTGTCGTTGCGGGGAAGTTCGACGTGAAGAAGGTTACTTCCTTCATCACCAAGACGCTCGGAGGAGAAAAGCGTAAGCCGAAAACCGGAAAACTGAAAGTAGTCGATACTCAGACGAAGCCAAAGGTTCTTGTTGAGTTCAAAGAATCCGATCAAACACATCTTGTACTCGGCGTTCGTACGTTCCCGATCACTCATCCATCGTACTATCCGCTCTCAATACTTTCCGGAGTACTCGGGTCAGGAATGAGTTCTCGCCTATTTCAGAAGGTTCGCACCGAAATGGGACTTGGATACTATGTGAATGCATCGAATCGTGCCTGGACTGATCACGGGATATTCGCGGCATCGGCCGGTGTCGTAAATGAGCGGGCTGAGGAGGCAGTCGCGGCGATCGTGAATGAATTCTGCCGGCTCAAGGAAGAACTTGTAGGAGAAGATGAACTTCTGAAGACCAAGGACATGCTAGCGGGGAGACTGATTCTCGAACTTGAATCGTCAGATGAACTCACTGAGTATTACGGTTTCCAAGAGATCCTTCGCAAGAAGCTCTCGACGCCTGAAGAAGTCATTGCTCGCATGCGCAGTGTGTCGGCTAAAGACGTACAAAAAGTGGCAAGAGAGATCTTTGTCACAGGGCATCTCAATCTTGCGCTCATCGGTCCATGGAAGGATAAAAAAGCGTTCGAAAAATTGTTAAAATTCTGAATTCTGGTGGATATTCGAAGTGCAGTCAGGGATATTGGACGCACCCCCCGATGTGCTATCATGTGTAAATGAAGAAAGATGAATTAGGGGATTACAACATCACCATTTCGACAGGGACTATTCTTCGAACTATCCTCGTCGTCGGTCTTTTTGCGACACTTTGGTATCTTCGTGATATCTTCCTGGTGGTTCTCACTTCGATCATTCTTGCGTCGGCCATTGAGCCGGCTGTGCGTTTTTTCGTTAAGCACAACATTCCGCGACTTCTAGGGTTGGTGCTCGTCTACGCGCTAGGAGCAGGGACATTCGGTGTCATTTTCTATTTCTTCGTTCCGGCGCTGCTCGATGATGTGGCACGTCTCGCTGATATCATCCCGAAGTATGTCGACCTTTCAAGTTTATGGAGTCCACTCTCCGGAGGGAGCGCACTTGCGGACAGTATCAGCAACGTCGGACAGAGCGGAAACCTGCTTGAAGTGATCAAGAACAGTCTTGCTGAAGGGGGAGCACTCAAGTCATACAGTGTCTTCTTTGGAGGTTTTCTTTCCTTCGTACTCATCATCGTACTTTCGTTTTATCTTTCTGCTCAGGAGCACGGCATCGAGAATCTGCTTCGTCTTGTTTCGCCGAGTAGATCTCGTGCCTACATACTCGACCTTTGGCGTCGCTCACAGCAGAAGATCGGTCTGTGGTCACAAGGTCAGATATTGCTCGGAGTGCTCGTCGGCATGCTGGTTTTTTTGGCGATGACACTAATGGGGTTACCGTCCGCGCTGTTCCTAGCGCTCATTGCGATGCTCTTTGAGCTCATCCCTGTATTCGGCCCTATCCTTTCAGCGGTCCCGGGACTTGTGATTGCATATGGTAGCGGCATAAACCCCCCTGGAAATCTTGTCAGTCTTGCGGTGGACCCGGGTGTCAAAGCCGCTTTCATTGTGATGCTTGTTTATTTCTTCATCCAGCAATTTGAAAGCCATCTAATCTATCCATTGGTGGTACGTAAGGTCATCGGCATTCCTCCGGTGCTGGTGATTCTTGCCCTCATCATCGGAGCGAAAGTAGCCGGGTTCCTCGGGATCATTCTTTCTGTGCCGATCACGGCGATACTGATGGAATTCATTAGCGACGTTGCGAAAGAGAAAAAGATCTTCGAGGATTAGCGCTTAGTTTTTGCGCACTGCTTGTCTTTCCTTCAAAAAGTTGAGTCAACATAGACGACTATGTCTCCTCGACATGTTTTCAGTCCAAGACTTCGCATTGCACCAAAACCGAAGCGCTAATCTGTTCTCGTGAAATTCGCAGAATTCCTAAGCTGTTTTCATGGAACTCTGACCTGTGTTAGCATGTCCATATGAGTGAGAAGAACAATGTATACATCACAACGACACTACCGTATGTCAACGCCGATCCCCATGTGGGCTTCGCGATGGAGATCATTCGCGCAGATGTGCTCGCCCGGTACCATCGATTGAAGGGAAGTGAGGTGTTTTTCAATACCGGCACTGACGAGCATGGAGCAAAGATCGCGGAGGCGGCAGAAAAAGAGGGTATCGATCCGAAAAGTTATACGGACCGATATGCAGAGAAGTTCCGTGAACTAAAGGGGTTACTTGGGCTTTCCGTCGACAACTTTGTTCGCACGACAGATGATCATCACGTCATGGCCGCTCAAGAATTCTGGAACAAGTGTCTCACAAATACCAACGAACGAGGTGAGTCGGATATCTACAAGAAACTCTACCGAGTCAAATACTGCGTCGGATGTGAGCTTGAAAAGACCGATTCGGAACTTGTAGATGGAAAGTGTCCACTTCATCCAAATCGCGAACTTGAGATTCGAGAAGAAGAAAACTATTTCTTCCGTTGGTCGCGCTACCAGAAACCTCTCCTAGAGCTGTATCAAGAGCAGCCTGATTTCGTGATACCTGATTTCCGTGGTAACGAAGTCCGAGCATTCGTTGAGCGTGGTCTCGAAGATTTCTCAATTTCACGGCTCAAATCAAAGATGTCATGGGGGGTTCCGGTGCCAGGTGACGATGAACATGTGATGTACGTCTGGTTCGATGCACTCGTAAACTATATCTCCGCGATTGGTTGGCCGGATGATATGGGAAGATTCAATGCGTGGTGGCCGGTCATACAGTATTGTGGTAAGGATAACAATCGCCAACAGTCGGCGATGTGGCAAGCAATGCTGATGTCGGCAAAACTTCCGAATTCGAAACACATCATCATCAACGGATTCATTACTTCCGGAGGACAGAAGATGTCGAAGTCACTCGGGAATGTGATCAATCCATTCGACGTCATCGAGCTCTATAAGGAGGCGACTCCGTATCCCGAGGATGTACTCCGCTTCACTCTTTTGCATGATATGCCATCGTTCGAGGACGGGGACTTAACCCTTGATTCGATACGGACGAGCTACTCGGCGAATCTTCAGAATGGAATAGGTAATCTCACCAGTCGAATCATGCGTATGGCTACTACGCATCTTGATAAGCCGGTCCATACCCCGGTGCCGATGCCGCACACAAAGGTGGATGACGCGATCGCCGCGTTCGACCAAAAACGTGCTCTCGGGTATGTCATGTCCGCGGTCGCAGAGCTCGATGTGTACATTCAAGAGACCGAACCGTTCAAAGTAGTGAAAACTGATCCTGAACAAGGTAAAGTCCTCATCACAGAAATGGTCGAACGATTACATTCGATCGCGAACCTGCTACTTCCTTTTATTCCGCGCACCGCTGAAGAGATTCTTCGGCTGATCCGCATCCATCAAATGCCGGAGAAGCCACTCTTCAATCGGTTGCCCTAGTTTTTCCCATGATTACAGAGTATTTCGATATCCATTCACACCTGAACGATAGTCGATTCATCGCTGATCTCGACGACGTGCTCGTTCGCATGCGCGAAGCGAAGACAAAGAGTATCGTCGTGGGCACTGACCTAGAGATGTCAAAGCATGCAATAAGGCTTGCTGAAGCGAACCCCGATCTGTGGGCAACCATCGGGCTTCACCCGACTGATAATCACAAAGAAGAGTTCGACCTGATGACATACGAAAAGATGGCAGCGCATCCTCGGGTGATTGCGATCGGCGAGTGTGGCCTCGACTACTATTGGCCCGAACACGATGCCTGGCCAAATGGGGAAGAAGGCGAGAAGAAACGACAACGCGAATTGTTCAAGAAGCAGATATACGTGGCCGAAAAGTCAGGGAAGCCATTGATGATCCACGGCAGACCAAGGAAGGGGAGCATGGACGCATATGAAGATGTGCTCGAAATCTTGAGTGAACACCCGAATGTGGTCGGCAATGTGCACTTCTTTGTGGGGAATGTCGATATCGCGAGACGTTTTCTTGATAAGGGATTCACTATGTCGTACACCGGAGTGCTGACATTTTCTGGAGACTACGATGAGGTCGTACGGTTTATTCCACTCGAAAGGATTATGTCGGAGACTGACGCTCCATACGTCGCACCCAAGACATATCGAGGCAAGCGAAATGAACCGTCCTATGTCTCCGAGACGGTAAAGCGGATCGCAGAGATAAGGGGGGAGGATGAGGAAAAGGTCAGGAGAGCGCTCGTGGAGAATGCTTTCCGGGAATTCAGGCTGAAATAGCCCTAAATAAAGCCAAAAAACCGCTCTGTGGAGCCGCTGTAGACAATTCCGCGGTTCTCTGTTAGTATCCGTTCATTATGACAAATAAAGAAATAAGTATCGAAGCCATCCCGAACGATCCTAAGATCTACGAAGTCGGCTTCCATATCGTGCCCACTGTCCCAGAGGACGGCGTTGGCGCGCGCGTCACGGCGATCCGTGATGTTATTGAGGGTAAAGGTGGGCATGTGATCGCGGACGAATTTCCGCGCCACATGGAGCTCACCTACGCGATGACAAAGGTCGCGTCGAATAAACGTGCACTCTATCGTAGTGCGTATTTTGGCTGGATCAAGTTCGAAGTCGACCCGAAGGACATCAAGGCGATCGATGCAGAGTTGAAAGCAGATGATCACGTTCTCCGCTTCATATTAGTGAAGACCGTCCGTGAGAACACGATGGCGCCAAAGAAGGCACTTCAGGTAAAACGTGGAGAGGAAGCTCCGGAGAAGCCAGCAGACAAAGTCGAAGACAAGCCTGCGCTTTCCGAAGAGGAGCTCGACAAAACCATTGAAGATTTGGTGATCAGCTAATTCTCAAACCCGTATGTACATTAATAAAGCAATGATCTACGGCAATCTCACCAGAGACCCGGAGATGCGCGCACTTCCGAACGGAACACCGGTCACCTCATTCTCTGTCGCGACCAACCGTGTCTACAAGGATAAGAACGGAGTAAAGCAGGAATCTGTCGACTATCACAATATCGTGGTGTTCGCCCGCCAAGCTGAGACCGTGTCGCAGTATCTACGAAAAGGTTCAGCTGTGTACGTCGAGGGGCGTATCCAGACCAGAAGCTGGGATGACAAGGACGGCACAAAGAAGTACCGTACTGAGATCATCGCTGATACGATCCAGTTCGGGCCGAAGGGAGGTTCGAGTTCTGGTGGTAGTGTAGTGAGTGGGGGAGAGCATGCCGCGGGAGCTGCGTCAGCAAGCTCAAAATCCGCACCTCGCCAAGGTGCTCAGGCACCCGCAGAGCTTGATACGATCGAGTATCCTGACGAAGACATTAATCCAGATGATATCCCTTTCTAAACAATAAGTATGAAAAAACAACAAGATTACCTTTCGGCAAATAACATCAAGTATGTTGACTACAAGGATGTGGAACTACTCCGCATGTTCCTCACTCCGCATGGGCAAGTGATGACCTCACGCCGTACAGGGCTCTCTGCAAAGCAGCAGCGCGCACTTGCACTTGCAGTGAAGCGATCACGCTTCATGGGGCTCCTTCCTTATATCGCTGCGTAAGCAGTATGCATAACAAAAAACACTCCATCAGGGGTGTTTTTTGTTATGCATACTGCTTTGTGAAATTTGCGAAGTGGTGCGATAATGTGCTCATATGATTACCCCCAATGTATGGATAGTGATAGCCGTTCTCGTTTTTTTCATCTTTAGCGGTTTCCGTATTGTCGGGCAAAAACGCCGTGGCGTGGTTGAGACATTCGGTAAGTACACGAAGAGTCTTGATGCGGGGCTTTGTTGGGTATTCCCGCTCGTTCAGACGGTGCGTACGCTCAATGTGACCGAGACCATGTCGCAGATCGAACCGCAGGAGATCATCACGAAGGATAACCTCAATGCTCTTGTCGACCTTGTCGTCTTCTATCGCATTCGCTCCGACGCAGAAAGTGTAAAAAATGCATTTTATGAGGTTGATGATGTCGTTTTGCAGATAGAAGTACTTTCTAGAACCACAGCAAGAAATGTCATCGGCGGCATGACATTCGCAGATGTGAATTCGAAACGTGCAGTGCTCAATGATGAGCTTCGTAGTCTTCTTGCTGCGCAGACAGACAAATGGGGTGTTGATGTCGTGCGCGTCGAACTTAAAGAGATCACTCCTCCGAAGGTGGTGCAGGAAACGATGAATCAGGTCATTATCGCCGAGAACGCAAAGCGCTCTGCCGTCGATTTTGCTACTGCAAAAGAGACGGAGGCAGACGGTCTTCGCAGAGCGGCGATTAAGGCAGCAGAAGGAACTAAGCAAGCAGCGATCCTTGAGGCAGAAGGAAAGTCCGCAGCATTCGATCTGATCAACAAGTCATTCGTCGGGAATGCTCAACTCTTGCGAACTCTTGAAGTGACCGAGAATTCTCTCAAGAATAACGCCAAAATCGTCATTACCGAGAAGGGGATCTCGCCTACACTGATTCTTAACGATGCCCCCGAGATATCGATGGGCTCGGTGACCGGCTCGCGTAAGTAACAAAAAACACCCCAAGCGGGGTGTTTTTTGTTACGCCTTCTCTACTCGCTCAGTATACTCACCCGTGTCAGTATTTATCCTGAGAATGTCACCTTCATTGATGAACATCGGGACGTTCACTGTTGCCCCAGTCTCAAGTGTCACGATCTTTGTTGCATTGCCGGAGGTATTACCACGTACCGCAGGAGCTGCTTCAGTGACCTTGAGCTCTACTTTAATGGGGTAGCGAAGTCCGATAATGTCTCCGTTAAATGTCGTCGCGTCAACAATCGTGTTCGGTTTGATATACTTGATATTTGCGCCAAGTTGGGCGTCAGTGAGCTTGAAGCGATCTGACGGGTCTTTTGCGTCGCAGAAAGTGTATTCGCCGCGATTGAGAAAAAGATACTTCACTTCCTTGGAGCCCATATCGGCTTCCTCTGCTTTTTCAAATTGGTGGAAAACTACTTCTTTTACGCTTCCAGAGAGCAGATTCTTCACCTTGGTGTGGTTCACCGGACGGGATTTTTGCTTTTGGAAAACGTGCGCGTCTAGTACTTCGTAAGGCTGGTCATCGATTAAGATGATCTTTTTGGGTAAGATTTCACTGTAAGTAAGCATAGTATGGCTATTCTAAGCCGTATTTTGAAAAAAGGCAAGCCGCCATTAAGTGCGACATTCTGCTGAATGGAGACGTTATAGTAGATGTATGTACGGCTTGAAAAGCGAGAACTTGCAGAAATAGCACATCTGGAACATGATAAAGGCAATGTTACTCGATGAGCACGAGGAAAAAATTGAAGATCTCAAAGATGAGGTGGTCCTTGAGCGTTCCTTGACGCACCCGAGTCTTTTCGCAGTGCTTGTTTCGCGCTATCAGGATGCATTCCTGCGTAAAGCTGAAAGTGTGGTCCGAAGCAGGGAAGAGGCCGAAGATATTGTCCAGGAAACCTTCACCAAGATTTATTTCAATGCCCGACGTTTCCAGCCGGTCCCCGGTGCCACATTCAAGTCGTGGGGGTATAAGATCCTGATGAATACGACCTTTACGCATTACCAGAAGTTAAAAAAGAAGGGAGCGACACACGTAGAACTCGAGCCCGAATTTTACGAGACACTCCCTGACCCCGCGAATTATTCACACGAGGAGACGATGCGTGACTATGTCGCCTCATTCCTCTCAAGAATGCCATCGCAGCTTGCTAGACCTCTTCGAATGCACTTCATTGACGAATATTCCCAAAAGGAGATCGCGGAGATGGAGGGATCGACTGTGTCTGCGATTAAGACGAAGATATATCGTGCGAAGAGAGAATTTCAGAAGTTGCTCGAAGAAGGCGGTGCGTCATCATAATATTTATGGAAACAACGAAAGAAAAAATGGATTCCGCCCTGACTCGCCGCATCATGCGCCGTGTCTACTTGGTCGCTGCTATTCGTTATCTACTTCATCCGGTGTTCCTCAAGGCACTTATCGTTAGTGTGTTCTTTTGGCGTTCAACCTTGTATGTTTCCTATGCGAACGTCATCGCCAACGCCCCCAGTCTGTTCGACATCAAGAGCGACATCCTCTTCTACCAATCCGCACTCATGAATGCGGAAGCGACCGCACTCGCGCTTCTTTCTGGTATCGTGGGGTTGATAGCATGGATCAGCTATGACATGTCTCGCAAGCGCTCTCAGGCTTGGCTATGAATCTGGAATCCTTGAATCTATTCATAAGCAAAACAACACCCTGGGGTGTTGTTTTGCTTACCTATTTCTTTTTGTGAATAATTTTGTTTCGGGATGAGATGCGAAACCTTGTAACTAATCGAAAGTCCTTGGAAATGGATGAAATTTGAGGCGGCAAGGGAGCGATATTCCTGAGCCGTATAACTGATACGGTGATGGAATTCGCGGCTGAAGCCAAAGAAGAAGTTCGCCAGTTACAAGGATTTTACTCTGGGGAGCCTTCATCAAGGTCTTCCTTTGAAGGTGCAATCGAGAATGAAGAATCCTCCTTCATCTTTTTTTGGATCTCTTTGAGGATATCCTTCGAGACAGACTTATTGTCGCGGAGGAATAGGCGAGCAGAATCATACCCGCGCCCGAGCTTCACTTCACCGTAAGAGTACGATGATCCGGATTTGGTGATGATGCCATACTTCTCTCCGAACATCAGAAGCTCTGATTCGCGCGAGATACCTTCGTTGTATACGAGATCGAACTCCGCCTGTTTGAATGGCGCCGCGACTTTGTTCTTTACGACCTTCGCACGGGTGCGGCTCCCGATGACATCTTCTCCTTTCTTTATTTGTGCGATCTTGCGTATGTCGATACGCACCGAGGTATAGAATTTGAGTGCCTTTCCTCCTGGGGTTGTCTCAGGGTTGCCGAACATCACTCCAATCTGCATGCGAATCTGATTGATGAAGATGACCACGGTGTGAGTCTTTGAGACGATGGCGGTGAGCTTGCGGAGTGCTTGCGACATCAGGCGTGCCTGCTTGCCGACATGCTGTGCTCCCATGTCTCCCTCGATCTCATCCTTCGGTGTGAGTGCAGCGACAGAATCAATGACGATTACGTCGAGATTGCCGGAACGAACCAGTGATTCACAGATCTCGAGGGCCTGTTCTCCGGTGTCCGGCTGTGAGACAAGGAGCTGGTCGATCTTCACGCCGAGCTTCTTCGCATATTCTGGATCGAGTGCGTGTTCGGCATCAATGAATGCCGCGATACCACCCTTCTTTTGGGCTTCTGCGACAACGTGGAGCGCGAGCGTTGTCTTTCCTGATGACTCAGGACCGAATATCTCAATGATACGTCCTTGGGGGATACCGCCTACTCCAAGCGCATGATCGAGGCCGATAGAGCCGGTCGAGATCGCATCAATGTTCACTTTCGGCTGATCTCCGAGTTTGATGATCGCACCTTCGCCGAATTTCGTCTGGATCGACTTGATGGTCGCCTCGATTCCTACTGAACCGCTTCGTTCTGCTTCTGACTTCTCTTTTTTTACTTTCTTTACGAATCCCGCCATATGAATGTATGTTTATTGATTAATCGATCTTGGGTGTACCGGTTGCATTTCGGGGTGCGGGAATTGAAGCAGGGAGGTGAGCGGGGCTGGTCGTCCCGCTCCACACGATCCCGATCGTCTTCTTCTCCTCGCGCCCGTCGGCGTCTTTTGCTGCTAGTTCAATTATATTATAGCCGGGATAGAGCAACAATTGTTCGTCGAAATTCCCTGAAAGATCAACAAAAATAGCTCTTCCGTCAAGGGTGAGTTCTTTCGCTCGTTCTGCCGTGCCTTGGACATGCACAAGGGGAGTAGTGATCTCATCTCCGTCATGGGGGGTCGTGAGGACAATGGTCGGGCCCGCAATAATCCCACGTGATTGGAAATACGCATAGTAGAAAATAGTTCCGGCAAATATGACGACTAACAGGGTCGTGAGGACGCGCTTGAGGTTCCAAAACATTACTCTATATATACATGACTCAGGGTCAGCTGTGACGTTGACTTCACCCAAATGAGTGATATGGTGATTTTCAGACTTCTCACTACCAACAGCACTCTTAGGAGGAACATGTACAGACCAAGGTATCGCCCCATCGTCTCTCTCGCTCTCATGACACTCGCATTTTCGAGTGCCGGGTTCGCAGGGGTTCCCGGTCTACTTGGCCTGGGTGAAGGACCAGCTTACCCCGTCCCTTCGGAAAAGGGCAGTCGTGGAGTAGCCGCAACGCGCCGCGAAGCCGCCAAAAAGAAGCGTAAACGTGCTGCGCGGGCTCGCAAGAGATAATCCCCACTCGTTGACCGCCCACCTGCGAAAAAAAGGGGGCGGTTTTTGTCTCTCGAATTTCCACTTTCTGCTACAATATCTTTATGTACGAACACCACAAAAGTCCATTGCTGCACCCCAGGCTATTCGTTCGACGAATGCTCACCAGTGTCGCGACGGGTTCATTGGTCATACTTACTTCACTTTGGTTCGGGATGTTCGGCTACCACTACTTTGAGGGACTCAATTGGGTGGACTCGTTCGTGAACGCAGCGATGATATTAGCCGGGATGGGTCCATTTTCAGAACTCCACAATGACTCCAGCAAGATATTCGCAGGATGGTATGCGCTCTATAGTGGTTTTGCGCTCGTAACGACCATCGGTATTATCTTTGCGCCGATCGTTCATCGCTTTCTTCACAGTTTCCATCTCGAAGAGAGCGGCAATAAGTAGGATCATACAAAAAGGACGCCGATGGCGTCCTTTTTTGCTCAATGTACGACTACTCTTCGTCACTGCCGGTACTATCGCCGGAGCGCATCAAGACTTCGCGCGGCTTGGCCCCATTCCCCGGGCCGATCACTCCTCGTTCCTCAAGTACGTCCATCATACGGGCGGCACGTGCGTACCCGAGCCCCAGTCTGCGCTGCAGGAACGACGTCGACGCTTTCCCGGTCGTCATGACCAGTTCCTTGGCCTCGTCGTATTTGTCGTCATCATCCTCGCCGTCACCACTGCTGCCGCCCGAGAATACTTCATCCGGGATACCGGCGAACATGTTCTTGTTCTCCGATGAGAGTGCTAGTTCGTCGCCCAAGGTTCCTTCATAGTGTTCTTTGAGGAATTTCACTACACTTTTCACCTCACCCTCCGAGATGAATGCAGATTGAAGGCGGATCGGTTTCGGAAGTTCGGCGGACAAATAAAGCATATCTCCTGCTCCTAAGAGATTTTCTGCTCCCGACATGTCGAGAATGGTGCGAGAATCGATCTGTGATGCGACTTGGAGTGCGATACGGGCAGGAACATTCGCTTTGATGAGCCCGGTGATGACGTTCACCGAAGGACGCTGTGTTGCGATGATCAGATGGATACCGACTGCACGGCTCATTTGCGCAAGACGGACTATTGCTGACTCGAGTTCGCGAGGATACGCCTGCATCAGGTCCGCGAGTTCATCGATGATGACCACGATGTATGGCATGAGTTCAGGAAGTTCAGGTTCCTCTCCTTGGGCAAATTTACCCTCTGCTTTCTGCTTCTCATATTTTTCGAGCGCAGGCTGGAGAATGTTCTTGTGATAGGAACTGATGTCGCGTACCTTCTCCTCTTGGAGCACATCGTAGCGTCTATCCATCTCCTTTGTCGCCCACTTGAGGGTGAGAATCGTTTTCTTTGGCTCGGTGATGACCGGAGTGAGGAGGTGGGGGATACCGTTGTAGGCCGTAAGCTCGACGCGTTTCGGGTCGACCATGATGAAGCGCAGTTGCTCCGGTGAGTTCCTATATAATAGAGAAGTGATGATGGTGTGAACGGTGACCGATTTACCGGAACCGGTCGCACCAGCTACCAGGACGTGCGGCATCTTTGCGAGGTTCATGAACTGCGCCATTCCGGATATGCCTTTACCAAGGGGAACATAGAGCGGGTTCGGGTTCTCACTCCAGGTACTCTCACTGAGGAGTGATCCGAGTCCGACCGTCGACTTGCTTGTATTCGGGATCTCGACCCCGACCAGGGACTTACCGGGAATAGGAGCTTCGATGCGTATCGGAGCCGCAGCGAGCGCGAGTTCGAGGTCGTGCTGCAGTGCGGTGATCTTCGACAGTCTAACGCCTTCCGCGGGTTTCAGTGCATAGCGGGTGATCGAAGGTCCCGGTGATATCTCGTCCATTTCGACGGAGATACCGAAGTTTTGAAGGGTGCGTTTGATGATGTTCGAGTTGGCCTTCACGTCACCTGATCCTGGCTTCCCTCTGTCTCCAGCGAGCAGTGATAACGGGGGAGGGGTGTATGCCGAGTGAAGGGTTGAATTGAAGCGGAACGGTACCTCGTCTGACTTGTCTTTCTTTGATGCTACCGCTTCTGCTGCTTTTGCGAATAATGACGGTTTTGTTTCTTTTACCGGTTCAGGTTGTGCGATCGGCTCTTCCTCCGATTCTTCCTCTTCCTCGTCTTCTTCTTCGCTCTCTTCTTCTGCTTCTTCCGCATCGTCATCTTCGTACTCCTCTTCGTCGTCCTCTTCCGCATCGGTACTCTTGCCTCGCTTGAAGAGATTGAAGAATGAGAACATGAAACCGAGATGGAGCGGAGTATCGAATAGGATCATCACTGCAACAAGGAGTATCGCTCCAAGGATCACACCGGCCAGGAGTGGTGCAAAGAGATACACTGTAGGCGTCATGATGTAGTAGCCGATGAATCCTCCGAGCCCTGCAGTTCCGCTCGCACTATCCATAAGTGCAAAGAGTCCAAGTGTCGAGATCAGGAAGAACGGACCTGCGATGAGTGCGGGGGTCGTCACATTGTGCCCGCCGGCACGGAAGAAGTTGATACCGAGCAACACGAACAGTAGCGGTATGACATAGTAGCCGATGCCGAACAGGAAGTGCACAGCGTCATAGATGTTTCCGCCGAGTGCCCCGCCGCGACCGAATGCGGCAACGACAAGTATCACTGCAATGATGATGAGCAGGATTCCGATGATCGAGTTGCGGGTCTCTTCACGCAGGCCTCCCCACAGTCCCGGCTTCGATTCTTTTTCGTAAGATGAGTTCGATCGTGATTTTCTTCGAACTGGAGTTGCTTTCGCTTTTCTTCGTTTTGCCATAATGAATTTGTTCCCTCTATATTATCATAATTAGTAGTCAAAATTGGGCACTAAATCCAATAAAATACTCTTAACTCAAACCTTCTGCTTCACTCACTCGTCACGTCACTCTTTTCAAAAACCTCGCGCAGATGAGTTTGGCACGGTCCACATTCTGATGTGGCAAACTCATCGAGCGGAGCACTGATTTTGCGCTGGCAAAATCAAATGCGTGTTTTTGAAAAGATGTGGCAAAAATTTCTAAAACCCCCCTATTTGCCATATGTCCGACAAGGAGTAACATTGTCTTTAACACTAGCTCCCTCGTTCACCTGACTGATTGATGTCCTATATTGACAGAAAATTATTTAATGCTACTATTTAAAAGACAAATAACAGACATACTATGGAGTACAAAAAAGACAATAACTCGGGAAACCAGCAGTTTAAAAGACAAAGTGACAATGACTCGCAGAGCCGTGGCAATAACTCTGTGTCTTTTAATAATACCGAGGAACGAGGCCGTTCTGAGAGAGGGCTGTCCTTTGTGTTCCGTAAGTCTGAAAAGCTGACCACTGCACTCTATATGGTCACGGACATCATGTCTGAGCGAGAGCCTATGAAGTGGAAGATGCGCGAGACTGCCGTTGAACTCCTTTCTGGTGTCACCCTCGCAATGAGTTCGACCCCGGGAGAGAAGATGTCCGCACTCGCGGATGTCCTAAAGAAGATCGAACGGATGATCTCATTCCTTGAGATCGCTCATGCTTCACGCATGCTTTCCGAGATGAACGCTTCTGTCCTTAAGAAAGAATATGCTGTACTCAAAACATCTGTCGAGTATGAGTGGACTAAGGTATTCGATCGCGACAAGGGGATGCTTTCAGAAGGCTTCTTTCATGTTCATGAGGAGATCAAGTCCGGGATCGAGCATGATCGATCGGTCGACATCAACAAGGACAACAGTATGAGAACTGTACCCGCAGAAGCTGATAAAAGACAGAACATAAAAGAACTTTCACAAAGGACAGAAGTGAAACAATCCATCATTCCTGTGTCCGTTAAAAAAGAGGAGTCCACAGTTCAAGTTCAAAAGTATGCTCCGATTCAAGTTCATCCGGAGCGCATGCATGGAGTCTCTCTTCCAAAGGACAGTGTGAAAGAAGTTTTCAGTCGGACAGTTTCGGATGATTTACTTCCTTCCCGCGGACATGCAGATGGAGGTAAGTCTGATCGCCGTACGATCATCCTCGCGCTCATCAAACAGAAACCGAATCTTGGTGTGAAGGACTTCGTAAAGAGCATCCCGAATGTCAGTGAGAAGACCATCCAGCGTGAACTCCTGGCCATGGTAGCCGAAGGCGTACTGGTGAAGAAAGGAGAACGCCGTTGGTCCACCTACTCCCTCCCGAACTAATAAAAAAAGTATCAAACAAAAAACACCGCTCGGTGTTTTTTGTTTCCTTATCCTCTCGTCACTCTTCTTGCATTCGGGTAGAACAGCAAAAACAACTTCCTGCATTTTAATAAGGCCGACCCTTAATGGTAGAGATGTTAAAGAGTTGTCCTTGGGTATTTGAGCGAGTAGTTTTTGCTGTTCCCGAATGCCACTTTGTTTCTTCCAAAGGAAGCCTTTGGAAGTTTTGAAAAGATATGACTAAAATATTTTCTATAAGACAAACAAAAGGACACTCTATTATATAGACTGTCCTTTAACCATTTCACTCTTGTCTTTATTGGGTATTAAAGAGAAGGGGAGCGTCACAGAACACCACGCAAAGTGTTTGACTCTATAAGGGGTGTGAAGGTATCATGCCCCTGCGCCATCTTTGTGTCGCAAGACTGAAGTTGGAAGCGGTACCTCCTTGGGATCCATGAAGAAAAAGTGAGAACTTTTTTGACGTGTTATCCACACTATTCTGACGTCGTTCATTTGGCGCAGGAGAGTGAGAGATACTATAATGATTTCATGCTTTCGTGAGCAGAGAGATTCTGCCTTTGTATGTTTGTGCAGGATCATGATGCGATGCATCGGCCGATGGTCGGTGTATGGAGGAAAGCTGAAGCTCGCTCCTTTTGATGTAAGTCGAAAGAGCACCGGATAGTTCATTGAAAATTGAATAGCAGATTGTGTGATTCCGAAAGTGCAGATAACTGTTATTCGTTCTCAGTGAATGTATGCCAAGGCATCGCACTCGATCGAATGTGTCTGCAAAGATATGTTCGATGGAAATGCCTGTTGTACGAAATTCTTTTTTCTTGCGGAAAACGACTCGTACACGAAATTTACCGTGATTACTAGATTCAGAATTATTAGTAGAAAGAATAGAACGTATAGGGGAGAGCAATACTCTTCTATATGTATTAACAAAGCAGACTTGTATATGAATAAATTCAAGAATTCCAAGACAGCGAAAGCTGTTGCTGGATTCGTTGGTCTCGCTGCGGTGTTCATGATGGTGGGACCTAGTCTCGCTTCAGCAGACACCTCATACGTCTTCACCAAGACGTTGAAAACAGGCGTTACCGACCAGGAGGTTATGAACCTCCAGACCGTGCTCAACTCAAGTGCAGACACTCAGGTTGCTGCATCAGGTGTTGGCTCGAAGGGAATGGAGACAAAGTACTTTGGTGGACTCACCAAGGCCGCTGTCATCAAGTTCCAGGAGAAGTACGCATCTGACATCCTTACCCCGAATGGCTTGACCAAGGGTACCGGACTCGTCGGTGCTTCGACTCGTGCAAAGCTCAACTCGATGGGCGCTGTCACCACTACAGGTTCAAACGGTACCACTTCAATGGTCCCTGGATGCACCTCGACCACTGGCTACAGCCCTACGACAGGACAGCCTTGCTCAGCAATGACCGCTTCGACCACTGCAGTTGGCACAGGCCTCTCTGCATCACTCGATGCATCGTCACCGATGGCTTCGACGCTCATCACCCCTCAGGGTGTTGCGACATTCGCTACCTTCAAGCTCACGAACCCGAGCTCGGCACCCCTCAAGGTGACCATGCTTAAGTTCAAGCGCACAGGTATCTCGTCGGACTCGACGCTGAACAATGTCTACCTCTATAGTGGTAGTGCACGTATCACCGACTCAGCTTCTGTTTCACAGGGCAACATCAGTTTCTCTGACGCTTCCGGACTCATCACTGTTCCGGCAATGTCGAGTGTGATGGTCTCTGTTCGCGCAGATGTTGCAGCAGGTGTGAACGGCCAGACTCTCGGCATGATGCTCACTGATGGAATGACTGATGGTGGATCTGTCGGAGGACTCCCGGTCTCGGGTGCCCAGATGATGTTCGCTGCAGCTCCAGTCGGAATGACCACTGCAGACTTCACTGGTTCGTTCTCACCGGTCGGTCCTGGTCCGGTTGATCCCCAGACTGACTACGTCGTTTGGCAGAAGAACCTCCAGATCGGAAACCGCGATGCATTGATGTCATCGATCCGCTTCCAGCAGATCGGTTCAGTCTATGCAGCAGACATCAAGAACTTCCGCCTTATGATCGATGGTACCCAGGTTGGTACTTCGGTTGACCAGGCAGATTCGAATCGTTTCGTTACCTTCTCATGGGCAACTCCGGTTACCCTCCGTGCAGGTAATCATACGGTCAAGCTGATGGCTGATATCGTTGGTGGGTCAAGCCGCAATTTCAATTTCTCACTCCGCCGCGTGGTGGATGTCGAGATTTGGGATAGCCAGCTCGGTGTTGTTGCAACTCCGACTGTAGGCTCGGCAGCATTCACGACTGTTGGAATGCAGTCAACAAGTGCGGTCGGTATCGCAGCAGGTACTCTTACGACCACTAAGGACACTTCGTCGCCTTCAGGCAACATCGTCCTCAATGGTTCGAATGTTACCTACGCAAAGTTCGGTCTCAAGGCAGCCGGAGAAGAGCTCAAAGTTGAGAATCTCACTGTAAGCTGGGCTGGTGTTTCATCAGTACCTACTTCAGGAGCAGCTTCATCAACCGCGAAGATTCGCTCAGGTTCGCTTTATGCTGATGGTGTACAGATCGGTTCCACTCAGGACATTTCTCCTGCAGGAACTGTCTTCAACCTCGGTTCATCGCTTGTCCTTATGCCTGGAAAGACTACAGTCCTCGAGGTTCGTGGTGATGTCTTCAACAATGGTACAGGCGGCGCATTCGTCGCAGGTGATAGTATCACTGTCAGCTTGAACCAAGGTTCAGCAAATGCATACCAGCGTTCATCGCTTGGCTACATCAATGCTCCTGGTTCAACTGTTGCTGGTAATCAGCTCACAGTTTCGTCAGGTTCGATCACTGGTTCGACATACTCAGCGTACTCGAACCAGACTGTCACCGTTCCTCAGACTGCATACAAGATCGGTGAATACCGCATCACTGCAGGCAACTCAGAGGGCGTGAACCTCGACACAGTCACTGTTGGCTTCGGTGGGTCAGCCGTTCTTACTAACGTAAATGACGTTTATGTCGTCTACAATGGTAAGACTTCGACTTCGAAGGCAACCGTTTCAGGAACATCAACCTACTCGATCAACGAGCCGCTTGTTGCTAATGGAACAATGTCATTCGCAGTCTACGCAAACCTCAATGCGAACGTCACAGGTTCTCTTGTGACCACGCTTGCGGTTTCAGGTACATCACAGTCTTCAGGTAATGCTGTCAGCTCAACCTACACCGTTGGTCAGACCATTACTGTCGGAAGTGGTGTTCTCACTGTTGCAGCTGATGCATCGACTCCGGTCTCAGCACTTGTTGTTGGCAACACTATGCCGAAGGTTGGTTCGTTCAAGTTCACTGGTCTGAACGATTCGTTCACGATCGACGAGCTTACCCTCCAGCTTCTCGGTGGTGCTGCTGATGCAGCGGCAATCAAGAACATTGTTGTGAAGGATGGAGCTACAACTCTTGCGACCACTCCGGTTAACGTGAATACTCTTCGCGCAACCTCAACTGGTCTCACTGTTACGCTTCCGTACAACACCAACAAGATCCTTGATGTCTATGCTGACCTTGGCAACATCGGTACTGGTGGAGCAAGCACAGGTGCAAATGTTGGCGTGAAACTCGCTTCATACGAATACTTGACCTCAAATGGTCAGAAGACTCGTGTGTACGGTGTTGCAACTGCAACCAATCCGTTCTACGTCTACAAGACCAAGCCGACTATCACAAACGTAGCGCTTCCGACAACTGTCCTCACGGCAGGTACTCAGACGCTCTATCAGTTCTCGATTACGGCTGATGCTGGTGGAACAATTGCATGGCAGAAACTTAAGTTCACAGTTGCTACCACTTCAGGTGTGACTGTATCGAACTTCAACATCTACGATGCAGCGAACCAGTCAACTCCGCTCACAGGCTTTGCTTCTCCTCTCTCGTTCAATTCGGCAACTGGTGTCGTTACGGCATCTTCGACGATTGATCAGGAGGTGAGTGGCTCGAAGACTTACGTCCTCAAGGCTACTGTTGGAGGAACTATCGCTTCAGGCGCTAGTGTCAGTACAAACATTGCTGCAAGTGGTGTAAGCTTCGTTGCTCCGACAGATGTCGTCACCGTTGCTGGCACCGCCGCAAACTTTGTTTGGTCTGATGAGGCAGTAATTGGCCACAGTGGTACAACCGCTGACTGGAACAACGACTACCTCGTGAAGAACCTCCCGACCGACTCCGAGACTCTCACCAAGTAATATTGGTTTGACTCAAAGATTCGACTCGTGAATTCTCACTAGTCCAGATCTCAGGGACCTACCCTGAAACAAACCGCCTAACTCTCACGAGTTAGGCGGTTTTGTTATTCCAAAATTGTTTCCTGCGCTATAATGCGTTTACTACGAATGTAGCTGTACCTATGGCCATAGATCAAGAAATAGAACGCTACGTGCGTGATGAGCGCTCCCGTGACGTAGGGGAGGATGCAATCCGGCACTCCCTCATCGCAAAAGGTTGGGACTATAAGCTCGTCGATGATATCATCGCTGAGACTCGTCCTGGTCCGATCTCGTCGCTCTTCACCCGAAGTTTCTTTCGCTTCGCGTTCGGGTTCATCGCCGTCATTGTTTCTGCGGTCGGGCTGATCCTGGTGGTTGGTTCGATCAGTCAGGGTGGGGTGGATAAGACTGGCTGTGTCATCAACTGCAACAACTAGAACTTTCAAAAATTTTCAAAAAATACTGGAAGTTCGAGGCGCGGGAAGGGGAGCGAAGAAGGCGTAGGTCTTCTACGTTGACTGAGCTGCCAGGGTCCTGCAACAAAGAAATTCCAGATTTTTGGGAAATTTCTAAAATTGACTTTTTTTGGAGAATCACTATACTTCACATCAACGCTAAAGACAGCAAGCAGTCTCTGGGAAACCAGAACATGAGCCTTGCCGAAGCCCTATATCTCTCTTTTCTGTTGATACAGAAAAGTTTTAGGAACTTAGTCGACGCGTTGGTCGATTTTTCTTTTTATTCACAAAACAAAACAATAAAGTGGCTATCTCAAAAGATAAGAAAGTAGAAATCCTCGCAAAGATCGAGGCAGGTCTCAAGGAAGCCGAGACGGTCACCTTCGTGAATTTTCACGGACTCACCGTCAAGGAAGTCACCGAGCTTCGTAGCAATCTCCGCAAGGAGGGCGTGAAGTACTACGTGGCAAAGAAGACCCTCGTGAAGCGTGCACTCGATGCCCAGAAGGTCTCCGGCACACAGCCAGAGCTTCCTGGTGAGCTCGCGCTCGCATGGAGTGGTGATGCCGTCGCATCAGCAAAGGGAGTATTCGAGTTCCAGAAGACTCACAAGGAGAAGGTCACACTTCTCGGCGGTGTCTATCAGGGCGGCTACATGTCACAGGCAGAGATCACGACACTCGCGGCAATCCCGGGTATGGACGGTCTCCGCGGTCAGTTCCTCAGCCTCCTTCAGAATTCAATTGCAGGCGTCGTTCGCGTCATCGATGCGAAGGCAACAGCGATGGGTTCGTCGGTATCAGCAGCAGTCACTGCAGTTGCAGAGGCAGCAACCGAAGCGGCAGCTCCTGAGGCATCAGCTCCAGAAGTAGCAGCAGCATAAATTAACGAAATTAAATAAAAACTATTATGGAAGAAGTAAAGGTAGAAGTTCCGGCAAAGTTCAAAGACATTGTCGCAGGTGTTGAGAAGCTTACCCTCATTGAGCTCCACGAGCTCGTGAAGCTCCTCGAGGCGAAGTGGGGCGTGTCAGCTGCAGCAGCAGTTGTCGCAGGCCCGGCAGCAGGTCCCGCAGCTGACGAGAAGTCATCATTCGATGTCGAGCTCGCAGCAGCAGGAGCAACTCCGATCCAGGTCATCAAGGCGGTCAAGGAAGTACTTGGTCTCGGACTCAAGGAAGCTAAGGATCTCGTCGACGGCGTACCTTCAATGGTCAAGACCGGCATGAAGAAGGACGAGGCAGAGGCGCTCAAGAAGAAGATCGAGGACGCAGGAGGAAAGGTAAATTTGAAATAATTTCACTCACCAAAGTGTCAAACAAAAGCCCCCACTCGGGGCTTTTGTTTTGCGCGAGTTCTGGTAGGCTCAAGTCAGTTCCAACTCAATATGGAGGTGTACCTTGAACTACAAGCAGATACAGAGCCTCCTGCCCGAGGGGTTCAAAGATCAGAAGTCGGTGATGTTCACCCAGAAAGCATTTCGGGACGTGAACGAACTCCGCAAACATGCCCGTTTCGTCATCGTTCTTGATCACGAGGATGATGTGAATGTGTATTGCCGAGAAATCATCGATAATTCGGAGTGCGGCTATGTCGCCAACGTCATCGCGGTCTTGGCACCGGTCAGACTCTTTGAAGGAAAACTGACGCTTGCCGAAGGTCTGGTGCTCGAAATCGGGCTTTCTCGCGGGCGGCCGTATACTCAGGCGGAAGTGCTGCCGAACGGACGCGGTGATCGCCGTATCTACGTGAAACCGAGACGGAAACTCCGGGATATCACGTACCCGGAGCTCGAAGCAGCGTGGAGTACGATCGTCACGCTCCTCTCAGAGGCGACACGTCGACTGCAAGCAGGACGTGAGTTCCCAAATCAGTGGGTGCTACATGGGCGCGATTACATCCATGATGACGGTATGCGTATCAGCGTGTCACGTGACGACAAGATCATGTACTGGAAAGTCGTGATCGAAGACGAACGAACTCGAACAAGGCGCTACCTCAAGGATCGCGCGGAATGGATCACCATGAAGCTCAGCCCCTATCTGGGTTCGAAAGTCACCGGCAAGCGCTTCAAGAATCTGAAAGGAGTGACCGAAGTCGCCGGAGCGTTGGTCCACATGCGTCGCTACACGTTCGCGCCGAACCACCTGATGCGCAAACTGCTTTCGCTGCTACCGGGAGGTGTGAAGGGAATCTTCGAAGAGGTCGTCGATGCTCACAAGCTTTCGACGTTGCTCGGGACACTTCAGCGTGAGCCGAAGTTTCCGGCGGAATATCTGGAGGCGCAACAGCTCGGGAAACTCAAAGAAAGCTTCTTTGTCATCAAAAGGAAGCAGGGAAATGCGATTCGCCGTAGCGAAGACGGGAAAAAGAAGAGGCAGATCAAGCCCGACGGTAGCGGCAACGCTCACGCCCAAGGCTGTGTGGTCGCCGAGTACTACTTCACCGAGCGACGGAGGCCCTGAATAGCTGCATGTATGGTTTTTGAATGAAATGACCGGCCCCAAGCAGGGGTCGGTTTTCTTTTTTCTTGCAGTCTGGTAGCGTAGAGGGCGGACTGTAACTTCAACCATACGGGAGAATGCGAGATGTCACTCAAGATTCGCGAGGCTCCCGCAACGGAGCTCCTGACAACACTGTACGAAGCGTATATGGGCAAGAAACTGCTGTTCGCGCATGTGCATGCCGATACCCATGCTCCGCAGCTGATCTACACGCCGAAAGGCCAGCAGCTCGGCAGTACGGATGACCTCATCTGGCGTTTCCATGCAGCGCGGACGGACAGGCGCTCGCTTTCATCCAAGGTGTATCAGACCCACCAAGCACTCAAGGAGGGCAGGTGGCAGACAGCAGGAGACCTGTTCAGAGAAGCGAATGACTCGGCAGCGAACAGCATGCTTGGCGACACAAGAAAAATGTACCGAAAATCGGTGCTCCGGATGACCGAAGGTCACATCGCGTACATCCTCAGTAGTGCCGGAATCTTCGAGCCGAACCTTTCCGCGCAGCAGTGGATGCAGTGTGCGCGCGTTCTGTGGGCAGAGTATGACGGTGACCCGGTCAATATCTTCCGTGAGCACAAGAGTGTCGATGCGTTTCAGCGTCATCGGGTGATCTATGAGCGTGCACATGGGGTGAATCCGTTCCCGGGCTTCGGACCGAAGATCACGTCACTCTTTGTGATCTTTTGCGAGCAGCTCGGTAAGCTCTATGTTCCGGACGCGTTCCCGATTGACGTCCATGTGCAGCGGTTCTTCATCCAACATGGCCTGCTCGAATCGACCATGACGAGACTGGAGAATGTCGAACTCGAAGCATTGCTGCGGCCTTTCCTCTCTGACCTGTGCAATCAAAAAGGGTGGAGCAGGGTCGACCTCGCCCATGCGATCTGGTTCCTTGGCTCCTCGTTCTGTACCAAGTGTTACCAGCGTAAAGACGCTCCGGTCCTGTGCCCGGTCTACGCAAGCTGTACTGGGGTGATCGATTCCCGGTCATATTTCAAGGAAAGGATGTGGTATCTCGATTCCGAGCGGTTCCCGAAAGGAGGGACCACGCCGTTCGGTGTTCCGATGGATTCGTTGTTCGAGCAAGCCGGCGCGTAAGCGCCGGTTTTTTTACTTCGTTCATAAATGGCGAGCTTCATCGTTATGGGGCCCCTTCGACTCAGTCAACGTATGAGGAATACGTCTCCTTCGTCGATTTCCCCATGCCTCGAATCTCATCCATTTATGAACGAAGTAAGAGAAAACGTCACTTTTGGGAATATTGCAGTGATTCTACGGCGTAGTACAATATCCAAATGGATATTCTAGGTAAGCTATTCGGTAGTTCCGCACGAGTGCGGCTCATGCGACTCTTTCTCATGAACACCGAAGAGGTGTTCGACAAGACCGAGATGGGGAAGCGCAGCAAGATCTCGGGAGACACGCTCAGAAAGGAAGTGAAGCTGCTCGAAGAGATAGGACTCATCAAGTCACGCATCGTTGTGAAGATGCGACCGAAAGCGTCAGGGAAGGACGGAGCCCTTGAAAAGAAAAAGGTGACCGGCTACGGGCTCAACGTCAGCTTTCCGTACCTGACCCCACTCAAGTCGCTTGTCACAGAGATCGCGCTCGGTAAAGAAGATGTCGCCGGTCGTTTCCGCAACTGCGGGCAAATGAAACTCATCATCGTCTCCGGCATCTTCATCGACGAGTCTGACTCACGCGTCGATATTCTCATCGTTGGCGACAAGCTCAAGAAGCCCGTTATTGAAGGAGTACTCCGTCGCCTCGAGGCCGAGCTTGGCAAAGAGCTTACTTACGGCGTGATGGAGACGACCGACTTCGAATATCGTTTCGGAATCTACGACAAATTCATCCGTGACGTCATCGACTATCCGCACCTCGTCGTACTTAATAAGCTAAACCTATTCTAAGTTATGTTTGAAGAAGCAAACGCAAGAGAAGCTGCACGAAAGGAGTTCAAGGCAATCGCACGTGAAGGTGCCCCGACACCGGCACATCCGGAAGTAGTGCTTAAGGTGCGTGAGCTATGGCTTCGTAATCGAGAGACCATAACCAAGGAGGGGGTTGATCCTGCGGCATGGAAACAAGCGGTCATGCGAGACACACTGAGCATGCTCAGCAGTGATGGAGTCCTGCAGGCTGAAGGACTTCCGGATATGGACGAAGAAGGAGTCGAAAAAATCTTGCGTGAATACTTCGGCATAGTGGCATAGTAAGAATATATTTTATCCATGACTTTCATTTCTGACATGTACGAAACACTGAAAAACGAATTCATTCAGTCTCTCACCAATCTCACCTCTGGAGTGGGGGATTTCACAGTAAAACTCATTGCTGCGTCCCTTTTTCTCGCACTCGGGTTCATTTTCGGCACGGCAGTCGGACGTGTAGTAGAGCAGCTCGTAGACGCGCTCAAGGCAGACGAATGGCTACGTAAGGCAGGGGTTGAGACCGCACTTGCGCGCGCGGGGTATCGTATGCGCGCGGGGAAGTTCTTCGGCACCCTCGCCAAGATCTTCTTCGTTGTTTTGATGCTCATTCCGGCGCTCGATATCATTGGGCTTTCACAGGTGAATGCATTCTTGAATGAAGTGCTCGCGTACATCCCGCAGGTATTGATCGCAGCAGTGATACTGTTCGTTGCGTCTGTGGTCGCGGATATCCTCGGTGACATGGTGCATGGGACCGTGAGTGCGCTCGGCTCGCGCGTGTCGCATCTTCTTGGTGCGGTCACTCGTGTCTCGATCTGGGTATTCGCGATCATCATGGCACTTTCTCAGCTCGGTATCGCTCCGCAGTACATGTACACCCTGTTCGCAGGGTTTGTGGCAATGGTCGCACTCGCAGGCGGACTGGCATTCGGTCTAGGAGGGAAGGAGGCAGCGGCGGATTTGATACGTGAAATACGCACCGACGTCCGCCTGAAAAAATAAACCTCCACATTCGACGCACTGCTTGGGTTTCCCGACAAAAGCAAGGTCACCATAGATGACTATGGCTCCCTTCGCATTTTATCGGTCCAACCCTTCGCATTGCATTCGAATCTGAAGGTTTGAAAAATTAAGAAACTCATCTAATTCTGTGAAAAATGAAGGACACCCCGGCTCTTGCGAGTGCGGGGTGTTTCGTTGTGGGTGATAGGCGGGGCTACAGCCCCGCACCTCGAAGGAGTTTCTGCACATCGGCTCGCACTTCTGGAGTGTTGCCGAAGAGCCACTCTTCGAAGGTCGGCTGTCTGAGCATGTAGATTCCCTCCTCTGCCCACCGACATTGGAATTGCCTGTATTCCTCCCATTTTTTCGGGAGGGACTTCGCGAGTAGGCGCTCGCGTTCGGCCGCAGCCTTTGCTGCCTTTTCCTGTGCCTTGCGTTCGAGAATACGAGTGATCCAGCGGAACATATGACCTCCGTAGTGGGTTTGAGAGGGTGCCCGAAACGAGCAAACTATTGATTAGTGTGTAACAAATATATGAAAAAGTCAAGTAATTCAAGGGCTATTCACAGGGTATCCCCATATGAAGAAAAGATGAGGCTATACAATGCTTGACAGTATTTCCGCCATGGCTATACTAGCAAGTACGCAGTTATGAGAAACCTTACTCAATTTCAGCTATAAAGCGCGATACACGCCTTAGTTTGGCTTGTGTCCGCTCAAAGCGGATTTTTGTTTAAAAGGCAGGAAACGGTTGGACGATTACTTCTTTGAAATACGAATTCCATTCTCGATTTGCCAGGGGATAGTATCCTCGGGCGGTAACAATGAGAAATGGTGTATATCGAAAGATATACAAACTCTCAATACTGTCTTTTCAGGAGCAGTATGAGAGATCAAAAGGTGTGATCATCGAGCAACACACCAACAAGCTTTACTTTAAGATCCATCCGCAAGGAGGTCTTTTCGTCGGTAAAGATATGTTGGTGATCACACAAAACACTCGTGTCTGAATATCTTCGAAACAAGTATTCAGACATAAATTAAATGTTGCGGTTACGTTCGACACTTTTGCGAGTGTCGAACAAAATGGTTTTTTGGGTTCCCAATAGAACCCAAGAGCATATGGTGGATGCCTTGGCTGTAAGAGGCGATGAAGGACGTGGCGTAGCTGCGAAAAGTTCCGGGGAGGCGTGTAGCAACCTTTGATCCGGAAATCTCCGAATGAGGAAACTCACACGGTTTTAAGACTGTGTACTCTACGATGTAGAGAGCGAACCTGGGGAAGTGAAACATCTCAGTACCCAGAGGAAAAGAAAACAATTGTATATTCCCGAAGTAGCGGCGAGCGAAAGGGGAACAGCCCAAACCTGTATGCGCCGCGCACGTTCTGTGTAAACGGAGTGTGCGCGGCATGTATAGGGGTTGTAGGGCAGGGACGGACGTAAGTCGGAAAGTTACAAAATATGAACATAGAAGAATTTGCTGGAAAGCAAAGCCCCAGAGGGTGATAGCCCCGTAGTCGAAATGTACATATCTTTCTGGTCCCTGTTCCTGAGTACTTCTAGACACGAATAGCTAGGAGGAAGCTAGCGGAACTAACCGTTAAGGCTAAATACTACTTACAGACCGATAGTGAACGAGTACCGTGAGGGAAAGGTGAAAAATAGTCCGGTGAGGACGTTGAAATAGATCTGAAACCATATGTTTACAAGGAGTCAGCGAGGTTCGTAAGGACCTCCATGGCGTGCCTATTGAAGAATGAGCCAACGAGTTAATGCATGCGGCCGCTTAAGTCCATCCGGGACTGAGGCATAGGGAAACCGAGTATGAATAGTGCGACATAATGTCGTATGCATTAGACCCGAAACCTGGTGAGCTTCCCATGAGCAGGGTGAAGTTTGTAGAAATACAGATGGAGGCCCGAACTGGTTAGTCGTGCGACTCTATCGGATGACTTGTGGGAAGGAGTGAAAGGCTAATCAAACTGGGAAATAGCTGGTTCTCTCCGAAATATGTTTTGGCATAGCGTCTGAAGTACCCTCTGGGGGTAGAGCACTGGATGGGCTGAATAGGGAGAAATCTCGTCAATCCAATCAAACTCCGAATACCAGAGATTAACGTTTCAGGCAGTAAGACTCCGGGGGCAAAGCTCCGGTGGTCAAAAGGGAAACAGCCCTGATCTCAAGTTAAGGTCCCAAAATCAATGCTAAGTGCAGTTAGAAGGAGGTGGAGTTTCTCCGACAGTAAGGAGGTTGGCTTAGAAGCAGCCATCCTTTAAAGAAAGCGTAACAGCTCACTTACTAAGAGACTCTGCGCCGAAGATAATCGGGGCTAAGCATTGTACCGAAACTGAGGACTTGTCGTATTTTCGAATACGGGGAGTGGTAGGAGAGCGTTCCAAGCCGCGCTGAAGCCAAAGACGTGAGTCATGGTGGAGCGCTTGGAAGTGCGTATGTTGGCACAAGTAACCGCAATGAAGGTGAGAAACCTTCACGCCGAAAGACTAAGGTTTCCTTCGCGATGATAATCAGCGAAGGGTTAGTCGGTCCTAAGGGGATGGTGATAACCGAACCCGATGGATACACGGTTAATATTCCGTGACTTCGTAGCAATGCGATGGGGTGACGAAGTGTAGTATGTAAGGCCAATTATTGGATTTTGGTCGACCTCTGAAGTATGTGATCCAGGAAAATCCGGGTCACTCACTTAAATGTGGAATGCAAGGGAGGGCGCGATTTGGGGGTTCGCCCCCGGAGAGCTTACAAAGCACGCTTCCGAGA